>CBDHFQ010000028.1:0-13452 GCA_965262565.1 Bacteroidia bacterium
AAAGCCTTCACCATAACTCCTCAAGAATTAGTCCTTTCCGTTTCTGCTTCCCAAGAAAACCTGGAATTAAATGTTTATCCTAATCCGATAAGCGCAGGAGAAGAAATGAAAGTGTTATTCGATATGGTTGAGGGACAACGAACAGAAGTAAGCCTATTGGATGTTAGCGGTAGAATAATCTATCATTCTCATATGAAAGAATCGCACATAAAAATCCCTCGCCAATTACCTTCAAGCATTTACTGGATTAAGATTGAAAAGGAAGGAAAAATAGGTACAACAGCTGTTTACGTGCGATAGCAGGCTGGTTTTAGGTTAAAAAATTTGTATTATATATTTTTTAGTCCTAATCACGTCAACCTGCTCTCTCATGCTTTTAAGACTATTATTACTTTCCTTTACTTTAGTATGTTCGGGCGCATATACGCAATCGCCTAATATCCTAATAGCTATTTCAGATGATCAATCCTTTCCACATACATCCATTTCTGGGTGCAAGGCTATCTATACTCCTGGATTTGATGAAGTGGCTCGCTCGGGAATATTATTTGAAAATGCCATAGCAGGCTCTCCGGGATGTAGTCCTTCCAGGGCGTCGTTATTAACAGGGAGGAATACCTGGCAATTAAAAGCTGCAGGAACTCATGCCAGCTATTTTCCTTCAGAATATCTTAGCTTTCCAGAAATACTTAGGGCGAAAGGATATCATACAGGATACACGGGAAAAGGTTGGGGGCCTGGAAATTACCAGATTTCAGGATGGACGAATAATCCGGCTGGGCCGGAATGGAATGATCTCCGAACTACTAATGACGAGGGAATATCAGACAAAGACTACACAGCCAATTTCGAAGCTTTTTTAAACGCCAAAAATGAGGATCAGCCTTTTTGCTTTTGGTATGGAGCGCATGAACCTCATCGATCCTTTAAAGATGGAATTGGCACAGAATCTGGCATCGATGTGGATAATATTGAAGTGCCTGGCTTTCTTCCTGATCATCCAACGATCAGATCTGATATAGCGGATTATTTATGGGAAATCCAACACTTTGACCAGCATTTGTTGAATATGGTTGAATTGTTGAAAAAAAGAGGAGAATGGGAAAATACAATTGTGATTGTTACTTCAGATAATGGAATGGCATTTCCAAGAGCAAAAGCTAATGTATATGAATATGGGATTCACGTTCCAATGGCGATTAGTTGGCCAAAGGGAATAAAGGGAGGTAGAACCATAGAGGACCTGGTCAGCTTTACAGATATTGCTCCTACGATTCTGGAAGCAACTAAGATTTCTCATCCAGGTACTTTTCCGATGACTGGAAAAAGTCTTATGAACTTATTCAGATCTGAGGGTTCTGGTCACCTGGATTCTACTAGGAAATATGTTTTCTCAGCGAGAGAGCGTCATTCTTCTTCGAGATATCATTCATTGGGATATCCACAGAGAGCGATGAGGTCGGATCGATATCTTTATATCAGGAACTTTACACCTGAAAGGTGGCCCGCTGGCACGCCTGAGAAATATGGAGAAGGAAATTATCCATCCGTAGAAGCTGTAGTCAAAAAAACGCTGGGATCTAACGACGGAGGATACCATGATATAGACGCCTGTCCTACCCTTGACTTTTTGATCGCTCATCAGAAAGAAGAAGCTTATCAAAAATATCTTCAAGAAGCCGTAGCTTTACGCCCTTTAGAAGAAATCTATGATATACAGTCTGATCCAGCTTGTATGTATAACCTAGCAGAAGTATCTGATTTTTTAGAGGTTAAAAACGAGCTGAGAAAAACCTTTGAAGACTATCTAATAAAGACGAAAGATGCAAGAATGATGGGTAGCGGAGATATTTGGGAATCCTATCCCAGATATTCCAGGTTAAGGGCTTTTCCGATGCCAGAATGGGCTGCTAACCAAGCTGAAATGGTTGTTCATCCAGAGTGGGTACAAGAGTATTGGCAAAAAGAAAAATCTCCTGTTCAGCCTGAAGTCAGATCAGCTACTCAAAGTACGAATCTTTCCATATCCTCCAAGCAACCTACAGACACTACGCATGCTCCAAATGTAATTGTGATTATAACAGATGATCAGGGATATGGAGACTTTGGATTCCAAGGAAATCCAATTATTCAGACACCTAATATCGATGTATTGGCGAGTCAAAGTGCAGTTGTAGACAGATATTATGTCAGTCCGGTATGTGCTCCTACCAGGGCCAGTTTAATGACGGGGAGATATAATTACAGAACCAGAGTGGTAGATACTTATATAGGTAGAGCGATGATGGACCCTGAAGAAACTACAATGGCAGAGCTGCTATCCGGCAATGGATATGGCACTGGCATATTTGGGAAATGGCACCTTGGAGATACGTATCCAATGCGACCTATAGACCAGGGATTTGATGTATCAGTAATTCATCACGGAGGTGGTTTGGCTCAGCCAGCAGATCCCAAAGAGAATAATGATAGATATACTGATCCTGTATTATTTAGAAATGGTCAATCGTTTCAGGCCAAGGGATACTGTACAGATATATATTTCCAGGAAGCTATGGATTTTATGGAATCTCAGCGACAGGAAGCTAAACCTTTTTTTACTTATATCGCTACCAATGCTCCCCATGGTCCCTATCATGACGTCCCAGAAGGGTTAAAGAGAAAATATGAGGTCATGAATCTGGAAAAAATCATGATTGATAAAGGAAAAGATCCCGATCAGTTGAGAGACAGGACCGCAAGTATTTTTGCGATGATTGAAAATATAGATGAAAATGTAGGGAAACTGATTAATTATTTGGTAGATAAGGATTTGTTTGAGAATACGGTTATCTTTTTTATGGTGGATAATGGTCCCAATTCGCTCAGATATGTCGGTCCACTGAGAGGAATGAAGTCGAACGTACATGAAGGAGGGATTAGGTCGCCTTTATTGGTACATTATCCTCAACAAATAAAAGCTCAAACATTTAATAAGCTGCTTACTGCTCATATCGATATTCTTCCCACTGTGTTAGATATCACAAATACACCTCTTCCTTCCTCCTTGTCCTTAGATGGTAAAAGTATATGGCCTGTTTTAGCTCAATCAGCTAATGTCGATGAAGAAACGACTAAGTTAACTGATAGGTATCTCTTCATCCAAACCCACAGAGGAGATGTGCCTCAAATGTATCATCATTTTGCTATGATTGGATCGAAATGGAAGTTGGTGCATCCTACCGGCTTCGGAAACAAAGCAGAAGATCCGGAAAATATTCCCTACGAATTATATGATATCCAATCAGATCCTGGAGAAACGAATAATCTGGCAAACTCATATCCTGATACCTTGGATTATTTGTTGAAACAATATGAGCAATGGTTTGAAGATGTATCTACTACCCGTCCAAACAATTACACTCCCCCTTCTATTGTCATTGGACATCCATCAGAGGATATTACCGTATTAACTTCCCAAGACAGAAGAAGGACTTATGGTGAAGGTTGGGGGAAAAAGGGATATTGGTTATTGGAAAATTACAAAACAGCTAACTTTCAGATAAGGGTAGACATTCACGATCCTTATAAAGGCGGTCTGGTAAGTCTTATTATCAATAAAGAGAAGAAGGAAAGCAAGAAACTAACTGGTGGTCAAACACTTGATTTTTCCCCTTTAGTGCTTAATAAGGGACCATTAACATTAGAAGTTGAAATAGAAGGCGATAAAGATAGATATATAGATTATCAGGTAATAGTATCTCCGAAGTAGGCAGAATCGAGAAATATTATTCAAATTGTCACTGAAAGTGACTGTATTTAGTCAATTCACCCACAGAGGGTTGTGACCTTTCAATATTCTCATTATATTGAACCTGGTATATTTATCTCAAGCGACTAATTCATGAAAGTCGTCATTTTTGCTCAACAAAACGAATACGAGAACCTTGATCTGTCTTCTGTGGATTCGCTTAAACGGGTCGCAAAGGATAAGCAATATCAGGTAGTGAAAATACTTCAGCCAGACGCGCGGCAGTCGGGCGAAGTTCACAGATGCTTTCAATTGTTGAATGGATTAGCAAGAGCAGGAATCATACAAAAGATCGTAGTCCCAAGATTAGCACATCTGGGAATTTCTCCTTCCATTGTCTTAGAACGTATTTCACATTTTAAGGAAGAACGTGTTTCGGTTTATATAGCTAGTTTGGATATGGAAACCCTTTCTCCATATAAAGTATGGAACGAATCTTTTATCCCTATCATCACAGTACTCGAGGGATTTAGTAACTATCATTCGTCATCATTTCTTTCTGCTTCTCTCCCCTCAACTCCTTCTCCCACTAACCTACAAGACCTTCAACGATCAGAGATGGAATTGATGGATCGTTATCCCAAGATAGTAACGGCACTGAAAAGAGGAAGATCAGTAAAAAACACTGCCCTTATTTATGGTGCTTCTGAAAGTTTAGTCAGGAATCTTCAAAAAGCGGTAAAAAGTTCCAAGAAAAATAACCAACTAAGCCTCGCATTTTAATCAGCTTTTCAAGATACCTAAATCGAACAAAAACCGTTAATGTAGTAGATATTTCAGTTCCCATAATTTATTAGGTTTATTTAGCTTAATACGTTTTGGTGGGAAAGATTTTATTAACACATTTAACATTATCAATCCACGCATCATTGTATATGAACTGGAATTTATCATATTTTACCCTGAATAGAGTGTTGTTGAGTTGTAGATTATTCATTCCATCCGTATTCTTTTTCTTTTTCCTTGTACCCATTTTCAGCCAGGAAGTTTGTGATAATCAAATAGATGATGATGGGAATGGATTGATAGACGGATTTGATCCAGCGTGTTTGAGTCCAGATCCTATTTGTGGCGTACCTATTCAACCTCGTCTTCCTTCAGATTTTGTCCCAGTACAAACCTGCCAATTATTGGAAAATGTCATCCCCTATGCTGCTCCTATGGTGGGAGATGTGGATGCTGACGGTGATCCCGAAATAGTTACTCTAAGTTCTGATAATGGTGGTGGGGTTGTAGTGATAGATGGAGCCAATTGTGTGGAAGAAGCTTTTATTCCCCTAAATGGCGTGTTGGAACCCAGGGCTGGAAATCTTGTACTAGGAGATGTAGATGAGGATGGATTTGTGGATATATTTGCTACGAGTACCAGCACTGATCTTCAGCGAATAGAATTTAATGGAAATGGATTTGAAATACGGTGGACAGCTATTGGAGTGGTGACGGCAGCAAGACCTCATCTGGATATTGTAGACTTAAATCAGGATGGACAAGCTGAAATCATCCCCAACGTAGGTAGGATGGTCAATGGTGTTACCGGGGTTACATACCAGGGAGAAGTCCCTGAATTAGATGATGCCGGAAAAGGATTATTTGCATTTACAGCTGATGCAGATTTAGGAAATAATGGAAGTGAAGGAGAAGTAGAACTCATTCGGGGTAGTGAAATATATAGGTATGATTTTGCGCTACAACAGTGGAACCTGATTAGAACCCTACCTGGTTTTTATCAGGATGATGAATGGACTAAACTAGCCAATGTAGCTCTGGGGGATATGGATCTGGATGGAGATGTAGATGCCATAGTCAGTTCTTTTGAAGAAGGACAATTGATTGTTTGGGATCTACAGCAGGCTGAGGTATTTCTGAATGGCAATCAAGAGATTCTTCAGGGAGGGAGTGCCAGCAGAGCAACTATAGGAAATTTTGATTTGGATCGCTTTCCAGAAATAGCCATATGTTCCAACCAATTCCTGACCGTATATGATGATTTGGTTAATGCTAATGGCCAATGGCGTATGATTTGGACCACAGGAACAAATGATGATTCTGGTCACACCCAAACTACTGCCTTTGATTTTGATGGAGATGGAAAATTGGAACTGGCCTATAGAGATACAGATAAATTGCGCGTCTTTCAGGGAGAAGGAGACGGAAATGGTGGGCCATTAGTCCTTTTTGATACAGGAGATTTATCTTGTATCAGTGCTACCGGAATGGAATATCCTACAATTGCGGACATTAATAATGATGGGCAAGCTAATATCATCGTTCCCTGTACTGGATTCCTCTCGGTATATTCTTCAGGTTCTTTCCCTTGGTTTCCAGCACGCTCTATCTGGAACACCCAAGCCTATCACATTACAAATGTGAATGAAAATGGAACTATTCCAGCTGTTTTTCAGGAAAATCATCTCGTTTACAACAATTATCTTAATCAGTCCGCAAGTTTGATTATAGATAGTTCCAATGTAGCCCCTGCCCCCGACCTTACTATTCAGTTAGCACCTGATCAGGGCAATAATGGGTTAATTCTAGATAACTGCCCAAATCAAGGAGTGGCCATCGTAGAAATTTGTAACGTAGGATCAGCTCCAACGACTGTCCCTATTCATATTACAGTGTATGAGTTTAATCCCTATGTAAATATTCCTTTTCCTGTAGAGATTATGACAGATTCCCTTATCGCAGGATTAGATGTTAATGAATGCCTGATAGATACTATTTCTTTTCCGTTAGTGGAAGGAGATTTGACCTTTTTAGTTAACCATCGTCCAAATAATTTACCTCTTCCTATTCCTCCTGATACAGTATATTCAGCAGAGTTAGAATGTGATTTTGGCAATAATGCTTTCATTTTACCTCCTTTTAGTTGTGGAGAAATTTGTGATAATGGCATAGATGACGATGGAGATGGTTGGATAGATAACGAGGATCCCGATTGTACCGTTGCAATTGGAAGCTGTCAGCAACCTTCAGGGACAAATGGTTTATTCGCAGGAGATTTTGGAAATATTCGTCAGGGAGGAGAAATACCAAATGCAAATCAATCTATTTGGATATTTGAATTGCTCCCAGGGATTACGGACTACAACTTTGGATTGGACCAATTTACGTTTCCCACTATTGGCAATTATGTATTGGCGAATAATACAGAAGGAATGGTTTTTTCCTTTTATGGCTCCCCTACTTCAGGCTTAACCGAAGCGTTTTGGATCTCTACTGAAGATAATTCTGCTGATGTGGATGGATATATGATGGTAGTCAATGGAGATACTGCAGCTTCTATTGTATATGCACAGGAAGTAGAGGAATTGTGTGCTGACCTTACGTATGAACTATCTTTTGATATTATCAATCTGTTCTCTCCGTTAATTGTCCCAAATGGAACAGATAATCCCTTAAATGAAATACCAGTATTGCCAAATGTAGAGGTTGTCATAGCTCCTGGAACAGCTACTAATCAAGAGTTAAGAGAATTATCTGCTGCCTTTGAAACCGGTGAAATCATAAATGATGGTCAATGGAATACGTTCAATATTACCTTTTCAGGACCTCCTGAGCCTGGAAATGTTTTTATAGTGTTTAGAAGTAAAATTCCTGCACTTAATGGAGGGGTACAGCGTCCAAGCCTGGGGAATGATTTCGCTATTGATAATTTATCATTAACAGCTTGTATACCTGAGGTATCTATTTCATTTGATCCTTCCCTGGTTTTTCCGCTTTGTGGGGAGGATACAATAGAAGTTACAGGAAATGTATCCGGGAATTCAGATTCCCTTGTATTCCAATGGCAATTATTGCCTGCTGATGGTCAAGGCTCAGAATGGATAAATATTCCAGGAGCGAATCAATCTAATCTCGTCTTAACTGAATACAATAATGAAGATGAAATCAGGTTATTGGTAGCAAACGATTCTAGTCAATTTGATAGAGAACTATGTAGACAAACCTCTAATATCTTATTTATTGAAGCAGTACCAGCACTTGAGTTAACAATTTCAGGAGATACAGTAGCATGTGCTGGAGATACGATCAATCTATCAGCAACCACTGACAGACCTGCAGCATTTTTATGGTCCCCTAATACAAATATTTCAAGTATAGCTGATGCCGAAGTCACTATTTTAGCTGCAGAGTCAGTTACCTACAGATTGGAGGCAATGGATGAAGAAGGTTGTGTAACAACAGATTCTATCGCTATCCAGATTGCTTCTACCCCTATCATTAATTTAGGGAGTGATACGACACTATGTCAAGGCGATAGTATCCAACTGGAAGTTATGGGAGGTAGTAACTATAACTGGAGTCCGTCTATCGGGCTTTCTGATAGGAATGTTCCCAATCCAATTGCTTTCCCAGATTCCTCTACAACTTATATTGTTTCAATTGATAATCAGTCAAATTGTTCTGACAGTGCAAGTATTACATTAAATGTTCTGCCTACGCCAGAGCTTTCACTTGGAACAGATACTACGATCTGCGAAGGGGATAGCATTAGACTATCTGTCCAGGGAGCAGACAATATATTATGGAGACCTGCCGTATTCCTGTCAGATCCCAATTCAGCTAATCCTATCATATTCCCTGACCAAAGTACCACCTTCTTTGTTGAAGCGAGCAATGGAACATGCCTGGAAGAAGATACCATTAATGTTAATGTTGTTCCAGCTCCACAAACCTCATTAAGCTCTGATCGAAATCCATCTATTTGTAGAGGGGATAGTATTCAGTTGATTGCAGATGGAGGTAATAACTATTCTTGGACTCCAGAGGTAGGACTTTCCAATAGTTCCATTTCCAGTCCTTTAGTTAGCCCCAATCAATCTACCCTTTACACCGTTTCCATTTCAAATGTAGAAGGATGTGAAAGATTGGAACAAATAGAAGTAATTATAGAAAATGATACCAGTATTACCCTTGCAAATGATACAATTGTTTGTGAAGGTAATACACTGATGCTTATAGGGGGCGATCCTTCTATGAGATACAGATGGAGTACTAACCAGATAGCACCATCCATAGAAGTGAATCCATCGAGCGATACTATATTCTGGTTACTACCACCTCCGGGCGCCAGTTGTGCTGAAGATACGAGTTTTATCGCTGTAAATGTGGTTCCACCTCCTACAGCTAATTTTTCAGTAGATAGCTCTTCAGGTTCAGCTCCTTTTGTTGTCCAATTCTTTAATGAGAGTAATTTTGCTACTGCTTTCAAATGGGAATTTGGGGATGGCAGCGTATCGAATGCTATCGATCCGATTCATATTTATGAAAAAGGAGGTATGTATGAAGTAAGCCTAATAGCTTTAGGACAAGAGGGTTGCCGAGATTCTATCACATTCAGCGCAATAGAAGTAATCAATTCAACCATTTATTTACCAAATGCTTTTTCTCCTAATGGCGATGGTCTTAACGATCAATACACCTTTGAAATACAAGGATTTAGACAAGTACATATACAAATCTTTGACCGTTGGGGAAGATTGATGGTTGAGAGTTTCGATCTCGACTTTAGCTGGGATGGCACGTTAAATGGTCAATCCGTTCAAGAAGGAGTATATGTGATAACTATCGAAGGACTGTTAGGAGATAATCAAATCATCAAGCGTACAGGAACTATTACCCTTCTAAAATAGTCATTTAACCATATCATTTTTAAGTATTTAAAACGAAATACTTAAAAGATTTCACTTGTTAGTATTACAGTGAAGATATGTTCTTTTTTAAGAGAGTTTATTTTTAATTATTAAAAATAAATACTCCAAATATCAACACCTACATAATTATATTAATTTTTTATTTTAATCAATATGTATAGTCCAAATATGTAGGATATTAAATAAATTATATGTTATCGATATCAAATGAGATTTTTGATAAATTAAAAATATTCAAAGGTTTTATCTTTCCTTTTTTTCTACTTGATGATAGGGCGAATATTCATTGGGGCAATAATTCACTATGGAAGCTCCTTGATTATGAACAAATTCCCAATATGGTCATACCCTTATCTCCCAATCCAGCTGATAAATATCAAGAGAATTGGGAACTATTTTTAGAAAAATTAAATGAACATCAACCTTTTAACATATGTCTTTCCATTTTAAAATTAAATGGAAATATGTGTTGGGTAGAGTTAGACATACAGCCTTTTTCTCCCTTCAGCCATTCTACTGAATTTTTGTATGTCGTTTCAGCCAGAGATATTACTCAGCAAAAGGATATCGAAGCACAACTGGTTCGCGAACAACATATGTTGGAGAAGACTGGACAGATGGCCTCAATAGGTGGATGGGAATACGATTTAATTAGTAAAGAAATCATTTGGACTAAAGAAGTATACAGGCTGTATAACGTTCCCTTTGATGTTAAGCTTTCTCTTGAATTAGTGATGTCTCGATTTCCAGAGGAGGATCAACTTAAATTATATCAGGCTGTAGAAAGAGCGATCAATTTTCAAGAATCCTATGATCTAGAACTACAGTTTAACTCACATAATAATAAGTGCCAATATGTAAGAGGAATAGGAACGCCTTCAGTAGAAAATGGAAAAACAGTAAAATTAACAGGGATTATTCAGGATATAACAGAGAGAAAACTGGCAGAAAAAGAAATTGTAGAAAGAGAACAATTGTTATACAAGCTTACCCAGAATGTTCCAGGAGCTATCTACCAATTAAATTTAGATCCGAATGGTTTTCTCAGTTTTCCTTTTCTTAGTGAAGGTTTTCGAAAGTTATATCCAGGCTTTGATGTTGAAGAGGTTAAGCAAGATGCATCACCTACCGTAGAGATAATACATCCTGAAGATGCTAAGGTGCTTATAGAGAAAATGGGCCACTCAGCCGCAGATTTATCCGAATTTAATCTAGAGTATAGAGTTATTATTGAAGGGCATGAGAGATGGCTGCATGCCACCTCTATGCCTGAAAGAACAGATGATGGATGTACTGTCTGGTACGGAATCTTCAGAGATGTTACCGAAGAAAAAATCACTGAGACCGAACTACGACTCATGCAATCAGTCGTAGAGCATACCTCTGATTCAATACTTATCACCAATGTTATACCTAGAAGAGATGTTGATAATTCAGAAGGAACATCTGAAGAAATCATTTATGTTAATTCTTCCTTTGTTGAACTGACTGGATATTCCAAAGAAGAAATGTTAGGTGAAACTCCCATACTACTTGTAGGACCTCAAAGTAGCTCGCAAGAATTGAAAAAAATACGTCATGCCATAGAACATGGACATCCCACTGAAGTGGAAATGATTAATTATAAGAAAGACGGTACCCAATTCTGGGCTAATATTGTTATAAGTCCGGTAATAGATAAACATGGGAACATAACGCACTGGGTTTCCATATTGAGAGATGTTACACACCGGAAAAAGGAGGAATTTGAATTGATTCAAGCCAAGGAGCAAGCTGAAGCCTCTTCCCTTGCTAAATCAGAATTTCTTTCTACCATGAGCCACGAGATACGAACTCCTTTAAATGCCATTATTGGTATGACAGGGCTCTTAGCGGATACTATTCTAGATACCGAACAACAAAATTTTTTACAGACTATTCGGCAGGGAGGCGAAAACCTACTATCGGTTATTAATGACATTTTAGATTATTCCAAAATTGAATCGGGGAATTTAGAGCTAGAAATGATTGATTTCTCCGTCCTTGAACCTATAGAGGATACCCTGGAACTCCTGGCAACAAAGGCCTCCGAGAAAAGACTGGAACTGTTATATGAAGTAGATGAACAGATCCCTCATTATATAAAAGGTGATATCACAAGATTGAAGCAAATTCTTGTTAATTTGATAGGAAATGCCATTAAATTCACACAAATAGGAGAAATAGTAGTGTCAGTAGTCCAGACAGACAGGCGAAAAGATTCTATAGAATTACTATTCTCAGTGAAAGATACTGGAATTGGCATTCCTAAAGAAAAGCAGAATAAGCTATTTAAATCATTTTCCCAGGTAGATGCCAGTACAACCAGAGAACATGGCGGTACTGGGCTTGGGTTAGCCATTAGTAAAAAATTAGTAGAAATGCATGGAGGAAATATATGGGTGGAAAGTGTAGAAGGTAAAGGCTCCACTTTTTGCTTCACTCTAATGGTAGGGATTGGTTCTAATCAGCATACTAGCAATAGCCAAAAATTATCTTTTAATGGAAAGAGAGTAGCAGTAATTGATGATAATTATACAAATAGGATCATTCTCCAAAAGCAATTAAATAAAATGAATATGGAGGTGGCTTTATACTCTTCCCCAAATCAAATGTTAGGTGATCTTAACAAAGTCGTTCAAATGGATCTTATTATCATGGATATGCATATGCCAGAAATGAATGGACTCACACTAGCCAAGTTAATTAGAAAGAAACCTCTGAATAAACACCTACCTATGATCTTATTAAGTTCTGGAGTAACCATACAAACCGCTGAACAAAAACGGATGTTCGATATTATTTTGCACAAGCCTATCCGCAAAAAAGAACTACAATATCATATTAATTTTCTGCTGAGTACTCCTGATAATGGTAGAGCATTATTAAAACCATCCACACAATTAATGAACAGAGAAAAGCTAAATCTATCTAATTATCACATATTATTGGTTGAGGATAATTTAGTTAATCAGCAAGTTGCTAAGAAAATGCTTCAAAAGTTTAATGCTGAATATGATATAGCCAGTAATGGGGAGATAGCTATTGATAAAGTAAAAAGTAAGAAATTTGACCTGGTTTTAATGGATCTACAAATGCCCGTCATGGACGGATTGGAATCAACCAAAACGATTAGAGCCACATCGAATATTAAACAACCCATTATCCTTGCAATGACAGCTAACGCTTCTCTTGAAGTCAAGGAAATTTGTCTTGAGGCGGGAATGAATGATTATATCCCCAAGCCTGTTAAAATAGATATATTACAAGCTTATCTAAGAAAATGGCTACTTGATTTATGTTAGTAAACAGGTGATGCCTCTTTCTTTTTTATTGAGTTTATTTTTTAATTAACAGTAATCCAACCAAAAATACATTTGCCCTAATGGCCATATCACCTTTTTATTAGTTAAGGGACTTATTATTAATAAAAACGTATGTTTTTGATTTCTAATGAAGCTATAGATAAACTAGATCTTTTAAAAAACTTTTCTCATCCTTATTATTTGATTGATGATAAAGGCTTCATCCAGTGGGGTAATGATAAATTATGGCAATTATTGGGTTACTCTTCTTCACCTGATGGAAGCATATCTATGCATCCCGGTCTCCTTGAGAAATATGAGAGTGAGTGGAAATTATTCTTCAATCAATTAGCCAATTATCAGTCCTTTTGTGCTTCAGTTCCCATTTTGACATTGCATGGGGAGTTATTGTGGCTGGAACTGGATCTTCAACCATTCGTTTTGGGGGAATATTCTACTGAGTTTTTGTACATCGTATCGGCCAGAGACATCACTGAAAAAAAACATTTAGAGGATAAACTTGCTCGTGAAGAATATATGCTTGAGAAAACAGGCGAAATGGCAGGAATAGGCGGGTGGGAATATGATTTAGAAACCGAAGAAATTCTCTGGACCAAAGAGATATACAGGATGTACAATCTTTCCCTCTGAGGTACATCCTTCTATAGAATTAGTTATGTCT
>CBDHFQ010000029.1:0-483673 GCA_965262565.1 Bacteroidia bacterium
GGAAAACTTACTCAATACAATAAATTTTTATAGCAAAAACATTTAATAATTATACCATTAGAACCTATGTATCTATTTTTGGGAAAGGATTTATGAGAAAAAATGCCTTAATTTTCCAAAAAACTGTTTTAAAATTAAGTAAATCTTATCATGGAGATTGATCAAACCCATGCCCGGTTGATAGCTAAGGAAATGAGTTTACAAGTTAGACAAGTAGTCGCAACCTTACATCTCATCTCGGAAGGTGCTACTATTCCTTTTATGGCCAGGTATAGAAAAGAGGCAACTGGAGGGCTGGATGAATTGCAGTTGGCAGAAATCAGAGATACAGCCACACGCTTGGAACAACTTGATACAAGGAGGAAAGCTATATTAAAATCCTTAGGTGAGAGAGAATTACTTACAAAGGAGTTAGAAGAAGCTATTATCGCCGCTGATAATATTAATCGTCTGGAAGATATATATCTACCCTATAAACCCAAGCGAAGAACCAGAGCAACCATAGCGAAAGAGAAAGGATTGACCCCTCTGGCAGAATTGATATGGGAACAGAAATCTTATGTGGAACCTCAGATAGAAGCTATGAGTTACATTAATAAGGAGGTAGAAGTAAACAATGAAGAAGATGCCTTAAAAGGGGCAAGAGATATTATGGCGGAGTGGATTAACGAAGAGGCAGATGTCAGGGCTAGTATGAGGAGATTATTTGTAAATAAAGCTTCTATTGTCTCTAAGGTGATGAAGGGGAAAGAGGAAGAAGGGCAGAAATACAAGGATTACTTTGACTGGTCAGAACCCATCGCAAAAATTCCTTCACACCGATTGCTGGCAATGAGGAGAGGGGAGAAAGAACTGATACTTTCATTGAGCATTAGACCCGAAACAGAAGATGCGGTTGAATTATTGTCCCGCTCATTTATCAAAGGGAACAATGAAAGTAGTAATCAAGTACAACTGGCAATAGAGGATTCTTATAAAAGATTAATGGCTCCTTCTATGGAGACAGAAATCAGATTATTGAGCAAAGAAAAAGCAGATGAGGAAGCTATTCATGTATTTGTCGATAATTTAAGGCAATTATTATTAGCTGCACCTCTAGGAAGAAAACGAGTGATGGCTATTGATCCTGGATTTCGTACAGGATGCAAAGTGGTATGCTTGGATCATCAGGGACAATTGCTGGAATATACAGCTATTTTCCCTCATCCTCCCCAACAACGAAAAGCACAATCAGAACTCGTCTTGACAGAATTAGCCCAAAAGCATAAGATTGAGGTTATAGCTGTAGGAAATGGGACCGCTTCCAGAGAAACAGAACAATTCCTTAGAAGTATCGAATTGCCTAAGGAAACTCTCATCGTTATGGTAAGTGAAAATGGCGCTTCTGTTTATTCGGCTTCCGAAGTAGCCAGGGAAGAATTTCCCGATCATGATGTAACCGTAAGAGGAGCAGTATCTATAGGACGCAGGTTAATGGATCCTTTAGCAGAATTAGTGAAAATAGATCCAAAATCAATAGGAGTAGGGCAATATCAACATGATGTGGACCAAAATGCCTTAAAAAAGAGCCTTGATGATACTGTAATGAGCTGTGTGAATGCGGTAGGCGTGGAAGTGAATACTGCCAGCAAGCAGTTACTCACTTATGTTTCTGGTTTAGGACCTACGCTGGCGGAAAATATTGTTAAATATAGAAGTGAACATGGAGCGTTTCACTCAAGATCGCAATTACTGAAGGTACAACGTTTAGGACCTAAAGCATTTGAACAGGCAGCAGGATTTCTTAGAATAAGAGAAGCTAACAATCCGTTGGATGCGAGTGCAGTACATCCTGAGAGCTATAGGGTAGTAGAAAAAATGGCGGCTGATATGGAGGTGAATGTAAAGCAGCTTATTGAAAGTGAGTCTCTACGCAAAAAGATTAAGTTGGAAAATTATATAGATGACCGGATAGGTATACCTACCTTAAAAGATATTTTGAATGAATTAGCAAAACCAGGTAGAGATCCCAGGGAGCAATTTGAGACTTTTAGTTTTGATGAAAGGGTTCATGACATGGAAGATTTGTTTGAAGGAATGATTCTTCCAGGGATTGTAACTAATATAACGGATTTTGGTGCTTTTGTAGATGTTGGGGTACATCAAGATGGCTTGGTACATCTTAGCCAATTAGCCAATAAATTTGTCAAACATCCTTCCGAAGTAGTAAAGGTTCATCAAAAGGTCCAAGTGAAAGTACTTTCTGTGGATATTGGAAGAAGGAGAATTGGATTGTCGATGAAAACGGAAGAAGCTACTCCTTTAGAAAGCGACTATATAAGAGTAAAAAAGCAAAAGAAGAAAAGGAGGTAATGATCCTTTTCTTCCTCTATATCCTTTGGACAAATAATGTTTAAAAAATGAATTAGTGTTGTAAAACTAATTTCGGCTTTGGGTTTGAGTAACCTAAGAGGGTAATTTTATCTCTATGTTCTTTCACATTCTTTGCTGCATTTCTTGTATCAATAACATGGCGAGAATGCTGAACGATAAAATTCATATCAAAGGCATCATGATCAGTGATAATGATGGCGCAATTATAAGAGGCCAGCGTTTCTTCTGTAAGGTCTACTGAGTAATATGTTTTACCTCCTACAACATATTCAGGCGCCCAGGGATCACTATAATCAATATTTTGTATTCCTTCTTCTAATAATCTGTGAACTATAGCTTCCGAAGGAGAATTTCTTAAGTCTTTTACGTTTTTCTTAAATGAAGCGCCGATAATTAGTATTCTCGCTTCACTAAGGGTAATAGGTTGGCGAGCGATTTCACGCATAACCAGATCAGTAACATGATATGACATGCTCTCATTAACATTTGCTGCTAGTGTAATGAACTTAGTTTCAAAGTCAAAAGCTCTTGCTAACCATGAAAGGTAGTACGGATCAATGGGGATACAATGTCCACCCACTCCTGGTCCAGGTGTAAATCTCATAAATCCGAAAGGCTTTGTACTTGCTGCATCAATGACCTCCCAAACATCTATTCCCCCTATCCTTTCGCAAAGTAATGCCAGCTCATTCACTAAAGCGATATTCACACTTCTAAAAATATTTTCCAGAAGCTTTTCCAGCTCAGCAATCTTTGGATTATTGACCATATATACATCTTTCACGATTTGGTGGTTCGTGTAAGAAGCGATAATGGTACTGATTTCATTAACCCCTCCTGTAACAATGGGAGTGGTAGCTGTAGTGTAAACCTTATTACCGGGATCCACTCTCTCAGGACTGAAGGCAACAAAGAAATCTTCTCCTGCGGTTAATCCTGATTGGTTTAAGATGGGAATAAGATGGTTTTCTGTAGTACCTGGAAAAGTAGTACTCTTTAATATGATTAATTTCCCTTCTGTTAATATATCTTTGATCCCTTCAGAAGCATTCAGTATATAGGAAATATCCGGATCTTTATTCTCATTAAAAGGAGTAGGTACGGCTATATAAATAATATCCACATCTGATAGAGCTTCATATTGAGTGGAAGGAATTAAAAGCCCAGCTGAAACAACGGTGGCTATCTCTTCATCGTCTAAATCTTCAATATAATTTTCTCCGCGAGCCAAGGAATCTATTTTCGCTTCTGAAATATCTACCCCGACACAACTAAATCCTTTTTTACAAAATTCTAAAGCAATGGGTAGTCCAACATATCCTAACCCTACTACTCCTATTTTCGCCTCTTTAGTGGATAGTTTTTCAGATAGGCTAAGGGCAGGTCCGTTTAATTGATTAAGCAACTCAACATTAAAAAGTCTCATATATCTAATTAAATTAATAAGCTTTTTTATCCGTGTATATTTTTGTTGTCGATATTATGTGAAGTAAATAGATATTTTGCTTTTGCACACACCTTTCATGCTAGAAATTTTACACTTAGCATAGTAATATCATCACTTGCCTCTACATCACGTGAATAATTATATAACATATGTAAAACATGTTGGGTTATTTCATTGGAAGAGTACGCATGTTTGCCTTTGAGAATGTTGATTAATCTTTCAGTTCCGAACATTTCCCCTTTTTCATTTTCCTGTTCTACTATTCCGTCAGTGTACATAAATAGTAAGTCTCCTGGATGATATCTGAACGAATTTACTTCTACCTCCAAATTGGGCATAATGCCTAATAATACACTTCCACTTTCGAGTTGTTTATAAGCATTATTATGGAGAAAAATGGGGTAATTATGTCCGGCATTTACATAGGTAACTTTTTGATCTGCTATATCTATCCTGGCCAGGAATAGAGTAACAAATTTTTCTCCGGTAGTGATGTTGAATAAAATACTGTTTAATTCCTGTATAATAGATTCCAGTGATTCGTACTGTGCACATAATGCGCGCAAATTAGCTTGCAAATTAGACATCAATAAAGCAGCGCCAATCCCCTTCCCTGATACATCAGCAATACAGACGAAGATGGTTTTCTCGCCTTTATTAATAACATCGTAAAAATCTCCTCCTATGCGATAGTGGGATTTCAGTTTAGCACTAATATCGACATCCTTGAATCGGCTGAAATCCGATATTAATAATTGTTTTTGGATGGTCTCAGCTACTTCCAGCTCCCTAATGAGTAGCTCACGGCGCATATTTTCTTGAAATAATTGCTTATTCTGAATGGCAACGGATAAAATATTTCCAAGGGTTTCAATAAAAATAAGGTCGCTTTGGGCTTCCATCTCGGTGTCTGCAAACTCTGCTATAACGAAATATGCCGTTATTTCTCCTTTATTGTCAATAGGTATAACATACTCTACTTTATGCGAGGAAAGTCTCGGATATGAGGACGAATCAATGGAAGTGAGCTTGCGAATCCCTATCATCTCATCCAGAACAGACATATTAAATCGAGAAAAGCCTACCCTAAGCCCTTCTATCCATTCTCCACTCGAGAAATAAAAAAATATCATTTTCTTCACACCTAATTGTGCGCGAAGTACATTTCTTGTAATAGTACACAATTGGCTGATTTTTAACTCAGCGTGATTAATGGTCCTCAAAACATCCAGCAAAGCGTCCGATTCCAAGCGCTTTAAATCAAGCAGTTTTTGAGGATCTGTTGTATTATATGCATTCTTCATTATCCTAGGACATATTACCGGTCGACACTTTATCCAATCCCTTTTTAGTTGCGACAAAAGCATACTTTTCAAGCTGGTCAGAATCGAAAATGGCAATTCTTTTGTAGTCAGCCTGAGCATTCGGTCGTTCCAACACATGGATCCACCCTTTATCGATCATAATTCTCAATTCATCCCTTAATATGGGTAAAGTTGTCTCAATTTCATTCTTCAATTGCTCGAAGGTAGATTCTAGAAAAAGAGCATTGAGAATGGCTTCTTGTATGTCGTTTACTTTGCTCATGATACTGTTCTTCCTTTCCATTGATAGGTTCGTAGACGATTTCCAGCGACTCCTATCCACAGAACATAACCTATATATAATATTTCCAATGGGAGTAGATACCATAAAAGGTTCAAATTACGGAAAAATTTGGCGGAACTGGTCAGTAGAGTTGCATCAACCAGACATTTTACGGCGAGAAAGGTTCCCAAATAAAGGAAATTATCTAAACTGATAATAGAAAAAATACCTAAAATTGGAAATGTGAGGAAAGCGAAATAGTAGATGAGTTGTACCAAATTAATCGACCTGACAGTATAACTTCTGGCTTTACTTACCCATCTGAGACGTTGAGACATCAGAGAGCGCCAGTTGGAAATAGCAGGTGTTCGAATAATAGCACCTGAGCATTTAATAAATCGAATACTATTTGGTGCATACTTAATAAACTTTTGAAGCAACAGTTCATCATCCCCTGAAGCTACTTGCCGGATGCCAGAATAACCGCCCAGTGTGTTAAAAGATTGTTTTCTGTATCCCATATTGGCACCATTACACATATTAGGAGTTCCCACGGCCATATTTCCTGCTCCTAAAGCAATTAATCCCATAAATTCCAGGCTTTGAATCCGTTGTAGAAAAGTCGAATCATAGGTTAAAAAAACGGGACCACTCAAAAAATGAATATCTTTTTCGATGTGATTAGCCATCGTCCTGATCCATGAGAAAGGAGCTACACAATCCCCATCTGTCTGAAAAATCCACTCTCCCTGAGCATTGGCCACACCTACATTTAAGGCAGCTTTTTTAAATGCTGTTCCTGCTGGTATAGAATAATCCTTCAGGTTCAATATTTTTAGGTTGGGATATTCTTGGGTGAGTTGTAGGGCAATGTCCAGGGTAAGATCAGTAGAGTGATCATTCACCAGGATTACTTCATATCGCTCTTGTGGATATTCTTGAGTTAACAGAGAGGTAAGACAAGAAAAAATATGATCCGCTTCGTTCCGGGCAGCTACGATGACAGAAATAAAGGGAAGAGAGACTTGGGAATGTGAGAGTTGATTGCGGCAAATAATACGAGAAAATCCCCATGCTGCTCTCAACGTAAGCAGGTAATATAAGATAAGACAACAGCTACAAAAGCATAATAGAATAAAAAGCCCATCTATAAATATTGTGAAAGTACTTCCCACGTTTTCTGATATGTCAGGTCCCAGCTAAATTTTTCTCTTTGACGTTTTCCTTTATTAATTAGTTTTTCCCTTAAGTGGGAATCTATATATAATTGCTTCATGGCATCAGCTATTTCATTTACCTGAAAAGGATCTACCATGATAGCAGCATCTCCAGCAACTTCAGGAATCGAACTCCCATTACTGCATATAACGGGTACTTCACAGTGCATCGCCTCTAGAATAGGAATTCCAAAGCCTTCAAAATAGGGTATAAAACAAAGACCTAAAGAAGCTGCATGCAAATCATTTAACACCTTATCAGTTACATAGCCAGTAAATAATACATCCTCTTTATGTGCCATTTGTTCGTAGGTTTCTTTCAATACATTATTTTTCCACCCTTCCCTTCCTACTAACACCAATTTTACTTTTGATGGCACCTGTTGCTTAAATAAGTCGAAGCTTTTTAACAGGTTGGGAATATTCTTTCTGGGTTGAAGCGTACCAACGAAATGAAAATAAGGTTGGCCTTGGGCATATTGTTCTCTGATGGTAGCTTTTTCAGGTTCGGAAATAGGATGAAAATGATCACTCACACCATTATATACTACAGAGACGGATTCTGGAGCTAACTGATAGTGAGTAATAATATCTGATTTGCTAAACTCAGAAACAGTTATTACATGGCTAGCTTTGTGGGCGTAAATCCTGGAGTATTTTCTGCAATAATAAGCGGCCCACTTCCCTATATCCTGAGGAAAATGTTCGTAAGCGATATCGTGAAATACGGGAATCTGAGGAATCGTGGCGTGATTAGTTAAGTAAAATTCTGGAGAGAAAAATAAATTAGGAGATAACTGGCGGATTTTTAAGGGCAATAGGTAATGGAACCACCATTTCCAAATTATAGGATGTCTGGTAGGAGGAGGGATGATGTGGGGGAATATATTTTCTGCAAATACAAAGCGATCCTCATACGGACGATCAAAGAAAAAAGAAAAGCGTATGTCAGGATGAGCATAAACCATTCTCTGGAGAAGTTCAAAAGTAAATCTCCCTATGCCATCAAGTTTTTTGGATTGAAGAACGCGTGTATTTACTGCAATATGAGACCGATAGGTCATAAAACTGTCTATATTTTCCTCGTGTATGCTCAGGAGGTAATTTTTCCGTTATTGAGTTGGAGTTTTGCATCCGATATTGGAAGAGACGATGCTCCTCCTAGATGAGGACAATGTAGAAGGGTTTCCATTCCTTCAAAATGTACTAGTCTCTTAAGATACCCAAAGGTAGTAGATAAGCTTTGTGTTTTGTGATTATCGCCCATACTCAATTGAACATCTTCCATGGTAAGTTGGCAGGGATGCTCATAGGCACAAGCATGAGTAATTTCCAGTACTTCCTTACGGAAATTTTTTATATAATTAGCAAATCTGACTGACTTTAAGTTGGTGTCAATTCCTGCCTGAAGCCATTTGCTTTGAGTGGCTACACCTGAGGGGCAATGATTAGTATGGCATAATTGAGCCTGAATACAACCTATAGACATCATGGCTTCTCTGGCTACATTAATTACATCAGCTCCCAGCGCAAACGCCATAAGTGCGTTGGAGGGAAGGCCCAGCTTTCCCGAAGCGATAAATACCAGTTTATCGGATAAACCGCGTTCATTAAATATCTTATAAATGTTGGTAAAGGCGTACATGAAAGGTAAGGAAACGTGATCTGCAAAAGCGGGGGGAGCGGCACCGGTTCCTCCTTCACCTCCATCTACTGCAATGAAATCAGGTCCTTTTCCCGTCTCGACCATCAAGTCTGCTAATTCATACCATTTATCTGGTTTCCCTACGGCTGATTTGATCCCTACAGGCAGACCGGTTTCTCTGGCTATCTGTTCTACGAAGTAGATGAGTTCTTCTATATTGCTAAAGGCAGTATGGAAGGAGGGAGAGATCACATCCTTTCCGACGGTAACTCCACGTATTTCAGCAATTTCTTTGGTGATTTTCTTTCCAGGTAATACACCGCCTTTTCCAGGTTTTGCTCCCTGAGATAATTTTACTTCTATGGCCCTAATAAAAGGAAATTTTTCTACTAATGATTTCATCTTACTCATTGAAAAATTTCCATCGGCATCCCTTACTCCAAAATAACCCGTACCAAAGTGAAAAACTACATCAGCTCCATTTGAATGATAGGAAGATAAGCCTCCTTCTCCTGTATTATGATAGCATTCTGCCATCTTGGCGCCCATATTTAACGATTGGACAGCGGCTTTAGAAAGAGAACCATAACTCATAGCAGAAATATTAATAATGGATTTGGGTCTGTAAGGTCGTTTTCTGTGAGGGCCTATCACTTTTGCTGAGGGAAGAAAATAGGGATCAGATAGATTTGGATGACCTTCGGGTATATGGTAAGGAATCATACATGGATTAATAAAGATATACCCGGGGCTGTGAATATCCTGATCTGTACCAAATGCCTGATAATTGTTCTCTTTTTTTGAAGATGCATAAATCCAAGATCGTTGACTTCGATTGAAGGGAAGTTCTTCTCGATTGTTGGCGACAATGTACTGTCGCAATTCCGGACCTATACTTTCCAACCAGTATCTAAAATGGCCGATAATAGGAAAATTATGAAGGATAGTGTGTTTTCGCTGAATAAAAACGTCATATATTGCCACAAGCAGTAGAAGAATAATGAGGTAACCCCACCACGGTATAAAATAGACGTATTCAAATAAAGCCTTCATATACATTTAATAGTAGTTTATCCAGGTTAGTTAAAACAAGGATCA
This sequence comes from Bacteroidia bacterium, assembly GCA_965262565.1. Classification (GTDB taxonomy): domain Bacteria; phylum Bacteroidota; class Bacteroidia; order J057; family J057; genus CBDHFQ01. The sequence goes on from CBDHFQ010000029.1 coordinate 9,368, forward strand.
AGTTAAGATATTTTGGCCTTATTATTTACCCTTTATAAAAATGGGCATAGGGATAATATACGTCTATATGAGCGCTTTCAAATCCTACCCAGTACTCTCCCTTGGGTAATAATGTTAAATCTAATAAGATAAGATTAGGTCCTATGGTTAATTGATGGTCGAATGTTTGAACCTGCTCGCCTTTTTTGTTATAGATAGCGATGTTCCCTATGAGTTTAAGCCCAGCATAAATATAAAGAGTGGTTTGGGGAACAGTTAGATATGAGGGAATCATAGCAAAAAACTCCTTAGGGATATAACTTACGCTAAGGGTATCTGAAATGAGATACTGATCATGATAATACTTTAATTTCAGGCGATAATAGGATGTTCCTGGTAGTGGTTCTTTATCTATCAAATCTTTTTGTATTACCTCTATCCGATCCGGGTCAACTTTATCTGACATAACGATTGAGAAGTTGTTACCGTCCTCACTTCTCTCTAGTATATAACGCTGAAGGTTATTTTTCCACATTAGCGGACAGGAAAAATCAAATGTTTGGATCTTTTTTGAAGGCCAACAAGTTAACCTGGGAACCATAAAGCTATTATCGGAGAAATCTACGTTAACATAGGTCGAGTTTTCTTCACGTTTTAGGTCGTTCCATTCAGCTTTATGATCATCTTTATATAATTCACTGTTCTTGCTTACGAGATGAAGATATTTTGGCTGAAAAATGGCATCTTTATGATTTCTGACAATATTTTCAAGGGTTCCCGGAAAAATTTGCATCAGATCTGGTTGGAAAATGCCAAAATTGTGAATAGTATTAATTCCAGCCGTCAAATGTATGTTTTTAGGTAAAAACTTACCTTCATTATATATCTGCGTTTCGGATGAGCCGGTCCAACGCAGGATTCTACCTTCAAATGAACCACTTTCCGTAATACAAAAGACTTCACCTCCATTTAATACGTAGCTGGAGGTGTCTTTATTCGATACAGTAAATGTGCAATTATCGCAATATTTCATACGATTTAACTGCATGGTCTGAGTATAAACGACAATCATCGCGGCTAACAGAATAGCCTCTCCGCCTATCCAGACCATTTCTATTCTGGTCATTAGACGATGATTTGCGTGTAACTCAATTCCTACTCCTTGTCTCATGAAATTATATAAATATGTAATATATTTCATGAGTAAATTACTAATTTATAAATTTATAAAATCATTAGAATTAGAGTAGATATGACAAGTATTACAATAAAAATTCCGGTATCCATGGGAGATACCGGAATGTATCAGTAGGTCATAGGTAATCGATAAGGAGTATCCTTACCTCAAGTCTGGAAACTTACCTTTTCCAAAGTCTTTTTGTCAAATTGACGCTGCCTTGCCTAACACGAATGAAGTAAATCCCTTCTGCCATCTGATTAAGAGGAATCTTATACTGTTCGATGAATCTGGATTTTTCCATGTCAAATACCTTCAACAGTCTACCCATCATATCAATAACCTCTACCTGGAAAGCTCCTTCTAAATCTCCTTCAATCGTCAACCAGGAATGGTCAGTGGCAGGATTCGGCGCAATATTTACACGCTGAATCAGGCCATTAGGATCAGCGCCTGGATCTGAAGGATCTATAAAGTCATTCAGATATCCCGGAGATAAAGCTACTGTTTGGTTAGCCATATCCAATGGTAATACCTCAATGGCAGAAATCGTAGGCTTATCCTCAGAGGCAGAGAAATCCAGGTTTAATTGATTATCAGTTACGGTAACCTCTATCTTCTTATAGATGGCTGTCATCGTTCCCTTTTCCTGGTTCAGGTCAAAATCCCTCATAATTGGATTTCCTTCGAGATTGACATTGAATACCCTTTTCCCTGGGCCATCCATATCTCCTCCTACTGCTCCCCACCATATTTCGGCAAAATGAAGATAAACTACATATGATCCGTTTGGGATAGGAATTTGATAGGAAAAGTCTTCTAATTCGTTTTGGGAAACGCGTTCACTTCTATATAGGTCGTCAAAGTTCGTTTCTGCAATGTCTGCTATTCCTGTATTATAGAAGGATTTTGTATTGGAGGAATAATATCTATCTGAGTAGAACAAATAACCTCCAAACATGTTGTCTTCTTCTGCTCCGGCATTAATGCGAACTACATTTTCCATGGTAGGATCGTCTACAGAAACTTCTTCAGGTAGAATGCCTGCAGGGACTATTTCAAGGGCCGAAAGTTTAGCATTATCCAGTGCGGTTTCAAATTCGATAGAGAATACCCCATCAGTTACGATAATGTCTCTGAATATTTTCTTGTAAGCTCCTCTGGCACCAATTTCATCCACAATGTCTACAGCTACCATAGAAGCTTGGCCTTCAATGTCTACATCAAACAATCGCTTGCCAGGTTCTCTCCAGAAGATTTCAGCAAAATGGAGAACCAGATCGAAGGTATCGTTCTGTACGGGAATTTGATAGCTGAAGTCTACACCATATCTCTCGGATTGATAGATCGGATCATCAACCGTTCCTGCAATATCTTCAGAGATAGCGTAAATGAGTGAACTCCCCTGATAGTACTGGTCTGCTTCAAAGGTATGGCCGCTTGAGGTGGTATATTCACTACCTCCTGCATTAATTCTAATTACTTGTCCCAATGGGTCAGGACCAGCAGTTGGAGATTGAAGGTTACCCGTAATTTCAATGGCACATAATTGGGCGTTATTTATATAGGCAAACATATCCAGATTCAACACTCCATCTTCTACTTTGATTCCCTGGATTCGTTCTATCATGGCAGCTTTAGCTCCTACATTCTCATGGATATCAATTTTTTCCATCAATCTGCTTCCATTTTCGATGTCTACGTCGAATAGCCTGGCCCCATTAGCATTCCAATAGATTTCCGCAAAATGAAGTGTTATATCGAATGTTCCATTTCCTGTGGGAATAGCCATGCCGTAGGATTCTCCCCATCTTTCCGTTTGGTATAATAGGTCGTGATCTGTTCCCGCAATAGCTTCATTGCCAATGTCGTGAATCTTAGACTCCCCCGTAGCATATTGATCAGCCTGGAAGAAGTCTCCATTTGGAGCCGTGTAAGAAGGGCCTCCCACATTGATGCGTAATGCATAAGATGAATCAATCGGAGTAGGGGTAGGCGCTAGGGTATCAGATTCAGGAATCGTGAAAGTAAAGGTAGAACTCCAGGGTCCGAAACTTCCATTGGTCCATTGAGCTCTTACCCTCCACTTATATTCCCCAGCAGACAGGGCATTTTCCCATTGGTACAATGAAGCTTTAGAAACCTCCCGAACTGCACCATTTAAACTGAAGATATAATTTTCTAACGAATCTTTATTCCCTATACTCCAGGTAAACAACGGAATAGAGTCAGTAACAATGGAATTATCCTCTGGAGAGATTAAGCTGACTGGATTATCTCCTTCCTCTTCTTCCTCATCTGGAGGAGTGGAGATGACTGGTATAGTGAACGTAAATTTACTACTCCAGGCGCTGTAGACATCCGGTGCCGTAATAGCTCTTACTTTCCAGGCATAGGTTCCCGCTTTGAGGCTATCTTTCCATTGGTAAGAAGTATCATTAGACAAAGTAATGATCGAATCACCAAGCATGAACTGGAAACCTTCCAGCTCTGTTGTTACATCTGTCGTCCAACTAAAAGTTGGGGTCGGGCTAACCGATGAGGCTTCATCTTCCGGAGTTAGCAAGCTTACCATTACTTCCTCAGGAGTCGGAGGAGGTGGAGGTGGAACATCGTCAGTAGAGAAAGTAAAATAATTAAGATTAAACCACTTAGTTACAGAATAAATTCTCAGCGTTTGCTTACCTTCTTCTAATGGAACATCTTCCACCAATACATCTGTATACGTCTGAAAAGCGCCTGTATTAGGGACATCGATAGTAGCCAGAACACTTCCATTTTGTTGCAATTGGAAGGTGCCATCTCCATTATTACTCGCTACACGGAATGTTACATCATAATTTCCTGAGGATTGAACATCTACCTTGTAATCGATCCAGTCTCCGCTATCAAACCATCCCACATTATCAGTTCCTTCACTACTAGGCTCTGTTTGAATTCCCAGCATATCTGCATAGGCCTCAGCTTCAATCTTTCCTGGTATAATGTGGAATTGATCTGGAGTGAGTACAGTTACATTTACTGGTGTAGAGGTCCGTTTGCGATCCTGGTCGTCGTAAGCAACAGCTGTAAGGCTATAATTTCCAGCAGAAGTCGGTTCCCATTTCCCTGTATAAGGAGGGGTAATATCTTCGTTTAGCTGTTGGCTTCCTTGATAGAATACAACCTTGGAAATAGAAGCGCCATCCGCTGCCGTAGCATTAGCTACTATATTCACTTTTTCACCGACAGAAAATGAATCTCCATTATTGGGTGATGAAATACTTACAGCAGGTAGATCTCCACCAGGATTTCCTGGAATGTCTGATCCATCGCAGGTAGATTCAGGTAATGCATCATTAATAGCTGTTTCCCGGTCTACACTTGAATGGTACAGGACCATTCTATCGATAAAGTGTCCATTTGAACGACCGGAAATTTGTAAGGTATAGACACCCGGATTATTGAAGTCAGCATAAATATGAAGCCCTTCATGGTCGCTTACTTTTGTGCGCCATGTCCATTCGGTTGTTCCATACAAATATACTTTACCCCAACCTTCAGAAGTAGATCCCTTGAAGATAGGAGATTTACCTACGCCATTTGGATAAGCTTTATATCCATCCAGCTCTCCATAGAAATCATCTGCATCAGGAAATCTTACCCAGGAATCATTGTGCTCAGAAGTATCATCACCTCGGCCAACTTTATTTCTAAAGTCAAATCTGTAAGTTCCTGGTGTGTTAATCTGAATTTTGTATTCCAATAGACCATTTCCAGGCGTTCCCAAATAATTAGGGCCAGTATATTCAATGTAACTTCTTCCCGTATAGCCAATCGCATCAGTTCGTTCTACCCAACCTTCGTTAAGTTTGGCATTTTCAGCTTCAATCACTATGATCCCTCCTTTTTCTACAAAAGTAGCATCACACGGAATGCCTTCCTGGTCACCTCCACTATTTCCACCTCCGTCATTATTCTCTCCTAATACTTCTATAAAAACAGGGGCTGAGGTTCCACTAAGTCCTGATTCTTCTTCAGCTGTGGCGGTGATTTGATAGGTTCCTTTGGCTACTTCAGGCCAATCTATAGCATATGGGGCATTAGAATCCGTACCAATGATGCGATTATTGGCGTAAAAGGTGACCTTGGAAATACTTCTGTTGGCAATTCTTACTTCTGCAGCCAGGGAAATAGTATCTCCTTCAGTAAATTTTGAGTTGGGTAATGGATTGCTTATTCGAACAAATGGAGTCCCTGTATTACCCCCTTCTTTTTGGACGAGAGCTACCCAGTCGCCAGAAGAAGGAGCATTTCCGATAGATACATTTCCACCTCCTTGAACACTCGCGACATTTCCGTTCCTTAAAGCACCCCCTTCTCTTGGATTATACCATTGAACGCTAAAGTTGCCAGATGTTCCCCCTAGATCGAGGTTGGTGCTTCCTCCATTGGGAAGATAAATGGCATATACTTCTCCCTTTTTCGCAAAACAATACTTGTCGTTGCTATTTGAACTGTTACCAATAAGATTATCAGCATTTTCCATCTGGTGAAAAGGCAGGTAGGACTGGAAGAACTCCAATGCATATCTAACATAATTCCAGAATCTATCTCTTGAGCGATAATCGTCTCCGTCAAAATCAGTCTGATTCCCAGGCCAATCCGTTCCCCAGAACCATTCCATACCTGCACCACCTGCCATCATATGTCCCCATAACCCTTCTTGCCTGACATCATCTTGTGTATAAGTTCCCTGGTTTGGTGATGCGGGGTTAGAAGCTGTTAATCCATCTGGTGGAACTCCTTTATTAAATGGAGGTTGTTCATCGTGAGCAATAATCCAGGGCTTTCCCTTATCCGCGGATTTACGACGCATTTCCAAGACCATTCTATGGGCGCGATAGTATTCTCCCTGTAAACTTGTTCCCGTGAAAGAGGAATTGTTTCCCATTTGAGGCTCGAATACCTGATTTTCTCTTCCTCCCCAGTTGTGAATAGTGATATTTTGTGGGAAAGGATTTACGGCATCTAGGTAACCCGCTAGCTCTCGGGCAAATTGATTATAAGGATTTCCAGAGGTTCCAAATTCTTCTCCGATGTTCCAGGAAATTCCCAGATAATGACCAAAACGAGCCACCATTTCTCTGTAATAGATTTTGTGTTTGCTGTTCAGGTTTGTACCCTCCAGATTATAATTTTCATGTTCAGATAGCTTGAATTGGATGTGTAATCCATTCTTATTTGCATGATCTACCACGATTTGCCATTGATCGAGTCTGGAACAGTCAAATCGATCCCTTTGATTGGAAGATATAAAAGGATAAATCCCGGAAACGTCTCCGTTTACTGCCATAGTGATAGGACCAATGGAGTTTAGACCTTTGTCAGCTAAATAATTAACTGCTCCTACGATCCCTTTTCCTTGTCCACTTTTCCAGCTTGGATCTCCATTTCGCCAATCCCTTTTGTGTTTTCCCCAGTCGTGGGTACGAAATCCACTGGTGTTATCGAATTCAGTACAGCCGAAAAAGTTTTCAGGCGAATCCAATCCCCCTTTAAGAAAATATTCATCGCTTCCCTGAAACTGCCAATAGTGGGAGTTATTCCAAATAAGACGACCTTTAGATCGAAAATCTCGACCCACCTTGTCTGAAGGTCCTACCTGAAAAGTTCCTCTCAAACCATCGAGGGCAGTTACTGCAGTTCCGGAATTAGCATCCAGGCTTACCGCAACTTCTCTTCCTTGTCTGAAAGATACTGTGTATGACCAGGTGCCCGTCTGGTCAGGAGCAAAATGTACCCGCCATTTATTTCCACGGGTAGATCCGGTATTCGCCGCATTTCCGTCAGCCGCAAAATAGCCGGGAACAGTAACCCGATTGGCTCCATTTGTGAAAGTGACTTGTAAACGGTAATCCATGAAAGGATTGGGATTGCCGTTTTCATCTGCAGATGGGCCGTCAAAGGTTAAAGTTACTGTGTGCCATTTCTTTAATTCTCCACTGATGTTAGCTGTTTGGGCGTTTAATGAATAGGTTAAAATAAAAAGAGCAAGAATAAGTAAAACGTGTGAAAGTTTTGGTTGATCCACTTCAATCCTGGTTTAGGTGAAAAAAAAATGAGAACGGGAATGCATGTTGTTTGAGTAACCTCCATAATAAGCTATGTAAGCTACTGATTCATGCAATTCCCGATCAACCACCATTGAATGAAAGAGCGATACGTTCTATATCCCAAAGACTAATTAAGAACGAGGAAACTACTTATGAACTATTCTATGATTCCGTCCATAAGGGAAGTTTCGCTTATGCAAAATTCATTTATAGAGACGTATTAAAAAGGTAAGATAGAAATGATTATAACATGGACTATTATATGAATATTACCATTTTTGATATAAAAAATAACCTCTTTAACTGATCTCTGGGGGAAAATGTCAGGAATGAAAATGGTTATACAGGCAAATTTAACACCTTTCTAACATTCGTAATAGATTTACACAATAAATAGAAAATCATCTTTTAAGGCTAAATCGCTAAAAATTTTGAGTGAAAAGTTATTTTTTACGTGTGAATGGTTTGAGGGTAAGTGATTTTTTTTCATAGCCATAGCATAGGTCCGAATGAGTCTATATTCCTCCCTAATTTTGGTAACTTATTCAGTTCTAATTTCATCTGCCTTATTGCCAATACTGGCTCTTACACTAGCGAGGACATATGTAGGTAGAAGCATAAAGGAGTTACCGATCTGAGGAAAAATTATATGAAGTCACAAAGTCATATGAAGTCAGGAAGGACTGATGGAGATAAACGAGTCCCTCTGTAGGTAAAAAACACCTTCGATTATGTTGAATTCGTAAGATTAATCAATATTATTGCCCAAGTAAATAGAATTAATTTACCGAGATATGTACAAGAGCGCTTTTTTTATTCTCATATTAGGAGGTGTATTATTCGGATCAATGGGGATGCGCCCACAGATGACCGACCTAACCTCTGCTACTTCCTCAACACTTCAACAACATCATCAAATGACAGCGACTCCTACGTTTATTCATACTGTTTTTTTCTGGATGAAAAGGGATAATTCCGAATCTGATATAGCCACCTTTGAAGAAGGTTTATCCTCATTGACTACCATTGAGGAAGTACGTGATTCCTGGATAGGGAAACCTGCTGGTACGCCTAGAGAGGTGGTCGATAATTCCTATGATTATGCATTAATTTTACATTTTGATAGTAAAGAAAAACAAGATGCTTATCAGGTTGCCCCAGTACATAAAGCTTTTATAGAGAAATCTGCTCACACCTGGGAACGTGTTCAAGTATACGATACCTGGGTGGAATAATGAAGCTATACCACTCTGGGGAAGGAGATGAGTTAAAGGGATAGGTATAACTTATTGGTACCAAATGAAAAAGATATTATTAATTGGAGCGGGAAGATCCACTCCTTCTCTCCTTCGCTATTTATCCAGGGTTGCCGGACTGTATGACTGGAAAGTGGTAGTAGGGGATTTATCGAAAGAACATGCGGAACAAATGATTCAAGGATTGCCCAATGTGGAGGCTATCATTTTTGATATTCACAATCCTTCGCAAAGGGAAGTAGAAATAGCCCATGCAGATCTGGTCATTTCAATGGTCCCTGCTCGATTTCATGCTATCGTAGCCAAAGCATGTGTAGCTCATGGAACAGATATGCTGACTGCTTCTTATGTAAGTCCTGACATTGCTGAGATGGATGTTGATGCTCGGGCAAAAGGAATGTTAATATTAATGGAGTGTGGCCTGGATCCTGGAATAGATCATATGTCTGCTATGCGAGTAATGAATCAAATTAGTTCACGTTCGGGCAAATTAATCTCTTTCGAAACATTTACCGGAGGATTATTGGCCCCAAATCCAGAAAAAGATAATCCCTGGGAATATAAATTTACCTGGAATCCCCGAAATGTAGTACTTGCAGGTCAGGGAATCATTAAGTTTATCCATGAAAACCGCTATAAATACATTCCCTACCACAGGTTATTCAGGAGAACCGAAATCATTCATATTCCTGGTTATGGATATTTTGAGGGGTATGCCAATAGGGATTCCCTAAAATATGTGGATGTGTATGGTTTGAGAGGATTACATACTTTGTTCAGAGGCACACTGAGAAGAGTGGGGTTCTGTAAAGCCTGGGACATCTTTGTACAATTAGGAGCTACAGATGATTCTTATGAAATGGAGCATGTGGCACAAATGACTCACAGGGATTTTCTTAATTCGTTTTTATCCTTTAATCCGCACGATTCTGTTGAGCTTAGGTTGGCTCACTACCTTCAACTCGATCTCGACTCTGATGAAATGTATAAACTTCGATGGTTGGGAATGTTTTCTGAGGAAGTAATTGGGTTAGATCAAGGAACTCCAGCTCAGCTATTGGAACATATACTGAAGAAAAGGTGGACCATGACTGAGGATGATAAGGATATGATCGTTATGTGGCATAAATTCGACTTTGAGGAAGCAGGTACTCAGCGGCAAATTCAATCTTATATGGTATCCATTGGGGAAGATGCTAAACACACTGCTATGGCTCAAACAGTCGGTTTGCCTTTAGGCATAGCAGCTAAACTGATCCTTAATAAACAAATTTCCCTCTCAGGGGTACATGTACCTATTCTTCCAGAGGTGTATAATCCCATTCTCAATGAATTGACGGAAGCAGGCATCCGTTTTAGCGAAATAGAAACATCTCCTGCCCACAAGTAAATATGGAGAAGCCCCTTATAAGGTAAATAGTTTGTAGGCAATAGATAATTGTATGTTGAGATTATAGGTATTCTCATCTCCACTTTCTCCTACTTTACTAATTCCAGGGACGATCCTTGCACTTGCACTAAGTCTTTCATGAAATTGATAATAAGCTCCCATCGCCAATCCTATGTCTACTTTTCTGATGTCTGAGGTAATATCACCTCTTCCATCGCTTACATTAGCAGAGATGAGAAAGGAAGGTTGTAATCCTGCAATAATTCTCCATTCATCATTAAAGGTATACGAGGCTAATAAGGGAATTTCAAAATAGGAACTGCGAAATTTATTATTACCATTGGTTGTTCCTTTTTGGGAGAAAAGAATAATCTCTGATTGAAACCCCCAGATCTCGTCTACAGGCAGGTATATAAAGGCCCCTAAATGTAAGCCTGCTCTAAGATTATTTTCTGCGCCTGCATCCTTTCCGGTAACTGTAGCTAAGTTAAATCCTCCTTGAGCAGAAATATATTTTTCTGGAGAAGTATATCTAGGTTCCACAGCGGTTTCTGCTAGGTCATCTTCAAGTTCGCTATCGAAATTTTGAGCTTGTAACATCCAACAAGAACAATAGGAAGTTAGGAAAAAGAATAAAATGGTGTTCTTTCTCATAATAATCTATTAGGCAGTTTTGTTGGAGCTGTGCAGAGTTAAATTAAATACGAAAGAATAATTGTGCGTATAGTTTATTGTAAAGACTTTATAAACGTCTAACTAGTAGCTTATAGTATAGTGAAATAAAAGAAAGATTATGAGGGTACGACTATTTGTCCTACAGAAATTTCTTCAAGAATCCAGTTAAAGATATGGCTGACGGTTTGTTCCCGGATTGAATATCGAAGGCCTTCCAATTGAAATTTCTTATGGCTCAATATATGGTTTTTACTTGCCAACCCAATGAAAATAAGGCCTACGGGTTTTCTGTTGGTTCCTCCTCCTGGACCTGCGATTCCGGTTGCAGAAACAGCTAAATTGGCTTCAGAAAAGTCTATAGCTCCTTTTGCCATTGCTTCTGCAACTGCAGCACTTACGGCACCTTCTTCTTCTAATAATTTTTTAGATACGCCAAGTAATTCCTGTTTAGCTTTATTGCTGTAGGTAACGAAACCTCTATCAAAAATGAGAGATGAACCAGGAATGGAAGTGATGTAGGCTGAAGCCAAACCGCCAGTGCAGGATTCTGCAAGCGCTAATTTCATCTGATGTTTTTTACACGCATTCAACACCTGTTCTGCTTGAGATATGAGCAAAGAGTTTAACATAAGTATGGATTTAGGGCTATAAAAAAAGCATCTGAGATATCAGATGCTTAGTTAATTTAATAAAAAAGGTTTCCAATCTTCTTGCAAATGACCAGAGAACTGTCTCAAATACATGAGAAATCCAGGCCTGTAAGGTTTATGTTTCATGGGCATCTTCGCTTGATCCGGAGTTCTGTCTCCCTTCTCGGTGTTACATTTTTTACAGGCAGTTACCAGGTTTCTCCATGTACTGGTACCACCTTGAGATCTGGGGAGAACATGATCCAGGGTCAAATCTTCCTTGCTAGAGCAATATACACAACTATACCCATCCCTTTTAAATACGTTGTGGCGCGTAAGCGCCACTTTCTTATAAGGTAAATTTACATACCTATATAATCTAATGACAGAGGGAAATTGATATTCTAGCCTGACGGATCTAAATTTTCTATCTGTTCTGTCACTAATAAGCTCAGCTTTTTGACAAAGAATTAATACCAATGCACGTTGAGGATCACAAACGCTGATCGCCCGGTAATCTTGATTTAATACTAATACTTGTGCCATGCCAAAAGATCTTATATTAAAATAATTATTCTATCATAGAATAATCATATTATGTTAACTTAAAATAAACATTTCTAACTAAAAAATATAACATTCCAACAGAATAGATGACTTTTAACCCATTTCTTTACGTCCCCTTTTTCTAGTAGGTCTGGTAGTCAATTATTCTTCTCCTCTGGAGGGTTATTTTCCATCGTATCTCTAAGCTGTTCCTATCAATTGTTTCGGCGTCTTTTTGGAAGAAAACAAAATGCTCTTTTTAAGTGATACGTCAGGGCTGGGAGCATCGTAAAGCCCGGCGATACATCATAGCCTCTTGTGCCTTATACCAATATGTTTTCTTGCACTAGACGCTAATGGCCATAATTCGGTTATTCGAAATAAGTAATAGAAATGTAAAATGCGAACCTGTCAGAGCCTCCTAAAGGGGCAAATAAGGGGGGTAAATTATGTCTGTAAGCAAGTCAGGCTTTTAGTTAAGGGATAACAATTTTGATACCGTAAGCTAATTAGCCGGACCGGGTTCAATATCCCATGAAATACGGACAATAGCTTTCCTGGCTTCTTTCAGCTTGCTTCCGGTATAATGACGATATAACCGAATGGCGGCTGATTCTCCTCTATAGGTTAACATAGCCATGATTTCCTGCTTTTGGTAATGTGTTAGTGTTTTGCTCCGCCTTCTTTGCATAGGATGAAGTGTTAGAAATGATAAATTATAACCTCATTCTGTTTTCGATTAACAACTCATATAATTATACGAATGTTACAATACTATATTAAGCTATTCGGAACTCAAAAGAAAAAATTCTTTATATTCCATAAAGATACCATTGTTCAGGCCTAATACTTCCTTCAACGTAGGATTTCTCTACTCGTTTCAACCTATATTTCAAAAGCATGTAGGTTGGACGACTAATCCTCCTGTAATTTATCACCCATTTCATGATGCTCTGATAATTTTTGCCGATAACTACTGGTATGTATTACTTCCGGAATGAGATACTAATCGTAGCTGCTTGTACTTAATAATTACCTAACTGACTTATTTGCTTTTACAAGAGGTTAGCATAACCTGGACAAAAAATATGTTGACTGATCACTGATAAAAGTATACAATGCAGGGAAGACTGAGTTCAACGATTATCATATATAGGTTTTCCTTCATGTATTGTGTATCTTCAAAAATAAATAAATACCGATGAATTCAACCAATACTTTTAAAAGAGGATTTTTAGTGATTTTGATTGCTCTTTATTGGGGCTGTTCCCCTAAGGTAGCTACTTCTTTAAATGAGTATCCTAATGGGTTGGAAGTAGTAAATGTAGCATACGGAAGCGTTGCTTCAGATGAATTAACAGAATCAGTGAGTACTTTTGATACTCCCCAGGAAAATATACCTCTTTCAGACTACTTAAAGCGCGTACCGGGAGTAAACGTGACAGGTTCAGGAGATAATGCAAAGGTATTAATAAGAGGAATTAATTCTTTAAATACCAATGAACCTCTATTTGTTCTCAATGGAACTCCCCTGGGGCAGGGTTATTATTCTGTAGCAAATATTGTAGATGTAAATGATATACGTAATGTTTCCGTCCTGAAAGATGGAGCTTCTACCGCAATGTACGGAACCCGTGGCAGTGCTGGAGTCATTTTGATCACTACTAAAAAAATGAGTAACTAAATTGAACTCACATCCCATATCTGTTTCATTTGCAATTACTCCTTTCGAACAGTTGAGCCTAAGTGAGTTGTATGCTATACTAAGGTTGAGACAGGAAGTTTTCATTGTAGAACAGCACTGTCCTTATTTAGATGCAGATGGGCTTGATGAGGATAGTTGGCACGTAATGGGAAAAGATCAATATGGTTCTTTGCTGGCCTATGCGCGTATTCTCCCCAGAGGTGTTTCATATGCTGACTATCCTTCTATAGGTCGAATTATAACTTCAAAGCACATCAGAGGTACTGGAATTGGCAGAAAATTAGTCTCTGTTTCTATCGATTTTTTGTATGAATTATTTGGTGTACAATCCATTAAAATAGGTGCTCAATGCTATCTGGATGCTTTTTACCGTTCTTTTGGGTTTGTACCTATAGGTGAACCTTATTTGGAAGATGGAATTTGGCATGTAGGGATGTTACTTGAAATAAGGTAGTGAAAGCTGGATCATTTCTCCTCTTTCGTATTTTTAGGAATAGTCTCAAATATTTTTTGGATTTTATATATTTAAGAATGAAAATATCTTGAAAATGTCGATAGGTGTCATTTTTTATTAAAAAAAATTATCTCATCTAAAAAATATGTTATGTATTCTATTAATGTATTGTGTATATGTATTATATTCAGAATGTTTATTAAGAAGAATAGAAAATTTATCAATAATACTAAATAATGTATCGCTTAACCCAAGCTGTCGTTTGCTTAATTTTTTTGTTTCCTTGTTTTTTAGTAATCAATTCTCATGCACAGGTTAAGAAAAACTTTGTGCTTATTATGGTCGACGACCTCAATGACTACATAGGGGCTTTCGGAGGACATCCCCAGGTGAAGACACCTAATATTGATCGACTTGCACAAAAAGGAGTTACTTTTCTGAATACCAGTGCTTCATCTCCGATTTGTAACCCATCTCGAACAGCTTTGCTTACAGGTCGTAGGGCACATGAAACGGGGATCATGTCTAATGATGCAGGTTACTTTAGGGAATACTCACAACAATGGGTAACCGAATTAACCACCTTACCTCAATATATGGGAACTAACGGTTACCTAACGGCGGGTCAGGGGAAGTTATTCCATTATCACACTCACAGTAATGGAGAATTTCAAATCGTGGGTCCTGGTGGCTCTGGCTGTCCTCCTGGTCCAACTATCTCCGAAATAGCAAATACAAATATATCCTGGAGCCAATCAGATGCCGCTACAGAAAATACGGGGGATTGGCAGAGTGCTGATTTCGGTGCTGAGTTTCTTACTCAGGATCATCAAAATCCCTTTTTTCTGGGAATAGGTATTTTTCGACCTCATTTACCTTGGTATGCGCCCAGACAATTTTATGATTCTGTACCATCTATAGAAGACATTATTTTACCTCCTTATCAGCAAAATGATCTGGATGATACCCATGGAACCAGTAATTTAGCGCTTCCTAAAGTGCTAGAACAGGGAGGTGAGAAACTTTGGAAAGAAACCATTAGGGCTTATCTGGCAAATATTGCTTTTGCCGATTACTGTATAGGCCATTTGTTAAATGCTCTAGAGAATTCAAAATATGCAGATAACACAGTGGTAATTTTCGTATGTGATAACGGATATCATATGGGGGAAAAGGAACACATACATAAATATACCATGTGGGAAAGAGCTGTCAGGTCACCTATGATCATTTATGATCCTGTAGATGGTACTCCTGGTATTAATAATAAAGCCGTTTCTCATCAAGATATTTTTCCTACTATCGTGGAATTGGCGGAAATTCCGACACCTACTTTTCCAGTAAGAGGGAGAAGCCTTACACCCCTTATAAAAAATCCTGCTGCTGAGTGGTGTGGAGCTGCACTAAGTACACATAAAGGCCATCATACTGTTCGTACTAATAACTATCGTTATATCAGATATAAAAATGGTAAAGAGGAACTGTATGATCACCAAACAGATCCAAATGAGTGGAAGAATGAAGTGAATAATCCAGCTTATGCGTCTGTTCTTCAGGAGCACAAACTAGCCATGGATGATTTATTGGCGAATAAAGAGCAACCCACCTTAAGTAGTTGTTCCGATTCGATTCCTTCAGATCCCTGTGAAAATACGCCTGAGTTGGTGACGGAAAGCAAAGTCAATAGTGGGAAATATCAAGCTGAACCTGATAATAAAGTTGTTGTCCAAGAAGGTGATAGACTATTTTTATCTGTAAGTCCCAAAGGGCAAAGTAGCTATTTATGGACAGGACCAAATGGATTCAGAAAGACAGGTAATCAGTATGGAAATGTATTTATAGACGATCCTGTTGAATTACGCAGAGCGGGGACTTATACAGTCACAGTGATGTTTACTAATGAATGTATAAAAAGCCAGAATATAGATTTGGTAGTAGAACCTGCAGAACCAGAACCAGAACCAGAACCACAACCAGAGCCAGAACCACAACCAGAACCAGAGCCAGTTGATCCTTGTGAAACAGTTCCTGCTGTCTCTTTGGAAACGAACATTAATGGTGACGGATGGGAAAATATTCAGGGAAATACAATAGATGTATACTTAGGAGATCAGGTACAATTATCAGTTAATCCTAAAAACGAAAAGAATTACACCTGGAAGAAACCAAATGGGATTATCCAGAATGAAAACACCAACGAAGAATTTTTAGTGTCAGGAAATATTACTTTAGGCCAAGCAGGTAGATATGAAGTCGCGGTTACTACTAATAATGATTGCGAACTAAAAGAATTTGTAGATATAAATGTTCAAAGTAGAAATACCATTGAACCAGGAACTTATTTTATCCAGGTTCAACATAACGGAAAATATTTAGACGTAGAAAGGAGATATACCTGGGCCGGAGCAAATATTTATCAATATGCTTATCATGGTTATTATGATGAGCAATGGAAAGTGATTGCGATAGGTAATGGTCTATACAGAATCGAAAGCGTTTTTAGTGATCTGGCCCTAAATGTATCTGGAGATGGAAGTCGAAATGGAACTAATGTCAATCAATGGTACATTCAAAATACAGACAATCAAAGATGGACAATAGAAGATGCTGGTGGAGGATACTATTGGATTAAAAATGTCGTAGGCGGCCTTGCCTTGGAGGTAGCTAATAGTTCAAATAGAAACAGAGCCAATGTTCAGATTTGGACACCTGATGGAGGAAGTAACCAAAAATGGCGCTTCAGGCCAGTTGCTAATTCTATTGAATATACTGCCAGAACGTCTCAAGTAGAAGACCTGGATGATGGCCTCACAGCGTTTATATATCCCAATCCCGCTGATAATCGATTATTTGTGTTAATTGAGGGGATTCCAGAAAATGAAATCGTGTACTATCAAATTCATACATTAACAGGCCATACCCTTAGAGATGGATCTTTTAACAGTGGTTTACTGGAGGAAAATATTGAAGAGCTATCTACAGGGATGTATTTACTCAGCTTACAATCATCTTCCTTAGGATCAAAGAGAGAAAAAATTATTAAAAACTAATACTGACTCGCCCAAATAAATAAATGGGAAGGATACAATCTTATGGATTGTTATCCTTCTTTTTTTAAGCGTCGGTGATAATTTCTTTAACCTTGCAGATGTTAAAGTTATAACGCGAAATATTTCATCAGTCTTTATTTTTTCAAATTGGTTTTGTACAATTTTTACTTTCCTATTTCATGCATATTGAATCTATTAAATCAAGTCCTACCTTAGATTGAAATTACATTTAACCAATTTTCATGCATGAAATACTTATTCTTTACTTTTATTTTTTTGTCTTGGATTAATTCCTTCGCTCAAGCTATCATTACAGTTGATACATCTTCAACATACCAACAAATTACTGGATGGGAGGTGATGGGTTGGATGGCCAATTGGGATACTCCATGGCAAATTGAGCATTTGAAAGATTGGAATGAGCAGATAGCCCAGGCATCAGCAGAAATAGGAATAAACAGAATCAGAATAGAAACCTACTCAGGGTCAGAAAATAGCATAGATTATTTTACCCAGTACATCAATGGAGAGATTCCTCGGCAAGAATGGAAGGACCATTGGTACGACATTCAAAATGATAACGAAGACCCCGCATCTAAGGACCTTTCAAGATATCATTTTTCTCGAACCATATATGATATCGAGCATATAGCACTACCTCTTAAACAAGCTGTAGAAGCTCGGGGAAGGGATTTCTATCTAAATCTTTGTTATGTGGATTTTGGGACCTCTGAATTTGAACATTATGGACGTCCTGAAGAATATGCGGAATACATGGTTGCTTGCTTCGATACATTGCAATCCTATTTCGGATTTGTGCCCGATGCACTGGAGGTTGTATTAGAGCCAGATAACAGCGATGGTTGGGACTTTGCCGAGATTGGCACAGTGGTCGGAGATTTTATTTCTGCAGCTGGAGACTCCTTGGCAAAAAAGGGGTATTTCCCTGATTTCATTGCTCCTTCAAGTTTGAATGCAGGGAATACGGTCATTTTTTCAAATGACATGGTCAAAAACGAAAACGTCTTGAACTACCTTACTGAAATTTCCTACCATAAATACAGTGGAGCAAATCCCGAGAATCTTGAGGCAATATGCAATTTAGCAACAGCGTTAAATCTTACGAGTTCTATGCTAGAATGGTGGGAGAGCAGAAATGATCAATACGACTTATACAGGGACCTTACGCTAGGATGCGTTTCTAGTTGGCAGAGTGGAATAATGGCAGAAGTAAATATTGCAGATTTCGATCCAGAAACAACTACATTTTTTACAATTAACGATACTGAGCCGGATAATCCCAGGGTGATTGAAAACGCAAAGACAAGATATTTTCAGCAATATTTTAGCTATATACCTCCTGGTTCGGTACGCATAGGAGCTAATACTAATAGTTCTCTTGAAGTTACTTCCTTTATAACTCCAGACGGATTACATGTGGTAGTTATTAATTCAAGGGATGCGGAATCATTTGATATTTCAGGGCTTCCTGATGGAATATATGGAGTAAGTTATTCTACAGCAAGTGATAATAATGTAGAACTGTCTGATTTGGTAGTTTCAAATGGACAAAGCTTATCTTTAAATATCCAGGCAGAAGGGGTGATGACCATCTTTCAGAAAGAAATCACGACCTCACAACTTCCAATTCTGCATCCTCTTCAGGATATTTATCTCATTTTTGATCCTTCCTATAATAAGATGAGAATAAGCGACAGTAATCAGGACATGGAAATAGCAATTTATAATATGGAGGGAAGGTTGGTCGGAAAGAAGAAAAATGGGAGGAATTCTGAAATAGACATTCATTCTCTTTCTTCAGGCCTGTATTTAGTAAGGCTGGAAAGTAGAAAAGACCATAGGGTAATTAGTAGAAAATTTGTTAAACCTGATTGATTAAGAGTAATATAAGTTAGTGTGGATAAATTTGTTTATTGCTGCTTACAGTCGTCCTTTTTTACCTTTTTATATATGAATCCAACTTAGCTAAATCTCTAACATTGTTCAAAAATCCCGCAAAGCTTTCTCCGGTCTTGATGCGTTTACTTCTAACTTGTATATAGTTGTTCAGGAAGAAATAAACTGTTTAGGATTTGATTTAATTTTCTTATTTTTCAGGAGATAGTAATTGTTTATTATGAAGGAGATTATAAAGAATGAAATATATAGATGGGTTCGCAATTCCAGGTTGGATGATTTACTGGCTGAGAAATACGCTGAGAGTTCCTTTTTAAAGAAGTTTATCCCACCTCCATCTTTTTACAATCCCGATCAGGAAAAGAAGATCCAAAGAAATGGTGTTTCATTTACCATTCGTCCGAATGATTTGGTTCAGTGGTTCTTATATGCAGATCCTTCAGAACAATATGGGATTCAGGAATTAGTGCAGCTATTAGATCCACAAAGGGAATCATATGTTATTTTTGATATTGGAGCTAATTGTGGCCAGTTTTGCCTTAATGCAGCACAGAAATTAACTTCTATTGAAAAAAAGGCCGATTTTTATGCCTTTGAGCCAAATCCCTATGTGTTCCAATTCCTCAGTCGTAATCTCAAACAAAATCCTCATTTACAATCCTCCATCCACCTTCAATCTGTTGGATTGGGAGAGAAGCCCGAAACACTTACCATCCAAATGCCTATAAGGAATAGCGGCGCAGGTTCTATTTTAAGAGATTATCAGCATGAGCCGAATGAAATGCACGAAATTGAGATCGATACTTTAGATGATTTTGTGGCCGAAAAGCAAATAACTCACGTAGATTTTATTAAGCTGGATGTTGAGTGTTTTGAACCATATGTGTTAAAAGGAGGAGAAAATACTATTTCCACCTATAAACCTGACATGTTTGTCGAAGCATCAACTAATTGCCAAAAGCAAAGTGAATTTGGCCCTTATTTTATTCAGGAATATTTATGGTCTTTCGGATATGATCTTTATCTCAAAGGATCGGAGGATCTGTTATTGATGGACCCAAATCAGATTGAGCAATTGACTTCCCGGCTGAAAATCTACAACTTTCTGGCAACCACAAAGAAGGGGATTGCGTGACCGTACTTAATTAGGAGACTGATATGTACATGAGGGAGAAGGTTATAGATTACGATTATTATTTGTTCCAATAAATCTTAAGATTGTGGGTAGCTCGACCGCACGCTATGATATCTGGTTTATTATCCGCATTTAGGTCAGCGATGTTCAGATCTTCACAAGCCATACCATTATCATCAATCGAATGCATATTCCAGTCTCCATCTGAACGTAGCACATACATCCGTATTCCTACTTTATTAGCTTCATTTGGATTGCGCCAACCTACCACTATCTGATCATATCCTTGACCTAATAAATCCGCACATGCCAGGGCGTGCCCCTGATTTAAGTCGCTTGTGAGCACTTGTCGTTGTAGGTTTTCGTTCATTCTCCAATAAACAGATAACACATTACCATGCATGGGTTCTATACCAGATAAGAATGTCAATTGTTGAGGCCCTTTGCCCAATCTAACTTCTCCAAAACCATGACCCTTCAATAAAAAAGAAGCAGATCTCCACATTTCTCCCCGTTGTTCGATAGAGTTAATCCCTTCTTTGCCTCCTATATATAGAACACTTCCATCTCCTGTTTCATCCATCTCAAAGTTGTGGGTCATATGCATCTGATCATCTAATACCGAATAAGTCCACTCTCCTTTGGGATCTTCAGGAACATCATAAGCCAACACTTGAACACCTTTACCTTCTCCTTTTGTATTACCTATACCATGTAAAGGCAAGACAATTAATTGGAAAGAGGTCGGGCCAGTGTTCACCCAACGCATTCTATGGATCGTTGGGACATGAGGAAGATCTACTACATCCCATGTTTGAGTAGGATCTTCTGGCCTGATGAGGTAGTGGACACTTCCCGAAGCTGTTTCATCTGTCGTTTCTCCGGGATTCCACTGTGCACCTACAGCAACTTCTACTTTTCCATCTCCGTTAATATCTCTCGCAGCAATACACACATTATCCCTTTCTGTGATATCACTCACCATGACATGACGTTCCCAATCTCCATTTCTATACCAAACAAACTCTTTTTTATCTGCTAACAAGATATCGGGTTTTCCATCACCATCTACATCGCCTATAGCTAATCCGTAACCTATCGCTATCTCTTCATCCAGTACCTGAGGTTCAAAATTTGGAATGGGAGTTTGAGCGAATAACTGAGAAAAATATACATGTAAGCCTAAAATGACTAATACAGTTAGTGTAGGGATTGTAGTTTTCATATAAGAAATTTAAGAAATATGAATGGATTGTTCAAAGAGGTCAATTAAAGAAATTTTTTGATAACTTTGATCTTATATTCAATTATATGATCTTTTAAGATCAATTCGATGATTTTATTTTTATTAAATTAGGTGTATATAATTAATATATTGATTTTATATGAGTCTACTGAGGATTTCAGAAGAACAGATATTAGATAGAATAAAGTTTGAGAATCCCTGGTGGATTCATGGAAATATAGATGAATTCTATCGATCCATGAAAAGACGTTTGTATTTCTCAAAATTTTATCCCCTAGTGAAAGAAACCAATGTAAAAAGAGCTACTGTATTAATGGGGCCACGCAGGGTAGGAAAAACAGTAATGATTTTTCATGTGATCCAGAAATTAATTGATGATGGGGTTGACCCCCAGAAAATATGTTACTTATCTATAGAGACTCCTGTTTTTAATGGTAAAGGCATAGAAGAACTTTTTAGGTATTGCAGAAAAGCGGTCGGAAAGGAACATGATCTAAAAGGCTATTATGTCTTTTTTGATGAAGTTCAATATCTTAAAGATTGGGAAGTACACTTAAAATCTCTGGTGGATTCATATCATCATGTTAAGTTTGTCGTTTCTGGTTCCGCAGCCGCTGCCTTGAAATTGAAAAGTAATGAATCAGGGGCTGGGAGATTCACAGAGTTTACTTTGCCACCTTTGACATTTCATGAATATATTCATTTAAAAGACTTAGAAAGGCTTATCATACCCCAACAAAAAATATGGAATGATTCCTACGTAAATATATACGGAACCATAAGTATAAGTGAACTCAATAAACATTATATAGATTATATAAATTTTGGAGGATATCCCGAGGTATCATTATCCAAAGAAATACAGGCTAGTCCAGGGAGATATATAAAAAGTGATATTGTGGATAAAGTTCTACTTAGAGATCTTCCAAGTTTATATGGGATTCAGGACGTACAGGAATTGAATTCTCTTTTTACTACTATTGCTTTTAATTCGGGCAATGAATTTTCTTTTGATAATTTATCCAATTCATCCGGTGTATCGAAAAATACCATCAAAAAATACATTAGTTATCTTGAGGCTGCTTTTTTAATAAAAGTTGTAAATAGGATCGATGTGAAAGGGAAAAAATTTAAACGCGCAAATTATTTTAAGATTTATCTCACAAATCCTTCTCTCAGAAGTGCCTTGTTTTCACCTATTGATGTCAATGCCCAGATAATAGGGAATATGGTAGAGACATCTATATATTCCCAATGGTTTCATCGACATTCCCTTACTCCATATTATGCTAGATGGAAAGGAGGAGAGGTCGATATTGTAGGATTATCTTTGAAAGATTTAAAACCTTCCTGGGCAGTAGAAATAAAGTGGAGCAATAGGTTTTTTGAAAAGCCTCACGAGCTAAAAAGCTTATTTAATTTTTTATCCAAAAATAAGTTAGAAAGAGCCGTAGTTACTACTATAGATATTACAGCCGAACTGGAAGTGGATCAAATTACATATGATTTTATGCCTGCCGCTTTATATTGCTATACGGTAGGACGAAGAACGCTTGAATAATCCAACTAATGAGAACTGGCATTATTTTTCTCTATTTTCTGTGAGAATACTAAGAAAATATATAAATCTACCATACAGCTTTATAATGAAGAAAAAACCGCATCAACATCAAGGAGAATTATCGAATTACTTTGAAGCTTTTCGGAAGCGAATAGTAAAAAGAACGAATGATGCATCTTATGAAGTGGTCAAGCTTAAGAATGGGTATCGATTAAATATTTATTATGAGAGAGCAATAGATAAATCCCTTTTTTTTGAGAGTGAAGAAGAGTTGTACCAATATGTAAATTCCTGCTAGATAGTGAATACTTTATATATTATTACCAGAGAAGAATGGCGGCAATGGCTTGAAAAATATTTTGATAAAGAACCAGAGATATGGTTGGTTTACCCCAAAAAAGCATCTGGAAAGCCCCGAATTGAATACAATACAGCTGTAGAAGAAGCTTTGTGCTTTGGTTGGATCGATAGCACAGTAAAAGCACTAGATACAGACCATACGATCCAAAGATTTACCGTAAGAAAACCGAAAAGTACCTATTCTCAGGCTAATAAGGAGCGATTAAGATGGTTATGGGAAAGAAGCCTGATCCACGCTTCTATCAAAGATCAGGTAAAGCCAATCATCGACCAGCCTTTTATCTTTCCTTCCGACATAGTAGAAGCTATCCAGCAAGAGGAAGCCTGCTGGAATAATTACCAACAATTCTCCGAATCTTATAAAAGAATCAGAATCGCCTATGTACATAGTGCTAGAAAGCGTCCAGAAGAATTTCAAAAGCGATTGAAAAATTTTATCCAAAAAACAAGGGAAAATAAGCTGATCAAAGGATATGGGGGAATAGATAAATATTATTGATCCCTGTAAGTCTGCTATACTTGTTCATGAGGACTTGCTTTAGCAAATATTTTTGAGTTATTTGTTATACATAAGTTTATGAAATAATTTATTAATAAAATCATGTCGACCATCGGTAGCTTGGAAGAAACCATTTTGCTATTGGTGATGATTCATCAGGGCAATGCCTACGGGGTGTCCATCGCTGAGGCCTATATCGAACACATGGGGAAAAAGATCTCTATACCGGCTATTCATACAGTATTAAAGCGACTGGAAAAGAAAGGCTTTCTCCGATCAGATATGAGTGGAGCTACTGCCGAAAGGGGAGGTAGAAGAAAGCGCTTATTCGAAATTACTGCTCAAGGATACGCGGCCTTGACTGAAATTAAAATTAGTCGAGACAAGCTTTGGTCTGTAGCGCCCAAACTCAAATTTAATTAGTCGACGAGATGAAAACCCCTTCTCAACAGCCAACTCCTCCAGGATGGGCAGAGAGATTTCTCTGCTATTACTGTCATGCTGACTTGCAAGAGGAAATTTTAGGTGATTTATACGAAGCATTCCTGAAGAATTATCATCAACACGGCCTTCGAAAAGCTAGGTACATCTTCGCGCTTCACGTCATTCTCTTTTTCAAATGGTCCAATATTCGAAATATAACTCCTTATTTTCCTTTTATCATGTGGCAAAATTATTTTAAAACAGCTATGAGATTAATGGTCAAATACAAAGTATTGACTTCACTCAATATTCTGGGAATGACCATCGGAATAGCGACCAGCTTACTGATTTTTTTATGGATACAGGATGAGCTATCCTTTGATAAATTTCATGAGAACGACGAGCAACTGTATCGATTTGTCAGAAAGATATATTCAATGGCGGATGAGACGATCACTACAAATTCTGTCCCATGTCCATTAGAAAAGGAATTGGAAAAAAATTATCCTGAAGTAGTAGGGGCAGACGTCTTTTCCTGGGAAGAACAATTGATCGTTGCTTTTGGTGAAAAAAGCTACAGAGAGTCGGGGCGTTATGTAGGAGATACTTTTTTCGAACACTTTACTTATCCTTTTTTGTTAGGCAATCCTACAACGGCCTTGAAAGATGCTTCGGGCATCGTTATTTCTGAACGCTTGGCAGAGAAATTATTTGGATCGGACTGGAAAGATCTGGAAATATATGGCACAACTATATCTGTAGTAGTAGAAGAATACAAGGATGTCGTATTGGAAGGAGTATTTGAGAATATCCCCGCTAATGCAACTTACCAGTTTGATTTTGCCTTATCCGAAAAAGTGTATGCTCAAGAAAATGACTGGGTAAAAGAGTGGGAAAACAATGGGTACAGAATGTTTGTACGACTTAAGGAAGGCACAGATGTAGAAGCTTTTAACGAAAAGATAAAGTACATTATTCGAGAACACGTACCAAATGAGGAAGTAGACATATTCCTAACTCCCTACAGCGAGTGGCACCTTCGTTCCTGGTATGAAAATGGCGTCCTAGTAGGAGGGAGAATCGAATATGTACGAATTTTTATATTTGCGGGTGCCTTTCTCTTGTTTATTGCCTGTATTAATTTCATGAATCTTACCACTGCTAGATATTCTCAACGGATAAAAGAAATTGGGATTAGGAAAACCATTGGCGCCCAAAAATTTCAGTTAGTGAGTCAGTTTATGGTAGAGTCGATCTTACTGACTTTTCTCTCTGTATGCTTAGCGATAGGACTAGTAGTCTTATTATTGCCCTATTTCAATGAATTAACTGGAAAAGCGGTAAGTCTCCCATGGCAACACCCTCGCATATATATTATATTTATCGGACTAGTATTTGGAGTAGGATTGATTTCAGGGAGCTATCCAGCTTTTTTCTTATCTGGGCTTCCTGTTTTTCAAATGACCAAAGGAGGTATTCTTCCGAAAACAAACATGATCAGTGTGAGGCGGGGATTGGTGGTGATGCAATTCGTTCTGGCTAATTTGCTAATCATAAGTTCTTTTACCTGTTTTCGTCAAATTCAGTATATCAAAAACAAACAATTAGGATATACCAAGGAAAATTTAATACATTTTCCTATAGAAGGTGAACTAGGGAATAATTATGCGGCCTTTAAAGAGAAAGCGTTAAACATTCCTGGAATACTGTCTTTGACAGCTGGTGGAGAAGTTCCCACGCGAATTGGACGATCTACGGGTGGCTTATCATGGGAAGGAAAGGATCCTCAGCAAGATTATGATATAAAGGTAATCTCGTCTGGATATGATTATGTAGAAACGTTAAGGATGCAGCTAATAAAGGGAAGGGCGCACTCTCGGGCATTTTCATTAGATTCGGCTCATTTAGTGGTCAATGAAACAGCAGCTAAGCTGATGGGAATGGAGGAGCCGATAGGGAAAAAAGTAGAACTATGGGGAAGAAAGGGAGAGGTTATAGGACTTGTTAAAGATTTTCATTTTCGGTCAATGTATCATCCTATAAAGCCATTAGTCATCCGGCTGAATGAAAAAGGGACGTGGAGGGTTTTTGCTAGATTATCAGGAGACAACATAGAAAAAGCTCTTTTCCATTTAGAAAAAATCTATCAAGAGATAAATCCCAGCTATCCTTTTACTTATGAATTTGTGGATGACGATTATAAGCAATCCTATCGAAGTGAAACCATTATAGGAAAATTGGCATACTACTTTACTTTTATTGCCATTTGTATTTCCTGTTTGGGCTTATTTGGCTTGAGTATGTTTGCTGCAGAAAGGAGGCAAAAAGAGATTAGCATTAGAAAAGTCATGGGGGCATCCATGCCTAGCCTGGTGATGCTATTAACCAAAGAGTTCTTCTTATTGGTGGCTATTGCTTTTCTAGTGGCTATTCCTATTGCATGGTACATAGCATATAGTTGGTTGAGTGGATTTGAGTATCGGATTAGCTTTGGCATAGGGATATTCCTGTGGGCTGGTATAGGCTCCTTAGGAATAGCACTATTCTCAGTGAGTTATGAGGCGATGAAAGCTGCCTTACACAATCCTGTAGAAGCCTTAAAAAGCGAATAGCAAGCAGTTAGATTAAAAAAACTTGGAAATGCGTAATTGGAGGAAGCTATCCTGCTGAAAAAAGGCAAGGAATTCCTCATTGGCCACATCAGAAAAAATACGTGCTTCAATTTCCGCTTTCCAGGTAGATCCAAAGCGTCTGCTTCCTTCTACACTGTATAATTTGGTACTTCGAGCCAGGTCAAAGATTCCGCCCATGAGAATTTGTGTATCCTGAACATCGTTAAAAGCGAAGCGGGCTCCTGCAAACAGGTCATTATCTAAACTAGACACGGCTAGTTCATCTCTATTGTCGTACAGATATTCAGCTAAAACTCCTATATCCAGCCCACTTTGAGCAATGTTCCCAATCGTATATTCCCCTCCCACGGCTATCGCAACAACCGTTTCCTGTAAATCATTGGCACGAATAAAAGACTCAAACTTCCACAAAATAGCTCCTGTAACTGCCTGCAATTCGATTCCAGTCTGATGATTTATCGGATAGATGATTTCAAAGGAATTCGTATCAGGGCCCAGTTGAAAGAAAGGTTCTCTCCCTGTCCCGTAGAAGTGTGATAGGCCCACATCAAATGGGCCTAAGGTATGAAACCAACGTACAGCCAGGTCGGGATGGAATCGTTCTAAATCGCTTTCAAAAATGGCATCTTCTTTATCTACCAAGATTGGAAATCGCAATCGTCCTTCTCTGCCAGGAAATTGTCGCCTTCTAAACCAGGGCATATAGTATGCATCAATAGTACCGAAATTTGTCAAATAGGAAAAGTGAATCATGGGCTGCCCCAATTTTTGTTCTCC
Source organism: Bacteroidia bacterium (assembly GCA_965262565.1). Lineage (GTDB taxonomy): Bacteria > Bacteroidota > Bacteroidia > J057 > J057 > CBDHFQ01. Next base: position 36,875 of record CBDHFQ010000029.1, read on the forward strand.
ATCGAAGCTTTCCACCACATCAGTTTGATTAATGACATCAACGAGATGAACGGATTCTGTAACGCCCCAGAATATTTTTTTCGCCCCTACACTTAACTCCCAATTTCCTTTCACCCATTGCCAGTATAGTTCGCGTATATCTCCGTGCGAGCGGCGGGTTTCATGGGTTTCATATCTTCCAAAGCCCGTAAACTTTAATCTGTGCGCTCCATCTTTCCATTCCAGATAGTATTCGGGTTCTATAGCTATAGAGTAATAATGATGTTTAGGTTCGGGAAAGGCAGGTGGATCGAAGAAGTATCTGTAGTCATTTTTAACCTCCATCGTAAACTCTTGATAAATGTCGGAAGGTGGAGGATTCGTTTGTGCGCTACCTCCAGTGTACATCAGGAGATAAAAAATGGTGAAATATATAGAGGAGAGAGACTTTTTCATGATCACTGGGCGAATTAATCAGCTTATATGAGAATAGTAACAAAAAAAGGAGCATGGGCGACGAACATTGCAATACACTAAAACTCTTTCCTTTGCCGCACCACGCTCCCTGCAAAAAGGATCTATAATCTTCCTAATACACAAGTCTTTGGATTCTCTTCACCATTATCTACCTGCACGCTGTAGACTATTCTGCGTGAAGTCATTTTCCGATATGCCTGTTTTGAATTGGTAATTTTCAAAAGTGAGAATCGTTTCTTTATTGGTCTGATGATTCACCATATGCATTTCTCCCGCTCTCCAATACTTATCGAGATATTGTTGATAGTTGTTGTAATCCAGCGTTTTCAACAAAGCATTTTTCCTGTCATAGAATTCAATTTTCTCTAATCTGTGGCCTTTTTCTGCAGATTGATGATACCAAACAAGCTGACGAGCATATCCTGATTTAGGATCTACAGGAATGCGTTCTACTAGAAAACATGGTTCTCCTTCGACTTCTTCCTCTTTGATAAATGTGTAGGTGTACTTTTCGACTTCCTGAGAAGAAAGGTCTTCATAGGCAAATTCACTACCTACAAAAGGTCCGGACTTATTATCGGAAGAAATTCGCTTGACCCTCTTTACTGCTGGCAAATAAAGCCATTGATCATCTGAGGTCGTTTTATGGGTGTAGGTCAATGTGGCTGTACCTTTTACATCTCTGGGAGTATGAAAAACGATCAGCGACCGATCTCCATCAGTTTGCATTTCAAGGGTATTAGTAGACAGAGAACGTTCACTAGTTTGACCTTGCTTATTTTTTAGTACCATCTTCAACTCGACTTCTGAGGATTCAAATCCCTGGTCAGCTTGATCTGCCATTTCTGCTATTTCTAATCCGCGTTTTTCCGCTTGCTGTGCTTGAAGAGAAATAACTCCTGACAGTAACATGACGAAACATCCTATTTGAATAAGTTTCATAAGTTTAATAGCGTTTTTAAAAGGTAATTAGAGATTAGGCGCCTGCTCCCTGAAGAGCAGGAGGCACGATAGGTTGTTGATTGTCTTTATTAGATGATGTTAAAATGAGTAGTGCAGGTAATAACAAGAAATCAATGACCAATGCCAGAATGATAATGATGGCGGTTATTTTGGCCATACCCGAATTCATTCCAAAGCTGGATTGGGAAAGAATAGTGAAGCCTGAGATGAGGACCAATGTGGTTACTACCAGTGCTTTTCCCACCGTTCCAAAAGCATATTTTACCGCATCTGTGGGACTTTTTTGTTGTTCTCTTCTGGCTCTCAAATATTTTGACATAAAGTGAACGGTGTCATCTACGATAATCCCTAGGGTCATCCCGAACACAATTGCAATGCCTACATTAATGGTCCCGCTGACCAGGGCCCACACTCCAAATCCTACGGCAATAGGAGTTACATTAGGAATCAGGCTAATGATCCCATATTTAATGCTTCTTAGGGATAACATGAGGATCAATGAGATGAGGAGTAAAGCGAAAATAGAGCCTGTGATCATACTGTTGATTTGGCGTTTAGACAGATGGGAAAACATTAGGGTACTGCTGGTCCCATGCGTAAACATATAATCCGGTGTGTGATCCGATAACCATTGCTCAGCTCGCTCAGTGAATGCGATCATTTCTGAGCTGGAGATATTTTCAATGGTAGCGGTAAGTCTCGTTTCTGATTTATCTACATTGATTTGATTATTCAGGTCGAGGCCATAAGGAAGAGACAGTTCGTATAGTAATAAATACTGCGCTGCTTCTTCTCTATTATCGGGGAGTTTATAATAACTCAAGCTATCCCCATGCATCGATTTATTCACTCTTCTTGCTACTTCCCGATAGGAATTGACATGAATCACCTCAGGCTGTTCATACAACCAATTTTCAAAAGCGGCTAGGTATTGTAGATATTCTGGATTATTGACACCACCACTTTCTCCTGCACCGAGGGAGAATTCTACATTGTAAATACCCGTTAGGCGTTCGCTAATGAAATCAGTATCGGTTCTAAATGTTACTCTATCATCAAAATATTCAACAAATTCGTCATTCAGATCATTTCTAATGGCCAATAGGGATAGACCTATAATTGCGAATGTACTAATCCATAAGACGGTCTTTGGTCTGGCGGTAACTATACCAGCAATTCTTTCCAGGAATGGGTAACTCTCTGTTTTAGAAGTAGCAGATGCTCCTGCTTTAACGTTAACGCGGACGGGTAGTATAGCCATCAATGCAGGAAGGGTGGTAATGGAAAATGCAAATGCCGCTGTCATTCCCATAGAAGTGATATTGCCTAAATCCCAAAATGGCGGTACATCGCTAAAATTCATGGTCAGGAATCCGATCACAGTCGTTAAACTGGTAATGAATACAGGCATAAAATTTAGTCTTAGGCTTTCCTCTATTGCCTGGTGTTTACTAGATCCATTACGCATGTATTGTAACATAGTGATCAGTACATGAATACTATCAGCTATTGCAAGCGTCATGATAATAATGGGTGCTGAAGCAGAAGGAGGGGTCAGCTTAATTCCCAGCCAACCAGTCAGCCCCATTGCTGTCATAATGGATAAAATAATTACAATTAAGGTACTGAATGTTCCGCTGATAGATCTGGTCGCTAAATAGATCGCCAGGATAATAACCAGGAACATCAGGGGCATCAAGGTGGAGAAATCCTGTTGTGAAGCTTCGAAAAATGCCCCACTGAGCATGATCAATCCTGAGAGATAGGTTTTATGTCCAGGATGATTAGCTTCAAATTCTTCGGTTATCTTTCTCACATAAGCGATGACTTCATTAGGTTCAGTCGGATCCTCACCAGGTAATTTAACTGTAATATTTACTGCCGTAATATCTCCCTTCTTACTTACTAATCTATTCACTAACAGTGGTTCATTAGTAGCAATTTTTTTAATAGCTGCTAAACTGGAATCAGTTTTAGAAATAGCTTCTTCTACCAAATCTTCGACATATAAATCGTCATTTTCTGCGCGAGTGTGCTGGAAATTTGTTACTGCATCTACACGAGTCGAGTAAGGAGTTTGCCAGGAAGCCGTTGTGAGTTCCTCAATAGCCGCCAGGGTTTCTCGAGTAAACACTTCCCCATTTTCCGGTTCGATGACGATAAGTACGTTATCATCTTTGGTGTACTTGGCTTGTAAAGCATCATAAGCCTGAAGTTGAGGATTATCTTTGCTAAAAAAGACGTGATAATCTCCATCAAACCCTACATATTGTCCTCCGTATCCTGCCGCTACAGCTAAAAATATACTTAGAATGAGGACCGACCATCGCCTGCGAATGATCAGACGAGCGAAGCGAATGGTAAATGGATTTGATTGTCCGTTCTGATAATGAGGTGTTTGAGCCATAAGAAAATGCTATGAGTACGATTATCTGATGGAATAATTTTGCCTAAGGCCAATAAGAAATGAAAGAACGTTTCGAATATATTTGTATTATGGTCGATATGAGATTAAATTTTTTTACTTTGAGCATACATCGGATTAGGGAATCAAAGAAAATTTTTTGGACTATTCGAATAAATGCGTTTCTTATTCTATACTTAGTCTAAAATTGGTGTTCATTCAAATAAGTAAACTTTACTCAGCGGACATAGAAATTAATTAGCTGTACGTATCGAATAAAAGCGTTTCTTAGTCGAATTTTTGATAAAAAAAAGAGCTTTATAACATATATGCTAAGTAGTTTATTAAGTAATTACAGTAAAATAGGTCCCACTTAGATATATCCAGAATATTTAACGGTATCAATCTTGAAACGTTTCGACTAATTTGGTTTTTTGGTCGGAAAAATCAAAAAAAAATTATGGTCTAATTCCTTCCAGCAAAATATCCAGCATTTTCTCAAAATTTTCCTCGAATTCTTCCCTTTTATCTTCAAAAATGATTTGCATATAAATACCTTTATAGAACTTGCTAATCATGTATGCCATGAAATGCTGCTTTTCTTCTGGAAGGGGTAAAATTTCTCCCTCTTCTTTAGCTTTTTCCAGAGACTGATAAATTAAGAAAACCTGGAACTCTTCGAATGATTCTATAGAAGCTTTAAAGCGTTTCAGGCTGGTAAAAAATGTTTCCTTGAAGGAGTCTCCGAACACCTGGTATGTTTCGAACATTTTGGCCTTGCAGTAAAAGAGACAGAGTAGCTTTTCTTTAAGAGTGGACTTATGGTATACATTTTCCTTTAACTCCCCCATCATTTCATTGCATTCCCAGTCCAGCACAGAAGCGAAAATTTCATCTTTATTTTTATAGTAATGATAAAGTGTACTTTTCCCTTTACCTGCCTTATCTGCAATTTCTTCCATACTGGTTTTTTTTAATCCAAACCGTTGGAATAAACTTCTAGCAGCAATTAGTATTTCATCTTTTATTTGTTCTTCTTTTGGCTTTACATCCTCCATAAATACACGTGCAATTTCACTCTTTTACTCATTGTATAATAAAATAATGATTCTTTTCAAAACCCTGTATAAAAAAGTGTTTCATTTACTTAGAGATATGTTTCTTAAAGAAACAAATATATTTAATAGGATTTTTTATATGTACAACGATGAAGGCTAGCATTTGGTTTGATCAGGGAAAGAACAAGAAAATAAAAGATATACATCTCTTTTATCAAGTAGGAGGAGAAGGTGAACCTCTGTTGCTCCTACATGCTTATCCTACAGCTTCTTATGGTTGGCATAAATTATGGCCAGACTTGGCAGCCTCTTCCTTTTGCCTGGCTCCAGACATGCCAGGGTCTGGATTTTCGGATAAACCTACTTCCTATTCTTACAGCATCCTTCATTTAAGCGACATCATTGAACATTTATTGGAAGAATTAGGGATAACTGAATATCATATATTCGCTCATGCATATGGCGTATCAGTAGCTCAGGAATTGCTCAGCAGGCATTATTCGGGACATTTGAATCGAACCTCCCATATTAAATCAGTTTGCTTTTTAAGTGGAGGAATCTTTCCTGAATTAGCTCACATAAGCTTTATGCAAAAATTTTTATTATCTCCATTTGGAGAGATCATTACACAGCTATTCCCCGCACCTTATAAAGCGTTTAAACGAAATTTTTCGAAAACTTTCGGCCCTAATACTCAACCTTCCGAAGAAGAAATGAAGGAGTACTGGAAGATCTTGACATACCATGATGGACATAAGAGGGTACCTAAAGTAATTAGATATTTGACTGAGCGACTGATCCATCGGAATAGGTGGGTGAAGGCTATGCAACACACCAATGTTAGGCTGGGATTCATTAATGCGGTAGAAGATCCCATCCTAGGTAAGCCTATGAGTCAGCGCTGGGAGGAACTCCTACCTCAACATTTTTTGTATAACCTGAATATGCCTTTGGGACACTATCCTCCACTGGAAACTCCCCAAGAAGTATTAAGCGCATATCTCAACTTTCGGAACACATAAAAACATCAGGTTACCCTTCGTTCAGCAAAACTGAGTGAGTAACCTGACAGCTAAATAAGACACTTTATTATAAAATGAGGATTACTGGAACAATATAGTAACTTTTATTTATAAAAGTATTACTATTTTCTATGATAGTTTGTTTTTAATTGGCTTTTGATAATCTGCGGCTTATTCATTATTCTTGACAATCCCTAAAACTAATCGGCTATGGGAGTTGTCTTATCAAGTATCATTACGAAAGTATACAATAACCATTATTCCTGTATATGGTAACATCATCTACTTCCTCTTCGATGCCGACCATCGTTTTAACTGTCTTTATTGATCTTTTAGGCTTTGGAATCATCATTCCCATTTTAGCTCCTTTACTACTTGATCCGGGTGATATGTTGGCTGGAATGGAAGAGGAAAATAGAAATCTGGTTTACGGTTATCTCATTGGTAGTTATTCTATTTCGCAATTCTTTTTTGCTCCTTTTATAGGTGCTTTATCTGATCGTTATGGACGAAAGTCAATTCTGTTTATCAGTTTAATTGCCGGATTATCAGGATATTTAATTTTTGCTTATGGAATATATACTCAAGATCTGATCCTTTTATTCGTGGGAAGATGTACATCTGGAATAGCTTCAGGGAATCTGGCCATCATCTATTCTGCTATAGCTGATATAAGCGAACCCGAAGAAAAAGCGAAGAATTTTGGATTGGTAGGAATGGCTTTTGGCATAGGTTTTATATTTGGACCTCTGTTAGGTGGCGTATTATCTGATAAGGAAATTATAAGCTGGTTTAATTTTACTACGCCCTTTTTATTTGCTGCTTTGCTGGTTGTATGTAATCTATTGCTCGTATTTACCAGCTTCCCCGAAACGCTGAAACATCCGAATAAAAATGCACGACTTTCATTACTATCTTCTGTCAGGGATTTAGGTAAGGCAATGAGTAATCAACAATTAAGAGCTATTTTCCTGGTTATTTTTTTGATCAATTTTGGGTTTACTTTTTTTACTCAGTTCATACAGCCTTTCCTCATCAAGAAATTTGGATTCGATCAGTCAGATATTGGTTTTTTGTTCGGTTTTGTGGGAATATTTATTGCCATTACGCAAGGTCTCATTGTTAGATATGTGTCTAAATTTTACGGTCCCGTGCCAGTGGTAGCCTTATCTACCTTTATGTTGGGAGTAGTTTTTCTCTTAATTCTCGTCCCAGAAACTACCTTAGGATTATACCTAATTATGCCTGGTGTTGCTTTAGCGCAAGGACTTGCCAACCCAAATCTATATGCCATTGTATCAAATTCCGTCCCTAAACACCTTCAGGGAGAAACTTTGGGGATGCAGCAATCTGTTACTTCTATTGCCCAATTTGTTCCTCCAATTATTGGTGGCTATGTGTTGTCTATACAATTTACATTTCCAATCTGGCTGGCTGCAGCAACAACATTGTTAGCCTCGTTAGCCTTTATTATCCAGTTTGGTTGGAAGGATCTGAAAGCATAAGGTTCACCTCCCGCCGACAATCCTAAACCATCCACAGATCTTTTTTGAGAAAGGATTCTCAAGGCTGTAACATGCTTATGTATTTCATTAACAACATTTATTTGACTGTAATCAACATGAGACATTTAGCATTTTTATCAGCGAGCCTATCCTTTTTGTTTACCTTTTTTCCAAGCTATTCCCAGGAAATGGCTGTATTGGATTCTATCCAGGAGCGACTAGACAAAGCGATGAGTTTATCTTTTGCTACTCAATCCGATAAAATAGAGCCAATCATAAACGAATTAACAGCTGATCAATCAGAAGATATGGATGAGTGGATTCCCTATTGGACAGCTTATGGGTACTATCACTCAGCGATCTTCTACATGAACATGGAACAGAATGATAAAGCGGAAGAATTAACTGAAGCAGCTATTTCTACTTTGGAAGAGATAGCTAAGCCTAATGCAGAGCATCATGTGCTGTTAGGATCTTCTTACAGTCTCGCAATCACTTTCAGTACCATTCAGGCCGTCATTCTTAGCTCTAAAGCGGAAAAACAATATCAAAAAGCACTAGGATTGGCGCCGAATAACTTACGTGCGCATTTAGCCATTGGTAGAAGTGATTATTATAAGCCAGTGATGTGGGGTGGAGGGAAAAAAGTAGAATCAATGTTGACCAAGGCCCTTTCACTACCTGTAAAGGATATCGATAGTCCTTATGCGCCTACATGGGGAAAGGATCAAGTGTATATATATCTGGTAAGATATTATCAGAGAGAGGCTAGAACAGAAGATGCAAAATTGTATGTTCAAAGAGGATTAAAAGCATTCCCTTCTGATTATGAACTAAATATGCTCAGGGAAGAACTATGAGAAAGATAGTGTTAGCTCACTTGGTCTGGCTATTTGTGATGAATATAGAAGGAACAAGTCAGACCTACATTTCCGGTTTCGTTCAGGATGAAAAAGGCCAACCGATCATTCTTGCCCAGGTGTTTATAGAAGAGACTTTTGAAGGAGAAGCTACGGATGAAGAAGGGGCATTTAGTTTTATGTCGGAAGCAAAAGGGAAAGTCGGATTAATAGTTCGAATGCAGAATTATAAATCAGAAAGAAAAGAAATTGAATTAATGGGTGATTCTATATCCATCAACATAATGATGGTTCCTTCGGATTATCAGTTGAATACAGTGGTCATTAGTGCGGGAGCTTTTGAAGCGAGTGATGAGAAGAAAGGAACATTATTGAAACCCTTGGATATTGTAACAAATCCCGGAGCAGAAGGAGATGTATATGGGGCAATAAGGACACTTCCCGGTGTATCACAAGTAGGAGAGGAGACGGGGATCTTTGTGAGAGGGGGGGAAGCTTATGAAACGCAAACCATTATAGATGGGACAGTAGTAAGAAGGCCTTTTTTCAGCCAGGTACCTGATGTTCCCGCCAGAGGCCGCTTCGATCCCTTTCTGTTCAAAGGAGTGATGTTTAGCACTGGAGGCTATTCCGCGGAATTTGGTCAGGCACTTTCCTCTGTATTACTTTTGAATACAGAAGGAATTCCCGATAATACCACTACAAGTGTAGGGATTAACATGGCTGGGATAGATGTCTCACACACTCGAGTCTGGAATCAACAAACGGCTTTAATAGGGAGTATAGGCTATTCGCACCTGGGACCCTTATTTTCTATTGTACCGCAAAACAGAGATTGGCTGAAAGAGCCCAGAGGGATAGGAACATCCTGGGCTTTCCGACATCAGGGGAAACAGGGAATGTACAAGAGTTATTTTCAATATCAGGATGGAAATATTGGCATTGCCATTCCCAACCTGGACAATGAAGGACAGGTAGATGCCTTTCTGAATGAAAACCAAAATCTCTATTGGAATAACTCTTATAAAGGAATCATTGGAGATAAATGGACACTATATGCTGGGGCGGCACTCAATAGAGATATAGATGAAAATAGCTTTGATATACATGATTTTGGAACCAGGACCTTACAAGCTCAGGGAAAAGTAACTGTGGGACGATCCATAGGAGATAGAGTGTTATTAACATTTGGCACCGATATATGGAGAATGCAAGAGGAATATTACTATGAATCTCAATCCTGGGATATTCTGGATCATTATATTAGTGGGTTTTCAGAAGCAGACATTAGCCTGGGCCAACACTTTGCTATAAGGATGGGATTAAGAACTGAATATAGTACTTTGTTGGACCGCAGCAATGTAGCTCCACGTACTTCCTTCGCTTACAGGGTAGGCAAGAACAGCCAATTATCTCTCGCTTACGGACAATTTTATCAAACCCCTCAAAATCAATTTCTTTACGAGACGAGTGCTTTAGATTTTGAAAAATCCTCACACTATATTGCTAATTATCAATGGCTGGGAGAAGGCTATACCTTTAGAGCGGAGGTTTATCACAAGCAATACAGTAATTTAATTCGAGATGATGAAGAATTAATATACGATAATGATGGAAAAGGAAAATCTACAGGCATAGATATGTTTTGGCGTGATACCAGAAGTGTAGAAGGCTTGGACTATTGGGTTACCTATTCATATTTACATGCCAATAGAAGATATCTGGATTATCCAACTACTGCGGTTCCTACCTTTGTAACGCCCCACACGGTAAATGTCGTAGCTAATTATAATGTGAGATTGTGGCGTCTTGGAGCAAGTTATGTGTATGCTTCAGGGAGAACCTACAGAAATCCATTACAAACGGATTTTTTAAGTGATAGAACTCCTGCTTATCATCAACTTAGGATGAGTACCAGCTATATCACTTCTATATTAGGAAGCTTTTCAGTTATTTATGCTTCAGTAGGGAATCCTTTTGGGTGGGACCAAATTTTTGGATATCGATACTCGTCTGATGGATTAAGGAGAGAAGCCACCATCCCTGCCAGTACTCGTACCTTTTTTCTGGGAGTTTTTATGTCTTTTGAATAAAGAACCTAACGATATGAAGAAAGTGAATAAAATACCACAATGGTTTCAGCATCTATTTTTTTGGGTCATTTATCTCTTGTTATGGAGTATAAGAGATCTGGCTTATCATCCGGTTTATCTGGAAAATGTAATAACAAATGTGATTACAGGCTTACCATATCCCTTTCTAGTGTATGTTAATTTATACTTTCTCATTCCCAAATTACTGCTGAAGAAAAAGTATGTTGTTTACTTATTGGCACTATCTTTTACGATGCTGGTGTGTACATCTCTATGCGTTCAAATTTATCGTTTTCTTTTCAATGAAGTATATCTGGCACATGAAACGGCTGCTTTTTTTACTTCAATGGCTGGTAAAATCGTCATTTTAACGGAGTTACTGGTGTTAATAGGTATTTCTATGGCGTTATTTTTTCTTCAAGAGTGGTATCAGAAGGAGCGATATGCTAAAGAATTGGAAAAAAAGCAGCTTGAGAGTGAACTTGCGTGGTTGAAACACCAGATTAACCCGCATTTCCTATTTAATACATTAAATACCATTTATATGTTGGTGGGCAGAAATGCAGCTCAGGCAAAATTGGCTTTGGAGCAATTTTCTGATATTCTGAGTCATCAACTGTATGATACGCGAAAGGACCATATCGAATTAACGAAAGAAATTGAATATTTGAAAAGTTATATCGCTTTGGCAAGTCTAAGGCATGAAGATTTACTCAGTTTGAAGAGTTCATTTCCTGAAAAAACGAAGGGATGGAGGATTGCCCCTATGTTATTGTTGCCATTCGTAGAAAATGCATTTAAGCATGGGGGAAGTTCCACAGGATATTGGATAGATATCAGGATGGAGATTGTGGACGATAGATTAAACGTACTCATCTGCAATTCGATAAATATACACGCGTCCAAGGAAACCAAACAGAAAGGGGGAATCGGATTGAATAATGTTCAAAGAAGATTACACTTACTATATCCCAATCAGTTTTCATGTACTGCCGAGTCCAAGGAAGATGTGTTTGAAGTAGCTTTAGACATTCCCCTTATTAAACAAGTTGAGCGCCATTCACAATCAAAGGCCGTTTCTAACAAGATGTTGAGTTCATGAGTATATTGACCTGCCTTATCATAGATGATGAAAAGTATGCGAGAGAAGGATTGGCAGAATATGTAGATAAGATTCCATTTCTTTCTCTTCAAGGCTTATGTAAAAGTGCGTTGGAAGCTCAAGCAAAACTTAATCAGCAAGCTGTAGACGTATTGTTCCTGGACATCCAAATGCCTGACTTGAGTGGATTGGCATGGGTAAAAAGCATCCCACATACACCCTTTGTGATTTTTACTACGGCATATAGAGAATATGCATTAGAGGGATATGAAGTAGATGCATTGGATTTTCTCGTCAAGCCGATCTCCTTCCAGCGATTTTTCAAAGCTTGCAATAAAGCTTTGGAAATGAAAAAGTTAATGATGGTTGAACCGGAGGAAAAAGAAGAAATTTTTATTAAAGCTGACGGACAATTTTTGAAAATTTTATTGAAGGATATCACGTTTTTGGAAGCTTCAGGGGATTACATTTATATCCATACTCATCAAAAGCGTTTTTTGGCGCTATTGACATTGAAACAAATTGAACTTGATCTACCAGATGCTCAATTTTTGCGTGTTCACAGATCTTATATTATTAATCGAAATTTTGTGAATGCGATAGAAGGCAACATGTTGCTTATCGGAGAACACAAAATCCCCATTAGTCGGAGCCTTCACGATGAGGTGTATGATGCGCTGATGAAGGGGAAATTGTGGAAAAAGCGGTAATGGTAGAAGGAGCTTTTCTGTATATGAGGAAGGTACCAATGATGGCTGGCAAAATCATATTGAAAACGTACAATAGAGAAGTGCTACCTAAAGCAATCATGATAGGAATATCATACAGATTCATTACTTCTATGGCGACAATTTCTCTTATTCCCCACTCTGAGAGGGCAATAGACGGAACCAGCGATTTTATAAAGAATATGGCGCTAATACATACCCATGCATCTATGATATTCCCTTCATACCCGCATACACTCATAAGCAAGTAATATTGGCAACTGAATATCCCATATCTTATAAAACTCCAATAACTGATCTTCATCAATGCTACTTTGCCAGTAAAAGAGATAGCTTCGCTCATTCTGTGAATCCAGTTAAAGGAAGATAAGTAGTAGGAGAAATAGCGGTTCCAACGTTTAATTCCCAGCCAGCAAACTAACATGCCTACATTGACGAAACCCAACACAAGAAAAAAATAGTTGGCCGAAATAGGAGGGAAATGAGTAGAGAGTAATGGAAAAAGATAGCACAAGCCTATTGTCCCAATGATAGAGGTAGGTAAGGTTTGGGCAAATCGGGAAAGAAATGTCATGGCTGTAGCTTCCGTTCTATGGCCATTGGGTATATAGGTCAATCTTCCGGCATATTCACCCAGCCTGTTTGGAGTAAGGATGCCTATACTAATCCCTGCGAAGATCGCTTTAAACAACTGGAAAAAGGATACATTTGGATACCACTTTTTGAGTAGGATATGCCATTTAGCAGTTTCACACCCCAAATTCAATGGTATGAGAACAATGGTCAATAGCACCCATGGTAAGGAGTTGGGAATAAGGGTAAATAGGGCTGCCCATTGATCACTACTGGTATCACCAATTTTATGACCTATGACCCATAATATACAGGCAGAGACTAATATGTTCAATCCATGTTCCCTCAGGTATCTAAACATTCTTCAAGTATAATGGGCACAGGCTCCTGAACAAAGAAATTGCATGCTGAAAACTTACCAGTACCTGAAGTTTTTGTGTGTTGACGAGTATTTAAGGGTATTTGTTGTCCTATTAGAAGGATATCGTTACTTTTAATGATGGTGAAGGAAAGGATTATCATAGGAATCGATCCTGGTACACAGGTTACTGGATATGGTATTATTACAGGAAAGGGGAAGCAGGTTAGCATGTTGACTTACGGATTGATTCAATTGGGTAAGCAATCCATGAATCCCACCGTGAAATTGGGGAAAATATTCGTCAGACTTTCAGGTTTGATCGCCGAGTATCAACCGACAGAAATGGCGTTAGAAGCACCGTTTTACGGAAAGAATGTGCAGAGTATGTTAAAATTAGGTCGTGCTCAGGGAGTAGCGATGGCTGCCGGATTGCATCATCAGTTATCTATTTTTGAGTATGCTCCTCGCAAGGTGAAAATGGCCATTACAGGTAGAGGAGCAGCGAGTAAAGAACAAGTTGCCAAAATGCTTGAACAACATCTGAATTTTTCCTGCGAAGAAAAGTGGTTAGATGCCACAGATGGATTAGCAGTAGCTTTGTGTCATTATTTTCAGAATTCTTCTTTAGTTTCTTCTTCCAATTACAGTAGCTGGTCCTCTTTTCTAAAAGATAATCCCACTAGAATTCATAAAAAGTCTAAAAAATAAGCTGGATGCTAAGCTTTCTGGAATTGTTCTCTTATTTGTGACGCCAGAAAACTCATTTCTTCAGGGCTTAGTTTTAGCCTTGGGTTCATAAAGTTGAGATCCTCTATCTTTTGAATAGGGACAAGATGAATGTGAGCATGAGGGACTTCTAGCCCTACCACAGCGGTTCCGATTCTCTTACAGGGAATGGTTTTTTTTAATGCGTTTGCAACTTCTCTGGCAAATAGATGAAGCCCTATGTACAGTTGATCATTCAGGTCAAATATATAATCCACTTCTTTTTTAGGGATCACTAATGCATGGCCTCTGGCTAAGGGTTGAATATCCAGGAAAGCCAGAAAATCATCGGTTTCTGCTAATTTATAACTGGGGATTTCTCTGTTGACAATTTTGGTAAAAATAGAAGGCATAGAATAGGCTTATGAAATGGTGTAATTGTTTATGATAAAGGTAAAGAAAGGTAATAAAAATGCCCGGAACATTCCGGGCAATATACGCTAATCTATATTTAGGTCGAAACACTACATATCTCTGGAAATGTTTAATAACTCAAATTGAACGACTCCTTTTGGAACTTTAATGTCGACTACATCACCGATCTCTTTCCCCAGAATGGCTTTACCTACTGGAGACTTTACGGAAATCTTTCCCTTTTTCAAGTCAGCTTCTTGCTCAGCTACTAAAGTGTATTTTACTTTAGCGTCATTTTTAAGATTTCTCAGTTCGACGGTAGAAAGAATATATGCCTTACTAAAGTCGATTTCAGATTCATTGATTACTCGAGCATTAGCTATCAATCCTTCTAGCTTGGCAATTTTAACCTCCAATAATCCTTGTGCTTCTTTCGCCGCATCATACTCAGCGTTTTCACTGAGATCTCCTTTTTCTCTGGCTTCCTGTATCTGTCTGGCAATTTCCTTTCGCCCTTTTCCTTTGAGACCGGCTAATTCATCAGCAAGCCTGTCATACCCTTCTTTGGTCAAATACGTGACATTACTCATAATACTTCAAATTAATAACTACAACAATAGAATCTTCAATGTGATTGAAAGATCGGTGATAAGCGATCATATTCACCATTTTTATACAAATCTTATTTAAAATGATAGAAAAAAAAATCAAGGCCAGCGTGGAAAAGCTAACCCTTTTTTTATTTGTTCTCTAAGTGTTTACAGTAGATTATAGATCTATACGTGCTCCCAAAACCAAGGTTCCTGAAAAAGGACTCGTAGTTCTATAACTTAAATCTAATGAAAATTTTGAAAAAATCATGTTCCCTTCTATATCCTTTTTTCCTGTTTTAAATGGAATCTGGAATGTAGCCCCCATGGAAGCACCAGTATATGCAGAGTATCTATCTTCAAATATATCTCCAAATATACCATTTTCATAGAGAAAAGAACCCCTTAATATAACATATTCCCTGTATTTATAAGCTAATCCAAGGCCAAACTGATCAAAATAAAAGGCATTTGAGATAAATGCGCCTAAAATGGTGATCGTATTATGTTGTCCAAGAAAAAAATCGTGAGAAATTCCCATACTTAATACGGCGGGGAGTTCGAATTCGGCAGCGGGGACATTGATGGTGGTGGTAAAATCATTCGTATTTTGAAGGAGCACTCTTTGGGATAAGCCGTCTCCTGTGAATGTCATACTTGGACCTACATTTCGGAGAGAGATCCCGAGTTTTGTCCTGTCATCTTTTCCAGCCCTATATTGGACGCCTGCATCAAAGGCAAAACCATTGGCAGTAACTTCTGGAGTGGAATTGTGGATGATGCGAATGGTAGCTCCAACGTAAATTCTATCTGTAAATTTCCTGGCATAAGATACGCCAATATTTAACATGGTAGGACTAAAGGTACCTAAGGTCCCATCAGGTTGATCTACAGTAGTTCTGACAAAATCTCCAAGGTCAAATGCTGTCACAGCTACTCCAACAGTTCCTGCATTTACTCCCAGTCCCTGGGATAAACCAAAGCTATTGATTCCTATATCGGAACCCATAAGCCAGAAAGTATGGGCAAATATTAGTTCTGTCCCTTTAGTGGTAGCTAATCCGCCTGGGTTGATAATCGTACTTTCTATACCACTACTACTCCCTACATCAATTCCATTTACACCTGAACTACGGGGATAAGAGTTAATGAGTAATTCCAGAGCTCCTGCTTGTCCTACTCTTTCTGGTTGGGCAAATGTCATCCCAATGAGCATGATCATCCATATGGAAAGAAAAAGTA
The DNA here is from genome assembly GCA_965262565.1 of Bacteroidia bacterium. Classification (GTDB taxonomy): domain Bacteria; phylum Bacteroidota; class Bacteroidia; order J057; family J057; genus CBDHFQ01. The sequence continues at coordinate 52,951 of CBDHFQ010000029.1, forward strand.
ATTGCTTGGTAAAAGTTTCCATAAATCTCTTCAACTTAGAAATTATCCAGATCTATTTGACGCATGACTACAAATATTTTCAAAATCTTCTCTCCCAATTCAAAGGCATCTACGTGAACGATATATACTCCACTGGCAATAGGAACTCCATCGTGATTTCGCAGGTCCCAGTCGAGATCTGGTTCATCTGAATCTTTATTAAACTGGCGTACTAATTGTCCGTTGATGGTAAACAGACTAACTCGCGCTTTCTGTGGAAGATTAGTAATCTTTATTCTGTTATCTAGTTGGCCCGTTTCATAGGCTGAGTAAGCGTAATAGGGATTGGGAACTACTAATACTTTCTCTAGCGCATCTTTCGCCACATTAGTTTCTCCAAAAGTAGCGGCTAATTCCACTGTATTGAATAGAAAAGTAGGGTAGCCACTTCTACCGGGACGGGAACCCAGAGGACGGTTGATTCTGATAGATACTCTGGCATCTGTAGGAATATCCTGCGGACGATCAATCGTAAATCCAGAGTTGATGAGCGGAATACCTACATAAGCAACATCTTTGTATACATCTGCTAAATTATTTCCACTTGAAGGAAAGAAAATAGCGTCTGATAAATTGTTAATCCCTGCTTCATCTGCATTTCTCAACATAGGAATAAGGCTTTCAAATTCATCGTATCGAGTGTTAGATACATATACATAATGTCTTCCACCTACTCTCTCTTGATTTTGCCCTAGTTCGCTGGTCGGATTGAAGAGCATATCGTTCCCATTATTGAGTTGATCCCAATCACTTTCTCCAAAGAAAATATTCAAACGTTCTCCTGTGTTCACATTAATAGCGTATCCCGGAAACCAACCTAATCCATGGGAATTAATGGTTCGAGTCCCTTCAGATTGGCCACTTTGATCCACATTATCTCGCCATTTGGCGGATAAAGGCCAGGCACCCGAACCCAGGCCTGAGTTTGGGCTGGTTTCCACCACGGCAGCCCTTGACCATTTCGATACATCACTGGTAAATACAATGTCTACATCTGGTAAATCCGAAAGGCTGATTAAATCTCGAGTACCTATTCCTCTGTTATTCGTATTTAAGCCTACGGGTAGGGCCGGAGCTATATCTCCTCCACCTTCGGGATCGTTATTGAAACTTCTGGCAAGTCCGAATGGAGCCCATTGACCATTTACCAGCGTTTCAAACGCATTACTTTTATCAAATAATCCTGCTACCTTAAACTGCTGGTCTGTACGCTCATCTGAACGAATCCAGTTCCAAACACCTCCACCAGCATTATCATTGTCCTGTAATCCTGACAACCAGGCCTGGGTAGGATCAGAGAATACAATTTCGCTTCCAATAATACCCCCATTTCCATTTATATCCAGGGTATCTCCTGCTGGTGTAACATCTTCCACCCGAATAGATATCCCCCTTTCAGGAATTACCCTTTCCGTACCTGTTAAGGGTTCTGGTCTGGAGACCACAGGCTGGGGATCGTTAGGCCTGTTAGAAGAAAAGTCATGCCTTTCAGAAAAAGTAGCATTGAAAATGGGATTGTAGGGCCCTTCAAAAGTACTACTCTCTAACAGTATCCACTCCGCAAATATTGAATCGATAATAAAACTGCCCGAAGCTGCATCTTCTGAAATAGTTTCTGTCTCTATAAATCGTCTTCCCGGTACTTCCAGTCTGTAAAAGCTGGGTTTGAGTTTTTTAGGATCTACTACAGTAATAGCTATAGGAGAAAAACCTCCTTCATAAGTGATAGATTCTGAAAAATAAGGAGGTGCTAATATTCTGTTTTCAGTCTCTTCTGCGATTCTTAAAAAGTTTCCTCCATTGCCCACACCTGCAATTTGAATTACAGGTACTCCATCCCCATAACTAGCTCTGGTAATGGTGCCTCCCTGTTCAAAAGATACTTCATGAGGCATAGCGGCAACCACACGGTAAAATCTATTTCCTGGGATGAATTCTCTACCATCGGAGGAGGTGTCATTATGTGCGTAAGCTATGACGGCATAATAGTAAGTAGTGTAATTTTTAAGTTGATTATCAGCCCCTTGGGCAAATAGGTCCGTAGTAACCTGAGCAGAATGAATAAGCCCTTCATCAGCACCTTGAACCATCACTTCGTCTACTACAATAGGAGTATTAAGCCCTTCTACACTTTGTAAATTTCTGTTAACGATAGTTCCTATTCCATCTTCAATATCAGTTTGGACGACAATCCTGGCTCTATCAGGATCGTTTAACTCATTAGGACCTACTGTTTGATCTGCTAATTGGTAAACGATATATCCCTGAAACTCAAAAGTAGAATCTGCAACATTATTAGCTTTAAGTACCGGATCAGCCTGGACATAGCTTTCATTAAAATTGTTTCTCACATTTCTATCTGCTTCATCGTAACCCCAGGATAAGACAAGCTCTCGATTGTATTCTGATATTTCCAAATTAGGTGCATCAGGTCCATCCAGGAGATTGAAGTCTGCATCGAAGAGTGCCTGAGCGACATCATCAGCTTGTAGTAACTCACAGACAGATCCAAATTGGTCGCTAAAAAATCCTCTTGCCCAAACTACACCTGTAATAATTTCATTCACAGCGCCGGGCTGTAAGGTAAATGGGCCAGCACTTATTAGAAATCTGCGATCTTCATTTTTGGGGTTTCCTGCATTATCTTCTGTCCAACCTGTATTAGCACAAGCGTCTCCTGTGTAGATAAAGTCTGATGGTTCGCCAGGACTGGAAGATCCAAAACCATTACCTGTACCTCCATTGGTAAAATTGTCAACGAGTAAGGTTCCATCTTTCCATTGTCCTCGTAAATAATTGTAGTAGTGCTGAGCTACCTCGGGATTTCCTATGAGCGAAAAGTCATTATTATAATAAATAAATTTTGACATAATGATGGTTTCTCCTGGTTCATCTATCAGCCCATCTCTGTCGTTATCTCTACCATCATTAGCATCTGCTAAAGGTCCTTGAAAAAAGTCTACCCCACATGCAGGAGGGTTAAGTCCATATCCATTGGCACCATCATCATCCGCAGTAGCATTATAACCAAATCCCAGTCCACGAATCGTGTCACATCCTACATAGTCATTGAACGCAAATCCTACATCCACATCCGCCCACTGTCCTATATAAGTTTCTGTTAATGCCTGACTGGATCTGTTAATGACCGTTTGTTTATAGAAAGTCATATCATTTACTGCATTCGCTGTAGTAAAGGCAAAAGCAAGCATATGTATTTCTATACCAATAGGCTCGCCTCCCGTTTCCGTATGTACATCCCCTTTATCATTAATGATCCACCATATGGCCTGATCTCCTTCTATGTCAGGATAGTCACCTCCCACTGGATTATATTCAAATGGATTATTATCGATATCTACAAAAGGGGCGGCCATCACCTCAGTTCCATCTGGCCTGACGGCCCTGATGAAATTTCCCTGTGCATCTGTACTAAATTCTGTGCCAGCCCCTGGCCACGAAAATACATTGGGATAGTTTTCAGGATTATCTATAATGTTATTATCCGCATAGTCTGCTCTGAAAGCATCGATTTCAGCCTTATTTATTTTAAACATGCGATTGTAGCGATCGCAGGTTTGTTCGTCGGTAGAAGCTTCACCTTCGGTGAGCGGTCCTGCCCAAAAGTCCACTCCGGTTTGGCGGTACGTTTGAGCAGCAATTCTTAGCTGACCTGCACGGTCGATACCCCCTATCCACAAAGAACCTGCAAACATGGAGTGCCTGTTACTGCCTTTAGGAATTTCATAACGCGGATCACCTACCAAATCCCACCACATATCTCCTCCATTGTGAAGTAGCGCTCTTACATTATTCACGTCTAGCTGCTGAGAAGCACTGGGAGGAAGGCAGGCTTGAGAAGTCCTAAATCTACTCACCCGCTTTTGTACACGTTTTGGCACTTCAGCCCATACAGCTAAACTCAACACTGAAAGTATAAGAAAGATCGAACAGTGTCGAAAAGTATATGTTATTGCTTGCGTCTTGTAATTCATATTAAAAGCTGAATAAAACACCTAATCTAATTCTTCTGGGAAGAGAAAAATTATTCGGATCGTTTACCAAGGTTCGATATAGGAGTTGATACGACTCTGGATCAATCTGAGCTTGAATTGCCTGCTGTCCGGGATCACTTTCTAAAAATCCGTCATCATCTGGAAGCCCTGTAAACCGATAAACATCTACAACATTTGCATTGTCGAATAGATTTAGGATCAATGCATAAATATTGAGATCGAATAATTTACCCGTTTCTCCATTGGCAGTTCCTTTCCCTCCGAACTGAAAGCTTTTATCCAATCTCAAATCGGCTCTAAACTGCCAGGGTTTTAAAAATCCATTCGGAGTTCCCTGTATTTGATTGACAATATTAACACCTGTGGCTATAGCTGGAACAACGACAGAATTTTTGGAGAAAGGTGTACCTGACCCTAATTGGAAAGTGAAATTGGCTCCCAAATTTTTTAGTGGGTAGATCGTTTTTCCTCCTAGATTAAGCCCCGGCCCTACCGACCTGCCTAAGAAACGATAATCTAATACCCCCGAGAATCTATGTCGCTGATCAAATGTCAATGGAAGTGGCACTCGCAAAATCCCTACCCCTTGAAGAAAATTAACTACATTTCTGGCAGAAGTGAAGTTAGAGCCGGTTCCATTCGCAAAGGAAAGCGTATATCCCAAACGCATTTGAACATTGGATATTCTTCTCATATCATATCCAAAGACAAAGCCTCTTACCGTGCTAAAATCGAGATTATCAAAAGAATCATAAGAGAACGGGAAGGCATTAGCAAATCGGCGAAATCGAATCTGATCTCTGAATTCTCTATAAAATGCAGAAACATTTACCGCCATCCGAGTTCCAATCTTTTGTTTGAACCCAACCTCATAATCCACTGTTACTTCTGGTTTAAGATTGGGATTCGTAATCTCTGTAGTCGGTCTGTTTTCCAAAAAAGCATAATCAGATACCTGACCAGCCAATAAGGAAGGCTGAGTTACTCCTCTTTGACCTGGACGTTGAGCCAGAATATCATAATGAGCAAAAAATAAGGCATTATCTGAGATTGGAAAAGAAAAAGAAATACGAGGCATAAATACCCATTGAGGTTTATATTCCTCAAAAGAGTCTATGGTTACATCTGCTTCTTTTACATAAGGTTTAGGACGCCCGCCGGATGCCTGGGCGATGACATTGGAGGACACTGGAGCACCATCAGCATCAAACCACTCTTCTCCATCCCTGTAGCCGATAATCTGTGTGGGATTTAGTTCATTATCCACATAGGGGACCCAATCAGATCCTACCCCTGCAGGGGGGATGAAACCTTGAAAAATCGATTCTCCGAATCCTAACTCTCCTACAGTAAAGGTAGGATATAGAGAAAAATTATCCTTGAGCACCAGTTGGTCAGCGTCAAATCTGTCTACCCTTAATCCTATGTTAAATATGATGTCCTCAAATTCGAATTTATCCTGAATGAAAAAGGAAATATAGCTTGGAGTGTAGGGCTTTAGTGGCCTATTGTTCTCATCTGTAAAAAACCGGCTTTCGTCATCAATATCTGATTTATTTCCCAGGAAATCGTAGCCATAATAATTGACTACCCCTAATCCATTGTTTAGAAGTTCATCAGCATTAAACATATCCAGCGAAAATACTTCTGGTGCTAATGCGTCCACATTGATTAAATCCGTTCCATCTGGATCCAATCCAAGGGCTTGCCTAAGATTTCGATCAAAAAAACTTTGATCAGCTCCTACAAATTGGATGGGAGTGATGATTGTGTCCTGAAACTCTCCATTTTGGGATACATAAAGAAAGTTATTGGGATCATCCGATAGCGTATTGAGGTGGAAGTTGGTCAACTGACGCATTCTCTCCCACAATCCTCTTGGATTAATAGCATAAAATCGCTCCACTCTTCTTTCCAACTCGAATCCCATTTTCAGGTTATGACCCTTAATTTCCGCAGTAGCCTGACCTGTTACCCGAAATTGTTCGAAGTCAAATTTCTGAAAGCTCCCGAAATCGCTACCCGTCCCACCAAATAAAGAATAGATGGAAGAAGGTTGATCGCCATTTCTCAAGCCATTTCTGAAGGCAAGATCATCTAAATTGGTCAAATTAAACACCACCTCATCATCAGAAAATACTCCAGGAAATTGGTTTGGAACTCCGTTATTGGCTACATGGTCAAAAATAACTTCATTATATCGGGCTAGGACAGGATTCCTGCTATCAGTCCCATCGAACGATAGGTTGTTGATCCCATTTCCCGTGGTAATCCAATAAGGAGAAGAGGACAATTCGCTTCGGGGATCGTCTATATACTCATAAGTAGGTATTATATCATAGTCAAAACGACCTATATAGCCATAATCGAATAGGCGATCTTCATGAATTCGATTTTGAAATCTTCTTTGGTATAGAGAATAATCTCCTTGGATAGAATAGAAAAAGTTTTTGACGGCCCCATTAGGTCTGCCCTGAAAGTTTTGCTGAAATCTGGCCCAGCCTCGATAAAAGTTGGCCGTAAATAGTCCATTGCCTTCAGAAGCGAACAACATGTTCCTTCTGTTAAATAGGTCTGATCTAATATCCTCATAACTTCCGCCGACTTTGAATAGGGTATTATCAGAGATTTGAAAGTCTAGTCTTCCCAACAAGCGAATTCTTCGATCTTCATTCTGAAATTTTGTGCTTTCCTCTATCAGGTCTTCCTGTGTGATAAAGTTGGCTCTACTAAGGAAAGTAGCTCCATCCTCATTGATTTGAACGGGAGTTTCTTCCAGATCTCGCAGGACATCATCGTCGATAGAAAAAATTCCCGTAGAAGCCGGACTTTGATCTTCTTGATAATCAAATTCTCCGGAAAGGAAAAACCCTAATACGGACTCCTTATAAGTACTTTCTCCTACCGTTTTTCTGCGAGTAATGATAGGCCCCGTAAATGTGAGAGCTGCTAAGTTTCGGCCGAAATCATCCAGATATTCACTCGTAACTAATTCTGCGCTGGAGCTGAAACTGGGGGAAGGTCTTTGAGTGGTAATAGAAATAACCCCTCCGGTAAAGTCGCCAAACTCTGCAGGTGTACCTCCAGTAATTACTTGTAATTGTTCTATAGATTGTTGAGGAAGTGTGGTGACCCCTCTAATCTTCATTCCATCTACATAATAAATGGTAGCATCAGATCGAGCTCCTCGGATATTAATATTTCCTCCTTCATCTGACTGATACACTCCTGGAGTAATCGCAGCTAAAGATTGTACATTTCTGGTTCCAATGTTAGTGATTTCATCGTTAGTTAACACTGTAGCTACTTTCGGATCTTTTTCAAAGACGGGATTAGAAAAATCCTCTATGAGAACCGTATCCATGTTGCTGGTAACATCGGTAGCAAAGGTAATATCCAGATTTCGGGTTTGCCCTTCAACAACACTAACGTTAGAAATAGACTGGGAAGTGCCTAAATATCTTGCTTCCACTCTATAGCTACCTACAGAAATAGGTTGAATGCTGTATGCTCCATTATCATCTGTTTGAGTACCATAACGAACGAGATTCCCTTCAAAGACGATCACCGTCGCAAAAGCAATCTCTTGCCCATTTTCATCGAATACCTTCCCTGCCAACTTTCCATCTTGAGACCAAGTGGTCAATGCTGAAATGACCAGCAGGAAGTAAAGACAACATTTTTTAAGTAACATCTATACTATAGGCTAATGATTTATTCCAGTTTAATCGAGAGTTTCTATTTTTAGAAAAAATAGATAAGTGTGGGTAATTTTCCTAACCTTGGATCTATCAAAATCAGGTTCATGTCTGAAAGTTAAAGTACTTGAAAATCATTTACCCTACAATTAAACTGAATTTAAAGATAATGTTCACACAGAGAAACTATTTGAATGTGTTAACGAAAATTTATCCCAAATGGTATCCTTAGAAACAGTATCCTGGAGTAAACACGGATAAAAGGTAAGTTACTACGGTCTGTAGTAAAAATCTTGTAGTTGATAAAAAAATCGACAAAACATCAACTCATCTGGCTGAAACTAAGTAATTTTGGTATGAAATTTCTATACTTAACAGAACAAAATTATCGCAAACATAGAATAAGATAGTAAATTGTGATAGATAAAAGTAAAGAACAAACCTCATGAAAAAAATATTAGCAATATGCGCGATCATGTTTGTCATGGCATGTTCAGAAGTCGCTTTCACAGGGAGGAGTCAGGTGAAATTGATTCCCGATTCTCAAATAAATTCATTGAGTTTTACTCAATATGATCAATTTTTAAGCGAACAAAAAGTACTGAGAAGTGGGCCGCAGGTGGATATGGTCAAAAGGGTAGGAAATGATATTAAACTGGCTGCAGAGACTTATTACAGAGCAAATGGATTAGAGGACCAATTGAAAAACTTTGCCTGGGAGTTTAATGTAGTAGATGATGAAATTATCAATGCCTTCTGTATGCCGGGAGGAAAGGTGGTCATTTATACAGGAATCATGAAAGTCGCTCAGGATGAACATGGATTAGCTGTGATAATGGGTCATGAGGTAGCGCATGCATTAGCGCATCACGGAAATGAGCGTATGACACAGGGAATGATCTCTCAACTAGGACTTACTACCTTAGATCTGGCACTAGCTGAGAAGCCCGCTGCTACCAAAAGTTTACTACTTACCGCAGCAGGTGCTGCTACTCAAGTGGGAGTAATGCTGCCTTTCAGCCGTAAGCACGAATCTGAAGCAGATGAGATTGGACTTTATCTGATGGCTATGGCTGGATATGATGTTACTGCTGCTGCCCCATTTTGGCAAAGAATGCAAGCTAATAGTAGTGGTCAGGCACCCCCAGAATTTTTAAGTACTCACCCAGCGCCTGGAAGAAGAAGTGATAATCTACAGCAGCTTGTACCCAAAGCAAGAGAATATGCCACTAAATACCCTGTTCCAGGCAGTAGCAAAAGATAAATTAATAAAAACTACAAGACAGTTCCGGGAATCTTTTTGTATTTCCGGAAGCTGTCAGTTATTGTTAGCTGAATGCTGAAAATGCCACCATATAGCACTTCTTATAGCATTTATATGAAGTCTTTTTCCAAAAATCATCAAAGAAAGAACTTGTTTGGGAATCGCTATGAGTAGCATGTACACATAAAACAAGATTAACTGCCACTTTTTTACATTTCTTCTCATAAAGAGAATGCGATTCCTCAATTGGTAGTGGACATACACAGGACTTTTTAATCCCACAGATGCATGGGTCTTGTGATATACCACTGCAGAAGGTTGGTAATAAATCCTATATCCGGCTCTTCGAAAGGTACATGACCAATCCAGTTCCTCATAATACAAAAAATAAACCTCAGGCATTTTGCCTACTTTCCTGAATAATTCCTGACTGGTCATCATAGCTGTCCCTACAGCATATACAGTATCTGAAGGAGTATCATACTGTCCTTGGTCTTTCTCTTTATCACCTATGGTTTTGTTTCTTCCAGTAATGGGGTGGACAGGAGTAAAACCTGCAAATTGAATTAACTCGGGCTGGTCCGCATATTTTATTTTAGGAGAAATGAGTCCGATGTTCTTCTCTTTTTCAAAAGTATTTCGCAGTTCATTCAGGATGCCAGGAGAAAGAATAGTATCATTGTTAACGAAAAATAAATAAGCTCCTTTAGCCTGTAAAGCTCCCAGATTATTTCCTCCAGAAAAGCCAAGATTGCGATCACTGCGAACTAATATGACCCAAGGATATAATTCATTGATAGTCTCCGATGGATCGACCTTAGAAGCATTATCAACTACAATCGTCTCTACATTAGGATAGTTAAGCTCCCTAACAGAGTCCAGGAATTCACATGTGTCTGATAAGCCATTGTAATTGATAGTAATAATGGATATGAGTGGAAACGAAGGACCAATGGATTCAAGATTAGCTCGTTTCATTGATCTCCAAAAAGTTTAAAATCGTTCCAACTTTCTGATCCATCTTTTTTAGATAGTGAATGGATGCTTTATCCGCTTGCTTTAGGGAAGAGCGGGAAGAAAAGATAGCTAATACTTTATCTACATGTCTTATTAAAAATTTAGTTTCTGTAGTTTGATTCATATTAGCTCCTTCTAAAAATACAAAATCGTAATCTCTCCCTACATTATTTAGAAATTGGCTGAACTCATCACTTGAGAAGAATTCCTCTGGATTAGGATGATTACCTTCACTTCCGATAATGTCCACATTAGGTAGGCCTGAATGAGAAATAACCTGATTGAGTTTAACTTCTCCCTTAAAATATTTTTCAAGATGTGGCCTTGCACGACATACTTGCGTCAAATCGGGGTCTTTTAGGTTGGTATCTATAAGCAGAACCTTTTTATAATTTAAGCTGAAAGAATAGGCCAGGGCAAGCATAATGGCAGATTTTCCCGTTCTCGGTTGTGTGCTGGTAAATAGGAAATATTTAGCCCCAGTAGCGAGCAATTCAAATCGTATCTTCCGGAGATTTTGTTTAAACGTCTCCAGCGAAGCATCTGATTGGGTGTTCCTGAATAATCTGGGTAAATCAAGATGTTGGTTATCCAACATATTTAGGCTACCATAGTTGGAGAGTCCTGAAAATTTTCCAAATAAATAAGGAGAACGAAGATTAATATCAAGATACTCCTGGAAGAAGACAAAGATAATACAAACGATAAAACTCACAGAACCAGCTAACAGAACCAGGGTACTATTCTTCTCTTTAATAGGCGTTTGAGAAGCGATGGCTTCCTCCACAGGAAAAACGGGAATTCCTGGATTGAGAGAAGTTATTTTTGCGCGATTTAGTTTGGTTAGAATATCCAGATAATCATTCTTCTCCTTAGTGATATTTTCATTTTCCTTTAAATTAGCAAATAACTTAGGAGCGCGTTGATTCAAAGAGGATAACTGTTTATTGATGTATTGTTGAACGATCTGCGTTTCCTCTAATCTAAGCCAGATATCAATTCTATGATTTATTCGATCTTTTGCAACATCAGATAATTCTGTAAAAGAATCGCTACTATTATCCAAAAGCACTTTCTTAATTTGATTCCTGACTGCTGAAAAAGAATCCTGAATATTTGATTGAGGTCTTCTCAATACCATAGCTTCCAGTTTCTTTTCAGTAAGTAGCTCCAACTCATCCTTTAAATTCATGATCTGAACATCATTTCCTTCATACGCATCCCTCAAGAACTTTTTTTCACTCTCTTTCATTTTAGCATCCAAATTGCTAAGCAACTGCTGGAGAATGCGATATTTCTCCTTTTCTGCTTCCTGTTCCATTTGAAGCTCATAGTGCTCTATAATTAATCTCCTGGCATTTTCTGGCGGAAAATCTTTCTGTTCCTCAGCAATTTTGGTCACTTGTCTATCTACATAGGCATTCAGAATTTTCTTTTTTTGTTCCACCAATCTTCCCAAAAACTCTGTAGCATCTGTTGACTTTTTTTCATCTACCTGTTTGTAAAATCTGATGAATTGGTTCATTAAACTATTTACTACATACGCAGATAAAAATCTTTCCTGTGAGACATAACCTATGATAAAATGATTCAATTTAGCATCTACCTCTATCCTTAAGCCTTTGCGAATAGATTTGGGATCATATCTCACCAGTTTTAACATGTCGAGATAGATATCTTCCCGCTCCTCTTCAGTAAGCGGTTCCATGTTTTCGAGCTTTGAATGGAATAGTTGTATACATTTTCGGATCTCTGCATCACTATACCTCTTCTTGATTTTAGAAATATCACTAAATGGTTCACCTGTCTCAAAGTCATGGAGAAATAAATCGTAGGATACCAAACTCAGGTTGGAAGTAGATTTTATCAAGTCCAAGAGGGCGCTGAATTTAGGTCCCATGTTGACATACTGAGGGATATTTTCTCGCTCATTAGGTGTCAATATCACATTATCTGAAATGCCCAAAGATAATTTCCCTTTGGACTGAAATGTTTCAGGAAGCTGATTTGTGAAAAGAATGGTGGAGATAACAGCAACTCCAACCACTGAAAAAATCAGCCATTTTTTTCTATAGAGCACCCTCAGAAAATTAATCAACTCCATAAATCACATTCATTCTTTCGGGGATTACATCCTTTTACTATAACGATTGTTATTAGGTATTATGTTCGGATTAACAGCACTTCAACATCGCAAAATACAAAAAATTTATTTTGATACCTTTTAATCCAATGCGATGTATTGCATTATACCCATTTTTTAAATGTAGCCGGCATAAAACAAATGTAAAAATAGTAACATTTCTTATATAAAAATCTAATTGAACTTGAAAATAATATAAATTAAATATTATCTGATCGTAATAAGGTAAGAACTAAAAAGGGGCAAATTTGATTGTTAATGCATTTTATGATAAATCATATCAGGAATGATTCATAGACACCTTGAATTTAAAGTGGTAAACGAACCTTAAATCTGTTCTAATATTACATGTCTGGATTTTTGAAAGATCTATACTTATAAACGTTGGAAATACTAAAAATTCCGGCCCACTTTTATTGGTACACTAAGCTGGTTTTTCTAATATCTTTAATTATATGAATGAACAACGTTTTCAGGAGGATCACCTTCCTTCACATATAAGGGAACATGCTAACGATATTAACAATGATTCTACTCAAAGAACCAATTTGCAAAACGCCAAAGGGCTTACCCACACAATGCTCTCGACGGATTTGGTTTGGGATATCATAAGTGAGGAAATAACAGCCTTTTCTTTCTTGATTGTTAATGATAAAGGACTTCTGCTTCATTCCAATAAGGGCGCAGCATCTATGTTAGGAATTGTAGAAGAAGCTATAAATAGTCCCGTTCTCGATAAATTGCTGAGGACAAATTCCTTCAACTCATGGATGTTACAAATGACCGAATCCATTAATTCAGAAACGGAATTTCTCTTAAGTTATATAGAAACGCATTTGTATTTAAGTTGGCAGGGATATATTCAGGATAATTCAGGAAGAAACGTTAAAGCCAGCCTTAAAGTTAGAGGAATGTTTGATAATTCACCACAGCTGTTGGGGATGGTACTTATTATTCAACCTATCGAAAGACCTAAAGATAGCTCAAATGTTCCCTTTTTAGAAGAAAGTTATAGAACGCTTATGCAAAATTTTCCTTCTGGGGCCGTATTTCTGTTTGATGATCAAATGTGCTATTTTTTTATTGAGGGAAAAGATGTGGAGCAAATGGGCTTTTCGAAAGAAGAGATGGAGCATAAAAATATTTATGAAGTATTTGAAAAGCCATTGGTTGAATTAGTAGAAAAAGAATATCAAGCTGCACTTAAAGGGGAACATCTCGTCAGAGAAAGGATGTTTAATGGAAAATGGTTCAGGAATCATATTTTACCAGTAAAAAATGAAGCAGGGGAAATATTATGTGGGATGGTTGTGGCGCAGAATATTCACGAATGGAAACAAAAGTCCGCAAGGGTAACATATTAACTTTTTCGATAGATAAGCTCTGATTATTTGTGCCAATGAGCCGTGTCTTTCCCTTTACATCAAGCTATTCGATCCAATGCTTTTAATCGCTCAAGCAGTGGAGGATGTGAATAATTTACTTTTACATATAAAGGATGCGGAGTTAAATTACTTAAAGACTCTTTATGTAATCTAATCAGTGCGGTCTGCAAAGGAGTAGGAGAGAACGTATCCGCCGCATAATGATCAGCTTCGAATTCATTTTTGCGTGAAAGCGCATTTCCAAAAATACCCAGAATCATTGAAATTGGACTATACAGTAAACCAAATCCTAACAGGTTTAAGTGAATGCCCCATTGATCTGCTCCTAGTGCCAACGAAATGATAGACCAATCCAGCAAACGAGATAGAATAAATAACATGATTCCTGAAGAAAGTACGCTAATAAATAATCCTTGAATGATATGTCTTTTCTTGTAATGGCCAATTTCATGAGCCAATACAGCTACTAACTCATCTGTTTCGTGCTGATGGATCAAGGTGTCATAAAGGACTACCTTTTTCTTTTTACCTAAGCCTGAAAAAAATGCATTTGCCTTTTTTGAGCGTTTGGACCCATCAATAACGAAAATATTATCCAAAGGAAATCCCGCACGAGAACTGTAGGCTTCCAGCGAAGACCTCAATTCGCCATTTTCTAAAGGAGTTAGCTTGTTAAACAATGGCAATATCCAGGAAGTGTAAAAAATGTTCAGAATCAAGGTAAATCCAGACATTACGATCCAAAACCAAATCCAAAATCCATTTCCAAGCCAGTTTACCAACCATAAAAAGATACTCATTAATAGGCCTCCTAATATCATGGCCAGGAAATATCCCTTTATTTTATCTGCTATAAAGGTTCCTAAGGTCGTATTATTAAAATCGTATCGGCTTTCGATCACAAAGGTATGATATAATTGAAATGGCAGCCCAAGTAGATCTGAAATAAAAAATAGCGAACCGAAGTATAAAAGAGGTAGGAGAATAGGATGTTCTGTAAGCATTCTTAATTGTCCGTCCAGCCAGCCAAACCCTCCACTAATAAGTACCAGGAGAATAATTCCTGTACTTATCAGCGTTTTGATTCTCCCTATTTTATATAAATCCTGATGGTATTGATACGCTTTTGTATAGGCTTCTTGATCATAATAAGGAGCTACCTCTAGAGGCATGCTCTTTTTATATTGTTTATGATTTAGATAGGAGAGCCACTCTTCAAAAAGGGTGCTTATGAGGACTATTCCGATAAATATATATAGCAGACTTTCTGGAGTTAGCATATCATTCATGCAAATTATGCGGATACCATTAAGGTTTGTTTAAACGCTTGAAGATCTTTTATTACTATTTTTTTCCGATCAAACTCGATATGACCCTGTTCCCTGAATTGATTGAGAATAGTGGTAACGGTTTGGCGAGACGTTCCGGTATAGCTGGCGATTTCCTGATGTGTTAAATAATTTCTGATGATAATGCCTTTATGGGTGTTGGTACTTTTTTTATCCGCTTGTTCCAAAATATATTCTGCAATTCTGGTTCTGGCATCTTTGAATAATAGTGATTCCAGGCGTTTTTGTGTCATGATAACACGCTTACCGATTAATTTATTTAAAAAAGCCTGAAAATCACCCACATCTCGCATCAGAGATACTACTTCTGTTCTGCTTAAGGTACATACCTGAGTATCTACGATGGCCTGGGCATAATCATTTCTTTTCTGTTCTCCGTAAACCGAAAGTTCTCCGAAAATTTCACCGGGATGCAAAATAGCTTTGATCACTTCATTCCCTTCTTCGGTGTAACTAATA
Source organism: Bacteroidia bacterium (assembly GCA_965262565.1). GTDB lineage: Bacteria > Bacteroidota > Bacteroidia > J057 > J057 > CBDHFQ01. The sequence goes on from CBDHFQ010000029.1 coordinate 68,321, forward strand.
ACCTTTACGGCTCCTTCATTAATAAAAAATACCTGATTCGCGAGATCATCTGTCATGTAAATAAATTCGCTTTTCTTGAAGGTACGCTTTGGTTGTTTTTCATATCTTTCTTCAGCCCCATTGATAGGACAAAAGCATTCAAATAAATTTACATCCTCAAAATACCAAATATTATCACGCATACTTTTCTAGATATTGTTTGAAGTGATTAGTCATGAATACATAAGCTGGTTAATCTTCAAGTTGGGAATAAGAATCAATGTAGTACATTTTTTCTCCAGCTTGAATTTTTATAGATAATTTGTTGCTTTTGGGTACTAAAGGACATTCAAATCTGTCATTAAACACACATAATGGATTGTAACTATGATTAAAGTCCAGTTCTACCGAATCGGCTGTTACCTCAAATAAGTCTAAATACCTCCCTCCACCATATGTTTCTTGCCCATTGGTACGATCAAAAAACGGAACAAATAATTTATTTCTTAATCCTGGGATAGCCGCAAGTTTCAGGCTTTTGTATGCATATAACTGATGTGTTTCACCTGATATGTGAAAGGACAGCTTAGCCGATAACATAAAAGCTTGTTTGGTACCCGGTTTGGAGGTGGGTAAATGAATAATAGATGAGTCCTTTATCTGAAGAAATGCCGCCTTTATTCTATAATATTGATCAATAGGAAAATAGTTAAGTCCTTTAAAGGATTTTCTATCTTTCTTGTTGAATGGAGAACGATGAGGATCTTTAAAGTCTTTATCCTTAGTGGCCCGTATTTCTAGCAAGCTGGTGGTATAGCTGTCTTGAAAATAAGTAAATGAAAGAAATAAGGATGCGCCAAAAAGTAGTAAACTAGCCTTTAAACCATTCATCAGTATCGGTCATTCTAAGGGTTTTGGTAGATATCTAAGTATAAAATATAATAGAGAAAAACCCTAACGATGATGATCTGCTGTGTGAAATCTTTTTATGACTGGTTCAATTTTATTCCAGGCTACCATTTTGAAGTTTTGAGCTTCAGCTCTTCCCTCTGTTGTGTAATTCATTCCATCCTGTGCTATAAATATGCCATGAGAGAAAATTCCTCCCAAATTAGCTGAACTTACTTCAATTCCGTCAGTATCTTCTGTTCCATCGTATAGACTATCTGAAACTATAAAACTGCCGACATATGGATAAGCTTCTTCTATAGCGAAAACGGCATATGAATTATTTCCCTGACTTGAAGCTAACAGCCATTGTAAATTGTCGGATCGATAAATAGCCAGGCCCTCTATATCAAAGCGAATATTTTGATTTTCTCTTCCACTCATTGGGATAAAATGAGGCTGGGAATCCTCTTTCGGTAATGCATCGAATACCCATATCCCATGATTTTCTTCTCCAACATAAAGTTTGGCTTCTTGATCGTCCGCTACCATACCTTCAGGTTGGGAAGGTACTGAAAAAGTTCTGACTAATTCCCCTTTGATCTCATCGATGGCCGATACAAGCTTCCATTGTTCTATCAGACCGGTTTTACTGTTAATGAAGGCGTAAAATGTTTCTGTAGCAGTATGTTTAAAAAGGCAAAATCCATATACATCGCTCAAATTGGAAGGAATGCCTGTTCCTAAAGGGGTTAAGGTACCAGAATCGGGATCTATAGCGTATAAGAGAATTTGCTGTTGAGATCGTTCGGATCCTGCCAGAATATCAACTGAAAGAGTATCGGTCAATGGAAACTGATACCTGACGTCAATATTATTTACCTTCCCAACAGGGTAGGAGCGTACTTTTTCTCCTTTTAGGGTATAAGTTTCTATTCCTTTCCGCTTGTTCGTACCAAATATGATGCTTTTGGAGGAATCTTTAGGGTGAAGCCAGATAGCGGGATCATCTGCTGCATCTTCTCCAAAGATACTCTCAACAGACTCAGTTTCAAGGTCTGGATAAACTTCAGGGAAATAATCAGGAGTTGGCAAAAATGAATCGCATGATGCTGTAAATATATTTAACAGTGCGAAGATAAAAATATGGTAAAATGAAGGCATGTAATTTAAAAATTCAGTTTGACTCCTATTCTTCCCCACCAAGAGTAGAATTCTTGTTGTTTGATTCTATCTTCTGTACCCAAAAAGAATCGAAGGGGCGCATTAGTGAGATTTATGAGATCGATAAATGCAGTTACTTGTCTGGTAATACGATAATTGCCCGTAAAATCTAATCTCCACGCTTCGGCATAATATTCATCTAAATCCTCATCTGCCCCTAGCCGGAAGAGAAAAGTATCATTATAATTAGCTACCAGTCGGCCGAAGAGTTTTTTTCCCGTATAGGTTAATGCCAGGTTGGTCGAGTGCTTTGCCTGCCCGGGAAGAGTTATTTTTTCAATTTGGTCAGTGGCACTAAACAGTGATAAGTCATCCTCTCCGAATACAACTACTGCAGTAGAATAATTAGCTGGAAAACGTTGGTTAACGAATGCCTCAGATTCTGTAAAAGTGTAATTGGCATAAATTCCGAAATTGCTCCAAAAGCCGTTCAAAAAAGTAAAGTTAAATTGAGCTTGAACCTCTGCACCATATACTGATGCTTCCAGGCCATTGATTGCTTTTGTTATTTCTACCAGGCCGTAGTCTTTCGGATCACCTTCATGTGCAAATCTGGTAAAATGGAAAATGAAATTATCTATTTCTTTGTAGAATAGGCCCCCTGAAATAATTCCTCCCTTTAAGTACCTCTCCGCCAGTAAATCTACATTCAGTGAAACGGGGAATTCCAGATTGGGATTTCCAAACCTCACTTCGTCTAAATCCTGTTCCCTGTAGGGTAACACATCTTCAAAGTTCGGTCTGGCATATGTCCTGGTTACAGCAGCTCTAAGATTTGTGGAGTTGTCAAGAGCATATCTCAATTGGATTTGTGGTAGAAAAAAATCGTGGGTTCTGCTATCCTCCAAAGGCTCTGAGCTATCAAATCGGCCTCTGGCGGTCTTAATTAGAACTCCCTCATAATCTATATCTGTTCTTTCATATCTGAGTCCTGCTAGAATACTCAACCTATTCCAGTCGTGTTTTACCATTCCATATAAGGCATAAATATCTTCTTCAGCCTTGTAATCTTCCCCAAATGAAGTAATACGTGTAGTCGATCTGTCGAAAATGAAGAACTGAGGGTAAGCTTCATAAAATTCGCGGGTTAATTCTATTGAGGGGATAGAAGTCAATTCATACCCTTTGTTCAGTAGGTTGCCTTCATAAAATCCATCATCAACAGTGGTGAGATTTAAGGGGGGGCCTTCTCCAGGATAGATGTTCGACGTCTCAAAATAAGCTCCGAACGTTTGATTTTTAATATCTCTCTCTTTGTCTTTAGATCGTATTTTTCCCCCGAATTTGACAAAGCCACCATGCGCTTCATTGAATACATATGGAATTTGAATATTTAACCTGGCAGCAAGGTTTTCATCGGTTACCAGGCTCTCTTCAAAAGTTAATTCATCCATTTCATATTCTATAAAATTAAAGGCATTGACAGAATCCTGAGGTCTTGGGAATCCTGCAACAGGTCTGTCAGGATCATCTAAGTCGAAATCGACTGTTATAGCTTGTCCCGGGCTGTCAAAGCGGACCTGTGCAAAATCGGGTATATTTTCTCTGGCATAAGCATACTGGAACATATAATCCACAGAAATATTCCCTAGCAGATGTTCTCCTCCGAAGTTTACTGTAGCTAAATCTTGTATTTCTGTTCGTTGGCGTACATCTCTCTCTAAACCACCATATAAATAATATATTTCTGAGAGCGCGTCTTCCAAATCATAGACCAGTCTTCTTCTGGTTTCATCATCTGAAAATCGATTGTAAAATGCCCGAAGATATATTTTTGAGTTTCGGTTGAATTGATAGGTCCAGGTGGGACTTACGCCGAGCCTACTACGAGTGATATCATAATGGCGCAATTGAAACTCCCTGAACTGTACCAGGAAATTATCTCTACCGAGGTTTTGACTTCCGAAAAACGGGCCTTTTACATATTTATATTCCAGATTATCGGCACCTTGGTTATTTAAGAAATAGCTCGCATTAACATTGAACCCAAATTTTTTGTATTTCCTTCCATAAGTGAATTGAATCTGGTAGTTATCTGTTTGCCGAAGATTATTATATCCTCCTGCAAACACAGTTCTTATAGTGGGGAGTTCTCCCTGTGGGTCTTTTGTAATAATGTTGACATTTCCTCCTATTCCGTCTGCATCCATATCAGGAGTGAGTACCTTAGTGACTTCAATCGTTTCGATTTGATCAGCAGCTATAATGTCCAGGCCTACATATCTTACATCCCCTTCAGGTGAAGGGATTTGTTCCCCATTTATATTGAAGTTTGTCAACTCTGGTGGTGTGCCTCGCAATTGTACGAATCTCCCTTCTCCCTGATCGCGTTGAAGCGTAATTCCTGGGATTCTTTGTAGTGCCTCTGCGGCATTCATGTCCGGGAAGGCCTGAATTTGTTCTGAGGAAACAATATTTTTGATGTTGATGGCTCTTTTCTGTGCCAAAAATGCGCCTACCTGTCCTTCTGCCTGACCTTCTATCACTACTTCATCCATATTCAGATCGGCAGGGAAAAGAGAAAGTGTGAGATTATTCGGAGAATCTTCTGCCAGATTAAATGTCTTCTCCAGATCTTTATATCCTATAAAAGATACTTTTAAGGTAATGGAAGGCTGTTTAATGTCTTTTATGAAGAAGGTACCGTCAAGACGTGTATTTGTCCCTTGCTTCGTATCCAGCACTTGAACCGTTGCTCCCATCATAGGTTCATTTGTCTGAAAGTCAACCACTCTTCCCCACAAGTTATAGGTTTCCTGTGATTGGCCCAAGAGCATGATAGGGAGGAGGAAAAAAAATATTCCCGTACACCGTATGAATTCCATCATGGCTTACATCCATTAAGAAAGAAGGAGGCATTTGCGTAAGCAAATGCCTCCTGTATAGGATTAACGATGATCAATGATAAATTTTTGTGTATATACAGTTTCTTCCTGAATCACATGGAAGAAATAAAATCCTGAAGCTAGGGGAGAAGAATTTATTTTCACCTCTTTTCCAAAAGGAGAGAATAATGAACGTACGATTTGTCCATTCTGATTGATTAACCTAATCTCTGCTGCTTTTTCAGAAGCTAAGGACAAAATCATTTCATTAGAAGTGACAGGATTGGGATATACCTGAATCTGATTATATCTAACGGGAAGTTGCTGGCTGATAGAAGTGGTTATAGAATCTCCACCTGACCAGAATACCACTAATCTAGCTACTCTTTCTGGATGATTTTGTCCATCTCCGCCATCTTCGGGATCAGCAATATTTTCAAAGGCTTCCCATTCGCGAGCATTCTCAACCTCACTTGGTCCTTGGTTCTCTCCTTTAAATAACAGAGCAATGGCATTTCCTGGGGCCCAACCTTCTCTAGTCACGACTTCCTGAATAACCGGACTGATATCTACAGTTCTATAAGGCTGATATATTTCCCATTCTTCTGCTACTTCCCACAACACAGAATCTGTTGTCTGCGGACGATCTGTTAGTAGCTGATCTTCTGTAAAAGTTTCTGCATTATCTGTAGCTTCAGCCACAATGGTAATGCGAGCTACATCTTCCACTGTTTTTCCTTCGTGAGAAAAAACAATTACATAAGAAGAATCAATGGTTGCGCCCTGGGGAATCTGCAAATCCTGAAAACGCATACCAGCTGTTAATATATTCTGATCATCTGCTTCTCCTTCCCATCCTGCATCTATATCATCATCTGTGAGAGAATCAATTTCATCATTTTCTTGTTCAGCATCATCGCTAGAGACAGCCAGTGTGATCCCTTCATCATCTACAATCGTATCTGTTACCACGATAGGTACATCTATATTATTTGCAGGAGCGGAAAAATAAATTAATAATTGGGCTACTCTTTCGGGATGATTTTGACCATCTCCTCCATCTTCGGGATCTGCAATATTTTCAAAAGCTTCCCATTCTCTGGCATTTTCAACTTCACTTGGTCCCTGATTTTCTCCTTTAAGAATAAATGCCATAGCATTTCCATTTTGCCATCCCGCTCTGTCAACTAATTCTTGTACAATCGGTGCGATATCTGCTGACTGATAAGGTTGGTAAATTTCCCATTCTTCTGCTACTTCCCAAAGTACGGTGTTAGCGGTTGAAGGACGATCAGTAATAAGTTGATCTTCTGTAAAGGTCGTTGCATTATCTGTGGCGTCTCCAACAATAGTAATGCGTGCAACATCTTCAGTCGATTTTCCCTCATGTGAAAAAACAATAAAAAAAGCAGAGTCAATCCTTGCTCCTTGTGGAACCTGAACATTTTGAAATCGCATTCCAGCAGTGAGAATATTTTGATCATCTGCTTCCCCTTCCCATCCTGCATCTATATCGTCGTCAGTTAGGGAATCTATTTCATCATTTTCTTGTTCCGCATCATCGGAGGATACTACCAAGGTCAATCCATCATCATCCGCGATAGTATCTGTTGCCTGAATCGTTCTTTTGAAAAGAAGGTTCTGCCCCAATGAGATTTGAACCATCAGGAAAAGAAGTGTTGGTAAGGTCAATCCCTTTAGTAAATGTTGCTGCATAATTAAATTTTTTATGTGTTACATGGCAAGCGCTAATTAGAAGGTATACTGTAATGAATCCAAAAAACGCATGTATTAAAAAGGCAACAACTTAAAAACTGAAAGGCAACAATAAGGCAATCTTTAAAATAGCTTAATATATAAATATTTGTAAATAAATGTTTTATGAATTAAGAATGATAGGATGTAGATTAATATTAAAAAATTGTAAAGTTAACATAAGCGTAATTAGTGTCTTAAATATTCATCACAAAAGTAATAAGGTTGGTTCCTCTTTGCAGTTGTAATTTTTTGCGAAGCCTGTAACGAGATACCCTTAAACTATCAAGCGAAATCCCAAGAATAGAAGCTATATCTTTAGGTTCCAAATTTAATCTAAGCAGAGCGCAAAGTCGAATTTCTGCTGAACTGAGATGTGGATATTTTTCATTTAAACGGCGGTAAAACTCTGGGTGGACTTGCTCGAAAATTCTGTTGAACTTTTTCCAATCTTTATCAAAATGAAAGCTTTGATCTATTCTATGGATAATCGTTGAAATAGGCTTTTTAAATACTTTATGTTGGGACTGGAGTTGAATAAGTTGCGTTTTAATATCTTTGAGAATGTTGTTTTTCTGGACAATACTGAGGGCATGGCCACTGAGCTGCTTAGCTCTGGTTTGAAGATCCCATTCAAGTTGTTTTTCTCTGAGTTGACTATTTTCAAGTTCTCTGGAAATCAATGCTTGTTTTGCCTTCAAGAGCTCATTGTCTTTCCTGTTTTTCAATTTTTGCCGGCTCAGGATTAGCAGGAAAACAATCATCAATAATCCCAGGCTTATTAATAATGATTGTCGGATGATCTTATTAATTTTCTGATCTTGTTTGAGGTTGTCGAGTTCTCTAAGGGTTTTATTTACTTCGTATAGACTTTGCATACGAGTGATCTGATCACTAACGCCTGAATCGAAGAGTTTTTCGTTTAGTTCGTAGGCTGAGTCCAGATACTGATAAGCCTTGGCATATTGTTCCAGGTTGTTATATACTTTTGCGAGATCTCTTTTGGCACTTTTAGCTTGATAGGCGTTATTGAGCTTTTTGGCCAGTTGTTCAGCTTCCTTACTATAGGTCAGTGCTTCAGAGAATAGTCCTCTTTTTCTAAAAATGTCCCCCATATTATTGAGGTGTATGATGCGTTCCTCCTCATTTGAAGTTTGCGCATTATACTTAAGTGCCAGAGAGAAATAGGTGAAGGCTTTTTCGTATTGTTCTAAATCCTCATAAATACTTCCCAAGTGACCATAGATGGTTGAAAGGCCTCCAGAATCATTTAACTGCTCATATATGTTTAATGCCTTTTGTTGATATTTAAGGGCTTCATCGTAGTTAAATTGCTTTTCATAAAAATGGCCAATATATCCCAGAGTAATCGCTTCAAGTTCTACAAATTGATGTTCTTGAGCTATGGAAAGGGCTTTTTTATGCTCTTGTAGGGATTCGTTTAATTGTCGGGTGTAGTAATATAAATCTCCCAGGGAGTTATACGTATTTGCAAGACCTTCGGGCTTATCTAATTGATCGTAGAGTTCTACCGCCTGATAGTAATGATCCGCTGCAGAAGAGTATGCGCCAAAGTTGGCAAAGATTTGTCCTAATAAGTGGTTACTTTTGGCTATGCCTGGTAAATAGTTCAGTTTTGAAGCTTTAGTTAATGCCTTTCTGGTGTAAGTAAGTGAAGTGTCTGGTAGGAAAGTTAAATAAATCTCTGCCTGAGCAAGCATTTGATCTATGGGTTGAGTCTTTTCCGTTTGAATATTGGAGTTGTTTTGTTGAGAAGCCTTTCCTGTAAGCTTGGAGGATTTCTCAGAAACTTTCTCAGACTGGTATGTCTGACTAAAAGTGTAAAGGGGAAACACAAGTAAATATATCAGAAAGTAGTAAAAAGTCATTACTGTTTAGTCTTATTCAGGTGATCGATGCTTATTTCTCCGGCACCTTTCACTACAGTATTTAACATCTTCCCAGCAATTTTCCCACTTTTTTCTCCAACTAAAAGGGCGTTTACATACTGTACAAATTTTTTGCGGCAAGTGAGATTTAGAATGAAATCGTTTATTAGATTTGCTTTTCACAATAGGGTGAACCAGAGATTAAGCTGTATGTTTGAATTAAAGTAGGGAATTGTAAGTTTATGATAGGAGGAAAGGAATTAATGATGAATTAGTTGAAAACTATCGCAATAATAAGCTTTTTTTGTCCTGAAAATATTAGAAGTATAAATTATTTGAGTCTAAAGACGTTATCTGTTTAAGAAAAATTGGAATTAAATGCAGTTTGGCAAATAATGCTAGTTTTTTAGAAATTTTGAGACCGCTTATGCAATTGAGAATCCTAGCAAAGATACTCGCCATTTTTTGGATTGGTACATTTTACATTCACGGGGTAACTGCACAGGGCATTGATAGTAGTGGAGTGAGCAGTGAGAGTTTACCTCCACCTGCTCCAGCATCTAACAATACCCCGTTAACACCTTCTCCTACTGCTTTTGGTTCATCCAGCGAAATTAACTTTGAACGAGTCCCCGAAAATTTAAGAAAGCAAATTGCCATATTAAGAGCTAGAGGAGCTCCAGAACAAACCATCCAACAGCTTATTAGAAGGTATGTACAAAGTGGGGAAATTGATTCTTTATCCCCCTCGTTGAGAAGTGAAGGATTATCTGGTGTAGGCTTCTCTGGTGAAGGAGATACTGCCCGAGCTTCTTCCCAAGAAGATCCGAAAGGGAGTTTTTCTCTTTCTAATGAAGACATTCCCAGTTCCAGCTTTTCATATGAAATGTTTATGGAACAGCAATTAATAGAGCAGGAAAAGAGGAAGTTGCTCGAATTAGAGAGGCGGAAAAGATTAAATGCTTTAGCTAAGAGAGCTCAGGATAGTGTCGCTTTTCAAGAAGAATCCGTATTTGGACAACATATTTTTTCCCGGAAGTATCGCTTTTTCAATTGGCAATTAGGCATAATTCCTCAAGATGATTATTTACTAGGGCCGGGAGATCGCTTAATTGTAGCTGTTTGGGGAAGTAACGAATTATTCGAAACGCTTACGGTAGATGAAGACGGAACGGTACTCAGACAATATTTAGGCAAAATTCCTGTGGCAGGCTATAAGTTTAAAGAGGTGGTTTCTACGCTGACACGGGAATATAGAAATTTCGTAGGTGATGCTAACATCGATATTAGTTTGGACCCTGGACCTTCAAAAGTGCAAATCAAGGTAGATTTAGTAGGTAATATTCAACGACCAGGTCCTTATGCGGTAGATCCAGGAATAGATGCCCTAAGAGCTATTTTCGATGCAGGGGGAGTTTCCGAAAAGGGGAGTGTAAGGAATATTGAGATTATCAGAAATGGGAGAAGACGCATGTTCATTGACTTGTATGATTATTTATTGGAGGGGAACGACATGCCTAAATTGGAAGAAGGTGATCACGTAGTTGTTCCTGTACAAGGAAAGATTGTGGAGGTTAGTGGAGATGTTACTCGGCCTATGTTATACGAATTACAGCCGGGAGAGGATCTTAAGAAGTTGATAACATACGCTGGGGGGATAGCTTTTGATGCAAGAACGTCCTATGTGAAATTAGTAAGATTTTTAGATGGTAGGAGGGAAATAATGGATTTTGACCTTGGAGAGTTACTGAGTAAAGGTCACGACTTTCCTCTGGAGAATGGAGATCAGATTATCATAAGTAAACAGACTAATGACCTGGAAAATGTGGTAGAGGTATTGGGTAACGTCAAATATCCAGGCTATTATCCATTCAAAGTAGGCCATAAAATTTCGGATCTTATAAGTGAAGCCGGTGGATTAGATACAGCTACATTTTTTAAACGTGCCTACCTCATCAGGAAAATGGAGTCAGGGGATAGCAGATATTTGAGAATTGATCTGGGAAAAACACTTTCTAATGATCCTTCCCATAATTTTTTGTTGCAAAATAGAGACATCTTACAGGTCTTTTCTCAACGAGATTTTAATGAAGTTGAGAATATTGCTGTTAGCGGTTTAGTAAGAAAACCAGACACTTTTCTGAAGACTCCTAATATGACCTTAAAAGATATGATATATCTTGCCGGAGGTTTTCTCAAGGATGCGGATTTAAACAGTATAGAATTATCCTCATTTAAGCTAAATGAGGTAGAGGATCCTACCTTTTATACACTTGAAGACTCATTGGCGAATAAAGTTGTAAAATACGTTTCTGTAAGTGAAAATTGGCAGGATGATCTTTCCCTGGATACCTTATTTCTGGAAGACTTTGAAGAGGTAAGGGTGTATTCGAAATATGATTTCGGAGAGAAGCAAATGGTTTCTGTAGAGGGGGCTGTAGAGAATTCAGGTACATTTCAGGTTAACACCTATACCTCGTTAAAAAGTTTGATCTATCAGGCTGGTGGAATTGGCGATGAAGAAGTTCGAAATATCGAACTTTACAGGCGAATTTACTATGATGAAAAAGGTAAGTTTGGCACGAGGAGTGTGAAACCTGAAATTGTTCGGATTAATATTGACAGGGATTGGCAAAGAAACAGCCTCTTAGACTCTATCCTGGTTCAGCCTTATTATAAAGTAGTATTAAGATCGGAAAATTCGTTTGCTGAACAGGGATATGTGATGGTAAAGGGGATGGTGGGAAGCCCTGGGAAGTATACACTTTCTCCTAATATGACGCTGAAAGACTTACTCTATCAATCTGGTGGGATCAGGCTTGGGGCTGATGTAGAAAAAATTGAACTAACCCGGGTTATTGAAGTGGATAATGGAAATGGGGAGATACAATTCATTCCAATAAAAATACGTCAAATCTCAGCACAGCAGGATTGGGAAAATGACAATAACCTGGATGATGTATTCCTTAATGCCTACGATGAGGTATACATTAGATCAAATCCTGAATTTAAATTGCAGGAAAGTATATTTATAGAAGGGGAGGTAGTCGTTCCTGGAGAGTACACGAAAATAAGTAAGGATGAACGAATCAGTTCGCTGGTAAAAAGGGCAGAAGGAATTACAGAAATAGCTTATCCTGAAGGAGCATATCTTATCCGCCCTTCTCAAGGTCCTATTTCTTTAAGATTGGAACAAGCTCTGAGAAACCCCGGATCAAAGTACAATATACCTTTACTTGCAGGAGATAGACTTATTATTCCTCCCAGAACGGAAATTGTCACTGTTAATGGGAATGTACTCCAACCGGGAACACGAGTCATTTTCGAAAAAGGAAACAGGAATTTTAAACATTACGTAAATTTAGCTGGAGGCTTTGATAGACGGACCAAGCGTAAACTTAGTACGGTGAGTTATGTGGATGGGAGTACAAGGCGGGTACGAACCTTGATGTTTCTAAAATTTTATCCATCTATTCATCAAGGGAGTATTATTCAAGTAGCTAAAAAGCCACCAAAGAAAGAAAAAGAAAAGACTGGAGAAGGCTTTAAAATAAATGTCCAGGAAATCATAGCTTCGGCAACAGCAGCACTTACGTTTTATCTGATTCTAGATCGGGTATTAGATGATAATAATAACAATAGCCAATAATATTTGATGGTCATCCGATCGTTAATTAAGAGAGTAATGCCGAATTAACCGTATGGAGGCTTTATGTAGCAGCATGATCATTTATGGAACAGAACGGAAAAGATTATAACGGAATAGACGAGCAAGCTGTAGGGCTGGACTTATATGCCATTTATGAGCATGCAAGAGAGTATTTGATAATAATAAGGGCCAGATGGTTGCTAGTCATGTTTTGTGGAGGAGTTTTAGGGATATTAATGGCTTGGAATTCCGCCAATAAACCCACCATTCATGTCGCAACTGCTATTTTTCATCCAGATACAGAAAATCCTAAAGGTGGACTTGATCTAACAGATCCAGCATCCCTGCTATCCTATTCCCTCAGCGGATATGTTCCTGCAAATAATCAAATCATCGGTGTATTGACAAGCAGAAGAATAGCTGATGCTGTATCTCAGGATACCGTTATTTACAAGGGTAAAAAGCGGGTTCTATCAAAGGTGTATATGGAATTATTGAACCAATCATTTTCTATTACGAGATTGGTTAAAAGAATATTTAAGGGGGGTAAAGGTAAATTACCTGTGTACAAGGAAATTTCCTATTGTAGTAAAGCCCTAAGAAAAAACCTGAAAATTTTAACTGATGACAATGGATTCGTAGTGATGAATTTCTCGTTCAGAGATCCTGAGTTAGCACGCCAAATCAGTTATCTCTTCGTAGATGAATTGAAAGGTTATTTCAAGCAATTGAAAACAGAAAAAGCCACGAATAATCTCATATTTTTTCAGAAGCGTTCAGATTCGGTCAGATTGGAACTGGAAAAGCTGCAATTTGATATAGGTAACTTTTATAATACCAATAAGTATAGTACCAACCTTATCGATCAATTTAACATAAAGCAATTGGAGGCGCAGCGCAATTTCCTCAACAATATATATTCTGATATCGCTTTGCAATTAGAAAGAACCAGAGCACAACTTCAAAGAGAAACACCTATTATTCAGGTGCTTGATTTTCCTGAGCCTCCTTTTGAAAAAGTGAAACCAGCTATCGTGTTACATTTTTTATTAGGAGTATTTCTGGGAGTGTTATTTATTAGTGCATATTTATTGCGCAACAAAATAAGGAGAGATTTTAAAGCCATCATCGAGTATTATATGGACCCTGATGATGGTGATATGCCTTCCAGGCACCATCGATCGAGTTTTTCCTGAGATCCATCATCTATATACCTGGCAGATAAATAAAGAAGGGAAGATGGCTGTCTTAAACATTGCTATCTTCCCCATATAAGCTGTTATTAATAGAAATGTTGATCTGGCTATTATTCTTCCAAAATGTATAATGGAATATTACCTGACAATTTAATTGGCGTATATGGATGCTGCCGGCCACCGGTTAATTCCTTTACTCTTTCTCCTACAAAATACTCCAATTCCATAAGTGTAATCACCTGATTTTGATTTATGTCTGCCTGACCATCCAGACCCTCTAGAATAGCCTTTGTAAAAGCTCCATGACCCCAATTAGGATTTTCATAAGAGTATTCCTTCCCACTGGAAGATGTCATTACCGTAACTCCTGGTTGTTTACTCATCAATTCCTCTACTACTTTGTTGACGTTGACAGCCTTTGCATTTCCAAATTCCAATAGGTCATTACCGGACTGCCCACTATGACAAGCATCCAGGAATACGAGCTTTTTACATGGAACACCATTCGTTCCTTCGGTTATATCTCTAATATTTAGTGCCGTAGCAAATAAATTATAGGCGTTGAAATCATTGGGCAGGATATATAAGTTTCCTTTATGGTCCAATGCTCCATGAGAAGAAATAAAAATGAGAATGACGTCTTTCTGTGTCGCTTGTTGCTCTAACCAGGAAATCCCTGTTTTGATGTTAAATAGGGAGGCATCTTCATTGGTCAACTTCTTCATCTCCACCTTATTGAATAAACTTCCTTCCAGCGTAGAAAATCGATCCGCTACAGCACTTGCATCTTTATGTGCGAAAGTAAGATTGATATTTGAGTCTTGATATTCGGAAACACCTATACTCAAAATGTACAAATTGGGTTTGTAAAAATTGGATTCTTCTTCACTTAGATCAGCAGCTTTAGTATTATCGGCTATCAATTCAGTACTAATAGATGGTTCTGGCTGCGTATAAAAATTGCCATACTCATCTGTTTTTATCAATAACATATCACTTCCGCCTTTGGAATAACTGTTAGTACTTCCTGCGACAACAAACCCCCGATCAGACGCTAATGCAAGCCCATAACCATAATCATGTTCCTCTCCTGAACTGCGTTTTTGCCATATCATTTCACCCTCTTTATCGATTTTCATTAGCCAAATTTGAGCCGCATCGTCCCCAGTATTAGAAGTAGTACCTACTAAAGCAAATCCATCGTCGATTTTTTTAATGGCGTGGAAGCTATCATTTCCTGCCTGACCGTAGGATTTTTTCCATCGAGGATTTCCCTTTTTGTCCAGTCGCATAATAATTCCTTCCAATTCTCCCTGACTGCCAGATGCGCTCCATCCAGCTAGCATAATATCTCCGTCCTGAGTGATCGCAAGGGATTCTACTGCTTCATTTTCTTTTCCTCCATAGTTTTTCTTCCATATTCCCTTTCCGTTCTTATTGACTTTCAGCACCAGAATATCAGCCTTCCCATTGCCAAAAGATTGAGTAAACCCAGCCATAATAAAATCTCCCTCATCTGTTTCCTGAATAGCATATGCGCGTTCTATTTCTGAACCCCCATAGGTTTTTTGCCAAATTTCCTCTCCTGATGCGTTTAGTCTCAATAACCAAACGTCGCTCTTCCCTTTTCCATAAGAGTGCGAAAACCCTGCAACAGCAAATCCTCCGTCAGAAGTTTGAATAACAGTCTTAGCCTCATCTGCTTTTTCCCCTCCATATTTGTGCGACCAAATTCCTCTGCCTGATTGATCCAATAAAAAGACCCAGGCATTTTGAGTTTTTGTTTTCTCATCCTGACTGTATCCTGCTACGATGAAATTTCCTGCTCGAGTTTCTGTAATAGAGTTTGCCCAATCAAAATGAGTTCCTCCTAAATGCTTTTTCCAGAGTTCATTCCCCTGTTCATCTACTCTTACGACTAATACATCAGTCTTTCCGTTTCCAAAAGAAGAAGTGGCCCCTGCAAGAACGTAATCTCCAGATTTCGTCTGAATAACTGACATAGCCCTTTCATCTCTTTCACCTCCATAAGTTTGGGTAAAGGTATATTGCGCATGTATATGTCCAACTTGCATCAATATTAAGCAAGCCAGGAAAACTAAATTTTTCATATGTATCATCTAATTATAGTAGGGTCAAATTACTATTAATACAATTCTAGCAAATACTATTCTAACTTTTTACGAACTACTAATGTGATTGTCTAATTTGGGTAATTCTGTGTACATTCACATGTAATTGTATGTAATGATCTTTTAAACGTGATGATGAATAAACCCGTTGCGATTTTTAGCTTATTAATGAGTGTCCTTTTTGTAGTATTAGGCATTTTAATCTCACTTAAACCTAGTGGTTTGTTTGCTAGCCTGCCTGGATACACACATTATTTATTTGGTTTTATTTTAATTTTGTATGGAATCTTTCGTTTTTATCGAGCGTATAAAGTGCTGGTACGGAAAGATTAAACTATTTTTTTTACTTATGATATTGAAAAAGATTGTCTATATAATGCTTATTACGGGGTATTATATCTCCTCTTCCTCCTTATATGGACAACAAATTACTGCGAGATTAGATTTGTCTAAACGCGATCCAAAGCCTGAATTTTATGAATATTCTCCTGTAGATCAGGGACTAATTACCTTAGGCCCCACGAGTACTGCTTCCAGTCGTTATCTTGGATTGGTAAAATATGACAGTAATCTTAAAGAAGAGTGGTCCAACAAATTTCTGGAACAAAATGGAAGGAAAAATGTGGACTTTGTATCGGTGGTTGGTCCGTTTATTTTTGTATTTGTTTCTGAACACTTTCCACGTGAGGATGTGATTAAGAGCTATTTTTACAAATTCGACTTGTCGGGCCAGATGTTATCTGACAAGGAAATTTTATCTGTATATCCAAATGAAAAGGAGCAAAAGGTAGAATTGCAATATGTGCTCTCACCCAATAAGCGAAGATTATTGTGCTATAAGAATTTGGAAAATAAAAAAGATTCTGAATCTCTTCTATACTATATGTTTGATGATGAGGGAGATTATGTATTGAATGGGGAGATTAATTTAAAATATCCAGATAATCGTTTTCGGGTGAGAACATTACGTGTGAGTAATGCAGGAAACGTTTATTTATTGGGAAAATATTACCGTGTAAGTAATGTCAAGGATTCTGATGACTTCCAATATCTTGTCTATAGATATGAAGGAGGTGCTCCTGATGGAGCAGAAATTCCTATAGAATTGGGAGATAAGTATATTACGGATCTGGCTTTCCGCTTGGATAGGGATGAAAATATTTATATAGCAGGCTTTTATTCGGATCGAAGTAGTGATCTGATAGGAGGTACCATCCTTCAAAAGATTGGAAACGATGGTCGATTGCTATTAAATGCAAATGAAAGCTTTACGCCCGAATTTCTCTCTTCCTATCTATCATCCAGGCAGATTGATAGGGGAAGGGAATTACGTAATTTTTACTTAAAGGATATCATATTGCGCTCTGATGGAGGTGTTCTGCTATTAGCAGAGAAATTTTATATTACTTATCAATCCTACAGAGATATGTATGGATATTGGGTGGATAGAGAAATGTATCACTATGAGGACGTAATTTTAACTTCTGTGTCTGGGGTAGGTGATATTGAGTGGCATGCTATTGTAGACAAAAATCAGGTCTCTGAATCTCCTGCAAGTTTATCCTACTTTAATGCTATTGGCGGTAGTGGTGCCTATATTTTTTATGAATATAAACCTAGAAGGAGTGGGATCAACATATACTACAATAATGTTGGTATCTCAGGACAGGTATCAGATCGTAGGCCCCTATTACAAGATTACAAGTTCGGGAATGAATTTTACCCTCGCTATTGTGAACAGATCAATAATAACGAAGCGATTATGGTCTACTTTCAAAATAGAGGTAGGACGCTCTCAGTAGTTAAAGTGAGATTTGAAGAATAGGATACGCTGGAATTAAAGTTCGTTTAATATGAAATATATGCTCATAAAAGCAGCAACATATATGTTACGCTGCCTTTTATGAGTTTTTATTCATGAGTCTGAAAAAAAGAATTGAAGAGTGTTCAGGAGGATATGAATATTCCTGTTTCAATACATAGCAATCTCAAAGTTCAAGTTTCATTCCTTCATGGCTATTTTCGAATCCAATACGTTGATAAAATCCAATTGCTTTAATCCTTTTTTTATTTGAGGTGAGTTGTAACATATGAGCTCCTCTTTCCCTGGATCGATGGATAGCCCATTGAATTAGCTGTCTTCCTAATCCCTGACCTCTTCTATCGGAAGCAATCCGAACATCTTCTAATTGTGCTCTCCATCCACCTTTGTAAGTTAAATAAGGGAGAAAGGTCAATTGGAAGGTTCCCACCACCTCGCCTTCGCTTTCGGCGATCATCAATTCCTGATTAGGATCCTTTTCTATAGCATAGAATACCTCTACATAGGAATCTAGGAGAGGAATAGAGTAATGCTCTCGCTGTGCCCCAATTTCATCGTCTGCTAGCATGTATACAATGCGCTCGAGGTCTTTACGGGTAGCTTTTCTGATTTCTAATTCCATGAATGTCTGTTAAGCGGTAATTCTTTTCTAATTAATGTCTCAGCCAGCTTAAATTCTGAAAAATTGATCTACACATATACATGTGTCATATAGGATTAATAATTAAAATTACTCAATAAAAGCCATTCAAAATTAACTTTATGTCAATTTCTCTTTATATTATTTAATCACAGTAAAAAAACTGAGTATTATTAGGCGTTCATCTAAGGGCCAAGTATCTGTTTGGCAAAAGTATCTTCTATATACTTTCTTCCTTCCAAAGCTGAATGATTGACTTTTTAAGAATGAGAAATTAACATCTCCGGTTTTTCCCTTGTCTAGTATAGTGTAAGACAATCAAATCTAACTTTACTTTAAATTAATGATGAACATGTGTAAAGACAAGCTGAAATTTCGGACGGATGGCCCTATGTGGAGAGCGATTTGGGCCTTAAGCTTAGTAGTATCTCTTGGGACAATATTCCAGGGATGTGAAAGTTTGGGCGAAGACGATTTACCCAATATAAGTGAATTCGATCCGGTTGAGTTTACTGCGGCTAAGCAGGCTCCTGTTGTATTAAATTTACTAGATGGGGTAAAAAGTTCAACTCCTCTGCTTTTGAGACTGGAAACCGGACCTGCATTGGGTTCTTTAGATTTACCTGGTAAAAGTTTGGGAATTTATGAGGTTGATGCTGATGCTATTGTAGGAAGAGATAATTTCACTGTAGTTATGGAAATCGATGGGGAAGAGATCAAAAGAGATTTCGTAGCTAATATCACAGATAGACCGACCTATCCTATTTCTGAAGGAATCGCTATTTATGATAGAGGGGGAATTGTATCTCCAGATTCTACTGTCATCGCGGATATCCTTGCTAACGATGCCTTTGATAACGAATCTGGATCTATAGTAAAATCTCTTCAAATCGAAGTATCCCCAAGCTCCGGAGAAGCTATCATTACAGAAGACTATAAACTGCAATACACACCCGATCCTGTATTGTCTGAAGGTCTAGTCGATATCGTTTATTCTGTTGAACTTGAAACAGGGGAGAAAGGATATGCACTTGTTCGGTTTCTGGTTACTAGTGAAGGGCTGGGAGATGATTCGGGAGAAAGAGATCAGGATTCGGAGGACGATCCAAGCGGTGATACCGAAACTCCAGGCAGGAATTAATATTTAATGGGAGATAACAATTAGTACAGAGTGATTAACGTGTAGTCGGCAGATATTACTGCCGACTTTCTGTAATCTCATGAACAACAAGAATCTCATACAGAAATGTCTACAAGAGGATAGAAGTGCACAAAAACTTTTATTTGAAATGTATAAAACCAAAGTCATGAGTATCTGCTTGCGATATGCTCGGATGAAAGCTGATGCAGAAGATATACTTCAGGAAGCCTTCGTTCAAATCTTTAGGAAGTTGTCCCAATTGTCTAAACCTGAAGCCTTAGGTTCCTGGATTAGCCAGATAAGCATAAGAACAGCCATCAATTATTATCGAAAGAATACAAAATACAGGGAAACCTTTGATTTTCAGTTGAGCATTGAAGATCAATATCACTTAAGCAGTAAAGAAGATAAATTGATTGTCGGTACACTAGAACATGAACAACTCTTAAAGATGATTCAGGCCTTGCCTTTTGGCCCACGAATGGTATTCAATATGTTTGTGATAGAAGGTTACTCACATAAAGAGATTGCCCTTGAATTAGGGACAACAGAATTATCCTCCAGAGTTCAGTTAAATAAAGCCAGAAAGATATTGAAAAAACGTATACAATCTCAAGAATATAAGTCCGATACTGATTATGGACAACAATCAAATAGATAATATATTTCAACAATTCCATCGCGAATGGGAACCAGAAGTTCCCGCAAATGCCTGGGAAGGTATAGAGCAACGGCTGGATAATAAGAGAAAGCCAAGAGGATGGTTATTTGTTGTTTGGATAGGAGTATTGTTAGGGCCTGTAGCTCTAGGAGCTGTATATATGTATTTTTGGCCTTTTCAGTTGTCATACGAAAGGAATATCGACCATCAGATAACTGTGGAAAAAATCGCAATACTCCCTATGTTACCCGACACCACTTTTCGGCTTGCTATGCAGACCGATTGCCTACTTTCCCCAGATATAACCTCCAATTCCCAATTGGATGCAAGACCTTTACTGAGAGATCCTGAATTATCACTGATAGCTATCAACACCTCCCAACAAAATAATTCGTCAATGCCAGGAATACCCTACACTTTGAATCATAATATATCCCAGCATTCAGTATTGAATAAAACTCGATCAAATCCTAATATTTCACTAAACTCGATCCCCGTGGGCTATATTAATTCATCTGATAATCCATGGAATACCCACAAATCTGTGCATATAGGCATAAGTGTTCAGAAAGATGCCATCGATTTAACTCAAAACAAGGATTCAAATAAAAAAATGAAATTGTATGTGGGTATATATCCTGCGTTCACCTATCACCATCTTAATCCTAATACATCAGATGGAGTATTGATCAATAAATATAATAGGGCAAGGATGTTATCTGTACAAAGGTTAACTATGAAGGGTAACATAGGAATAATTGGAAGCATTGGGAAAAGATGGGCCTGTAATATAGGAATCAATGGAGTGATGGGAAGCGTGCCAATTAGCTATGAAGTAGAAAGCGACATTAACTTTAAGGTGCTTGAAGGGAACAATATTGAACAAGGGATCTGGTTTGCTCCATCCGCTCCTGTTACATCTCAAGATGTGAGAATTCATCGTATTGCTTATGTGGGACTCCATGCTGGTTTGGAATATCTGTTACTCCATAATCGATCTCTTCATTTCTTATCTTTTGGGACAAAGGTATATGTACCTCTACCAGAACAGGCTTTGGTCCTAAATGAGTTCAGAAATATTCGCCCTCAAAATTCGGCCATTCCGGCAGTACAAGCAGCATATCTAATGGAAATTCCTCTTGGCAGTTCGACATCTCTAAGGTTGGGGCCTGAAGTTATTTATCCAGTAGGAAAATGGACTTATGCTAACGATGTATTTAATCTGATTCCTTATCAAATTGGGATGAAGCTTGAATTGACATGGAACGGTTCAATGCAGAACTAAGATTATTCGAATTGGGACAATCATTCCTCTACATATCGATTAAGGTATCCAACATCTTAAAGTTTAGGATAAGTAGGGGCGATTT
Organism: Bacteroidia bacterium; assembly: GCA_965262565.1. Taxonomy (GTDB): domain Bacteria; phylum Bacteroidota; class Bacteroidia; order J057; family J057; genus CBDHFQ01. The sequence continues at coordinate 89,492 of CBDHFQ010000029.1, forward strand.
TTTGAACGTATTTATTAATACACAAGATTAAGAGAACATCAAGCAAATTTAATCCGTATAATAAGTTTTTGCATTTTCAAAGATCTGCTACTTCATATTTATCCTATCATTTTTCATTTAACGTATATTTTATAAACAAAGGGTTAATTTATTAATCAAACTTTATGCATAACAGATACCATCGTTCACATTTAAATTTCTTCGTGATAGGAGATTGGGGAAGACAGGGAGATTATGGTCAGCAGGAAACCGCTGATAGTATGGCTAAACAGGCGTTGGATTCACATCCGGAATTTATCATCTCTACTGGTGACAATTTCTACGAATACGGTGTTTCCAGTATTCTCGATCCTTTATGGCGACTTTCATATGAAGAGGTGTACCATCATGAGAGTTTGCAAATTCCATGGTATCCCGTATTGGGAAATCATGATTATGGCTTAAATCCTGATGCACAGATCGAGTATTCCGAAGTGAGTGAAAGATGGAGTATGCCTGCAAAATACTATACACAGGAGTGGATCCTTGACAGCGGACAGAAAATACTTATCGTGTATACTGATACCAGCCCATTTATTGAAGGCTTAATGCTTAGTTCAACATTTGCCAGTGCCAGTCCAGCACAGCAAGCGAAACAACTTAAATGGGTGGAAGATCAGTTGGCGGAAAGTGATGCTGATTGGAAATTAGTTGTAGGACATCATCCAGTGTACTCTACGGGGATAATGCATGGAGATCAGCCTGAAATGATTGAGCTATTTCTCCCGCTTTTTGAAAAATATAAGGTACAAGCTTATTTCTGCGGTCATGACCATGATATCCAACACCTTAAACCGAGTGGTTATACGCATTATATTATATCGGGAGCGGGATCCATGATGCGTGAAGCTGGGACAGATACTCATGCCATGTTTACTTCTGGCGAGAACGCTTTTGCAGAGGTAAATATTAATGAAGATAATATGCATATTAAATTCATCAATGCTGAAGGAGACCTACTTTACCAAACAGACATCGCTCGTAAAGTGAAATACTCACAGAAAGCAGGTATGTATATGAGATAATCCTAATTTTATGAACTTTCCATTCGGCCATATTCCTAATAACAGCAGGAATAGCATATTTGATCCTATCTATAAGGGTCGATGTTCTTTTTACACACTTTTCATCACCCTTATATTAGTGTCTTGTTCTTCCGACCCTAGTGGTACTGACGCTAAAGAAGCCATAATACAGGAAAAAGGGAATAATGGCTTCTCTCTTAATTTTCAGGTGCTGGCAGAAACTATGTTGGAACAGGCGAATCTACAAGAAGGGGAAAGAGTGATGATGGTAGGTATGCCTGGAAGATTTGATCCCATAGTTCCATTGCTTGTAGAAGGGATAGTAGAAGCAGGTGCTGTTTATATAGGGACTTTCTCTGTGGAACAGCAAGGTCCTACTTCCTGGAAAACTGATTTTATCGCTCAGGCACCGACAGATGAGCAAGAGTTGGTCGATATGTTCTCTTATCTCAAGGAAGTGGATCTGGGGATTATGCTTCCGGGAGCCACGCCAGAACACTTTCCTTATGCTGCTATGCAGGAAGTACTTCGCTCAGGACAGGGGAGAACCATTCACTTTCACTGGGCAGGAGCGTATGGACCTCAAGGCCTTCCCTTAGACATTGACCCAACGATCGACAGCATCTATCAACATGTCTTATTAACAACAAATTATGCTGAATTAGCGGAAGCACAAAAAGCATTTGAACAGGCAATGAGGGGAAATAATATTCATGTTACGACTCCTGAAGGAACTGATATTCAATTTGACATCGGTGATAGACCTGTCACAAAACAGGATGGAGATGCTTCCAGAGAAAGATCCATGGCCGCCCTTAATCTAATAGACAGAGAAATTGAACTTCCCGCTGGTGCCGTGAGAGTTGCCCCAATAGAAGAATCTGTCCAGGGGAAAATCGTTTTCCCATACTCATATTGGGATAGCGTATTAGTGTCAGATCTGGAAATGAGCTTTGAAAAGGGAAGGATAGTCAGTATGCAAGCTGAGGAAGGGCTGGAGGCAGTAGAAACGGTCCTGGAAAAGGGAGGGGAATCAGCAAGATCTTTTCGGGAGTTTGCTCTAGGAATGAATCCATTATTAACGACGATCACAGCACCAGATACGATTATTCCCTATTACGCTTATGGAAGTGGATTAGTGAGATTATCCTTAGGTGATAATGGCGAGTTAGGCGGGAAAGTAGGTGGAGGATTTGTGCGTTGGAACTTTTTTACCAATGCTTCTGTGAAAGTAGGTGATGAAGTGTGGGTAAAGGAGGGGAAATTGATAAAATAGAACAATTACTAACTAAAAGCATGGCATAGCATATAGTAATGTCTTTATAAGTGTGAGGACCTAATGTTGGCTATATAACTTCATGCCATCAACAAAACAAGCTTAAGATCCATAGCGGATAGATCTTTCTTTTTGGCCTCTCCCAATGCTATGATACTTCAGCTTTTTTCTTTCCTCCTAACCCAACTGTTTCCTTGGTGAATAAATAGTATCTTAGATATAAACTACCTATGAATTTCCATACATGAATGAACCTTCCTCAGAACTTTTCCTCATGATCCTGGCCACTGTGGGGACCCTGTTCACCATTTATTTCGGTTATTTTCGCTATAAACACTTTTTATGGGCCAGAAATAAGGTGCAATATGATGTGTTCGTTCGGATCAACCAGCACAACACTAATTATTTTCTGAAGGTCGCCACATTGGTACGCATCAGAAAGAAAAACCCTAAACTGGCAACTAAAGGAGCCGCTGTGTTATTAAAATATGCCAATCAATGTCAGGAAAAGTTTCTCTTAATTCAGGAACAAGCAGTAAATAAAAAGATGGCCCTCTTTTGGATAGAACAAATGAAGGAAGAGTGGAGCACATTGGCAGAAATAGATCAAACAGCTTTAGATGAATTAGTCTTACAACTTAGCAAGCAAACCTCTCCGGAGCTTATGGAATGGCTGATTCCCTTGGATAAGCTTTCAAAAAATGAGCAGGATGTACAACCCCCCAATGAAAAAGTATATCATTGGATTGTGAATAGTTAAATGGCTTACTTTTGTGGTATGGTAAAAGGTTGCTGAAAAATACAGATGAGCAATTTGTTGTCATATAAAAAGTATCCATAAATTAGGTTTGTGAGGGGGGGATTTTGTTCCAATGGTCGATGACTAACATTTGAATTATTTTATGACAGGTGAATCTATTATTTTTTTAAACTCGCATCGTGCTAAAAGTGGCGTATTAAATGGGATCAAATTAGCCCCTGAATATGTGTTGGCGGCCAAGTTTTTTGATTGTGGCATTTTGGATCGCTCTGAAAGCCTTGACGTAGGATTCGATTATAAAGTGCTGGACCCTATTCCCGATCCGCTCGCATTTCCTGAAGCTTCTTTTGCGGACATTTGTGATGCCAGAGGAAAACAAATTATAAGAGAAGCAGTGGAGAATGATTTGATTATTCAGGTGTTATGGTCAGGAGGTATTGATTCTACTGCAGCCTTGATTTCCATCCTGAAACACCTCCCCGGAAAGCTAGAGAGGCATTTGGAGGTATTATTGACGATGGATTCCATCGATGAATATCCTCTATTTTTTCGGTCGCATATACTGAACCAGGTTTCTTATTTTCCTATAGCCGCTCCCGTAAGTGATTATTTCAAGGATAATGCCCTGATTATTACTGGAGAACATGGAGATCAATTATTTGGGAGTGATAAAATGTTGCCCTTAATACTCAATCAGCTTGCATTTGAATCCCATGAAGTGGTCTTACCTCTTTTTCTGATGAATAAATTTGGCCATAGAAAAAAAGTAGATCAACTGATCGAATTTCTCCAACCACTTATTCAGGCTTGTCCATTTCCCATTCAATATACCCATGAATTATTTTGGTGGTTTAATTTTACAATGAAATGGCAACAGGTATCTTTGAGGTTAGCCGTATTTAGTTTTAAAGAGAATGTATCAATCTTAGCCCGACAATTTCGCCATTTTTTTGGAAGTGAAGCATTCCAGGCCTGGGCCATGAGTCATCGGGAACCTAAATTGATCAGAGAACCACACACGTATAAACTTCCTGCGAAACAATATATTCAAGCATATACAAAAGATGATGATTATTTTCTCCAGAAGATAAAGCAACCTTCTCTCAGAGATATCATCATTAACAGAAGAAATCAGGGTGAAAAAAGATATAGGGTGGTGATGAAAACAGATTACATTCCTCAATTTGAAGTATTTCACAAAACCCTAAAAAATCAGAACATATTCTCATGAAGGCTTATTCAGAATTCACGTTGGATAACGGCTTGTTATTTGATTATTCAGGTAATGACTTCCCTACTAAGCTCCATGCATGGACAGATAAGATTAGCTTAAGGTCGACAAATTCGACTTATTTCGGCTTTGTGTTTAAGGAAAGTACTCAATTACATACATCAGTAAATACATATTCTTTATTAGCTGGTCAATATTTTTGCCAACATACAGAGATTGCTTTAGAAGGAGGTAGTGGTATTGTCATTGAACGATTATCCTTTAAAGGAATGAACATGATCGGGGGTCCGCTAGAAAATAGAGGAAGGTTAAAATATATAGATGGATGTACGGATTCGTTACTTGTACCGCCAGTAAAACTGGGAGATCCTTGTTTAAACGCATTGTTTTTTCCTCCTAATATAGATCAAACTTCTCATACCCATCCATCTATGCGTGTAGGGATGGTGATAAAAGGAGCTGGGAGATGTGTCACTCCTGAAAGAACCTATGATTTGCTCCCGGGAATGGTATTTATTATTCATGAAGAAGGGGAACACAAATTTCAAACGTTAGAGAATCAAGCATTAGTTGTGATAGCCTATCATCCGGATTCTGATGTAGGACCTCAGGATGAAGACCATCCTATGATAAATCGCACCATTGTGGAAGGGGTTTCAGCAGCCAAAATAGAAGAGATCCGTACTAAATAGCCTTTATTTGATATCTGTGAGACAATTCATATAAAGCATGAGTTATAGGTTAAGACCAATATTCATCTAAATATACTAGCATCATGCCCGCTCCATTTTTTATCTTTATTGTCCTATCCCTTTTTGTCTCAGGAAAGTTAATATCTCAGCCATCGGAAATTTATACTAAAAATGAGGAGGCTATTTCGGGATATGACCCCGTTGCCTATTTTGAACTAAATGAGCCAATAAAAGGGAATACCACCTATAAGTATCAATGGAAAGGGGTAAACTGGCTGTTCCAGTCCGAGATTCACCTGGAAAAATTCAAAGCCACTCCTGAAGCTTATGCTCCTCAATTTGGAGGATATTGCGCCTATGCTGTGGCTAATGGGTACACGGCGAAAAGTGATCCTCGTGCCTGGAAGATCGTAGACGGTAAATTGTACTTGAACTATAATAAGGGAGTCCAGAAAAAATGGGAAAAAGATCAAAGCACTTACATAGCTAAAGGAGAAACAAACTGGCCGGCTGTATTGGAACCCTGATTAACAATCGCTACCCCAAAAAAGGTCGGAATGCCCGACGCATGTCATATAGAATATGAATTCCTCCTTTGAAATCATAGACCTTTCAGCATTTTTAACCATTCATCAATAAATTCTCCTGTTTTAATAAAATTTAGAGGAAAAATCCAGGTAAAAATGATGTCTTTTCATCACAATCGACCATTAATGAATGTAAGCTTTTAATTTTTCTTTCTTGAGTTAATTCCTAAAAAGGATTCATATTTACTGCTCAGAATGGAACAATTTTAGCTATTTCCACTGTAGCAATTTTTTTTAAGTAGAAAGTACTATGATTCAGACTTATTTGGTAGATGGAATGTCTACCGCTGCCTGTGCTAATAAAATAAGACATGCGATAATGAATGTCCATAATGTCAAAGAAGCTAAAGTTAATCATTCATCAACCATTGTAGAGATTTTAGCCTACAGATGGGTGTCATTTAAGGATTTAGAAAATGCTGTACATGCTTCTGGAAATTATACGATCCAGGCATGTAATTCTTTGGTGGGTCAATAAGCCTCAGCTACATTAACTTTTCCTTCTCTTACCCTTTTCAATCGGTGAGAAACTATGATATTTTGATGATATTGAAAGGGTACGTAAATTCCACTCATGGTTCAAAAGCTGCCTTTCGGTTCATTAGAAAACGGGAGATCCGTGGAGAAGTGGTTCATCAGCCATTCTTCCGGCTGTCAATTGGCGATATTGTCCTATGGAGCAATCATGCAGTCTCTCCTTGTTCCTGATCGAAATGGAGAGCTGAGAGATATTATTCTGGGATATGATCATATCCGTTCATATGAGCAGGATATGGGTTATCTAGGTGCATTTATAGGTAGGTTTGCTAATAGAATCGATCGAGGTAATATAGTTCTTAACGATGCGACCTACCGACTGACCTGCAATGAAAGAGGCATTAACCATTTACATGGAGGTACCCAGGGATTTCACAAACAACTTTGGGACGTAAGGGAAAGGAGTGAAAGTGGATTGCGTCTGTATTATCTCTCCAGAGAAGGAGAAGAAGGCTATCCGGGAACTCTATCCGTAAATATCGATATATATTGGTCGGGAGATGATCAGCATCCCAAGCTTCACGTAGATATGAAGGCAGAGACAGATAAGGATACTATAGTAAATCTGACCTATCATCCTTATTTTCATTTAGCGGGAGATTTCAAGCAGGATATATTGGAAGATGAGTTGGTTATTTATGGTAATCAGATAACTGCCTTAAATGAGCAACAGATTCCTACAGGTAAATTGATCGCCGTCGAAAACACCCCATTTGATTTTAGAACACCTGTACCCATTGGAACATTAATTCACGAATCATATTTAAAAGTCAAACAAGCGGGAGGGTATGATCAAAATTTTGTGCTGAATCAGTTTTCTCATTCTATATCTACAGTTCAACGTGCAGCTAGCCTTTGGAATCCCAAAAACGGCATAGAATTACACATTGGAACAACTCAACCCGGTCTCCAATTTTTTACTGCGGGTTTTTTGGATGAAAGTTATATTGGTAAAAATGATCAGCCATACTTTTCTAATTGTGCCTTGTGTCTTGAACCCCAACATTTTCCTGACTCACCCAATCATCCCCATTTCCCCTCTACCATAGTAGGGCCCGAAACTCCCTATCATCATCAAATGGAATTCACTTTTGGAGCGAGGTAATGAGAGGTTGTGCCAATAAGAACATCTCCAACTGTTTGTAGGATTGGTATAAGGATTAATATGTTAAGAACTTCTGTCAATTAGCAATCTCTACCAGATTTTTGGAATGCTTTTCTTTGCCTCAGTTAATCTGTTAACCCCAGAATCCCTATTTTACTTCGGTTGGTATTCCAAAAATTAAAGTCCCTATTATTAATGATCCCATTTCCATCTACATCTATTTTGAGATATTCATTTATGCTGGCTGCACGTTCACTCCACAGATTGAAGTCTATATTGTTGATAATTCCATTTTGATCAAAATCCCCTCCGAACAAGGCGAATACATCATCGACCCATTTTTGTTGATTATTTCCACTTGCCTGGTTTGCTGCAGAAGTGAAATCATATAGGATAGGATCTTGTGTGGTGAAGGGTACAGCTGAACTACTCATTACGGCTAAATGACTTTTGTGAAAAACCCGGACTATATAGCTTGCTTCTTCCAAATGGTTGAAATGTAGATATTCATTTTGGTCTACCTCTTTAATCAGTCCGCGGGAAGTAAGTAACGCAGCTTTCCGAGCTAGCATACTATCAGGATACTCAGAGGAAGAAACTTCTACCAATACCCAGTCCACAATGGAAGCATCTTCGTCGGTTATTTTTTCTTTCCCACTATAATTAAAGGGAGCTATGTTAAAAGGTTGGTTTTGAGGAATTAGCCCTTTTTCATTCAAGAGGGTATGCATTTCACCATTGGCCCCTGAAATAAATCCCTCTAAAGAAATTTTAAGATGTGCCTTAACGGACTCCTGTTCATCTGGCTCTTCAGGACTTCTTGGAACTACCAGATTAAATCCTTCTTCCTTCAAATCGTTCCCAATATGAAATCGAGTAGGTCCTACATATTTTATCATAAGGTGGTCCTCGGGCTTGATTTGGGAGGGTTTTTTATCTGCTGATTCATGGCGATATACTCCCCAGCGAATATGAGGACAATCGTCATTCATCGTAGTGGCATTTTCGATGGCAGCAGTAGGTTGTCCATAGTTCAATGTTACATCACCATCAGTTCCAGAAGTAGCTACCCACACTCTGATATATCCATCATTTTTTCTACTCAATTTAACTTCCACCACCCAGTCGTACCAGGTTCCTTCTTTCAATTCCTTGGCCGGAATGACCACTACATGTTTATTTCCATATATTTTTCCATCTACTCCATAGCCAGTTCCTTCTCCTGCATGTAGAGAAATGCCATTTAGCGCTCCTCCATAATCTCGACCTTCACGACGATATACAATTGCTGTTTTAGGAGAGCCTGAGCCGCATTGATTTCTGAATTGCATAAGTGTGCTGGTGTGGGATCTGTCTATGTCAGTGTATTTCTCTGACCAGCCAAACCAAACGGTCGCCCCTTCTTTGGCGCCAAGATCTCGGTAAGTTTTACTAACACTTATTTCGGCTCTTTCAGCTGAGAAGTTTTGATTACAGCTTTCTTCGAATTCGGAATTGGTCCACAATTCTACAGAGAAGGTACCGGGAAACCTTTGTTCTTTATCCGTACCGAAAGTAATTTTTGACCCTTGAGTATTTCCTATTCCGCCGGGTTGGTTAGGATCGCCGCAGTTAATCATTCTGTTCCAGAATCCTGAGCCATTATTTCCTTGATCCCACAAAAAAGTTTTGAGTGGCTGTTGGGTAAATACAAATGGGCTCAAGGATAGGAATAATATTAAAGCAAAGGCACGGGTACAGACATTGGGATGATACATAAAACCAGGCTTGAGTATCAGAAATGAGCATTTTTAACAACAAAACACTAGACCTGCAAACTAAGTCAGATGGTTCCCACATGTAAAGTGCTTTTTTAAATTCCAATAATATGTGAAGGGTAAAAGCAGGCCATTATCCCCCTAAATGTTATGGAAGAAGTTGGAATAGTCTGGAGTAAAGACATGAAAGTTATATGAACTTCCTTATCTGAGTATTTGTTAAGTGTTTGTATGGTAGTCGGTTATATGTTGAAGGTTTTCAGGGATTCATTCTCTCCTTAAAGGTATTTCTAACTACTTCCGACTAAAGGCAGAAGGCCATATAAAATTGATTGTAAGTATTTTTAAATAAAAAAATCCAATTTATGAAGGAATATTGATTGCTTTTTCGTATTCGTCCAATGCTTCCTGAAAATCGTCAAAGGTGAAACCATTCCTATGATATTCGTAGCCAACTACTTCCATGGGTTTCTTGCGGAAGGAAATAGGTTCATGGACCACATGGTATACTTCCCTTCTTTTAAGCAAGTCCATATAATTATGAGTAGAGCGTTTTAAACCTTCAAAATGACCTTTCTGACTTTTATGGATATTTAGAATCCCTTCTTTCAGCTTTTTTTCTTCTGGTTCCAGCATCATTTCTAAAAAATTCTTTCGAGAAGGTTTAAATTGGGCGGCCTTTCTTTCCTGGGGTCTGCCGTGGTATAAGGGAAACACTATGTGTAAATCTATCTGATGGATACGCACGAGTTCTGTAGCCACAAAGCTTACTATATCGTGAGCCTCGTGTCCTCCTTCATAGTCATGTCCGATAAAACAATCTATGTGATGCTGACTGATGAGTTCACCAGCTTTAACTACCAATTTGTTTACATTTTCCAGAATTTCCCTTTCTGGTATAGCAAGGAGGTGGACATTTGTTGTAGGCACACCAATAAGTTCCATGGAAGCGCGTAATTCGGCCTCTCTAATTTGACCTTGGCCTTTGGCATCTCCACTGGTAGCGTAAAGCACGTGTACTTCTTTCTGTTTAAGGATCAGTCTATGAAGAAGTGCGGAGCAATAGATTTCATCATCAGGATGAGCCAACAGAACAAGATATATATGGTGATCGAAGATTTCGGTTAAGGTCATTATTCAATAAAATATGATAAGACAATTGCTTTAATCCACTCTTTCAATATAACAGAATCTTTAAATTTTGCCAGTAACATAAACAAATTCAACTGGTAAGATATATTGATTTGTCGTCCCAATTTCATGTAGATAAATTTCCATCATTATTTACATCAGACATGTTGTACGACATACTTGCTATAGATTATCAGTGCATTTGTAATGGAACTCAAGCATGTTCTTCGTTCTATCTTTGTTTGAATAATACCTGATAGCCCTTGTAAACAGATGACTTATTTTTCTGATTTACGTTTAGATTAAGGTTATTATTACTATTTCCCATCTCATAGGTTGAATTTTCGGCTAGATGAAGATCCCTGAGAGGAAGAATGAGGGTAAACATGAATCTGATGGAAATGATTTCCCTATTATTTAAGGAAAGTCTGAGATATTGTAGTAGGCTTGTGATAAACCTTAAGATGGGATATGGGTTATATATCTTCATATATCATAAGGATAATATATATTAAATACATTCATACGGAAGAAAATTTGTTTAAAGATGATAAATAAAAGGTGGATATGGAGTGGGTTAATCGCGATAAATATATTCATTCTGGCCTGCCACTCCCAACGTAAGCCTATTAGCATAGAACATATTCCTCCTCAAGTGCATAGAACTCTAGACCATCCCCAACCTGAGAGTGGAGATCCCGAAGCTGGATTAGCTTATCTGGCAGAAGGAAATTATCTGGGAAATGGGATTCCCTATGATCTCTTTAAAAAGTTTTTTAAAGAAGGGAAAGATACTGTTTTTCATAGAGAAGGATTGAATGGAAACATGCCTTATGTGTTTAATGTTTTTGAGAATAAAGGAGGATTAACAGTAGTAAGTGGGAACTGTTTTATTTGTCATTCTAGCACCATGAATGGGGAGGTTGTCTTAGGATTGGGAAATACCTTAGGTGATTATACAAAGGATCTAAGTTTCAGGTTTAAACTTGTGAATTGGATGGTAAAAAGAAAATATAAGAAAGATTCTCCTGAATGGGCATCCTATGAATCCCAGGCAAAGCGGTATGTGGACATGGCTAAGGCGATTGTGTTAGATAATCCTGTAGTTAACCCCGCTTTTAGGATTGAAGAGGAGGCTGTGACCCATAGAGATCCTATGACCTTGACTTTCCAGGAGGAAGCGCATTATGAAGTACCTAAAGCATCCATCGGATCTGATATTCCTCCCCTTTGGGGGGCTAAAAAAAAGAAAGCATTTTATTATAATGGAATGGGGCAGGGAGACTTTACTAAGCATCTTATGCAAGCTTGTTTGTTAGGTATTCCTGATAGTGCGGGCGCGAGAGAAATTCAACAAAGGTTTGATGATGTGTGGGCATGGTTGGAGTCGTTAGAAGCCCCGGATTATCCCTATCCAGTCGATAAAGGATTAGTAAATGAGGGGAAACAGATATTCGACATAGAATGTAGTAAGTGTCATGGCAAGTATGGAGACAATGAAAGCTATCCAAATAAAATTATTCCACTAGCTAAAATCAAAACGGACCCTGCTTATGCTGTTTACGCTACCGAATCACCATTAAATGAATGGTATAAAAAGAGTTGGTTTCATTTAACAGAACCTAAAGCTTTTACGAGGCCTTCTTATGGTTATATTGCTCCTCCCTTAGATGGGGTTTGGGCTACTGCACCTTATTTGCATAATGGGTCAGTACCTAATTTGGAAACCTTATTGAATAGTTCCGCTAGGCCTACTTATTGGAAGCGGGAAGGGGAGATGCCTGAGTATGACTTTGAAAAGGTGGGCTGGAAATATAAAACCAAAAAACGAAGAGGTGGGAAAAAGACATATGATACCACTATTCCTGGATATAGTAATCGAGGACATTATTTTGGAGATAAATTAACAGAAGAAGAGAGAGAAGCTGTGATTGAATATTTGAAGACATTGTAAGTAGAGTTGATATCTACAGCTACGGCTCATTGGCACATCTTAACAATAGCTTAGTAATGTGTTTTAGGCGTTTGAGTAGTGCTCTTTTATTCCTAAATTGAGCAGTGAAATCCTCTACATCTATTGTTTCTACCATCTAAACTATCTAGGTATGTCTACCACAAAGGAAAAAGTCGAATTTCGGAATTACGACCAGGGTGATATTATAGCAGCTGTGAAAGAACATTATCGAAAGATGAGATCGCGTCAGACATTCGATTATGTACAGCAAATGAAGAAGAAGTATCTCACTTTCGATAAGCCTATGTTCTTGTGGGATGCGATGGAAAGATTGAATGCATTAATTGATGTAAGTGATCCTGATCTGGACTTACCGAATGTTCAGCATTTACTTCAATCTGCTGAAGCCATGCGAGCTGACCACCGACCTGACTGGATGCAGCTAGTGGGATTAATTCACGATCTGGGTAAGGTAATGTATTTATGGGGCTCGGATGAAGATGGAACGAGTCAGGCAGAACAATGGGGATTAGTAGGGGATATTTTCGTTGTGGGATGTGCATTACCCGATTCGTGTGTATATCCTGAATTTAATCAATTAAACCCTGATATGCATAATGATAGATATCATACAGAATTGGGGATATACGAAGAGGGGTGTGGGTTGGATGCCTTAGAATTAGCCTGGGGACATGATGAATATTTGTATCAGGTATTGACATATCACAAAGATAATCAGATTCCTGAAGCTGGCATGGTGATGATTCGATACCATTCTTTTTATCCCTGGCATACAGGTGGAAGCTACCAAAGATTATTAGGTCCAAAGGATGCTCAATATAGAGAATGGGTCATGGATTTTAATCAATATGATCTCTACACAAAATCTCAGACTATATATGATCTCGATGAAATGAAGGAGTATTATTTGCCTATAGCCGAAAAATACCTGGGAAAGGGACCTATATATTGGTAATTCGTGCCAATATATGTATGAGTAAGACGCCCATATCATTCGCGTTTACCTCAAATAATAAGACATAAAAGAGGAAGTCTTTTCGGAAAACATCCTCTTTTAATGTTAACCTTAATGGTATAACTGTAAATGAGTCAAATGGTCTAAAGGCTAACTGATCCTTTAAGTTCATAGTTTAATGAGGTAGTTGAATTTAAGTAATTATATTGTTAAGGAATTGTTAATTGCTTTCGTGCATTTGTGTGGAAAAGCATGTAACGTGCTTTGATAATATATTTTTGTTTTCGCCAAATTTCATTCTTGATGGAGAAAAGTGTTTCCAATTCGGCATTATCCTCGTATGGTTATTCTCCTTTTATCGTAGCAGGAGGAGTTGCTACCCTTATTTTACTTTCTCTTATCTTTGTATTGTATTCGGTTTATTCCACAGAGCCAGTTACTCCGGAAGGGTTATTTGAGGATTATTTTCATGTATATCAGGACGTTATAAGTAAGTCAGATGTAAGAAGTAAATCAGTCACTCCAGGATTAACGGATGGAATGAAAGCCTATAATGTCGGAAGATATGATGAAGCAAAACGAGAATTGAAATCTCATTCAGCAAAGTTTCCAGAAGATCAGCGCCCGTATTTATATTTAGCCATTTCCCATACGATGATGAATGAATTTGTGGATGCCAACCGATATTATCTGTTGAGTATGAAAACACCAGACTTTAGACAACAAGCTCAGTGGTATCAGTCGTTGTCGTACTTAAAATCAGGGGAAATAGAACAAGCCTTGAAGCGGTTAAAAGATATCAGTTTACAAAGTCCCTTTCATTACAAAAAAGTAGAGGCCAGTCAACTCTTAAATGCTTTAACAGAATATAGGGACAATATGATCATCACTGAACAACCATATTAATAGTAAGTAGTCCTCGCCATTCATTGTTTGGATGTATAGTCTATGATAAAAAAAGAGGATGCTCCTTTTGTAGCATCCTTAAATAAATTACTCGTTATTCATCTTAAATTTTCCACTGCATGTATGAACAGAGCCTCTTACCAAAATATGGTGTACAGAATGATCAACAGGATGATAATACCTACAGCACCTATATTAAATGATGCATCTGTCTTGAATAATGCGGTATCCGTTTCAATGGCTTTGGCATCTTTTGGTAGACTGCGAAATAAATTCATCAATCCAATCAAGAATAGAACTAAAATCACATGGAGATTGGCTTTTCTTAGAGGATCATGGAAGGTCATGCCATATAGAGACATAATAACATCACCTAAAAGCAAGACAACAATTCCAATAAACATAATCCAAACCTCTCTGGAGAATAGCAGTTTTATGTTAGGCGCTTTGATCACACTGACCATGATCATAATGAGGGATAATAGCAAGAATACAATCCCTGTCCTATCGATAAATGGTAGTTGTTCGGGAGGAAAGGTTACCTTTAACATCCAGGATAGTGGAAGTGTTGCTATGGCTACCCAAAATGCGCCATCTGCCGTCGCTTTTTTCCAGAACATACCAAAGATGAAAATACAGAAGATCCCCGGACTCACTAGACTGGTAAATTCCTGAATGAATTGGAAGGCTTGTTTAAAATTGGAAAGTGCAGGTGCTACTAAACAAGCAATTACCAAAGCAATACCTGCCATGTATCTTCCTACGGTTACCAACTGTGTTTCACTCGCATTTTTATTGATATAGTTACGGTATATATCCATTGTATATATGGTTGCCGTAGAATTAATCATAGAACTTAGTGAGGAGACTATAGCGGCAATGAGTGCTGCAAATGCCAGACCTCTCAGTCCTACTGGTACAAAGTGAGTTAATACAGCTGGGTATGATTTGTCTGGAAGCACTATATTTTGACCAGTAGCAGCATCTACCTGATACATGGCTAAATCGACTCCATCTTGTAATAATAAATAGGCTGCTATTCCAGGAAGCACAATAATAACAGGCATAAACAGCTTCAAGTATCCAGCAAATACAATTCCTCGTTGGGCCTCTGCCAGACTTTTTCCTGCCAGGGCGCGCTGAGTAATATATTGATTACACCCCCAATAACTTAGATTGATAATCCACATACTTCCAATTAATAAACTCACTCCCGGAAGATCTGTATATGGATCTTTTTGTACTCCTCCTTCCGAGACCAGAATCTCTCCTTTGTTGAAGATCATATCAAAATGTTCGGGAGCTCTTTCTACCATTTCGGCTAATCCATTGAAAAATCCTCCTCCTCCTACTGCTTTTACTGCCAGATATGTGGTAATAAGTCCACCAGCTACGAGGAAAATAACCTGAACTACATCTGTCCATGCTACTGCTTTTAATCCTCCATAAATGCTATACAATGCGGAAAAGAGAGCTAAACCGATGATGGCCCAAAAGAAAGGAATGCCCATAATTGTCTCCATGGAAATAGCTCCTAGATAGAGTACAGAAGTCAGGTTAACAAAGATGTACAGCAGAATCCAGAAGATAGACATGATGGTTCGGACACGATGATCAAATCTCAATTCCAGGAATTGAGGCATCGTATAAATTCCTTTCTTTAAAAAGATGGGGAGAAAATACTTACCTACGATAAGTAAAGTAGCTGCAGCCATCCATTCGTAGGTAGCAATCCCTAAACCAAGGACATAGCCCGATCCCGACATGGCTACTACCTGTTCTGCCGAAATGTTAGAAGCTATCAAGGAAGAACCAATGGCCCACCAGGGAAGTGCTTTACTTGCCAAAAAATAGTCGGAGGAATCTTTCTTTTTGCCTTTTTTCTCTCTGGAAACGAAAAGTCCTATTCCAATGATAATACAGCAATATCCGAGAAATACCCCGTAATCAAGCGGTGTGAAATTCATATGAGTAGTTTAAAGAAACAGCAAAAGTCCTAATCTGGATTAAGCTAATAAGATTTTTTTCATATACATAATTTTGAAGATAATTAGGGGATGATTATAGGTAGCCAGAGCTTGGAACAGAAAGAAATAAATGGATAGATAGCAATTAAAAAGGATCTTTTGCTACTTTTAGGTCGATTAATATTAAATATATTGTTACCCTAAATAGTCAACTATGAACATGCGTTGGGGAATAGATTTAGGAGGGACAAAGATAGAAGGTGTCGTATTGGATATGTCGGATCCTAGTCGGATAATTTGTAGAAAAAGAATTCCTACTGAATCTTACCGTGGATATCCTCATATTCTGGATCGTATTAGCTATTTGATAGATATGATGGCCGAAGAGGTAGGGGAGCAGCCGGATCAAATTGGGATAGGAACTCCTGGAGCGCTAGATCCTGATTTGCAAACCATAAAAAACAGCAATACCACTTGTCTAAATGGAAAACCTTTTAAGAAAGACTTAGAAGCTAAAATAGGAATGCCCATTAGCATAGCAAATGATGCAAATTGTCTTGTATTAGCAGAATCAAGAATGGGCATTGTACCTGAACGTTATCCTGAAGCCCGAGTAGTTTTTGGAATTATTTTGGGTACTGGTGTAGGTGGGGGCATTGTGATAGATGGAAAAATTATAGAAGGGAGGCATGGCATTGGCGGGGAATGGGGCCATAATTTTCTGGATGAATCGGGAGGTCCTTCTTACAGTGGATTAGATGGCAATGTCGAGACAATTCTATCTGGGCCTGCCCTGGAAAAATATTATGAGCATTTAAGTGGCAACAAATTAGAATTAAAGGAAATCGTTCAACGCTATCACGAGGAAATGGATTCTTACGCTGTCCAAACCATCAACAGACTGTTGCATTTTTTTGGAAAAGGTATTGCCGTAGTGATAAATATTTTAGACCCCGATGTGATAGTCATAGGAGGAGGGGTTGGAAATATTGATTTACTCTATACTGAAGGGCCTAAATATGCGGCGAAGTACGTATTTAATCATAGACTTGATACTGCTTTCCTCAAACCAAAATTAGGAGATAGTGCAGGCGTATTTGGCGCAGCATTTTTGTATTGACAAAAAAATCGACTCTCCATCTACATGAAGAGCCGAAATATCAAACATTTAGGTTGTTACGTCTAAGTATTTATTTATTACCACCCTGCTGAGCAGCTTCCTGAATAGACTGACAATATTCCGTGAACTGACTAAAGTTTCCGCTAAATTCAGAATCAATATTTTTGATCTGATCTACATAGGGCATAGCATCATCACAATGGTAATCCCCTTCTTCTTTACTAGGGTTAAAACTGTAGATAGCCATTAAATCAAGAGCGTTCAATACAGCACTTTTTTCTTGTTTTGATAATTCTGCTGGATTTTTCTTTCCAAATGCATCTATCACTCTTTTAGAAGGATCAATCAAATTCCAGGTTACTGTATCAGGGTTAGCCTTTGAAGCTATCTGATCTTCTTTGTAAGCAATTCTTAGTAAATAAGTATACGGGAAGATATAATCATTTTTTAATTTAATAGCTTCATTAAAGTACTCTTTAGCTTTATCAAGTATTTCTGCCGAGTACATAATCTTGGCTGTCTCATAGTAAATTTTCAGACTTTTTGGACTAGTTAAATCGAGGTTTTTATCTGCATAGTAAGCAGCTGTTTGGTAAGCCTGTAAAGCAGCCTCATTATCTTTTTCTTTCTTAAATTTATCCCCCCTTTTATCATAATCTTGGGCAAGCTCATTATACACTTCCTTGCGGTCCGGATTTTTACTTATTGCCTTCTGGAAGTATTCATCAGCTGGTTCGCGACTTCCCTCCGCCAATAAGATTTTCCCATATGCTTCATAGTCAGTAGCGGTATGGAATTCCTCTGGGTATTGAGCAAAATAATCATCCATATATGCTTTACCCTTCTCTACCTGACCTAAATTTGCATAAGCCATCCCTAATAAACGACGCATTAAGTTGGTTACTGTATCTTTTTCAATAGTAGTTAATTCACTAACTACTTCATCATACTGGTTGTTAAGGAACATATAACTGGCATACTGAATTCTTGCGGCAAGGTCATTTCCCGCTAATTCTACATATTGCTTCAAGAAATCTCTTGCTTTAGTATAATCTCCTGCTTTTAGCCATAATTCTCCCATGATTTTATAAGGAGGTGCAAAACTAGGATCCAGTTCGATGGCCTTATTTAGAGACGTTGCTCCTTCATCATATTTTTGTTCATCTACTTTAATCATTCCCACACGACTATATCCTTCTACAAAATTGGGATCTAGTCCTACGGCTTTTTCATATTGATCCAAGGCTAACTCATTGACTCCTTTCTTCCAATAATAGTCACCCAACTCTATGTAGGAACGAGGATCTTTAGGCGCCTCATCTTGTGCTTGCATTAGGAGAACTTCAGCGTCTTTGAATTTTTCGTCTTCCAGGTAAGCCGAAGCCACAGCATATTTTACATTAATATCTCTCCCCTTATCGTAGTATAATGCTTTATCTTTCAACAGTTCATCTGCCTCCGTTGACTTGTCCTCCTGGATGAGTACACGGGCTAGCCCTACATAATTTTGAGGATATCTTCCTTTGGCTTTTGTTCCAGCCTCATATGCAGCTCTTGCTCCATCGTAATTTCCAGCCTCAAATAACGCCTCACCCTTTAAATAAAATAATTCAGGATTTTTAGCATCAGCTTTGATCAAATTATTTACTTCCGTCAATGCGTCAGAATAACTTTCATTTTGGATAAGGTTCTTAACTTTTTCTACTTGTTCAGGGGTCACCTGTGCAATGATTACCTGGCTGCCTGCAAAAAACATACACAGGGAGGCAATCCAAAGACGTCTTAGCATAATCTTAACTATTTTAAATGATTGAGTTACTTATAAAGATAATAATAATTCTATATATTTTCAGTAATTCACCCCAAATGGTAATGAATACATGGTTAAATTCAATAAATTAATGAATAATTTTTGAATTCTAATGTCGAGTCGATAAAAGAATATTGTTTATATTTTCATTTTATCATTTATCAGGGAATCGCACCAGCCTTGTAATTCCGGTTTCAGGAAGTAAGCCAGCCTTGTGAAACATTCGTTGTCCATTATCATGCGCTAAATAAGCAATAAATCCCTTTCCCAATCCAAAGATAGATTCCCTCGTAATGGCATATACACTGCGCGTTAGCGGATAACACCCCTCTTTCATGAAAGCCTGATAAGGTTGAAAATAATCGTACTCTCCAGTGAAAGAACATTCTGATTCAGGGACAAGGCCTAATACGTTGATTTTTTCCAAAAAACTCAACACCTTTTCATCATCCTGATCACTTATCCAGCTTACGCCTATAACTCCTAACGCATTAGGCTGGGTAGAAACACTATTAATGACTTCGGGATTTGTTTCTACTGCGAATATATTTTCCTTCGTCAGCGTCTCACCCATCAGTATGCTATCCCTTAAAAACTGGAGAGTACTGGAATAAGCATGATCAAAAGTGAGTTGAATATTTCCTAAGCTACTCTGAGGATCTATTTGTTTCCACGTGTCAATGTCTCCAGTAAGGATTTGTTTGAGCGTGGACAACTCCAAGTGTTCAACTGAGTTTTCCTTATGAGTGATAAAAGACACAGCATCAGAAGCGATCTTACTGGTTTTCGCGCCAGTACTTTGCTCTATTAATTGGCGTTCTTCTGATTTTGTGAGCATTCTGGTAGCAATGACCAAACGAATAGAATCGCTGTTAAGCATAGCTTCGATCGCCTTTTCCCCAGGAAGATAAATAGCGTTAATGCTGGCATCAGGATAGGTCGCTTCAAACGTACTGATCTGAGTTTCGAATATAGGTTTGAAGGTCTCATCTACTGCTATATTGATATCTCCTGATGTGCCTGTTTCTTTAACAGTTAATGGTTTGTATTCTCCTGTGCTCTTGCTAGGCTTTTTCTTGGTGGAAGGTGCATTACAACTTAAACATATGCTCAATACACTGAGAATTAATAGCCAACTGAAATCAAGTCCTCGGATCATAGTATTTTCTAATTTTAGTAACAAAAAAACAAAAAATGGATGAAAATTGAGTCGCCGTTTTTGCTAAGATGAAAAAAAACAGACGAATATTTATTCTATCCATTAAGATTGTATGTTTACATAAATTCTGCATGATTCCTCCAAAAAAAAGGCATAGATATTTTTCTCACGTACGCGAAACAGTTCATTTATCCATCCCAGTGATCATAGGCCAACTAGGCCAGGTCTTAATGCAAATGATTGATAATCTAATGATAGGAGGCATAGGCTACACCTATCTATCTGCGTGCTCTCTGGCAACTAGTGTATTCTTCATTATCATTGTGTTAGGCTTCGGCATTACTTCTGTTATTTCCCCACTAGTGGCAGAGCGGCTCTCCTCCGGCCACAGATCTACTTGCGGTGCTCTACTTTATCAAGGCCTTTGGGTAGGGATGTTTGCTGGAATCATACTGACAGGACTTATATATGTGAGTTCACATTTCTTGTATGTATTAAACCAGCCTGCAAGTGATGTATTACTAGCCAGTAGTTATACGAGGATTTTGAGCTATTCGGTTCTTCCCATGTTACTTTTTTTAGTATACAAACAATTTTCCGACGGTCTGGGAAGAACCCGATTAGCCATGATTATCACCATTTTAGGACTCTGTATCAATACTTTGTTTAACTATTTACTCATTAATGGATATGGTGGCTTTCCCCGTTTGGAGTTGGATGGGGCCGGATATGGAACACTCATTAGTAGGATAAGCATGTTGATAATGATGATATGGTGCGTTCAACTGGGCCCACGATATAAAGAGTTCTTGAAGGTAAATCTCATTTGGAAAATTGATAAGAACATTATTTATAACATATTGAGATTAGGTATTCCCGCAGGATTTCAATATTTATTTGAAGCAGGAGCCTTTGCCGGAGCTGCGATTATGATAGGTTGGATAGGGAATTCGGAGCGTGCAGCACATCAAATTGTCATTAATTTAGCCTCTGCTACGTATATGGTTGTGATGGGATTATCAGCCGGAGCCGGGATTAGAGTAGGAGCTGCTTTAGGACGGCGGAACTTATTAGAAGCGAGAGAAGCAGGACTGACAGGAATATGGATTAGCATCGTCTTTATGGTGGTGGCTTCTGTTGTATTTATTTGGGGAAGATATTTTTTCCCGACCTTTTATGTCGAAGATAAAGAAGTCATTGAATTTAGTGCCAACCTCATGATTATTGCCGCCTTTTTTCAAATCTTTGACGGGATTCAGGCGGTAGGAATTGGTATTTTAAGAGGAATTCAGGATGTCAAAGTGCCTACCTTGATAACCTTCGCTTCTTATTGGTTATTAGCACTTCCTATGGGTTATGTCATGGGATTTGTATGGAATCTATCATTAAATGGAGTTTGGTTTGGATTAGTTTTGGGGCTATTTACCGCTTCCGTAGCATTGACATCTAGATTTTTATCTCTTACAACCTCCTGAATATCGTTTTGAAAAGAGGTTCTGTACATAAATTGATAACATTTATGGATCTAAATATGTATATAAGTTATCAGCAGAAATTAAGTAAGTAATTTTTCAATACTACCTTATCTGTAGTATATTCAGTAAAATTAGAACAAATAGTAAATTCAGTAGCTTTAGAAATACTACAGACAGAAGGAATGTTATTAACATAGACAAATACTTAGATTAACTTCAACTCAGAGAATATTTATAATGCAATTAGACGAAGCTAAGGAAAAATTTATACAGGCATGGGGAGCTTTAGGTTCTCATTGGGGAATTAATAGAACAATGGCGCAGGTTCATGCATTGTTACTAATCTCTCCAGAATCTCTCAGTGCTGAAGATATTATGGCTGCACTGAAGATCTCCAGGGGAAATGCAAATATGAATTTAAGGGCTTTGATCGATTGGGGGTTGGTTAGCAAAGAACATAAAACAGGGGAAAGGAGAGAATACTTTTTTGCCGAGAAAGATGTATGGCAAGTAGCTAAACAGGTAACAGTGCAGCGGAGAAAAAGAGAATTGAAACCGGTAATGAAAGTTCTGGAAGAAGTAAAATCTGTGAAAAGCGATCCCGAAGATCCACATGTGAAAGAATTTTTATCTGCGGTATTGGATTTGGAAGATATTGTAACTAAGGCTGACAGTTTTTTGGAAGTGTTTGTGGAGTCTGAACAAACGTGGTTTTTTAATACCTTGTTAAAATTGTTTGATAGAAAGACTAAGTCCTCCACTTAATATTCTTTGGTTATTTTTTTTCCTGTACCAATGGGCATGAAGCTAGGGATTTTGCTGGATGAGGTGGTTATAATGTCCTACAATTTTTAGCAGCGTAAGCTTATTGTCCGGTATCATGTCCTCCTTTTTCATATATGTGCGGATATCCTCTTCAAAAGGAGTGAATAAAGAAAGAAATTTTTTGATATTTCTAGGTATGAAAAACAATTGACCATCCTTGGAAAGATAGTAATCTGTTCGCTTATGATAGGTATCTTCTCTATGCCCAGCGTCTAATTGAGGGATATAATGCGCTTTAATCACTGTGGTAGTAGGACAAGCTAATAATTCACATGAACCCCTGAGAAGTATTTGCAGTAATCCCTGGAATGGAACCCCCTCATATATATACTTATTGCCATTGATATATTGTTCATAATATCTATGTGCACCCACTGCATCGACCCAGTAGAAATTTCTTAAATGTCCTAAACTCGCTACTTTTATATCTCCACTAGTCTGAATCTCCAATTGGTTTGTTACAAGATTATATCTCAGGGGAACATCATATGCCATCTTCCCATCTCTGGTGAGAAAGTAACCCTGGTTCCACTCTTCATGGATAAATATTTCCTGGGGACTCCCCGATGACTCATATGGAATTTCTTTGATTCTTAATTGACCTAAAATTTTAGGTTGTCCTCCGGTAGGAGTTAATTGTGCATATACTTTTGTCCCAACTGTGATACATAATATCAAAAAAAGAGAAAAGCGTATCATTTTTGCAGGATGCTTCATCATTCAGCCATTCTTTATTTTTAAGCTATTTATGCAGAAATTAATGGTAAATTCTCTATCAGCCAAAAAGTATTACAAGTCTGTCTCATGGATTTTTATCGTTAGGAAGAGTAAATTCCTGGTTTTTTTTATAAATGGTATTTTTTTACTTTTGAATAAACCAAAAATATAAATGAGAGTAAAGACTTGCACTGTAGTTCTCTCCTGTCTTCTGTTATCATTCTTTTTTACTTCCCCAGTTTTCTCGCAACAAAAAGAAAAAAATCGAAATAATTACACTCGTAAAATTAACACTCAAGGAAATACTTATAATAAAGATTATGCTGCTAATAAACATACCTGGATGGATGATGCAGTAATCAGCCAATTAATGGAAGAAAATGAGAGTTTAAAGAATATAGTAGATAGTATGAAAGCGGATATATTGTACATAAGAACAAAACCTAAATCCGCTATTACAGAAGATGATTTTGTACTAATCAATCAAAGTCACGATATCATACAAGTGTGTAAAGAGGAATATGCTCGAAATATAGAGTTAATTAAATACAGACGAGAAGTACTTAAAACCCGTAGATCTGTCGGTGGTGGAGAATAAATTAATACCCTTTCACATGTTGTTCAACAAAAAAATAGTTATAATTCATTCTAAATGAATAATTACAATTATTAATGAATGCAAGAAATTGTATTTCAGGGTTAGATGGATGTAAAGGAGGTTGGTTTTGTATTTCATGGCTTAATAATAACAAATGGAGTATTAATCTATTTTCACAAATTCATGATTGGAAGGAGTTTATAAAGGATTTTTCCGTAAATCTGGCATTAATTGATATTCCCATAGGTCTTCCTGGTACCCAAAAAAGACGATGTGATAGGGAAGCCAGGAAAAGACTTACCCGATTGAGAGGATCAAGTGTGTTTCCAGTACCTTCCAGAAAAGCCATGTATGCCGAAACCTATCTGGATGCTTGTGAAATAAATAAAGAGGCTTTGGGCGTGAAAATTTCAAAGCAGGCCTGGAATATTGGGGATAGAATTAGAGAAGTAGATCAATTCTTACAGAAATATCCTGAATGGATAAAAAAGTTAAGAGAATCACATCCAGAGGTAGCTTTTTGGAGTTTAGCTGGTTTTGTTCCAATGATGAATTACAAAAAAACGCCAGAAGGAATAAAAGAGAGGTTGAAGTTGTTAAATACTTATGAACCTCTCTCTAATCGTATATACGAACAAGCCCTAAATACATTCCCACGTAAATTCTTAGCCTCAGATGATATCATCGATGCGTTATGTCTCGCTATAATGGCAAAATATTCTATCTCTTTGAAGACTTTACCTGAATTTCCCGACGTAGATGAGGCTGGATTGCCAATGGAAATTGTATACGGCCATTTTAGGTAAAGTATTTAGCCGATGAAATACGGGATTGTTCAAATGACACTTATTATAAGGTAATGTACTTACGACTGAATACTGTTAAAATATACTCTGGCCGCTTCCATGACTTTTGGCGCGAGATAAATGGCTGAAATCATTGTGGGAATAGACATCATTGCATACATACCATCTATCAGACTTATTACCGATGTTAAGGAAGCTACAGAGGCTATAATGATAGTCCCTACATAGAAGTAATTGTACCAATGTTGGCGTTCAGCACCAGCTATAAATCCAAAACACTTTGTGCCGTAATAGGACATCGAAAACATGGTTGTAAAGGAAAAAATGATAATACAGCCCATGAGTAAATAAATTCCTATACCGGGAAAGGATTGGTTAAAAGCTTCCAGGGTGATTCCTATACCTCCAAGTGCTTGGGAACTAGCTTCGGTTTTCCAACTTCCCGTTATAATAATAGCAAGGGCTGTCATAGTGCAAATGATGATGGTATCTATGAGTGGGCCCAGCATAGCGATTAATCCTTCACGAACCGGTTCGTTAGTCTTAGCTGCTCCATGAGCCATAGGTGCGGTTCCTATACCAGCCTCATTAGAAAATGCTGCTCTTTTTGCTCCAATGATGATCACTTGACCTACAACTCCGCCCATCAACGCATTACCAGTAAAGGCATCTGTCAAAATCAGGCTAAAACAGTCAGGCACCAGAGATAAATTGGTGAAAATGATGTAGAGGACCAGGCTGACATATATGACTACCATCGTTGGTACCAAATTCCCTGCTACTGTACCTATTCGTTTAATTCCACCAAAAATAACCAAGCCTACTAATATGGTTATACATAAGCCAGTTATCAGATTTGTGTAAAATCCTGGGGTGATCCCATTGGGAATGAGCAGGACTTCCCGGACCGTTTCTGTCAATTGGTTTGCTTGAAAAATAGGAAGAGCACCAAACATACCAGTAATACAAAAAAATACAGCTAACGGACGCCAGGACTTTCCCATACCCTCTACGATCACATACATAGGTCCTCCCTGTAGTGCCCCCATAGAATCCCGACCTCTAAACATAATGGCGAGTGTGCAGGTAAAAAATTTCGTTGCCACTCCTAGTAAGGCACTGATCCACATCCAGAATAATGCTCCAGGACCTCCCATCGTGATAGCTACAGCTACTCCACTGATATTGCCCATACCTACAGTGGCAGCTATGGCCGTTGATAATGCCTGGTAATGGCTTAGTTGACCCTCTTCATCAGGATCATCATACTTGCCCCTAAGAATCTCTATTGCATGATATAAATATCGATAAGGGCTTAAGCGAGAATAGATTAAAAAAAACGCTCCTCCCCCTAATAATAGAACTAATAAAGGAGGTCCCCAGGCGAAATCGGCGAAAGCTGCAAGAAAAGACTCTATGGATTTCAAGATTAATTCAGAATTTAAGGATGTAGGATGATAATACACATCCAAGTAATCTAAGAAAATATTTCCAGAAACTATTTGGCATGTGTTGGTGGAGGTTATTTTCTATGGTAAGATATATTCACATTGCGTCCAACGCTAAAATGAGTAACCTATTGCAAAACCGAACCTGGCATTTGGAAGGGGGACACCTGGTGCTTTGACCCTAACCCCATCATCTTCTATATCCACATCAAAGTCAAAGAATAGAAAATCTAATTCATCTTCGATTTCGTCGGCTATCTCCACTAAATCTACCTCAGAAAGTCTATCATCATTCACACTGATTCCAAGTCGACTGCTTGTGCCACCTAGTCCGAGGAATAGATCCAATGCTACATTACTTCTAAGTATCCATTGGTAACCCAGTAATAGTCCGCCACCAAAAGAATTAAGAAATCCCGTAGCATCAGCGACAATGGTTTGATTTGTATTGGACTCAAAGTAATTGTATTCTGAGCTCACTCCGTAACTGGAATAGACTAGATATGGCCCTAAGAAGAAGCCGTTTGGTGCATTGCCTCCAAAATAAAATCGGAGTTCAGGAGCTACGCTAATCCCTCCAAGAAAAAAATCATCACTAAAATCTGTTTCATCAGTATCTATAATGGCATCGAAAACAAAGAGATCCCTTTCGGGAAGCCAACCTCCATTAATATTTAATGAAATTTGATCATTAAAAGCGTATTCATATGATCCGGAAAGTTTGACTATAACTAAATCTGTTAAAGTGAGTTTAAGGACGTGTTGTTGTGCCATCAGGGGAGCAGATGCATTCACGATTAATGCTCCAACGAACAAATAGATGTTTAGTATTTTCATGTATTTAATGTTTAGTATCCCTGAATGTCGGACATATTACAAAACACCTTCCATGGAAGTTACCCTCCATATGAAAGGATGGTATAAGAACATTTACAGATTAAAAACACCGGATAGAATCCAATTCATAAGGGTTATGACTAAACCAAACATAATCGCCCATCCGAAGCTCCTGATCCGTAAACCGGGAACTAATTGAGCTACGAGAATCAAAATGGCTGCATCTATAATAAAAATAAATAAGCCAAAGGTGAGAAAGTTGATAGGAAATGCTATGAGAACCAACAAAGGCTTAACGAATGCATTAGCCAGCCCTAACACAAGAGATGTGAGTAAAGTCTGGCTAAGGTTTTTCATTTCAATGCCGGGCAATAAATAAGCCCCGATCATAACAGCACATGTTTGTATGAAAAAAGATAATAACATACTTAAAGATAGCTAAAATATCTCAATGCTTGAGAAGAAATAGGAAGCTTCTTTTAATGCATTCTCATCAGAATCTGACCCGTGAATTGCATTTGCTTCTATAGATTCTGCATATAGTTTTCTAATGGTTCCCTCCTCTGCCTGTTGAGGATTTGTCGCACCAATTAATTTTCTGAAATCAGCTACAGCATTATCTTTTTCTAATACCATGGGAACACAGGGCCCACTAGACATAAAAGAAACTAAATCATTGTAGAAAGGCCTTTCTTTATGGACTTCATAAAATCCTCCGGCAGTTCTGGCGTCAAGTTGTATCATCTTCATCGCCTTTACGTTAAATCCGGCTTCGATGATTTGGTCAATTATTTTTCCTGTATATCCTTTAGAAACGGCATCGGGCTTAATGATCGTAAGAGTAATGCGGTCGCTCATAAATAAGTTCGATTATGATGTTAATTTTGGCGTAAAGCTATCATTCCCCTTGGGATAATGCAATTTTAGGTTGTGAATTTCAGTTCGTAAGTTTGGGAAATATTTTGAAAAAGATTTACACACAAATATGAATGAGCAAATAGGGATTTTGACTGAATGGTTAGCCGGGCCCAAAAGAATTGCTATCACAACTCACCAAAAACCCGACGGAGATGCTATCGGGTCTTCTCTAGCTTTATACCATTATTTGAATGATAAAGGACATAAGGTAAAGGTTGTAGTACCAACTGATTATACGGAGAATTTAAAATGGTTGCCCGGAACTGATGAGGTGATGATAGGGCCTAATGATCCGGAAGGCGCCAAGTGGGTATTTGAAGGGGCGGATTTAATATTTTGTTTGGATTTCAATGGGTTGAGCCGCATAAACGAATTTGGGGATACAGTGGGGGATTCGGAGGCCAAAAAAATCCTGGTGGATCACCATCTGGAACCTCAAAAATTTGAAGATTTGGCATTCTGGGATTCGGAAGCCTCTTCTACAGCTGAGATTGTTTACAGAATTATTGTAGGACTTGGAGATAAAGAGAATATTTCTCTCCAAGTGGCAGAAAGTCTTTATACGGGAGTGTTAACTGATACTGGTTCTTTCCGCTTTTCTACTACAAGCCCGGAAGTGCACCTCATATGTGCTCATTTATTAAGTATAGGCGTAGATAAAACGCGCATTTATGACAATATTTATAATAATTCGTCAGAAAACAGATTGAGATTTCTGGGATATTGTTTTACCAATTGCTTATTCGTCCATCCCCAATATAGAACTGCATATATCAAGGTCGGAAAGGAAGTATTCAAGGAATTTTATATTAAGCCTGGAGACACAGAGGGATTGGTGAACTTTGCTTTAGGTCTTAAAGGAATTGACCTGGCAGTACTCATGACAGCTCAAGATGATATCATAAAACTCAGCTTTAGAAGTAGAGGAGATGTATCCTCAAATGAATTAGCCAAGCATTTTGATGGTGGAGGTCATTTTTATGCTTCAGGTGGCAGAAGTACAGCTTCTATGGAAGATACTGAAAAAAAATTATTAGAGCTAGTGTCAAGCAAGTTCACCGAAGAAGTGATAAAAGAAGTAAAATCTGCATGATAATTGGTTCTTAACAGAAATACTAAGAGATAAAATATTTATATTTAGGTTAATATTCTATGAATCGAGCGCTTATCTTTACTTTGTTCTTTGTTTCCTTTGTATTAATAAGTTGTTCCGATACAGCAAGTACTGAGGATAATACTAAAGTTAGTTCGGAAGACATACCTGAAGAGGAGGTCGTTTCTGATGAAGCACAAATTGTTGCTTCAGTATCGGCAGAAGAAGTTCCTTATACTATTCGGGACTCTTCTAATGTAATGGAGTTGGAAGGTGGCATTAAGCTATTCATTATTGAGAAAGGAAGTGGGCCAATTCCAAAAGAAGGAAGCAACGTTATCATAGATTATCACGGTACTTTATTAGATGGATCCGAATTTGATTCATCCTTTGATACCGAAGGTTATCAGGATTTTAGATTAGGAGATCTCATAAGGGGATGGCAAATAGGGCTTACGGCTGTGCCTTCAGGTTCTAAAATTAAGTTAGTCGTTCCTCCAGAGATGGGATACGGATCGCAAGATAGAACAGGCATACCCGCTAATTCGACATTAATATTTGATATTCATTTAGTTAGTACGTACTGACTAGATCAATTAGCATTGGTGCCATGAATAAAATTTACCTCTTATTTAGCTTATTTATCTCAGTAAATGTTCTTCCTTTAGCTGCCCAGGAAGAAACAGGAGAAACCCAAAAAACACAAGGTGGATTTTGGTTAGGTGGCCATGTCTCTTCGCGAGGTTGGGGAATGAATGCCAACTATATTCGTAGTGTAAAAAACTGGCAATTAAGTTTGGGGATAGATGCCTATCATGTGAGAGACTCCAGAGAATTAAGGGTAGAGTCCATTTTCGGTGATCAGGGAAGAGATTTTGTTTTTGGGAAATTGAATTACTTCTTTGTTATCAGCCCTACCTTAGGAATTCACAAAGACCTATTTAAGGAAGAAAGTGGAAGCTTGATTGACATTAGTGTAGCTATTCAGGCCGGACCCGCCCTGGGTTTTACTACTCCTTATTATATAGAAGTGGCTCAATCCATTCCTAATTCCTTCTTTGAACGTAGGATCGTCGAACCCTTCGATCCAGAGAGACATAACTATCTTGATATCATTGGCAGAGCAGGTATTTTTGCAGAGAATTTTGACCCTCAAACAGAAATTGGCTTTTCAGTAAGAGCATATACTATCTTAGATCTGACAAGGATTAGAAAATATGTAAGCGGAATTCAGGCAGGGATAAATGTGGATGTATTCTCAGAAGCCATACCTATTCTGGCAGAAAGAGCTGATGTGGAAAATCAGCAAATATTTTTAGCATTCACGCTAGGGTTTGTGATAGGCAACAGATGGTAACAGTTTTCGTTTGAAGCAGATAAACAATTCTGCATCGGAGGAATTATTAGTATTAAAGATAATTTTATGTCAATTGTAACGATAACTGACTGGAAGGAAAAAAATGCTCCCGGAAATGGGCCGAGACCTTCCTGGTTAAGAGTGAAGCTACCCTACGGCGATAATTACACTTCTGTTAGAAAAATCGTAGATGACAACCAACTTCATACTGTTTGTGTAAGTGCGCGATGCCCAAATATGGGAGAATGTTGGGGAGCGGGAACAGCAACATTTATGATTCTTGGAAATGTGTGTACCCGTTCATGCTCGTTTTGTGCTGTTGCTACGGGAAGACCTAAAGGATTAGATACAGATGAACCCGAAAGAGTCGCCAGAGCGATAGCCAAGATGGGGGTAAAACACGCGGTGATTACTTCGGTTAACAGAGATGAATTACCTGATAGTGGCGCTCAAATTTGGGCAGATACGATAAAGGCTGTTTACCGAAGTTCTCCAGGGATTACGATGGAAACCTTAATCCCTGATGTAAAAAGTAGGTGGCAAGCATTAAGGTTGATCACAGATGCCAGGCCTGATGTTATCTCTCATAATATGGAAACGGTAAAAAGATTGTATAGAAGGGTAAGACCTCAGGCAAAATACGATAGAAGTCTGGAACAGATTAAACGAACCAAGGCAGAAGGAGTGAGAACCAAATCCGGATTTATGGTAGGATTGGGAGAGAGCGTGGAAGAAGTATATGGCATATTAGCTGACTTGAGAGCACATAATTGCGATGTGGTTACTATAGGTCAATATTTACAACCAACCAAAATGCACCATCCAGTGATAGAATTTATTCACCCTGAGCTATTCGATCATTATCGTGAAGTAGGGCTGGAAATGGGATTTAGCTATGTAGAAAGTGGGCCACTAGTTAGGTCAAGCTATCATTCTGAAAGGCATTTGTAAATTTTTCCGATTAACTGATGGGAGAATTAGCATGAGTGCCAACGGAATAGATAGATTGGACGATTACAAAATATAGACAGGAACTTTGTGATTTCTTATATGAAACAATTCTATTGCTACCTTACGGTTTTCCTATGGGTATTCACGCAGATATCTGCTAACGCTCAATTTAACTGGGAATTTCTGGGACCAGACAATTTGGGCAGTAAAACGAGAGCACTTGCTTTTCTATCAGACGGGACGCTTTTAGCCGGTTCTGAGGGAGGAGGACTGTGGAGTACTTCGGATCAAGGCGTTTCTTGGCAATTAGTCGATGCTTACAATGGAAATCCGAATATTACTTCCATTGCAGTCAATGGTGATAGAATTTACATAGGGACTGGGGCTACCTCTTTTACCTTAACCCCATTTTTAGCTGCGCAAGGGGGTAATTTTGATTTCAGTTCTGTAGCAGAAGGATTTATAGGATACATCGGAATTCCTGGTGGTGGTGTATACGTTTCTTTGGATAATGGTGCTACCTGGAGTAATGCTAATGCGACCACCTCAGGGCCATTTGGAGATGGAACACTCAATTATCAGGGATCTTTTGTTGCCATTCAAAAAGTGATTTCTCAAGGCGATAGAACCTTAATTGGTACCAGATCAGGATTATTTTTATCCCTTGTACCAGATTTGAGTATTATCATTCCCGCTACGGGAAACTCTCCTGATTTTTTTAACTACACCTTTTTTGATTTAGCCTTTGGAGAAGGGGATATCGTCTATGCAAGTACAGCGGATTCCGTCTTCAGGTCTATAGATGGTGGGCTAACTTTTAGAACAATCACCGACCCAGCACTTTTTGACAGAGGAAGATTAAGCTTCCAGCGAACCTCTATAGCAGTAGCTCCCTCTCAGCCTCAAACGGTATATATTGCTGGAAACAGAAGTAATGGAGAATTAAGTGGGGTGTGGAGATCGGATGATAGTGGGGAAAGCTGGAGAAGATATGCCCCTCCTGGAAGTCCTGGATTCACTCCGCTCGGTTCTTCAGGAAGAGATGCTTTTACCTTGGAAGTATTTCCCGATAATCCAGATGAACTTATTTTAGCAGGTGATGCCTATTATACTTTTACGGTGGAAGAAGGATGGCAACCTGCAGCTAGCCATGTCGATCCTACCTCATCTAATTTCCTGCCCACCCTCATTCACGATGTTGTTTTTACTCCGCAAGATCCTTCAGTCTTTTATATTGGTACAGACCAGCAAATAGCTCGTTCGACCGACCGAGGGCATTCTTTTTCAATAAAAACTAAAGGATATGAAGCTGGAATGTTATATAGTGCTGCTTCACTGGGACTTGTTGGCTCTGAAGCATTACTTGCCAGTTCTCCTATTGGAGGTACCCTGTTTAATGGCAGACATCTTTCCGGTCTTCCTAGTGCCCAAGGATTTAATGATATTTCGAGCGTAAGGGGAGGGTTGGTTCGCGTTTCCTATTCTTTTCCAGGTACAATTATCACTCAGGATGAAGATGGGGGCTTAATCAGATCCTTGTCAGCGGGAGAAGCGTTTGAAACTTTTTATGGGTTCCCTCAGAGTCCAGGCGTAACTGGACTGACCGTAAATGTAGCAGATACCCTGATTGATCGAACAGGACCGCAGGAAGAAGGGGTAGGGTTAGTGGACAATGGTGGAATTCCACGCACTCCATGGGTGCTGGATGAAGTAATTGCAGATAATTTATTGAGTAGTGGAAGGGAAGGCATCCAATCTGAAGTTGAACATCGTATATTTTTTTGTTCCAGAAGATATGTGTGGTTAGTTGAAAATGCTTTGGGAGATCCTGATGGTTTACAACCTTCCTGGAATAGATTGACCAATGTGTTGGCGAGTGGAAATGAGTTTTTTTAACAGCCATTACTGTATCTGGAGATACTAATCATACCGTATATGTTGGTACTAGCTTGGGGAATCTCTATAGATTGGACAGACCGCATGACCTTGCGAATTTTGATGCTGATAGTAGTGTAGTCCAGCTAAATGCGGTAGGCAGCCAATTACCTATCGGGAGATCCATATCAGCTTTAGCCGTTGACCCAAAAAATCCCGAGAGACTCATTGTTACTTATGCAGGATATGGGGGAAATATAAATGCTTTTCCTGCTTTTGTGTGGTATACCCCTAATGCCAGTACTACTCCTTCCTTTACGCCCATTAGTTTTACTATCCCCAAAGAACCCGTATATGCTGCCGCATTTGTAGAAGATCCTCGGGGGGGAGAAAGTGTCTTACTCATTGGAACAGAATCAGGATTATTTTCAGCTATAAATATTGGTCCAGCTGCAGCTACCTTTACCAGAGAATTACCGCTAGGATCGTCTGTTTTTCCAGTCTTCGATATATTTGTTCAAAAATTCACTACTAATTTTACCGATGAAAATCAGCAGGATTTTCTTCTGGAAAAAGATAATACAGTTCTTGTAGCGACTCATGGGAGAGGATTGTGGCAGACGAGTTCTTTAATTTTTGCCAGAGAAAAAGGCCCTGAAACTGAAGAAATAGCACCTTTAGGGGAAAGGTTGATTCAGATTTATCCTAATCCAGCCTTTGAAAGATTATTTTTGGACATTCATCTACTAAATGACGCGGAAGTTTATGTAAAAGTGTTCGACTTAAATGGAAAAGTTGTATTATCGCAATCGATAGGTGAGTTGAATAAAGATCAAACGTATTCCTTTCCTTTGGAATTAGTAGCATTAACTAAAGGGATGTACTTTTGTCAGGTAATTGTTAATAGGAAAAGTGATAATACGTCATTTCAAAAAACTTTGAAGATGCTGTTGCGCGAATGAAAACCTTAGTATTATGTCGGCATGCGAAGTCCGATTGGCCTGTTGGAGTGGATGATATCGATCGACCTCTGAAGAACAGAGGAGTCAAGGATGCGCATTATTTAGGCGAATTATTGAATAATCAATTATTTATTCCTGACTTGATCATTAGCTCTCCTGCAAAAAGGGCACATGGTACTGCAAATATTGTTGCTAGCCAGGTGGGATATCCTGAAAATAAAATTGCCATTGAAGGTACCATTTATCACGAAGGTGCAGGTAGTTTAATTTCTTACATTAGAGATTTGGTTCCTTCCCTAAATACGGTGATGATTTTCGGGCACAATCCTACCATGGAAAATGCAGTACGCCATCTATTACAAATGGGGGCAGCATTTAGTATGCCCACATGTGGTATGGTGTGTCTGGAATCTTATGTCAATGAATGGGAGAAAGTGGATCCACGCAATATGTATCTGAGATGGGTACTTATCCCTCGCTTAAAGAGAAAAGATGGTTAATACGCCTACATCAAATTTAGGACTCTGTTTATCAGGAGGAGGAACCAGAGGAATCGCTCACTTGGGAGTACTTCAGGCAATGCAAGAACACTATATTGAAGTGGAGTATTTATCCGGGGCTAGTGCAGGGGCAATTATTGGGACATTATATGCATCAGGTATCTCTCCCACTGAAATATTAACCATTTTTAAAGAATCCTCCCTTACCAGGTTGTTTAAAGTTTCTTTGCCTTCTCTGGGATTAACGGATAACACCTATATCGTTGATATGCTGAAGGAGTTGGTAGGGAAGGATGATTTCAGCCAGTTAAAGAAAAAGATGTTTATATCAGTTACCAACATCAATAAAGGCTGTTTTGAAATTGTTTCAGAAGGACCTCTATTCGATATTGTAGCGGCTTCTGCTTCCATTCCCATTTTATTTAAACCTAAGGAAATTAATGGCCATATTTATGCTGATGGTGGCCTCTTGAATAACCTTCCTATAGAACCACTGAAAAGTCATTGTAATCATATCATTGGGGTAAATGTGACTCCTATAGATCTGGTAGATGACATAGATAATATGATCGATATAGCATATAGATCGCTGGACTTGATCATGTGGAACAATGTAAAACCCAGGCTGGAACAATGTGATATAGTAATTGAGCCTGATACAGATAAATACGGCTTTTTCGATCTAAAGAAAGCGGATGAAATTTATTTATTGGGGTACGAGGCGGCTATGCGCACGATGCCTCAAATAAAGACATTGACTCAGGATGTCGATTCCGGTTATTGAGTTTTCTCTACCTCATGTTTGGGAGCCTGTCTCCTTGAATACCATAGATATATATAAGAAATCATCCCTGCAACAATCATCAGCGATATCTGAGAAGTATGGTTGATTAAGGCAAAACTGATCCCCAATTGTTTGGAAGCTTCGAGGGTAGGAAGTACCATTAGGGCAGCAAACGTAAACTCGACAGTTACATGATAAGGTCCTGTTCCTCCAGGAACTGGCATCGCCATTCCTATGCCTCCCATTACAGTTACTATAAGGGCCAGATAGCCCAGATGTATATCCAGTGCCACAATATCTGGCATAGCTAAAAAGAAAGCGTAATTCATTAAGCCATAGCACACCCATATCATAATCGTGTAAAAAATGAATAAGAGTGGACGTTTAACCTTTTGTATGTCCAGCACAGCTCTTATCAGGGAATAACCAAACTGAATGAATTTTTGGGTGATGGCTAACTGAAAAATCTTTTTTCTAAAAAACCACCCTGTTATGAACAAAGATAACAAGACGAATCCTGCTATCCATAACCAGATGGGTATCTGCTGACTTTCACCAGACTGAGCAAATACTAAATCAGTAAAAAAAGATAGGATGGTATTGTATTCTAATAAAAATGCCAGAGAGATTAACGCTAAGAGGATTAATAAGTCGATTAATCTTTCAACCAGTACAGTGCCGAAACTTACTGAAAGCGGAATATGTTCACTTCTGTATAGGGCAGTACATCTGGCAACTTCTCCAGCACGGGGAAAAGCGAGATTCACTAGATAAGTGATCAGCACTGAGGCATACGTATTCCCAATTTTTGGAAAATAGCCACTCGCATTTAATTGTTGTTGCCATCTTAATGCCCGAAAGAAGTGAGAGGCTAAATGGATAAATAGCGAAATCAGTACCCATATAATGTTCAATTGCCTTAAATCCTGAAGAACAGACGTCAGTGAGATCCCTTTAAGTGCTAAATACAGCAATAAAGCACCGATAGCTAAGCCTCCAAGATACTTAATAATTGAGATCGTATTTTTTTTCCAATTCATGCTCCTCTGGCTTTCAGCCTGTTTATTAATCGATAGAAGCGATTTTATTATTCACATCAGGGAATACAAGTACAGGTTGATAAGATCTGGCGTCAGATTCTTCCATCCATGTATAACTAATAACGATAACTATATCTCCCACCTGCACTTTTCTAGCTGCTGGTCCATTGAGACATATGACACCACTACCCCTTTCTCCCCTAATAATATACGTTTCAAATCTTTCCCCATTGTTTACGTTTACGATCTGAACTCGCTCCCCCACGACCATATTGGCAGCTTCTATCAGATCTTCATCGATGGTGATGCTTCCTTCATAATTCAAGTCAGCCTCTGTCACTACCGCCCGATGTATTTTTGACTTTAATAAGTGTATTAACATATAAACCCTATAAAAATATCAATCTTTTTACCATAAAACATTCCTTAAGGCTACGAGAATCTTTAAGTTAATTGCAGATTATCTATCAATCTTGTATTTCCCACCACAGCTGCCATAAATGCCCTAAGATTAGATGTATCCTGAAGCTTAGTGGGAGCCTCTAAAGAATCGGCATCAAAAATATGAAAATAATCTATGCTAACTAAGGGGTATGCTTTTTTCTCCTGTTCCACAAACATCCGAACCTCTTTTTCATGATTAAATTGAGACCATTGGGCTTTTACTGATAGTAGGGTTTTATACAAAAAAATGGCCTGATTTCTTTCTTGTAATTTGAGGTGTCTGTTTCGCGAACTCATCGCCAGTCCATCTGACTCTCTCACGATAGGACAAGGGACTATCTCAATGGGCATAAATAATTCCTGAACGAGTTTTCGAATGAGTAATAACTGTTGGTAGTCTTTTTCTCCAAAATAAGCTTTAGTGGGAGCAATTAAGTGGAAGAGAATGGAAACTATTTGTAATACCCCCTCCATGTGTCCTGGACGGCTTTTAGCATCCAGTTTACCAGAAAAATCCCCTATAGAGAAGGAAATTTGATGAGTGGAAGATGGATATATTTCTGCGATATCAGGAATGAATACATGTTGTACACCTAAAGAAGAAAGTAAATCTATATCAGCCTCCATCATTCTTGGATATGTACTGAAATCCTCATTCGGACCGAATTGAGTGGGATTGACAAAAATACTGACAATAGTGATGTCGTTTTGAGCGACTGATTTGCTAACAAGATGACCATGTCCCATGTGAAGAGCTCCCATGGTCGGAACCAATCCTAAGGACGACTTTGCTGAAACTGAATCGCGAAAGGACAATAACGATTTTACCGATTTGATGACATGCATTAAAGGGCAGTAGAAGCGACCAAGATAAATAAGCTAATTGTTAATGCAAATTTTTTTGTATAATTTTGCAAGGATTTTTTAAGTAATTCTTTCGCCTGTAAGCTGTGTATATAATTTTCTTAATCATATAGATATGGATAAAAAACTTAGGATTCTCTATGTTACCTCGGAAATTGATCCTTTCCTAAAACTTAGTTCCGCAGCCGACTTAATCCGTCTTTTACCACAGAAGCTCCAGGAGAAGGGACATGAAATTAGAATTTTCATGCCTAAGTTCGGAGTTATAAACGAAAGAAGAAACAGACTACATGAAGTTGTACGGTTGTCGGGAATTAATATTCGGGTAGCAGGAGAAGAGAAGCCATTAACTATTAAGGTCGCCTCCATCCCGAACGCAAAACTACAAGTGTATTTTTTGGATAATGAAGACTACTTCAAAAGAAAATCCGTCTTGACAGATGCTAATGATGCCTTCCATATCGATAATGACGAACGTTCTATTTTCTTTTGCAAAGGAGTGATTGAAACAGTGAAAAAATTGGGATGGCCTCCCAACATTATCCACTGTTATGATTGGATGACTTCTTTCATTCCATTATATCTGAGAACACATTATTGTGATGACCCGATGTTCAAGAATACGAAACTCGTATTTACGGTCTACAATAATGGATTTGAAAGCGAATTACCCATAGACTACCTGGATAAGATGCGTGTAGACGGAATAGCTGACGAACAATTAGATAACTATGCTGGGAATAACTACATAGGTGTTGTAAAAGGGGGAATGGCGTTATCTGATGTCGTAACAAAAGGCCATCCGGAAATAGATGCCAGTTTAGAAGAATATATTGGTCAGGTACAATCTGAAAAGATTTATTTTGATAGCAATGACAAAGAATCCTACGTAGAAGGTTATAATAAACTATACTCAGATATTTTAGGTTAATCTTCCATTTATCCAAAAAATAAAGGCTGTCTCTTAAGAATGAGACGGTCTTTTTTGTTTATTCGCATTAATTTTTTGAAGGGCAATGGTGTTTCACAGCCAACCCTATCTCGTGTCAAGACGTTTCGCTAGACATATATAGGCCAACATCACATAATTGGAATACAGGAGAATATGCATCCAGGAATGAAATATACTACTTTGATCCTTATCTGTACTATTGCGCTAGGAATGATTTCTTGTGAATCGGATATCAGCGACACAGGAAGAGAGATTTTACCTGACAGCGAACAATTAGAGATTCAGTTTACAGATACGCTTTCGTTAGATCTGAAAAGTGAAATTAGGGGAGAAACAGAAACGGGACAACAGCCAAATCAATTATTGGGAACCTACAGAGATCCCGTATTTGGTGAAGTAAGTGCTTCGATCTTTACCCAGGTATCCAGAGAAACTAATCTTTGGGATTTTTCTATCACCCTAAGTGATGAAGCGGACGAATTGGTCATCGTGGATTCCGTTATACTTACTTTTGCTCCTGATTCGATCAACGACTATTTTTATGGAGAGTTTAATTCTGCTTTTGATGTTGAAGTATTCGAAATTACTCCTGGTACTTTCTTCCCCGAACCAGAGGATGCCACTTCCAGGACAAATGTTGATGTAATTAATGTGAATCTTTGTCCTACTCCGGAAGATTGCAGAATAAGTTTCCGTACAAGAATAGATTTTGATACCGTATTTAATTTTTCCTTAGATCGATCTTTGGGGGAAAAACTAATTTTTGCAGACTCTTCCGTTTTTGAAACAGAAGCTATTTTTTCTGAATTTTTTACAGGCTTAGCGCTGAAAGTACCTAATTCTTCCTCTTTAGGAGCGGACGAGATTGGGGCTATTTACAGCATGAATCTGTCAAGATCAGAAACAGGAATTAGCGTATTTTACCGAATCAGACCAACAGCGACTTCCAGGTTTGTAGATACGGTAGCTATATTTCCGATAAAATCTACCAATAGAAAATTTCATCAAATCAGCAGAGAAACGGATCCGGCTGTACATTTGCTTGCTCAGACTATTTCAGATACGAGTATGTCTGATGACTTTTTGTTTATCCAGCAAGGGGATTTAGTCGGTATAAGTGGAACCA
The DNA here is from genome assembly GCA_965262565.1 of Bacteroidia bacterium. Taxonomy (GTDB): domain Bacteria; phylum Bacteroidota; class Bacteroidia; order J057; family J057; genus CBDHFQ01. The sequence goes on from CBDHFQ010000029.1 coordinate 129,096, forward strand.
TTCCCGATCTTTCTTCTTTTGGCAGAAGGATTGGAATTAACAGAGCAGAACTCATCATTAGGGTAGATACCTCTTTTATCGGCCTAGAAGTACCTTTTGACCCTCCGCAATCCCAACCGCTGTTTGCTTCTGGAACTCCTGACCTATTGCTTGAGTTTTTAAGCGATGAGGGAGAAACTTTGCTAGCTTCTCAGGGACAATTTCTTGAGGATTTGAACATTTACATATTTGATGTGACGAACTATACACAAGACCTCAATTTGGGCCTGATTGAAAATAATGAATTCTTTATCAGACCTTTTGCTCCAGGTATTAGAGTTAACAGAGCAGTAATAGGTGGATCAGCCCATCCTGATCTTAGTCCTACTTTTAATCTTACATTCACCTCCCAACAATAGTGTAATATTTTCGGGAATTAAGAATACCGGAATGGCTTATAATTGGAATAGAATTGGTATTTTTGATCGAAAATTTTTCTTCTGAAATAAACTATTCGGAAATAAAAATATATTATTCTCCTTAAATAAATTATTTAATTGAACAAATAGAGAATTATGTGTGGTATAGTAGCATATATTGGAAAACGGGAAGCTTATCCTATACTTATTAACGGCCTAAAGAGATTAGAATACAGGGGGTATGATTCGGCAGGTGTCGCAGTCCTAAATGGGGATTTGAGGATATTTAAAAAGCAGGGAAAGGTGGTAGAACTTGAAAAAAAAGTAGGAAAAAACCACCCTAAAGGATCTATTGGAATGGGCCATACTCGTTGGGCCACTCATGGAGAACCTAATGATATTAATGCTCACCCTCACCAATCCACCTCGGGTAAATTTGCCCTCATTCACAATGGGATTATAGAGAACTATTCTCAAATTAAACACGAGTTACAAACTCATGGATATCAGTTTAAATCGGGAACAGATACGGAAATCCTCGTCCAGCTCATAGACTATATGTACGAGAAGAACCAGGTATCTGCAGAAGAAGCTGTCAGGATGGCTTTAAAGCAGGTGGTGGGAGCATTTGGGATTGTAGTGATGTGTCAGGATGAATCTGAACAATTGATTGTTGCCAGAAAGAGTAGTCCCATTGTCGTAGGAATAGGAGATAATGAATACATTGTAGCTTCAGACGCTACACCTATCATTGCCTATACTAAGGATGTCATTTATCTAAATGATGATGAAATGGCTATTCTAAAAAGAGATATACACACCATAAAAAATACTTCTAATGTTATTCAAACGCCTGAACTTCAAAGGGTAGAAATAGAATTAGAAGCGTTGGAAAAAGGGGGGTATGATCACTTCATGCTAAAGGAAATATTTGAGCAGCCAAGGTCATTAGCTGAGAGTCTAAGGGGAAGAATTGATCCTATGACTAATACTGCCTATTTAGGAGGATTAGTCGATGTGCGATCAGAGCTGCAAAAGGCTAATCGCTATATTATGGTGGCATGTGGTACGAGTTGGCACTCAGCATTGGTTGGGGAATACTTATTCGAAGAACATGCCAGAGTACCAGTAGAAGTTGAATACGCATCAGAATTTCGCTACAGAGATCCTATCATTAATAAAGGAGATGTGGTTATTGCTATAAGTCAAAGTGGTGAGACGGCTGATACGCTGGCTGCAGTAGAAATCGCTAAAAAGAAGGGAGCCTTAGTATTAGGGGTATGTAATGTAGTAGGTTCAAGTATCGCCAGGGCGACTCATGCTGGTGTATACACTCACGCAGGGCCTGAAATTGGAGTGGCTTCTACTAAGGCATTTACTTCTCAGGTAGCTATTCTGACTTTAATGGCAAGTTATATAGGGGATCTTAAAGCGACGAGTACTCCTAAAGCCCGGGAAGCTATCAGAGAGATTTTGCAAATTCCGGAAAAAATCCGAAAAATTTTACAGCAAGATGAGCAAATTTACGAGATTGCACAGGCCTTTCAAGATGCTTCTAATTGTTTGTACCTTGGAAGAGGATACAATTTCCCTGTTGCATTAGAAGGAGCCTTAAAATTAAAGGAGATTTCTTATATACATGCAGAAGGGTATCCTGCCGCCGAAATGAAGCATGGCCCTATAGCATTAATAGATGCTAATATGCCTGTTATTTTCATGGCTCCTCACGATAATTCATATGAAAAAGTAGTCAGCAACATTGAAGAAGTCGTATCAAGAAAGGGTAGGGTAGTAGCCATTGTGAATGAAGGCGATGAAGAAATAAAGCATTTAGCGGAATTCGTCATTGAAATTCCAGCTACTGCACCATCTTTAATGCCGCTAGTAACTGTAGTCCCTTTACAATTATTGTCATATCATATTGCCGTTTTGAGAGGGTGTAATGTGGACCAACCGAGAAATCTAGCCAAATCAGTGACTGTAGAGTAGAGACAAATCCTAATTCTTCTCAGAGTGTGAATTTATCGGAGGAAATAGATACAGTAATTGTTCGGGATCGTGGATGATATGCTGAGGATTTACCTCTTCCAGGCGTTGGATAGAATTGAAGCCCCAGGTTACTGCAATAGAATCTACTTTTGCTTTTTTTGCAGCCATAATATCCCGAATTTCATCACCTATCATTACTACTTCCTCAGGTTTCAATAGGTAAGTTTTCATGATTTCTCTCAACACTTTGGATTTGCCGAAGATAGAGTCAGGAGCATGTATAAATTGAAAATATTCCAAGTCATGGAGAGCTAGAAAGTCTTTCACTGCATCCTGAGTATTGGAGGTAAGTATTCCCATTACATATCCTCTTTCCTGAAGAGATGGAAGAATATCCGGAATTTTATTTATTGGATTCACTCTCTCCATATTGTGTTTGAAGTAATCCCTTGCTCTCTTTACCAACATGGGAACCTGAAGCCAAGATAGTCCGGATAAGCGTAATAACTCACCTATTCGCTTGTGTTTTAATTCCATAAATTCTTCTTCTGATACTTTGGGGAAACCAAACTCATCGCTGAGTCTATTGACTACTTCAACTGCAATAGCTAACGTATTCGCAATTGTTCCATCAAAATCAAATACCAGAAGTTTTTTCTGCATGCCTGGGGCTGTCAGTAGTAACCTTACAAATATATGAACAAAATACGATATGCATATTTTAATCTTAAAAAGGTAATTTGATAACATATGAAATTATTAGAGTGCGTGCCTAATATTAGTGAAGGCCGGAATGAAAATATTATCAAACGTATTAAGGACGGCTTTACGGCTGTTCCTGATGTCCATGTACTACATACGGACATAGGTTTTTCAGCACATAGAACTGTATTCACCGTAGTGGGGCCACCAGATAATTTGGTGGAAGCTACCTTTAAGGGGATAAAGATAGCTAGCCAACTTATAGATATGAGGAACCATCAGGGAGAGCATCCGAGGATGGGAGCAGTTGATGTTTGCCCGTTTATACCATTGATGGATATGACGGAGGAAGAAGCCATACAATATGCCTTGGCCTTAGCTAATAAAGTGGGAAATGAACTTAGCATCCCAGTTTATTTGTATGAACAGGCTGCGAAACATCCTGATCGCAGAAACTTATCTCATATTCGAGCTGGAGAATACGAAGGCTTTAAACAAAAAATTTACAGGAAAGATTGGAAGCCCGACATCGGACCTCAAATATTCAATTCCAAAAGTGGACAAGTGGCGATTGGTGTACGAAAATTACTCGTGGCCTATAATGTTAATCTAAATACTACGGATAAGAGGAAAGCGCATCAGATTGCCTGCGATGTTAGAGAAAGTGGTAGAACAAAAGTGATAAACGGTATATATGGTTCCCGCCAGCAGCCTCTTTTACAGAGAAACATAAGGATTCCTGGAATGCGAAAAGGATTAAAAGCGATAGGATGGTATATGGAGGAGTATGGATTCGCTCAGGTGTCGATGAATTTGACGGACTTAGCACAGACTGATATCTATCAATCCTATGAGGCGGTATTTCAAGCTGCTTTGCGAAGAGGGGTAAGGATAACTGGGTCAGAATTAATAGGCATGGCTCCTTTAGGTTCCTTTGTGAAGGCGGGAAATTATTTTATGCGCCTTCAGGGAGATTACCGTAGTCAAGATGAAAAAACATTGATATTCATTGCAGTACAAAGCATGGGCTTGTCGACCTTAAAAATCTTTGACCCAGGAGAAAAAATCATAGAATATAAACTATCGGCGCTGGGCCTTATCTAAAAAAGGCCAAATATATAAAATTGAATGTGTAATATTATCTATTTCCGATCTTCTTGGAAAATAAACGATAAACGATTTGCTCAAACTCTTTCTGAGCTTTAATCGCCCGTTCATTAATCAGAAACTGGATAATTCCCTCCAAATGGATAGGCTTAAGAACATCTTCTGGTCGATTACAAGGCAAAACTAAGGTAGAAGAATTATTACTGAATCTGAAGGCGTACTTCCTGGAATGAGCAACCTCATGAAAACCTATGGATAAGAGGACTTTCTCCAATTGTTCACAAGTAAGCTTCATCGGTTTCAAAGTGTAATTGAATGGAATCTTTTCAAGGGTAAGAATAGTAATTCTTGGCGGGAAAACCAAAATTTATTGAATGATTATTCAGATATTTATTTACGAAAATCTTCGTATATAATTTGGAATTATGAAGGCAGATTTGTTTTTTGAGATAAATACGAAAGTGTTCGTAAATAAGTAATGTTTATGAAAAGACCTACAGAAGGAGAGTTACATATTCTCAGGTTATTGTGGGATGTGGGACCTAGCACGGTTCGTACAGTTCACGAAAAATTAAATGAAGGTAAGGCACCTGATCAACAGGTGGGCTACACCACGACGCTAAAACTCATGCAAATTATGCATGAAAAAGGTTTCCTTGCCCGCAAAAAATCCGGCCGTATGCATGTATACCAAGCCCTTATCTCTGAGGACGATACTCAAAAAGCACTATTAAACAGAATGCTTAATAATGTATTTCAAGGCTCTGCACTTAAATTAATTATGCAGGCCTTAGGAGGTAATGCTACAAGTAAGGAGGAAATCGCACAAATAAGAGCATTTTTAAATCAATTGGAACAAGAATCACATCATCAGGAAGGAGGATCAACATGATACAGTTACCCGAATTTATTCCAGCTACTTGGATGATTGCCCTGGGAATGACCGTGCTACATTCTCTTTGGCAAGGAATCATCATCGTATTGTTCTTGAATTTACTCTTTTACCTTGGTAGAGGTACCAGGTCCACTGTAAAATATGGGATGGCGGTAGTGGGACTTCTGCTTTTGGTAGGAATTTCGCTAACTACCTTTTTTGTAGAATTTCAAGCTGCGCAGTATTCATTCGCACAAGAGTCCTGGAGAACTTCCTCGCAGGAAAAACTTTATGGTGCTTTTGAATACACAACGCAACTAAGTGAGAAAAATACTTCCGCCACTTTAGCGCATTTAATATGGAAAGCAAAAGCTTATTGGAACAACATTTCTCCTTTTATGCTACCGTGGATATCTTATGTATGGATGATAGGATCCCTATTATTTTTACTTCGTTCTATGGGCAGCTACTTTTTCGTTGTTCACCTAAGGTCCAAATTAACAGAGAGCTTACCTTCTGAATATGAGTTCATGTTAAGAGAATTGTGTATCAAAATGAACATCAGCAGAAAAGTAATGCTGCGCAGTTCGGGAAATTTTCGAGTGCCTATCACCATTGGCCAACTCAAACCTATCATCTTACTACCTTTTAGCGTAATAACCCTATTATCTCCTGCTCAGATTGAAACTATCCTCGTTCATGAATTGGCACATATCAAGCGCTATGATTACTGGGTGAATATGATGCAGACCTGGTTAGAAGTATTATTCTTTTATCATCCGGCCTTTTGGTGGCTCAATCGAATGATTAACGAACATCGAGAATATTGCTGTGATGATATGGTGGTGGCATATACAGGAAATCCTATGATTTATGCACGAGCTTTGACTGAGTTAGGAGCTATTAGTAGTAGCGTCCCTTCACTAGCATTAGCCGCTCATGGAAAGCGTTCTGCTCTCCTGAACCGAATCCAGAGAATGATGTTACCCGGGACAAGCCACCCCATTTCACTAAGATATGTGCTGGGAGGTGTATTGTGTCTCATATTCGTCATTGGTTTTGCCTGGAAGGAACAAATGAGGGCACATATTGGAACTCAAAATGGAAACATAGAAGAATTAGTAGGAATCAATGATATGGAAATTGCGAATGGTGGAACCTTTGTCTCCGATACCCCACCACCGCCGCCATCTGTTCCACATCCTGTTCCTGAGCCTGAAGAGCCCGCTGTGGCGCCAGAGGCTGAATCTGTTCCAGAATTACCTGAGATTCCTGAAGCTCCGAGGGATATGTTATTGCCAGCACTTCCCGCTACTCCAGAAGTACCGGAAAATTGAAGCTCCTGAGCTTCCTGAAGCTCCGAGCTCCGAGGAATATGTTATTGCCAGCGCTTCCCGCTACTCCAGAAGTACCGGAAATTCCTGAGATTCCTCCTATTGAAGAGGGAAGCACGATGGAGGCTTATCGAAAAGCGATGGGCTCCTATAAATTGGAAGTAGAACAATGGAGGCAATACGAACAGCAGATGGAAGAGTATGAGGAAGCAATGAAATCCTATGAAGAGACCGTAAGAACAATGAATGAGAATAAGTTGGAAGAAATGAACCAACAACAAAGTAAAGCTATGTTGGAAGTTGAAAAAGAGATGCTTGAGCTTCAAGGCCAACTTGAGCAACAGTTGACTAAAAAGGAGCTGGAAATTCAAAGAAATCGTCTGGAGTTGGAAAGGAATATCCGAGAAAATGTAGAGAGGGAAAATACCGTAAGCTTAGAACGGAATCATGAACAGCTGTTGGAGGAGCTACAATACTTGAGGGAAGAGATGGAAGTCAGAAAAATAGAGCATGAGACACGTCTTAAAGAAGTGATTAATGATGAAGAGGCACAAATAGAAGCTGCTCGACAATTAGCCTATATGCATAAGGAACGGTTGGCGGTGTTGGAAGAGCAAGCGAGGAAAGTTCAGGAAGTAGAAAGTCAGGCATTACAGGAATTGGAACTAAAAGCTCAAGAGCATAAGAGATTTTTGGAAGAACACACCCGAAGAGTCCAGGAATTGCAAGGCCAAATGGTAGAACGGGAAGCCAGGATGATAGAGGAACAGGCGAGGGTGGTGGAAGAACATTCGAGAGAAGTGGAAGAACGTGCCAAAGAGCGGGAAGCTGAAAGAAGAGAAATGGAAAGACAAAGAGATGACTTGATAAGAGATTTGAGAGAATATTTAGAGCGTGTGGAAATTATTGGTACCAATGAGCATATACAGCTGGAATATAAAGGAGGGGGGATGGTGAAGGTTAACGGGAAAGAATTGACGGAGAATCAAACAGAAATGCTCCTTGAGATTTTTGAAATAAATGATATTAAGATTAGCAGAGATTCCAGGACAAATATAGAAATCAAGCAGCGAATAGGGAAAAATAACAGCAAGATAAGTGTGAGTATTTGCGTTCCTTAAGAAGGGTTAGAAAAAGCTTCAGAAAATTAGTATATTGAAATAACGCTAACATTCCAATATTAAGTTGAGTGATGAAAGATGAACGTTGGATAACTATCACCAGCTATTCAGATATAAGAGATGCAAATGCTGATGCCGACTTGCTGAAATCTCAGGGAATACATTGTAAAACTGTCTTATATGAGCCAGAGGCAGTCCTTTTCGTAGAGCCGATGGCTCATGATTGGATTTTTTTGGAAATATATGAGGAGGATTTTGAGCTTGCTGCGGATGTATTGGATCTGGAGCCTTACACTGTTGATGATTTTGAGAGGGATGAAGTGGCAAATTATGAAGACGCCAAAGATGAAATGGAGGAACATCGCAGCAATAGAGTCCTGTTTTGGGGAGGAATCGTATCTTTGGTACTTTTGATCAAATTACTGGTAGAGACATTGTAAACTTCCCAAATTAAATTTAGGTTTGGCTTCTTCTTAACGAAGAAGCCTTATGTGTATGGAGGGAAAAGAACTAGCGTTAATTATTGAAGCAATACTTTTTGCTGCACAACATCCGGTAAGTGTGCTATTTATTTATCAGGTGATAAGGCAGCATGAGGGCTATATATCCAATAATGGTCAGGAGGTTGAGCCTGGAGATAGCGGTACTGAAGAGGAACCTGCACTCACAGAAGCTGAAATTCAACAAGTAATAGAAGAGTTGATAAAGAAATATCAATCCAATGACTATGCTTTTGAATTAATCCATATTTCTGAAGGTTATCAGTTCTTTACAAAACCTAAGTATCACTCTCATGTACGAAATGCCATTATCCAGGAGAGCAAGAAGAAATTGACTAAGGCAGCTTTGGAAACCTTGTCGATTATTGCCTATAAACAACCTATTACCAAGGCCGAAATGGAGTTTATCAGAGGTGTAAATTGTGATTATTCTGTACAAAAACTGCTAGATAAGAAACTGGTAGACATAGTGGGGAGAGCAGATGCTCCAGGAAAACCCCTTTTATACGGAACCAGTCCGTTTTTTACGCAGTATTTTGGCTTGGGGAGTATTTCTGAGCTACCCAAATTGAAAGAGTTTGAGGAGTCAGATGATATGCAACTCAATTTATTCAAATCAACGAATGAAATAGACAAAGATCATGGCGAAAAAACATATTCCGTCGAACAAAAAGAAGCCTTTTTGGAGGGAACTCCAGGATCAGGAGAAGAAGAAAGTGAATAAAAGGCCTAAATATACAACATCAAGAGGAAAGTCGGCCTCTCCTGCTAATCGCTATTCCCCGAAACATAAACCAGAAGCTTTCAGGCTTTCGAATCAAGAGGAAATCAGGTTAAACAGGTTTATCGCTCAAGCAGGTATATGTTCCAGAAGAGAAGCTGATGAGTTAATTTCGGCGGGAAGGATAAAAATCAATGGTAACCAGATTAAAGAATTAGGGACAAAAGTGATCCCTGGTCGTGACACGGTTATGTTAGATGGTAAAGTAATTACTTCTGCCACATTTGAATACATTTTATTAAACAAACCTAAAAATACCATCACTACCACAAATGATCCCAAAGGTAGGAAGACAGTACTTAACGCTATCAACGGAGCTACTAATGAAAGAGTATTTCCAGTGGGAAGGTTAGATAGAAATACTACAGGCCTTATATTAATAACCAACGATGGGGAACTCACCAAAAAGCTTACTCATCCTTCTCATAAAGTAAAGAAAATTTATCATGTGCGATTAAACAAGGAAGTAGCTATAGAAGACCTTCAGCGATTATTAGACGGAATTATGTTGGAAGATGGAATGGCAAAAGTCGATAAAATTGATTATGTACAGGATAAAGGAATGGAAGAAGTAGGGGTAGAAATACATATCGGAAAAAATAGAATTGTCAGAAGAATGTTTGAAGCTATGGGATATGAAGTAATTGCATTAGACAGAGTAATGCTGGCCCATTTAACGAAAAAGAATTTGCCTAGAGGGAAATGGCGATTTTTGAGTCAAAGGGAAGTGGATTACTTAAAAATGCTTTAACATCTGAACGGGTATATCAAGTATCTCCACCTCTTTTTTTTTTCGCAATTCTTACATGGTGTTTATGTAAATTATTATTACCAATAATCACATAATATGTGAGTAATGTGAAAGGTATTAGGGGTGTGCTTTCTTAATACATAGGAAATGAACGCTTTAAATAAATTTTATTTTACTGAAAATTACTAGCATTTCTAATACTTTTTTATTTATCCCTATATAATCTTAATTACTATTCAAATTTTATTATATTGATTTGTAGATAGTTAAAATAGGAATAATATTTTATTTTATTGAAATTATGAGATCATAATAGTATGAAAAGTATATTTATTTATTATTATGGGGTTTGATCCTTTTAATTTAGTTGAGAATTGGGAAATGGTAGAGGAATCAACAAAAAATTGAAATTACTTTGCGTTTACGATTCTAATACATATTTTTGAACAAATCATTTTTATTGCAACAAGATATAACTTAAAAAGGAACTCAGACATGGCTGAACCAATCAATCCACAAAATCAGGCAGACAGTCCAGAGATTAAAGCTGCTAGTCCTCTAAAGGGTCTTTTCCCTGTACTAGCAATAATTATTTGTGCTGCTATAGCTTTTTTTGTTTTCTATCAGGTTTTCGGGCACTACAGTAATTTCAAGGAAGGTCAAGAACACTACGAGCAACACGAAGCTTGGAAAGCTAACGGAATGGTCGGAGAAGAACCTCCAAAAGCTAGTGACGGTGAACCTGCATCTTTCTTTGGGATCATCTACAAAGGTGGACCCGTAATTCCAATTGGTATTACGCTCATGTTGACAATGTTTGTCTTTACCATCGAGCGTTTCTTCACTATATCTCGTGCTTCCGGAAAAGGAAACATTGATGTATTCGTGAAGAAGGTACGTAACTTCTTGGCTAATGGAGACATAGAGGAAGCTAAAGAGGCATGTGACAGACAACGTGGTTCAGTTGGAAATGTCGTAAAGGCTGGCCTTCGTAAATACGAGGAAATGGCGAGCAACTATGACATGGAAAAAGACCAGAAGAAATTGGCTATCCAATCGGAAATCGAAGAAGCTACAATGCTTGAACTACCGATGTTGGAACGTAACCTTCCCATTCTTGCAACTACTGCATCTTTAGGAACATTAGTAGGTTTGATTGGAACGGTAATCGGTATGATTAAAGCTTTCTTGGCTTTAGGTGCTGGTGGTGCTCCAAACGCTGCGGAACTTTCAGTAGGTATTTCTGAGGCCCTTGTAAATACCGCTATCGGTATTACTACTTCTGCCTTCTCCATTCTATTCTATAATTTCTTCACTACGAAGATAGATAATATGACTTATGCAATGGATGAAGCTGGATATAGTATCGTTCAGACCTTTGATATAAGAAATTAATACAATTAAATGGGGATGAAGATCAATAATACCTTCATTCCCTTTATTTTTGTTCTTTAATAAAAAAATTATGTCAGTCAAGAAGCCTAAAAGAGGAGCACCTACGGTAGATATGACCGCCATGGTGGATGTGGCATTTCTTCTTCTTACTTTCTTTATTCTTACCACTACAAAGTTTCGTGAAGATCAATCTGCGGAAGTGGATACTCCTTCTTCAGTTTCATCTCTTACCCCTCCGGAAAAGCAATTGATGACTATTTCGGTAGATTCGGAAGGAAGAGTTTTTGCTGGTTTTTCTGATATTGGAACCAGACAGGCTGCCCTTCAAAGAATGATAGAAGACGGATATGTAACTGGAGATGTAAGTGCTGAGGGATTTAACTTATTTACAACCTTGGAGGACTTCGGGGTAACCTTGGAGGAAGGGGAATTTACAAAATGGTTGAACTTGCCAGGTACTGAGAGGGAAGAATATATTCAGGAAGGTATGCGTGCCACTGCCTTAGATACGCTTACAGGAAGTGGGAACGACCTGAAGTTATGGATTCGTGCCGGAAGATTACATGATCCTCGTATGCGCTTTGCCATCAAAGGTGATGTAGATGCTTCATATCAACGAGTTCAAGATGTTATTTCTACTTTGCAGGATTGGAGAATCAATCAATTTAGTTTGATTACCGATCTGGAAGATGGACCTTCTTCAGTTGTTGTTGAAGGTGAAGCTGAAGAATAATAATAGACATTTATATTTTACATATCTATAACCAAATTAATTTCCAGAAATTATGGCTGATGTAGATAGTGGTGGTGGCGGCGGCGGTCGCGGTAAAAAGAAAGGTTCGAAAACCAAAAAGAAGTCTACCAAAATTGATATGACCGCTATGGTAGACGTAGCATTCTTACTGCTAACCTTTTTCGTACTTACAGCTACCATGACAAATTCCGCTATGATGGAACTTACTGTTCCACCTAAAAAGGAAGATGACATGGAAGAAGAGGATCGACGTGAAGATATCTTAGAAGATAAAATTATGACTCTAATTCTTGAAGATGATGATAAGATTTCTTACTACGTTGGTATCACTGAACCGGAAGTGTTAGAGACTAATTACTCTCCTGATGGTGTTAGGAAAGTGTTATTAGGACACTTAAACGCTAAATCACCACGTTGTGCTACCGGTAAAGGTGCAAGGATCGTTAAGGGATGTTGGGATCCTATTTTTGTGATCAAGCCTAGAAGTCAATCCCGTTACAAAAATCTAGTTGATTTACTGGATGAATTGGCGATTACAGAATCCCCTAAATACGCGATTGATGAGTTTACTGAACAGGATAGCTTATTGTTGATAGGGGAATTAACTGCTGAGGAACCTCAATAATTGAGATTCCTTTTCTCAGCATTTTTCCTTATATTAAGCTGTCTGGAAAAATATGCTAAGTTTTTTTGTGGAATTTGCAAAGATTCCTCCTCTTATAAGAAAACAACTTTTAGTCGATTAACTATCAAACATTATAGTACATCGCTACCAAATTTTAGCTCATTATGGCTCAAGTAATTAAAGCAGATATGGATGAGATGGTGTTTGAGGAGAGGGAGCGAAGTTATGGTGCGTATTTTTTACGCAAATCATACCCTCGCCACCTCCTGATGTCAGCCATTTTAGTCCTAATTGCCTTCTCCCTGGTTTCTGCAGCACCATTTATATCAAGAGCGATATATGGCGAAGGAGAAGAAGACGAAAACACTAATCGGGTAGTCAAATTGAGTATGGAGGATTTACCTCCACCACCTGCCCTGGATGAGGAAAAACCACCACCACCACCACCACCTAAAGTTCCACCTCCACAGATAAAAACTGTGGCCTTTAAAATTCCTGAACCTACTCCGGAAGAAGAACTAGATCCTGAAGAAGAAGAAAAAACTATTGCAGAAATAGAAGAATTGAAAGAAGCTCCTGTGATCGGTTTGGAAGACAAAGAAGGTGATGAAGATGCAGGTTTTTTTGATGGTGAAATTGAAGGAGAAGGTGACGTACCAGAAGTGGTAGTCGAGAAAGAACCGGATATTAACGCTTTTGTATTTGCAGAAGAAGAACCTCAGCCTGTAAACCTGGCAGATATTCAAAAGGCTATTGGTTATCCTCAAATTGCACGTGATGCAGGTATACAGGGGAACGTAGTTGTTCGTATTCTTGTGGATGAAAAAGGTAGTTACAACAAGCATAAAGTACTGAACAGTGTGCACCCTATTCTTGAAAAGGCTGTAGAAGATAAAATTGCTCAGCTTAGATTTACTCCTGCTATTCAGGGTGGTAAGCCGATTAAGTTCTGGGTAAACGTGCCTTTCGCATTCAAACTTTTAAATTAGATTTAATTGTTTTTTTCATATAGAACCATACTCCAGCCAATGTTGGCTGGAGTTTTTTTATTGAGTATTTTCCTCATTTATCCCATAAAGTTTTATTCACTTTATGGATTATTACCATTCTCCCTCTCTTCTAATAAAGTAGTTATCCAACTTTAAGAATGAACATAACTTCATAGATATTTATTAGGAGGTAGCTTTTCTAAGATTAGCGCTATCTCTTTAGGGGATTATCTCATTGATCTATCTTTAGGATGTCATTCTGTATTAGGCTTTGGTATGTAAAGTTAGATATAGCTGATTTTTACTAAAGGCTTAATAATCAAAAGTCTATGTTGGAAACGTAGGTATTTTAATTCATTTAACTCCTTTTATTATGACTCAATGCATTAAAGCAGATTGGGATGAGGTTCTTTTTGAGCAACGTCAACGTTCCTATGGAGCTTATCTTTTAAGAAAGTCCTATCCCAAACATCTATTTAAATCTTCTTGCCTGGTGTTGCTTTCCTTTTTACTCGTTAGTGTTATCCCTGTCATTTCGAAGTCGATCATTGGCACAGAAAATAGGTCAAATGAAGATGGTAGAAAAGTTGTTATTGATGCTGTTCCTCCACCGTCCAAGATAATGGATGAAAAACCTTTACCACCATCTATCCCCAAACTTCCTCCGCCAAAGTTAAAGACAATAACCTTTACCATTCCAACACCTACCTCCAAAGAGGAATTAACAAATGAGGAACAAGAAAGCACAGTCACAGAAATGAGTGAGCTGTTAGATGCTCCAGTAATTGGGTTAGTGGATATAGAGGGATCTGCTTCTGGTTTTTCTTTTGAGGAAGGGATTGAGGGGGAAGGACAGATTCCTGTAGTTATCAAAGAGGAAGAACCGCAAATTGATTCTTTCATTATTCCAGAAGAGGAACCCGTGCCTTTCAATCTGGATGAAGTTAAACGCTCTATCAAATACCCCCAAGTTGCAAGGGATGCCCATATAGAGGGACCAGTAGTGGTAAGAATATTAATTGATAAAAATGGGAACTATGTTCGTCATAAGGTTCTTATCAGCCAACATCCAATTCTGACTGCTGCCATTGAAGAAAAACTATCGAAATTGAGATTTACTCCAGCTATACAGGGAGGTAAACCTATCATGTTTTGGGTGAATGTACCCTTTGGATTTAAGTTGATGGAATAATGTTGCACCTACATTAAAGATTATTTAGATCATTATGGATATTCCGCATACTGAAAACGGAAATTTCTCCAAAAATAAAAAAAATCGTTTTTTTAATAGGAAGAGAAACACCTCTACTATCGATATGACAGCCATGGTAGATGTAGCATTTCTACTGCTGACCTTTTTTGTACTTTCTTCCACAATAAGTCAAAGCAGCATGATGGAACTCATAGTTCCTCCAAAAGCAGAAAATTCTGCCGATGATAGAATAGAGGTACTCGAGGAAAAAGTATTGACATTGATCCTCCTAGATAGTGGAGCTATCGCTTATTTTAAGGGAATTACAGATCCTAAGGTATTATATACAGATTATTCTCCCAATGGTATCAGGAAAGTGATCCTTAAACATTTACACAAGGAAATTCCACGATGTGATGGAGAAACACCAACACGTCTAAAAAATGTTTGCTGGGATCCTATCATTGTTATCAAACCTGAAAATCAATCACGCTTTAAGCATTTGGTAGATGTTTTAGATGAATTAGCCATTACCAAAGCACCTAAATTTGCCATTGATGAATTTACGGAAACGGATAGTATGTTTCTAACAAGTCATTGAGCCAATAAGGAGATATAAACAGGTTATTATAAATTTACCTCACCTAAAGCAAAGATTTGATCTGCTGTAGGTATTTCGCTTCCTCCTCTGGGTTCTAAAGAAATAGCAAAGGCTGAAACTGGACCATCAACCGGAATAGACTGACGTTGTAGCGAATCTGATAATTCAAAGACTCCAGCACTAACAGGCCCTAGTGGTTCCCCTTTTATGGCCCAAAGTTGATATTGTTGATCAGCATCGATACTTGGTAAATTGACTACTTCAACAAATACTTCCTGAGACTGGGAGTTCCAATACACGATTGCTTCTGCATCAATATCAGTATTAATTTTGTTAAGTTTTACTTTTGCTGTACTGGGATTTTGAACATAACTGAGCAATTTGCTAGCCTCAGCAAGCCTTGCTTGAGCAGAAAGCAACTCATTCGTAGACGTGTCCTCCATAAGGGCTAGCTCTTTTTTAAGTTTACCATTATTGTTGAACAAATAAATATTGAGTCCGATGCTGACAAGCAATAAGGTAACTGCTGCTGCTGCAATATAAAATAGGAAGCGAAAGGAAGTTCTTTCTTTATTGGCAATGATTTCCTGTTCCACCCTTTTTAGGTCAGGAATAGATATTTTTGCCAATGTGTCTTTTCCTGGAGCAGAGGGAATAGGTGGTCGAGCAGGATCAAAGCTATGAACGGGCGTATCTTTATCAGAGTAAGTTGAATGTTTAGAATTCTCTGGGATATCCTGTTTGCTTTGATGGTTAATGTCGGTTTGTTCGTCCATCGATTCTGAATCAGGTGGTTCTAACTGTTCTATGTCAGAAGTTTCTCGGTCGGTTGTCTCTGTAGAATGATGGATAGATTCGGATAATTCCTTGGTCTCTTCAGGTTGATCCAATATAGATTCTATTTCTTTTATAGAAGAAGAATCATTTCCGTTAGGAAAAGTTGGCGAATGAATGGAGGTTAAATTTTCTGTATTTTCGGTTATTGAAGGATCGTTAAATCTAGGTGTATCAGCGAAGTCTGCCTGATCTGCTTTTTCTAAAGGCTTTTCACTAGTGGCACCGGAATTTAATTCCTCTATAGCAGCAAGTGATGAAGAAAGCATTTCCTCATCGGGAACTTTTGGAGACAGGCTAGAAAAATAAGTAATCAAATAAGCCTCAATAGTTTCTACCTCCTGTTGGATTTCGGGATATTGCTGAGATAGCGCATACACTTCCCTGGCTTCCTGATCGGGCAGCTTACCACTCACGTAGAGCTCCAAAATACCAGATTCTATGTATGCCTGTATATCCAATTCTTATATATATTGTTTAAGTAAATTAATTGCTGTTCTAATTCTCGTCTTAAGTGTTCCCAAGGGAAGACCTAATTTCTTTGCTGCCTCTGCATGAGAATACTCTTCTAGATACACAATGTTTATTACCTCCTGATACTTAGGCTCTAATTTCTGAACCAAATCAGTTAGACCGATAATTTCAACATTTATATCATAAAAATAGTCTTTTTTAGATACGAGATCTTCTTCTCTTTGGATTGTTTGTTTTCTTTTAAACTTGACAGATCTGATATAATCTATCGCAGAATTTCGGCATATATTTAGTAACCAGGTAAATAATCTTCCCTTTTCGGGATCATAATTTTTTCCATTACGCCAAATTTTTATGATAGATTCTTGATAAACATCTTCTGCTATTTCCTGATCCCCAATAATTCTATAAATAATCCCTAAGAGCGAGCTTCCGTAATGCTGATAAATTAGGCGAATGGATTCCTTATCCTGCTGGTGGAGCAAAGAAACGATGGTATCTTCTATGTGTGTAGGACTATCCAATGACCAGTAGGAATTATATGATAAAATTATTCTTCCAAATATCAGTTTACAAAAAAAATGATTGTTTTCTAAAGTTCCACTAGAATGATATAAATAAATTTTCAATTAGGGAAATCCAACATTTGAAGTTCATCGTATGTATGCCATTCATTAAGCTACCAAATTATATCGATCTGAACCATGATTAAGTCAAATTATTATTTGTTTTTCTTACTCTTTTTATGTGCTTGCCAATCTAATCCACCTCAACAAGCGAACACTCATACATCTGAAAAAGGGATTCCATCTTTACTCACACGCTCTGAATTCTTAGGATCCGATGAGGAAAGAAATTACATTACTAAATCGTATCAATTGTTGTGCCGCGATATTGAATCCGGTGCAAATGTCTTGGAGAACAAATTAAAACTAGCTCAACTCTTTATGCTGGAAGCTAGAACCACCGGAGAGCATGGCCACTATTATCCTGCAGCGCTTCAGCTTATCGATGAAATTTTGGAAGATAAACCGACAAATGATATCAGAGCGCAGGCATTGCTATTAAAGGGTTCAGTGCTGCTATCCTTACACGAATTTAAAGATGCTGAAAAAGTAGGTAGAGAGGCAGTCAGTCTGAATCCTCATCAGGCCTTGATTTATGGGGTACTGGTAGATGCCCATGTAGAATTAGGGGAATATGATAAAGCGGTAAAAATGGCTGATAAGATGGTAGAAATCAGACCGGATTTGAGATCTTATGCGAGGGTATCCTATTTAAGAGAAATCCATGGAGACATTCAGGGGGCGATAGATGCGATGGAACTGGCTATTTCTGCAGGAGTTCCAGGATTTGAAGATGTTGCGTGGTGTCGATTGACCTTGGCTGAATTATACGAAAACTATGGTAAGCCGGGGAAAGCTAAAGAGCAGTATCAATTAATCTTGTCTGAAAGACCTAATTATCCCTTTGCTATCGCAGGGCTTGCAGGCCTTGCCGGAAAAGACAAAAGGTACATAGAAGCAGATTCTTTGTACCAACGGGCATGTAAAATCATTCCTGAAGTGGCTTTTTATGAAGAGAAAGCTGAACTGTATGAACAAATGGGGCGTCGGGAAGAGGCTGATGCGATCAAAAGAGACATTTTAAAGATGTTAGCTGATGATGAAGCACATGGACACAAAATGACCCTTGAATACGCGTATGTGTATAGAGATTTATTTAGGGACAATGAGCAGGCGCTGATATATGCATTAGAAGCTTATCAACAGCGCCCTAAGAATATAGATACGAATAAATTACTGGCATCGATATATTTAAATCAGGGAGCGCTTGATAAAGCCATTACCCATATTGATAATGCTCTAAGAACGAATTCACAAGATCCAGAGTTATTGTGCATAGCAGGGTTAATTTATTCAAAGAATGGCGCTGTAAAAAAAGGGAAAAAGCTTCTTCTAAACTCTAAGGGGTACAATCCTCATCAGGATCATGAATATTTTAAAGAAGCGATGGCTTTTTTGAGCCAATAGATCTTATTGTCTTGAACTTAATAAAGAATCTACGATAGGTAAAAGCCGGATCATAAGATATTTCTTAGATCCGGCTTTTATTGTACTGTTATGAATTATAAGGGATAAGAGTCGTCTTCATTGGCACCACATTATCCCTGCTTTTTCTCATTAGTTTGCAGGCTGACTAACGATATGAACATCGTGCTGCGGGAATGGAATGTTAATTCCTCTTTCGTCAAATTTTTTCTTGATATTTTCGTACATGCTGAAGTTCAATGGCCAATAATCCGAACCGTTACAAGCCATTCTCACGGAGAAATTAACTGAGCTATCAGCTAATTCGGAGACTAAAATCTGAGGAGCAGGATCTTTTAAAATACGTGGGTCATTATCTATCACTTCCTGAATGACCGAACGTGCCTGGTCGATATTGTCTCCATATCCAATGCCATAAGTGTGTACTAATAGCCTCATAGGTTCAGTAGAGAAATTAGTGAGGATATCGCTGGTGATTTTGCTATTGGGAACAATGACAAGTCTTTTATCAAGGGTATTTAAAATGGTATTGAAAATTTGAATTTCCTTGACTACCCCAGTCTGACCTGACGTTTCGATAACATCTCCTACTTTATAGGGCTTGAACACTAAAATTAGGAATCCACTGGCAAAATTAGCAAGGCTTCCCTGAAGAGCTAAGCCTATCGCTAAGCCTGCAGCACCTATAATAGCTACAAAAGAAGTCGCCTCAATTCCCAAAATAGAAGCCACCATGATGAACACGGCAATTTTTAATAATACATTGATAACTGAAGTAGCATAGGGAATAGCGGTAGGATCTACATTTTGTTTTTCCAATGCTTTCCTGATGAGCTTAGTTGCAAATCCCACTATCCATAAACCTATAATGAGTGCTATGATAGCACCCGCAATCTGAGGTAGCCATTCAGCGACGGTGTTCCAAAAAGTTTGGAGAAGCGCATTGATGTCCAAATTTTCCATGTTGAAATTGTTTAGGGTTAATAATTGAGATTCAAAGATAAATGAATATTCATTTTTCAAAATTACAAATGGCCGAAATGCCTCATTCTTAACAATTTCATAAACTTCAACTTAAGAAACATCTCATTATGAAGTAGCTAGATGAACACAATGGAGGGAAAGTCAGCGAATAAAACTGAACTTAGCACATCTTAGTGGCTATATCCCAAAATCCTCAATACCTGTTTGCTATTTTGTTCTTCGTGGAGCGTCATAAATCGTTTCGTCCCATTCGGTTTCTCTTCGATCAGCACATGTTTAGGGTCGGGCATCAGACAGTGATGTAATCCTCCTACGCCGCTTAATACTTCCTGGTAAGCACCTGTATGAAAAAAGCCGATGTATTGTTGTTTACGGGTTTTAGGCATGAAAATTGAATCGACATGAGCTTCCTGATTATAATAATCATCACTATCGCAAGTCATTCCTCCTATATTAACTTTTTCGTAACCAGAGTCCCAATTGTTAATAGGGAGCAATAAAAACCTCCTGTTCAGTGCCCATACATCTGGTAACATGGTAATGACGCTTCCATCTATCATAAACCATTTTTCCCTGTCATTTTGTTGTTTTCTTCCCAGCACCTTAAATAAAGTACAGCTACTCTCAGCTACTGTATAGCTTCCAAATTCGGTGACGATATCAGGAACGGGTACTTCATTTTCATCACAAATTTCCTTGATTGTTTTTACAATTTCAGTGATGACATATTCGAAATCGTATTCAAACTCAAGAGAATTTCTGAAAGGTAAGCCCCCTCCGATATCTAAATACCTCAAATCGGGATTTATTTGTTTGAATCTGCAGTATAAATTGACAAACTTTCTCAATTCACTCCAGAAGTAGGGTGAATCCTGAATGCCAACATGGACGAAAAAATGTAACAGGGTGACTTTGAAATTGCTGAGATGTTTAATTCTTTGTTCGTAAAAAGGGATAATATCATCTTCTTTAATGCCCAAACGACTGGTGTAAAAACTGAAGTCTGGAGGTTCTTCTGTAGCTAAACGGATGCCCAAATCGCAGGGCTGATCTATTTCATTAATGTAAAATGACAGCTCTTCTTTATTATCCAGTACTGGAGTGATATGCCTAAAGCCATCGTGGATTAAATCTACTATGTGCTGTTTGTATTCATAGTCTTTAAATCCATTACATACGACAAATATGTCCTTTGTTAGATGTCGCGATCGGTAAAGAGACGCAATCATAGGTAAATCGAAAGCAGAGGAAGTTTCCAGTTGAACTTTATTCTTAAGGACTTCGACCAAGACGTGCTTAAAGTGTGAACTTTTAGTGCAATAGCAATACACATGTTGCCCTTCATACTGAAAGCGTTGCATAGCCTGAGAGAAATATTTATTTGCTTCCTGTATTTTTTGAGAGATAATAGGTAGATAGGTGAACCTGAGTGGGGTTTTATAAGTCTCTATTAACTCCATAAGATTAATGCCATGAAAATACAATTCATCCTCCAATACCTGGAATCCATCTGGAGGGAAATCGTAGCTTTGAAGTAAGAAATCGTGGTAACTTTGCATGTATTTGGGCTCTCCTAATTTTTTATTCGTTGCGAATTTAATGGACTTTTGAGAAATAATTATGGATAATCAAAGGTCTAAGTAGTAGATTTGTTTATCATTTATAGAATTATGCGAAAATTTATTATCGGCATTTTTCTGTTGAGCCTGATTGGGACAGGAATTGAATTGCTACTATTAGATCATGTGGAAGGGATTTGGCAGGCTACTCCCTTAATTATCATGTTAGTAAGTCTACCAATATTGTTATGGCATATCATTTCCCCTTCTCCTTTAAGCAAGATAGTATTACGTTCAGTGATGGGAGTTTGCATCCTCAGTGGAATTCTTGGAATCTTTCTACACTATAAGGGTAACTCGGAATTCGAATTAGAAATGTATCCTTCTATGGCGGGTTGGGAATTATTTTGGAAAGTGATAAAAGGAGCGACACCTGTATTAGCGCCAGGTACCATGATAGGATTGGGATTGTTAGGTTGGACCCTTACCCTCTCCACGCCTACAGAAGGGAGTGAGCCTCCTCATATAGCTGAAACGAAAAGCCTGTCTTCTGAATCCTGATAATAGATGTAGAATGTGCATTTTAATGGTTAAAAGTTGTAACAGTGTTATTTACTAAAAAATGACACGAAGAATAATCTTAATAAATTTAGTCTACCATTTTTAATTTAATTATAGAGTTTATGGCAAAAAGTATTCAGGTTTACGCTACAATCATTCTATGTTGGTTCTCATGCTTGTCCATTCAGTTAGTAGGCCAGGCAGGAAATGCAGAAGGCGTACTTAATCCCAATTTAGCTGGTGAGGAAGAACTGAAAGCTATTCCCGGGATGACGGAGGAACTCATAAAGAGCATGATGGATAATCGTCCTTTCTTATCCATGTCAGATTTGAATGATGTATTAAGTAGCGCTCTTAGTGAAGATCAACTAACAAAGGTATACAAGCAGGTTTTTGTCCCCATTAACCTAAATACGGCCTCTAAAGAAGAAATTCTGATGGTACCAGGAGTGGGAGAGAAAATTGCGCATGAGTTTGAAGAGTATAGACCTTACAAGATGCTTGCCCAGTTTGAGAGAGAAATGGGAAAATATGTAGATGATGAGGAAGTATCAAGATTGTCAAAGTATGTGTTTGTCCCTATCGATCTGAATAGTGCATCAGATGAGGCGATATTAAGTATTCCCGGGGTAGGGGATAGGATGTTGCACGAATTTAAAGAATATCGTCCATATAAAAGTATGGCTCAGTTCAAAAGAGAGATTGGAAAATACGTTGATGAAAAAGAATTAGCGAGGTTAGAAAGATTTGTTACACTGGAAAGTGCTGAATAGGAAGAAGAAAAAAATAAACCCCAAAATGCCTGGAGAGGATATGGCATTTTGGGGTTAACTATTTATTTGTCTAATTAAGCTAATGTTATTCAGCTATATGAATTAGCTTAGTCGTTTTTATCGCCATTCCATTTCTTAGGATATTTAGGAAATACATGCCTGTTTCTCCCTTAACATCGAAGGTTATTTCTTGATTTAAAGAGATAGCGCGTTCTTCTTTCACTACTCTTCCCATCATATCTACTATTTCGACACTGTAACTTTCCGTACCAGATTCTCCTGAGACCCTAATACTGAGATAACGGCTAAACGGATTTGGATAAACAGTTACATCTAATTCTTCTTGAGACAGAAGATCATCGGCAGAATCTATGCTTTCCAGGGATTGTGCATTTGCTCCTTCATCCAATTGGATGATGAGTTGTGGAGCATAGTCCCTGGCTTCTTTGGAATGGAAGGTAGCTCTTTCATATCCAGCATTAATGGATTGTAGGACAAAGGATGCCACCTTATCGCCAGACGCATTTTTCTTCACATAATCTGTAACGTCCAGGGTGTAGTATTGAAGCGTATTGGTAACGTTCATGCTGCCGATTACTTTCCCTGGCACTGGCGCATTGTTGTAGGAAAGCTCCATTTCTTTCCAATTATCAGCCGTTTCTGATACCTGTACATTTACTGCGGTATTGTTCTTGGGATTGCTTCCGTACACTTTAAGTTGAGCATTGACAATGGAAGCATTGGAAGACAACTCACTTAAGTCAAATTTTAGGAAGGATTCATATCCCCAACTCGACTTATTCCTCACCTCTACGACATTCTTATCTCCATGTACGTAATCCCGAAATTGAGAGACATTGTTAGTGTATGTATCAGCCAGCACATCAAGCGATACTTCCCGACGGCGTTGTTTGGTACCTCTGATAACTAACTGGGGAATATTAGCATTGCCTTCTTTAGTAGTAAATTCTATATGGTCATAATTTGTATTCAGGGATCTTAGGGCGAAAGAAACTGATCCCGCAGATAGATTTTTAATGTATTCCGTTACATCCCATTCATAATATTTTGCGGATCCGGAAATAGTATTCTGATCAATAGGCTTTTGAGTGGGAACAGGAGCATTTGAATAGTTGATTTGTAATTCATCCCAACCGGTTGAAGTCCCGTAGACACCGACTTTCACAGAAGCATTGGAATAAGGATTACGACCATAAACTCTTAATACTGCATTCTCGATAGATTCGTAAGAATCCAATCCAAAGCTTATATAAGATTCATATCCCCATCCTATTTTATTGCGAACATACATTACTCCTTTATTGCCATAATTGGTTTTTTGGAATGTCGGTTCATTATTAGTGTAGGAATCTCCGAGTATTCTTTGTCCATCGGTTACAGTAACATAATCTACAGGATCAATAGGTTCTGAAGGGATAACTTTTACTTCAATTTGGCCAGTTCCTATACACCCATCTGTAGTAGTAAGCTCGACAGTGTAAATGCCCGCTTGATTTAGCTGAATATTATTTGAGATCAGAGCATCTCCTCCATTATTTCCTTTTTTACTGAAGTTATTAGGACCTGTCCACTGATAATTTTGGGCACTATTGGGGTTAGCACTCAGCGTTAACTGATCTCCTTGTTTAACAGTAACCAGATTATCGGGTTGTGTGTTCCAACTGCCACCATTTACTTTGCTTTCCATTACAACCGTGGGAGCCTGATTACAAGCTACTTCTTTGACAATCACTTCAATACTTTTCGTTCCTACTGCACCGGAAGAGTTAGTAGCTACGACATAATATGTTCCTGAATGTAAAGGTGTCATAGGATCTGCTACTAAGGTCCTGCCATTAGAGCCTCCATCTTTAGAAAATCCGTTCGGACCTGTCCAAAGCGCACTTACCAGGAAGTTAGGATCTACCCCTATCTCTAATCTGTCTCCTTCTTCTATTTCGACAGTGCAGTCCCTTTTTACCCAGGTCTGATCGTTGATACTATATTCGCAATTGAGGGTGATGGAATCAGGTTCTGACGTCAGGCTGTTGATCCAATCTTTAATCACCTTAGCTCCTTCGCTATCGACAACATTCTTTGCTAAAGGAGGCATAGCTTCTCCTCCATCCACACTATTCATTCTTGTGTAAAGGAAGGATAAGGAAGGATTCCCTGGAACTACTACCTTGGCTCCAGATGTTCCCATATTATCTAAGAGTGATCCATTAATAATTTTTTGGTTCTCTAAAGAAGTAGTAATCCTTGCGTCAAAATTAGCTCTTATTCCTGATTCAGGTCTGTGGCAGTAAGCACAATTTACATCTATATAAGAACGAACTCTTAATTCAAGACTACGACTATTATCATTAAGGCCCGCTAATGTATGAATAGATTGAATTTGCTGATCTGTGGGAGCGTTCCCTAATACTCCAAGCGCTCTTAAGGTAGCTATCTGATTTGCTTTTATTCCCGTAGAAGGATACGTAAAGTCGTGATTTAACTGTCTTGCATTTACCCCTAATACACGACCTGCTGCTTCTGTGTGGCAATTAAAACACTCTTCTCTACTTGGATAAATCCAGTTTTGTGGAATAGAATTACCGTTTTCATCTTCTACATTAATCGTTTCTGTTAAGCTCCCTGCTAATAATTGAGCATCAGATCCATCTGCTAACCATTTGTAGGTGAAACCGAAGTAATTTCCGTCTTCCCCTCGAACTAAAAATCTTGTTTCTACTTTCCTGACGGGACTACTTTTCCCCTTGATTAGTGGAAGTTCTATATGCTTAATGAAAACTGTTCCAATGGGAAATTTCCAGAAGTCATCCTGAGAATACACGATACGTTCGCTGGTAGAATTGTAAGTTCCATTATTAGGAATGGCCATCCAACGATACTTTTTGGCTCCATCTGACCAAAAAGGCACTTTGGGTTCATAAGGAATAAGTCCCTTAGCAGGAGTTAGCTGATCGAGGTTGGTAAATGCACCAGTTTGAGAAAGCCACTCAGGAGCGTAAGCATTATTGGGATACTTTTTGGTAAGTTTAAAGATCCCTCTCCCCGATCCTAAGGCTAATACATATAAGTTACCATCGTGATCCGTACCAAAAGAGGAAATGGATTTTTCCGTATCTATTAAAAGTTTAGAAGTAGCGTTTCCACTGCCGTTATAAGTGAGTTGCCAAATTTTTCCGCTAATATAGTCTCCATAAATATATTTACTTTTCAATTCATCAAATTCATTTCCTCTGTACACATATCCTCCAATGATACATTTATCACCATTACTGTGTCTGTAAGAAAAAATAGGAGGAGTTTCTGTCCCTTGTATATTGGAAGGCTTCCTGTTGAGGTTGTAATTGGAAAATCCTTCTTTATAAACCCACTCGTAATTTGCTCCTTTGGCTAGTAAGTTGATTTCTTCTTCTCTTCCCTGTCCTACATCCGCTATCCATACATCTCCTGTAACATCATCCATCGTAGCTTTATATGGATTTCTAAGCCCTATGGCATAAAATTCTTCCAGAAATTTGCCGTTAGAACCTACCCACGGATTATCCTTAGGAATTCTGTAGCCAGCGGTGAAACTCTCAGGCCAATTGACAGGTTGGTCGTCGATCTGTTTGGGCTGTCGCTCAATTGCTTTACTTTTTGTCGCATGTTCATCCACATCAATTCGTCAGGACACCGCTAAACAATCTGTCATCTAGTTTCTGAGAGTTGTACAAATTATCCCCTCCTCCTCCTTCATCGCCAGTAAGGATGTAGAGGTATCCATCCTTGCCGAAGAACATAGGCCCACCATTGTGATTACTAGCGCGATCGTATTGTTGGATAAGTACTTTTTCAGAGGCTGGATCTACTGAATTATAATCTGAGCGCACGGTGAAACGAGACACCCTAAAATAGGATAATCCTCCAGCACTAAACTCCGTTCCATCAGCTCTTTGGGGTCTCACAGAAGGCCGCCATTTATAGCAGATGTAGATATAATTTTTCCCATTTCTGTATTTTGGATGGAAAGCAAATTCAGCTAAGCCGGATTCTCCTCCGTTGTATGTTTCACTACTTACATTGAGGAAGGTACGTTTTGAACTGACTCCTTCTTTGTTCTCAAATACTTCTATAATTCCCCGCTTGTTTCCGACAAAAATTCTATTGGTTCCGGGTTCGGGAAGCATAAATATGGGATCGGAAAAGCTTAAGGCTGAGAAAGCTTTTTCTAATCTCCATGAATTTTCTTCTGTGATGGGTTTTGTAGATGGTAATTGGCCATTTAAATAAGGTCCTATGGCTTCTGGAGTATCTAAGCCATTGAAAAATAAGGCTTTAGGAAGCATTGCCAGGAACACCATTGAAAGGGCCGAAACTAACAGCTTAAAGGAGATGGAAGGTAGGGATTTTTCTGTGTGTACAAATCTCATTTATCGCGAAAGTGTTAAAGTTTTGAATAAGCTACAGACATTATGGGACATACGATGGAATAACGTAACTACAATAAAAATAATATAAAAATTATGAACTTTATTTATATTAAAATATATTTTTTAATCTGTGTAATATATTTTGATACATAAAATAGATGATTTTTTTGGTTCGAATTTTTCCATCTAATTACATTTGTGTACAGGTCAAGCTGGAAAAAATACCATCCGCAACTTCGGCTGGAAAAGTGAGAGTAATATATAGGTTGCAGGAATGTTTTATTTTTCGGAATAAAAATAATGACTAGTAGTTTATCCGATGTATAGGAATCTCCCATCCATCTTTCCAGCTGAGCAAGGCATTAAATAATTTTACTTTTCGAAATAAAGGGAGATCCTCTTTCAAAATAGGCGCCTCTACGATCCTCTGTTGGTCAAGTAGAAATTGTCTTTGGGTCCCTTTGAGTAATGGCTGATGAGGCGTTATCCATTGGCCCCCATCAAAAAAAGCTACATTACAATAATAGGTATCTGTGATCCATCCATCTTTAATAATGAGTATATCATCTGCGACGCCTCTTTGCCCAAATAAGCTCTTCAATTCAGCTCTATCTGCCCATTTAAGGTGGTAATCAATGGTAGAATGTTCAATAAGTTTTAGGCTTCTTATCGGCCGAGGTGTGTAAGGGAGAAAGGAATCCTGTATGACTTCCCGGCCGATTAATAGTCTACATTTATATACTCCCTTTTGTATGTTGGGTGGGAAGTGAATGTGATCTTCTAGCTTGACCTCCTTTATCCCTGGCCATAATTCCTGCCTTGCCTTATTTACTCTTGCATTATGATATGAAAGCCTTCTTATGCTGAGTTGGTCGATGCGAATACTTTCCAGTAATGGGTACATACACCTTTTGAATCAATTCATGGTATTCTTTTACACTTTCGCTTCTGGCTGTAATACCTCCACCACTTTTATATAGGTAGTGATCTGTTGTTTTTTCGATAAATCGTATCATTACAGCACTATATACATTCTGCCCATCAAATATACCAAACACCCCTGTATAATATCCTCTGTCATATTGCTCGGCTTCAGCAATCATCTCCAGCGTTTTAGGTTTCGGTGCTCCACTGACAGAACCTGCAGGCAATAAATTGAGTAGGATGGTGCCTAATTGGTTTGGATATGCAGCTCCCAATTCTCCTTTAATCTTAGAACTGACTTGTAACAAGCTGCCCGAAGAAGTGAGTATCTCCTCTATGTATCTAAATTGTAGCACTTCTACTTGATGGGCATGTATACTCAAATCGTTTCTCAACAGATCCACAATCGTTACATGTTCAGCAAATTCTTTCGTGTCAGATAGTATGCGTTCCTTTGCGTTGGGAATAGCCGCATCTATCGTTCCTTTCATTGGATAGGTGTATATTCTTCCTCGATCGATATGAATGAAGGGTTCGGGAGAGAATACGACAAATTGATCTTTGACCCATAATTTGAAAGGAGCCCGGCTTTGGAAAAATACATCTAACAGGGAGCCTTTTAATTCGATAGTCGTAGGAAAAGTAAGATTAGCCAAAAAGCTATTGCCCTGTTTAATCCCGTTTACGATGAAATCAAAGGCTTTTTGGTATTCTTCATAAGAGATGGGACGTTTATGAGTGATCTCGGGAACTGTTATTTGCTCAGGTGGAACAAGAGGATATTGATATGGCCCTATATGATAGTATATGTCGCGAGAATGTTTGAGTTCATCCAACGTATATACCAAGGGACGTTGTAGTAGAAAGTCGATGATAAATAAAAACGGAATACGTTGAGAAGCTAATTGGTTGAGGGTGTGTTCATACTGAGTAAGGTTGTTTATAATCATGTAAAGCGATTGTCATATTAATTGACTCATTCATTACGGAAGTAAATGCGTAAAGTTTAGTTGTTCTGATAAGATGGACTTTCGCGCTGCAAATTTATAGCTAAAGACTTTCGCGCTGCATACTTCCTTTAATGGAACTTAAATACCTCTATCTCTTCCGCCACCTCACGTACTCAAATCTACCTCATACCACTGCTGACCATATAAGATCCACTCTAGCGCTCTCCTCCGTTCTACTACAGCAAATTCGTCAATAGGCATAGGATTCTCTTCCGCATTGACCTTCATCTCTATATAACTCCAATGCAAACAATAAGCAAAATCACACGCTTCTACTAATTCCCTTTCTGCACGCAAGGCTACTTTCGCTAGCAACTGAGCTTTGGAACCTGCATCATTGAGTTCCGGAAAATGATTTGCCAGACGATTGGAGCAGTAGGACAAATAGGATAAATGAGGTTCTAATGATAATGCCCATACCAAGGCCCACAAGCCTTCTACCTGATTGTAAATAAAGCTGCGTGATTCCAAGTCCAGGCGATTTTGCATAAAGTCCATTTCTACCTTTTCTAATTTATCTGCCAACTCTTCCTTTTCCATCCATTTCAACGCCTTTCTCTTGTCATATCCATAAATACACGTCAAGAGAATACTCAAAATCAAGCTTCTTTCCACTACTTTTTCCTGCGTCTGCATATGGGAAGGAGGATCTATCAGCGGAAGGTCAGGATGGGTAGGTAAGTTATGTAGGGCCACCAATTCCCAGGATTGATTTCGTATAGCTTGTAATTCAGTCATGCGTACTAAAACAGGTTGTTCCAAATGATTATACTACCATATCCGATACACAACAAAGAAGTAAGAAACATGAAAAAAGTGTGAAGGGTTTGGCTCAATTTCCATTTTCTGGATAAGGGAACGCTAAATATTCCTGCTGCAACCATCATTCCCAAAGCTGATCCTAATCCAAACAACAATAAATAAAGCATACTACTAATACTTTCAGGGATTTCTGCCATGACCAATAAGACTAACGCACCACTTCCTGCCAAGCCATGAACTAATCCTACACCATATGCCAGGCCATGTTTTTTTAATATAGAAGTATCGTTATGTGAGTGATGAGGAGTAGAATTGGTGCCAACATCTTGATAGGAATGATTGGAAGACGAATAAGGTGATGGATGAGCTTGATGGGGGTGAGGATGTTGATGTAGGTGGAAAGGGAATATATAGGGGTAAAAGTATTGTACCAACCTTGCGATGCCTAGCAATATTAACATGAGGCCCACCACAGCTTCTAAGTATTCAAAGACGCTGGTAGAAATAAA
This sequence comes from Bacteroidia bacterium, assembly GCA_965262565.1. Lineage (GTDB taxonomy): Bacteria > Bacteroidota > Bacteroidia > J057 > J057 > CBDHFQ01. Next base: position 159,074 of record CBDHFQ010000029.1, read on the forward strand.
AGATTTTCCTATAATCATCACAATTCCGATAATGACAATCGTTGTTGTATGCCCTAATCCCCACCAAACACCTTCTTTCATTGCTGGTAAGATGCGCGAATGACGAGAGGCCAAACTACTGACTGCAATCAGATGGTCCGCTTCAAAGGCGTGAGTAATTCCTATAAATAAGGCTAATGGTAAGGTGGTCAATTGCTCCATGTACTGCAATGATGTGAGTTAACTTGAAATAGAATAATAAATGATTCGATGATTTCCCGTGTCTGCAACGGCCATCAGATGTTCTTTACTAGCCAGACTAAAAGGCCAATATAATGTATGTTCAGTACTATGCATATTGTATTGATTTTCTCCTCCCAACTGGAAAGATGCCTGTCCTATGAGGTGCTGCGCTGGCTGATTGTGAGTTGTTGGAAGTTGATCCCAACCGAGAATTCTACTGTTACCAGCGTCTGCCACCCATATTCCTTCACGATAGAATAATACATCGTAACACCAATTGAGTGTATAGGCTTCAGGGAAAAGTTTGAATTGATTTTGTCCTTTAGCATCCAGATGGGGTTGTCCTAGGATGATGGAGGGAAGATCAGAAAAAGCCTCTTCATAATGCTTCCAGACTAATACTCGGTAAGCATTTGTATCCACTATAGCCAATTCTCCGTTTGGGCCGAGTTTAACAGCATAAGGCCAGGTAGCAGAAGAGGTATCGTAATCTTTAGTGGTGAAATCAGCTTGCCCTATTACCCGATCTGCTGCTTTATAGGAGTAGGCAGGAATCTCTTCATAAAACAATACCCTTCGATTTCCAGTGTCTGCAATCCACAGATGTGTTCCATCAGAAAATACTCCATAGGGCCAATATAGCGTTTGGGCATCAGGCGAGGAACCTACTCCTTTCACATTAGGTTGATTCTGCTCGAAATTGGGTTGGCCAAGTACTACATCTGCTGCCTGTCCATTTTTTGTGGGGAAGGAGTGCCAGATGAGCACACGATGATTCCAGGCATCTGCTACTACCAAGGTTTTTCCATCGCTCCATATACCTGAAGGATACTGTAGGGTTGATGCGGACACCTTGCCTCCTTGATTGCGTTCCGTTTTTCCCTGGTGGTCCTGTCCAAGAATTAAAGAAGGAGGGAGGTGAGGTTGTTCAGGATGGGACCAAATAAATATCCTATTCCTGCCAGTATCAGATACCAGTAAATATTTTTGGGTAAGCCAGACACCTCTGGGAGCTAAAAAGGGACTATCTGGATCTCCATAAAAACAAAAAGGGGTAGTAGTATACGGTCTGGAATTGATAGAAATGTTCATAGATTAACAAATTCGCGGTAGCTGTTCTCCTGTCAGCATATTGACTACTCTTCTTCCACCTATTTTACTTTGTAATACCACTTGCCGAGGATGAGCTTGCACTACTTCTCCGATAATGGCTGCATGCTGACCTTTATCAAAAGATCGAATCAATTGCAGCGCTTTTTCCGCCTTATCTTTGGCGACAAAGGTCAAAAATATTCCTTCATTAGCTACATAAAGTGGGTCCAATCCTAGCATTTCGCATGCTCCTTCCACTTGGGGATCGATAGGAAGGTGTTTTTGATATATCTTGATCCCTTGTTGAATTTGTCTGGCGATCTCCACCAATACCGTTGCTACGCCACCTCTGGTAGGATCGCGCATAAAATGAATAGAAGCTTGCAGTTCTTCTATCATGGCTAGGACCATTTCATGTACATGGGCAGTATCACTCTTCACCGTAGTTTCAAATTCGAGTCCTTCACGTTGTGACATCACTGCTATCCCATGAGCGGCTAATTTGCCACTCACGATGATCTGGTCTCCTATGTTAATATGTCTGGCATCGATATGAGCATGAGGATGAATTTCCCCAATGCCTGCAGTATTAATGAACATCTGATCTCCTTTTCCCTTCTCTACCACCTTTGTGTCACCTGTAACGATGTTTACTCCTGCCGATTCGCAAGCGTGTTTAATCGATACTAACACTTTCCAGAGATCCTCTATTAATAGTCCCTCCTCTAGAATTAAGGCTAAAGAAATGTAGGTTGGAACAGCACCACACATGGCTAAATCATTTACCGTACCATGAATAGCTAAATCTCCTATGTTACCTCCAGGGAAAAAGATAGGGGAAATGACATAGCTATCCGTCGTGAAGGCTGCTTTTCCCAATGGGCGCATCATAGCTCCATCATGCTGCTCATTTAAGATATCATTAGATAGCAATGGGTAAATGACTTCATCTAACAATTTATGCGTCAGTGTTCCTCCACTTCCATGTCCCAACGTTATTCGATCAAAATCCAGCGCAGGTAAAGGACAACTTACCATCATATGAATAGGTTCTATAGCCATGTTCGGATTAAAAGGAGATTAAGAATTAATTTGTTGACGTCTTTAAACGGCACTATGCTGTACTTGAGAAAAATGGTAGTAAGCAGCACACGCACCTTCTGAAGAAACCATAGGCGCACCTAATGGATGTTCAGGAGTACAACCCTTCCCGAATTGGCTACATTGGTGAGGCTTTTTCAAGCCCTTCAATACCTGACCTGCGATACAATCCTTGCACTCAGGAGCTTCACTTATATTGACATCAAATTTCTTTTTAGCATCATACGCGCTATATGTTTCACTTACTTCAAATCCACTGAATGGAATAGTTCCGATTCCCCTCCACTCTCTATCTACAATGTCGAATACTTCATTAACTACTCGCTGAGCTTCTACATTACCTTCCGCCTGAACCACACGGGTGTATTGATTTTCCAGTTTGGCCTCTCCTTTTTCGAGTTGCTGAATGGTCATGAGAATACCTTGCAGTAAATCTACAGGTTCAAAACCCGTTACTACAATGGGAACCTGATAGGTCTGAACCAATGGAACATATTCATAAATTCCCATAATCGTACAAACGTGGCCCGCAGCGAGGAATCCCTGAATTACATTGGTTTCATCTGATAGAATAGCTTCCATAGCCGGAGGAACTAATACTTGGGAAGCCAGAATAGAGAAATTTTTCAGGCCTGCTCTATGCGCATGAAGCACAGCAAGCGCATTCGCAGGTGCTGTCGTCTCAAACCCCACAGCAAAAAATACTACTTCTTTTTCTGGATGTTTTTCTGCCAGTCTAACAGCTTCCAGCGGTGAGTAGAGAATTTTTACTTCGGCACCATTCGCTTTGGCTTCTAATAAACTTTTCCTGGAACCGGGTACTCTGATCATATCACCAAAGGTACATACGATGGTGTCCTTTTCTTCAGCGAGAAACACAGCTTTATCGATCAGGTTTAAAGGCGTAACACACACGGGACATCCAGGACCATGCACCATCTGAATGTCCTTTGGCAGCAAATCTAAGATGCCGTTTTTTACTAAACTGTGCGTTTGGCCACCACAAATCTCCATAATGGTCCACGGCTGAGTGGTGGTGCTATGAATCTCCTGTAAATATCGGGTGACTATTTCCGGGTCTCTAAATTCAGTTAAGAATTTCATAGTAGTAGAGCTTTATAGATAGATAGAATGTGGAGAATAAATACGGCTAAGAAATATGTTCACCTTCCTGCATCTCTTCTAATTCGCCGATTTCACTTAAGTACTCAAATACCTTCATCGCTTCCTGTTCATCTATTTTACTGATGGCCACCCCTACATGAACCAGTACGTAATCCCCTATATCTGCTTGAGGAAGCATTTCTAGGGAAGCTTCTTTAAAAATACCGCCAAAATTCACTTTAGCGATCTTGGCCTTACCGCCATATTTATATTCGATAGATTGAATCTTACCAGGAATTGCTAAACACATAGGGTCGAGTAGTAATAGAGTCTAAATGATCAAATGATGTTTTACTAATATATGACAATTCTAATATAATCACAATAAGTGTGAACAATGCTGAAAATACCCTATTTGGCCCACGGATATATTCTCATCATTAGGAGACATCAACTCATGGAAGTAAAGCGTGGTTCGTTTGGGACAGTTATGAATGAGTAAATCGATCAACAGGCGATTTTGAAAGACCCCTCCGCTAAAGGCAATATGAGTAATCCCCAAATATTCGCTCAAGGAAAAGATGGCGTGTACCAGGCTAAGATGAAATCGATAGGCGATAAGTCCTGGTAATGTATCCTTCATTATATCCTCATGGATAGCTTTTATAAGTGAGGAAATAGATAATAGGGGAAGCTTCTCTTCAAATGGGCGAGGACTAATTGGAACAAAAAGCGGATATAGTTCCTCAGTATACAAGAGGGGGAATGCTCGAAATGTATCATTTATAGGAGGATCTTTGAATCGTTGTGCTTCCTCTGCATATGTGGTAGCTATCTGTTCCAATCGAATGGCGGCTTCTCCTTCATAATCCATAACATCTACCAACCCCAACAAACTCGACACGGCATCAAACAATCGTCCCATAGAATGATTCGGGATGGCTGCTTCTTGAGAGACCAACTTCCGATAGTAATTCCATTCGGTGGAATTAAATTTTGAGATGAGCATGGAATGAGCTTCAGGAAAGGAATGGGCAACTGCCAGTGCAGATAGACGGGATTCTCTACTCATTTTATCTCCTGATACATTTGGAAAAGGGGCTAAATGTGTGATATGTGTGAGGGTAGATGCTCGATGATGAATAGCACTTTGATATATAAAACATTCGCTCCCCCAAATATGTCCATCTTCTCCCAAGCCGGTTCCATCCCACACAATTCCAAGGATAGGCGCACTCTGGTTCCAAAGATGGTGTTCTGTGAGAATAGCTGCGAAATGTGCTCTGTGATGTGGGATGGCGTAAACAGGGATATGCCATTCTTTAGCTAAGGCTTTTCCATATATAGAGGGAAAATATGCTGGATGCGTATCTACTAAAATAGCAGAAGGGGATGCCTGAAGGACGGATAGCATATGTTCCAGGCAATCTTTGTAATGCAATTCATGATCGTAAGTGGCTATTTCTCCTAAATAAGGACTAACATACAGATTGTCTTGATGATAAATGGTGAAAGTTCCTTTTTGTAAAGCCCCCATAGATAGTAGGGTAGAAGGGGTTGTGCCAATGAGGTGTTCCTTGCCCTTGAGAAAGTGGGAAGTGTGAGTAAGATGATCTGTATCTGTAGAAGAGATAATAGGGACATCTTCAACTTTAGGGCTGGGGAGAAGGAGGGTAGGAGCGAATCCTCTTGACCTGCGAAATATGACAGCTTGTTGATAAACAGAGCTAAGGCCGAGAACCGAGTCATCCTGAGAAATAACAATATCTCTATTGTGCGTGAGAATGACATCTGCTAATGCACTTAATTCATTTAAGTGGGTACGATCGTCGTAGATGATGGGGTGATGAGAAGGATTTGCACTGGTAGCTATTAGTGGGCGATTAAAGGATTGAAGGAGTAAATGAAGCAGGGGAGCATAAGGAAGCATCAATCCCAATTGATTGAGGTCAGGAGCAATCTGATGGATAGCTAAGTCTTTGTAAGCCGCTTCACGAATAGGCAATAATAATATAGGTTTGGTATGGGAAAGAAGAAGAGAGGCCGCTTGATCAGTGATGGTAACATGTTGTTGGGCGTAGGATAAATCTGGATACATTAATGCAAATGGCTTTTTAGGACGAGCTTTTCGGTTTCTAAGGCGTTGAACAGCATCGGCATTCGTTGCATCCGCCAATAAGAGAAAGCCACCTATTCCCTTGACAGCGATGATGTACCCTTCTGTGAGTAGTTGGGCACTTAACGCTATCAATGTTTGATCATTGGCCCCTAAACCTTCCGCTACTTTATATTCGTGTGGCTGTTCAAAAGGTAAAGCTTCTGGCGCATTGGCATAAATCCCCTTACCTATGTTCTCATTTACCTTCTTGTTCGTTCCTATTAATCGCAATCTTATTCCACATACGGCACAAGAGTTGGTTTGGGAATAAAATCGTCTGTCCAGAGGATCATTGTATTCTTTTAGGCATGCGGGACACATCTCAAAAGGGTCCATAGTCGTATATTCCCGATCATATGGTAAATCATTTATGATAGAGAAGCGAGGACCACAATGCGTGCAAGTGATAAAAGGATATTGATACCTGCGATTTCGAGGATCGTTCATCTCTGCCAGGCATTTGTCGCAAACGTCCAAATCTGGCGTTAAGATTAATTGTCGATCTCCTTCTGATTGGCTGAGGATGATTCGGAAATCGGAAAATGGTTGTTGAGCTACCGGATAGAGTTCCAACTGTTTGATAAAAGAAATGGCAGGTTTTCTTTTTTCGATAGCATCAGCGAATTGAAGAGCTTGTTGTTCTGTAGCGTTAAAGGTAATCCTCACCCCATCGGGGCCATTGGACACCTCTCCACAGATATTCCATTCACGTGCTAATCCATATACAAAAGGTCTAAAGCCGACTCCTTGTACCTTTCCGCTAACATGAATGTGAAATGTTCGCTTTTCCAATGACTATGAAACTACTTCCTGCTCAGATGGATAGTAGGTGTGTATGTCTACTTCTCCTGTGCTTTGCTTTTGTTGGACCATGTGAAGGAGAAACTCGCACCATTCGTCTATCCCTTCCTCTTTCAAGCTGGACACCTGCATGATTTCAATGTCCTTATTTACTTCTTTGGCATCTTTGATGACCGCTTCTACAGAAAAAGGCAAGTAGGGGAGCAGATCTGTTTTCGTCAGCACCATCATGTCGCTAGTTAAAAACATGCGAGGATACTTTTTGGGTTTATCGTCTCCTTCTGTTGTAGCGATGAGCGTAATGCGAAGATCTTCTCCTAAATCGAAAGCGGCCGGACAAACGAGATTGCCCACATTTTCTATAAATAATAGTTCTATCTCATCAAGATTCAAGGTATCGATGGCCTGAGACACCATTTGAGCTTCCAGATGGCATATTCCTCCTGTAACAATTTGGAGAGCAGTGATATCGTGCTTTCTCAGTCGTTCAGAATCGCGTTCAGTCTCCAGATCGCCTCCTAATACCGCCATCTTCACTTTATCTTTGATTCGATCTGCTGTAGCTTCCAGAAGTGAGGTTTTTCCGCTTCCCGGAGAAGAAGTGAGGTTGATCAACAAAATTCTTCTGCGGGCCATTTCCTTTTTAATCGTGTCGGCTACATAATCGTTCGCCTTTAAGAGGCTGATGGGCATATCGTGCACCTGAAAAGTACCTCTTGTTTTGCGTTGTTCATTTTTCATAGGGCGGTAGTGGTTAGTAATGTAGATTAAATATAGAAAAATAGATATGTAATGACAAAAGTGGAGAGACACAACGTTAACATTGTATTTCTACCACTTTCTGAAAAATGCTATTACTTAACTCATGACTTAGGCTCAAAAGTGGAATGAGGATAGTCCAAATAATCATTTACTCGGATAATTTTTCCTTCTTCAAAAGTCAATACCACTACATAAGGAGCACTCCAGACGTATACTTCTTCATCTGGTTTTTGAACGATGCTTCCTTTATAATGGATAGATGCTTGGCCTCGAAATATGCCTTGATTCCCAGAAAAAAAGCGGTGCTCTTCCTTGAATTCCATTTGAATAACAGATGTCATAAATTCTCCAAAAGTACTTTTAACAGTTGCTTTTCCTTCCATCTTTATAGGGGTTCCTCCACTGTTTGGACTCCCTGCAAATGTTTCATCAACATATGAAACACTATCGGCAAACATGGACAGCATTTTATCAACATCAACTTTGCTGTAGGCTGCAAAATAGGCATTAGCTGTACTTTCCATTTTTTCATAAGGAAAGGTAGGCGATCCATTTTGTGATTGAGCAGATACGAGAGTGAAAGTTAAAACTGAGAAGATCATTAATTTTTTCATAGATATATTTTTGGCCTAAATTTCCCTAAGATGAGGGTATCAGTAGACTCATTTTGTAAAATGTTACTTATTCAGAAGGCCAAAAGCTCAGGATCATATATTTTCCGCAATATTTTGTTGTTTAATGTATTCAGTAGGGGTTGTGTTAGTGAATTTCTTAAAGATCCTGTTGAAAGATCCTTTATTACTGAAGCCCGCTTCCAGTCCTATGCCAAGAATAGTTAAGTGCTTATGCTGCGGGTCAATTAACCTGTTCTTCGCCTCCTTTACCCTGTATCCATTAATAAAATCGAAGAAATGTAGCTTTAATTGTTCATTGATAATCTGAGATAATTGATGGGAGGGAATATTAAGTTGGGTAGCTAAATCTTGAAGCTTTAATTCTGGATTCAAATAAGGTTTTTGCGTATCCATATGTGCCAATAAGCTAGCTAAGTATGTTTGAGTAAGTTCATCAGTTAGAGCAGAACTTTTATATTTTTTGTCTAAAGTGGTCTGAGAAGGGGGAAGAGGAACTTTGGTAGAACTAATCACATTTGAAGTGCCTACTGAATAATAGGCCAAGATGAAAATGAACATAGATAGTATTACCATTAAAATACTTTCGAGTTCTAAGGTATATACTGATCGAAGAGACCATGAGATGTATACCAAAAGGAAGCTGGCTAGAAAAACAATGAAAATGAGGAGAAGAATGTTAATCCATCTTAATCGCAATAAATGGGTATTAGCATCATATTGTGTTTTTTGGGTGTATGATTTTTGGGTCAATGAGTAAATAACATAAAGATAAATACCCATTTGACTTAGGAATAAACTTAAGAATAGGAGATAATGCCACGAAAAAGGAGTGGGTTGTAACCAGAATTGTCGAATAAACTCAATTTTCTCTGCTCCACTTAGGCTAATTACATCATAACTATTAATAAGCATGAGGAGAATAGGAGCATAATGGATCCATTCCCATGTTTTGAAGGGTTGGTTTGTGAGCGTAAGATGTGCATAAAAATACAATGAAGGTCCTATCCCTAACAGCAAAACATTGCCAACACCTATAAGATGAGGAAATTGAAGATAGCCATTAGAGAGAACGAGAAAGTATTCTGACAGAAGGAGGATAGAAAACACTAAGGCGCTGACTAAAAACTTATTGGCAGTATCTTGTCCTCCTATCATAGCTATAACTAAGATTTGATAGCAACCTATAATGATTCCTATCAGTAATAGGATATTGTGTGGGCTAAGTACTACTTCCATACCTTATGAACTATTTTGGACTGAGAAGGATGCTTGGAAGATAAAAAAAGGCCAACAAAATCTGTTGGCCAAAGTCCTTCGGGGAGGATAAATATGTAAATATCAAATGAGAAAATGCGCTGAATTGAAGAAACTCATCTGCTTTTAATCATGGCTATTGGAGATAGCTAGTAACTGGTTCAAATGTATTTTCCCCCAGCACCATCAAATCATTGCTTACTTCCACCTTGGCTGCTACTGTTTTGCAAATAGGAGGACAATTAGGTGGACAAGGGATGGGACAGGGATTACAACTCGTTTTATTCGCCGCCGGGATAAAATTCAGCGAGAACCAGGATCTTTGAACTGTTTCGGATGCTTTCTTCTTTTTTTCGCAACCAATCGTTGATTGATCCTCTTCCTTCTCAGCATCATTCATCATAGTTGCAGTGAAGGTGGTGGCTTTCTCGATGGATGATTGCTTGGTACACTTGACTATCTGGCATGAGGATTGGGCAAACATACAGCCACAAAAGCTGGCACAGAAAAACGTGATCATTAACACTTTTATTTTCATAATCTAAATTTTTTATCCGGACCGGGCCGGGTTAATAATAAATGACTTAGTCAAAAGTGCTGAGGATGGCTTGTAAATGCTGTTAAACACTTGTTAAGGACTTGTTAAAGTCATAAAGAAAAACCGCCAATTCGTTTTCTTTGTATATGTATAAAACGCTCTGGCTATGAAGTGGAACAATATTTCCTGGATTTTACTGGCTTCGGGAATTTCGTTATTGGCTCTAATTATCCTACAGGTTAATTGGTTGAATCATTCCCGCAAATTATTGGAGACTCAATTCGATCAGAAGGTGACTATGGCGCTTTGCAGTGCAGTAGATGAAATCGCTCGAGAACAAGCTCAGGGGGAATATTGTCGTAAATTGTGTTCTGAACCGCAAAGTTTCAGTAGTACTCAAATAATTCCTTCCACAATAGATCCTCAGGCAGTGTGGCAAAGAGTAGAAAGCAATTTCCAACGCTATCACATTTATCAGCCTTTTCAGTTCAATATTATACCTACGGATACTTTGGGAAACGCTCCGGCTACTTATTGCTCTTCAGTAGAACCTATTACAAAAGATCAGCAATTTCTTGAAGTAAAGCTGGAAGGAAAACAAGCATATGTCATTGAAGAGATGGGCATGATGATCGGAAGCTCTGTGCTATTATTGGGTACGATTTGTCTGCTTTTTGGATTGACTGCTTCTAAGTTATTGCAGCAAAGAAAGTGGAACAGGCTGAGCATAGAATTTTTTAACAATATGGCGCATGAGTTCAGGACGCCGTTAACAAACATACAGTTGGCTTATGCTATGGCTAAGCGTCAGCGTCCTTCGCTCAAAGAAGATCCTTACATGAATGTCATCAGAAATGAATCTCAGAGATTGCTAGAACAAATAGAAAGAATGCTTCATGTAGCCAGATTAGAGAAAGGGGATTTTCAGATCAACAAGGAAAGCTTCCTGCTCAAGGCCTTTTTATCGGATATTATCTCAGATATGAAATGGCAAGCAGAACAACATGGATCGGAAATAAAACTTGAGTTGGGAAGTGTGGATGATCTAAGAATGGAAGCAGATAAACTTCATTTAAGTAATGCCATCAGGAACCTTCTCGATAATTCCATCAAATATGGGAAGGCGTTTTCACAGATTATCCTGGAAGTAAGGGCGGAAGAAAACATGATTCTACTGACCATAGAGGATCAAGGACAAGGAATGTCTCATGAGCAATTTGAATTATTGACCCAAAAATTCAGAAGAGGCCAGGAGGGAGATATTCATCAGGTACCAGGATTTGGACTGGGTTTGTGCTATGTGAAACGCATTGCTGAGTTACATGGCGGTAGTTTAGTATTAGATTCTGCTGATGGAGATGCATGTCGTATAAGTATCGTTCTACCAATCGATTCAAATAATTTATGAATAAGAAGGCCAGCATATTATTAGTAGAAGATGATGTAAACCTGGGCTTTCTTCTTACAGATCTCCTGGAGTCTGAAGGCTTTTGGGTTAAGTGGTGTAAAGATGGTCAGATGGGGCTTGCTGCCTTGGATAAAAAAAGTTTTGATATAGGAATTTTAGATATTATGATGCCGAAAATGGATGGTTTTTCTTTGGCTGAAGCACTTCGAAAAAAATCTCCGGATCTTCCTTTTCTTTTTCTATCGGCTCGATTGAGAAAAGAAGATAAACTCAATGGGTATGGTATCGGTGCTGAAGATTATATTACGAAACCTTTCGATGAAGATGTATTGATTTGTAAATTAAAGGTGATCCTCAGGAGGAAACAACAAGTATTATTGGAGGATCAGTTGACTGAGGATATAAAGATCGGTAATTATACCTTTAATTACGCTTGCCAGTTGTTACAGTTTGAAGATCGTCAATGGAGACTCACCGAAAAAGAGAATGAGATCCTCAAGTGGTTGTGTCTGCACAAAAATCAAGTGTTGAGAAGGGAGTTTGCAGTGGAGAAAGTGTATGGAAAGAAAGATTACTTTCTGGGAAGAAGCTTTGATGTATTTATTTCCCGCTTAAGGAAAATGCTACAACACGATCCTGATATCCGAATCGAGAATGTATTTAAGGTTGGATTTTCACTGAAAGTTCCCTAAATCTGCCTATTCTCCTCCATATAGGTCAATGATTAATACTAACAGATGATGTAGAGGGAGGGAGTTATTGGAAGTCATCATTTAATTGATAAATATCTTCCAGCAGAATACTATCTCCATACTCATTTATGATCGCTAAGTCGTAACGAAATTCGATAGGAGTTCCAATGAGGGTGTAATAGTAAATGAGCCATGCAGACGGTTCACTGATTCCGATACACCCGTGAGAATAAGCCTTTCCTATAGTGGCAGGATTAGTTGTTGCGTGAATGACTTGATTACTTTGAATTCCATTGATCTTAGGTATAATGGCAGGTATTAACGGCATACGGGTAGTAAAATCATCATCTCTTCTGGTATAGAGGTACCTTTTTCCTGTTTGGAAATTAGTAAAAATAGGATCTCTCCATTTTTGGATAATCTCCCCTTTCCCTGTCATTGTTTGCATGTGTATCTCTCGATTCAGGTAGGGTAAAAATTTGTGTCCTTTCCTGCCTACTCTTATGGGAAACTCATGAAGAACAACGTCGTCCTCCAGAATTCTTAAGGCGTATTCAGGGATATTAATATCAATGTTAATGCAATTCAATCTTGCCATGATGCTGTCAAATGTTGAAATTTCGGGAATGCTTAAACTATCATCTGCTTGAATGACAAGCATGTCCCGTTGGTTAGCTATTTGATTTCCCATTCTTAGTTGGTAGTAGTAGTCGGTTTGTATGAGTCGCGAAATGATCCATGGATTAGCCTGTACCATAACTATTTCGTTCAACGGCCTATCTATCAGACTATCATAGGCAAAGACAATGCTATCAATCCATGAAAAGTAGGCTTTCATTCTTACATTTCTACCTACCTTGAATCGAGTAGTATACTTTCTGACCGGCTGATGAGTAAAAGTATCATCTTGGATCGGTGTGGTAGGACTTGTGGGTAGTTCTGATCTTTCTGGAATTGGGTTAAGAAAAATTTGTTTGGCGAGGAACAAATTGATGCCAACAAGAAAAATATACATAACGAACAATCCTGATAATAAAAAATAGGATGGTAGGATAGGTGATAAGTACTTACTATTATGCATTTTCATAAATCAAGTACTTGTGGTTCCACATTAATGTACAGCTAAGGTACAGAAACACACTTTTATCTTCACTGATTTATGTCGTTACCTAACCTAAGCTTTCATACTGCTTACCGTAATTTTTCTCACCTAAATTCTTCCTTTTAGAGAAAAATGCACTAATATGAGGAGTATTGATATAATTCCTCTGCAACATCTACCTCGGATAAATATTCTTCTAATTTGCTGATTTTACCCAGGTAATATTCCTCCATATACTGAAAAATAAGTTCAAAAATTTCCTTATGATCTTCAAAATCCAGCGAAAGTATTGGGCGATCATTTACTTCTTCGTAAATGCCTAAATAATCAGCGCATTTGTTAGCTCTATCCCTTTGAAGGGTGGCTAATGAGGTTTTAGCCTCATTTAATTCCCGTTCCAGTTTATGCCTTTTCATAATACCTGATAATTTAAGTTTGGCCTACTAAATTATATATAAATTTTAGGTAATATGCTGATATAAAGCAATTTGATGGGTGATAAATGATGCTGTTCTCTGCCTGTTTAACCCTTAATTTGGGTGTAAACAGAAGATCTTAAGAATATGAATCTTTTATTACTGATTAACGGAGTTTTTTAATGGTGCTTATTTTTGTCATGAATTAATAAGGAAGAAAGTAAGAGGCAATGAGTACATGTGCCATATAACGTATTCATATTTGATGGGTTAATCCATGACTCATCATGGCATTTTCAAAGTCCCAAATCACTCAAACCTGGGTGTTCATCCGGGCGTCTTCCTAAAGGCCAGTGATATTTTCTTTCGGATTCTTGAATAGAAACATCATTTATACTAGCTATTCTTCTTTTCATCAGTCCATATTCGTCGAACTCCCAGTTTTCATTTCCATAAGACCTGACCCAATTTCCTGATTCATCATGCCATTCGTAGGCAAATCGAACAGCAATTCTATTTTCATGAAAAGCCCAAAGTTCCTTAATCAGCCGATAGTTGTGTTCCTGGTTCCATTTTCTCGTAAGAAAGTCAACAATGGCTTCACGGCCCTGGAGAAATTCGGATCTATTTCTCCAGGAACTATCGATGGAGTACGCCAACGATACTTTTTGCGGATCGCGGGAGTTCCAACCGTCCTCAGCCATTCTTACTTTCTGAGCAGCTGTTTCCACACTAAATGGAGGTAAAGGTGGTTTTGTCGAGTTCATAAAGAGTATAAGTGTAGGTGATACATAAAAGTTGATCAAATGTATCTCCTAGAAAGGAAGATTTTCGTCAGGAGTTTGGCAAAGGAGACGAAACATCTATGATATTGCTATCAGGGTCTTTTAACAGCATTCTTCTCTGACCATAAAAAGTATCGTGAGGTGCTGCAACTATGGGAACATCGAGTTGCTCGGCTATAGCCAGAATTTCTTCTACATCTTTCACCACAATAGTAATGTAAAAACCAGCTGATGAACCTTTCGCCCCTTCAGGAACAATCTCATGATTGTTATCGATAAGCCCAATTTCCAAAGAGGAGTTATTAGCCGTGAGGTGGATAAACCAATCACTATCGAAATTGATCGTCATGTTAAACAGAGTAACATAAAAATGTTTGCTCTTTTCCAGTTGATCGGAGCAAATATTAATCATAAGTCTATCGATAGAACGAGCTGAGTTTTCCATAAATGATGTTAATTTTGTTAGAATAACAGACGCGTTGACTGTATACAATTCCTCACTATTTTCGATAAGTATTTTTTGTTGCTGTGAAGGGTAAAAATCGAGGTGCTATTCTTTATTGATCCAAATAAATAACGAAGTAGGTTCCATCCGAATATCTACTACGCCACCCCCTTCTATCTGTATCAACTCCTTCTCATCCTTTACTCCATTCATATGATCAATTTCTTTCGTATTCGCGATAAGGTGCCAATGGCCAGGCGGTAAGCTTATTTGTTCGAAGGTTTTTTCTTCCTGACTCGGATTCAATAACACCCACACTTTATCATCGACAATATACCCTAACATACTTTCATCCGATGGGCTAAGGAATTGATAGTAATCTTCTGGAACTGCTTCAGCTACTCGAAATACTTTTCCAAATTCGGATAAACGAAAGGCATTCATCCCCTTCCAAAAAGCATACATATTTCGGTAATCATTGTTATTTTTTTTGTTGGGTCGTTGGCCCACCGTCTCCCATAAAAACTGGTTGGCTTTTCTGTGATTATAGGTGTCTCTGTAACCATGCATATAGATCTTATATCCCGCTTGTGTTTCTTTAACCACTTCTCCTAAAGGAGCGGAAGCTTTACTTCTCATAATTTCTGATCCTCCATGCATTACTATCGGCCCTAAGCTGGTGTATAAGAGGGCTACGGCTATTTTGTATACACTTTCATCGACCTCATATCTTCCATCGAAATCGACCGTCCCAAATTGATCCGCCAGGGCAAAATTATCGTGAATATCCAAATAACTGATGCCACTTAACGGGCTTTTTTCTTCAGGAAAAGTATTCGTCAATCCTTTCATGACCTTTTCTCGCTCATCGAACTTTCCTCCAGGCCAACCTCTATCTGTTTCCTTGTTATGTAATTCAAAGACAGGCCCTTTATAAGCATTTCGGGAATCATCCTGGAAAAAAGTAATGGGTGCATCCGCTTTATACCAGTCCCAATCGGGATTATTTTCATAAGCCGGATCATTTGAGCCTATCCATGCTTCCCCATACAAAATTTTATCTTCCCCTATAGCTGTTTTTAGAGCTATAAGAGTTTGCTCATCAATTTGGCCCGCCAAATCAATACGAAATCCATCAATCCCGAATTCATGAATATAGTGGAGACATTGATCGATGAGCCAGCGCTGTACCATGGGGCGGTTTTCAGTTTTGACTTCATTTCCATATGCTCCGATATGATTGAAATTTTTGGTGCGATAGTAGTATAATTTGTCCAATACATTAAAATGGAAAAACCATTCATTTCCATCCATATTTTCAGCTGTGTGATTTGGAACAATATCTATAATGACTGCAATTCCCTGATCGTGAAATGCCTGCACCAAATCTCTAAATTCTTCCCTTTCCGTTCCCAGTTTACTTCCCTTTGTTCTGTATCTCGACTCTACTGCAAAGGCATGAGAAGTCCGATATCCCCATTGGTAATTCTCTTCACTAACTCCCTGACTGACCATATAGGGATCTTCACTAAAAGAAGCTTGCCAGTCATCATCTGGATAATGCACATATTCCTGTACAGGCATCAGGTGAAGCACATTGATGCCTAATTCCACTAAATAATCAAATCCTACCTTTTTCTTCTTTTTATTTCTTAAGCCTGGGGTCATCATAGCTTTAAATGTTCCTTTCAAAGCAGAGTCCACAGGAAGTAAATCTGTAAAGTCTTGTACATGGACTTCGTAGGCAATCACATCTTCCATAGCAGGAATCCCTTGTTCCAGTGGACTGGCAGGTGTTGTTTTATGCCAAATTCGTGCTTTTCCCCACGTATCATCACTTACCCGCGCATATGGGTCTGTAATATGGACAGGAATTGTTTGGTAAAAGTGATTCCCCGGATCATTGGCCCCATGAACCGTAAAATCGTAATATACTCCATACAAATTTTCGGGTATAACCATTTCCCATACCCCATCCTGATCTTGTACCATTTCTGTGATCTTATATGCTTCCTCATCTGCAGCTTCTTGATATAGATACAATTTCACCGAATCTGCTCGTGGAGAAAAAATCCGTATGGTAGTGGTATCTCTATATATGTTGGCACCCAGTTCTTTATGTGAATAGGTTTCTCTAAACCAACCATCAAACGAACAATGTGCTCCTAGGTTAAGAGACGGAATCTCCAGAAAGTATACTCTTTTTTTATTTAGTGGTTGGGAGGGAGAAATGAGGATAGAAGTAGCATCATTAGGTAAGACGGCGGTGATTGGAATCTCATTTCCTGAGGCGTCCGTAAGTCTGTAGGCAGCAGGAGATAGGGGTCTCCCTTGGCTCACTCTTGCCCAGATCAATCGCTCATTTCTTATTTCAGCAGTAAGGGTTGGAATTGTCATCTCTTTCATAAAAATCAAATCCGACCCTTTAATATTGGGAGCATTAGCTGGAGGTTCCATCCATTCTCCGTCGTTAATCCTGAACTTAAAGGTACTTTGAGGAGAAATAATAGAAAAGTCCGTATTGTCAATGGTCAGTAGCCAAAGTTCACCCGATTTGTGTAGTAGCCAGTCAGGATCTTCCATGTTTTGATCCCAATTTCTAAATTCCCCGGTGATGACGACTGTATTTGGTACTACTTGATACAGGTTTTCATCAAAAATGAAGGTGATAGTTTGTTCCAATGCAGCATATCCCTGGCTTATTTGGGTAGAAGTAAAGGACTGGCATAGGGAAAGAGCGGGAAAAAGGATAGGAAATAGTAGAGATAAAACAAACGTAGGGAAACGCATAAAAAAAGGCTGTGTTAAATCCGTTGGAACGAAAATAAGACTTTTCTCCATCTTTCCCGACTATCAACTAGATTGAAATAGGATGTCCCTTGTTGAAATTACGTTTATCCCAGCTTTCGTACTACAAATAAGGCGCTCACATAATCCTTGGAAGCCTCTCTGGGGATAAAAGTAACTTCTCCATTAAAAGCGGGGTCTGTATGATTGGTATAATATATCTCTAATAATGTCCCGCTATGTGTGTTGATGAGATTTACGATATCCTTTTCTGGAATGGGGTTCATTTCCATGTTAAAACCATCACCGATTCCTAGTAGAGCTAATCGTTCTTTTATTTTTAGGGTAGATTTTATCCGCTGAAGGAGAGAAAGTGTTCTGATATCTTCTATAGGAACCTGAAAAATAGATACTCCACCTGGAGTGAGTACTCTGAGGAATTCCATAATATAATTGGCGGATTCGGGATATGAAATATGTTGGAGAACAATGGTGGTATAAACTAATGAAAAGGAATTGTCGGGTAGGAATGCCAGGCTCGATTGCTCATTGTGATGAAAATGAAGTTGAGGCCATTGGGTTTCCTGATGTAATTCTCTGGCTTTCTGGACCATGGTCTTGGATACATCTACTCCATCGACTCTTTTGAAGTAAGCGGCTAACGCACGGCTCAATCTCCCTAACCCACAGCCAAAATCCAGTGCTCTATCTCTGTGTGGGGGCAGAAATCCTTTGGGTTCCAGGGCCTTAAATACTGTATCTATTTCCCTCTTTCCAGTCAAAAAGAAGGAGGCTTGATCCCATTTTTGGCCTGTTTTATCCGGGTGTGTACAAACGGCCCAGTAGGGATCTTTCTGTGCTAATCCTTCCCAATTCTTTTTAGTCGTGTCAAAACTCATTTGATTGAGATGTTAAATAGGAGATGGTGGTCAAAAAAGTAGCCTACTTTCTTTTAGTGATTTAAAGATGAGCTAAATAAACAAAACAAATGTAGAGATGTAAATATCTCTTCATTAATCTTGAGTTTTATGGCTACTTAAGCGATTTGACAAGGATAGCACTGGAAGCGTAGTCTTATGGAAGTATTTTTCTGATTATTCCCCATGTGCCATACATTGTAATATTGCTTTTAAATAAATTATATATAAAATAATACATGGTGGTAAATATTTATAATAAATACATATTCCTTCCCGTAGCATAGATGACTCCATTTATTCCCAGCCTATGCAAATGTGAATGATTGTTCCTATTTGGGAGCAGCAAAAATGATTAGTAACATAATTTTAGTTGTAATTTCTGGTTTATGAAATATACTGTTGTTTTTTCCTTAAGCCTGCTTTTCTCTCTATCTGTGTTAGGGCAACCCTGGGATCGTATTATTGAGAATATAGATACTACTGGAACGATCAATTTAACTGATCCTTCCTGGGACAATACCTTGATCAGGAATTGTAATATTCACGATACAGGGAGAGGGGAATGATGGAGTGTTGTTAAGAGATGTCTCAAATGTGAGGATAGAAAATTGTAATATCTACAATATAGATGGACAAGGAGGAATACGATTGAGCATTTCTGGTAATGGTACAAACAACGTTTCCATTGTAAAAAATAGAATCTACAATGTACAGGGAAACGGAATCGATGCCCCACAAAGATCTCAAGCTAATCCTGCTGTAAATCAAAACAATCTGGAAATCGTAGATAATGTCATTTACAATACTGGCCTGGGATCTCAGGGAGGATTGAATCACGCTATTTATTGTCAGGCAGCAGATTTCCTCATCAAAGGGAATGTGATTTTCGGTGAAAGAGATGGAAATGGAATTTCAGTCAGGAGTTCAGGTGTTATTTCTGGGAATGCAGTGAGTGGTTGGTCCAAGGCTAACAAACCTGGGATAAGATATGTTAGTGATCACCTGAGTGGATCATCTAATGAATTACTTATTGAGAATAATATTCTTTGGAATGATAGCACAAATGCCTCAGTACTGGAAATCTTTGATCATGCCCCATTGTACGAAAATAGTGTGGGAGACGAACATGTGGTTAAGTTTATTACTGTCCAGTTCAATACCATCATATCTTTTCGAGCAGCAGATGCCGCTATTAGTATCAGCGATGATTATGCAGAAGATGGATATGAATTATATCTGGCAGGAAACCTCTTAGTGAATACGGGATCTATAGATAATTGCTTTGATATACCAGACAGAAGCCTCTTATTCAGCAATTATACCTCCACCTCTCTACAGGATTTTGTCAGTAGTAGCCTTCCTTACAATTTTAGAATTACGGCAGATCATCCGGCAAACAGTTTCGCTAATGATGTGTTTTTCTTTCCTGAAGAGGATATTGACGGGAATCCCAGAGATCCTCTCGAGTTGGATGCTGGCGCTTATCAGTTTGATCTTTCAAATGTTCCTATAGGCGGAGGTAAAATAAAGTTAAAGGTGTTCTTAGAAGGCTTCTATAATCCATCCCTCGGAAAGATGGAGTCTGAATTGGTCTCTAAAGACTTACTTCCTAATGTTCAGCCATTTGACATTGTGCCACTAAATTATCAAGGAACAGAACAATTCGACCCTTTACTATCGGATAAAATGGACTGGGTATTAGTAGAAGTGAGAGATGGTAACAATTCAGATAATGTACTTGCCAGGAAAGCAGCTTTTTTAGGTAGTGATGGATTGATTTACGATGATGCTAATCAGGATCACCTGACATTTGAAGATTTTGATAATGAATCCCATTACATAGCTATTTATCATAAAAGCCACCTGGCAGTTATGAGCAGCGAGCCTGTATTATTTTTAAGTACGGAACCTGTATTATATGATTTTACAGCAAATGTCGATAAAGCATTTGGTATAGGTCAGCAAAAAGAGGTGAATGGAGTATTTGTCATGTTTGGAGGAGATTTCGATCAAAATGGGCTTATCAATAATCTGGATTACAATTTATGGAGTAAAAATGGGGCTTTATTAAATGCTTATGTTCCCGCAGATGCTGATGGGAATGGAATAGTCAACAATCTGGACTTCAATCTTTGGTCCAAAAATAGAAGCAAAATTGGGGTAATAGGAAGACAATAATTTCAACTAGAGATGTATGTTTAGGCATATGAGGTATGTCTATACATACATCATTGATCAATTGAGGTGCTCATCATGTATTGATCAAATTCCATATTGGCTCCTGCTATTTCAAATCCCATTTTATGGTATAACGCCTTTGCGGGTAAATTGTCCTTAGCAGTTTCAAGGGTAATACTGACCGCTCCATCTTCTTTGGCAAACTGTACAGCTTTCCGCATCAATTTTTCTGCAATCCCTTTCATCCTGTAGTCTTCTCTTACGTATAAATCATTTAGAATCCACGTTTTTGAAGCTCTTACAGAAGAAAAGGTAGGATATAATTGAACGAAAGCTACTGCTTCTTCATGCTGGGCATAGTAAGCAAACATAACAGATTCTTGGCGTGATAATCTGGAGGCTATAAATTGATCTGCCAATGATAAATCTGATGGTTGCTGGTAAAAAATTCGGTAGAGGTTGAATAATTCCACCACCTCCTGATAGTTGGATAGGGAAATTTGTTTAATCATTGGCACAAATCTACTACAAAAAATCAATCATCTTTAAATACTACCTGTTCAATGAGCATTTCCTCTCCCGCTTCTATTTGATTGGAAGGTGTTTGGCATTCTGGACAAATAAATTTGCGCATTTTGGGATAAAATGTTTGTTGGCAATTCTGACAATATACGGAAGTGGGTACTTGAGTGATATGTAACTTTACTTCTTTGTAAGGAGTCTGTTGAGAGACGATGTCAAAAGCATTCTGTAGAAGAACAGGCTCTGTCCCCGATAGTTCCCCAATTTTCATTCGGATTTCGACGAGTTTACTTAGCTCTTCTTCCGTCAATTCAGCTTCTAAAGAGCGAAAGATACTGCGTGTCAACGATATTTCATGCATAAATGGATTTCGCTAGAATGTTAAGTCGTGCAATGTGATCATTTACCGAAGCTTCTAATTCAGTTCCTGGAGGAGCAATTCTGGTAGCCTCTTCTGACAATGATACCATTTCTTCATATCGTTCCTTGTTGTAAAAATCCCCTACGTTTTTTTCATCGGGATAATTCCAGTAGGCTTCCAATAAATTTAATATAGTGATGGTTCTTTCAACTGGAAATGTTTCTGCTGGACGAACAGATAAGGCAGCTTTTAATAAATGGATTGCTTTGTGATAATTATCGATACCGTAAGCAGTAGGGTATTTAGTATAAGCATTGCCGTAATTATTACATATCATCCCAAACTCATAGGGATATTGCTGCTGAGTAAAAAATTGAAGGGCTTCTTCAAAAGAGCTGACGGAAATACTGGCTAACATCGCTTTTTTGGGAGGAGGTGCTGGCATTTCTATATATACTAATGCGAGTTTATGGTGTATATCTGCAAATGTATAGGGATGGGTCTCTCTGTTAAATATTTTCAGCGCTTCCTGATAGCTTTCTATCGCTTTACTGTAAAATTGGGGATTGCCATTTCCCGCCCAACTTTGTAATAGGGTAGCTTTTCTCAAAAATGCATCCCCTAATATCAATGGGATTTCTTCCTCTTTTAATATGTTAATGGCAGTATTTACATATCCCAAGGCCTCTGCATAACTCTCCGTCAAATTAGCTACAAAAGAAGCGTCTATCCAGGCTAATGCAGTTTGGACGGGATAGGAGTGAGATTCAAAATAATTCTTTGTCCGCCAAATGAGATCTTTTACCTCTTGTAGGACTTTCTGTTGATAGGGTGGGGTCAACTTTTCCTTGAGAATCGCGATCAGGAGCGAATCCAAGGCTATTTTTCCTGATTCACTTAAGGAAGGATCTATAAATGTTCTTAGAATAGTTTCTGCCTCCTCGAACTGCTGTGTATCAATAAGCAGTGTAAGGTAATATTTAAGGGTAAAAGCGGAGTGTTCGATATCCGGTGCGACGGAAAGTGCTTCTTTAAAAGAGTGAGCTAATTCTTGAAAGGAAGCTGGGGCAGAAAGGTGTCCATAGTGTTTTAAGATAGAAAGATTGTGCAGCTGTTTGTAGGAAGAAGTAGAAGAGATGTGCCAATCCTGAAGATCAATAGCCATTCCCTCACTTAACTGATACATGAACCCTATATTTCTTTGGATGGAGGGAATAGATTGGAAGTGTCCATATGCTTGTTCATAATCTCTGGTAAGTAAACAGCAAAGACCTAGCAGATTAGATAAACTCAGAGGAATAGGATCTTCGATAAGGATAGGAGGACGAGTATCCCACCAATCGAGAGGTAAATGTAAACCCTCTTCGTCTACTACTATTTGAGTAGAAGCATCTGGTGTCGATTGAATGGTGAGTAGTTGTTGTAAGCCTTCCCTTTGATTGATTAATTGGGCTAAACGAGTTTGAATGTTAGTTGTCGCAAATACTAATATCATCTCCACTACAAATTAAATTTCCGCGTTCATCCTTTCTAGCCGTGCGTTGATACATTTTGGCGTAAATGCAGGCTTGTTGATAGTTATTTAAGGTATGAATTTTTCTTCTAAGAAAAGTTAAGGCAGAATCTATAGACACAAAAAGTAAATATACATTCCACATCCCTCTTTCAGGTTCAATATTAACCATGACTTCTGTATCTACCAACCAGGTGGCGTCTTTTGAGAAGGGCTGAAGATCTTCTTTGTTGCCTAAGATATCATCGGGTAATACAAAGTCCATGGTTAAATGACATGACACTACATAAATCAAATATTTATAATACTGGATAGCGTTTAGAGGGTTACAATTGGATCTTTAATATATGAAATTTGGCGTCCCATTGAGCTTCGTATGAAGCTGAAGCTTCCAAATCGTGATCTAGAATAAGATCGTGAATAGCGATGGTACGGTCTCCTGAGGCATTTTTTAATTTTAATATATATTGCTGTACGGAAGAAAAGTTACGCATCACATGCTGATCTGTAGCAGGGGATATCCATAACATCTTACTCCCTGAATTATAGTTGATAAATACGGAGGAAGCTGAGTTAAAATGTGACCGTATGATCTCTCCAGGCAAGTGAATATGGTTCCCTTTAATACTTATGTCGTACATAATTCCTGCTTCAGTATGCCAACTAATTGATCTCCGGACTGTTGTACTTCTTTGGTCATCATTTGATCCAGACGAATATTTTCAATGGCGATCAAATACACCATGATATCCTCAGGATACTGATCTTTCAGTATTTTCTTTGCATACGATAATGCCTGATCCCATTTTAATGCATGGAGAAATACCAACGGATCGTCTTCCGGGGTTCTTAGAATTTCCTCTGCAGGAACTTTGAATAAGGTTCCCACTGCTTCTTCTGAATTGATTACCGAATCTATGATGATAAACCGATCGAATCCTCTTAATTGAAATAATACCTCGAAGGCTGAGGTTCCCATATCAAATATTTGAATATGAGCTAATGATTGAAAGGAATCTCGAAGTTGGTCAATCACATAAATGCCTATAGCATCATCGCTTCTCACAGGATTTCCAAATCCCAATATGGCCGTTCTTTTCATAAAAGTTAAGCTATCAGTTGTCAGCATGTCTCTCAAGAGAGGAGAGTAAAAAAAGCTGATAACTGATAGCTACATACTCATCTATATCTACGATTAATTGATCTTAAATTCAGATAGTTTTTTACCGGTTTTAGCGTCATGCGCATGTACGGTACATACCAGGCAAGAGTCGAAAGATCTTGCTACAATGCCCACTTCTACGGGATCGTGTTCGTCTTCTACAGGAGTTCCTACCAGGGCTGCTTCTATAGCTCCAGGATTATTTTCGGTATCCTGAGGCCCTACATTAATCGTAGTGGGTGCGATTACCTGATAATTTTCAATCACTCCATCTTTAATTTCTATCCAGTGTGCCAAAGCGCCACGGGCTGCCTCTGTTGCTCCGAACCCTTTGCCATCTTTCTCTTCAGGCTTGATATAGAATTCCCCGTTCAAATCAATTTGGGAAAGCCACTCCTTACACAATTTGTAGTAGGAGGCTGCTTCATGCATACGGGCTAATACGCGAACCAATACGCTTGGCCCTTTTTCTTCGACAATATTTTTGAAAAGATTATGGCGAATTTGATGAGCCTGGTTGGCTGGATTACCACTCATGACCACACGCGCTAATGGCCCTGCTTCAGCATTAGTACCATCGTATCTGGGAGCTTTCGCCCAACTGTACTTGCCTTCGAAATTGGTTTCTTCCAAGGTTTGAGACTTTACAGGAGTTGGTATAGGTTCATCCCATGGATGTGCTGGCTGCTGTTCTGTGTACCATGAATGAGCAACGTGCTCTTTAATATTGAGATGATTGAATTCGTGATAGTTTCCATCGTAGAAACCGCTTGAAACGATCAATGCATCGTTTCTTCCTTCAATCGTCGGCTTATTGTACTTATCTTTGTGGAGGTAAGTGCCATAAGCTAAATATCTTCCCAATCCTTGTCCGAAGGTATCTAAGCCGAATTCTAATCCTGCTCTAATCAATAATCCTAAATCACTTTCACGTTGAGATTCATTTTCTTCTACCCAGGCCATTAATTCATCCCATGTCTGAATCTCAAGATATTTATCTACTTCACATCCTAACCATTGGGATTCTAACCAATTAGCTCTGTACTCATTGAGGATAGCCGTGGCACGGGTAATATCTTTTAAGGTAGGAGCACACATGACACCACCGGGAACCATATAACTGGAATGTGGCCATTGTCCTCCGAACAGGGCATAAATCTCAACCGGTTTTGCACTGATCGCTAATCCCGGTTCGAAAGAAGTCCCTACAAATGCTGCGAATCTTCTGGCTACTTCGTCAAATAATGGCTTGCTGGCAAACTTTTTATTTGCCATATCAGTAGCGTAGATGGCATAAAACCATCTGGGAATACTTTGAATAGTCTCGGAAGCTTGTCCGATAGCTCTCAGTAAAAGAGCATTGGGCGTAAGTGTGGTACCCCATGCTGTGTCGAGGGCAGATGAGGCACAGTACAAATGAGATCCTCCACATATCCCGCAAATACGAGGCGTAACAATCAGGCCAGACTGGGGGTCCTTTCCTTTCATGATTTGTTCGAAACCTCTAAACATAGAAGCCATAGTGTAGGCTTTTACTACCTGGCCATCTTCCATTTCTACCCGCACATCCAAGTCTCCTTCTACTCTACCTACAGGAGATATATTTAATGCTTTAGTTGCCATATGTATTGATATTTTTTGCTTAGGTGTTAATGTCTGAATTTACGCTATGTAACATCGATTATTTGGCAGATACATATTCAGTTGCAGTTTTTGGTGCTCCCGAAACTTTTCCTATACCAGCTTTAAACCAATATAATAGCTTGCTTTCTCCTACTGGAGTTTCCTTTGGGAGGAATCCGAGGTACTTCATAGTGTGAAAAACAGATCCTTTCTTAAGGTCGTGATGAGGAAAACCAGGTTCTGTACATCCCAGACATGGGTGATTCGCACGTGTTTTACTGGACTGTCTGTTCCAAAGGATATTATTACAGCTTGCTCTGGTCATTGGCCCTCGACAGCCTACTTCGTAAAATAAGCACCCACCTCTCTTACCGAAGCCACCGTCTATTTTTTCTGCAAAAGCTAATGAATTAGGACAGCCATTCTGAACAAATGAGGTGAAGAACGTTTTAGGTCTGTGGTATTCGTCTATTAAAATATCATTCGCTCTTCCCGTAGCAACGGCGACGAGAACCTGCGTGATCCAATCGGGATGCGCTGGACATCCTGGGATATTTATGACAGGTAAACCTGCTTTAGAAACGAAATTGCTTCCTAGAAATCCTCCTTTTTGCTCCTTGTGGAATTGCATTCCAGTAGATTCCGATGGATTAGGTGGAACAGCAGGAATCCCTCCCCAGGTAGCACAATCTCCTACAGCTACCACATATCCAGCTACTTCTGATAACTCCTTCACCCAATCCTTCATAGGTCTTTCAGCAAAATAATTCATAGAGCCACTTCCATTAGGACCCTCGATAATGGATCCTTCGAAAACGAAGATATCCAATGGAATCTTGCCAGATATACAATCTTTGAGAAGGTCAGTAACCTGTTCACCTATTTCCAATCCTACAGAAGGATGCCAGAGGATATTAATGCCAAAGTCAGTTACCAAATCTGTTACGGTAGGTTCTTCAGCATCGAGAAAGGACATGGTATTACCACTACATGCTCCTCCCTGAAGCCATAATACATTAGCCATAGTATTAGTTCATTTTTAGCCTTACTTATATGAAAATAAAGATATATTTTTTTATCGTAATTCCAACTGATTTTGGTTTCTGAAGGAGGAATTAAGACAGTAAAATTATTTTTATAATCGTTCTAAATTAAAAAGTATAAATAATTGATAAACAATTAATACAACTTGTTTATTCTGGAGAGATATATGCTGTCCTCTTAATTTATTTTGGAATTTCACATAATTTTTTTGTTTTTAAAATTACGATTTTTATTGATTAATTGAATGAATGAGTTACCGTGTTGCATTGACAGAGGCCGAGACTGAGGAATTGGCTCATCTGTTAAAAACAGTAAAGGATCCCAAACTATACAGAAGATTGTTGGTTATTTCGCTTCGAAATAAGAATTACTCATTTAAAGAGATTTGTATCATCCTACAGGTAAGTCATAAATCTGCTACGGAGTGGGTCAAACTATTTTTGGATCAAAAATTTGAAGGCTTACTTACCCTGCACTATCCCCAACACCGGACATCTAAACTAGACTTGCATTTGCCAAAGCTGAAAGAATATACCGAGGCGCATCCCGAAAAAGGAATAACTGAGATTTATCGTTTTGTGAGCGATCACTTAAATATTAAGGTAGATCAAAGTTGGTTATACAGATATTTAATTCAACATAAACTCCTGAAAAAGAAATAATGTTAGAGTGTGATAATTCACTATTTTACCGAGTATATTTTAGAAGATATGTCAACTCTGCGGTGCTTTTGTTTAAAACATTCTAAATGTATATATATATAAACTAATATATTTAGTGTTGCTTTATTCCCCTAGATGATTATTATTAAGATTTAGTTGATTTTTATAAAAAAATTAGCAAAATTGAATTGAAATCAATTTTATTCATCAATTAATTACTAACAAATTTATCATGACGCACCTAGAAATGGCACAAGATCTTTACCAACAATTGGGTGAAGGAAAGACAATGGAAGCTTTCGAAAAATACTATCACGATGATGTGGTAATCGTCGAAGCTAATGGCGATACTCGGGATGGAAAAGATGCCCAACGCAAAGCCATTGGTGATTGGTACACATCTGTGAAAGAAATGCATGGAGGAGGAACTAATACCGTCACAGCTAATGAAGGTGAAGGAATAACCATGGTAGAATCATGGACGGATTGTACATTCCAAGATGGTAATCGCTTCAAATTAGAAGAAGTAGCTGTTCAAAAGTGGAAGGATGGACAGATTATCCACGAGCGTTTTTATTATAATATGCCCAACATGTAAGAATCTGCTTTCCTCCTCCTACCATCAATTGGTGGGAGGTCTGTATTTCTATTTACCAGGCATTTATTTAATTATTGGCACCTTACTTCTCTTTTTATATTCACCCCATTTTCAATCTGTTATAACTTTTCTGCCTTACGTAATTTGAGCTTACTTGTCTAAATCATACTTGCTAGCTCAATGAATGTGTATCTGAAACCTAATAAGGGATATGTGTAACCTTATTTTGGAACGACCGTTCTAGATGGTAAATCTTACCAAAATACGATTATGAACAGATTACAAGGAAAAATTGCAATCATTACAGGAGGAACCAGCGGAATTGGGTTAGCCACTTCCAAAATATTTAAGGAACAGGGAGCTACTGTTATTACCAATGCCAGAAATGCCGATAGAGCAAGCCAGACATTAAGCGAACATGCAGATCTGTTTTCTGACGTGTTTGTGGCAGATGTGAGTAAGGTAAATGAGTTAAGGAAGCTCCGTCATTTTAAACACTTCCATTGTTAATCAAATGGGGATGCCCAACTTCAGCGTTTATTCTGCTACTAAAGCTGCGGTAAGATCGCTCGCTCAATCTTTATCGGCTGAGTTAGTAGGACGCGGAATTAGGATCAATGCGGTAAGTCCCGGACCTATTGAAACACCCTTTTTCTCCAAAACCGGTATGACAGAAGAGCAAATCCAGCAAACTGCCCAATATATTCTTCAAAGCGTTCCCATGGGAAGATTTGGAAAAGCTGAAGAAGTAGCTAAATACGTTTTATTTCTAG
This sequence comes from Bacteroidia bacterium, assembly GCA_965262565.1. Classification (GTDB taxonomy): domain Bacteria; phylum Bacteroidota; class Bacteroidia; order J057; family J057; genus CBDHFQ01. The sequence continues at coordinate 187,732 of CBDHFQ010000029.1, forward strand.
CCTCTGATGATTCCACGTATATGATAGGTACAGAAGTAGAAGTCGATGGAGGAATGGCAACCTTGTCTTAAGTAACTGATAGGTTAATTGATTTTCTTCAGACAGGAGAGCGCTCATTTTGTTTACCAGAAGCTTTCCTGTCTGAACATCATTTCTCTCTATTAAAATTCAACGTGGAAAAACCTTCATCCAAATAATTTATCATCCTTTCCTAATCTTGATGGACAATGCTTCTGAGGGATTTCTGATAATTAATTGTTCTATTTCTTCCTGACTAATATGCGCTTCCTTCAATGCTGGAATTAATTTTCTAAATAAGGTAGCATAATCCCTGAAATTTCCTCCTCCTTCCTCTCCCGGGCTATACCAACCCGCATCGTGAGAAAGGAGTAAATGAGAAAGCAAGCCATTATCTTTAAAAAATTGAACATATGACACGTATTGTTCTATATTTTCTGTGTTCAGGCCATCGAAACTGAGCCATGCTCCTTTTTGGGCTGCAATTATATGTTGATCTAATACTTTTTCATTTTGTGCATGAACCCAAATAAATGCTGACGGATCTACCTGTTCTTCTATAAGTATTTCAATCTGTTCAAGGGCAGAAATAGCAGGCCCTGTATGAGATGCAATGGTGAGACCGCTTTGTAGATGAGTGTAAGCAGCAGCCCTGATCAACTTCTTTTCCATGGCTGTTAGTGCTTTCCCATTCATCCCTATTTTAATGAATCCTGGTCGAATATTTGTTTCTCCTATTCCTTCTTCCCAATCCTTGATCCACCTTTTCGCCAATTCTTCAGCACTCTCCTCAAAAGCATGTTGTGGCAGAAACATATATTCCCTTGCTCCATAATACCCCGTATTAGTAATAATATGAAGCTCACTTAATGCGGACAGCTCCTTTAACAATTCGGGATCCTTGCCCAGATAGGCCGGAGTACAATCTACAAAAGCATTACAGCCCAATCGCTTCACCTCTTTTAAATAAGGAAGAACGACCTCTACTACCTCGTGCCTGTTCCATCTGTGTAGGCCAGTTTTATCAGCTCCTATGAAATCCACCAAGATATGCTCATGAATTAGTGTTTGACCTAATGCATCTGGTTTGATTTCTCCTCTGACTGTCATGATAAATGGATCAGGATGTTTAGGAGAGGAATTTGGTGGGGACAATGATGAAAAATCATAGGAGTATAAGCCCGAGAGTAAGCCGTACATGGAAAGTGAGAGAAAGTTGCGTCTGTTGAGTTTCATACCCTTAAATATGTACATCTTTTCCTATTTCATTCGCTACGATTTGCCCAGAGATAATAGAAGGAGGAACACCAGGACCAGGTACAGTTAATTGGCCAGTAAAATAGAGATTATGTACTTTTTTGGATTTCAATTTAGGTTTAAAGAAAGCGGTTTGGGAGAGGGTATTTGCCAGACCGTAAGCGTTTCCCTTGAAAGAGTGATAATCAGCTTCAAAATCCTTCATGGCATAGCTTCTTTTCAGTATGACATGGGATCGTACTTCTTGTTGAATAATGTGTTCCAATCGGTCCATGACGATGTGAAAATATTGTTCCCGTTTTTCCTCTGTATCTTCTAAACCGGGAGCAAGGGGAATGAGAATGAAAAGGTTCTCACATCCACTCGGAGCTACAGTAGGATCAGTTTTTGAAGTAGCAGAAAGGTAGAAGAGAGGATTAGTAGGCCATGTTGGCTGGGTGTATATTTCTTTGGCATGGAGGTTAAAATCCTGATCGAAAAACAGGTTATGATGTTCAACATTGTCCAACCTCTTATTTAATCCTATATAAAACAGCAAACTGGAAGGAGACATGACTCTTTTTTTCCAGTAGTTTGAACTATAATTTCTATACGACTTTTCGATTAAGTGCTGATCAGTATGGTGATAATCACTATTGGCCACAACCACATCCGCCTCAAATACTCCATTACTTGTAGTGTGTACTCTTTGAGCGGTTCCGTTGTTGATTTCTATGTTGGAAACTTCCGCATCAAATATGCATTTTACCCCTTGTTCCTCAGCAATACGCAGCATGCCTTTGACAATTTCATGCATTCCTCCCATAGGATACCATGTGCCAAGCGTTAAATCAGCGTGGTTCATCATACTGTAGAGAGCAGGTGTTTTTTGAGGAGTGGCCCCGAGGAAGAGAACAGGAAACTCTAGAAGTTGTTGGAGCCAGGGATGCTTGAAATACTTTCGGACATGTTTTCGCATGGATTGGAACATTTGGATACGAAAGCTTTCCATGATAAGTCTTCGATCCAGAAACTCTGAGATGTGATGAGAGGGACGAAACACATAATCCCTCATCCCTACTTCGTATTTATAAGCCGCTTGCTCCAGAAAAGTTCGAAGGTTTCTACTGCTACCTGCTTCAATGCGCTCGAAGACTGCTTCTAGTGCCTCCATATCTGCAGGAACATCAATTATTTCTTCATTGGGACCAAAAAAAACTCTGTATCCTGGATCTAGTCTTTTCAGTTGATAGAAATCACTGACACTATAGCCAAAGAGGGAAAAATAATTTTCGAAAACGTCAGGCATCCAATACCAACTTGGCCCCATATCGAAAGTAAATCCTTCTTGTTTCCACATGCGGGCTCTACCACCTGCCTGTTGATTTTTTTCGAGGATGGTTACATCATAGCCTTTTTGGGCCAACAAAGCAGAAGCAGTTAATCCTCCGAAGCCGGCCCCTATGACCACCACTTTTTTTCTACCTGGCCCAGTAGTTGTATTACCCAGGATCTTCGTATTGGTATCTATCAATGTTTGTAAATAATTATCTTGCTATTTTGAACAACTATTTCCCTACAATGTTTGAAAAGCTGATTTTTAGCTGTTTTCTTGTACATAGGAATAACGGTTATCATTTATTTATTATCTCGATTGATTGAATTACTGTAGTTACTGTGGAAGCGATCAAATTTTTTTTGAAATCCCTGAAGGGGATAACAGAAAGCGTTATTGTTGCCACAATTGTGGAACCATTCACTACGAAAATCCTAAAATGGTGGTGGGCTGTTTACCTGTGTATGAGGATCGTATTCTACTATGCAGGAGGGCTATAGAACCCAGATCTGGTTATTGGAATTTACCTGCGGGATACCTGGAAAATGGAGAAACGCTTCAAGGGGGAGCGCTTAGAGAAACCTGGGAAGAGGCACTGGCAAAAGTAAAGATTGAACGAATGCATTGTATTTATAATATTCCTCGTATTAATCAGATCTATTTTTTCTTCTTGGCCAAAATGGATAAACCTGAATTTGGGGTAGGAATAGAGAGTGAAGAAGTAACGTTGTTTTATCCTGAAGAAATTCCCTTTGAGGATATGGCTTTCCCTTCCAGTACCTTCGCAATTAGAAAGTATCTGGCTAATAAAGATTCAGATTTCCATGGTGTCCATATAGGGGAGTGGCGTCATTAAGCCGATTCATGTGAAAAGGCAATATCCAGCACATCCTGAAAATAATCCGCATAATCAATATGTATATTTTCTTTTACATAGTCGGGTAAATCTTCTACATCAGCTTGATTATCCTTGGGAAAAATAAGATGCTGGATGCCTACTCGTTTTGCTGCGATGGTTTTCTCTCTTACCCCTCCAATGGGTAGTACCTTGCCTGTCAGAGTTAACTCTCCAGTCATTGCGAGATCATTTTTTACTGCCTGATGACAAACCAATGAATATAAGGCTAATGCTATAGTTATTCCTGCCGAAGGGCCATCTTTGGGAGTAGCTCCAGCGGGAACATGCAAATGTATTTTATGATCATCAAAGTAGGATTGATAAGATTCGTATTTAGAAAGAATATTCTGCACATGAGAAAAGGCAATCTCCGCAGATTCACGCATGACATCTCCTAGTTGGCCCGTGAGTTTAAAGCCTTTTTGCCCTTCAATACTGGTTGCTTCGACATAAAGGGTAGCGCCACCCATAGATGTATAGGCTAATCCCAGGGCTACTCCGGGGACATCTTTGTTATAGAGCTTTTCAGTATGAAATACTGCTTTCCCGAGATATGCTTCTACATTTTCTGCATTAATCAATGTTGCTATTTCTTCTCCCTTTGCATTTTTCAGGGTCAATTTTCTGAGGATTTTTTTGATTTGCTTTTCCAGGTTTCTTACTCCGGCTTCTCTGGCAAACTTATCGATGATGAAAGTTAAGGCCTCATCTGTAAAAGTAATTTCTGCCTCTTTATATCCGTTCTCTCTCAACTGTTTAGGGATTAGGTACCTTTTCGCAATCTCCACTTTTTCTTCTAATATATATCCGGACAGTCGTATTACTTCCATCCTGTCAAGCAAAGGGCCGGAAATGGTATCTAATTGATTGGCAGTAGCAATAAACAGTACATTGGATAAATCGAAAGGTACATCAAGATAATGATCCATAAAGGTGGAGTTTTGTTCTGGATCCAATACTTCTAGCAAGGCTGAAGCGGGATCTCCCTGGTAACTCATTCCTATTTTGTCTATTTCGTCCAGCATAATGACAGGATTCGAAGTTCCTGAACGGCGAACGGCATTAATAAATTTACCAGGCATCGCACCAATATAAGTTCTTCTGTGTCCTTTGATTTCCGCTTCATCTCTCATACCTCCCAGAGAAAACCTAAAAAACTTTCTGTTCAGTGCTTCAGATATTGATTTCCCTATAGAGGTTTTCCCTACTCCGGGAGGGCCTACCAGACAGATGATAGAACCAGATAATCTTCCCCTTTTAATGAGGGTACTTAAAAATTCGAGAATAAGCAGTTTAACATCCTCCAACCCATAATGATCTCTATTTAATACTTCTTCGGCTTTATTAATATTCATGGTATCTTCAGAAAAAATTCCCCAAGGAAGATCCGTTAATACATCGAGATAGGATCTGCTTACATTGTATTCTGGAGAACGATTGTCTAGGGTACTCAGCTTATTCATTTCTTCCCTCATTACCCGTTCAGCCTCTTCTGTCAGTGTCAGGTTTGCGATTCGGCTCTCAAATTTCTCAATCTCAGCTGTTTGATCATCTTTCTCGATACCTAATTCTTTTTTAATCGCCTTCAACTGTTCTCTCAGAAAGAATTCTTTCTGTTGTTCATTTACCTTTTCATTAATCTGTTTGGAGATTCTTTGTTGCACCTGTGCTACTTGAATTTCTTCATTCAAATATTCTAACAATAATTGAGCTCTGTCCTGTAAGTCAAACGTTTCCAGTAGCTCTTGTAAACGGATGGAATTAATTGAAGAAAGCATAGCCGAAATAACGTCCATCATTAATCCTGGTTTTTCATGGCTCAATTGATTGGCGATCAATTTCAGTTGTTCCTGAAAGACCGTATTCAGGCTTACTAATTCCTTTACTTTATTCGCTATGGCCATAGTATAGGCTTTTATTTCCTGACTTGGAGCTTCTTCGGGATCTTGATATGGTTCTACTTCCCAGATTAAGTGTGGGTTGTGAGCGATGTTAGAAACCTTTGTAAACCTGGAAATACCTTGAGAAAAAAGTTGGACACTTTGTTCATTGATGGGTAATACTCTGAAAATACGTGAAATTGTTCCTACCTCAAATAAATGGGATTTTCTTATGTCATTTTCATCAAGTTCGCTGACCATAACGATCCCTATGTACCCATTTCTCTGTTCAATGGCTATTTTTATTGCATTGAGTAAATCTGAACCAGTAATGGTGAGAGGAAAAGGCATTCCGGGAAAAAACGGTCGCTCTTTGATGGGAATTATGAGAATTTCTGTAGGTAATACTTTATCGGGGGTGATGATGTCTGTCGATTGTTGCGAAGGAGTATTAGAATCAGCCATAAGCTTTGATAGATTAATTTCGATGGATGTAACGTGAAATAATGAAAGAATGTTATAGTTACGTTGGTTTCCTGAGAATGTAAATACGGTTAATTATGTTTATAAAATATGTTACTTTTGCTTTAGGAAGCGTCTTTATGTAAAGGTATTATCCAAAAGAAAATTTTTGAACCATATGAAACTAAATATTCACCCATTTGGGATCTTTGGAATGGTTGCAGCTTTAATGTTTGTTGCGTGCCGATCTAAGAGTCCTGAAGAATTACCCAAATTTAAAAGAAAATTCAGAACACAGATAGCCAGCTTCGAGGCTCAAAAGGAGAAAGCTGATGAAAAAGTAGAAGAAGGAGTGGAGTTTTTAACTGGATTACAAAAAGCTCTTGAAGATGCCCAAAATGTAGATCAGGAGTTTAAAAGAGTTTATGGTAGATGGAACAAAGTAGATAAGCAGGTTGAAGATTTAAATAAGGAATATGAAAGGTTAAAGTCCGATGCTAACAATTTATTTTCTGCGATGGAAAAACAAACCTCTAGCCTCAGAGATGAACAAACCAGAGGGGAGTTAAATACTGCTATAGCTACTACGCGCCAGGATTATGAACAAGTATTATCCAGGACAGAGGTGGCTATAACTCAGTTGAGGACTTTACATGCGGATGCGGTTGACATTATTAAAGCCCTGGAAGTGGCTGTAGCTTTAGGACAAATTGCAGAAATTAGTACTGGATTGCAAAGTATAGAAGCTAAGGTCGATAATATTATGGCGGAATTAACAGCTACCGTAAAGGAAAGTAAAGATTTGTACGAATCTAGAATTGACGCTATTTAAATAACAAACAGAGGGTGTTATTCATTAACACCCTCTGTTTGTTCCATGTTATGTGTTAGGCCTTTGTCCAGGTAAGTGGTTCATCTGGATGTCTATCTGCACAATCATCACTAACTTTTTCGGAAATCATTTTTCCGTCTTCCATAGTAATTTTGTAAACACCTTTGTCATCTGCAGAGCATGAGTTTCCTTCCGATACTTCAGTGTCTTGAACTGTCATTTGATTCCCTTCCAGAGAATATTTTCCATAAACTTCGATGGTTCCATCGTTGTTGGCATCTACTTCATAAGTGCCGTCTTCAAGAAAAGAAATTTTGGCCATACCATTATCAGTACTCACGGTCCAGGTTCCGACTGGACTGATTTCCTGACTAAAACCGCATACCATCATGCAAATGGTAAAAATACTTGATGCGATCATCGTTTTCATAAAGATGTGTTTAAGGTTTGATGAATGATTGAAAATAATTCCTCGGGTCTGCTGAAAAAGCTGTTGTACATGCTAATTCAATTATAGAATAAGTTCTCCAATTATGCAATGGTTATCTGGAGTATTTAGAATAAATATGATAAATATAATAATCTGATTTACTGTTCGTTATGGTAAGTTGATCAATTGGGATGCTGAGATATAAATCCATTCATACTTCCTGGACCGAATGAGAATGAAAGACAAGTTTAATGTTCATAGTCAAGCTCGATATAGAGGAATACTATATCTCGTTACACTGTTAAAGGGTGAGTTTTAAAAGACCTCATAAGAAATAAATGGAATTTCTTTTAATCACAAACTTCATACTAATCTTTCTCTGAATATTGTGAAGCTGACATCTAATTCAGATATAATATTAGATCTTTTATCCTCACATTATGTGTTAAGGGGCCTTGCATTTTTTTCTTCCAAGATGCTAAAGGTAGACATGATCCCTTTTAATGGAATGATGGCCCAATCTGGTCTATGTAATAGCTCTTCTTTTAACTCGTATAAAGCACGTTCCATTAAAAAGGCTTCTAGCAAGAAGATCAAGTCATCTTTATTCGCAGGAATGAAATCAAGTCCATCGACACTTTTGATGTAAGCTTCGAGAAAAAGAGAAGAGCATATACGGTACCATGTTTCTGCCCAGGGAAATAAGGTGGTAGCATCTTCCACTCTCACTCCTTTATGAAACATTAATCTTGTGTATGCGACATAGTGAAAGGAGCGGATCATAGTGGCCACATCTCGTAAGGGGGTTTTTCGGAGTCGTTGCTCGCTGAACATACGATAAGATTCTCCTGCAAAATGACTGATGACAAAATCCTTACCCGTATGGAGGATGTGTTCCAAATGGAAGTTGCCGTGAATCCGGGTTTTAGCTGCTTCGATCTTATGTGAGTAAAGCCTTTTTAACCATGTCAATATATTAGACTTTAGCTCTAACACTTGCATAGCCTTTGAACGTGCTGTTTCGGGCATCTTATGTAAATGATTATTCAGGCTATTAAAACTTTCCCTGGTAAGAGATTTGAGTGCTGAATAAAGAGATCTTTGATAGTGCAGTGAAAAAGGCTCAGTACCGAAGCCATCTCCATCTGTTTTAAAGAACATTTCTTTATGGAATTGGCCCATGAGATTTCCTATTTGAAACACATTATTGACCGTAGCATCACCGATTAACGAGAAATAGGGGTTCCAATCATTAGAATTCTGAAACATCCAATGTTCATCCAGATCCAGAGGATAAATATCTTTATCATAATCATTTAAAATAAGCTTATCAAAATATTTCAAGACTCTGTCAGAAAAATATTCCCATGCACTAATATATTGTGAATGAGCATTGACCCAAGTACCTATTAAGTAACTATGATTCTTTTGATCATTATATTTGATTTGGCCTAAAAAGGGTAAAATGTTGGGAAATTGAATTTCCTCCGCAAAGAATTTATGCATTTCAGCATCAGGATTGGGAGCTTTATCTAATTTCCGATAGAGCTTCAGATTAATTTCACTAGAGTAATTAATTAAGGTATAGCCATCAGCTACATCTGTTACACTTATGTTTAAAGGATCGGTTAATTCCGCTAATTGTTCTGCCTGGCTATTTTTGCGTAGATATATAAAATTGGCAGACTGTGATCCAGAATTGACCATTTGTCTAAGTAAATAGACCTGAAATGATTCCATGAAAACAGCATCGCAAATCCAGATGGTTAACTGGTTTAATTTCACTGTTCCCAAGCCCCCTGCAGGAATAGTATTAGCCTCGGACGAATCCTCTAATTGATAGGTGAGAGGGAGGAAATACATTTCCGGTAAGCTCTCATGATAAGAAATTTCTAATAAGCATATCATTGCTTCTCCTCCTGAGAAAGCAATAAATTTTGACTCCAGAATTTGTATTTCTTCAATATTTCTCGAATGACCGCCAAACCATTGTGCTTTGGTGAGATATGGGCGTATAAGATTGGATGTTAACTGTTTAGATATATCATTTTCAAATAGTTCCTCCCATTTACTTACCTCTATCATAGCTTCAGAAGAAGATTCAGTCTCTGAGCTGAAAGGGGTAATTTCTTTCTGTAGGGTAAACCAAAAATATCCATATCTACCTATTGTGAAGGTATATAATTGAGCGTCAATCACAGGAAAAGGGTGTTGGCTGAATACTTCAATAGGAACGGTTCCAATATAGTCTGAGAGATCTATTTGAACACTTTGGGGGAAACGGGATAAGTTAGCGATCACCAGTATCGTTTCATTTTTATAGGATCTGGTAAAGGCTAGAATTCTGTTATTGGTAGGATCAAAAAATGTGATATCTCCTCTACCAAAGGAACGATACCTTTTTCTCATGTCAATCATCTTTTTCATCCACCATAAAAGAGAAGAAGGATTTTTTTGCTGAGTCTCTACATTAAGCGTTTCATATTTGTACTCAGGATCCATAATGAGAGGTAAAAATAGTTTATGAGGATTCGCTTGTGAAAATCCAGCATTTCTATCTGGACTCCATTGCATAGGGGTCCTTACTCCATCCCTGTCTCCTAAATATACATTATCTCCCATGCCTATTTCATCTCCATAATATACCACAGGAGTTCCGGGAAGAGAGAATAGTAAAACATTCATCAACTCTATTTTCTGCCTGTCATTATCCAATAAAGGGGCTAATCTATGTCTTAAGCCTAGATTAATTCTGGAAAGGGCATCTTTCCCATAAGCTTTGTGCATATAATCTCTTTCCTCATCTGTAACCATTTCTAAGGTTAACTCATCGTGATTTCTAAGGAATATGGCCCATTGGCAATTATGAGGTATGTCAGGTGTTTGATCGATAATATCAATGATGGGATACCTGTTTTCCATTTTGAGTGCCATAAACATTCGTGGCATAATAGGGAAATGATAATTCATATGGCATTCATCTCCCTCCCCAAAGTAGGCTACTGAGTCCTCGGGCCACATATTTGCTTCTGCTAACAAAACTTTTGCCTCGTACTTTTTATCTATATGACTTCTCAGATACTTCAGGAACTTATGTGTTTCAGGGAGATTCTCGCAATTCGTGCCATCTCTTTCAAATAAATAAGGAACAGCATCTAAACGGAATCCATCTACTCCCATATCTAACCAAAAATCAATGATATTTAATACCTCTTGTTGTACATCAGGATTATCATAATTCAAATCTGGTTGGTGGCTGTAAAATCTATGCCAATAATAGGCCTTTGCTATAGGATCCCATGTCCAGTTAGATGATTCAAAATCCTGAAAAATAATTCTTGCATCATCGTAAAGCTCTGGATCACTACTCCATACATAAAAATTTCTGAAATGAGAATCTTCAGGGGAACGCCTTGCTCTTTGAAACCATGGATGTTGATCTGAAGTATGATTAATTACTAATTCAGTAATTACCCGCAAATGACGCTTATGTGCTTCCTCCAAAAGAAATTTGAGTTGCTCAAGGGTACCATAATCAGGATTAATATCATAATAATTTGATATATCGTATCCACCATCTCTCTGTGGAGAAGGATAAAATGGGAGTAGCCATATAGCAGTAATCCCTAAATCTTGTAAATAATCCAGTTTTGATATTAATCCGTTTATATCTCCAATACCATCATTATTTTTATCTTTAAATGCTTTTAAATGAAGTTCGTAAATAATAGCATCTTTATACCAAAGAGCATCTTTTCTAAGTGAAGTCATATACTGTATGGATAATAGTCAAAAGTAATTATTAATTACGAGGGTCAATGTATCAATATTAACCAAAGAAGAAAGCAACTGTTAAGTCCCGTTTTTGATTCCTCCAACTTTTTGTGTTTAAATTCCTCTTTAATAGAAATGTACCAAAGAAACTATTATTAGTATACCGAATAATCCTTTAAGACAAAGTGCAATGAAAAAATGGTCGTGGAAATTAATAAGTGTTGGATCTCAAATGTTATTGATGTTAGTAATGCCCTTTTTCTTATTAATAAGGGGAGCGGTAGGATTATATGCGTGGTATGGATGGCATACTATTCCAGCATTATTGGTGGCAATGTTAGTAGTAGGAGTATTGTTATTGATATATACAGCAATGATTTGGGATGCTATGTTTGGTGCCAATAAAATTACTCGAAGAAGTTTACGTGCAAAAGTAGTATTCGTCAGCTTTCTGCTATTGGGTTTTTGTGGTTATATGATGTTCAACTTCTCCGCGGGAAATGCTAAAGGAAAAGAGGTGAGCAAAGAGTTTACTTCATTGCATCCTTTCTTGAGGCTTTCAGTAGGTACTTTTATTTGGTTAGATAAAAGATTGTTAATTACAGATGTATCTAGAGTCCAGGAAGACTACAAAAAAATGGGCTTGAACAATCCTCGTCATTCATTACATTATCGGCAGTCGACCGGTTTTGTACATGCGATGGATTTGAGAACTAAGGGGCGAAGTTCATTGAGAAATACCTTAACCATAATCTATTTCAAATTATTAGGTTTTAATACCTTACGACATGTTGGGACAGCTGATCATCTTCATATATCCCTTTCTGTAAAGGACTATCCCTATCGCATTTAACTATTAACTAATTGGTAGATAGATACTTTTCGTAATTTCCAGACGAAATCCATGTGAGGTCCTTTGTAGATTGGTTGTACTCATAAAAATGAGTGAATACCCTTTCATTCATGTGAAATAAATATGATGGCACTATGAGCCTGAGATACAAGCTGGATTTGGGAGAATAGGGTCGATAATCTTCGTATTCATCTAAGGTTTTCCATATGTTATAATTTTTTATATGGAAAAGCTCTCCAAATATTTTGTTTGTCACATCGCTGTCGGAATGGATAGCAGCAGGATATGCCCCTACATCAAAAAGCTTTCCATAAACGAAAGCCTTATTGATATATACAGCTTTATCATGGAGCCATTGAGCCATGGGATGAAGGCTAAAGGTCTGTAAACTTCCATATGCGAAGAGAAAATGAGATTCACCTTGATGAAAGTGTCGGGAAGGCTTATCGGCAGACATATTCAAATTCTTCTGCTATAATTCGATCTAATGTCAGCAATAAGGCTAAGGCTATCTGACTATAGTTTTGGGACGCATTTCCAAATTTCCGATAACTAACGGTCCACATCTGGCGAATAATACTTTCGCCTCCTTTTTTCAAGTTTAGCTGTGGAAAAAGTCTTTCTATCGTTCTCGGTCCGGCGTGATACATATGCAGCACCAGAAGCCTAAACCAAAGAGATTGTTCCTGGAAAGAAATCCTGTTTCGCTGTAATAATTGCCGCGTTTTAGGAATACATACCCTCTGAATAAATCTGGCGGCAGCTGTAGCAGCTTTATCAAAATGAATACGCTCATCTTTGATCCCATCTACTACCAGTCCCATATCTTTTGCCACCCCCTTCATGAGTTGGAAAGGTCCGTAAGCGCCTACAGCAGATCTTCTAATGCGTGCAGGACTTTCGATCAGTAAAATTACCTGAGCATACCATGGATCAACACCTTCTCTGGCGAAAATGGGCAGTGCGTCTGAAATCTCTGGTAATACATCAGTAATCCGATAGTAATAATTCTTGCCCCCGGTAACGTAAATTAATTCATCTTTAGGTATTTGTAAAAATTGTTTAATGCTATCTTTAAATTGTTCTTTCCCTTCCTTACTGAGTGAATCATATAAGGGAGTGAAGGTATGCCCAATGATTTCTCTGTTTTTGGCCTTACTGATTAACGCAGAGTCCGGATTCATCTGTATAATTTTGTTCCAAAATTGGATTTGAGGTAAGGTGTCCCATCCTTCTATATAAAGATATGGTTCCTCCGCGATTAATGAACTCTGGGAATCATTATATGGCCTTACTTCTATCAACTTATGATCCCAATAAGGAATTTGAGGAGGTGACTGGCCGAAAGTATAAGCACCATAAATCACCAGGTATAGTAATATCCCGCTAACTAAGATCTTATTAACGGATATATATGGATAATTCATTTTGATTGCAAAAGATATATTTTAAACAAGAAAGCTTTTTCTTCACCATTATTTTTTACTGAATGTGCTAATCTCCCATCGAAGAAAAGCGTATCGCCAGGATATAATTCAATTTGTTCAGAAGGAAGTCCATAAAGTACACTACCACTTAAAACGTGAATAAGTTCCATAGCATCTGTTGCAATAGGGTCTCTATCTGCATCTATATCAATTGTAACTATATTTACCCTAAGGTTTATATCTCCCCCTGTGAGGTCATGCGATAGTAAAGATCGATAGTGTAAGCCTTTAGAATCTTCTCTTTCTTCAATAGCACCTTCTCCATTCCGAATGATAATATGGGAATTATTTTTATGATGCATGACAGAACTGACTAGTTCTGAAATATTTACATCTAAGGCCTTAGCTACATTTAATAAGACTGGTAAAGAGGGAATTGTTCGGAAATTTTCAATCTTAGAAAGTAATCCAGCAGTTACTTCACTTTTTACGGCGACTTCCTGTAAGCTCATCTGCCTGTTTTTCCTGATCTCTTTAATTTTTTTTCCTACTTGGCTCAGTCTGTCATCTCTCATGATTTGGGTTGTAATGGTGAAAACATATACTCCAAGTTAACAATCTTGAACAATAGTTCATTATTGCCCAAAAATATAAACATCTTTGCCAGAATTTCTTAATTAGATGACCTAAATATTTTTTTAGAAATAATTTGGAAATCGTATATAAAATATAACCCACCTGCCTTAAATTAACTTTGTGGCAGATGGGTTTTTATATAACAGATTCTATCTTAATTTTCCCTTTTGTTTACAAATGATAGAATATTTCCCCAAGGATTATTGAATATATTATATGTGTTTCATCATGATAGGATGGATTTCCTCTTGCTTCTCATCAATTTTAGACGTTTGGATGTTATGTACCAATTCAATAGAAGGACGAACATCAGCCATTGTAAATCCATCGCCAGCTAGTATTACCTCATACATTCTGGTATGTAAATCGGTAAATCCTGTGGAAAACTCTATCTCTTCCTGATCGATCTTAATTGATCTATAAGTGGGCTTTTTAGCTAGAACGGCTTCTTCCGGTAAATCGGATTTATCTATGGATAGATACCATTTTACATTAGCATGTTTTAATTCAAGGAATCCACTCATTTTTTCCGGCTCATTAAGATGAACTTTGCTGCTTTCTACTCCACCAAATAACCAAATCAGAATATCAAAAAAGTGTATTCCAATATTTGCAGCGATTCCTCCTGACTTATCGTGATTTCCTTTCCAGGAATACTTATACCATTTTCCCCTTGAAGTGATATAAGTTAGGCTAACATTACGTTTGTGGGTTTTAGGCTCACTTTCTATCTTCTTTTTTAAGGCAAGCATAGATTCATGAACTCTCAACTGTAAAATACCATATACATTCCCTGCACTTTCTTCCTCCTGATCTTGTAAAGCATCCAGTTGCCAAGGATTCGTAACCAAAGGCTTTTCACAAATGGCACTTGCTCCTAATCTCAATGCCAAACGGATATGCGCATCATGTAAGTAATTTGGGGTACAAATCGATAGATAGTCTATTCCGTTCTTATCCTTCGATTGTCTCATGCGCTCTAAATGCCTATCGAACCGCTCAAATTCAGTGAAAAAAGCGACCTCTTGTGAATATCTATCAAGAATTCCTACTGAGTCATGGGGGTCCATAGCTGCTATCAATGTATTACCTGTATCTTTGATAGCTTGTAAATGTCTGGGAGCGATATAACCAGCTACTCCAGTGATTGCAAATAATTTCATCTCTCAATAATTGATCTTAAGTTAAAGTTTAATGTTGGTTAAAGATTGAGAATTGCATTGAGCGTTTGTGTGCTTGATTCACCATTCCCATAGTACTTATTAATTTTATGAGAAAAGTCTATTTTTTTATGTGATATTTTTTCTTCCCAAAGTGCTCTGGCTGAAATTATTCTATCGGGATTGGGGCCAGTGAGAATATTAGCTTCTGCCTCCACTGTCTCGACCCATTCAGTTTCCTTCCTCAACGTAATACAAGGTCTGTTTAGAAAGAAAACCTCCTTTTGAAGCCCTCCGGAATCTGTCATGACAATTCTGGCATGGCTGATTAACATTAACATATCTAAATAGCCAACCGGGTCGATCAGTTTAACTGAAGGATGAGCAGACCAATCTGGAAGGTTTTTAGCAATTAAATTCTTGGTTCTGGGATGAATTGGGAAAATGACTGGATAATTTACACTTCCGATTTGGTTTAAGGTCTCTAATAATCTTTGTAGCAACAAAGGGTCATTCGTATTTTCTGCTCTATGAATAGTTACCAAATAATAAGACATTGGTTCAAGGGACATCTTGGCGAGAATGGTAGATTTTTGTTTTGCCAGCTCCTTATTTAACAGAACAGTATCATACATAATATCTCCGGTTCGAACGGTTTTATTTTTTAATCCTTCGTTAGTGAGATTCTTAACTGCTGTATCCGTAGGTGCCAGTAAAAGGTCCGAGACGTGATCCGCAATCACTCTATTAATTTCTTCAGGCATCACCCTATTAAAACTCCTCAAGCCTGCTTCTACATGAGCGATGGGTATGTGAAGTTTAGCTGCCGCTAGCGCTCCAGCAACTGTACTATTTGTATCCCCAAAAACGACAACTACTTCTGGCTTTTCCTCTACTAAAACGGTTTCAATTCTCTCGAGCATTTGGCCCGTTTGCTTACCGTGAGAACCGGAACCGACCCCTAAATTATATTGGGCAGGAGGTATTTCTAATTCCTCGAAAAAAATATCAGAAAGCCCTCTGTCATAATGTTGGCCTGTATGTATGGTAATATGTCTGATTTGAGAGTCATTATTCTTGTTGTGTATTTCTACACTTCTCAAAAAAGGAGCAAGTTTTATAAATTGTGGACGCGCACCTACTATGCTTACAATTTTTACCATTGGTAAGAAATTTGGTGATCTTAAAATAAGAGACGAATAAAGGAATATTTAATTTTCAGTTCGCAATACTACTGAAATATAATTCGAATAAATAAACGTAAGCCAGAGAAATATAGCAGGAATTACTGGCAATAAATATCTGGTTTTAGCTGATAACAAAGAGGTGCCTCCAGTATAGATAAGGAAGAATAACCAGATAAGTAAAAGTTCATTAGGAAATCTTCTCCTTTTAATCAGTACTACATATACACTAAATATCATGAAAACTAACAAAAATATATTAGGGACAATGTAGCAATAAGCCAGCAGGCTTTGATTTCTGAAGGATAATGGATAGCTGAAAAATATCCTGGACCAATTTGCTGCATAATGAAGAAGGTATTTCTCAGGATGGACTTTGAGATGTTCTATTGCCTTCTTTTTGAAAGCCTCATTTCTTTCGATATTGGATAAATCATTGATGGATTGATAAAAAGTCAGGTGATTTGGGTTCATTCCATCTAGTTTATTATTTAACACCCTTCTTTTAGATTGCCAGTTTCCCCATTCGCCTACATAAGGTGATGTCATCCAGTAAAGTTGTTCTCCTCCGTTTGTCCCCCAATAAAATGTTTTACCTGTAAGTTGGTACGTATAAATCAAATAGGGAATACAGCAGAGAATGGCGATAGATAGTATTCCGGAAGAGATAATGGCATAAGGTATCCTTTTAAATAATAAAACGATAAGACTCGTAAAGCAACACGCAAAAATCACCAGACCAAATAGGAATTTGGTAAGGACAAGGGAGCCCAAAAAAACTCCACCAAGAATTATTTTTGAGGTACTAATTTTATTATCGTGGTAACTATGAGAGAAGTAATAAATTGCTCCACATATTAGGAGGGTGGCCAAGGCTTCAGGAGAAAGTTGGGGTATCCATCGAAAAAAAACGGGATACAAAGCGAATATGAATGAACTGACAAAAGCACTCCTGACATCTACATATTTTGTGAGCGTTTGATGAAGATATAATACAGCAAAGTACAGACAAAAGGCATTAGCTAAAGCCGGAAAAATGTAGGGTAGCCCTAATGCGACAAAAGGCATTAAAAATATGGGATAACCTGGGCCGTTTCTAAGGTAAGGATCATCTGATTCGGTATAAAACCCATTGATTAGATTTTCAGCATACCAGATATATCTGGCCTCATCACCCTCTAATTCAGTATTCGTAAATACTATTATAGTTATTATATAGATAGCTAATAGTGGCAGGAATCTAAGTGCTGTTTTCATAAAAAAATGTAAAGTGTCAATTACTATTTTCACCCTTTTTCAAGGAAAGTAATTCCTTAAATAGAGTAGTATTAATATGAAACAACTCATCAAAATATCTCTTATTTTGAAGTGATAGAAATCCAATTCCAAGGAACTGTAATGCTGCAATGAAGGAGATACCTCCTACGAAAAAAGCATGGGGTCTGGATTTAAAAACAATTGCTACTGCTTCACTAAAACGATCATTAATAAATCCACTAGGAACCTCAATAAGTGGGAATATGGAAAATGTATGGATAAAAATCCACATGATTAACCAAAGTGATACGATCAGAAGCCCCAAGCCTACAAGCATGAAAAAAGCATAAGGTCTGAAGATAAAGCCAGACATTAAACCAGAGAGAATACCCTTGAAAATTCTCATGCTGGAAGTTCTGGTAGCTCCTACTTCCGCCTGAAAGCTCCAATCGAGATGTGCAGGTATTTCAACCACCTTGGCTCTCAAGATTAGCGCTTTATGAATAATCTCCGGCATGATTGCATATGTATTCGATTTTAGGTTTAAGTGCTTCAGAAAACCTCCTTTATACACCCTGACCATGCTGGTAAAAGTATGTAAATCTGCATTAGCTGTAGCACGCATAAATCTGTTAACTACTCTACTCAACAACAACCTTGATAAAGGTACTTTCGTGGACTTACCACCCTTCATATAAGGAGATGCGATCACAATATCGGCATCAGTTTCTTTGGCTTTAGCTAATAATCTCTCTATATGGGAAGGCTCGTAACTTAAGTCTATGTCCAATACTACAACGTATTCCCCTCTAGCTTCTATAAACCCGGTTCTCATGGCTCCGCCAAGATTTTTATTCGTTTGATGATGTATGACCCGGATATTATGTGGAGAGTAAGCTACTATTTCGTCTGCAATTTTTCCTGTATCGTCTTTACTACCGTCATTTACAATCAATATTTCCCAATCAAATTCCTCTTCCAGAGTACCCATGTACTCACTTAATTTTTCTATGTTATTTTTTAAAATAGCAGATTCATTGTAAGCAGGAGTGATTACTGTTACCAAAGGTTTGGATTTAGGTGATCTATTCGTAAGTTCTATATTATCCCCTTCCTCTAATCTTATTGAAGAGATATATTCCTTTGATTGCATATATTGATCAATTAAATGTTTCGTCTAAGTTAATCGCTTCTCACTTATCAAGCTACCATAACAGTTTCAGTAGCTAATTTTAATCTTTCAGTGGTATTATTTGATATAAAAAGAGTATAATTATAGTATAATGCTAACTTATTGCAATGATAATAACTCCTACGAAAATTATACCAATTCCTAATTTCCGGTAACTCGTTAATTGTTCACCATAAATTACTGATGCTGATAAAGGAACGAGTATATAATTTAGACTCAAAAAAGGAAATATGTAACTCAAATCCAGGTAAGATAACGCCAGAATCCAACAAAATGCTGCAATTCCATTTAAAAACAGGCCAGTAATAATCGGCCACGAAAGGTATTTCTCCATGAAATTATTCCCTTTCGGATACTTCACTCCTTTTTTAAATAGTAATTGAGAACAAGTGACTAATATTATACTGGAAAAAACATAAATTAATGGATTCATGATCTTCTGTAATCAAAAGACATAACTACTACACCAAAACATACAACAATTAACCCGATAATCCGTGTAACATTAATTTGTTCATGGAATAAAAAATAGGCTCCGATAAATATTAAGACATATTGTAGCGTAGCTGCGGGATAAGCAAAGCTTAAATCCAGTTTAGATAAGCATAAAAGCCAAATAATAGTTCCTAAGCCATATAAAAATAATCCTCCGATAATCTTCACATTGATCAGCCCTAATATATATGACACCGTATCTGGAGCTGCATCTAGTGGCCCCATTTGGGACATAGCCGCCTTAAGGACAAACTGAGAAGCCACACTAATTAATATATTTAATACAAGGAATGTTACACCTAACCCAAAATCCGATTTAGGCATAACGGGACTTATCTTAGTTGAATCACTTTTCATTTAAATTTATCTGATATAAGCTAGGCACTATGAGTGACCACTTCTAATTCATTGTAGTTTTCTCCATACTTATCTTTAACAGATTGTATGATTCTTTCAAATTCTTCTTTGGGTAAACGCATGTTATTTGTGTTTTTGAAAGGCTGAAGGTCTTTGATTCCTTCAATGGGTAATTTTTTCCCCCAAATAGCCTGAGAGCACGATTGAACAATTTCTTTGGGGTGAGAACAAAAAGATCCATAAGAAAATTTAACATATCTTCCTGGATCGATTAATCGTCTTCCTTCGCTGATCTTTTGTTCAACATCAAACACCTGCTTACATATGTCATCAATATATGCATAAGGGTTTTGCTGATCCGTTGAATCTTTACTGGCTAATCCCCATGCTAATCTTTTATCTCCTTGAATTTCTAAACGCGATAGGATGATAGATTGTATAACATATACTGGATCTCTCCTAATTTCTATGTAGTATACATTTTGATCATAGGCTTTCTCAAAGAACGGGATAGATAAAGAATTTCTGTTGTTTTTATTTAATAATGGTTTTTGGTGGACACTGTGCCATGTATGTAAAAACTCATTCAAATCGTTCATTGTATCATCTGAAAGTTTATTTGGGACATTATTCCTGTCTTCTCCGAACCATCTGTTCCATATATGAAAACCATCATTAGGGCCATCAAATCCTGAAACGCTTCCAAAGTAATTATTAAAGTCTTTCTTTTTTTCTCGCTTTTGTACTAATCGGTTAAATAATTTGCTAGAGGTAATTGGAGAACGAGGAAAGGATACCCCAAGATTATTGAAATAACTTACAGGTAGGTATTGTACAAGTGTTTGATACAATAGGGTCGTCCCACTTCTTGATCCTCCCAATATAAGGATTAGCGGCAAATCTGATTCTTTACCCAATTTGGACATTCGACCTTCAAAAAGTGAAAGTAATATGTCTACCGGTGTCAGTCCGATGCTTAAGCCTTCTCTGAAAATAGTAAAGTATGCAGCCTTATTTTTGGATTTTAACATTCTAATTAAGAGGCCTTTAGGGTCTCTGAAATTAGAATAGCCAGCTTTGGAAGCTTTACTGGTAGACATATGAAGTATGGATTATTTGGTGGTACAGGTTAATATAGTAATCACTTTACTAGCTAAAATATGAAAATTTATTTAATGTATTTTTCAAATTTTGGATTTTATGAAAATATTACTTGATTCTGATCTGTATTACATGAGTATACACGAAAAATAGCCATAGAAACACGATAGGTACTATTGGAATCAGATACCTGGTGATAGCCCAGATGAGGGATACCGCTCCAGAGTAGAAACAAAAAAGTAACATAAGTGCCCAAATTTCCAAGGGAATCTTTCTTCTTCCCAAATAAGCAGGGTATAAGGCTAGTATAAGGGGAACCACTACAAACATATTAGGGATAATGTATGCTAATGGTAACAAGCTTTGTTTCCTGTATGAGAAAGGATAACCAAACACATATCGACCTATATTAGCTATCCAGTTCTTTATGTACATATGTGGATACCTTTTTATATTCTCTATGGCTTTCTTCTTGAATTCATCGTCTCTTTCCACATTTGTAAGAGAGTCTACTTGTCTGTAAAACTCGATGTGATCTTTTTTTAAGCCCGGTATACCATCCTCTAGCACCATTTTTTTTCCATGCCAACTACCAACTTCGTTCATGTGGGGAGAAGACATCCAATATAATTGTTCCCCTCCATTTGTCCCCCAATAAAAGCCCCTTCCAGTTAATGAATAAGTATAAATGAGGTAAGGTACAGCACACATAAAGGAAAGAGAAAAGATGATGATACTTCTGGAATTAAACGATGAACGATTGAACAAGAATAATGCTAAATGACTAATTATCATAGCTAAAACGACATATCCAAATATATATTTGGTAAGAATTAAGAATCCCATAAATATAGCTGCAGCTATAATATTTCGTCGTAGATATTGAGGCTCATGTTGGACTCCGGTATAGAAATACATAAATCCACACATTAAAAATAATCCCATAGCCTCAGGAGATAATACTGGGATCCATCTAAAAAATACTGGATATATCCCTAATAATAAGGCTCCGGCAAAAGCTATTTTTTCCCCTACATACCTTAGCAATATGCGATAAAAGAGGATAACTGAAAAAAAGAGTAAAAAAGCATTTGCTATAGTTGGGATGATAGAGGGCAATTTCAAGAGAAAGAAAGGAACAAGAAAAAATGGATAGCCAGGCCCATTGCGCAAATAAGGGTCATCCTGTTCAGAATAAAAACCGTCTAATAAATTTTCTGCATAGGCTACATACCTCTTTTCGTCTCCAATTAATTCATCATTCGAAAAAAGGACAATTATTACCACATACAGAATCAAAAGTGGCAAAAAGCGGTACTCTCTGGAAGATAGGAAATAACTAAGTATGTTTACTTTGACATTCATCTTATTATCAGGCTGTTTCGAGGTCAATTTTCTTATAAGCATAATCAATACCAAAGATTATGCTAAAGAGAGAGACTTAACAGGTAACCTTTCGTTGTCTTGTAAGGATCGTGCATGTTCCATCATGGTTACCGGTTGAAAATGTTTATTCATCAAATCGAAAACCCTACTCATTATCTCTATTTTTTCCTTGCTTTCAGTACGCATCGCAGGGAAAAATGAAAGTTCCTCTGTATCATCACAACCAATAAAATCAAGAGGGTGAAGCAAAATTGAGGGTTGAACACCTGAAATAAGACACATTCTGATAACCGTTTTAAAGTAGGTAATTGCCAACCATGGACTGTAAGTTCCCAAAAAGAGAATATAACTGGCATGTATAGGGACTTTGAAGAATGGCATGGTAGTAACTGGGATCTCAAGAATTGACTTTCCGTTAGCTTGCCATTTAAAAGGCTTATTGGGTCTGAAGCCATCTTTCCAACTTCCGAATAATCCTTTTCTTCTTTCTCTTTCTTCCTTATCCAGGCTACTGGTCCATAAAAAGTACATTCTGGCTAATGGATTGAGAATATTTGGGAAAGTAGAAGCGTCGTAAACATAGTCTCTTTTCGCTAGGACATCTAGTACTGTGTCAGAAAAGCTAAACCCCGGACCTCGAAATCCTCTGGGCCTAACTCCTGTGACTTTTTCTATATGATCCTCTGCTCTCGCCAGTTCATCATTCACCTCTGCTTCTGAATATACATGTAACCACGGATCATGATGGAAGGTGTGGTTACCTATATCATGACCTCGGTGCTGAATCTCTCCCAATACTTCGCGATTATGATCAAAGGCAGCATCCTGAGCAACAATAAAAAAAGTGATTTTAACCTTTTTTTCTTCCAAAAAATCCAAAATTCTTGGTACTGCATAGGAAAGGTAGGAAGGGTATTTTTCCCATCCTGGATCTCCATGCGTTTTCATGTAGGTCCATTGATCGTCCAGGTCTAGAGAGATACTGGCAAGTGGTTTTTGAGTATGTTGAGTCATAAAATATTATTCCAATAAAGTACACACTAAATTTTCTGGAAGGTTGGTGTATTTGAAGGTTGATCAGATAATGTTTGTTGAAAAGCCTCCACAAAGCGCTCTACATGTCTGGCAACAGAATTATTATTTAAGGTATCATTGAGAAACTGTGAAGTATTAAGTACGAAAAAATCTTTGTGTAAGGTCTCAATTCTTGGAACGCGTTTAGAATAATTTGTTACTTGTAAGGGTTGTACTTTAAATGCCCTGTTAATTTCGATAGAAACGATGTCTTTTTGGTTAAACTCAGGGTACATAACGGCCAGGCCCTTAAGAAAAGATCTTTTCACTTCTTCATCTGGCATTTTAAGCATTGGGTCTGTGGATAAAATATACTTGGGGAGATAAGTCATGTAATATCCTCCAGTTTCTTCTTTATCGACAAGGGTGGTCATTCCTATGACTCCTGTAAAGGGGATTCTTTCGTCAGCAATATTAAGCACATAAAATGGCGTCAATGGCTTTTTAGTTAATATTATCATACAAATTACTCCCAAATATTCCACTGATTCCCCTTGTGTGTTTATTTCCACCAATGATGAGTCTGTTACTTTGTTCAGCACATTCACTGGAGCCGTAAATATTACCTTGTCGTATTGTCGGGACTTTCCATTTGCTTCTACCACTATACCATCTTTATCTCCAGGATATATGCTACTTACTGTAGTTTCTAAAAATACGTTAGAACCTTTCTGCTTTAATTTATGTTCGAACTGATCAAAAACTGTTTTATACCCACCATTGACATATCCCATTTGTTCTTGATGTGCTTTAGCATCTCTTGCTTCGAACAGCCTTTTTATATAAGTCCAGATGAAAACTGCAGAAACTCTTGAATAGCTATCTCCGAGCTTCGCTTTTAATAAAGGCTTCCAAAATTTTTCGTAAGTCCCTTTTCCACTCCATTTTACCAACCATTCTTCCACAGTAATCTGCTCCATTTGTCTCCAGTCTTTAATTCTGGAACCGTATAAAATAGTTAATCCCAAACGGAACTTTTGCCACAAGTTTAATGGAGGAAATAGTAAAAATTCTTTGGAATTACTCACTGAATAAAAGGATTCATCCACGTATACTCCAGTATAAGTTTTCTTCCACTTTATTTGATCTTCAAGATCTAATTCTTTTAGAAGGGCTAATAGTTGTGCATCTGTAGGGAGAATAACGTGATAAAATTTATCCCAATAGAATTCGCCAAAATCGTGATAGGTAGCTAATCCTCCCACCTGGCTATCTCTTTCGTAAATATCTACCACATGATTCTGGGAAGAGAGTTTATGAGCCAGTGCAAGACCCATAAAACCTCCTCCTATGATTCCTATATTCATATCGATAATTCTTTGAGAATGATATCTTTTTGCCAAGCGATGGTTCTCCTCATACCCTCTTCCAGGCTCACCTGGGCTTTTACGCCTAGCATCTCGTGTAGTTTGGTTGTATCAGGAACTCGTCTCATTACGTCTTGATATTTACGGCCTTTTGAAATTTTATCATAAGGAATAAACTCAACTTTTAATTCTCCTGGCGTTCCCGATAACCTTTTAATTAATTTAGCTAATTCATAAATGGTTATCTCCTGATTAGCTCCTACATTAAAAATTTCTCCATTCGCTTCATCCATCATAGTTGCCGCATAAATTCCTTCAACTGTATCATCTACAAAGGTAAAGGTTCGCGTTTGAGAACCATCTCCGTGGATAGGTATAACCTTATCTTTAAAGATCGCATCTATAAATACGGATTGTGGTCCTCCCCACCATGAAAGGTGCTGATGAGGGCCATATGAACCAAAAAATCTCAATAATACTACGGGAAATCCATAATCTTCCATATATGCCAGTGCCAGGTGCTCATCGAATAATTTAGATACTGCATATCCCCAACGAGGCACTTTTGAATTTCCCAGTACACAATTTCCATCTTCTCTAAAGGGTAAATCTGGACTCATACCATAAACATCAGAAGTAGAGGCTAGCACACATTTTGTAGAAGTCTTCTTGGCGAAATCCAGAATATTCTCTGTTCCTTTTGCATTGATCATTAAGGTATCAACAGCATTCCCATATCTGGGGATCTTGAATGCAGCCAGGTGAACGATTACATCAAACTCTTCTTCTATATTGGAAAAGGTTTGGTCATCTACGATATCAGCTTGAATAAAATTGAAATTATCATGCTGGATGGATTCTTGTATATTTTCAAGCCTCCCCATAGATAAATTATCTATTCCAATTACTTGATGATTATTATGTAAGAGCTTTTTTAGAAGGTTTGAGCCTAAAAAACCAGCAACTCCAGTTAATAGAATTTTTTTAGGTGAAGTCATATATGTTATAAATGTTAATCGAGCAATCCTCGACATTTAAGAAAAAATTATACCACTATTTTTTTAGAAATTCCACCGCGAAAGAGAATAACGAAAAATGTGAAATTATGATCGCAAGTATAATCTTTCATCTTACCAATTCCATGATCAATTGAATGAATGGACAACATGCACTTTTAAGCCGTTTAATCTTAAAAATAAACCGTTTTCCCGATCGTTATTGTTTAACATACCATTTTTAAGGATCATTGCTCCAGAATTAACATAGAGGAAATTTACTTGGAAGGGTTGATATGATAATGAAGGACGTTCAGCGTGGTTAACATGACTATACACAAATTTACACTGTTATGTAGTCTTATTCACTATTAAGTTAACATATAGTTTTATGTCAAAACCGGTTTTAGCGGTTGTAATTGGTGGGTCAATGGTACAACCACTAATAAGGCAATACGTTTCTATTATAAAAATTACACATAAATAATATTAAATTATACATTTATTTAATAAAATGCATAATTTTGTATTCGACGCTTAGTAGTTGGTATTTTTATTTAAACATTTTATTTACAACATTTTAAACTATTTTTTTGCTTAACCAACAAATTAAAAAATAACTCCTAACTAGCCGATTGAATCTTTTGATATGATTAGACTATTAAATTTTTTTCGTAGCCAAATCAAGATCTCACACATCAGTGTTATTATTCTTGCATCTTTGTCATTTAACACACTTGTTTCACAACCTACTGGATTTATTGATGAATTATATGTTGGAAATTGGAAACAACCCATAGGGCTAACCTTTGATGAAAATGGGGTTATGTACGTTTGGGAAAAGCAGGGTAAAGTCTTCATCGTAGAAAATGGAGTTAAACTACCTACACCTCTTATCGATATCAGTGAAGAGGTAGGAGATTGGAGAGATTTTGGTCTTATTGGATTTGCTTTAGATCCTAACTTTCTCAGTAATGGGTATATCTACTTATTATATATAGTAGACACCCATCATTTACTTTATTCCGGCACTCAAACTTATGATTCTCTAACAAATCAATATTTTGATGCAGGAATGGGGAGGTTGACGAG
The DNA here is from genome assembly GCA_965262565.1 of Bacteroidia bacterium. Classification (GTDB taxonomy): domain Bacteria; phylum Bacteroidota; class Bacteroidia; order J057; family J057; genus CBDHFQ01. The sequence goes on from CBDHFQ010000029.1 coordinate 214,114, forward strand.
ATATACTGCTAATGCCTCAAGTAATTTTAGAACCGTAAATGATAGTAGTAGAAAGGTATTAATAGGAGAGACGATCGATACGGGAATTCCAAGTATGCATGCTTCTCATGGAGTAGGTTCTTTGGTATTTGGAACTGATGGAACGCTCTTAATTACTACAGGAGACGGTGCTAGTTATTCGGATGTTGATACAGGGGGAGTAAATGTAGGAGGAACACAACCTGTTTATACTGGTAATGCTATTAATTACGGAATTTTGGATTCTACTGAGGATTTTGGAGTATTTCGTTCCCAATCTCTAAACTCTTTGTGCGGTAAAGTTCTCCGAATCGATCCCAGTACTGGAAATGGAATTCCCAGTAACCCTCACTATAATCCAACCTTGCCCAGATCTCCCCAATCTAGAATTTGGGCACTTGGGCTTAGAAATCCATATAAAGCAGGATTTTGGCCTGAAACTGGTAGTCACTTTCCTGAAGATGCTAATCCAGGAGCTTTACTCGTAGCCGATGTAGGCTGGTATACCTGGGAAGAATTAAACGTAGTTTCAGGTCCGGGACAAAATTTTGGATGGCCAATTTATGAAGGAACTGAATTGCAGAAGAAATACTACAATATTAGCCCTTATGATATAAATTCACCCACTGCTGCTGGCTGTAGTGATCCATTTTATAAATTTACTGACTTCCTGAGTGATACAGCTTACTTTCCTGATCCATGCTCAGTTGCTCAAGAAATTCAAACATACCCTACCTATGTTCACAAAACTCCAACGTTTGCTTTTGGGCACAATGATGGAATTTTTGCTACAGTGAATGGGGAAGTAGACTCTCTCAACATAGGGCCTGTTGTTTCTACTGCTACGACTTTTCGAGGAGGAGCTTCTGTAGTTGGCGACTTTTATGAAGGTACTGAGTTCCCACAGACTTATCACAATGGTTACTTCCATTTAGATTTTGGAGAGAGGTGGATAAAGGTAATTAAATTCGACAATAATTTTAATCCTGTATCTATTCAGGATTTTATGGATGGAACTGAGACCATTACTGATCTTACCTTTAGTAAGTCTGATGATGCTTTGTATTATATCTCTTATAAAGCAGGAAATACTTCAGAAATTAGAAAGATCTCTTACTCTCCTTCGGGAAATCTTCCTCCAGTAGCTGTAGCGACCGCGGATGTTCATAACGGCGCCGGACCATTGGATGTTCAGTTTTTTGGTAGTGAATCCAGCGATCCTAACGGAGATCCACTAACTTTTTTATGGACCTTTGGAGATGGAACTACTTCGACAGATGTAAATCCCACTCATACATTCACACCTCAGGTAAATACGCCTTTTTCATATACAGTTACATTAAGGGTTACAGATTCGGTGGGATTGTTTAATGAAACCAGCATAATTATATCTGTTAACAATACCCCTCCTCAGATTATTTCTACGACAGTGGATGATTCAGTATTTTATTCCATGTCGGGCTTCACTAATCTACCTCTTTCAGCTACAGTCGTAGATAACGAACACGATCCTGGGTCACTTACTTATGAGTGGTCAACTTCTTTATACCATAATGATCACGACCACCCAGAACCAGCTGATAATAATCCTGTAACTAATACAATTATTTCTCCTGTTGGCTGTGATGGAGCAACTTATTGGTATAGAATTTCATTGACAGTAACCGATCCTGGGGGATTGGCTAGTACATATATAAAGGATTTGTATCCTCAATGTAATTTAGGTACAAATCAAACGATTACTTTTGATCCAATAGGGGATAAGTTTACTAATGATGGTCCGTTTACCGTTTCTGCAACTTCCTCTTCCGGCTTACCGGTTATTTTTTATGTAGCAAGTGGGCCAGCCAAGTTGGTAGGTAATACTATTACGTTAACGGGGAAAATTGGAACTGTAGAAGTAAGAGCTACACAACCCGGAGATGATACATTTAACCCGGCAAGAGCAGTCATCAGAAAATTTAAAGTGTTTGCTCCAAGTAATGGAGAATTAGCGCAAAGCATAGATGTTGAAGATATTCCCGATAAATTAACAACAGATGCGCCTTTTAATATCAATGTAAGTGCTACCTCAGGACTGCCAGTTGAGCTAGAGATACTTGCAGGCCCTGCCACCATTTCGGGAAATACGATTACCTTAACAGGTCAATCTACTGGAGGTACAGATTCAGTGACAGTTAGGGCCTTTCAGGAAGGAGATGCTAATTTTGCTGCCGCTACTGATCAGATTAGAAAGTTTGCGGTCAAAATTCCTCAGTTGGTTAATTTAACCCCTATTCCGGACAAATTTACCAATGATCCCGCTTTTATCGTTATCGGTAGCTCTGATGCCAGTCTTCCAGTAGAATTTTTTATTCAATCAGGGCCAGCATCAGTCAATTCCAATACAGTAACACTAAGTGGAGATACTGGAAGAGTTATTATTGGTGCATTTCAAAGTGGAAATGCATTTTATGCGGCATCTGATACCATCGTAGATACTTTTCTTGTCAGGAACCCATGTGGGGGAATTGATTTTAATCTTACAGTGTTTCAACCTGATACTTGTGGAGGTAAAGGCTCAGTGAATTTCACTTATGAGGGAGGTGTGTTAAGTGTTGAGGATGCTTTAAATAATGATGTATTGACTTCACTTGATTCATTGTCTGCGGGAAAATATTATTACGAATACACCAATGGAGGATGTTCCATCGTAGATAGTTTTACTATCGTTTCTCCAGAATTACCAAATGTGATCTTTAATGTAACAGATGCTTTGGGTTGTGGCCAAACAGGTAGTGTCTTATTTAATTATAGTTCGGGAATTTTAGCTGTGATTAACGAAGATTCGGTAAATGTTTCAGGAAGTCTGGATTCTTTGAACGTGGGATCTTACACTTTTCAGCTTAAAGATGGAGCTTGTTTGGTGGATAGTAGCTTCACTATTGGTGGTCCTGCATTACCAACAGCCCAAGTTAGTATTCAGAATGCGGTTGAATGTAATGGGATTGGAAGTGCCTCTATTACGGTAGAAGAAGGGAGTATTTTATCTGTTCTAAATAAAGGGTTAGTAGATGTTACAGCTTCTTTGGACAGTTTGCCCATTGGAACTTATACTTATACCGTTACCAAAGATTCCTGTTCCTTAGAATCAAATTTTGTCATAAATGGCCCTCCTTCCTTTCCAATAGATTTCGTTATCACGGATGCAGTTGATTGTGATGGTTTAGGTTCGGCGTTATTAGCTTCTGTAGTTGATTCGGTTAGTGTTTTTAATGAGCAAAATATCAATGTAACTAATCGATTAGACTCTCTAGAAATAGGATTATATACCTATACGGCATACAATTCTACATGTACTCAGACAGGAGGTTTTGAAGTTCAAGGGCCAGTTTCTTTTACAGTACTGGTCAATACTGTAGATGCTACGAATTGTGGAGAAAATGGAAGTGTTTCTTTTGCTACTGCAGCGGATCAAATATCTGTAACTGATGCCTTTGGAAATGATGTTTCGACCCAATTGAGTTCACTACCTGTAGGAATATACAATTATGTAGCAACAAACGAGGCTTGTGAGGTAATAGGGAGTTTTAAGATTGCAGGCCCTGTATCATTCGAAGTGACAGTGCAAACAACCGATGCTACTCAATGTGGTGGGGTAGGTGGAGTAAGCTTTTTATCTCAAGCACCAACTATTACAGTAAGAGATAGCAATGGAGTCGATTATTCAAATAATTTGAATGCACTTCCCATTGGTAATTACACCTACACTGCCACTGATGGATTGTGTATTAGTACAGATACCTTTTCCATATCTGGCCCTAATTTATTCGATGTTGAAGTTCAAACTACTGAGGCCAGCTCATGTAGTGGATTGGGAAGTGTAAAATTCATAACTACTGCCTCTAGTGTATTAATTTTTGATTCGCTTGGTGTAAATGTTACAGCTCAAAAAGATGCATTACCTATAGGAGATTATACATATTCAGCAACTGATGGTCAATGTACGAGATCTGGAAATTTCTCAATCTCTAGTCCGAATCAGTCATTTATGCTGGATATTCAAATTACTCAACCTAATACTTGCAGCGATAGTGGAAGTGTGAATTTCGTTACTAACGCTCAAATAGTCATGGTTTATGATGAGTTTGGCGCAAATGTATCCTCTCAGCTTAATGCACTTCCTCCGGGAAGCTACACCTATAATGCCACTGATGGGTTCTGCTCAGATTCAGGTAATTTTGTGATCATTCAGCCACAAATCAGTTTCGTTACCAACATACAGATTAATCAGCCGGAAAACTGTGGAGATTTTGGAAGTGTAAGTATTTCTTCAGAAGCTCCTATAGTTTTCGTATTCACAGATTTAGGTGTGAATGTTTCTTCTAATCTTAATAGTCTTGCGCCTGGGAATTATTATTATGTGGCCACTAATGGAGTATGCTCAGATTCGGCCAATTTCACTATCCAGGGGGCTTCCACACCTATTATTGCAATCACTCCAGTGGATACATTAACGGTTACTGATCTTGCCATTGCGTTGATAGCCACACCTATAGGTGGAGTCTGGTCAGGAGATGTAAATGCCGATGGAACGTTTGATCCTTCCATTGGTGCTGGAACATATACAGGCTATTATACTTATACTAGCCTGGACAGTTGTACTGCTATTGACTCGATATCTCTGTTTGTCAAGGATCAAACCTTATCTTCTGATACGACAAGTCTCTCTCCTATAGCAGACGCATATACTAATAATAGTTCTACCTTTAGTGAGACAAATTATGGAACTGATAATTCTATGTATGCGAGAAATAAATCCAGTTGGGGATTTAAGTCATATTTAAAGTTTGATTTGTCCACAATCAATAGTGTAGATTCTGCAGTACTAAGGGTATATGGTAATAATCCTAATAATAATAATCCAGTAGCGGTTCATGCTTTCGGTACAAACGATCAATGGACAGAGTTAGGAATTACACATAATAATGCTCCACTAGAAGAAGGAAACTTATTAGATAGCTTAACTGTAACGCAGCTGTCTACATACCATGAATTTAATGTAACGGACTATATTAAGGCAGAAGCCCTGAAAGATGGATTCGGATCATTCATTTTAGAAACTGCTAATAGTGATTTTGAACGAGCCAGGTTTTGGACAAAGGAAGCTGATAATAATGCTCCAGAGCTGATTATTTATAGTAATCCTTTTGGAAAGCTTAGTCAAATCATTTCTTTTGATTCAATTCCTGACAAACTTCCAACAGATATTCCGTTTACAATTTCTGCATCAGCTAGTTCAGGTCTTGAAGTAGCATTCGACATTGTTTCAGGTCCAGCTACTATTAATGGTAATGTGATTACTTTAACTGGAGTAGAAGGAGTTGTGACAGTTCGGGCCACTCAAGCTGGAAACGATAGCTTTGAGGTCGCTGATACGGTGATAAGAACTTTTAATGTGGCTGTTCCTACCATCCCAGCTCCTGAAACAGTCATCAATCCAATAGCAGATGCATACACAAATAATAGCAGCACCTTTAGCACCACCAACTATGGTAATCTAACTACTATGTTAGCTAGGAATAAAAGTAGTTGGGGCTTTAAGTCTTATTTAAAATTCGACTTGAAAGATATTGCTAGCGTGGTCAATGCAAAACTTAGGGTATACGGTAATAATCCTGAAAATGCTCAGGTTGTTACAATGAACGTTCTTCCTACTACAGATGAATGGCAAGAGTTGACTATCAATAATGATAATGCTCCTGCTTCCAATGGAGAATCACTCGGAACATTTATAGTTAATGATACGCTGAAGTACTACGAAATTGATGTTACTAATTACCTTATTTCACAGTTTCTCACTGACAGCACTGCTTCTTTTATATTGGAATCAATTAATGAGACTTATGAAAGGGTGGGCTTTAACACTCGAGAAAATGTAGCCAATAAACCAGAATTAGTCATTCAAGGAGCAAGCGAAACCAGGCAAACTCAGTCTATAGTTTTCGATCCAATCTCGGATAAATTAACTACTGATGGGCCATTTGTGATAACTGCCACCTCTAGTTCGGGACTTCCTGTTAGTTTTAACATTGTTTCTGGCCCCGCTACTATTGTTGGAGATTCTGTTACTTTGGATGGAAATCCTGGTACTGTTATCGTTAAGGCTTTTCAAAATGGAGATACGCAATATCAACCAGCAGTACCTTTAGAGCAATCATTCAAGGTCACCCTTCCTGATGGTGTCGGCATCGATACTACATTGGTTCCCATAGGAGATAGTTACACTAACAATAGTAGCACTTTCGCTGGAACTAATTATGGAACAGATGGAAAAATATATGGAAGAAATAAAAGTAGCTGGGGGTATACTTCTTATATAAAATTTGATCTTTCAAATCTGGTTCTAACAGAAAAAGCTACACTAAGGATTTATGGAAATAATCCTAGTAATAGCTTGCCAATATTAGTAGGAATATTCCCTACTGAAGATACCTGGACGGAATTGGGAATTAACTTCAATAATGCGCCTCTAGCTACCGGCACTGAATTAGGATCCTTCACGGTAAGTGGACCAGAGCAATATTATGAAATAGATGTTACTGCATATATTAATGAGCAGATCTTACTCGATGATACTGTGTCATTTTTATTGCGTTCATTGAATAGCGATATTGAAAGAGCGAGATTTAATGCTCGGGAAAGTGGAGAAAATATTCCACAGCTTATCATTAATCAAAGTGAGATTATAGGTAAACTGGATCAAACGATTTCATTTGATTCCATTCCAAACAAAACTACTATAGATACCCCATTTGTTCTATCCGCTGTTTCTTCTTCCGGGCTAGATGTAGATTTTACGATCATCTCCGGACCAGCCACTAATGTAGCTGATACAGTTACACTGACTGGTGCTACAGGATTGGTAAGAGTAAGAGCTACTCAGGCTGGAAATGATATTTTTAATGCAGCAGCTTTTGTAGAAAGAACATTTCTCGTAGAAGAATTTAGTACAGATAGTGTCGAAGTGAGTCTGATACCTGTAGCTGATTCGTATACGAATAATGCTAGCGCACATATAGGCACTAATTATGGTACTAAAGTGGATATGTATGTCAGAAATAGAAATAGTTGGGGATATGCTTCGTATTTAAAGTTTGACCTAAGTCAATTTTCTACCATACACTCTGCTATCCTTAGGATAAACGGAGGAAATTCTACAGATTCTTCTTTGGTAAGCATTAATGTGTTGGCAGCTGGAGATAACTGGACTGAGACGGGAGTAAATTTCTCCAATGCACCTGCTACAATCGGAGTTCCCCTTGGTAATATTCTCATGTCAGATACAGTCAAGTATTATGAGTTAGATATTACCTCTTATGCTTCAGTTGAAACCTTTGGAGATAAAATATTAACTGTGGTACTACAATCTGCAAACTTGGATGATGACAATGCGAAATTAAATACCAGAGAAGCAGATACTGGAAAGCCAGAACTGGTAGTGATAGGGGACTTATCTGAAGATGCCATTGCGTCTCCTAGAGTTGGATTTGCTGAAAGTGTAAATGTCTATCCAAATCCATTTGAGAATAAGTTTTCTATTGAATGGACCACAACGAACTATGATCAAAATGTGAATTATAGAGTTACCGATGTTTTAGGGAGCACTTTGTTAAATGAAAGCGAGGCTAAAGGAACTATACTCGTTATTCAAACCGAACAATGGACTTCTGGTATTTATTTCCTAACTATGGATATCGAAGGCTCTAAACAAACGGTCAAACTGGTAAAACCATAGGCATAGGTTAAAGAGAAATACAGGTATTTATAATAGAATTGACATTATAAATACCTGTATTTTCATTTATCCTACATTGTAGATGATCGGTCCAAAAAAGTACCCATAGGGAAGTAGTCTTAACATACTTAAGATGATACAATTATTGCTGATTATATGTTGACCGATAACATGTTTCTTATTTTTTTTATTCCAGGGTTTCTTCTTTACTTGTGCAAAGCATAACTAACATCTCGATACCTGCAAATATAAATCTACCTTACTACTTCTCAACCCAGAAAATAACTGCAACTACTATTCAAGTACTATGTTGTAATTAATCTTTTCAAAAAAGAATTCGGAAAACTGTTAGCTGCAAAGAGTTTGTGATTTCAAGAATATTAGAAAAATGCTATAGCTTTTTAGGGGAAACTTGAAAATGGATAGTGCTCAAGAAGATTGATTCCTTCCTATTTACATTCAACTAAAAGATAAATGGTTTAAGCTGAAATATATAAGAGGGAAGATTGAAACGAATTGAATACTCAGGAATAATTTAAGTAGTACTAGAAATTAAATATTTCAATTCAGATGACTTTTTTGACCACTTGTAAGTTTTTTTTATTAATTCCCCAGAATTCATTCAGGTATATGTGAATAAATCCGCAATTTATGTTTGAATAAAGCGTTTTTCAGAAGTCTGAACTTTTCGGGAAATTGGTTCATGCAAGATTGATGTTATTTATTGCGCACCTTTTTCTTTGTAATTCAATAGGTTTTTTAAAATTTGATTTAGTTTTTAACAATTTTATTCAATGTCCAGAATTCTTTATTTTTTAATTTTAGTATTAGGTGTGAGTCTTTCATCATGTCTCCACTATGAAGATATGGTTTCCTTGAGAGATGCAGATGAAAGTATTGTTTATGAAAACCAATACAATCCTTATCCTATATTAGAATATCGCGTTAGGGCTTATGACCAACTTACAATTCGGGTGAGAAATTTGGAAGAAGACGTTTCTGAATTTTTTAATGTAGGTGCTGTTCCCAACCTAAATGCACCTGGAAGATCTACTGGTTCTGATAATCCTAATCTATACTTACTGAGTTATATTGTGACTGATTCAGGTTATGTAGAAATTCCATTAATTGGTAAAGTATATGTTAAGGGAAGGACGATCGGAGAAATCAAAACTCTTCTTGATGGTCAATTAAAACCATATTTAAAATTTGCAACCACTTCTGTCAGATTAAATAACTTCAGAGTTTCCGTATTAGGCGAAGTCAACTCTCCTGGAGTACTTTCTATTTACAGTGATAAAACTACCTTACTTCAAGCTATTGGTAGAGCTGGGGATATGACTGATTTTGCCAATAGAAAGCAGGTAAAGATAATACGAGAATCAGATTTGGGAACTAATACGGTATTTCTTGATTTGACTGATTCCGATAATCTTCTTACTTCTGAATACTACTTTCTAATGCCTAATGATGTGATTTATGTAGAACCTCTTAAGGCAAAAGCAACTAGCATAAATGTAAGAACAGCAAGTTTAGTCATATCAGCTATTTCCCTGGCGGCTGTTATAGCGAACAGTATTTTAGCTGCCATAAATAATAATGATTAGAATACGAATATTTGTAGGTAGTAAAGGCTTTATTGGAATTATATTTGCCTAATTAACTTAATGAGAATCGAAATTTAATAATACTCCCGTGAGCAACAGAGCTGAAATATTTGAAGAAAGCCAAATAGATATTAAATCCTTTCTAAAAAGAATAGGAAAAAAGTGGTATCTATTTCTTATCTCTTTGCCTCTATGTATTGCAGGTGCCTTAGGATATATATATATCACTGAGCCAATATTTAGAGTAAGTGCTTCTCTATTAATACATGATAATGAAAATGATAGAAGCTTAGGAAAAAGCGAACATATAGATGGAGAACTTACCCTGTTTAAAGGTAAAAGTAATCTTCAAAACGAGATTGAGCTTATCCGCTCACATTCTATGATTAAAGAATCGCTTTTGGACTTGGATATGGATGTTTCTTATCATATTCAGGGCCAATTTAAGTCCAAAGAAAGATATAAGGATATTCCATACGCCATAGACATCGATAGAGAGGAATTTCAAATTACTGGAGTTCCCATTTATATAAAAATTCTCTCAGATCGAGAATATCAAATAAGTATCCAAGAGGAGGACTATTCTCTACATAAGGGTAGTGATGGATCAACTAAGAATGTCATTTCCTCTCCGGTAAATTACTTAGGAACTTGTGAATTTGGTGCGGTATGTAGTTCAGAGTATTTCACCTTTAGAACTTACTATTTAGATTCCATGCAAGTAGCTCTTGAGGAAGATGAAGTAATGTACTTTAAAATTCACAACTTAAATAATCTTGCTAATGGTATGCGAGGGAAGCTGGAAATATCTACCGCAGATGAAGATGCTACTATCATCAATATCAATTCTGAAGGAACGATTGTTAATAAAGAGATTGATTTCATCAATCATCTTTGTGAAGTTTATATTGACAAAAAACTACAAGAAAAGAATCAGTTTGCTTCAGGAACCATAGATTTCATCGAACGACAATTAGCCAGTGTTTCCGACTCGTTGAAAGATGCTGAAACTCAAATTACCATTTTCAGTGAATCGGCCAGCACCCTTGATCTGGAATCTACAGCAGCCACTGCACAGGCAGAATTAAGGCAACTTGAAAGTAAACAAGCAGATATACAGCTGAGACAAAAGTATTATAACAACTTACTCCAGCAGTTAAATGTAAATACGAATATAAACACGATTCCTGCTCCTTCAGCTATGGGAATTAATGATAGAATTTTAAATGAGTTAATTCTGGAACTTAAACAACTTAACCAGCAAAAAGTAGAGTTGGCCTACAGAACAAATTCAAGTAATCCAGAAGTTGAATTGCTCAATCAAAAAATTCGGGCTGCCCAAAGGTCATTAATTGAAAACGTCAAGAGTTTCACACAATCCTCTGAGATCGAGGCAAAAGATTTAGCTAATAGGGTGGCTAGATTGAGGTTTCAGGTTAAGCAACTTCCCAAGAGCAAGCGTTTAAGAGACCAAATCCAACGCAAATTTACTTTGAATGAAGATCTCTACAACTACCTTCTTCAGAAAAGAGCAGAAGCTGGTATCGCTAAAGCGGCTAATACTGCTGACAGTGAAGTGATAGATCCTGCCAGACAAGTTGGAAAAGGACCTATATCTCCAAATAAAGGGTTAATCATGGCATTAGCTCTTATGTTAGGGTTGACAATCCCTATCTTACTAATTCCACTTTCTGATCTGTTTAATGATAAAATCAGAAGTCAGGAAATGATTGAAAGTAAAACCAATACTCCGGTTATAGCCAGTATTGCCAGAGGGGATGTCAATAGTAGCTCTGGTTTAATCAACTATACAGCTATTAACTCACAGGATGTAGAATCATTTAGATATTTACGGATAAGCCTGGATTTTCTGGCAGTGGATCAAAAGAGTAAAGTGGTAGGTGTAACTTCTACTGTACCTGGAGAAGGAAAAACCTTTACCGCCTTGAATGTGGGTTCAATTATAGCATCCTCAGGTCAAAGGACAGTGGTCATCGGAGCTGATATTAGAAAACCCAGACTTCACAAACGCAGTGAAGTAAGTAATGAAATAGGACTAAGTACTTTTCTTGCTAATAAAGCAAGTTTAAGTGATATTGTTAAAACAACCCGATTGGAAACCTTGGATATCATTCCTAGTGGACCTATCCCACCAAACCCATTAATTTTATTGGAGTCTTCTCGAATGGCAGACCTTGTATCTACTTTACGAGAAACTTATGAGTATATAATAATAGACACGCCACCAGTAGGTTTTGCTTCAGATTATTTAATCCTGTCCAAGTTTATGGATATTACTCTGTACATTATCAGGCATGGATATTCAAAAATTGAGTTTTTGAAAGAAATAAAAAATCTGAAACAAAAAGGGAACCTGAGAAACTTTTACGTAGTCCTTAATGACGTAAAAAGTATCAGAAGTAAATATGGAAGCTATACCTACGGGGAAAAGGCATCTAATAATGGGTTATATCGAAAGAACAATTTGGCCAAAAGAAAGAGCAAATTAAAATAATTGAATATAAGTGAGAAGTAAGAATAACATTTTAGTCACAGGTGGCGCAGGTTTTATTGGGAGTCACCTGGTCGATGCCTTGTTGGAAGAAAATTATAGGGTAACTATTGTAGATAATTTCGATGCATTTTATGATATATCCCTTAAAAAACAGAATACTGCAAAGCATTTAAATAATGATGACTTTGAACTTCTAGAAGGGGATATCTCTGATCCGGAATTTGTAAATAATAACTTAACGGGAGAATATGATTGTATCGTTCATCTAGCCGCTAAAGCAGGCGTGAGACCATCAATTGTAGATCCTGTAGCATACCAAGAAGCAAATGTAAAGGGAACGCAAAATCTTTTGGAGCTGGCTAGAGAGAAAAATGTAAAGCAGTTTGTGTTTGCTTCTTCAAGTAGTGTTTATGGAGTTAATCCTAATGTACCCTGGAAAGAATCAGACTACGTCCTGGAGCCTATTAGCCCTTATGCCAGTACAAAGGTATCAGGGGAATTGCTGGGTCATGTGTATAGTCATTTATACGATATTCGATTCATCGCTCTTCGTTTCTTTACTGTATACGGTCCACGACAAAGACCTGATTTAGCAATTAATAAGTTCGCTCGAAAAATTTTAGTTGGAGAAGAGATTCCAGTCTTTGGGGATGGAAGCACCAGAAGGGACTATACATATGTAGGAGATATTATTCAGGGAATCAGAGCAGCTATGGAGTACGAGGGATCATCTTATGAGGTAATTAATTTGGGAAATGGGCGAACGGTGAGCTTATCCAGAATGATTGAGAGCTTGGAAAATGTGTTGAACAAAAAGGCAATTATAAAAAGATTACCCGAACAACCTGGAGATGTACCTCAGACATATGCAGATATCTCTAAGGCTCAACGGCTGTTGGGATATACACCTCAAACAGAATTTGAAGAGGGCTTGAGAAAGTTTAAGTCCTGGATGCTGGAAATGTTACCAAGTACTAAATAATCTAAAGTATACTTTAGGAAATGTCAGATCTGTTTCTTCCTCAATATAAGCCATTTTTTATTTTGTATATCCTGGCGACAGGGGTGTATTGTTATGGACTTGTTTGGAAGAATAAAGTACAAAGCCAAACGGTTACATTTTTACTTTCCTGGTTTTTGATAATGGGATCTTACACGCTTATAGTAAGATTAAAAATTCCTGGAATATCATTTTTTGAAATACAACCAGATCGATTTCTTTTCCTGTATTTTTCCGGTTTACTATTTGGATCATACTTTCTGCCAAAGAAGAAACTAGTATTTTTTGAAGGAAGGCCCATCGGAAAGCCACAATTTGAACGAATTGTTGAATTCTATTTGGTATTCGTGGTATTGTCTCTTTTAGTAAACATTAAGAGCGAAGGTTTCGCAGATGTAGTCGTAGAAATTACTTCAGCGCTTACTTCTTGGGCCACATATCTCATAGTGAAAAAATACGTCGACAAACCTATGATTAAGATCATCGGTATTGTCATCATTGCAACAGCAGTCATTTCCAGCCTTATAGCAATTCTTCAGCTTGCTGTAGATAATCATTTCATGCGTATTGGTGATAACAGATTTGCTTTTGGTAATGTATTGAGATCCAATGGTATTCTAAGTAGAGAATATAATCATAGTTACTTTTTAATTATCGCTATGATATGGGCCATGGTAGGTATACATAACGATCTACTTAAATTTTCCTTAATAGGCTTATTTTTGGTGGGAGTCCTCTGTTCATTTATGAGGATGAGCTGGATTATTGCTTTTATGGTCTTTTTCATGTACATCGTCCAGGTAAGAAAAGTGAAATTCTCAGCTCTTATTACTATGGGAATGATCTTTACCACTATTGTCTTGATCATACTATCCTTGTTTTCCAAACAAATATTCGGTTCAAAATTAGTGGAAGAGCGTTTGTCAGATGGTATTGAATCAAGATATGGATATTATGAAATGGTGTTAACCAATTTCCATAAAAAACCCCTCTTTGGTTTTGGTGGTAGAAAAAACAAAGTGTATAGTACCTGGATGTTAAGAATAACTGGCCAGGAAGAACGGGCTACCGGAGAATTAGGTGGAATTCATAATGGGTATTTATCAAACTTATTCTTTTATGGGGTTCCTGCTTTTATCCTTTTTGCATGGTTCGTTATTCAAATGATTAATTATTTCTGGCCATTAACTAAAATAAGTCAGTTTTATGCTATTCCTCTCTTCTGTACTATCCTTTACTTGGTAGCTAATCTTACTAACTCCTTTTTGCTCAATAAGTATCTTGCTATGTTGATATTTATTCACATTGGATTAGGAGTAGGAGCTTACAGAAAAAAGATCTTTTAATGTCTACTGCTTTCATTACTACTTAACCCCTAAAACTTGCTGTTAATGTAGCAGATAAGTCATTTATTTCCTTGCTATCTAAAAGAGTGAATAATTGATTTTATAATTGTTCTGTCAAAAGAAATAAGCATATATGAAACTAATTGCTGGCTTAAAAAAATTAGTCGGAAGTGGTAATGCTCGTACCGCAAAAGTCAAAAAGAACGTACTGCTAGCAATGATATACAGGGGGTTAGGTATAGGTATAGGCTTTTTAACCTTTTCCCTTTCTTTCCAATATTTAGATCCTGTATTATTTGGGATATTTATTACTCTTGCTTCCGTAATGGATTGGATTGGTTATTTGGATGTGGGATTAGGCAAGGGATTAAGAAATAAATTTGGAGAAGCTTTAGCACATAATGATGATAGTCGAGGTAAAGCTTATGTGAGTACTACATTTGTTGTTATTGGAATCGCTTTCAGTGTTCTTTATATAATATTCATCATTGCTAATAATTTTATCGATTGGTCCGCCTTTTTGAAAGTAGATGAAGTAGGAAATGATGAGTTAAGACTGCTGGCAATTATTGTTTTTAGTGCTTTCTGTTTGAAATTTGTTTTCAGCAATGTCTACGAAGTATTCAATGCAATGCAGCGGACTGCCGCTATAGATTTTTTTAATTTTTTGTCAAAAGCTACTTTCCTAGTTGGTCTACTTGTATTAATCTCTTTTGCTGATCAGTCTTTGCTGTATTTCGCAACTGTGAGAAGTTTTGCTTTTGCGTTTGTTCCCGTAGTTGTGTGTTTCTATTATTTTCGGACCCACTTCAAAAAGTATGCTCCTTCCTTGGAATATGCTCAAAAACAATATGTTAAAGAGTTAACCTCTCTGGGAATAAAGTTTTTTGTTATAAGAATTTCTTTACTCATTATAAACTCTACTAATAATATCTTAATCACTCGATTAGTGGGGGTAGAAGAAGTGCCTATTTACAATGCAGCTTTTAGATATATGAGCGTAGTAATTATGGCATTTACAATTACTACCAAACCCTTATGGGCAGCTTATATAGAAGCTTATCAACGAGGAGAGTTTAATTGGATTAAAAATATTATAAAAAATATGAAGAAGATCTGGCTAGGGGCTATTGTGCTGGTGAGCATTATGGTTGCCCTGTCTGGATTTATATATAAAATATGGCTAGGAGATGAAGTTCATATTCCACTGGAATTAACGGCGCTAGTTGCTGTATCTGTATTGGTAACTACCTGGAATCAAATATTTAATCAGGTTATTAATGGTACGGGTAAAATTCAAATACAAGTAATAGTCACCTTTATTTCCAGTTTAGTAAACATTCCTATTTCAATATTTTTGGTCAGGTATTTTGACCTTGGTACTATGGGAATAGTTCTAGGGTCAATTATAAGTCTTTTATTCGTAGCCGTAATTTCACCTATTCAAGTAAGAAAAATTTTAAATAAGAAAGATGTTGGCATTTGGGGAAAATAATCCATCTGAAGTTGCCTCTTCGCAATTAACCAAAGACGTTGATCGTAAAGAGCGTTACTTCTTCATTACCTCTTATCAGAGATCTGGCTCTAACTGGTTGAGAAATTGTATTAATTTTTCTCCAGAAGTTAATTTATCCGGTGAGTTAAAGCCATTGGGTAATATATATCTCCTCGAAAAACTAACTGCCGGTGATCAATTGTCTCGCCGTAGAGTAGTGGAGAGTGGAGGACATAGAGAAGCTATAAGGTCTGCGATAATTCAATTGATGAAGGGTAATTTCCTTGAGGAGGATAAAAAGCCTAATACTACTTTATTAGGTGATAAGTCTGCTTACGGATATACCAGCGTTAAATTTTTCTCTGTAAAAAAGCATGATCACGTATCGAAGTTGGTGGAATACTTTCCAGAATGTAAGCAGATAGTCCTTATCAGGGATCTGAGAGACACCATCGTATCCTTTGCCAAGTGGCCAAATTCTCACAATATTCTTTCACTAAATCCTATAAAACTCTTGCGGTTCTACATTTTTATAAAATCCTGGAGTAAAATGTATGAGGAATGGTTACTTGATAGCAAAAAATACGATCAATGTATAGTGATTCGCTACGAAGATTTGAAAGAAAATTTCGAGGAGTCAGTTAATAAAGTATATCAGCACCTGGATTTGGAAATAAATGGGGATGGCCTGGAAGCACTAAAAGAAAAACTGTACGATATAAAGGGTAAGTTTTATCAAGAGGTAAATAAGAAAAGAGGATACTCATTTTACAGAAGTGGGAAGGTAGGGGAGTGGAAAAAAGAATTGACATGGATTCATCGCTGGTTAGTGAAGCGGGTGGCAACTAAGACTTTGAGAGAATACGGATATGAAATATAAGTTATGTTTGAGAGTTTTAGCCAAATAAGTATATTAAATTACCATTCGCGATCCTGAAATATCTTCTTTCTTTTATTATGATTAATTTAGAGAGGTCATGTAAGTTTTAGTACTTCAGGGTTTTCTTAAGGATTTATAAATAATATTCATAAATGTCAAAAGTTTCTAATATGAAAAAAGCACTAGTATGTGGTGGAGGTGGGTTTATTGGCTCACATCTTGCTCGACGCCTGAAGAACGAAGGATACTGGGTAAGAGTAGTAGATTTAAAATATCCTGAATTTAGTGAAACTGCTGCCGATGATTTTGTTCAGGGAGATTTAAGAGACCCTGAAGTATGTAAGCGAGTAGTAGATCAGCCTTTCGACGAAGTTTATCAATTAGCTGCAGATATGGGAGGAGCTGGATTTATCTTTACCGGAGATAATGATGCAGACATTATGCACAATTCAGCTATGGTAAACCTTAATATGTTAGAGGTATGTAGAAAAGCTGGAGTCAAAAAAATATTTTATTCTTCTTCGGCTTGTATATATCCTGAGCATAATCAGTTAGATCCTGATAATCCTAATTGTGCGGAAGACTCAGCTTATCCAGCTAATCCAGATAGTGAGTACGGATGGGAAAAATTATTTAGCGAGCGTTTATATTTAACGTATGCCAGAAACTTCGGAATGGAAGTTCGTGTAGCTAGATTTCATAACATCTTTGGACCAGATGGAACCTGGACAGGAGGTAGAGAAAAAGCTCCTGCAGCTATTTGTCGTAAAGTAGCCGAGACTCCTGAAGGAGGACATATTGAAATCTGGGGTGATGGAAAGCAAACACGTTCCTTCCTGTACGTTGAAGAATGTTGTGAAGGAGTTAGACGTATGATGGAAGGTGATTTCCAGGGACCATTGAATATTGGATCTGAAGAAATGATTGCTATCAATGATCTTGCTAAGATGGTAATCAATATTTCAGGAAAAGATTTAACAGTAAAAAATGTTCCTGGACCAACTGGGGTTAGAGGAAGAAATTCTGATAACCGTAGAATCAATGAAAAATTAGGATGGGAACCTTCTATGCCATTAAAAGATGGAATGGATAGAACCTACAAGTGGGTAGCTGCTCAAGTAGAAGCTGCTAAAAAAGAAGCTTCTGCAGAAAAAACAGCCACCGTTTGATCTTTAAAGTAATATTTACGATGCTTAGTGAATCGAGAACAATCTCGATTCACTCCTTTCCTTAAGTAATCGACGTCATTCAACTAAGATTTTCCAAAGAATATGAAAGGAAAAAAGCTCGGCGTAGTTCAGCTGGGTATATCAGGTTTTCCCTATGGAAACCGTGCTGCTGTAAATAAAATTCTTGCCATGTTTAAGGGGCTGCACGAATCAAATGTTAATGCAGTAGTAGTGAATAAAAAAGGCATCTATGAGAAGAATGGTCAGGCAACCTATGATTCTCAAGGGAATTACGAAGGGATAGACTTTTACACTGCAACCGGAAATGCGTACAGACCTTCAGGATTTATCGACAGAAATCTTCGAAAAATTTATGGACTGCTTAACGAAATTCGACTTCTTTTTAAATTAAAAAGAGAAAAAAAGTTAGATGCAGCCATTGTAGATACTATGTTTTTTAGCGACATTCTGTTGTATCGACTGCTTTCTAAGGTCCTCAATTTCTCATTGATTTATCACTATGTGGAGATGCGGTCGCAAATCCATGATCCTAAGAAAACTACAAGAAGAAAAATTAGTAATTATCTCACAGATAAATATGTGGCTAATCTATTTGACGGGATTCTTCCTATAAGTGATTTATTAGAGAATGCCGTAAAAGAGATTGCACCTCAAAAGCCAATGCATAAAGTACCCGTACTTTGTGATTATACTAAATTTCAAATTGCTAAATCCGAAAATAGAGATACCTACTTCTTATATTGTGGATCTGCTTCTTATGCTGAGGTAATTTATTTTATTCTTGAAGCATTTGAAGGAATACCCAGTAAGGATGTATATCTGTATTTAATTATCAGTGGTAGCAAAGAGAAAAAGAAAGCAGTATATGATACCATTGATGCATCTCCCAAAAAACATCTCATAAAAACTTTTTCTAATATTCCTTATGAGGAATTGGTGGAAAAATATGTAAATGCTTTGGGCCTATTAATACCTCTCAGGCCGACTATCCAGGATGCTGCGCGCTTTCCGTTTAAGGTAAGTGAGTATCTGGCTACAGGAAATCCAGTCATAACTACTGCCTATGGGGAATTAAAGCATTATTTTAAAGATAAATATAATGGATTTGTAGCGGATGAGTTTGATGTGGCTCTTTATAGAGAAAAAATGTTATACGTACTTGAGAATCCAGAAGAGTCGAAAAAGGTGGGAATGAAAGGACAGGAAATGGGATTTAAGAATTTCCATTACTCCCAACAAGGAGATAAGATTAAAGAATTTATTGAATCTATTCAAAATAACGCTTAGTGATGAAAGTGTTGATGTTAATAGATGGTTTGGCGAAAGGTGGCAAAGAAAGAAGATTGCTCGAATTATTAAAGGGGTTGCATAATCAAAATGAGGTAGAGGCTGAATTAGTGCTGTTTTCCAAAAAGATAGACTACAAAGAGGTGTTCAATTTAGACGTCAAAATTCACTATCTGGAAAGAAAGCCTAAGAAAGATCCTCGTATTTTTTACAGATTGTATCAATTGTGTAAAGAAATATCTCCTGATATTATTCACAGTTGGGGATCTATGCCTTCGGTCTATGCTACACCTGTGGCTAAAGTGCTAGGGATAAAGTTCATTAATGCGATGATTACAAATGCACCCGCACACATGAAGCCATTCGGAAAGAGAGCCATACGCTCAAAACTTACTTTCCCTTTCTCCGATGTTATTGTATCTAATTCTCTAGCTGGGTTGGATTCCTATCAGGTACCGACAATTAAGAGAAGATGTTTGTACAATGGTTTTGATTTCAATAGGATTAATAACCTCATTGATCCGAAAGAAATAAGACAAAAATTCAATATTACCACCCCATATGTTGCGGGCATGGTAGGTGCATTTGAGGATAGGAAGGATTACTTTACCTACATCTCCGGTGCCTTGAATTTACTGGAAAAACGAAAAGATATAACCTTTTTGGCTATAGGCGGAGGTAAAAACCTTGAGAAATGTAAGCAATTAGTTCCTTCCCAGTTCGCCCCAAATATTTTGTTTACAGGCATGCAGAATCATGTCGAGTCTATCATTAACCTCTTTGATGTAGGAATCCTGATTACTAACCACGATGTTCATGGAGAGGGGATTTCAAATGCAATTATGGAGTACATGGCGTTAGGAAAGCCCGTTATAGCATCCGACAGTGGAGGAACTAAAGAGATTGTGATAGATGGAGAAACTGGATGGTTAATTCCTCCCAAAGCTCCAGACATGTTAGCTGAAAAAATTCAATGGATATTGGATCATCAGGATCAGGCAATTAGAATGGGGCAATTAGGAAAACAAAAGGTCTGGGCAGATTTTAACCTTGAAAATATGGTGGATAAATACTTGGAACTTTATTCTTCCGTACTTGATTTAGCCCCAGTCCAAAAGGCAAATTATTGACTATCATGAAATTATCGATTTCAAGAGAACATCTAGCTCAGTATACATATATTAAATCTGCCAATCGGCGCAAAAAAATATCCGGCCACTATCCTGACTTTTTGATTGTTGGGCCACAGAGAACCGGTACCACATGGTTAGTTGCCAATCTCAATCAACATCCCGAAATCTTTTTATCTTATCCTAAGGAGCTCTATTTTTTTAATAGACTCTTATTAGCTCAAAATAAATACTCCAGACATTATTATGCATTTGATTGGGATCACCTCAAATCCAGACCTCAGAAATTGATTAGAGAAGTAGGTAAAATTTTGTATTTCGATTTTTACAAAACGGGTAGATTCAATGCTAATGAACTCGAGTGGTACTTATCCTTTTTCTCTGATGATTTATTTTCTCGCCTTTATAAACATATGAAGATGTTGTCTTTATATGGACAAACATTCAGCCCAAAGGTAAGAGGAGAGGCTACTGCCTCTTATGCCATTCTGGAAGAAGACTTAATTCAAGAAATTATTTCTTTAAACCCTGATCTCAAGGCAATACTCATGGTTAGGGATCCTGTGAAGCGTGCATGGTCCCATGCTAAAAAAGATTTGATCAGAAATGTAGACAGAACGTTCCAGAATACAGAAGACGAGGAATTTCAATCTTTCTTCTTGCAGGAGAATCAAATTAAAAACGGTAGCTACATAAAAAATATAAATAAATGGTCTTCTCTTCTGAAAGAAGATAATTTATTCGTAGGGTTTTATGAAGACATTAAGTCTAGACCTAAAGACTTTTTGATTGATCTCTTTGGCTTTTTAGGAGTGGATACCGATTCTAAATACGTGAGTGTAAAAGCTGAAAAAGTTATTAATAAAACGGGGAAAGAAAGAATGCCTGAGCAGTATCAGGAAATGCTGGAACAAATCTACTCAAAGGAAAAAGCCGAACTATCAAGGACATTTAACAGGGCTCGCTTTTAGTATTCGCTTATGACAATGGTTAATTATTTCAGAGCATCATTAATACAATTGCCTTGGAAAATATATGTGTAATTATCAGATCTTTAGCTAATGGAGGGGCTGAAAAACAAAGTCTTCTTCTGGCAAAGGCTCTTCAAAAACACCACAATACCTTTATGGTAGCTGTGAGCGATAATCCTGCACACAAAAAGCATCTGGATTTTATTGAAAGAGAGGGAATTAATTTTACGTTTTTAACAGGAAATGCAGTTGCTAAGGTTCTACAACTATCCTCTTTTCTTAAAAAAAATCACATTGACACCATCTTTTCCTATCTCCCCAGCGATACATTATTTGCAGCCATAGGAGGTAAAATGGCCGGTGTAAAGCATTTATATGGTGGTGTGCGGAATGCAAAAATGCCAGGTAAAAAACTTCAGGTGCTTAAATTACTTCACAATCATGTCCTCGATTATTCTATAGCCAATTGTTATTCAGGGAAAGATAATTTCGTTGAGAAAGGGTTTCGCCCTGATAATATGATCGTATTGCCTAATGCATTGGAACTAAATCAAGAGCTGATCTTAAGGGAAGAAAAGAAGGAATTAACCATCCTTTCTGTTGGGAGATTTGTTCCCCAGAAAGATTATCACACTGCGATTAAGGCTATAGCTGAGTTGAGCCATCAGTTGGATGGGAAGTATGCGCTAAAGTACCACATTGTGGGTTATGGAGAATTAGAGAATGAACTGAGACAATGGATCGCTGATTGTCAAATGGGGTCAAATGTAAAACTCATCATTAACCCCGCTAATATCTGGGATTATTATGAGTCTGCGGACATATACCTGTGTACGTCATTATTTGAAGGGCTCTCTAATGCGATTATGGAAGCAATGAGCTATTCTCTACCTATCATCGCAACCCGTGCAGGAGATAATGATCGACTGGTCAGACCTAATGAAAACGGCTATCTGGTGAACACAGAAGATGTAGCAACCATCATTAGCTATTTGAAAGAGTTAATAGCTTCCCATGAATTAAGACTGCAGTACGGTAAAAAAAGCTACGACATTATTAAAGACGAATATACCTTTCAAGCATTTCAACAAAATTATTTAAACCTAATTAATACTCATAAGGGTAATAATCTAGTAGGTGTTGCTAATTAAAACCATGAACAAGAGGAAAATAGCCATATTTGGGTTAAAGTTTTGGCCTTCTCAAGGTGGAACCAGCAGAGTAGTTGAAGACATTATTCTCCAACTAAAAGACGAGTTTGAGTTTACAGTTTACTGTTACGAACATCCTGATGCAGCTTCAAATATTCCCGGAGTAAAAACGATCCAATTTCCTAAACCTCCTATGGGTGGGGCAGGCGTTTTTTACTTTTTTTATAAATGTTGTTTGCACATTATGCAACACGGGAAGTATGACTTTGTGCATGTTCATAAAACTGATGCATCTTTTTTTCTTCCCTATCTTACCAGAAAGTATACGTGTATAGCTACCTCACATGAAGCACCTTACAGAAGGGATAAATGGACGATCATTGGAAGAACCTACTTTCAAATAGCTGAAAGAATCTTTATGAACTCTCAGGCTACCCTCACTTCAATCTCCAAACCATTGAGTGTTTATTATGAAGATAAATATAATAAACCGGTCATTTTTATCCCTAATGGAGTGGACACTAATGTAGAACCGGATTTTGATGCAGCACAATCTATTTTAGATCAGCATAATGTACCTGATACCTTTATTCTGTTCGCCGCCAGAAGAATCATGTCAACGAAAGGGTGTCATACGGTGCTTAAGGCAATGAAAAAAATAAATTATACTATTCCCATAGTTATTGCCGGAGATACCACTCAATTGCCTAATTATACGAAGCAGCTTGAACAGTTATCCGAAGGTATTTCTACCCATTTTGTTGGTTATGTCAATTCTAAAGAAAAGCTGTTGGCGCTGGTTAAAAAGGCCAAACTATTTATGTTTCCTTCAGAGGCAGAAGGGATGTCCATCATGTTACTAGAAGTGGCTAGTATGGGAACCCCTATTATTTGTTCGGATATCCCTGAAAATACAAATGTATTTGAGGAAGAGGAGGTATTGTTTTTTGAAAATAAAAACGTAGATGATTTGGCACATAAGTTGTCCTATGCTGAAGGGGATATGGAAGATATGTACCAACGAGCAGAAAAAGCAAAGAGGAAGGTCTTGCATGAATATTCCCGGGAAAAAGTGGCACAGAAGTATGCAGCCTTATATAAGGAGGTTATACATAACCAACTAAAAGTAGTTTGAACATAAGAATTGTACATATTCTATTCTCTGGCGTATTTACCTTTATACTAGGTATATGTACTTATTTTTATTCTGGTCAACCTAACCAAGTTTCTCCTCGGGACGGAATTTTTTTTTACGACAGTTTTGAAGATGGTACATTATCTTCATGGGCCACAAGGCATTTTTGTTGTGATTATTCCGTACAGATCACAGATAAAGTAGCGAGAAAAGGAAATAAATCCGTACAATTCTATTTGAAAAATGATGATCCTGTGGTAGCTACCGGGAAAAGAGCTGAGTTATACAGGCCCGGTGGTATCAATCAAAAAATAGGAAAAGAATATTGGTACGCCTTGAGTATTTATGTTGATCCTGAGTTTAAAGTGGATTCTAATGGGTACTCTATTCTCGCCCAATGGTATTCAAGACCTCAAAGAGATGAAGGTGAAGTTTCCAGACCACCTCCGCTTTCGCTACTTATTAGAGGTGACAGATGGACCATGGATCTACGTGCAGATACTACCAGAATTCAGAAAACAAATAGACCTTCCTACAGACAACAAATTTGGTGGGAGAGGGTCGTTCCTGGAACATGGTCAGATTTTGTAGTTCATGTAAAATGGTCTTATAAAAATGATGGGTTCCTTAAAGTTTGGAAAAATGATACTCAGATAGTGGATCACCAGGGCATGAACGTTTATAATGATGATGAAATAATGCTAAAAATGGGGATTTATAAGTCTATGTGGAATAAATCTCCAAACAGGTCTATAGTGGATAGCAGAGTGTTTTATCACGACGAGATAAAAATTGCAGATGGATCGGCTACTTATCGAGATATGTCCATTTCCCGAAGTCCATGGAAGAAAAAAACAAGTATCATTTACCCTATTGAAGATGCAGAAGTTAGAAGTCTGGAGCCTCATAATAACTTTGGGAATGAAACTGTAGCTCATATTAGTTCTATTGCCAGAGATCAGAGAGAAGTCTTTTTAAAATTCGATTTATCATCTGTCGAGGGAGAAATAGATAGTGTCTTCTTTTATGCCAGGCCTATTGAAAAGAAAAAAACGGTTTCTTTATATGAGTTAAACTTTGTTCAAGACGATTCCTGGAGAGAAGATTCTATCACTTGGAGTACTCAACCTCAAGCAGGAAGAAGTCTCGGACAAGTACCGATTACCACGAATTATTGTTACCATACCTTAAATATTAGTCAATTGGCTAAATTTGAACACAAAAATGATCAATTACTTTCGCTTAAATTATCAGATGTATTTGAGCCTGAAATTGGTAGAAAGGACTTTCGATCTATGCACCATACCAGGGAAAAAGATATTTTTAGATATAACTTTGGCCTAAAAGTTTATTCTTCTCCATATTAATTACAGGATAAAATCTCCCCAAAATCAACTGATATTCAGAATAAGGTATTCAGGATTAATGTGAAGTAATGATACTCAATGTGTTTTCTGAAGATATCTTTTTTAATGGTTACTTCCCGATTTGCCAAAAATATTCCTTTAGATATAGGCTATTGACATATGATACCATACCCTTTTTGATAGGGGAAATCATAAATAGTTGATATGGAAATTTTTACTTGAAAAATATAGCCCCTCCTTCCTTATTACATAATTTCTTAACTCTTTTTTCAAATTTTATAATTATGTACTAGAATAAAAGAATAATAAAAATTTATCGTTATAGATATAAATAATATTGGAACATTATTCAGGATTAAAACATCGTGATTTATTAATCTTTCTTAGGAAAAATTAGACATAAGCTTTTTCTCTAAATTCATAAAATTTTACCACTTAAGCACGTTTTTTGCTAGTTCTGGCATATGTTGAAACCTTTAAAAGAGATTTAGTTTCGTTTTTTCATTTCATATTACATCCTGCCAGATAGGAACAAGATTTGATGAGTTTAGAAAGTCTTAGAATAATACAAAATAAAGCGTAAGTTCGTGGAAGATTTTATTTTCGAATTTATTTTGTATTAAATAGTTCAAAATAATTACTATATGTCTTTTTTTTCCTTGCTCATTCCTTTTACAATAAAAATTTTCCCTAGATCTGTGATGAAGTTTACCTTTTACGTTGCTGTATTTCTTGCTCTTTTACAAGTCCCACTAGGGAGCTATGGCCAGGATATTTGGCTAGAGGCAGAATGTGGAGAACAGGGTGCTAACTGGATTGAATTAAATGATAACTCTGCTTCAGATGGAAAGGCCTTAACGTCAAATACTGCTTCCATCGATGCTCCTCCATCTTCAGATGCGGGAGTTATGTCTATGTATTTTAATGTAGACGAACCGGGAGACTATACCGGCTTTGGTCGAACTATCTCGCCTAATGGCTCTAGTAACTCATTTTGGGTGAGTGTTAATGGTGGATCATGGATTAACTGGAACGACATCCCCTCTGCTGTAGATGCAGGTAAAGATGCAAATGGGAATTTACCAGTTATTCCTGGAGCTGTAGGGTATGGAATCACTACAAAAGCTGGTAGAGGCGGAAAAGTATACAGAGTGACTAATTTAAATGACAAAGGAGCTGGTTCTTTACGCGCATGTATCGATGCGGAAGGAAGCAGGGTTTGTGTATTTGAAGTAGGTGGGTTCATTGATTTGGCAACTCCACTTAAAATCAAAAATCCCAATATTACTATAGCAGGGCAAACTGCCCCTTCACCAGGAATTGTGGTAGGGGGAGGTGCTGGTTTAATGATACAAACACAGAATGTGCTTGTTCAGCATATAGGAGTTAGACCTGGAGATGAAAGGGGATACAGATATGAAAACAGAGATGCCCTTCAAATTATAGGGATAGAGGCATCCAATCCCGCTACGAATATTGTACTGGATCATTGTACATTTGCATGGGGGATTGATGGTACTATGGATATAGCCAGATATGTGGGTAATGTTACTGTTAGAAATTGTATCATTGCTGAAACATTAAACGATTCTAAGCACCCTAAAGGAGAACATTCTTTTGCCTCTGCCCTGTATGACTGGTCAGGAAAGGCAAAAGTAGCTATAATAGGTTCTTATTATGCACATAATTATAGTCGTCAAGCATTGACCAGGGTAAAGAACCTATTCTATGCTAATAATCTTCACTATGACAGAGAGCACAGATTTACTAATATCAGTAATCGAGAAGAAGAAGATAAAGGAGGTTATGCGACATACAATACCTTGATAGGTAATGTTTATATTGAAGGACCTTCATTGCGTTCTGATATTAAGCCTGTTCATATTGATACTAAAGAATTGAAAAATGGTACTCGTATCTTTTTGAGAGATAATTATTGGTCAAAAAGAGAAATAAATAATCATAAAGATCTCATAGAGAATTACAAATCTTCTTTAATTCAAAATAATCCAACAAGTTGGGTTGAGGGCGATTGGAAAACAGACAGGCAGGAAATTATAGACTATGTAATTAATAATGTAGGTCCAAGACCTGCAAGTCGGAACGAAGCTGATCTCAGGCTAATTAATAATTTTAACAATCGTCAGGGTAAATTAGTCGATTGTATTAGTGGATGTACGAGATCTGCAGGAGGATGGCCCAATCTGCCTTCAAAAAACAGAAAGTTATCCATTCCTTCTAACCCTAATGGAGACAACGACGGAGATGGGTATACTAATCTAGAGGAGTGGTTGCACGGTTTCTCAGGTGATGTTGAAAGAGAGCCTCTGCCTTCCGGTTACGGCTGGTCGGTTATAAGAGATTCAGATGCGAAGAAGGACGCGGTCTTTAATTTAAAAAGTGGATTAAACGAGCTTAAATTTGCCGTTCGTGAGAAAGGGGTAACTTTAGATAAAATCTATCTAACTAAGACAACTAATACACCTTCAGGCTTTGGTCAAAAAGGAGATAATTGCTTTCAAGATGTTGTCAATACTCCTCCAACGTTTAAGCTTTCTTCCTCTTCTATTACGCTTCCTGGAAATTTTGAGGGTACACGTGCCGTTCAATCTATTCCCGATGCTGTACCTGCCCAGGAAAGTGTTCAGAAACCTACATATTCAATTAGTCCTGACCCTAAGTCAGTGTCTTTTGTGAGTATTTCTATTGATAAAAATTCAGGTGAAGTTAAGTTAGTATCTAAACCAGGTGAGTACGGTAATGGAACTTTTACCGTTACAGCTAACGATAAACAGAACGCTAATAATATTGCGACGAAAAAACTGGAGGTAATAGTTTCTAAGCCAAAAGCACCTTCATTAAATTCTGCTTCAGCTTTTCCTCTGAGAATTAACTCAGGAGGATTAGAGTATAGCACTAAAAATTCTGAGATATATCTGGCAGATATTTTTAGTACTGGTACCACGAGTCCTGCTTCAACTTCTGGCGATATTAGCGGAACATCAGACGATCTTTTATATCAGAACTTCAGGAAAGGGGATGATTTTAGCTATGTAATTCCTCTGGAAAATGGGACATATAAGGTAGTATTAACCTTTGCAGAACCTCAGTTTAATTCTGAAGGAAGTAGAATATTTGATATTTCTCTCGAAGGGAAAAAGAGAATTGATAATCTGGATATTTATAAAGCGGTAGGTTTTCGAAATATTCTAAGACGTACTTTCAGAAATATTGAGGTAAATGATGGAAAACTAAATATAGACTTCCTGGCGAATAAGGATAAAGCTATTGTAAATGCGATTGAAGTAAGTCTGGAAAATACTCCTCCTGTTTTTAACATTGATCAAAAGTCGATCAGCGTAGAACAAAATTTTGCCAGGACAGAAAATGTAGTTGTTACTCCTGTTGCTCCTCCTTCACTAGAAGAGAATCAAAAGGTTACGTACACTATTAGTCCTACTTCCAACGCGATAGCAAATGCCACGATTGACGCTGAAACTGGCTTTGTAACTATCACTTCTATTGAAGGGAAGTCTGGAAAGCAAACATTTACAATTACCGCGGATGATGGTCAAAGTGAGAATAATACATATAAGCAGACTTTTTCTCTAGACATATTTGAAACCCCTGGAGCTGCATATGTAGATGAGTTTCCATTGAGAATAAATACTGGTGGAGAAAGTTTCACTGCTGCTAATGGAAATCTATTCTCTACTGACAGTTATTATGTAGGAACTTCTTCACCTACCGTATCTTCTAAATCCATCTCCGGGACGCAAGATGAAACGCTTTATCAATCTTACAGATGGGGACCCTCTTTTGGATATCATATACCCATACAGAATGGGTCTTACGATGTAATTCTTCATTTTGCAGAAGTATTTTTAACTTCTGAAGGAGAAAGAGCCTTTGACGTTTCCATTGAAAATGTATCGAAACTCAATGATTTTGATATACTTAAAGAGGTAGGACAGCTAAGCGCTACAAGGAAAGTATTCAAAGGAATTAAAGTAACTGATGGGGTACTAGAAATTGATTTCGCTTCAAGTACCCAAAAGGAGGCCATTGTTTCCGGGATTGAAGTTATTGTGCAGACAGTAAGTGCGCCGAACAATCCTCCAGCTTTTACTCTTCAAAGTGAAGTGATTACCTTAGACGAGGATTTTGGAACGTTTGAGCAAGCTGGCCCTTCATTGTCAACTCCCACCAAAGGAGAAGAAAATCAGACCATTACTTTCTCTGTTACTCCCATAAATAATCCATTAGTTGGGGCCCAGATCGATCCTAAAACTGGAAAACTAACGTTAACATCGATCAATAATATTTCGGGTGAGCAGACTTTCACGCTGGTCGCAGATGATGGGCAAGTTGATAATAACTTTTTCGCCAAGAGCTTTAAGGTTAAGGTGAATCCCGTGAACGATCCACCTTCATTTTCCTTAAGCAATCAAATAGTTAATCTCCCACAAGGATTTACAGGTGCAAGATCAATAGAAGCATTTAAGGAGATACCTCCTTCTGATGAAATTAATCAAAAGGTCTTCTATAGTATTTCTCCCAAATCATCTTCATTAGTAGGAGTGTCATTTGATCAGGCGACAGGTAATGTAACTCTTAGTAGCCTTGGGAGTAGGATAGGTTCCGAAAGTTTTGTAATCACTGCAAACGATGGACAAGCAGAAAATAACTTGGCTTCTGTTACCTTGACAGTGAATATTTATCCTCCAGATGAAATAAGAATTAATTGTGGTGGACCGGAAATTACCTTGGCAGATGGGACTAAGTTTGATGCTGATAAATTCTACAGGAAAGAGACGCAAACAAATGTATCAAGTGTGGAAATATTTGATACTGATTCAGATGGACTTTATCAATCGGAAAGATTTGGACAGAATTTTAGATACGAAATACCTGTAGGTAATGGATCATATGACTTGGTGCTTCACTTTGCAGAATTACACCATACGGAATTAGACCAACGAGTTTTCGATGTATATGTAGAAAATAATCAAAAGGAGCTGAAAGCGTTTGATATCTCAGCCTTCGTAAATCCGAAAACAGCTAAGACAGTTATTCTACAGGATATATCCGTGAATGATAATCATCTTTCTATCGATTTCAATAGTATAGTAGGAAATGGACAAGTCTGTGCCATTGAAGTCGTTACTTCCGGAAGTATTTCCTCATCACTCAATGTTCCTCCGGTTTTTTCAATCAAACAGGAGATAAATACAGTAGAAAATTTCTCAGAAGTTATTACTGTAAAACCAACGCTTGAAGATGAGGAAGTTATAAGGTCAGCACAAAATGTAATGTACTCCATAGAGCCAGCGATTTCCGAATTAGCTAATATTGATATAGATCCTTTAACTGGTAACATATCAATCGCGTCGCTTGAAGGAAAGAAAGGGTCAGAAAGGTTTATTATTACCGCTGATGACGGCCAAGCTAAAAATAATATCTACAGGAAAGCCCTTTCCTTAAATATTGCTCCTGCTGGGACAAGCTTACAGCCTGAAAGAATAGATCCTATCAGGATTAATGCTGGTGGTGCTTCATTTATTAATCAGATTGGTGAAGTGTTTATGGCTGATACTTATCATGGTAATACAGGTAATGCAGTATCTGATACGGAAGTACCTTTGGGAAGAGGAATAGAAATGTTCATGACTTCTAGAACTGGGGATGACATTGTTTACAATGTTCCAGTTCCAAATGGACCTTATCAGGTAGTATTCCATTTTATAGAACTTGAGCATAATGCAAAAGGGAAGCGTATTATGGAAGCATATATAGAGAAAGAGCAAGTACTTAGAAATTTTGATGTATTTGCCAAAAGCGGATTTAGAAATACTACTTCCAGGACGTTTGATAATGTGATAGTAGAAGATGAAATTCTGACTGTTGGAGTAAAGGCTGTCAAAGGGAAGGCAAAATTATGTGCACTTGAGATTATAGGTATGCACTTGAGAGATACAAGACCTTCTCTGAGAATTAATTGTGGGACCGAAAGTAAATCTTCCTTTGGAGGGCAAATATTTACTGCAGATAAACAGTTTTTCTCCAAAAATACTAAAGGATATATCAAATCTAAGGACATAGATGTGGATAAAACCTCTTACAATGAACTGTACAGAACAGGTCGGATTACACATGAATTCCTGGATCCATTTTCATATAAAATACCTGTAGAAGATGGTAAGTATTTCTTGTATCTACACTTTGCGGATCTACATTTTGATGAGGACACTAAAGACAATGGAGAAAAGCAAAGAGTATTTGATGTAGAAATTGAGGGTAAGAAGGAAATTGTAGATTTGGATCTTATTGCAGATGTAGGAGCAAATACTGCTTTAATTAAGAGAATTGAAGTAAATATAGAGGATGGTTACCTGGATCTAAACTTTCTTCCAACTGTCCATAAAGCAAGTATCTGCGCTATAGAGTTACTAATTCCTGCTGAAGAGCACACTGCGCTCATCTTTAATCAAAATTCTCAGAACAGTTTTACTGATCTGGATGATGAAAATAGTGGCCTTGACGAGTTAAAGTTGACTCTATTCCCGAATCCTACAGAAAATGATGTTAAACTACTGATTCAGGGCGAGTATAATGGACCTGTAAATGTAGTGATCTACGATGCGGTAGGTAAAACAGTGAAAACATTTAACTTTGATAAGGACAGTTATGTAGATAAGTATTTGGTTCGTTTAAGAGACTTAGCCAAAGGTATTTACATTATTGAATCTCATCTAGGTCAAGATGTTAAGCTGTTGAAAGTACTCAAGCAGTAGAAGCAGAAATGATAAACAGCATGTAGCATACATGATGTGAAATACATTTAAGGCTCACCTAATCTTTAGAGGATTAGAGTGAGCCTTACTTTTTCTAAGCAACTCATAGAAGAGATGTCAAATAGAGGAAGCACAAACAAAAGCGACTTGATAGAAACAGCCTCAAATAGAAGTATTCAAGTCGATGAATTAACCTAATCCAAAAAGTGTTAGTTGATTACTATATCGCATCAGACGCCTAAACGATCAACCAATGTTAAAGAATATGATGAGGGAATGGAAATGAAAGGAATATGAGTTATCCAGAAAATATGGTGAGTGTTGTTGTCGGAGGATAATGCTTTTGCACTTTAATGAAAGTACCTGTAATGGCCTTTATGAGCAAATTCGAGTAATTCTTTATCCCCTGAAGAGTCTCCAAAAGCAATGATTTCCCCATAACCTTCTACGTCTATGGCTTCCTGAACTCTTCTGACTTTTTCTGCACCTTTACAATTTGGGCTTCCAAACGAAGTAGTGTATTTACCTTCATCGTATCCGGCTTTCGTACAAATCAACTGAATATTTTCTTTTAATGCGAAAGGTGCCAGCCAAATATCCAGAGAAGCAGATACCAGTGCAACGTGGTTGCCTTTTTTCTTAGCTTGCCTTAAATACTCAATTCCGTTCTTTCTGATTAAGGCAGGTAATTTCTGTTCTACAAACTGTTGCCCCTTTTTTTCCATCTCTTCTTTTGACGTACCTTTAAAAAAATACCCTAAAAATTTAGCTTTAATTTTCTCGTTGTCGAGTAATCCTAATATCATTAATATAAACAATGGACTAAAAAGAATGAGGCCTGCATAATATGCAGGCTTGTTAGTCGAAGACTTTATAAATTCAAACAGTGTATCTTTAGTCGTCAAAGTACCGTCAAAGTCAAATAAAAATAAATTCATTCTAAAAGCTTTAGGTCAATTGCGAAATTGGTTCCTGAGCAATTCTCTGTTTTTGTAATGAGTCAAATTTATCTTTATCATAGTGTTTCACACGAGATAATTCTTTAGACGAAAAGGCATCTTTTGCCAAATAAATTTTGCCGTTACACTCATTGACAATTTCGTCCATTTGCTTAATTAGCTTAGGCAACTCCTTATTAATTTTAAAATCGAGGGCTAAGGTATACCCTTCAATAGGAAAGGAATTATAAGCCAACGGATTATTCTTACCGAATAATTTTAGCACCGCCAAGAAAGACCCCTGGCCACTCTTGGCAATTGTACTAAGGATGCGCTTCAAACCTTCATGACTAACCTCTTTAGGAAGAACAAACTGATACTGCGTAAAGCCATTTTTACCATAGATTCTATTCCAATTATGGATTGAATCTAATGGATAAAAAAATGTATCGTAGTCAATGATTTTCTTTAAATGCTTGCTAGTCTGTTTATTGTAATAAAGAAAATTAAAAGCTTTTACAGTGAATTCGTTTAGTGTAAATGAAGGAAAATTGAAAGGGACATTTAAATTAAGTTTTTCTTTCAACTTGAGAGGACTTCCTTGTTTTGACTTAGGTAATTCTGAAACTGATGCGTGCTCTCCCAACATGAGGATAGATCTCCCTAAATTTTTCCCTTTTTGCAAACAATCTATCCAAGCAACGGAATAAGTCCATGATTCTGATTTTTCGAATAATGACATGGCTTCATCTAGATTTCTGGCTTTAATTGCCTCATGCCTGATATACGCTGTTTCTATGGGCTTCAGACTGAATCGACAACTGACTATAATTCCAGTAAGTCCCATTCCTCCTACAGTACTCCAAAAAAGAGAAGAATTTTCTCGTTTTGAACAATGAATGATTTCTCCCTGACCATTCATAAGCTCAAAAGACAACACATGATCGGAAAAACAACCTTCTGAATGGTGATTTTTACCATGTACATCTGCTGCAATAGCTCCTCCTACAGTAATAAATTTTGTTCCTGGAGTAATAGGAAGAAAAAATCCCTTTGGTACTATAACTTCCAAAATTTCAGACAGCAATAACCCAGACTGACATTCTAATATGCCGTTCTGAGTATCGAATTCAAGGAATCTGTTTAATTTTAGAGTAGAGATAATATTATTATGCAATGCAGCATCACCATAGCACCTCCCATTTCCTCTTGGAATTAAGTGATCCTTTCCAATAGTAAAGTGTCTTAATTCATTTGTAAACCTCGGCTCCAGAAAATCTGCATTGATTTTAGGATAATTTCCCCAATTACTGACTAATTTTTCTTTGCTATCCATAAAAACATTATGAATTAAATACAAACCTTTTATCTAGAAAATATTTTATCAAATAACCACCTGCTAAGCCTATAGCTCCTCCTATGTATTTAGCTTCCTCAAATGGAAACATAGTGTAGAATGCCCATTCGACTAACATGTAAAATAATGTTGTGTAAATACCCAGGTATGCGTAGATGAAAAAGAATTTACTTTCTTGCTTAACAGACAGAATCTCCTTCTGAAAAACAAAAAACTTATCTAACACATATTTTAGCAATAGTCCAGCAATTGTACCTAAACCCATTCCTATCCAAAGCTCTAATGGTCCTTCATAAAGCATGGTAAAAAGGTATTGGATAAAGAGGTTTGTCAAGGTAGCCAGAACCGCAAAAATAAAATACTTAAAAATAGGACTTCCCATAGATTAATAGTGCGAATGAAAGAATCCACAAAAGAAGTACAATCTGAATGAATTTGTCCTTATATAATACTTTTGTTGGGCTTTCTGTTTTGTTGAAGACGATAGTTTGTTGCAAATATCTCAGTACTCCCATGAGAACGAAAATGGTGGTAAAATATACATAATCAGATCCTATTCTTTCAACTACTTCTACAGATACGGTATACATAATATATGAAACCACGGTGATCGCTGTCATAAAAACGATAGACATATCGATAAAGTGGAGACTATACCCTTCTAAAGATTTACGCGTTTTAACCCCTTTGGCTTGCATGCTAAATTCTCCTCTTCTTTTAGCAAATGCGAGAATCATTGCCAACAGGAAAGTCAGAAGTACGATCCACTTAGATATAAGTACATTAGCTGCGACACCTCCAACAATCACTCTTAATAAAAACCCGACTGATATAATGGTGACATCTATAATAGGTATATGTTTAAGCTTGAAAGAATAAGCGAGATTCATGAAGAAGTATATACCCAGGATCATGATCAATTGATAACTCAATTGTAGCGAAATAGTAATAGAAATCGCCAATAGTGCAAAAAATATAACCAATCCTTGAGGTTGAGATAGCTCTCCACTCGCTAGAGGCCTGTTTTTCTTTTCCGGATGCAGGCGATCTTTCTCTATATCTACATAATCATTAATTACATAGATGCTACTCGCTGTTAGAGAAAAAGCAATGAAACCTACAGCTGTACTAATTAAGGAAGGAACATCAAGAATCTTTCCTGCAAAAAAAATGGGCAGAAATACAAATAAATTTTTCACCCATTGGTGAACCCGCATTAACCTAAAAACGGATGAGATTTTGTAGGTCTTAACTAAATTATCTGTCTGCATATTATAATAACGGTCGATTTAACTTAATATCCGATTTTTTGTGGACGGATTTAAAATTCTTCTAACAATTATGTTAAAAATATTACACTTATTATGATCTGTCTTTATGAGAAGAATTGCAGCACAATTTTTGAGCTATAAAGGTGAAAAGAATATTGGGAGTTCGAAATTTAATTTGCTTAAATGGTATATAAAATCTCCTGACTTGCCAAACAAGATGAATTATCTATCAGTGATTATCAGAAAATTAGTGCAGTTTCTGGATTAACGAAAAAAATGTAATACAAGAGAAATTGAGATTTTTAATAATTCGATTAATATAGAATGCCCATATATTATAAATTTCTAAAAGATTATGCCCATTTAGGTAAGATTTTTGCCTATTCATCGGTCAACGACTAATTATTTTTAAAATTCAACTAATTTGCCAATGATTTTTAGTTCTGACCCTTTAGTTAACATGTTCAAAAGATTAGGCTTATTATATACTTATATTATATTTTATTTTCCTAGAAAATTGAGGATTGAGATATTTTATTCACTAGTCTTTTTAGGTTACGATTCTGAAAATCACCACTTTGTGCATTTAGTTGTTGTGGAATTACATCCTTGAATTAGTACGTAAGTTGTCAAATCTTTTTAGATTTTTTTGGAAAATCCTTACTCATGAAAGTTAAAAAACAGCGAGTCATATTCTTTTATATAATTGCAGAGTTATTACTCTTGCACCTCTCTTTCGGACTTGTTTCTTTTTACAAATACGGAACAGTTTTCCATTATGGGAATGCGTCCTTGCTATTAATATACAACCTTAGTTGGTTGGCAGTCCTGATGTTCAGGGGTTCACAAACTGTTTATATTAAAGGTAGATTTTCCACTAATGTAAAAGAGCGAATTATTAATGCTTTTCTCTTTTTGGGAATTTCATTCACCTTTATTCTACTGTTTAACCAGGATGAACTCTCCCGAACCATGATTTTTGGTACGGTAAGTTTATTTTTCCTTCTCAATTCCGCTTTCTTCCTTCTTTCGGGTTATCTGGCAGGAAGTCATTCCAGAGGAAAGTTTGGTTCCAGGCTCCTCATTTTAGGTGCGGAAGAAAGAGGAAAACAGGTATTGGATTTTACCCTGAAAAATAAACACTTAGGTTACGACGTTGTGGGGTTTTTGGACGACTATAAAATAGGTAGTAACGGAGTAAATATCATTGGTAAAATACATGATCTCCCTAAAGTTTTGGAAGATAAGTATGTAGATGAAATAGTCATTGCTTTACCCTCCTACAAAGAAGATGATATAAAATATGTAATGAAGACTGCAGATTATAATGGAATAAGAGTTAATCTCATTCCTGATTTCATTACATCGTTTAGTAGTTCCTATAAGGCCTATAATATTGATGAACTACCTGTCATAGAAATGCAACAAATTCCATTAGACAGATTTCATAATTTCTTTATGAAAAAAGTGTTTGATGTAATTTTCGCCTCAACGGTATTAATTTTACTGTCTCCAATTCTAACCTTAATCGCTATTTTGATAAAGCTGGATTCTAAAGGCCCTATTTTCTACAAACCAGTTAGAAAAGGGCAACAGGGAAAAGAATTTACCTGCTTTAAATTCAGATCAATGTATGTTGAAAATAGTGATAATCCTTCAGCTGGAACTCGTTCTACTGTTAAGGATGATCCCCGAATTACCAAAATTGGTAAATATCTCAGGAAATACGATTTAGATGAGCTTCCGCAGTTCATTAATGTGTTGAAAGGAGATATGAGTGTGGTAGGGCCTCGTCCACATAGAGTACATCTAAACAATCAGTTACAGAAGATGGTCGATGGGTATATGCTCCGCCACTATGTAAAGCCTGGGATAACAGGCTGGGCGCAGGTGAATGGTTGGAGGGGACCTACTGAAACAGAAGAGCAGAAAAGAGAAAGAGTGAAGCATGATTTGTGGTATGTAACTAACTGGAGCTTTTGGCTTGATATTAAAATAGTTTTCCTTACCGTTTTCAGTAAAAAAACGAGGATAAATGCATTTTAAGCTTTACAAATTTGGTGTTTGGGAAATAACATTTCTCTCACTTACAAGTAATATTGTCAAAACTACCTTTAGCCCATGAAGAATTTCAGGAGAAATTAGTAACAAAATTTAATGATACAATTTGATGATAGCTGTTCGTGAAAATTGCCTGAAAGAATATAAATTTGCTATATCTTCATTGGGATAAAATTTATGGAAAACATCCACCCTATTTTTGATACCATCCTTGCAAGGAGCGATAAAGAGGTTTTTCTCCGTCAACATGCGACTGTTATTTGGTTAACGGGATTATCTGGATCTGGAAAAAGTACTATTGCCCGTGCTTTGGAAAAAGAGCTTCATCACAAAGGATTCTTTACCAAATTACTCGATGGTGATAATGTCAGAACGGGTATATGTAAGGATTTAAGCTTTTCAGCAGAAGATCGCAGAGAGAATATTCGTCGAATATCAGAAGTTGCCAAGCTATTTGTTGAAGGAGGGGTGATATGTCTCTGCTCATTTGTAAGTCCCACGACAGCCATTAGAGATATAGCAAAATCAATTATAGGAGAAGAGGACTTTCTTGAGGTATATGTTAACGCCTCATTGGAAACGTGCGAGAAGCGAGATG
This sequence comes from Bacteroidia bacterium, assembly GCA_965262565.1. GTDB lineage: Bacteria > Bacteroidota > Bacteroidia > J057 > J057 > CBDHFQ01. The sequence continues at coordinate 252,002 of CBDHFQ010000029.1, forward strand.
TAAAAGGCCTATATCAAAAAGCGAGGGCTGGAAAAATCAAAAACTTTACGGGCATTGACGCACCCTTTGAAGCACCACTAAACCCATTCCTGGAGCTTAAGACAGATGAAAAGGATATAGATAGCTGCAAGGATGAGCTATTTAAGGCTGTGTTACCCGTTATTTCTTTAAGCGAAAAAGATTGATATTTTTGGGCTTTTGTTCTAAAGGAGCGATTATTCGACTACTATTTTCCCAATTTCTTTTGTTAAACCGTAGGCTTGTACATGGTTTGCACTAAGTGCTATATTATATATAGGTTCTTTACTAAGAATTATAAACTTTAATACAAAGAGTGATCATTAACAGTTTTCGTTTGGTATGGATTACAGACTAAGTCATTTAGATCAATTAGAAGCTGAGGCGATTTTCGTAATACGCGAAGCAGCAGCACAATTTGAAAAACCTGTGTTGTTGTTTTCTGGAGGGAAGGATTCTATCACCTTAGCGTACCTTGCTAGGAAGGCATTCTATCCTTCTAAGATTCCTTTTCCTTTGATGCACATTGACACAGGACATAATTTCGATGAAACGATCATATTCAGGGATAAATTTATCCATGATATAGAGGCTCGACTTATCGTTGGTTCTGTTCAGGAAAGTATCAATAGTGGATTAGCCACAGAAGAAAAAGGGCCCAACCCCAGTAGAAACGCTATTCAGAGCGTTACCTTATTAGAAATGATTGAAAAGCATAAATTTGACGCTTGTTTGGGAGGAGCGAGAAGAGATGAAGAAAAAGCAAGAGCCAAAGAACGCTTTTTTTCTCACAGAGATGAATTTGGCCAATGGGATCCTAAAAATCAGCGTCCTGAATTATGGGATCTATTCAATGGACACAAGAGAGTAGGGGAAAACTTTCGCGTATTCCCTATCAGTAACTGGACAGAATTAGATGTGTGGATGTATCTCAAAAGAGAAAATATTGCATTACCTATGTTATATTTTGCCCACAAGCGCGAAGTTGTCCTCAGAGATGGAGTATTCCTGGCTAAAAGTCCATTTATCACACTAATGAATGGAGAGTCATTTCAGGAAAGAATGATCAGATTCAGAACTATTGGAGATTCAACTTGTACAGGAGCTGTTTTGTCTGAAGCTCAGTCTATTGATGAAATTATCGACGAAGTAGCTTCTACCCGTACCACAGAAAGAGGAGGACGTGCTGATGATAAGCGTTCTGAAAGTGCGATGGAAGACAGGAAGAAGCAAGGATATTTCTAATTCAACTTTCTGGCCAAAAGCCAGAGAATGACAGTCAATTTTTTATTATTACTTTTTTCAACATTTCTTTTAATTAAGTATTTATGGATTTGCTTAGATTTTCTACTGCTGGAAGCGTAGATGATGGCAAAAGTACACTAATAGGTCGCTTGCTTTACGATACTAAATCCATTTTCGAAGACCAATTAGAATCGATAGAAGTAACAAGCCAACGGAGAGGTGCAGATCAAATAGACCTTGCCTTGGTTACTGATGGACTTAAGGCAGAACGCGAACAAGGAATTACCATTGACGTAGCGTATCGTTACTTCGCGACTCCCACAAGAAAGTTTATTCTTGCAGATACACCTGGCCATATACAGTATACAAGAAATATGGTTACCGGAGCTTCTACCGTCAATCTGGCAATTATATTAATAGATGCCAGAAATGGAGTGGCAGAGCAAACGAGAAGACATTCTTTTATTGCCTCTCTTTTGGGAATCAAACACTTGGTCGTTGCTATTAATAAAATGGATCTAGTGGATTATTCAGAGACAGCCTATACCCAAATAAAAGAAGACTATGAAGCCTTCTCCTCAAAATTAAATGTACCTGACATCAGATTTATTCCTATTAGCGCTCTGAAAGGTGATAATGTGGTCAATAGATCTGAAAAAATGCCTTGGTTTCAGGGTTCTCCACTATTATATACCCTTGAAAATGTTCATTTGACCTATGATTACAATTATGTAGATTCCAGGTTCCCAGTGCAATATGTGATTCGTCCCCAGTCTGACGAATTTCACGATTACAGAGGGTATGCAGGAAGGGTAGCTGGTGGTGTGTTAAAACCAGGAGATGAAGTTATCGTTTTACCTTCTGGATTTTCTTCTAAAATTAAATCCATAGATACAATTAATGGGCCTTTAAAAGAAGCATATCCTCCAATGTCTGTTACCATCAGACTCGAAGATGATATAGATATAAGTCGCGGAGATATGATCATTAAGCCTCAAAACCGACCACAGGTTAGCCAGGATATTGAATTAATGATTTGCTGGATGAATGACAAACCATTGAATATAAATGGTAAATATCTATTGCGCCACACCACTAAAGATGCCCGATGCATTATCAAAGATGTAAGATATAAAGTAGACGTAAATACACTTCATAGAGTGGAAAACGATAAAAATATTGGCTTGAACGATATAGGAAGAATTCTCATTCGCACTTCTTCACCATTATTTTTTGACGAATATGCGCGAAACAGAAATACAGGTAGCTTGCTAATCATTGATGAATTTACCCATGAAACACTGGGAGCAGGGATGATTGTCAACAGGCAAGAAATATAATCTACGGATAAATATATGGGCTAAAGCTGGTTGATCATTTTTTCGGCTAAACCGAATGATAGTGTCATACCAGCTCCTCCTAATCCAGTGACAATAGTAACATTTTTTTCTGGCCTGCGGATAAATTCCGTATGGCCGGGATACTTGGCATACACACCATACCACCTTTCCTTTATTCGTACAGAAGGAAACAGCGCAAATCTATCCAGATAATTAAGGATGTATTCATTTACTTCTTCTCTGATAAAAGGATCGAAGGTCCAACCATATTCATGAGAATCTCCGATAATTAATTCGTTCTTCGCATTCTGAGAAACCATCACGTGAATTCCCCAATCACTGAATTGAGGAGACTCTCGCTTCATCCTTTCTTTGTAAACTGATACACTCCGACAATGGCTAAAGGAAGCATAGTGCGAAAGTGTTAAACCACCACATAAAGAAGGCCCTAAACTAAAATTTGTTGGTTGAGGACCTGTTCTCATCATTTGTAATTTTGATTTTGTAATATGGCTTTGCTTGAATACGGCAGGATAAAGACTTTGGAATTCATCTCCACAACAGACGAAAGCATGTTCAAAAGCCCAAATTCCCTTTGAAGTACTTAATTTCCCTTTATCTATAGCTAATACTGATGTAGCATAGTGAATCTCAACAGATAAATGAGTGGAAAGCCAATCAGACAGTTTAGTTAATACTTCCCGTGGTTCAACCAGCATCTCTGTCTTACTCCATAAGGCACCCACCAAATGTTTGGGCTGAATTCCATCAGATAATTCAAGGGCTTTTGCTGCAGAAACTAACTCACAATCATATCCACGATCCGCAGCTGTTTCAATAAATTCAGTAATAATGTCCATTTCATCCTGTTCATATACCAGATGTAAGGATCCATTTTGATAAAGCCAGAAGTCGGCCCGATGTGAAATGCTATGCCAATGTTCTCTGCTTCTTTTAGCGTGCTCCAGGGAAGGGCCGGAAGCTTGACCGATCGGCCATATCATTCCAAAATTTCTAATGCTGGCTCCTATACATTCCTCATTCCTTTCAAATACTCCTACCCTATACCCTTTATTAGCTGCCATGTAGGCATGCGCTAATCCAACTATACCTGCACCCACAATAGCAATATCTAATTGGTTCGCATTCATTTCCTTAGTATTTTATTTAGCCGTTAGTTATGATCTCCTACTAATCAATCATCTTAAGGGCACTTTGTTCCGGAAAATTCTCCGGAATAATAGTATTTACCTTGTTAAATTTTTGGGACATCTGAGTGGGATGGGATATTTGGTGCCAATGGGATATGGGAATCAAGCTCTTTAATCTAGGTGCAGAATATGCTTAACACGAACTAAACGGAGGGCTTCATTAATATTTTTCTGGTCAATAAGTTAGGATAGATATACCGTTCGATTAAATGCAGAATTGCTTATTATCAACATTCTCTCTATAAGTCCGTTTTCGCCTGAATCATTGGCCCAAATCCTCAAAAAATGGGGTACAAATTAATAGAACATAAGCACCACCTTTTAACATATGCCTTCTAAATTATTTAGAAGAGATAAGTTTCACCAGGAAGGAAAAACACTTTCTAATGAGATAAATATAGAATTAATTCTCTTCTAGATATTTGTGTACGAAACTTATAGCCATAGAACCTTCACCTACAGCAGAAGCTACCCGATTCATCGCTCCCGCTCTTACATCTCCTGCAGCAAAAATACCAGGGATAGATGTCTCAAGCATGTATGGATCTCGTTGTTGCTTCCAATTTTGATGGTATTCGTAATAATTTAGTAATGATCTTCCCGTTTCTATAAATCCTCGGTCATTTTTAACGATCCCTTCTCCCATCCATTCCGTATAAGGTCTGGCCCCAATAAATATAAATAGCGCACCTGCTTTTACCTGCCTTTTTTCCTTCGTATGCTTATTCTCCAGTACTAATTCTCTAAGTCTATCATCTCCACAAGCTTCCACAATAGAGGTTTCGGGAATTAAGTGAATATTTTTGGTGTTATCGATTTGGTCTATAAGATATTGGGACATACTAGAACTCAAGTCGGGCTTGCGAATAACGATATATACATCGCAGGCAAATTTTGAGAGGTACATAGCCCCTTGACCGGCGGAATTTCCTCCCCCTACAATGTATACACTCTGATCCTTACAAGCAGTGGCCTCTGTCGTAGCAGCACCGTAATAGACGCCTGCACCTGTAAAATCATGGACCCCTTTAGCTGATAACTTCCTGTAATCTACTCCTGTGGCAATGATGACACTTTTGGTATTAATTTCATTGCCATCTGCAAGCGTTATGATCTTGTATTGATCCTGCAATCGAAGAGAAGTAACTTCTTGAGGAGATAAAAACTCTACCCCAAAACGACCTACCTGAGTGATAGCTCTTCGTGCAAGGTCGGATCCACTTAATCCTTTGGGAAAACCAAGATAGTTTTCAATTCTCGAACTGGTTCCTGCCTGGCCTCCTGGTGCCCTTTTTTCAATTAACAAGGTCTTCAATCCTTCTGATCCTCCATAAACACCTGCAGCCAACCCTGAGGGACCTGCACCTATGATAACTACATCATACATGTTTTCCGCTGCCTTGGTCCTAAATCCTATTTTCTCACTAACAGTTTCCACGCCAGGATTGGCCATAATGGTACCATCTTCAAAAATAAGTACTGGATATTCAGTAGTTTCCTCCTTCTTTAGTGAAATTAATTCCTTCGCTTTATCACTGGATTGGATATCTAAAAATTGATAAGGAATCATATTTCCACTGAGAAAATCCTTAATCTCGTGGGATAAAGGGGACCATTGATAACCTATAATTTTTATTCCTGGTTTATCCGGAATAAAATTAGCTTGCCATTCTTCCAGTAAATCATCCAGAATCGGAAACAGGCGTTCCTCCGGAGGGTCCCAGGGTTTCATTAGATAGTAATCCAATTGGACATCATTGATGGCTTTGATAGCTGCTTCAGTGTCGGAATATGCTGTGAGTAATACACGTTTAGCTGTTGGGTACGAATTTTTAGCTGATTCCAGAAATTCTACTCCCAACATTTCCGGCATCCTTTGATCTGAAAGGAATAGGGCTACGTGTTCATTTTTTAGCTTTAACTCAGGCAGTGTGTCTAAGGCTTCCTGGGCTGATGAAGTACTGAATACCTGATAATTTTTACGATATCTCTTTCGTATATCGCGAACAACAGCTCTTAATACCTGCGGATCATCATCGATGACATAGATGATAGGCTTTTTCATATGACGCTATCTTTCTTAAGTTCGGTCTTTAAATGAATAGAAGGAATGCAAATAGTGAATTCAGTCTTTCCTGGAATGGATTTAAGTTTAATATCTGCATTGTGGTTGCCAATGATTCTTCGAACGATATCCAGCCCCATTCCTGTTCCTTCTCCTTGTTTCTTCGTAGTGAAAAAAGGCTCAAATATGCGTTCCTGAATATCCTTTGGGATTCCTGGGCCATTATCCTGGAATTTCGCTTGCACGAATCCTTTTTCTTCCCAGGTTTCAATGCTAATACAGCCTTCCCTCTCCAATGCATCAATAGCATTGTCAATAATGTTGGTCCACACCTGATTCAACTCTCCTACAAATGCATAGACGTCTGGAAGGTTCTCTTGCAAATCAATACTCACCTGTATATTTTTTTTCCTGATTTTATGATGAAGTATTGAAAGCGTACTTTTGATTCCATCATTTATATTGGCCTTCTTCATAGCATTGCCCCTGTCCATATGGGTATATTCCTTGATCGATGCTACCAGAGTAGATATTCTTTGGGAAGCATCTTCAATCTCCTTTACTAACCGTTTGGTACTCAGACTATGATCTAACCAATAAATAATACTAATAACTATCTCATCTGGAATGCCTACAACTACTGATTCTAGTTCATCTACTGTAACGCCCATTTCTACAAGAGATTCTGTCATACAATATCCATCCTCTGCCCCTTTGTCTTCCAGCCAATCAGCTAAATCATCTTCAAGGGCATTTCTTTCCATCATAGACATGGAAAAAGACTGTCGCTCAGCCTTTTTTACTTTGACAAGCTCGATCACTTTTTCGATATACTCAGGTTTTGCATCGTTTTCTGCCAGCTGTTTTACTGATTTAGGTAATTGAGTTAATAGTCCATATAATTCTGTAGCACTTCTTTTAATGGCTGAGGCTGGATTATTTAATTCATGCGCTAACCCTGCAGATAATTTTCCCAATGCAGCCAGTTTTGCCTGAGCTTGCTGTTGTTTGGTGCTTAATCGAACTCTATCTGTCATTAAAGAAACTAATGCCTGAACGATTTCCGTATGTTTTTGAATCATGTCTGGAAATGTCTCACGATGGAGTACATAAACTACAGAATGTATTTTGGCATAACCCAAAGCGCTTACCTTCGACATTCTTGAAAAAGGCAAATAACCACCTATTTCACCTATTTGAAATATTAAAGAAGGTCTAAATTCTCCGTGATGATCTGGATCGGGAAGAAACAATTGCAGCTTTCCTTCTATCACCGCAAATAATTGATTTGGCTCATCACCTGGAGAGATGAACTGTTCATTAGGTTCAAGATATCTCAATTGGCCATTCTCAGATAGCCATTTAATTGCCTCATCCGATAAATCTTCAAACGTAGGAATGATCTTTAACTGCTCTGCAGTGGCACGTGGGTGATTCATGGACATTAATAGTTATGCTTATGACAATTTAGTTATGTTTTTTGTGACAACATTTGATGATTCTATAGGTTGAACAGGGAGACAGACTTTAAAACAGGTACGTCCTTTCTCAGAGTCTACCCGAATATGTCCCTGATGTCTGTTCATCACAATTCGATGTACGATTTCTAATCCAATTCCCGTTCCTTTGCCCACTTCCTTTGTGGAGAAAAAAGGTTCAAAAATTCTGTCTTGAATCTTAGGTGGAATACCAGATCCATTATCGATGATATCTATGATAACATAATTAGGGTCGACAGGATCCATATAGGTATTTATATCTATTTTCCCTTTTCCCTGGCTCGGAACTGCATCTATAGCATTATCAAGTAAATTGGTCCATACCTGATTCATATCACTTCCATAAACGGGAACCAAAGGAAGACCTTTAGAAAATCCCTTACAGATGGTTATTTGTTTGAGCTTGATTTTGGGTTTAAGAATGAGAAGGGTATCTTTTATACCTTGATGAATATCGGTAGGGGTTCTACTTTGTTCCTTATCCATATAAGAATAAGACTTCATCGTATCTATTAATTGACTGATGCGTTGAGTACTGGTAGAAAGGTCCAGTGCCAATAGGCGCATTTCCACATCCTTCTCGAGCCAACGTAAAAAATTAGTATGATGCTCTGGGACGACTTCTTCAGAAAATTTGGACAAGAACTTTTTATCAAATCCTGCATTTACCAAGGTTGACGCTATTTCCCAGGGATCTTCTATGCCTAATGCTTCTAACCAATCGAAAAGCTCTTCTTCCAGGTGACTGATCTGAAGAGATGAGAGTTCCAACCCTTCGAGTTGCATCTTGTCTCTTAAAGGTTCGAATAAAAATCCCTCTCTATCAGGATCTTTGAACATAGCGGATTTGAGTAATTCCGTCGCATGTTCGTCTAATTTATTTAAAATTTTATGTAAACTCTCTGCACTTCTACGAGCAGCAGAAGCTGGATTATTTAATTCATGCGCCAGCCCGGCTGTTAAGGTACTCAATGACATGATCCGCTCCCTCTGTACGGAATAACTGTAGAATTCCTGGCTACGTTCCGACATGATTTGAAGAATTTCATTCCTCACATTAGCACAATTTCCCATCATCCACCAAAAGTGTTCCTGATTCATTCTGAATAATAATACATCGCTAAGTGCTCGTGCATTTCCAGGATTCGGTGAACCCGAAAGTAGAGGAAACTCTCCACAGATCATTCCTGGAAGGAATCTTGTGATGATGATAGGGTGTAGTCTTGTTGTTCGGGAAACCTCCAAAGAACCTTCCAGAATTGCCATAAAATGTTCTCCTTTCTCTCCCTCTTTCCAGATGTATTCTCCCTTATTGTATCGTACTAATTCCCCCCTTACATTTTGCTTAAATTCAATCTCAGAAATATTTGAGAATAAAGGAAATATGTCAAGACGTTCATACAGCAAGTGTGCAGGTACCGATTCTATGTCCATTTCCAAAAATTTGTTAATAGAAACTCAAGCTAAAAATTATTCATCTTAATTTCCTTGAATAAATTAAGGATGCGCATGTAATCCCACATTCAGCTTCAAGACAAAACGACTTCTTATTCTGAACTATTTATTGCTTAATTTCATTTTGGATTCCACGATATAGGGAACCTGTACTCAATTAATGCAACTATTCCTAAACTTATAAAAATGATAGTTAACTTTTGCCAAAATACCGGAACAACCTCAAATATCGAAATAGAGTGGAAAATGAAGAAGTAGGTTAGGAGTAAAATGCTTGCATATAATACCAGCCTAGCCAGACGATAGGGGATAGGATAGTATTTTTGGCCCGAAAAATATACAAGAATACACATTAGTCCATAACTGCAAAAGGTGGCCCATGCACTCGCAAGATATCCATAAACAGGGATTCCCCAGACATTTATTATAATAGTAACCAACGCACCCGAGCCAGAAAACAACAGCGCAAAATGGGTTTGTTTAGTGATTTTAAACCAGAAAGACATATTTAGATAAGCCCCCTGAAGCACATATGCCATAGTTAAAACTGGAACTACTGTCAGCCCTATCCAATAAGGACGGTCGATAAAAGTCCAATCTTTTTTCCCTAATAACTCAGGGATTCCCAAAAAATCGAAAGAGGCGATTTCATAGGCAAAGGTACTTAATAAAAGGCTGGCTATCATTGCAGCCAATACGAAGTAATGGAAAATGCGCGCGAACGTACGAGGAGATTGTTTATCTTTTGCTTCTTTGAAAAAGAAAGGTTCTGCCGCGTACCGATAAGCTTGAGTAGCTAATAAAATCAACATGGCAATTTTATAATTAGCCCCATATATTCCGTTCATTTGTGCTCCACTTAAGGCTCTATGCTGAAAAATTTTACCATCAGGCCAAAGATCTGGAATGAGAATCCGGTCCAGGACTTCATTTAACATTCCAGGTAAACCTGCCACCATGATAAAACCACCATATGTAAGCATAGGGCCAATAAGTTCCCGATTCCAACCTAATCCTTTTGGGAAATTATTCCAGAATGCTAATAGCAGTTTGACAGAAGATGCCAATAAAAAGGCTACGAAAATATAAGTGATCCCTAGACCCATGATAAGTATAAAGACGACGTTGGCGGTAACTGAAATGATAATGCTGGTAATATTTATCCATGCAAATCTGGCAGGTTTATCCTCTTGACGTAATTTTGCCATAGGTAAAGAGGCTAATGCGTCCAGAAGAATAACGATAGATAGCATTAAGATCCATTCTGGTGATTTTTCATATCCTGTAATGTTAGCTATAGGGATATAAAAAAGAAGCATCATTGTTCCCCAAATGGTGCATAAAAATAAGATCCATGTGAAGGATGTTTTGTACACTTCAGAAGAAGACTTACCATCCTGCAGAAATCGAAAAAAAGTCGTTTCCATACCGAAGGTAAGAATGATATTCATTAAGGCTACATACGCAAGTAATTGAGTCACTTGTCCATACGCCGCTTCGGGAAAACTTTCCGTATGAATAGGAGTCAGAAAAACGTTCAGGAATCTTGCGACAATAGAGCTGGCACCGTAGATGATGGTTTGGCCTGCTAATTTTTTCAGCTTTGCCATATCAGTTTAAATATGAGAAACTTATCTAGCATTCCGAATGGGATAATTTTTTTTAAATTGAAGTAACCTTTTTCATTCCCAATGTATTAACAATATACGACATACCACGCAAACACAATGATAACTTGCTAGCTCTTCCATATAAAGGAAGTGGGCAGATGCATACATATTCATAGAGAACACAAACTTATAGGCCAGGAAATCATATAATTATGCGTCCTGTTAATGTGCTGATTGTAGGAGAACACTTATTTAACCGCTATTTTCTAAAAGACAGAACTAATTATATTGGTTCGCTTAACACAGTAAAAGAAAAAGATCTTTTTGTTGAATTAAGTCGCTTATCAAATGTTGAGATAGTGGTTTTATCTATTCTTAAGAATGGAAGATTGACCATTGATGTAGCAGAGAAGATCAAGGTATTATTTCCTCATATCCTTATAGCAGGCTTGGTGGACCAACCCACCAGTGAGCAATTTCTAACCATATGTAGGAGTAATATAGATGATGTACTTCCAATTCCCGTTTCCGATATAGACTGGGAAGAGAGTGTGAGAAGATTATTGTCTAAACAGATAAAAAAGGAGCAATCAGGAATATGGAAGAAGTTTATTGAATACATAATGAGCCTTTTTAGCATAAAAAACATAAAACATAACCCAATACTCAGAGAAAAAAAAACGGAAGAAATTGATACTCCCTTAGAGGTAAATGAAGTAGGTAATAGGAACATGCAAGAGGTAAAAGAAGGCGGAAATACTAACTCATTGATTTCTGTGGAAAACTCCAATAATATTCGTAGGCCACGTATGCAAAATGGGAATTCGGCTGAGGCACTTGATCATATTAAAGAGGTTAGCTCGAGCATACATGAAAATGGTAAACAGGAAAATGTAATCAAGCTGGAAATTTTTTCTTTGGGAAACACTCAAATCCTGCTTAACGGGAAACCAGTTCCCTTTCAAGGTAGAAAGTGCTTATCTATTTTTCTTTATTTAGCGCTGCACTATCCCAAGCCTGTTTCCAGAAGGGAAATAATTAATAAGTTTTGGCACAGAGGAACTGATGAATCTGCCAGAAATTCCTTGAATGTATACATGACAAAGATGCGAAAAACATTAAAGGCCACCGAAGAAGGAAGTGAATATATTATTTATCGCAAGGGGAAATATTTATTCGATCCAGCGCTGAAGGTTCTGGTAGACGTCCAACGGTTTTCTGAGAATTATGATCGAGGAATTCGATTAGAAAGCTTAGGAAGATCGAAGGAGGCTAAAACATACTTTGAAAAAGCTGAGCGACTTTATAAAGGAGAATTCTTTGTAGAACATGAAGGTTGGGATTGGGTAGATGAAGAAAGTGGACATGTTAGAGAAAGGTATCTTTACATTTTAGATAGACTGAGTAATTATTACAGCAATAATGGTGCACCACAGGAAGCGATAAATTACTGCCATACTATTTTACAATATGACAAATGTAGGGAAGAAATTCATCGCAGGCTGATGAGATCCTACTATCGAATAGGAAAACGCCATTTAGCTATCAGACAATATTACGAGTGTGTGAAAGTGTTAGCTGAAGAATTTAATGTAGGCCCTACGGAGGAGACCTTGATTCTGCATGAAAAAATAATTTCTAATTAATTGGTAGAGGATTTGTGCCAATGAGCAGAACGCTTCCTATTACTTAAGAATAACTTCTTATCTTTCTTGTCTAAAATGTCTTTTAAGTGACCAGAGGTTTCCTCATTTTCAAGCAAATAAGAAATAGTAAGAAATTTATGTGAATGGGAAACAAATCTACTTCTAGTTCTGAGATATCTATTGTCATTCCTACCTTAAACGAGGAAATTTGTATTCAGCAAACAATAAAGGCGATATTAAAATTACGTCCTGAACCATATGAGGTAATTGTAGTAGATGGAGGAAGTAAAGATAGGACTTGCGAATTAGTATCGAATATGGGGGTCAAATTGATCCAAACGGAAATTGCCTCCAGGCCTTTACAATTAAATAAAGGGGCTGCAGTAAGTACCGGGGAAATTCTGTGTTTCGTTCATGCAGATACCATTCTTCCAGAAAAATATGTGGAAATCGTCAGACATACCTTAAAAGATCAAGGGATTGCCGCGGGAGGTTTTTTTCCTTTGATCAAAGGACCGACCAGAATCCGATGGGGTACTTCTATGCATAATTTTCTTAAGACCTATTATGTTCCGTTGCTCTTCAGACCCTATCGTTTCTTGTTTAAAGGACTTCGCTTGCTATTTGGGGATCAGACCATTTTTTGCAGAAAACGAGATTTTATGAGTGTAGGAGGGTTCAATCCAAAATTGCCGATTATGGAAGAAACGGATTTTTGCGACAAGATTGGAAAAAAGGGACGTATTGTTCAATTATATCACCATGTACAGACCTCAGACAGGAGAATCACAAAATGGGGAAGCTTAAAAGCTAATGGGATATTCCTTTTCATTGGGTTCTTATGGGGATTTGGAGTTTCGGCTCAATTTCTCAAACGGTTTTACCCTGACATAAGATAAGGTTAGGCTGTACGACCAAAATTCTTATCTATGTGTACGAATGCTGCGATCAGAAAAGAGGGAATAATACTCAATACTATCCAGATAAAAAAGTGTTGATAACCGATGTGTTCTTGTAGCCACCCACTAAACATACCGGGAATCATCATCCCAAGGGCCATAAATCCCGTACACATCGCATAATGTGCAGTTTTAAAACTCCCTTGAGAAATGTAAATCATGTACATCATGTAGGCTGTAAATCCAAATCCATAACCAAACTGTTCGATTCCGATACAAGTACTTATCACAGCCAAATTCTCGGGCTGAAAATAAGCCAGAAATACATATATGCCATTAGGTAAATTGATCGCTACAAGCATGGGCCATAGCCAAAACCGCAAGCCGTGTCTCGATACAAATACGCCACCCAATATGCCTCCCAAAATGAGTGCAAGTACTCCCACCGTTCCGTATACAAATCCTACACTCGCAGTACTTAACCCCAACCCTCCCACTTCAGGAGTATCCAGTAAAAAAGGAGTAGAAAGTTTTACCAATTGTGCCTCACTAAATCTGTAGAACAATAAGAATGCGATAGAAATTCCAATGTGAGGCTTACTAAAAAAGGATTGAAAGGTCATCAAAAAATTGTTCCCCACTTTAGGCAAAGGAATATCAGAAGGTTGATCTTCTACTGGCCGGGGAAGAATAAATGCGTGAAATATTCCTATCATTATAAGGAAGGCCGCAATGACCAAAAATACGATCCTCCAGGCAAAAGGAACATCACCAGAGTTTAACTGGAATGTAACTTCTGTGGCTTTCTCCAGTTTGGGATCTGCCTGAAATACGAGTTTTGCTATATGATTCTGATTTTGTCGGTTAAAAGTAAATCTATTAGAACTCAATAATCGAATACTTGGATTTCGGCTTTTAGGATATATGTTAACTACAATCGGTTGATCAGTAAGAAGTTTCCTGGACAAACGCAGCTCAACAATTTTGATATGGCCTTCTTCCGTTACTACGTTGTTTATGGTTTTAGGACCAAAGCGTTTACTTAACCATTGGCCTAAAGGAATACTCACGTGGGTCTGCCACCAGCTTTTCCTTGTCTGGGATAATTGCACCTGTTCTTCCCTGGATGAAAATCCTTGATCGTAATTCCATTTAATAGATTTCTCTACATCAGCTTCTATATCTTCTCTATTATTAAGTGATTTCCCCAAAGGGATAAAGACAACCTTCGAAGATAACTGAAGCATCAATGGTACATCTAGATCTTCCTGAGAATGAGGATTAATTTCATCCTTAAAAGGAAGAAAGATTTCCTCTTGAGCACTTTTTCGGACATGGACCTCTAATTCTAAGGGGGGTAAACCAGAGTTGGCTTCAAGATAACCTGCCAGGACTACCAGTAGTCCCTGACCCGTAATCATCGCTAATCTGTAAAAGAAACTTCTGATCCCTACAAAAAAGGATTGTTGTTGTTGATTTAGCCCCATCATATAAAAACCGTCTGCGGCAATATCGTGGGTGGCAGAACTGAAAGCTGCAAGCCAGAAAAATGCCAGTGTATACTGAAAAAATGAAGAGGTGGGGATGGTGAAAGCTACACCTGCAAAACCAGCTCCGATTAATAGTTGCATAGCGACCACCCAAAATCGTTTTGTTTTAAACAATTCTAATATGGGACTCCAAATGGGTTTAATTACCCAAGGCAAATATAACCAACTCGTATACAGCGCGAGTTCTGCATTGGAAATACCTAAACGCTTGTACATGATGACCGACACTGACATGACAACTACATATGGAATTCCTTCTGTAAAATAGAGGGTAGGTATCCAGCTCCAGCCACTTTGGTTTGAAGAGTCGCGCTGCATAAAAGGGGAAAAATCAGTTTTTTATAGATTTAAAGTGACGATATTCATTTACATCCGTATAAAATAAGTATAATATTACAGACTCAAAGTTCATACAGACTATATTTATGAAAAAGTTCTTCAAGACTACCGCAAATATCATAAAGTGGACATTTAGGTTGGGTCTATTGGGACTTGTCGTATTTTTTATTGTAAAATACGTACAAGCGAAATTTTATTATGAACCTAAGCCCTCTGAACATCTTTCGGAAAAGAATAATTATTTGACTTCAGTGAAAGAGGCTACTAGCGATACGATAGTAGTTTTTGATACAATTGTAGAGAGATTTGCCGTAGAAGTACCTCAATCCTTTAATTTATCAACTTCAGATTCTACAGCAAGGATGGATTCATCTGGTATTGCTATGGCTGATTCCCTATCTGATGCAGCTTCGACAACGACAGAATACAGAACTCGCCAGGTAATAAATGAACAGAAGAAAGTGTTAAGTCCTCCTAATATTATATTGATCGTTTTTGATGATTTAGGATATGGAGACTTGGGCGCTTTTGGAAGTGAGGCAGTAAAAACACCTTATATAGATACCCTGGCAGTTCAAGGGGTAAAATTGACTTCTTTTTATGCCCCTGCGGGTTATGGAACACCTAGCAGAGCGTCTATGCTTACCGGTCGTTATCCTTTTCGGTCTGGGATGACTCATACGTTACACCCTTCCAATAGTAAAGAAACTACCTATTTAAAAGCGAGGAATGTTCAGCTTGGCATCATGGAAGATGAAATATTACTAGCAGAACCTTTGAGAAAGGCAGGATATGCTACGGGACTTGTCGGGAAGTGGCATTTAGGAGATACTTCTCCTCATCTTCCGAATGATTTTGGGTTTGATTACTTTTTTGGAATTAGGGTAAGTCATGAAATGTCGCCACTGAATTTGTATCGAAATGAGGAAATCATTCTGGAGGATCTCACTGGCCCTGACCAATTAATCGATGGATATACCGAAGAAGCTGTAAGGTTTATCGATGATCATAAGGGTAGCCCTTTCTTTTTACAACTTGCTCATTCTTTTCCTCATTTACCGCTTCCGGAAAATATAGGAGCTTTAAGCAGATCAAGGGCCGGTCTTTATGGAGATGTAATAGAGGCATTAGATAAAAGTGTAGGAAGAATAGTGGATGCATTGAATACACATGGGTTGGAAAACAAGACGCTTATTATTCTTACAAGCGATAATGGACCTTTGCATCTGGGGAGTACAGCTTTACTCAGAGGAAGAAAATATGAAGTTTTTGAAGGTGGGGTGAGGGTGCCTTTTATTGCATGGTATCCCAAGGAGATTCCTGCTGGGTTAGAAAATGATGCACCTGCCATGATGATAGATATTTTCCCGACGATAGCAATAAAGGTGGGGGTTCCTGTTCCAACTGATAGGGTAATAGATGGAAAAGATATATGGCCTTTACTTACCAGTTCAGCTATCAACGGATCTGATCGTTCGCTATTCTTCTTTTGGAAAGATGAAGTCTTCGCTGTACGCAATAAAAATTATAAATATCATATTAACCACAGATTAGGATCTTTTAATCCTAAATATCCTTTACCCAATGAGGTAAGTGAGGGCCCCTGGTTGTTCGACTTAAGTTACGATCCTTCAGAGGCGTATAATATATTAGATAATGAAAAAAGTCTAGCTGAAAGGATGGATCAGCAAATTCAGTTGATGAATGAAGAAATTGAATCAAATCCCAGAGGGTGGCTACAGTGATTTAGCGAATATCTCATAGTGATGACTATCTAGTACAACTTTTATCAAATAAACGTCTGAGGCATGCAGTCTCAGACGTTTTTGTTTGAGAGAATTTAAGGCTGTACTTTGATTCTCATCTGCTTTCTGCTAGATTTACGCGTCTAAAAACCACGGAGTCGCATGTCTATAAATCTCGACTTAATAAACCAATCTACTTTAGAGATACTACCTTTACTGGTAATTCTTATTAGCGGGCTGATAATAATGTTATTGGATGCTTTTAGTATTCGAAATGTTCTGCCGTGGATAGCAAGTCTTGGATTATTATTGTCCTCATTTTTAGCTTTGGGAGCTTATGCAGAAACCAGGGCACCAGCCTTTTTTGGCATGATTGAAACAAGTGGATTAGCAGCTCTGGTTCACGTGTTTTTAGCCTTTTCTGGTTTATGTACCTTATTCTTTCTACCTGATTATCTTAAGCGATATAAGAAAAGCATTCCTGATGTCTATGCTTTAATGATGTTTGCCGTATTGGGAATGATCCTACTGGCTAATGCCTCTGACTTGATCATTACCTTTATAGGCCTTGAGATCATGTCTATATGCCTTTACATATTTGCTGCATTATATAAGAATGAAAAAGGATCTACCGAAGCGGGATTGAAATATTTTTTACTAGGTTCTTTCTCCTCTGCTTTTCTTCTATTCGGAATATCTATGATGTATGGGATTACCCAACATACTAATTTTGAACAAATCAGAGAAAGTATCAGTACGCTTGAGCCAGAATTTCAGGCCTTATTACTAGCTAGTGCAGGACTTATATTAATAGGGTTTTTATTTAAGGTGGCTGCTTTTCCTTTTCACAACTGGACACCAGATGTTTATGAGGGAACTCCTACTCCATTAGCGGGATTTATGTCTACTGGAAGTAAAATGGCCGCTTTTGTAGGCTTCGGACACGTGATCTATCGGATGAATTTACTCAGCCCTGAAGGAACCTCTTCATTAGTTAGTGGAAATAAGATCGGAATAGTGCTGGCTATCTGTGCATTAATCACTATGATATATGGAAATATTGTGGCTGCCAGACAACGAAACTTAAAGAGAATGTTAGCATATTCCAGTATTGCACATTCAGGTTACGCATTGCTTGGCTTAAGTGCAGGGATGGAGGGATTTCTAGCAGTTATCTTCTACATGTTTATATATACCATTATGAATATTGGTGCGTTTGGGATCGTGGGAATGGCAGAACATAAAATAGAGGATACAGATATATCTCATTGGAATGGATTCAGTCATACATCTCCTTATCTCGCTGGAGGATTATCAGTCTTCCTTTTCTCTTTAGCTGGAATCCCCCCTTTAGCTGGTTTTATTGGAAAATACTATTTGTTTTTATCTGCTGTAAGAGCTGATCTTATCCTTTTGGCTGTTATAGGGATTTTATCTGCTGTCATTGGTGCATATTATTATTTACGGGTTATCATTTTGATGTTTGCTGAAAAAGATAAAGATTCCCACCTATCTGTAAGTAATGGCATTGCTCCTAAAATAGGGGTAATCTTCTTAGTCTGCCTTATTCTCCTTTTAGGATTATTTCCTTCATTAATATACGGTCCTATTCAGGAAGTATTCTGGGAAGCAGAAAGTACTTATAGTTATTTAGGCCTTTCGAGTTAGCACCTATCTAAGTTAATGAGGTAATAAGTTGAAGGCTACGCAAGGCGATATTGTTTCTGTCGAAGGTAGTTTCAGCTAGCTTTCGCCCATTTTCTCCCATGAGTCTTCTCCTTTCAGGATGATCAGCCAACCAGATGATCCGTTCAGAAAAAGCCTCTATATCATTTTGTGGTGCAGATAAACCGCAGTCGTATACCCTCAAATATTCAGCTTGCCAGGATTGATAGTTTATAATTACCGGTAATCCACTCGCTAAATAATCGTAAAACTTGGTGGCACTGTTAGCTTCTAATACTTTATAGGCTGCAAAGCAAACAACCCCTACATCAGCTTCAGATAAAATTTGATGTACCTCTTTTCTTGATACAGGGGGTAAAAAATTGATGGTTTCCAGCTGATAGGAGCCTGCTAATTGTTTGACTCTTTTTTCATCGTTTCCCGATCCTATAATAGTAAACTGTATAGCACTACCCCTAAGTTGAAACACTTTTTTAGCTGCTTCTACCAATTGTGTAAGATCATTCGCTTTCCCAATGGTTCCAAGATATAATACGTTCATAATGTTGCGCTTTCTATCTTTTCTGGAAATAAAGGGAATTCGCTCTGTATCTGCTCCATTGTGGACAACATGGACTTTATTTGCTGGGACATTATGGGATAATATTTGTTCCTTCATCCCCTCAGAAAAAGTAAATATATAGTTAGCTGCCCGATATATATTATTTGTTTTTTTGTGTAACCATTTAATTAACCACGGGTGGTTAATAATTCCCATGCCGATAGGAACATCTGGCCATACATCTGCTACTTCAAAAATAAAAGGAATGTGAAGCTTTTGGGCGATCTTCCTTCCTAATTCTCCTACCGTGAGTGGAGCTGAATAAGCTATGACCAGATCAAAGGATTGTTCGTTAAAGGGAATGTTGTTTACTCGTTGATAAAACTGTAAAAAGGAAATAATACGTCTGGGAAAACTCATATGATGGGAATAGGGAACTGGCACAAGCAATAGATCTATCCCTTCGTATTTGACCTTGTTTAAAGATTGTTTCAACCATTTTTTTTGGAGGGAATCAGGTAAGGCCGCCCCTGAGGAAATAAATGTAATTTGGTGTCCTAATTCCCTCCATCTTTTAGCAAAATGAAAGCATCGATCGTTTCCTGAAGAATCTGGCAAAACAAGTAATTGCTGAATATATAAGATTCGCAATGTTAGTAGGATTATTCAATTATTTCTTTTGATTGCTCTTTTTCTGTAGAAACAATCTGAGGTTTCTGTTCTGCAATTTGAGTTTCCTGAGATTTCTGCTCATGTAAAGCTAGAAGGGCACGCATTTTTCCAATACGGGTTCCCTGTCTGTATAAAGAGATAAAAAGAATTAATAATCCGATAGGATACACCGAAAACAATACTGTATACAAGTGGTCCCACTCCGGGATAAGATAAAAAATGTATAATGCCAGTACACCGGAAATAATGGAAACTATTCCTAGAGTAACAGGCACTAATTCCTCCTGAATTCCTATGCGCGCTAAATTATGGGTCAGATGATCTTTTCCTCCTTTGAATGGGGAATCTCCTCGACTAATTCTCGCTACGGTTACAAAACTGGTATCCATAATGGGTACGAGAAAGACTAAGGCAGGAATCAGCGCCTTCCTCCATGAGGAAACATTATCAGGAGAAGTAGGAACGTTCCAAAGATATATGATGCCCATAAAAGCTAGCACCAGACCTATAAACATACTCCCGGTATCTCCCATGTATATTTTCGCTGGCCGCCAATTAAGAAACAGAAATCCTATAAAACTCCCCACTACCGCGATTATGATAAAAAAGAGATGAGAGGTCCCTTCCAAAGCCACCATAATCGTCATGGTGATGATCAATATACTTATAGCTATGGTGCTTGTGACACCATCCATATTATCTAACATATTTAGGCTATTCATTAAGCCAACGACCCAAAAAATAGTTAAAGCTGAGTCAATCACTTCAAAATCCGGCCCCCACAAGCTGAAAAAATTAATTTGAATTCCATACATTACAAGTATGCCGCCACATAAAACCTGACCGAGGAACTTCCATTTAGGGTGCGTCCCATATGCATCATCAGCAAATCCGATTAAGAATGCTAATGTTGCAGAAATCAATAAAGCAATATATTTATCACTTGAAACAGTAAGTTCTGGTTTTAAAATAAGCAAAACGATAAAGCCAAGAAGAAAGGTCATATAAAAGGATATACCACCTGTGGTGGGTTTAGCAGCAGAACTCCAGCGAATAAGATTTTGAGAGATTCTACTGTCAACCCCAAAATTGCCTGAGAATTTAAGAAGTATTTTATTGAGCAGGTAAGAAAAAACGATTGCCCCAAAAAGGATGAAGACACTTTCCATTTAACGCATTATAAAATTTGACCAAAATTAATAAGAGGGTATTTTTTTATTCAACGTTTTAATATTACGATAAAATTTACTATTTCAAAAACGGGAAAAATATATGACTGTAAGATCTATAAATCTTAAGCAATATAATGGGTTTAAAAGAAAGCTCTTACTTGCATCCTTGCTGTATGAATTACAGCTTCTTCTGTCGATACCCTACCGTCATAATTAATGCTTAGTTCCACATTTGATAAGATATAGAAGGTGATAAAAGCCTGCCAAATACCGTTAAATCCATTCTGTAAACCTTCCCTAAGTTCATAAGCTGCAGAGAAATCCGCTTCCCCGATTTGGTTGATATGTACTAATTCAAACTTGGTAAAAATATTATTTCGATCTTTCATGTTTAATTTTGCATCTAAGAAAGTTTTGTGGGTGAATGCGGTTGTGGAGTTTTGGGTTGATTCGTCTAAATTTTTTTTGAATGAGTATTGATAACCAAGTGCTAGACGAAGTTTTCTATTGAGTTGAATATTAAATTGTGGCTGAACATCTATAAATTGGATATTGAAATTTCTGGAATTAAAACTATCCGCCTCTGCAAATTTTCTGCCTATCTGAGCCTCTACCTCTATGCTTCTTTTTGCGTCAAAGTTAACTCTTGGTTTTAAAGTTCCAAATTTTATTCCACGAAGTTCATTGCCTGTACTCAAAAATAATTTCGATTGATTATCATGGTAACTAAGCCTTAAGTCGCCGCCCGGACTATTAGGAAAAAAGGTAAGATCCTGACGAAAAGAATACTGTGCATCCAGTAGATTCTCATCCTCAAAAATATTTTTTAACTGGAGTAAATAAGTGTTAAAGGCTGAGGCACGGTTTTTATTTTGTCTTAAATTTACTGCACTTACTGACCGAATTTGAGAGAGCAGCTTATGAAAAAACGAACTGGATTCACTGCTAGGAATAAGCTTTCTCAAGTCGATATTCAGATTTCCTTTTAAGCTTAATCTGGTGGTAGGAAAAAGTTCTCTTGAAGGTATTTGAACCCGAATAAAATTAGCAGCAAGAGGATTAACAGCTAACTGGAATTCATCTATATCCTGTATACCGTTATTGTTTACATCTTGCCATTCGAATTGTCCCTGACCTGGATTCACTTCAATGAATCTCCATTCTCTTCGAGATACCTGCTCCGAGTTCACCTCATAGACCCACTGGGTTCGTATCCAGGAAGATTGAAATTGAGCTTGTAATTGGCTTTGTACTAATCTGGTATTAGACAGCCCTTGCTGTTGGAAAAGGGTATCTAATATGCGGAAATCCCTTAAAGAAGTAACTCCCTTCAATTGGAGTTTAGGAGATGGGCGATAAGCTGTTTGGAGGGTGTAGGTGTGTGCCAATGATTTATCTCTGTCTTTTCCAGCTAGAAAGGCCTTTTCTTTTCGATAGTTCCAGGATAATTCAAGAGATAACTTGCGTTCTCCACTGGTTTTAATGTAGGGTGTTAGGTCCGCAAAGGAAATTGTGCGATCTGTAGTACTATCAGCTCGTTGCTCAAGTCTATCCTCCAACCAAATTTGAGTACCAATTCTCCAGTTTCCAAGCCTTTTAAAAATATCTCCCTCATGCCTGGTCCAGGTAGCATCTCTTAGAATAGCATCATCCTGATTCGTAATTTGAGTAAAGGTGTAGTTTCCTTCCAGCCATTTTTTAGCCCGACTTTCTACAGAATATTTTTGCCTTAGCGCCTTTGACCCTGAAGCTGTTTGACGTATACCAACCTCAGACCCTACTGAAAGTTGATCAAAGTTAAGGGTTAATTTGCCAGTGCTTATATGTTCATTTTCTCTTTCCGATAGACTTAGAAGATTCCATACTCTATCGTATTCAGGTCTATATATCCTATCCAGATTTTCATATCTGGCAGCTACGTATTGATGATTGAGGTCAAATGAAAGGGTAGTGGAATCCCAGAGCTTTACATTTGAGAACCTAAGGCCTGTCAAATTCGCTAACCCTGTATTATCTTCATCATCTATTGGAGATAATCGATTTTTATCTTCTCGACTGATTCCCGTTTCAGTATAAATTGAAATATGATCATTTAATTGGATGTTACTCTGAATATCCACGACTTCGAGGAGTTTAGGTAACACCCATGTGCGAATAGGCGCATAGTCTCCTCTAGAGAACCCACTTTCATCGGGGGAGACCCAACGAAAAACGTTATTATTTATTCCTGATACATCTCTGACATAATCACCATTTCCTGACCCGACAAAACTGAAGAATATTTTAAAGACTGCTTCTTCTGGATGGGTAGAAAATTCATAAAAGATAAATGCACTATCTCTGATGACGGTATCCCTCTGTGCATATCTCACTTCATCACCGTTAAAACCTGACAGAGAAATTCCGCTAATTGCTGCCTCTTCCACATTGTCTCCTATAGTACTAAGAGAGTCTCTTATAGAGCTGAATACTTCAGGATCTTCAAATGGCGCATTGGGATTATCCGCATCTCTCGCATATGAGGCATTAATACTGACTTTTTGGTTAGGTTGTTCGTAGGCAAAACCTGCAATAAGTAGTGAGCGATTATATTGCCTATCGTTATACTCAAAGTCTACTACAATCCGGCTGACACTTGTTATCACATGCTTGGGGGTAAATGTAATTTCAGCCGTATTATAATCGATGATGTAATCTTGAGTGGCTCCTCTAATCATTAATTTTCCATTTAGGTAAATCCGCTCACTACCTGCAAGAACAAAAATAAACCGCTCTCCATTTTGACCAGTTAATCTATAAGGACCAGACACTCCTTCCAGTCCTTCAAAGGTATTAGTTTGAAATCTCCCTTTAGCTACAGCTCCACTGACAAAAGCTTTAATGCTATTTTGATGATAGACGGCATTCAATCCCTGCACATTCCGGTAAAAATTCGCAAATCGCGAATTCTGCTTTTTGATTTCATAATCTCCTAAAGTTACCTGAAAGGGGTCCTTTTGAAGTTGTATGAAAATCTTGTCAAAGTCTGATATCTGTTGGGTCGTACCATCTGGCTGGATAGGTATATTTTCATCAGTGATATTACCCAAAATACTCAGCCCATCTCCCAAATCTCCTTCCAACTGCAGCCTTAAGCCACTGGTTACGGAGGCACTTCTGTTATTACCTACAACTAATCCTCTGGAGAGACTTCCGTTTTTGCGAATTTGAGACGTTTCCCAAAAGGCAGGTGTGCCGCTATTATTTTTTACGTTCAACGCTAATTCGGAAGGAGTAAAATAGGGAGATTCTGGTAAGCTATCCTTTAACATGCTCTCAGACATTGGAACAAATCCCACTATAGAAGAAGGAGGGCTGTTAGTGTATTTGTATTGAAAAAGATAGGTTCCTGGATCTATTATATTAATAAATTCAATTTGGCCACTAATACCGATTACTTTGAAAAAGGATTCAGGAACAGTGGATCCTTCTTTAAATGCATGAGTTATGGACGCCCGTTCCAGTTTTTTAATAACTACTGTATGAGGGAGGATAAATTTCTGCGAAAGTTGAACCGTATCTTGATGGGTATATGCTATGCTATCTGAAAATGAAAGAATGTGTTGGCCCAATAAACCAAAAGGTAAGCCAGAAAGAATAGTACCAAGAACTATTCTTTTTAAGAAAAAATATTGACAGCTAAAGTAATAATTACTGCATACTTTCTTCATCAAGCCAATGAGAAAAAAATTCAATTCAGAACACTAAAGATAATACAACCTTTAGCTGTACGAACCTACAAGAAATGTACCGTAACTTAGAGAGAAGTAGAGGGAAAAACTAACTTAGTGTTTCCCATTAGATGGATGATGAGTGGTGCCATTACCATTGATTAGCTCATGAGTTCCATTTGATGTCTGAGCTATTTCGGCTAAATCTTGTTGGGGATTGGCCTGGACAGAGGGCAATTCTATGAAGAAGGAAGTACCTTTACCCAGGGCAGAAACAAAATAGATTTTTCCATCACATAATTCGATAATTCTTTTGACCATAGCAAGCCCAAGGCCCATACCAGAGCTCTTGGTAGAAAAGCTAGGTTCAAAAGCTTTTTCTTGAACTTCTTCCGTCATCCCTTTTCCATTGTCTTTGATTTCTATTCTTGTACGATCTCCTTTATCGAGAATATCCATAGAAATATGCATAATACCATCCCCATCTATCGCCTGAAGTCCATTTTTAATCAAGTTATTAAAGCAGCGCTGTAATTGATCTCTATCTGCAAATATTTCAAATTTTGTGGGAGGTATATCTATAATCCACATGGCATCTTCAGATTGTGCATATAAATCTACTACTTCCAGTAAAATATCATTTACAATTATTTTTGATTTAGCAGGCTCAGGCATTTTAGCAAATTCGGAAAAGGAATTTGCTATTCTCACCATCGTATCGATTTGTACGAGCAGTGTTTTCATTACTCTTGGAAACATTC
This sequence comes from Bacteroidia bacterium, assembly GCA_965262565.1. GTDB lineage: Bacteria > Bacteroidota > Bacteroidia > J057 > J057 > CBDHFQ01. The sequence goes on from CBDHFQ010000029.1 coordinate 277,166, forward strand.
GGTCAAGACTTCCCGCTTTTTCCTGCCATGCCCTGCTTAAATGCTGAATACTCAACTTCATAGGAGTCAAGGGGTTTTTGATTTCATGAGCTACCTGACGAGCCATTTGCCTCCAAGCAAGTTCACGCTGAGTCTGAGCCAGCTTTTTCTCACTATCTGCCAGCTTACTAACCATGGTATTATATGCTTTCACGATAGCTCCAATCTCATCTCTTGAGTGATATTCAATAGGCTTGTTGACATGCCCCAGATTAATGCTGGAAAGTCTTTGCTGCAATAGTAATAAAGGCTTGGATAGGGCATCTGAAGCTAATACAGCTACTAGGTTGATAATCAAAAAGATGAGTAAGTAAATGTTAATGAGATAGGCTAGAAAGTCTAGTACCTGAGCCTCGAGCTGATCCTGTTTAGCTATATAAGTAACATTGATATAACCTATAGGGCTTGCATAATTTCCTATTATGGGCCAATAGCAAGACAAATATTTAAGCTTCCCTATTTGCTCCTTAACAACCAAATAAGATTTATTCCCAGTACTCAGAACTTTAAAAGCCTCAGAATTCATTAAATTAGAACTTAATCCAGCTTCGAAAATTAAAGGCTGGGTGGAAGCTAGCCTCTTGCCATTAACATCAAACACGTTGATATCGTTTCTGACTACGGATTCCAACTCCTGTATCTTCTTTCGAAATTCTTTTAACCGATAGTACTTTCCAAGTTTATCATTATGGTAGAAGACGTAATCTTCACCTAAAAGGGAAGTTAGTCTTGAAGCCTCTTCTATTAATTCTCCTTCCGCCTGCTTTTCATATCTTTCCTGTATAAAGGGATATAAGAATGAGATAATAATAAACATAGGTAATATGCTGATAATCAAAAGACCTATACGAATTTTGGTTCTTAGTGCAAAATGGAAGGAGAATGGCATTGCATTAAGAGAACGTAGTAGATATACAGGTAGGGCGATAATAAGTAGAGCACTAAAGATGTAGAAATAAAATATGAAAGAAAATAAAGAAACAACCCCAAATAAATTCTGTCTGGGAAATCGTACTACTACAATCTTTCGTTTATCAATCTGTTCCTTATACTCAATATAAGTGCGACGATGAACTGTTTTGGGTAAAGAGTCTTCAGATTCTATAGAGAGAGGGAAGTCCTGATTTCCTCTGTGATAGTATAAAAGTTCATCTCTATAAATAGCATGATCGAAGGAGTTGATAAGCTTGGTATCATCATAAACTTTTTCATCCATGGAAAGAGAAGGGTATAAGCCTTCTGTCTCCCTTCGAATTGGCCTCAGTTCTAAAATGAAGGTGGTTGGTCCACCCGAAGATAGCTTTATGCGAAATCTGGCAATATACATATCTGCATATCGATTTTCGTAATTTGGTAGTTGGAACAAGCTATCTGTACCTGCAATAAATTCAGCTCTATCTTCTAGTTTAAGATCAGTATTAGGGCTGAAAAGAGGAGGACTTTTTTGATAATTAATTAATGGCCTTCCATTGCTATCGAACATGAACAGTTTAACATCATATCCTTTAAAAATTGGATCGAGATATTCCTCTTGAACCCAAACAGAGAATTCTGATGAAGAACTCCTTTTATATTTTCTTTGAATATCATCCTTAAACCGCGTCATATCTATCTCTGACTTTTGAAGGGCAAAGGCTATGTTACCCACCTGGTTACCTAGAATTTGACCTGTAATTTGTTTGGCTTCCCCCAGACTTTTCTGATGAATACTCCTTACCACATGGAAGGTAATCAGGGCAGAAAAAATCATGATGATTAACAAATAATTTGCAAGATCCTGGTGGAGAATCTGCCTAAACGGGTATCTGTATACGACGATAAGGAATAATATGATTACACTGCCATTCACCAGTCCTAGTACAGGATCATCCCAATGGATAAACAGACATACACTAATGATGCTTAACAATGAAAGAATGAGAAATTGAATGGAAAATTTATTTCTTAATCCAAAAACTATGTTAAATCTAAGTAGGGTAAATATGATAAAAGAAAACGCGAGGAGTAATAAGCCCACGTCCAGTAATATCAAATAAGAATTAATATTAGCTGCGAATACATTTGCAAACTCTACATCTACTTTACTATTCCTGGTAATCTTTTCAAATGTAGTAGCATAATCTTTTAACAGATACACGCTTAACGCAAATGAGGCGATGAAAATAATCCACGCAAAAATAGAATATCTGGTGATTTTTCTGTAAACATAATTTAGCAGACGAAAAGCATATATCTTTAAGATCCAGGAAGTTATAAGAATGGTTAGTATATTCAGTGTCAAATCTCCCAACGAAGGAGCCAGATTACTAAAAGAAAGAATGGTGGGTTGAAATAGTTCAAGGGTAATATAACTATCGGGCAGATCCAGCAGATAAAAAGTACCTCTAATTAGAAGAATAATCAGAAGCAACAATAAATTAATTAAATATCGATAATTCCACCTTTTTAGGGTATAGAGTCTAAGAAATACGAAGAAAAATATAATTCCAGCAACAAAGAAACCCAATACAGCTATGCGAATAGATCTGCGAAATTTTTGAGGAGGAAGGTATTCTATAGTGAAAACAGGCAAGCCATCCAGATCTGAAATCAAAATGCCCTGTTCCTTTTGTCCGGGGGTAATCTTTAAGGAACGTTTATCCTGCTCTGAGAATAAATTGCTATTCTGCCATCTTCCCAAAAATATATATGGGACCAGAAATCTGTTATTGATTTCAAAAGTATTATAAATGGGAATTAGTGCTACATAAGTTCCATTTTGATAAGATTTTCGAATTTGATAGAAGATGAATTTCCTGGATTCCCACACTTTATCCAGGGGCAATGAGGCTAGCCTGTGAATTTTTTCATCCTCTTGGAGAAATTTGTTGTTACTCCAATTAATTAACTTACCTGTTTGATCATAAGTAAGTTCTACTGCGGGACTGATATCTGGATTATGAGTTCGTTTATGGTCGGGTGTGCTGTAGTAGGAAATGCAATCTTCAAAATCAGATTGGAGTTTATCTTTCACATCACGCAGAATCTCAAGGTCGCTTCTGATATAGTCAAGCACATATAAACTGCTACTAGTTAGTAGCATAAAAAGGCTTAAGTTAAGCCATATTCTGCCTTTATCAGGAAAAGCTGATGTATCCATAAAGGATATTCAGGTTAGTTTTCAGAAAATTTTTGTCTGCTAATCTGGGACCTTGCACGCTTGGCACTCGCACTGTACATTTTGGCCTCCAATAAATTTTCAAATTCGTCTCTAATGTAAACAGGTACTCTAAATGAAGCACGTTCGAATTGAAAAGGTTCTTTTTGAATGATCAGGGTAAATACTACATTGGGATAATCTGATACTAAATAGTAATCAGAAATTTCATGCCATTCGATCAAACTCTTATAATCCGGAATTCTTACTATTCTATCATTTAACAAAATTCCCTTTTCAGTTACCACTCGAACGAGTAACATCCGTAGAGCGAAATACAAAAACAATAAAGATAAATTTAATAATATGCAAATTAGGCCGATATCGAAAAATTTCTCTTTCTCTTGAGTAAGGATAATGTCAGGCTTTAAGTATCCCCATGAACTAAAGAAACATGATATGCCCACTATAAACAATATTAAAGCTATAACCGAAAATGTGATGGTTATAAGTACCATTTCTGGCTTTTTCCAGACCATTAACGTTTTAGCTAATTGACGTCTATACCAGTTCGCCATTAGTAAAAGACAGGGAGCTATCAATAATGATAATAATAAACTAAAATTCAATAATAACTTTACCAAGGCCATGGGAGATATATAGGATATTTCTGTTTAAAGATACAAACGAATTGATCAAGATAAAAGTTTTAATGTTTTAATTGATAAAATTCAATATTAGAACTATCGTTTTTCTTTATAATATTCTTTGAAAAATAATAAAGCAGACGAATACCTTATCTATTAAAGATGTAATATTGGCATATATTCGAAAATATATTAAACTACCAATTAATAATACTTACATGGTGTTAAATATCCGGTTACGTAATCGCGTATTCCTTCTTCCAGCGTACGAAAAGGATGCGAATATCCCAGCGTTATTAATTTATTCATTTCAGCTTCAGTAAAGTACTGATAGTTATCTCTGATATCTAACGGAGTATCAATATATTCAATATCAACAGGTGCTTCCATAGCGGTGAAAACCGAGGTTGCCAAATCATTGAAAGTTCGGGCGTTACCTGTACCCAGATTGTAAATCCCATTTTGTTTTCTCGTATTCATCAGAAAAAAAATCACTTCCACAATATCTTTTACATAAATAAAATCTCTTTTTTGTTCTCCATTTTTAAAATCGGGTCTGTGAGATCTAAATAATCTCAATTTGTGGGTTTTCTTGATTTGATGAAATGCGTGATAAATGACACTGGCCATTCTTCCTTTGTGATACTCATTAGGACCATAGACATTAAAAAATTTTAGACCAGTCCAATAAAAAGGGTAAGTAGTTTGTTGAAGTGCCCACATATCAAATTCATGCTTACTTCTTCCATAAGCATTTAAAGGAGATAATCGAGGGAAAATATATTCACGGTCAGAAAATCCATGAGAACCATCCCCATAAGTAGCTGCACTGCTGGCATAGATCAAAGGAATTTGATAATCTGTACAGATCCGCCAAATTTCCCTTGAATATGAGTAGTTGAGTTTTTGGAATAAGGCATCATCACTTTCTGTCGTATCCGTACGAGCGCCCAAATGAATGATAAATTGGATATCAGCTTCTTTTCCTTTAAGCCAATTAAATAGTTGATCCCGCTGGATCAATGCACTAAAAGTTTTATCCTTGTAATTAGCTTTTTTCTTTTCTACCGTAAAATCATCCACTAAAATAAGATCAAAAAATCGCTCTTCGTTTAATTTGGCAACCATACAACTGCCGATAAAACCAGCAGCACCCGTAATAATAATCATATAAATTAGCTAGTAAATCGTCCTTAAGGAATAAATTAACTTATGAGATTTCTCATAAACATCGTAAACCTCAAGAATATTTATCATTCTCGCAACTGTAAAAAGCTTTACCTGAACAGCAGAAAGCTAATTTAGAATTGGAAGTAAATAAAAGGTTGGATATCAGCTTGTCTTGTTTGAATAACCAACCAGATGATAATAGCTAAGGCAAAAGACTTTATCCATGCAGGTGCCAGTGTAAACCTTCTGGTAATGGTAATTTCGAATGAGTCGGGAATAAAATGAAGGATGTACCCCAGAATGCATAGAAGCCAGACATAGGGATATCCCTGTATAATTTGAGGGAGCAACTCAGCATTAAAGCTAGTAGTTATTCTATTGATAATATCTAATCCAGATTGAAAATTAGTGGCTCTAAAGAAAATCCAACAAAAACATACAAAATGGAAGGTGAAAATGAGCCCAATAATAGGCCTTGCTATTTTTAGGGTAGGTTCTAATCCTATTCTAATCTTCCAGTAAAAATTTCCGGCCTTTGCGTAGGCTTTTCCAAAGGTCCTTTGAGAAGAAATATTACTTTCTAGATAATTGTTGGTTATGAAATGATCCAGTTTAGGCACATAAATCCTCAGAAACTGTTGAAGGTCTTTAATGACTCTCTCTAATGCAAGCATCATCCCATGCATAAAACCCCAAAAAACAAATTTCCAATTCGCACCGTGCCAAAGGCCTCCTAGTAGCATAGTGATCATTAAATTTATGTAGGTTCTAAATTTTCCTTTTCTACTACCTCCTAATGATATATACAAGTAATCCCTAAGCCATGTGGAAAGAGAAATGTGCCATCTTCTCCAAAAATCTCTTAGACTTCTAGCCTTGTAAGGCGCATTAAAATTTGGTGGTAAGCGAAATCCCATTAATAAGGCAATTCCTATAGCCATATCCGAGTATCCAGAGAAGTCACAATATATTTGGAGCGCATATGCGTAAACGCCTAATAAGTTTTCGAGGCCAGAATAGAGTGCAGGTTCATCGAAAATTCTATCTACAAAATTGACCCCTATATAATCAGAAATTACTGCCTTTTTAAACAATCCACCGCAAATGAGTAATAAGCCTCTCCCAAGGTCCTCCCTGGAAACGCGAAGTTTCTTATTGATTTGTGGAATAAAGTCTGCAGCCCTAACGATGGGGCCGGCCACTAATTGGGGAAAGAAGGAGACAAAAAAAGCGAAATCAATGGGGTTTTTTAAAGGAGTTATTTTATTTCGGAAAATATCAATGCTGTAGCTCATTGTTTGGAAGGTATAGAAGGAAATACCCACGGGAAGAAATATATCGAAAGTATCATATGAACCTTCAGTAAAGAGAGAGATAGTATCTAAAATGAAGAAAGTGTATTTGAAATAAGCCAGGAGTCCCAGATTAGCTAGTAGGCTCAAAAACAAGAAAAAAGTTCGGGAAAATTTTGTCTTAGCCTTATGGATAGCCCACCCTAAACCGAAGTCTACTACTGTGGAAAACAGTAGGATCCATACATAAATGCCACTGGTTTTGTAATAAAAGAATAGAGAAAAGGCGGTAACATATAAAATTCTTAGCGGCTTATTTTTCTCTAACAGGATGTAAATCCCTAAAAATGCGATGAACAAAAATAGAAAAAAGCCACTATTAAAAAGAAGTGGTTCAGTAGGATCATATAAAAATAAGTTCCAAACTTGAGCAAGGTCTACATGTTCATCTATCCAGCGTCTTAAAAGCTGCATATCCTCCCATTAATGCATTAAACAACAAATGACTTTGCAACTCATAACCTTTTCGGGTAAGATGCAGGTAATCCTTTTGTGCTAGTTTGTGGTCATACCACTTATCAATAGAGCCATTCCTTCCCATAATCTCAAAGAAATTCCAGCATGCCAATCCATTTTCCAGTGCAAAATCTAATAAGATATTACTCGCATCCTGGACATTAGGATTTAATCTTTGATTTGGCCTTCTGGCATCGGGAGGAGTAGTCAGTAAAATACTTGTTTCCGGAACTTCATTCCGAATATATTCAACGAATTTTCTTACAGATGATTGGAATTTTCCAGAAGAAAAAGCAGGACTGTAGGATTCATTAGTCCCCAGAGAAACAATGATGATATCAGGGTTTAACGCTTTAAGCTGAGAAAAAAAGTCAGGATAAAGGGTGTAATGTAGAAAAGTAGCGCCATTTACTCCAATCATATGAAATAGAATCCCTGATTTATGCGTATTTTCAAGTACCATACCATAAAATGTGGCATGCTTTTGTTCTGGTCTTGTTTTCTTTCCAGCTATCGTAATAGTGTGCGTAGATTCCGGAAAAGAAATGGAAGTAGCGAAGCTATGAGTGGAAAGAGGAATACTTTTCAGGTAAGGTGCATTTTGATCATTAGAAGAAGTAAGATTGTCCAGCTGAAGGCTATTTGCTTCAGAGGGTGGTTTTATTCGTAACTTTTTACCTACATAAATTACATCATCCTCCAAATTGTTCCATTTACGAATATCTTCAATAGTACAATTATATTCATTGGCCAGATAGGAAAGAGATTCTCCATATTGAATAAAGTGAAATTCGGAATTGTCGGAAGATCTGTTTGGTGGTTGCCTGATAATATTAGGTCCCATATCTATAGATTCTATATCCCACTCAAAATTCTGAGGTCCCTTATCGTGAAAAAGCGTCACTTTATCAAAGGTGTAATCTATTCCATTTTGATTTTCGGCTATTCCCAGCTTAAGGGAAAACTGTGGTGTATTGGTCCTAATCGTCATCCCTGAAATACCCACCGGCATTCTTTCGCGAGTGAAAATGATCTTTTTCGACTCCCAATCTACGTTAGTTTGTGCCTTAATATCCCAGGGACTATTCGTATTCGCAATTCTATACGGAAAAATTAATCCCCTTCCCGCACATCCAAATCTTTTTTGCATGGCCATCCGTAAAGCTCCTGAGAAAAAATCTGCCTGAATGTGAGAGTCGCCGATGTGTACTACATTCACCGTTTGGATCTCATTATTCTCCAGCCTCATTAATTGGGTGTATAAATGAGCCAATCCCTGAAAATCATTGTCCAGCAAATTTAAGTGGGGCTTCACCAATTCATTGATGGGAACCTCGTACTCCTGTGCTGAAGTGTACAATTGACAAACCAGGAATGAGATAAAGAACAAGAGTGTATGTTTAATTATCAACTTATTTCCTCCGATAACCATGTTCATGAAAAAATTCCTAGTACCCAACTCGCACAAAGATAGCTCTTCTAGAAATTTCAGAAATTGGTTTTTCCAAATCATCAAACAACTGTAATAGTTTTCTACACATTCAGCAATAGAGGAACAAATTTAACGCCAAAAACGAGATTTACCCACTCCATTCGTCTTTTGAACTTTCCCGTTCAGCTATTAATTTAAATACATGGCGAAAATAAAAGAGAAAAAAATCCCTTATGACCTTAGCCGGGGACTCCGTCAATACCTAAAAGCTTATGGAAGGGAAATGAATCTTCCCATCCAATATAGCGATCTTTTACGGTATGAGGATGGCATTGCCCTCTTCGATAGATTCGGGCAGGATACCTTGTGGCTAACCTTGTTATACTCTCAGGATGATATGATCCACATTTATGAAGCTCTCAAAGAAATTTATGCTATTCTCAAAGCTAATGGAGATTTATCTGTCATGCGTCACCTTAAAATAGACAGAGTGGATCTGTGTTTATACGGGAATTCAAAGCCTTTCAGAGCGAGGATAGTCAATAAAATCAATGATAACTTTGATTATTTCTATATAAAAAATGCAGATGCGAATCGAGTGTTTGGATTAGAATTAGAGCATATGCTTTCTCCAAACAGAATGAGTTACGTAGTAGATCAAGATACATTGATTGAAGAACATATTGCTGGCATTCCCGGAGAGGAATTTATTCGCAATTACCTGGAAATGGGTAGAGTAGAAAATGAAATTCGCTTGGCAAAAGAATTCGTCAAGTTTAATGAACGTTGCTTTGTAAGGCTATTGGGCGATATGCATTCCAGTAATTATGTGGTAGAGATAATGCCTGATTTTGAGGATATTCATTACAGAATCAGAGCCATCGATTTTGATCAACAATGCTATGAACCAAGAAAGAGTATTTATATGCCCCAATATTTTAAAGAAAACAGTCCTTTAATTCAGTTGGGGATTAGACATATGACTCATGCAACCGTCGTTCAATATCAAAGAGAAGAAAGAGCTATGATCGCCAGCAGAATTAGATATGCTTCCAGACAAATTAGCGATTTGATGCGGTTTATTGAGAGTGCCAATTTATCTAGTCATGAGTATGTGATGTTGTTGAAGGAAGAATTAGCACAACACTATAATCATTCTGGTTTTTTGAAATGTGTTACTATGGGGGAATTAGTCAAAAAAAGCCTGGATATCCTGATCCAACGTAATTAAGCTCCTTCTGTTAACAAGCATCTTTATAGCTTATATCTCTTGAAAATTCAATTCAGCGGCAGTTAATTCATGGGCATCGAGTTCGAAGTAGAAGGTACTACCTTTTCCTGGAGTCGAATTTACCCATATTTTACCACCGTGATTTTCAATAATTTTTTTACAGGTAGCCAAACCTATGCCCGTCCCTTCATAAGTGTCTCTGGTATGCAATCGTTGAAAAATATCGAATATCTTTTTCTGAAAATCCGGATGAATACCGATTCCGTTGTCCTTTACAAAAAAAGTATATGTGTTTGTTTCTTTTTTCACTCCAATATCTACGACAATAGCTGTTCCCTGATGAAACTTAAGTGCATTGCTGATCAAATTTTGGAATAATTGAGTTAATTGAACTTCATTTCCGATGATGTCTGGAAATCTTTCTACATCTACTTCGATTTTAGCTTCTTTTTCTAAAATTCGTTGCTCCATCGTCCGTAAAACCGTTTGAATAATTTTTTTCGTGGACACACATGTAAGTGTTTGATTTCTGGAGGTCAATCGGGAATATTCCAGAAGATCCTTCAGCAACTGATTCATCCTTTTTACGGCATCTTCTATAAAAAATAAAAAGTCATTCGCATCATCATCGAAAGCCTGTTTGTATCGATGTTTTAACAAAGTAGTATAGCTACCTATCATTCTCAGGGGTTCCTGCATATCGTGGGAAGCGACATAAGCAAACTGTTCCAGCATAGCATTCGAATTAGAAAGGAGTCTGTTTTGATTCTCTATCTCCAAGTTTTTAAATTCCAGTTGGTAGTTTGCTTTTAATTGTATTTGGTACCTGCTATACAAGAGGTAAATGATCAGTGATAATACCAAAAAGCCTCCTATGGAAACTAGTCTTAGGGTATTTTGCTTTCTTTTTTGCTCCTTTAATAAGAGTTCAGCCAATTGTTCGTGAATTTTTTGAGCTTGAAGTTCTAAATCTATACTCTTGCTTTCACTATGTTGAAATTGTGTTTGTTGGTCCGAAAGAATGGAGTCTCTCATTTTTACATGTTGCTGTAGATATGCCAGTGCTCCCTCTTTATCTCCAATCTGATCATAAATTTGAGAGATCAGCATTAGGATTTCCTTCTTTTCTTCTGACAAATTAATAGTACGTGATAATTGTAATGCATTAAGAAGAATATCTCTGGCTTCTTCTGGTTGTTCCAGATGCATTAAGCATATTCCGATCTGCTTAAATAATCCTAATTCCAAGGATAAATCTTTTATATCTTGTTTGTGGTAATTAGCCAGGGAGGTTTCCAATATATTTTTTGCTCGTGTATAGTCTTCCTGGAGAATATATAGTTTCCCTATATGAAATTGTACCCTAATGACCGTCATTGGAAGAGGTGGAGTCAGTCCATTGGCTATGTGTAGGGCTTCATTAAAATTATTTAATGCTTGATGAGTTCGGGCAAGATTGGAATAGGCTGATCCTATTTTAACTAACCAATTATATCTTTCAATATCTGTCAAATGGTTGTTGGCTAATTCCAGGGCTTGCTGATAATATATCAAGGAGTATTGATAGCTTCCGAGATTGTAGTAGCAATTACCTAATTTAAATAATACCCTCCATCTCTCTTCTGAATGGAGGTCCAGCATTAGCTCGGAAGCTTGTCTGTATTGTGTAGCTGCCTGGTCATATTCATTCATTTCACCATAGATATCACCCGAAAATTCTATCGCCTGGAGATAAATTTTTCTGTGATTAATTCCTTCTAAGGAAAGCACTATTTCCAGTTGGTGAAGTGCCAGGATAAACTTTCTATTCCGGTAATAGATTTTACCCAATTGAATGCGTATTTCTGCCATCCAAATCGGGTCTTTAATGACTTCAGCCAGCGCCAGCGCCTTATGTAGAAATTTTGATGCGTTATCTATATCTCCTAGTCCCATTAATTCAGTCGCCTGATTAATCCAGGAGATCATTTGTTCTTTCTTTTTTCTCTGATTAATAAAACGCTCTTTTTTCCAGTTAAGACTGTCAGATTGGGCGAAATTCGGAGCATACAGGACAATTAAGAGGAGGAATACTATAAATCTAATGCTGAGCTGTAATGGCCTATGGGTCATGACGTTATTTTCTGATTACCAGAAATGACTTCCTTTCAGATGGCTGTGTAAATGTAAATTAGATATTAAAGGTAAAAATAAATCTGTAATTTATAACGATAAATGAATTATTTTTTATTTGACATATATATTCTTCCTTACAGAAAATAAAAAAAATTGTGAAAGACGGCCTTTCACAATTTTTAATAATCGAAAATATTTAATGTTGTCTTATAATAAAAATCTGATGGGATCTTCCAGTAATTCTCTACAAGTCTTCAAAAAGGCTGCACCTAGTGCACCATCTACAACTCTGTGATCACAGGAAAGGGTCATCTTCATCATTTTGCCTGGGACAATCTCCCCATCTTTTACAATAGGTTTATCGACAATTGCGCCCACAGCCAAAATACATGAATCTGGAGGATTAATGATCGCTGTAAATTCATCTATACCGAACATTCCCAAATTGGATACAGTGAAAGTACTTCCTTCCCAATCTGGTGGTTGTAATTTCCTATCTCTTGCTTTTCCTGCCAGATCTTTTACTTCCGCAGCAATAGTGGAAAGACCTTTTGTATCTGCATATCTGATAACTGGAATAATTAATCCATCATCAATAGCCACCGCAACACCAATATTAATATGATCATTAAATCTAATTACTTCTCCTTGCCAGGAGGCATTAATGTATGGATGCTGTTTTAAAGCAGCAGCACAGGCTTTGATGATAAAATCATTAAAGGAGATTTTCGAAGGAGAAACTTCATTTAATGCCTTTCTGGTTTGCACAGCTTTATCCATGTTTACCTCCATAGTTAGGTAAAAATGTGGAGCGCTGAATTTACTTTCACTCACTCTACGAGATATAGCTTTACGCATTTGAGAAACACGTTCTTCTCTGAAAGATTCCTGCGCAGTTGAAATCGATGTGGCGGCCTGAGGAACTGTTGTTGGTGCTGCAGCTGGCTTAGGAGCTTCTACATAATTTTCGATATCTCTTTTAATGATTCGTCCATTATCTCCGGTTCCTTTTACCTGATTCAGATCGATACCTCTCTCTTTTGCTATGGCACGAGCTAAAGGGGATGTCTTGATTCTTTTATCTCCAGCTGCTGATCCATCACTATCAAAATGATCCGAATGAACTGGTACAGGTGCTACACTTGGTTGAGGCGGAGTGGCTACGGATGTAGCCTGAGAAGAAGCTGCAGGCTGAGTTGCCGTAGCATGCGTAGTTTCTACTACGGTTTCCGAAACTGTCTCGGCTTCTACAGATGCACCGGATTGAGCATCTTTAATCAGACCTGAAATATCTTCTCCTTCTTTTCCTATGATGGCCAGCAAATCACCTACGGGAATTCCTTTACCTTCATCAACACCAATAAATAAAACTGTACCATCATAAAAAGATTCGAGATCCATCGTAGCCTTATCTGTTTCTATTTCTGCTAGTAGATCCCCGGATGAAATACTATCTCCCACTTGTTTATGCCAAGCGGCTATTACTCCCTCAGTCATGGTATCACTGAGGCGAGGCATTTTAATTATGTCTGCCATAAATAAAGCAGTTATTCATTGTTAGGGTGGTAGAATTGATGACTCAAAATAGAGATATCTAGGCAAATGTAAAATTTTACGTTCAATTTTTCTCTTTCTTAAGCACTTAATGCTTTTTTCTTTGCCAATTTACTCCGAGGGACCATCCCAACTGATATCGATACGGGCCAAACAAAATATTATCTGTATTGGAAAAGTCGGTAATTCGATAACTTACCTCAGGGCCAGTATAAATGAACCAACTCTCAGTAAGCCTACGAGATAATAATACTCGTCCCGCTACAGCAAAGCTCCAGGTAGAATGATAAGAGGCATAGTTCTCTGTAGTAGGAGGCGCTAATCTAGCGATTTCTTCGGCTTGATTCAGAGAAATCTGATGCTGGGTATGCCAGTTTAACTGACTACCACTTGAAAATTGCCAATGCCATTTTTCGCTTGACACGTGTTTGCTCAACCATAGTGGTAAGGTAATTTGGCGAAGCCTGAATCGAGTAATTTCACTGGTGCGTTCTTCTACGGAAGCATTGGTAGGTTCATCAGGATCGAATAAGGAACGCTGAACTCTGGATAAGTTTCCAGCGGCTGATTGTGAAAAATAAATCCCACTTTCTATGGACCAGCTAGATGCAAGTCGATAGGAAGTACCTAATCTCAAGCTTAATCCAGTTCTTGGAAAAGTACTTCTCCACACCGTATCCTGAGGAGGATCTGGTACATCAGGCGTAAATTCAGGGATAGTAGAAGTAGTCGTTTCTTCAAATACACGATGATCGACAGACATATCTACATCGTTCTGAAAACCGTAAACGAAAGCACTGCTCAAGGTCCAATTCCATCTCGAGGAATAAATAGGCATATCGAGCGGGAACAGTTCTAACGAGTCATATCCCTTATGTTCGGGATAAAAAGATGCTAGTAAAGGAAGCTGCTTTAATGGTATATTTGATAGGGAAGACTGATCCGAGAGCATCCTGATATCAGCACTGCTAAAAGAAAACTGAGAATGATGATATAGGTCAATGGGTAATTGACTAAGCCTATTAATCTCTGAAGCAGCATTGAATTTGGTATTCGTAGGGTTCACATGAGGTTGATTTTTTTTGGAGGAAGAATGATTGATACCTGAAGCAGTAGGGGAGGAATGATTAATATGTAGTTCTTCTGTTTCCCCGGATACATTTACCGTAGTATCCTGAGAGGAGGAGGGGTAATTTGTATTTTCAAGTGAGCCGGAAGGTGGAATGGGGGAATGGCTTACGATATTGTCTGTTGGCACATCTTTCACAATATAAGGAGAAGACAGCCATATCCAGATCAATACTCCAACAAATATACAGGAAGCAATCCCCACTTTATACCAAAAAGGAATAATAAGCAGAGGAGACTTCCTGGGTTGTTGAAGTTGAGAAGCTATTTGATCCCATATTTCTGGTTTAGGCTCAATTTCTGCCTTCACCATTTTCTTCCTGATATTTTCTTCCCAATTGTTACCTGGCATTTCCGTAAGTTTTTCGCTCCATTAATGCTAATCTTATTTTTTGCTGTAGTATGGCTCTTGCTCTCATATACTGGGATCGGGATGTGCTCGCTTTAATACCCAGTTGGGCCGCTATATCTTTATGGGCATATCCCTCAATGGCGTACATATTAAAAATGATTCTATAACCATCTGGTAATTCTTGAATAATGTTGAAAAGGTCTTCATGTTCCAGGTGATCCCAATTTTCCTCTGCCATTTCTTTGGTTTCCAGTGTATCTAAATCTTGCTGAAAACGGAATTTTCTTTCGCGCCTGACATGGTCTATGGCTGTATTAACCATAATTCTTCTCACCCATCCTTCTAATGATCCTTTATGTAAATATTTGTGAAGCTGGGTAAAGACTTTGATAAATCCTTCCTGGAGAATATCTTCCGCCTCAGATAGATCATAGGCATATCGATTACAAACTGCCAGCATGCGGGAAGCAAACAGTTGGTACAACTCTTTTTGTGCCTGCAAATCATTTGCAAGACATTTATCTACTAATGCCTGATGAGGCTCTTCCATATACCTAAGGCGAAAATTCGACTGTTTTATACATAGACGATCGTAGATCAGGATATGCTGCAAATAAAAAAAGAAAAAGAGAGGATATTTCCTCCCTTTCTCTTAGCTATCTATCATTTATGTATTATTCCTGTCTATGGAATTACAGACAGCATTTTTTCAACGTTAATATCTGAAGATTCTTGAGCTGAGGTTGATTTCTGCTCAAGGTGATTCGATAACCATAAGGTACTACCTGTCAGGGCTCCCAATATTAGTAAACCGAAAAAAATAGGTCTCCATCGTCTTTTCATATCCCTACGTTTTAATTGTTTTCCTAAATATACGAATAAGGGAGCATTGAGTAAACGATCTAAATAAGGTTTTAACAAGCGTGTGCAATGATCCTAAAATCGTGTTACCTTGAACTGCGGCTAAGAGCATAAGAAATACCCACAGTATACAGGAACTGAATTCCTCCCCCATCTTCTACTCCTTTACCAAAAGCTAATTGTTGGTCTCTTCTTAATCCGATATTAGTTCCTACGCCGATTCCTTTAAAAATATCTGCAATGGTAAATGAGTTGAACCATGTCCAGTTGCTCAGTTCCCCCGCTGTTAAATCGGCTTCATCATCACCTCCATACGCAATGAATGCGTTGAAATCTGAAGTCCAGCCGATTTTTTCCATAATGTTGCCATTATACACTGCCCCTAACTTTGCTCCTGCAGCAGAAGAGAAGTCACTTCCCGGAAATGTCCATTGGAATCCTAAGGGGTGAATGATGACCACTAAATTGGAAATAGGAGTCCAGGTAGCACCTGCACTCAGGGTAAGTTTTCCTGGATCATTAAATTCGTCAATGGTAGTACTATATCTTGCTTCTGCCGAAATAGCAAATTGTTCTACAAAGCGATATCCTCCTAAACTAGCCAATTCAAAGTAACTGGCACGGGAAGTAACTTCTTCTTCAGGTTGTTCTACTCCTGTTGCATCATCTATATCTCGATTCGAGGAATTCGCTCTCGAGAATGAAGCTACCAAGCTGTTATTCCAGAAATATTTAGGTTGTCTTTGATTAGCGAAAGCATTGATGCCAATATTAAACCCACGTGTGGAGTTAGTTTCAATTTCATTTGCAAACCAGTCGTTAGTTCCGGAGAAGTTTAGTCCTACTTGCCCTGCAAAATTTATGTTCCAACCAGGAAACTCCTTGATCCTTTTAGCAATCTCAGCTATTTCTCCATCAATTCCAGCTTTTACCGCCTCTTTTTCGGCTTTAAGGCTCTTTAATTCTTCCAAGGTCTCATCCTGGGCATGTGAAAAGGTAAGAATGAATAAACTTAATAAAAGAGTAAGAGATACTTTTTTCATAGGATAAAAATTAGTTATCTACAATTGAGTGTTGTTAGAATGGGAAAATAATTTGAATAAGTTTTTTTTATTGTTTTATGCATCCAAGCTGTGTAATTTATCTACCAGCTAAACAACAGTTGAGACGCCAATTACAACTTTGAGTCACCTCATGTTTTATTTGGCTGCAAAAATAGTATTTAATAAGAATTTTGGGCGATTTTAATCAGGAGAATTTCATGTTGGGAATCATAGAGTTTCTGATCATTATAGGAATCATTACATTTATCGTTTATCCCTACTTTGCTAAAAAAGAAAAAGAGATAAAGGGAGGAACAGAAGCCAAAAAGATTAAGAACAATGAGGAAGATGGATATGAGGAATGGGATTACGAAGAAGTAAAAGAGTAATCGAGGTGGAGATGGTCTGTATTATAGGTATGAATATATAATTAATCAAATAATACTATGCCCCCGATCAATCCAGCAGCGAGACTTGCTATTCCAATTTGAAAAAATTGCCAGGTTTTGCGCCTTTTTGACTTCTTATCAATATCCTTACTTAATCTCAACGCATCATTAAGCCGTAAGGACAGTGAATCCGCATTCGTCATCAAGCCATTTATTTGTTGATTATAATCGAAAATGGCCTGTTCCTGAGCTTCGACGATTCCCAATAAATTTTGTTGAATGGTATCGGATAATCTTCTTTGCTGATCCAGTATAAGAACCTGTTTGTTAAGACTGTCTATAAGTTCCTGACGTAAATTATATTTATAAGCGATTCTTTGATAAGTTCCGGGTTGAATAATGACAAAGGAATCCTGCGGAACTTGTAAGAGAGAGCTTTTATCTTTAATAAATAATTGGATAGAATCTAATGGCAGCGCTCCAGAATCCAATCCACGCGACTGTGAAAATGAACTTAAACACCAAAATGTGGTCAGAAAAAGTGAAAGAAAGATGTTGATACTATAATTCATTTTCGACTACTTTTAATTCATCTATGGCTGGCAGAACTTCTGGTCCAGGTGCATTTTTTAGTTGATCAAGCCTTTCTGAAATAGCTGATTCCAGTGCTCTCGATTGTCTGCGAATACTTCTCAGTCGAAGTTCAAGTGAACTGATTGTATTAGCGTGTTTTTCCAATTCAAGAGCTAGCGTGGTATCTGTGAATGCCTTCTGCTCTTTTATATCCTTTAACCTTAATTGAATATCTTTATTTTCCTGAGCCATTTGTGCTAACTGTTCTCTCATCGCTTTTAATTCGGAATTACCTCCTCTGGAGGGGCGAAAGAGTAAAAACAGTACTAACCCTATCAGAACAATAAGAAGGACATTATTCCATTGAGAAGTACTAACGTTTTGAATTCGATCCTTAACACTCATACTCTTTTAAAAACACTAATTTGATAGATATAGTATAAGCCAATTAATATTTCTACTAAAATCACGTATACTTCAATAAATTACAATTTTTTTTGAGAAAAATATTATTAACTTTTTGTGAATCATTTTCCTTTGGGAAGAAAGCGATACAGAAATTTCCTTCTGCCCATTCTTTCTATCTCGGAAGTGTCTTCTATCTTTTGGTTTATTTCTATCGGCTTTGAAGACTGTTCTACCCTTTGGATTTCTGATTCTAGCAGATGTACATATTCCTCTATCTCATTTTTCAACTTTTCATTTTCTGTCTTCCTCGCATATCCTAATGCTAATAAGCTTTGCTGTTGCGCTTCGGGTAAGTCATCTTTGGATTGGTACCATTTTCCAAATGCCAGGTGAGTGGAAACCAGTTCATGATGCGCTTTTATTTGCTGGAAAGCAGTAACTGCTTTTTGCATATGTTCTATGTAGGCTTCTGGAGATTCACGGGACAGATGAAATTCACCTAACTTCACATGTAATTTCCCTTTTTCCTCAAATTGCCCGCTAGCGCCAAAAGCGTCCAAAGCATGCTGGTACAATAGAAGCGCCTGGGAATGCTTATTCAATCGAAAATGTATCTCCCCTAATTTGTAATATACAGATGCAAGTTCTGCCTGGCCACCCTCTAATTTATATCCATCCAGAGCTAACTGATAACAATCAAGTGCTTGATAAATGTCCGTTTCCCGATGAAGGATATCTCCTATTCCTTCATATGAAACGGAAAGTAGATACACGTTTTGTGTAATTTGACCATACTCTAACGCTCTTTGGAAATACAGGCCTGCATCCCCATCCAGGGAAGCTGCACTCAATAACTTAGCAATACTAAGATGAGCTTCACCTAATTCAGCTTCTTCTTTAGATGTTTGTATGATATGCTTATGATGAATGAGTGATTCATATCTTTCGTATCTGTGTTCTGCTGCCTTAGCGTCATTTCCATAAAAGCTTAGATCCAGATGATAGCTAGAAGGAAGAATTTCTTCGATCTTTCTTACTTCCTCAGCGGTATAATGGTCTATCCATAGCAGTAAATGGAAGGGGAAAGCCGATTTCAATGCAGGTGTATCATCAATGAGACTCTCAATTAATTCTTTAGTAGAATCAAGTAAGTCCAGGAAGTAGATGTCATCCCACCTCAATACATGAATAATATATGGAGTGCTCGCATTAGTAAGGGCATCTGCCGGAAGTTGAGAGGAACATGCCTCAACGATGGAGCGAGTTTGTGCCTGATAAAGGTCTAAGGTAATATGTTCATATCGGGGAAGAATGGACTGCCATGCTGAAATCAATTGTTCCTTCTGATGATTCGTATCGTAGCTTAACAAACTTAAACGGGTGTTAAGTACAGTCTTGGGTTGAGAGTCTTTAGCTAGTGAGGTTTCATTTACATCAAAAGTCTCCTTAATCTTTTGCCATTGAATTCGATCATGAAGCTCAAGGTTTTCCGGGAAATTCAGCATGGTAATGCCTATATCAGGATTAAAGTATAATAGTTTAAAATGAAAATAAATTGCACACTCATTTTTACAAAACTACACTTTAAATATTACAAATGTTTTGTATGAAAGTGAATTAAACTAAGTTTCTGTTCAAGAATAATAAATTTATAACTAAGTGAAATTACCATTATTGGAAATTAATGATCATTTTTCAATAAAGATAGAGGTAAGCAATAAGACAAAATTTATGTTTGAAATTATCTCCGATTATATTGGACCTTATACAAACATAGTGCCTGGTGAATACTACCCATGGTATTCAGGTACGGTTCTTCTAAAGATCATAAGGCATGGGGCCGTCCTAATAGGATGTACTGTCATTGGGAAATATCTTTATCAATTTGACAAAAGGAAACGACATAATTCGAAGCTTCCTTTATCCTGTAGTCATTGTCTTTCAGCATTAATCCTCATAGGAATCGCACAATTATTATCTATCTTTTCTATTTGGTTTCCATTATATGCAATTGAAAATTTTTCCTGCCTACCCATTAGCCTGTATGTGTTCTATCTTTTTTTTAACCTGCTTAAATCAATAGATTCTCAACCTATAGCCAGTGAAAATAAAGATATAATGGACAGGAAGTTGCATAAAGAAATGGCTAAAAGACAGATAATTCAACAATTGTTAGTTGAAAAAACTACTAACCTGGAATTCTATTCTGATTGTTTAGAACAATTGTATGAACTAAATATCCATACTTATACCTCAAAAAAGGAAATTGTCCAGCGATATCTTGAAGCCGGATGTCATTTAATGTCTATGGAGACTGGGATTGTGGGTAAAATGAGAGATGGACAAATTCACATAATAGGGACTTATGGAGATAATTCCCCATTGATAAAGAAGCATCAAATGAAGGTCGATCCAGAGTTTTTTGAGGGCTTGTTTCTAAAAAACCAAGTGGTTTTCCTTACTGAAAATGACCTGGAAAAAGGTTCTGATTCCCATTCTTTTAGTACCTATAATTTTCGTGCTGGGCTATTTATCAAATTAGAGGAGGGGGCGCAAGGTTTTGATAAGATACTGTACTTCTATACAACTAAAAGGAAACACTGGTCCAACCTCACTTATCAAAAAGCGGTTATGAAATTACTCGCTGGAGGTTTAATGAAGAAAATCCATTTACATTCTATACAACATGAATTGAAAAGGGAACGAAAACTATTGAGAAAAGGAGAGGCAGTTTCCAATACCTGTTCGTGGGTGTACAATGTGAATTCCCACCGCCTGGATTTCTCACCAGAGTTGTTAAACATTTTTGATATACAAAAATATACGATAGGATCGGACCAGATATTTGAAGAAATGTTAAATATGGTTGAAAAGGCTAAAGCAGAAGAAATACACCAGACAATTTCTCTGGCAAAAAAAAGTTTGGCTCCATGGTCCATGGAATTTGAAATATTATCAGCTAGTGGGAAGAAAAAGTGGATTAGAATGGAAGGGGCTGAGTGGCTAGGAACTGATCGGGTGTTGGGAATTATTCAAGATACTACGGCTACAAAAAAGACGACCCAACAGTTACGTCAGTCTGTTTCCATCATCACAGATCAAAATAAAAGATTGATCCATTTCACTTATGTCGTCTCCCACAATCTGAAATCCCACATAGGAAATATAGGGTCCTTAATTAATTTATTTGAAATCACAGAGAAACCTGAGCTTCAAAAGGAAATCAGGAATAAATTGAAATGTGCCTACCAACATCTGATGGACACTATTACTCAACTAAATGAAGTAGTTAAATCTCCGAATAAATTAGACCTTCAAACGGAGTCATTATTGTTGAAGGACATATTGGATAGGGTGTTAGTTATTCTGGAAAGGGAAATATATCTCAAACGAGCTCAAATTACTCACGACTTTAATGATGTAGACAAAGTAGATTTTGTTTCTGTTTATTTAGAAAGTATCCTTCAAAATTTAATTTCCAATGCTATCAAATATGCCCATCCCAACAGGCCTCCAGTTATTCATGTAGGTACGCAAAGAAAGGATGGAAAGACGATTCTCATAGTAAAAGATAATGGGATAGGAATTGATTTAAAAAAATATGGAAGTAAAGTATTTAATCTATACAGCACTTTTCATCATCATCCAGAAGCTCAGGGAATAGGCTTATTTTTAATTAAAAGCCAAATAGAATCTTTGGGAGGAAGCATTTGGGTGGAGAGTGAAGTAAATGTAGGGACTACCTTTTTTATGGAGTTTCCCAAATTATACGAAAAAGTGGAGGTGAGCTACCAATTAAATAATTAGTTTTTATTCATTACATTTATATTTCTCGTCAACAGAAACTTAAAACTAATGAGATACTACTGTTTTTTGATCATCACAGGATTGTTAGCTCTTCCTCTGGGAAAATTATTTTCACAGGATAACGCTCAAAAAATCGTAGATAAAGCGATAGAAAAACATGGCGGTGCCCTATTGGAACACACCAGCATATCATTTAAGTTTCGCAAAGAGAATTTTACCATAAACATACATGGAGGGACATTTGAATACATTCGATTGAGGAATGATTCCTCAGGAAAAGTATTTAAGGATGTTCTTTCAAACGATGGCTTTATGAGAGAATCTGATGGAAATCGAATAACATTAACCGCAGAAAGGGAAAAAGCCCTGTTAAATTCGTTAAATTCCGTGGTGTATTTTAGCCTCTTACCCTATCGATTGAATGATCCGGCTGCAATAAAAGTATATCAGGAAAAAACAGTCATAAATTCAGAACCATATCACGCCGTTAAGGTATCTTTCACGAAAGAGGATGGAGGAAAGGATTACGAAGATGCCTTTTTGTACTGGTTTCATGCAGAAGCACATACCATGGATTTTTTGGCATATAAATACCAGACAGATGGTGGTGGAATTCGATTTAGAAGCGTGAGTGAGGTTCGTATGGTGAAGGGAATTCGCTTTCAGAATTACATTAATTATAAAGTGGAAGATTTGGACACTAAGTTAAATGACTTACCTGAGTTATGGGAAAAGGGAGAGTTAGAGGAGTTGTCCAGAATTGAGTTAGAGAATTTAAAGGTTGATATATCCGCTGGTCAGTAGCTAGGGGATGAATGAATAATCTTTTAGGTAAGTATTATGAAGTGGTTACACGTGATCCTTTTGATAGTGTTGATTTGTGGGCCAATAAGCTGGAATCAGGCCTTGAACAATGGATGGAAGCCTGAAGTGAGCAATCACATATCAAAAGGGCCTATTATGGACGGCATTACACTGGTCGCTCCGCCTCGTCCTTTCTCAGAAAATCCCATGACAGAATTAAAGGAAGTAGGGGCAGGATGGGTAGCTGTTGTTCCTTATGCTTTTAGTGCATTGGGAGGCAGTCAGGTACATTATTCCAATTCGCAATATTGGGGAGAAACACCGGTAGGAGCAAAGGAGACCGTCCGATTAGCCAAGGAAGCAGGCCTCAAAGTAATGTTAAAGCCCCAGGTCTGGATAAGGGGAAGTTGGCCAGGAGATATTAGATTTGACAAAGGGGAAGAATTTCAGTATTGGTGGGAGTCCTATAAAAAATATATTAATGAATACGTCGATATAGCCATTGAATATGAAGTAGAATTACTTTGTCTGGGAACGGAGTTTAAACAGTTGACCTTAGATTATCCCGAAGCCTGGATAGAATTAATCAAGGATGTCCGCAACCGCTATTCAGGAAAAATTACCTATGCGGCTAATTGGGATGAATACAAACACATTACGTTTTGGGGTCAATTGGATTATATTGGTGTAGATGCATACTTCCCCCTAATAAATGCAAAGTGTCCTCCCATATCGGAATTAGAACAGGCGTGGCAGCCATATCTGCAGGAAATGGAAGCCCTTTCGAGGAAGGTAGACAGGCCGATTTTATTTACCGAATATGGATACCTAAATGTAGAAGGGTGTACCTGGAATACATGGGAGCTTGAGGCAAGGTTGGGAAGTACGGCAGCTGATGAAAATGCCCAGGCTCAGGCGTTAGAAGCATTATATCAAGTTTGTTGGGAAGAAGATTGGTGGGTCGGTGGATTCATATGGAAATGGTTTTCTCAAGGCGGTAACAGAAGATCGAAAGGATATACTCCTCAGGGGAAAAAGGCGGAAACAGTGCTGTCAGCATGGTATAAAAAAGTGTAAAGAACCTCGACCTGCCTAACGCCGATCCAATGATTGGAAATTTGCCTGCAAATGTAGGGAGAAAGAGGTAGTTTTTGGTAAATCCATGTTAGGGGTCCACAAAAAGATTAAGGCCTGGAAATCCCAGACCTTAATTCAACCTAATTATATGAAACAACTGCAATTACTTCTGTTCAATCACGCTTCCTCTGTTATTGTTTGGTAACCAGAATATTACCCAGTCCCTTCTGATTAGTTGTCAATCGTAGAATATAAATTCCTCCTGGGATAGATGATAGCGTTTGATTGGTATTCCAACTTACTTCGTGCGTTCCAGGAGTATATGGAGTCTCGCTTTTAATGATGTTTACTTCTTTTCCCATAAGATCATATAAGGATATACCTACATTCATACTTCTTTCCAGGCTAAACCTGACGGTAGTTGCTTCAGAGATTGGATTCGGAAAGGCCGTCAGGTCCAAGAGTCCTTCTTCAATGAAAGGATTAACGGATGTGGAAATGTCGGTAGAAATGCTTACTCTGATTACACTCGTATCTGCTGGATAACTAAATCCGTCATTGACTATTCTTACTGTAGAATCCGGGTCCATATCTCCCATATTTGGGCCTGATTGACGGGGTGCTTGGTTTTCTCCTGCACCCGGTTGCTCATTGAGTTCTGTTCCCGCATCCCAAAGAAGAACTTGAGAGGTAATGTCTCCTGAAATTGGCATACCGTCTGCATCAAAAAGCTCAATTCCCTCTTCATCTGGGGCAAAGAATAAGTCATTGGACTGTACAAACATGGTTGCTAGGGAAAGCTTTGCTCCGGGAGCAGCGGAGATTATAAATTCATAGGCTTCTCCAGGGAATATAGGAGCCGGTTCCGTAGAATCTACAGGTACAGCAAATGTATTTCCACTCACTCCTGCTTTAGCCGCGAGGAAATCTCCTAAAGGTCCCCATTGCCATCTTCCGCAATTTCTTCTATTCCAAATCCTCTATCGGGTTCTCCTACCCTAAACATAGGCGCATTTGTGGTGTGAACAGCCCATGCACCAGGAGAAAGGGGTACCGGAACAGTACTTCCATCTCCCAGGGGAAGCGTTTCTGCTGTGGATACATTTTCGATTCTCACCGTAAATTCGGTCGCTTCTAATGGAGTTATGGTCAAACTAATCACATTTTCATCCATAGGATAGGAAAAGCCATCATTTACCAGGCGGACGGTAGAATCTGTATCAGCCTCTCCCTGATCAGGTCCTGATTGCCTTGGAGCCTGATTAAGACCGATTCCAGGAAGCTCATTCAATTCTGTTCCTGCATCCCATAAATCCAGTTGATCAGTAACATCACCACTGATGGGATTTCCCGCATCGTCAAATAGGGCAATGCCTGCACCGTCAGGAGCAAAAAACAAATCATTAGATTGGACGAACATGGTAGCAAGATTTAAGTTAGCTCCTACTTCTGCTACGACGGTAAATTCGTAGGCACCACCTGGTAGAATGGGGCCAGGACCATCTGCTCCAACAGGAATAGCAAAAGCATCCGCTGACGTAGTTGCCGAGCTACTGAGTGATCCTGCTAAAGTTCCAGGAAAGCCATCTTCAGCTATTTCTTCCAATCCTAATCCTCGATCTGCTTCTCCTACAGTAAATAGAGAGTTTTCTTCCGAGCTCACAGCAAAAACCCCTGGAGATAAAATGGCGGTAGCTCCTGTCATTTCTGCTGCCGACGCTCCTGAATTAGTTGCTGTGCCATCTTCTGCTATGGCTTCTAATCCTTCCCCTCTATCGGGTGCTCCTACAGTAAATAGGGGAGCTGGATCTGAATGTATGACAAAAACACCTGGAGAAAGTGGTACGGGAACCGTAGAGCTGTCTGAAAGGACTAAGGTCTCAGGAGTAGATACATTTTCAATCCTCACAGTAAATGAAGTTCCTCCATTATGGATAAGGGTAGCGAGGATTACACTGGAATCTGCTGGATAGGTGAACTCGTCATTCACGAATCTAATAGTAGAATCCATATCTATCTCACCGATGTCGGGACCAGCCTGGCGTGGGGCCTGATCCATCCCCGATCCCGGCTCCTGGTTTAGCTCAGTACCTGCATCCCACAAATCCAACTCTTCAGTAATGTTTCCACTGATAGCATTCCCCATAGAATCGTATAGCGCTATTCCCTCTTCATCAGGAGCATAGAATAAATCGTTCGACTGGACAAACATAGTCGCAAAGGTCAAATGGCTTCCAGGAGCAGCATCGAACGAAAACTCATAGGCAGCACCCGGAAATATTGGGCCGGGGTTCGTAGAATCTACAGGTATACTAAATGTGCCACTTTGTGAGAAAGGAAATACCTGACCCACATTCTCCACTCTTACATTGAAGAAGGTAGGTTGGGCGAAGGTAGCGGTTGCAAATATTATTAAGTATGTTGAAAGGAAAAGGTAAATACGTTTTAGCATGAGATTCAATTTTATTTAGAGTTGAATTTGGAATAAAAGTAGAAGGTGGAGAGGCGTTTTTTTATCGGACTGGCGACAAATGGAGAAAAATATTTGACGTAAGTAATTGTTATACAGTTAATTATGTTTTTTCTCTAACGAAATTATCACATTTCTATCACGTTCGAAACGGAGAGGTATATGGTAAGATGAATGTTGTAAGAGTCAAAATATGTTTTATTAGAAATGTCGTTATGATGTTTTTTTGTATATAAAAAAGAGGGAATACTTAAAAAGAAGTATTCCCCGTAGTATTGATATGATATTGAGAGATAGCTTTTGCTTATTTCTCCCACTTTCTTCCTTCAAAAGCTTTGTCCAAAGGTGTTTCTGCAAGATGGTTAGCGTAGTTACTGATCGTTTTAACTGAGATTGCCTGAACTACTTCCAGAATTTGAGTTTTTGTATAACCAGCATTCAAAAACGCCTCCACATCATCATCTGATGGAAAGCCTCTTTGTTGAATCATAACTCTTGTGAATACACTTAATGCACTTAATTTAGGATCGGGAATATGAGCATTATTTCTGATAGCGTCAGTAACTTCTTTGGGAACATTAGACATATTATCAGCTAATGTACTATGAGCGGCCGTACAATAATGGCATTCATTCTCTCTGCTGGAAGATAAAAGTATTACTTCCTGCTCTGTAGCAGTAAATGAAGAATGCTTGCGAAACTGCTCATAACCGTGCAGATAAGTGTTCAACAAAATCGGTGATTCCGCCATAACACCATACATATTAGGTACAAACCCAAGATTCTTTTTTGCTTGTTCTAATAGAGGCTTTGATCCTTCTGGAGCGCTGTCAATAGAGTGAACATCATAGGAGACCTTTGTGAGTGTTGCCATAAAACTTATTAGGTTATTAGAAGTTAATGTAAAAGGACTCAATGTTATAACATTAATAAGTGGTGTATTGTGTAGTAGATGACAGTTGTTATTATCTTATTTTCCGAAAAGTTTCCCGAGAAATCCTTTCTTTTTTCTGACCTTCTTTTCCATCTCACTCACAGAATCTTCCAATGCCGAGATCAAAAATTCGTCTTCTGTCTTAAGAGCGATATCTCGTGCTTTTTGGAAGGCCTCCAGGGCTTGTTCCCAGTCTAATTGATTTTGTCTTACCGCTCCTATTTGCTGATAGCATCTGGCCATATCTGAATAGTGTTCTTCATTGGCACATAAGATAGCAGCTTGTTCGTAATGAAGGATAGCGTCTTCCAATTTCCCTTTCTGTTCCAGCAGGCGTGCTAATTGCATATGATCTCTTTGGTGTAGGGTATCAGGGGAATATTCCGACATCAATTGGATAGATTTTTTAGCCGTTTTTATCGCTCGATCATTCGCCCTTTGGTGAATAAACAGTATCGTAAGATCTTTGAGGACTTCAGCGAGTTCGGCTCCTTGATTAGATGCTTTATAATATGATCTTGCCTCTTCCAGGGCTTGATAAGCAGCTTCCATTTCTTTTCGAACCAGGAGAATCCGACCTTTTTGGTAATTGCTTTTGGCTAGAACATCTCTCAAAGATTCTGGTATGTTTATCGCAGGTGTTTCATTCGTGCCAATGATCAATTCCGATGCTTGCTGATAATATTCCAATGCTTTATCCCACAATTCATATTGTTGAAATACGATACCTGTGTTGAATAGCGTCTTAATTACTTCCGGTGCATTTAATTCTTTCCAAAGGGTGATTGCTTTTCCATAATGGAATAAAGCTTTCCCTGCCTGGCCCGATATAGCATATTTTCTGCCATATTGATGAAATAAATCCGCTGTTTCCATGTCTGTTGGAGAAGGGATTACATCGGGTAGTGGAGGGAGTGCTTCAATGGGAGGTGAATCTGCTCCTTGTTCTTCTGGAAATACAATGGATTGGAAATCAACTGAATCTAGATGTGTCGAAAGGTGGGAGGATGTGTGTGAATCGGTCCAGAAGATGAGTATTCCGGAATTATGTTCTAAAATAGGAGACATGGAGGAATTGAGTCGGTCGAGTGCATCCATTTTATGTTCCAGGAAGTCCATGAAAAAATAGCGTTCCATATGAGGGACGTGAATGATGGGAATTTGCTCTTCAGGAGATAAAGTAGAAATAAGATCACTGAACGTTTCTTCCTGGGGACTACTATCTTCAAAAGACAATGGCCATTCTACATGAACAAATTCCTCGTATGACTGAACCATTTCCTGTAATAAGGCTTCTCTTCTCCCAAGTTGATCATCTATAATCATCAATACGTCCGTTTGTCGTTCCTGCTCAACAAAAAGTTGTAATGCTTGAGATTGGGAAGGAAAGGCTGACCAATTTTTTTCCATTAGATTAAATTATACATCAAATATTCAAAGATTTCGCAAATTTTATTAAGTTCTCATAAAATTAAATTCAAATACCATGAGTAATCGCAGAACGTTTGTGCAACGACTGCTGGGAATCAGTTTGGGATTACCCGTTTTCGGATACGCATCCACCTCTTCTCCCCAAAAATCTACGCAATTAAATGCTTCTCTTCCCATCATATTATGTAGTAGAGGAGAATATTGGGGAGAAAAAGTATTGACTCCTGCCTGGGAAAAGTTCGAAGAGAATAAAAAATTGTTAGATGCTATTGAAATTGGGGCCAATGTGGTCGAATTGGATCCCGAAGATACCTCTGTAGGATATGGAGGCCTACCTAATGAAGAAGGAGTCGTGAGTCTTGATGCATCTATTATGTATGGCCCTACATATAATTGTGGTTCTGTGTCTGGACTTGAAAGCATAAAGAAAGCCTGTTCTGTAGCACGATTAGTCATGGAGCGTACAGATCATATGATGTTAGTAGGGGAAGGAGCCTTGAGGTTTGCCAGAGCACATGGGTTTCCAGAAGAGAACTTATTAACGGACAGGTCTCGCAGAATTTGGTTGAGATGGAAAGAAAACCTAAGCGATAAAGATGATTGGTTACCACCGGAAGATGGGGATTACGGCTTGGAGAAACGTCCGGGAGGCACTATCAATGTGTTAGGAATAGATGGAGATGGGAATGTTGCAGGCATCACAACGACAAGCGGATTATTTGGAAAAATTCCTGGAAGAATTGGGGATTCGCCTATTATAGGAGCCGGACTTTACTTAGACAATGAGGTAGGAGCTGCAGGAGCTACTGGGCGGGGAGAAGAGGTAATCAGAACTTGTGGTAGTTTTTTTGTAGTGGAAAAAATGCGTCAGGGAATGAGTCCTCAAGAAGCTTGTGAAGCCATTTGCCAACGTATCATAGATATCAACGGAGGGAAATCCAAAGTGGATTTTAATGATAAATTTGTAGCAGTTAATAAAGAAGGGGAGGTCGGATGTGCTTCTATTATGGGGAACCAAGGGGGAGAGCCTACTTTATCATTTATAAATAGTAGTGGTTTTCAGGAATATAAGGGCACCTACCTCATCGAGCGGGCTTAATCGGATCATTGACCTAACTAAGTGATTCCTGGCATAGGATCTGAATAAGTGGTATCAGTATTCCTTTGGATAAGAATTAATTCAAGATGAATTAAGCTGTGCAGCATGGTTGATATAGAAAATTGGATCTCTCATCAAGAGAGTAAATACGCCGACATATTAGATAAACTTCATCATTGGATCATTTCCTTCCCTGGTCTGGAACCCAAAATCAGGTATAAGGTTCCTTTTTATTATAAGCATAGTTGGATATGCTATATGAATCCTTTAAAACCTGAAGGAGTAGAATTAGTGTTCCTTAGAGGGATAGAATTGGTAGATGATCTGAATTTGTTAGACGCTAAAGATCGAAAGCAGGTAAAGGGCATTTCATTTTTTTCTCCAGAGGAAATTGATTTTGAGTTGCTAAGGGTTATCATGCTTGAAGCAATTATACTGGATGAAACGGTACCTTACAGATCAAAGAGGAAAAAATAAAAGAGACTTCTTACATAGAAGTCTCTAACATATAAAAGACGTGTGTGTAGAAAGATTTTCCTTATAGCTCTTGTTTGGTTTAGGAAAATTTCAGTAAAGACAAATGTATTACTCACTTGATATGCTAAGAACGGAATGCAGCTAAATTTATTTTGATCAAGTACTTTTTATAAGTAAAAAATATTATTAGAATAATTATTCAAGTAATTGTATTTTAATTTGAATTTTACAGTGAGAAAAAAAAGAAATTTGGCCTTTTGAGGAAATGATTAATTTAGAAGATAAGAAATTAATCATATACAGTAAAACTAATGCGATGATGGTGAAGAGGTGGATAATAATCTTCGAGAACTCTTATGTAAAGGAACAGGAAATCTAAAATGATTTTCGTAATTTTATCCCATGATAAAAGAATTGCTTCACACTTACCAATTAAGACATACCCCCTGCAGAGCAGATATGCTGAAGCTATTTAAGCAAAAAAACATTGCATTATCTGAACCTGAAATTGAGAAAGAGTTTAAGGATAGGTATGATAGAGTTACGCTTTACAGAAATCTGGGTACTTTTGTGAAGAAGGGATTAGTTCATAAGGTGTTGGATGATACAGGTGCTAAGAGGTATGCCTTATGTTCCCATAATTGTTCTACAAAGACGATGCATCAGCATGATCACGTCCACTTTAAATGCGTGATTTGTGGTGAGGTAAGATGTTTGCAAGAAGTTAGTATACCACAACTTCCATTACCTGAAGGATACCAAACATCTGAAATGAATGTACTCGTTAGTGGAACATGTCCTAATTGCTGACCCCATTCCAATCAATAGAAGCTAATACTCCCTTCATCTCTTCTTTCATAAACGCTATTACTGGAGCAAGAGAATCATTCTTCGTGGCAGTCTGAAAGTAGCAATTCATCATTACAATGTCAGTACCTTCATGATTTCGAAAAAAGAACTGAGCAGGGGTTCCTACATTGCCATAAACTTCATAGAAAAATCCTTTACCATTTTCTCTTTCCACCAATTCATCCTTTATCTGGCTAGCTTTTTTACTATGCGCATAAATAAGTTTCCTCCATTCCTCATAATGTAAATCAGCAGGCTTATTGGTCTTTGCAGTATTCCTGTGAGTGATGTGCCATGTCGCTTTGTATGCTGGATAATAGATGTTTATCCAACAACTGTCCGTCTGTTGATGAGTAATTTTGCCTGTACTGGGATAGTCAAAAGTGAAAGGACAGCTTTCATTCTCAAATGTAAGGTATTGAACCTCTTTAGGTAACTCAATTCTGTGATATCCCCAGGGACGAGGATAAGTAGGAGGGGGTTGGCAAGCGGAAAAAGTAAATAGTGAAACAAGGACTAGTAAAAAAGGGGAATATGCTGGAGTAAATGTCAATATTGGATAATGGGTCATATATTTGACGGTTAATCAACACCATTAGAGGTACGCATGGTGAAAGGACAGGTTATGAGAAATATAATGTAAACTCTCTGATTATCGGTAAAGTAAATGCATTTTTAATATCTTTATACATTATGAAACAAATATTTGCTACCTCTTTCATCTATCTTTTGTTTTCTTTTATTCAACTATCTGCTGTGTTTAGCCAGGTTCAGTGCTCCACGGAAGATAGAAAGAAATTATTGTCAATAATGGAACAGTTGGATTCTTTAGCTGTTGAGGACAAATCCATGGGAGAATTGGCTGTAGAGGCAGGAAAACAATTCATGGGAACTCCTTATGTCGCTAAAACCCTTGAATTACCCGGACAGGAACAATTAGTCATTAATGTTCTTGGCCTGGATTGTACGACTTTTTTAGAAAATGTGGTTGTCTTAAGCCGATTAATGAAAAGGAAGTCGCTAACTCAAGAGGACTATGAAAAAGAATTAGAACAAATTAGATATAAAGAAGGAAAATTGGATCAATACCCCAGTCGCTTACACTATTTTACTGACTGGATATATGATAACCAACAGAAAGGCGTCATAGAAGATATGACTCCGAAGATAGGAGGGAAGCCCTATCCAAAAGAAATTAACTTTATGTCTTCCCATCGTGACAGCTATGCACAACTCAAAGATGAACATTATTATGCTGCTATTATCGAGACGGAAAAAGAGAGAAATGATAGAGATTATGAATATTGTCATATCCCAAAAGACGAACTCCCCAAAGTAGAAATGCACATTCAGCATGGAGACCTTATCGCCATTACTACTCCAATTAAAGGACTTGATGTGGTGCATGTAGGTATCGCTTTTAGAAGAGAAGGGATACTTCACATGCTACATGCTTCTACTGGATCTAATGAGGTGGAAATTACTGAGAATCCGTTAGTAGAGTACTTGGCTGAGAAGAAATCCCAATCTGGAATAATGGTAGCCAGATTGCTTCACGAAGAAGAGAAACAATAAATTTTATTAAATTCACCATTAACTAAAAAACAAGAAAATGCTACTAAAATACGCAAGTTTAAAATATTGGTCTTTAGGAATGGTATGTATGTGTTCCTTTTTCCTCACAAAAGCCCAGGAATCAGGTATTATGATGGATATAACTCCTAAAATGGTGGAGTTAGCAGTAGGAGATTCCGTACAACTAGATGTCACGGTCAAAGATAGTGAAGGGAATGAAATGGACGCCGAGTCGGTGGCATATTACACTAGAGGAGTCGATAGAAAAATCATTGAAGTGTTTGATGATGGAAGAGTTAAGGGATTGAGTGGAGGAGAAGCGACCATTATTGTTATCAGACCTGATGAAGGTGGAAAGTACCTCCGTAAATATGTCCCTGTAAAGGTGAAATTTCCTGCGGTGAAAGAATTGCAGTTTGTAAATCTTAGTGAAAGTATGTACGAAGGGGTAAGTAAGCAGTTGAAGGTACTTATTACTGATATGGCAGAAGCGCAAAGGGCAGCTGATGATATTAAGATTGAAAGCTCAAATAATGATATTATTTCTGTAAATGATTTTAAGATTTTGACGGCAAATAAAGTTGGAAAAGCTACCTTAAGAGTAGTAAAAGATGGGGTGATTACAGAAAAAGCCGTGGAGGTAGTAGAAAATCCTGTAGTAACACTCACATTATCAGCGCCTTCATATTCTATTAGAACCGGAGATGTCATACAGTTTAAAACTACCGCTTTTGATGTTGAAGGGAATGAAGTAACTAATATTCCATTGAATTACACGTTTCAAGGGAAATCCGCAAATCCTTCTTATTCTGCTGAAGGAATGGTAGATGAAAATGGCAGATTCGTGGCTTATGAGCCGGGAATATATTCTTTCCATGTATCATGTGGGAAGGTACATGAACAACAGTTTATCGAAGTAAAACAAAGAGATGTACAAAGGGATATAGAATTTGTGGGTAAAGGGAGTGTATCTAACGTACATACCTCAGATTTATGGGTTTGGGAAGGAGTAGATGGAAAAGACTATTGTGTGACGGGAACCTGGGGAGCAGATGGGGAAGCGTATTTTTGGGACGTTACTGATCCTGCAAATATGCAGATCGTCGATACGGTAAAAGTTGATGCCAGAACCGTTAATGATGTAAAAATTTCTGAGGATGGAAAGGTGTGTATTATCAGTAGGGAAGGGGCCTCAAACAGAAAGAACGGCATAGTTATTTTAGATGTAACTAATCCTAGAGACGTAAAACAACATTCGGTATTTGATGATGGATTAACAGGAGGAGTTCACAATTTATTTATTTATCAAAACCACGTATTTGCATTGAGTAATGGAGAGCGGTATGACATCATCAATATTGAAAATCCTGAAAAGCCTGAGAAAGTGGGAACCTTTGAATTAGCTAGCAATGGACATGCTATTCACGATGTATGGGTAGAAAATGGAATCGCTTATTCCTCTAATTGGCATGATGGAGTTCAACTGGTAGATGTTGGAAATGGAATCAAAGGAGGTACGCCTGAGAAACCTGTAAAAATAGGAAGTTATGCGTATCCAAGTGGCTGGAATCATGCTGCATTTCCTTACAAAAGTGAATCTACAGGAAAATTTTATGTGATCGCTGGAGATGAAGCGTTTCCTAATGGGATCAATATAGATGAAGAACCAACCTATCCAGCAGGTTATCTCCATGTGATAGATTTCACAGATATGGAAAACCCTAAAGAAGTAGCACATTACGAAGTCCCTGGCGCAGGTTCTCATAATTTTTGGATTGAGGGAGATGTATTATATGTAGCGAATTACAATGGTGGTTTAAGAGTAGTGGATATCTCTGGCGATTTAATGGGAAATCTCTACGATCAGGATAGAGAAATAGCCTCCTTTATTCCAGCAGATCCTAATGGGAGAATTCCTAATGCTCCTATGACTTGGGGACCTCAACCTCACAAAGGCCATATCTTTTTTTCAGATTGGAACAGCGGATTGTGGTCCGTAAAATTACAAGAGGAAGAACAACAAATTAAATAACTCAACTTATCATAGATTTTTCAGTTCAATACAACGATATGAAAAGACTTGTCATCGGTCTACTATCATGCATTTGCTTGTTTTCCGCAAACATGATTCTGGCCCAGGATTATTATGTGTATGTCACTTCAGAGTCCGAAGATGAAGTAGCTCTTATCACATTTGATGGAGAAAAAGCTGACGTAGCAGAAAAAATTACCGTAGGAAGAATTCCTACAGAAATAGAAGGGCCACATGGTATCACGGTCGGACCAGAAGGAAAGTACTGGTATCTATCGATGGCACACGGTATTCCTTTCGGGAAACTGTACAAATTCTCTACAACTGATAATCAGCTGATAGGAGAAACTGAGTTAGGGTTGTTTCCTGCAACTATGCAGATTTCCAAGGCGACTGGTTTACTTTATGTGGTGAATTTTAATTTGCACGGAAAGATGGAACCTAGCTCAGTGTCTGTAGTAGATCCAGAAATCATGGCGGAACTTACCAAAATTACTACTGGGGCAATGCCACATGGATCGAGAATTTCCTCCGATGGCTTACATCACTATTCCGTAGCGATGATGTCCGGGGAATTGTTTGAGATCAATACTGTGGATCTGGAAGTTAACCGCAAATTGATGCTGGATCAAATGGGAGAAGATCACCATATGGCACATGGGGGAAACAGTGCAATGGCTTCTCATAGTGAAATGATGCATTCTACTGTAAAACCGACATGGGTTATCCCTCACCCTAACCAAAAGAAACTATATATAGCTGGTAATGGAGTACATGAGGTGTTGGAGGTAGATATAGAAAAATGGGAAATTTCAGACAGATTGACTACTGGAAAAGGGCCTTACAATGTAGAGATTACTCCAGATGGGGAAAAGATGGTAGTAACCTATAAGTCTGATGCTCAAACGGGAATATGGGATCTGAAGACAAAAAAAGAGTTGGCTAAAATTGAAAATACAAGAAAAGTCTCTCACGGCATTGCTATCTCATCTGACAGTAAATATGCCTTTGTTTCTGTAGAAGGAATTGGAGCTGAGCCCGGTGCAGTAGATGTGATAGATTTAGAAAGTTACCAGAAAGTAGCTTCGGTAGATGTAGGAAAACAAGCGGGAGGTATCGCTTTCTGGAAAATAGAGGAATAAAATTCTCAGATGCGAGTAGTAAAGATAAGAGAGGCTGGAGGGCCAGAGCAGCTATATGTGGGAGAACTCGAACAACCGAAACCCGGTCCAGGAGAAGTCCTGGTGAACATTAAAGCAACGGCCCTAAATAGGGCTGACTTACTCCAGCGTCAGGGAAAATATCCGCCTCCAGAAGGTGCCAGTCCCATTTTAGGACTGGAAATAGCAGGAGAGGTGGTAGAAATAAATGGCCATTCCCATCGAACACAATTTCAGTTGAACGATAAGGTGATGGCCCTTTTACCTGGAGGTGGATATGCAGAATACGCTGTCGTTCCACAAGATGTATGTATGCCGATTCCTGAGGGAATGAGCTTTGAAGAAGCAGCTGCCATTCCCGAAGTATGGCTAACGGCATTTCAGGCACTCTTCCTATTGGGAAATTTCTCAAATCAACAAACTATTCTCATTCACGCTGCAGCTAGTGGAGTCGGGACAGCTGCGATTCAGCTTGCCAGACCATTTGCTCAACAAATTTTCGGTACTGCTTCTCAGCCTAAACACGCTTTATGTCTCAAGTTGGGGACCGATCAAATGATCGATTACTCATCTGAAGATTTTGCTAAAAAGATTCAAGAATATACTCAAAGCAAAGGGGTAGACCTTATTATAGATTTTATAGGTGGTCCATATTTTAAGCAAAATCTTGATGTTCTCGGATTAGAAGGTACACTTGTTATGCTTGGTTTTATGGGAGGAGTCAAGGTTCCAGACGTCAATCTTGCCTCTATACTAAGGAAGCGTATTAGCATAGTAGGGAGTACATTGAGAAACAGAAATCATTCATATAAGAAGGAGTTAATCAAGCGTTTTTGGGAATACGCAAAAGACAGTTTCGAACAAGGGATATTTAAACCCATTATTGATAGCGTTTATGATTGGGAACAGGTAGCAGAAGCTCACGCTTATATGGAATCCAATCAAAATGCAGGAAAGATAGTGATGCGCATAAATGCCTAAGGTATTTAACAATCGCCAGATTAATAATACCTTTGCACTTATCACGATATGTGTGTATGAAAAAAATATTGATTTTGAGGACAGAAATCTTATTCCAAGCTGTTAAAAGCAGCTTAAAATTAGGTGCTAGGTGGGGGATTTTTTTGATAGGATTTTCCGCTTGTCAACAGACCCCAGATACTTTATTTCATTCGCTCGATCCTCAAACTTCTGGGATTCATTTCGTTAATCGCATTGTCGAAAATGATACCTTGAATATTCTTGAATTTGAATACGTATATAATGGAGGAGGAGTAGCTATTGTAGATGTTAATCAGGATTCCCTCCCAGATATATTCTTTACAGGAAATCAACGCTCGAACCATTTGTACCTTAACAAAGGAAATCTTCAATTCCAGGAAATTGCGAAGGAGGCTGGAGTTGATGCCCCGGAAAAGTGGTGTTCTGGCGTGAGTATTATCGATATTAATTCGGATGGTCTGATAGACTTCTATGTCAGTGCTACTGTCCACAGTCCCGGAATTAATAGAGCAAATATGCTATTTGTCCATCAAGGAATTAATGCTCAAGGAATACCCGTGTTCAAAGAATTAGCTGCCGAATATGGCATAGCAGACACCGGGCATTCCACTCATGCCGCGTTTCTGGATATGGATTTAGACGGAGACCTTGATTTATATGTATTAACTGACCAGCTCGATGAAGCCAGGACCCCCAATAGATACAGAAATAAAATTAATGATGGATCAAATCCTAACACTGATAGGTTATACAGAAATAATGGGGACAACACTTTTAGCAATATTTCTAAAGAAGCAGGAATTAGATATGAAGGATATGGATTGGGAATTGCTATAGGAGATATTAATGTGGACGGGTGGCCAGATATTTATGTGGCAAATGATTATGTCTCAAATGATCTGCTGTACATTAACAACAGAAATGGAACATTTACCAATGAAATATCTAACGCATTCAAACATCAAAGTCATTCGGCTATGGGAACGGATATGGTGGATATTAATGGTGACGGCTTAGTGGATATCATGACTTTGGATATGCAGCCTGACGTTAACCTGCGTCAGAAAGCCCTTACCCCAGCAAACAACTACAGCACCTATAGAAATAACGAACGATTTGGCTATGACTTTCAATATGTGAGGAACACACTTCAATTAAACCAAGGATTTCGTGGAGAAAGAGTACCCATTTTTAGTGATATAAGCCAATTGACGGGTGTTTATCAGACGGACTGGAGTTGGGCGCCATTAATTGAAGATATTGATCACGATGGGAAAAAAGATATTCTTATTACCAATGGCTTTCCCAAAGATATTACTGATCTGGATTTTGGAAATTATCGGTCCAGCACTTCTCGATTAGTATCCCTGGAAAAGTCGCTGGAAGCTATCCCTGAAGTGAAAATCTCCAATTATGCATTTAAGCAATCTGATGATTTAAGGTTTGAAGATGTAACTACTAGCTGGGGACTGTTTAACCCTTCTTTTTCTAATGGAGCTGCATTAGGTGATTTGGACAATGACGGAGACCTCGATTATGTGGTAAACAATATTAATGATAGCGCATTTGTCTATATCAATCAGTACCAACAAAAATCTCCCTCTTCACATTATCTAAGGATTAACATACAGGGTGAAAAGCCAAATACTATGGGGATTGGGACTAAAATCATACTCCATTATGGAAATGGACAAATGATTTATAAGGAATTTTATCCCTATAGAGGTTATATCTCTAGTCTGGAACCTACCATCCATATGGGACTTGGACAACATGCACAAGTAGATTCTGTAAGAGTGATTTGGCCAGATGGAAGAACGGAAATTCGACAAGATATTGCTGTTGATCAAGTAATTCATTTTACTCAACCTAAAGCAGATAGCCGCATTGACCTGGAACACATAACATCTTATCTATTTCCAAAGCCAACACCAAGTATGTTCCAGGAAGTAGGAGATGAGCGAGAACTGGATTTTGTGCACGAAGAAGATGATAAAATAGACTTTAATCTTCAAAGAACATTACCCCATAAATACTCTCAGATGGGACCTGGAATGGCTGTAGGAGATCTGGATGGAAATGGACTGGAAGATGTCGTTATTGGAGGTTCTGCAGGCAAAGCTGGAGCAGTGTATTTCCAAACTCAGCAGGGAACTTTTGAGAAAGATGACACGCATTCACTCTCACAAGCTATGGAAGGAGAGGTGATGGGGATATTATTATTCGATGCGGATCAAGATCAAGATTTAGATGCATATGTAAGCTTTGGAAGCTATGAATTTGAGGCGCAATCTGAGTTGAACCAAGATCTATTCTATATTAATCGTGGAAATGGAGTTATGGATAGAGCAGAAAATGTGCTCCCTGAAATGATTAGTAGTACTGCTTGTGTTACTGCTTCGGATGTCGACAAAGATGGAGACCTGGATGTGTTTGTGGGAGGAAGAATCATTCCAGATGCTTATCCATTGGCGCCAACCTCATATTTACTTCAAAATGACGAGGGAACATTTAGAGAAATGACAAATGAAGTGGCTGAGGGGCTCGACAAAATAGGTATGGTAACAGATGCTCTTTGGACAGATGTGGATAATGACGGTTGGGAAGACCTGATGGTAGTCGGAGAGTGGATGCCTATTACTATATTTAAAAATCAGGAAGGAACATTGGTCAATATTACCCAACAAACTGGAATATCAGAAAATATAGGATGGTGGAATAGTATTACGTCAGGAGATGTTGATAAGGATGGGGATATAGATTATATCGTAGGAAATCTGGGATTGAACACGCGTTATAAAGGCACAGAAGAGCAGCCATTATACGTATATGTAGCGGATTTTGATGAAAATGGCAGTTTTGATCCAATTATTGCCTGTTATGCGAAGAATGAAGTTGGGGAAAAGGAGCTATTTCCGATTCATACACGAGATGACTTAATTCGCCAGATGCAGCAAATGCGGGGTACCTTCCCCCAATATGCTATTTATGGTAAGGCCACTATTGATGAAGTGGTTACCAATGAGATGAAGGAAAAAGCGACGGTATATGCTGCAAATTATATGTCGAGCAGTTATATAGAAAATGTGGGTAATGGACAATTTAAAATGAAGCCTTTACCTCTTCTGGCACAGGCATCACCGATTTATGGGATGCTTACGGTAGATGTAAATCTGGATGGTCACCTAGATGTATTGATGGTAGGGAATAATCATGGTTCTGAAATATTTACTGGTAAATATGATGCGCTAAATGGGATGGTATTAAAAGGGAATGGAAAAGGCGATTTTGAACCAATTCTGGGAACTGAAAGTGGATTTTTTGTTCCCGGAGATGCTAAAGCATTAGTAAAAGTGCTGGATCAAAATGGATCGCCGATCTACATTGCAAGCCAGAATAGAGATAGTTTATGTGTATTTTATTCGCTTTCTTTTAACCGAGAAATAGCCACAGGCACATTGATCCCTGTTTCCTTCCAAGCTTACGACCAATATGCGCTCATTTATTCAGAGGATGGAAAAACACAAAAAATAGAGTCCAGTTATGGTAGCTCTTATTTATCCCAATCGTCCCGGAGCTTTTTTATCCCTCAGACAATAGATAAAGTGGAAATATACGATTATCAGGGGAACAAACGATTGTGGGAATCAAGTCAACCCGAACAATGACCTTTGTCCAATAGTCTTGAAATTAGGAATATTATATTCAACGAGTATCAGTGGAATGTTCACTCCCAAGGAAGCCAGGATTAATATGTTGAGCATAAAAAAAGTAATATCACTTTCGATCTGTATAAATCTTCTAATGATCTCAGGTGTTTTTTACTCCTGTGAATCTAAGTTTGATCGCGAAAAAGCGGATGCTTATTTTGAAAATGCACAGGGTAAATGGAATCAGGATTTAACATGGGTGATCATTGAAGATATTTTTACTCCTCCTGTAGCCAGCAGGATTTATGTTTACCCCAATATTGCCGTATATGAAACTTTGGCTCAATTTAATGAAGGCTACTCTTCCCTGGCAAGACAATTAAGAGATTTGAAAGAGGTCCCAGTTGGAGGAGAAGAGGTATATCCGCCGCTCGCAGCAATGTATGCTTTTACTACTGTAGCGAAGGAACTTGTATTTGCGATAGATAAAGTGGAAAACATGGAACTCGCATACGAGGAGGAAATTAAGTCTTTAGGTATTCCATCCTCTATCCGGAATGCATCAAAAGATTATGGACGGCAGGTGGGAGAGCATATGTTGGCGTGGTCAAGGAAAGATGGGTATCATGAGCGCCAAGCCTTAGCAGATCACGATTTGAGTACTGAAGCTGGAGCATGGGAACCTACCCCCCCTACCTACATGCCGGCTATTGAGCCGCATTGGAACACCATCAGACCCTTTACTCTCGATAGTGCTTCCCAGTTTCGCCCATCGAGTCCTGCGGACTTTGATACGCTTCCCTCTTCCGATTTCTACCAGAAAGCAATGGAAGTATATCAAGCGGTTGATGCCGAAGATGAAGAAAAAGTGAGTATCGCCAAGTTTTGGGATTGTAATCCTAACATTGCTTACTTCAAAGGACATGTGATGATGTTTCATCAAAAAATTTCTCCGGGAGGGCATTGGATCTCTATTACAGATATTGCTACCAGAAAGGAGAAATTGCCTTTCATGAAAAAAGCAGAAGTGTTTGCTTTAACGAGCATCGGCTTAGCGGATGCATTCATTTCTTGTTGGGACGAAAAATACAGGAGTAATCTGATTCGACCTGAAACTTATATAGAGCGGTATATAGATTCGTCTTGGTATCCCATTCTGGAGACACCTGCTTTTCCGGAACATACCAGTGGACATAGTGTTATCTCCGCCGCCGCCGCCGTTATTCTCACAGAATTAGTAGGAGATCAGGTATCTTTTAACGATACAACAGAATTATCCTTTAATCTTCCAAGTCGTTCCTATGATTCTTTTATGGCAGCAGCTTCCGAAGCAGCAATTAGTAGGCTTTATGGAGGAATTCATTATAGACCGGCGATTGATGATGGGGTAGAACAAGGAAAAAAAGTTGGGAGGCATGTGTTACATCGCGTAAAAACAACGGAAAGGGTTGCTGAGAGGTAGCACGCATTATGGTACATAGTAGAAGAAGAAAAAATCAGACATATCCTTTGCCTTAGCCCGTCCATCTGACTAGAAAAATTCTGTTATGAATTGATTAATTGACAGTTACATGAACTCTACTTTTCCACAGGGCGCTCTTCTTTTAACCACCCGGTATATCCTTGTTGCAAGTTGTACACTTGTGTAAATCCTAATCCAGTAGAAATGTTGGCAGCCTTTAAACTCCTGGCTCCCACAGCACAGTAAAAAGCAATAGGTTTATCTTTATCAAGTTTTCCTACCTTTTCCTCAAAATCTTCATCAAAAAGATTGATATGGACAGCACCTTTAATTTGACCACCTGCTACTTCTTTAGGTGTTCGGACATCTACCAGTTGCATTTCTGGATCTTCCAGAAGCACTAATAGTTCCTCATTTGTGATTTCCTGGATTTTCTGACCAAAGCAAAGATGAAATGAAAATGTAAGAGATAGTAAAATGATTAATTTCATATAGTTGTTTTATACACGACTCCAGGCAATATAGCCCCCCTTTAAATTATAAATTTGTTGAAATCCCATTTTTTCCATCAATTTACACGTTTGTGTACTCCGATTGCCACTTCTACAGTAGACCAAATACGTTTTACTTTTGTCTAAATCTCCAATGTGTTGCTTAAAGGAGGGATCAAAAAAGTCCATCTGAATGGAATGAGGAATGTGACCAAGCTCAGCCTCTTCCTTAGATCTGACATCCAGTACTATATGATCTTTATTAGCTACTAATGACTGAAACTGATGGGGAGATATGTCTTGAAATTGATATTTTTTTTTGAACCAACTAAACATACTTTTTCTATTAACATACGACACTTAGGGTAGAAAAACTGTGACCTTTGTTACTAAGGTTCCTTTAGCAAGAATAAAATAATATATTCATATGTTAGACCAACAAAATTACATATATTAATAAAACTATATATAAGTTGTTGTCGCTATGTTGAATGTCATGAACCAAAGCTATCCTTATCTATCCTTTTTTTACATTATTTTCTATGGTATTTTATCTGTTTCCTGCCAGGAAGAAGATGCACCTACCCTAAATACCTCTACTCCTCCAACGACCACTCCTACTGTTCCCAATAATCTGACGTATCAATTAGTGTGGGAAGAGGAATTCGAAGGAGATAGCCTGGATGAGGCAAACTGGACTCCTCAAATTGGGGATGGATGTAATATTAATCTTTGTGGTTGGGGGAACAATGAGCTTCAATACTATACGGGAAGAACCGAAAATGTCAGATTGGAAGAGGGAAAATTGATTATTGAAGCGAGAAAGGAACGGTATGAAGGAGAGGCTTATACGTCAGCGAGAATCCTTTCCAAGGATAAAGCAGAATGGCGATTTGGCAAAATAGAAGTGAGTGCCAAACTTCCCAAAGGTCAGGGAATCTGGCCTGCGATCTGGATGCTTCCTACCCAAAATATTTTTGGGACCTGGCCCAAAAGTGGAGAGATTGATATTATGGAACTCGTAGGACATGAGCCTCATAAAATTCATGGAACGGTTCACTTCGGGAAGGATTGGCCTGAAAATAAATGGGTAACCAAATCATACCAGTTAAGAGATGCTGATTTTTCGGACGACTTCCACACATTTACTCTAATTTGGGAGAGAAACCTCATCAAATGGGAAGTAGATGGAACAGAATATCATCGAATTACTCCTAGTAGCTTAGGGAACGAAAATTATCCTTTTAATGAGGTTTTTCATCTAATTTTGAATGTAGCGGTTGGAGGAAATTGGCCGGGAAATCCCGATGGAAGCACGGAATTTCCCCAGACCATGGAAGTAGATTATATTAAAGTATTCCAATTACAATGATTCAAGTGCGTTGTAGCTATGAAGGCTGGTTGATCTAACTTGTACCACTGAATGAAACTCACAATGACGATATCAGCTTTCCCCTGTCTTTGACTCATTGGCACACATAAAAAAAATCATAATCTTGCGACACACAACTCACCTTAAGGATCTAAAGGGTCATTTGCATCCGCATGTAGAGAAAGAATATTTGGGGTAAATTCTTGAGTGTGTCTCTCCAATCGCTTGTGCAATGTGTAAGGTAGATAGCCCAATTCTCTCATACATCTATTGGTAAAAAATTCGGCTTCTATATAGTCGCTTTGGCCTTTAGAAGTAGTGACAATGGCTTTTTTATCTGTAGGTATACCATATCTAAACATCAATCGGGCCGTATTTCTCATGTTCGTCGTTGTATGTCGGGCGTGTGGGTCAACCAAAATAGATTTCTCGGGAATGCCAAAGTGAGTTATCAAATATTTCTTCATTTCTATAGCTTCACAATAAGGCGTTTGGAAAGGATTGACATAACCACCCGAAACGACAATGAGAGGCGCTTTACCTGATCGATATTGTGCTACTCCCAATTTAAGTCGGAGTTTTGCCCAGGGACTTAAGGAAATATGCGTTTTGATTGGACTGCGACCTGGTACCAAAATGAGGGAGTAAGGATAATCATCCCAATTAATCTGGCTTATATAATCGAATGCTGCCTTATTTTCATAGGCTTCCATCGGTTCATGTCTAGCTGCTTCATCTCTGTGATTAATCATTAATAAGCTCAATCCGAAGGCCAGAGAAGGCTGAAAAAATAGATCATATTGGGCCGTATCATCTACCACACTTCTTGCTGTAGCTGTTAATAAGCGTTGATAAAAGTTATCCGAAAC
Source organism: Bacteroidia bacterium (assembly GCA_965262565.1). Lineage (GTDB taxonomy): Bacteria > Bacteroidota > Bacteroidia > J057 > J057 > CBDHFQ01. The sequence continues at coordinate 321,613 of CBDHFQ010000029.1, forward strand.
ATCGTAGGTTACAGAATCTATCAGCGGATATCGAGGCTTCTTCCCTACTCCGTATACTTCCATCAAACGGTTCATTCCCTTGGCGGCTTCTTCCCAGGCTTGAACCAGCATTTCGCGATTGGAGAGATGAGCGTGCAATTGACATAATCCACTGGGGCGAAGATGTTTCTCTATCATATCATTCCAACTGGTTGATTCTTCAAAAGCAGTTGAAAGAATTTCGCTTACTTGATTGATCGTTGTAGAATCCCACATATAGCCATCGATTACGCATAAGGGATTCAGTTCACAGGAGTCTGGAGCAGTAGATATTTTTCGATGTATATGTTGGTGAATTTTTTTCAATTCCCCATGCTTTCCTAATAATCGTCGAATGTCGGGTAACTTTTCCCAAAGCGTTAGGAGGTAGAAATTTTTATCCTGTATCAGAGAGTTGCTTCGTAACAAACGATATTGTGGATTAAAAGGAGTTGGTTGGGCTGCTAAGTCAGCATCAGGAACGGAAGACTGGCTAAAAGCCTCATTCAGTGTCAGATGGCTTAAGGTGATGCTTGTTAGGAAAAGAAGTAATAGAGTTCGCATATTTATTTGGGTCAATGGGTTGAAACTATTAATGGATGTTGAAAGTGTATATGATTTAGTATATGATGTGAGGGTGAATGGTAAAGCAATGTTCAGCCCTTGTTTCTATTCGGACAGTTTAATGTGTATCACTTCCCGATTTTGGCGATGGATTCCCCAATAAGTATCTTTTTCCTTTAGGTCAACGGCAAATCCCTGACCCTGGAATGGAACCTGGATAGTTTGCTTCCAAATGAGTTCATGCCCCATCTTGGGAAGATGCATTTCGTATAGTTCCTCAAAATGGTGTGGAGATAGAAACATACTGGAATCGGAGATCATAATTCCTCCTGAAATACTCATCGGCCGCAGATGGTTAACAAGGGAGTCAGGTAATGTCCAGCCAGCAGTTCTTCGCCAGTCTTCATCGAACTTAGCTAGTGTAGTATATGCTACCCCCAAATCTCCTTGTTGTGCCTCATTTTCGTAGTGGACAAACATGACGTACCAGGCATCTTCCCACCAATCAATCCAGGTGCAAGATCCTATATATATTCCCCAACTGTGATTCCCGATATGTTCCATCTTTTTGGTATCGAACATTTCAATAGAACTTGCCATGGGAACCTGAGGATAATTGGAAGAAGCGCAATACATGATGCCATTTCTGATAATGCCACTATTTAAATGGGATATTGGACCATCTTTCTTTCCCTCCCAGCTATCTACCACCTGATCATCGGATTTTTTTCTTTTAATAATACGTGAGTTACTGATGGTGTAATAATGTAGGCTATCCGCTGCTACAGCTTGGGTGGCATTCGGAGCTGCGATCCTTTTAAGCGCTTTAACCTCCTGTGCGTCGACAGGCGAGAGAGGGATATGTAAAATCCCCACAGATAGGACAAGAAATAGACGATTGACTAATTTTTTCATAGTGGTTCGATTGGTTTAATAACTGGTTTGATAATAACGTGCTTTGAAATGGCGGATTAGTGGATTAATTGAACAATTTGAAATAAATTGTAAAGGATAGTATGTGTTAAGAAGGTGTAAATTTTTTATTGTTTGTGCTTAACTCAAATAAAATGATTATGAAAAAAACTACTACTTCCCGGAGGTCTTTTATCAGGACTACCGGTGCTGCTCTGGCAGGTTCTGCGATGGTGGGTAGCAACTTAATGGCGAAATCATCTTTCCGTCCCAATATCGATACGTTGAAAGTAGGATTGATCGGTTGTGGAGGAAGAGGTACAGGGGCAGCGAATCAAGCCCTTAGTGCAGACGAAAATGTGGTATTATCCGCGATGGCTGATATTTTTTCCGATAAAATGGAAAAATCCTATAATGCTTTAGTCGAAGCGCAAGGGGATAAAGTACAGGTAGATCCTGAACATAAGTTTATGGGATTCGATGCTTTCCAAAAAGTATTAGACTCAGACGTAGATGTTATTATTCTGGCTACTCCTCCTGCTTTCCGACCTGCACACTTAGCCGCAGCAGTAGAAGCCGGAAAACACATATTTTGTGAAAAACCTATGGCTGTAGATGCCCCTGGAGTGAGAAGTGTGTTGGAAACTGCTAAAAAAGCCAAAGAAAAGAATCTGTCATTAGTATCTGGATTTTGTTGGAGATATCACTTCCCTAAAAGAGCTACTTTCGGAGAGGTGTTAGATGGTAGGGTAGGAGAGATTAAATCCATTTACAATACTTACAATACGGGTGATTTATGGTCCTTCCCTCGTCAGGAGGAATGGAGTGATATGGAATACAAATTGAGAAATTGGTTGTATTACAATTGGTTATCAGGAGATCATATAGCTGAGCAGGCTGTTCATAGCTTGGATATGATGTCGTGGGCGATGGGGGATCAACTACCTGTACGTGCTACTGGAACTGGGGGAAGACAAAGAAGGGTGGAGGATATTTATGGTAATGTATATGATCATTTTGCAGTGGTCTTTGAATATGAGAATGGTGCAAAAGGGTATCATTTTAGCCGACAGCAGCAAGGATGTTCCAGAAGTTACTCTGTAGAAGTGGCTGGAACGAAAGGAGATTGTCTGGTAGACTGCATAAGGAGAAAACATGAAATTACTGGTGCGAACCCATGGAAATATGAAGGAGAGGCGAATGATATGTACCAAACAGAGCATAATGAATTGTTTGCATCCATCAGGAAAGGGGAACCCATGAATGATGGAGAATGGATGGCGCATAGTACGATGTTAGCAATTATGGGTCGTATGGTAGCTTATACTGGTCAAACATTGAGTTGGGAACAGGCATTAAATTCTGATGAAACCCTGGGGCCTGATATTAGCAAATACGAATGGTCATTGGATTGGGCTTCTGCACCTATAGCTAAGCCTGGGATAACAGAATTTCATTAATCAAACAAGATGAATAGCAGAAGACAATTTTTAGCAAGATTAGCCGTAGGAGGAGGGGCATCTATTGTATTCCCTCACTTACTGGCTAAAACCACCCACACGCATCAACTCCATCACTTTATAAACAGTGCTGCTTCACCATTGATCAAAAAATCCCTCAAATACTGGATGATTCAAGAGGATCTTTCTATGGTGGATAAATTTAAACTGGTCAAAGAACTTGGATTTGATGGAGTAGAATTGGACAGTCCTAATGAGTTTGATCCCGAAGAAGTATTAGCCGCAAAAGAGGAAGCAGGAATTGAGCTACCAGGAGTCATTTGTTCTGAGCATTGGAAATCGCCTTTATCTGATGCGGACGCTGCTGTCAGGGAAAAATGTAGTGCTGCGATGGAAGTTGCTATCAAGGATTGTAAGCAATATGGGGGGAATACCGTATTACTTGTGCCTGCTGTGGTGAACGATCAGGTAAGTTATGAAGATGCTTACAAGAGATCTCAGGAAGAAATTCGGAAACTTCTTCCCATTGCAGAAGAACATGGAATTACGATAGCAATAGAAAACGTTTGGAACAATTTTCTTCTTAGTCCGATGGAGGCTGCTCGATATATAGATGAATTTGAAAGCGACTATATTGGATGGTATTTTGATGTTGGGAACATTGTACGTTATGGCTGGCCTGAACACTGGATCAAGGTGTTAGGGAAGCGTATTGTAAAATTAGACATCAAGGAATACAGCCGTGAAAAGCAGCAAGAAGAAGGTATCTGGAAAGGCTTTGAGGTAAAAATAGGAGATGGAGACTGTAATTGGCCCAAAGTAAATGAAGCACTAAAAGAAATAGGTTATAGTGGGTGGGGATCAGCAGAAGTAGACGGAGGAGATCGGGAAAGATTGACAGATATATCCAACAGGATGGATCGGATATATGCTGTATAAGCTATCAAGCCTAATGACTTTATGAGTTATTAGGCTTGAAAATTTTTTTGTAGAAAACTATAATGAATAATCAAGGTCCGTAGTCTTCGTTAAGCATGCTGCAGAACTTTGACATTTAGCATGCTAAATACATTTGCCAGAGTGCTTTTCAGTTCGTTCCTGTGAACGATAAAGTCTAAAAAGCCGTGCTCCTGAAGAAACTCTGCTCGTTGGAACCCTTCTGGTAAGTCTCTACCTATCGTTTCGCGTATAACTCTTGGACCTGCAAACCCGATTAATGAATTAGGTTCAGCTATATTGAGATCTCCCAGCATAGCGAAACTCGCTGTTACTCCGCCTGTAGTTGGATCAGTTAATAACGATATATAGGGTAATCTGTGCTTGCCTAATAAAGCTAACTTGGAACTAATTTTAGCCATTTGCATTAAACTCAAAGCACCTTCCATCATCCTCGCTCCACCACTCTTCGAAATTATTAACAATGGAACCTGTTGCTCTATACAATGGTCAATGGCCAAACTAATTTTTTCTCCTACTACACTACCCATGCTTCCTCCGATAAATCTGAAATCCATGGCGCAGATAACAATCTCATTTCCATCCATGATGCCGTAAGCACATTTCACTGCATCCTGGAGATTTGTCCTGTCAATCGCATCCATCAATCTATCAGGATAGCGTTTTGTATCCTCGAAATTCAACGGATCAGCTGAAATGAGCTTGTTCCCAATTTCAACAAATCTTCCGTTGTCAAAAAGGATTTCAAAATATTCACCACTACCTATGCGCAAATGATGATCACAATGTTGGCATACGTAGTTATTCTTTTTCAACGCTTTAGATTGCAAGGCCTTCTTACAATTAGGACATTGCGTCCACAGCCCATCGGGTGTGTTATTCTTGTCCTCAGTCCTCGTTCTTATATTGTTCTTAACTCTTCTAAACCAACTCATTTAACAGGTAATTCAGGGAATAGAAATAAATTAAAGACAGTTTACATTATAACCTTACATACAAATATACATAAATCAGAGAATATTCATACCTCCGAGTTTCATTCCTGAGGTGAATTAACTGAATTTACCTCAGGTATCAACTGTACTTCACGCTCCAACATAATGTTAAACCTTTCATATACAGATTGTTGAATCTTGTGAGAAAGCTGAAAAATTTCTTTGCCTTTTCCGCCACCAAAGTTGACAAGAACTAATGCCTGACGTTCGTATACTCCAATATTTTCCTCTTTATATCCTTTCCAACCACATTTTTCAATAAGCCATCCAGCAGGAATTTTCACTCTGTCGTTAGGTTCTGGGTAGTGTGGTATATGGGGAAATTGTTCGTGAATAAAAGAAAAGGATGTTTTATCAATGACCGGATTTTTAAAAAAACTACCCGCATTTCCCAGATTTGTAGGATCAGGTAATTTTCTACTTCGGATATTGATGATCACCCTACTTACATCAGAGATATTTGGAGATGATATATTTTCCTTCGCTAATTCCGAGGCAACAGCTCCATAAGAAATATTAACTTTAGGGGATTTCGATAAACGGAAATATACATAAGTGATCAAATACTTTCCTTTTCCTTCCTTTTTGAAGTAGCTATTCCTGTAGCCGAATTTACACGCTTCTCTACGGAAGATATGTTTTGCGCCAGTGGTTAGGTGAATTCCCTCCACTTTCTCACATACTGAACACACTTCTACCCCATAAGCTCCAATATTTTGGATAGGAGCCGCTCCTACGCTTCCGGGAATTAAAGATAAATTCTCTATCCCTCCCCATCCATTTTTAATACAATAAAGTACAAATTGATGCCAATTTTCACCTGCTCCTACCTTTAGTAAGACAGATGCATTATCCTCTTCTACTAAATTTATACCAGTAATATTGTTTTTTAGGACGACCCCTTCAATATCTGAAAGAAATAAAATATTACTACCTCCTCCTAATATATAGATCTGTAAAGAGGTAAACATGTTATCAACCAGGAAAGCAAAGGCTTCTTCCTCATTAGTAATTTGTACTAAGTATCTTGATCGGGCTGGAACTCCAAAGGTATTATATAATTTAAGAGAAACATTTTCCAAAAGTTTAGGCATCATAAATATCTGAGATTTACTCATAAATTTAATCAACCAATGCAGAAAAAGGATGCATAAGTCCTTTATATTCTACCAAATCCACTTTTAATTTTCCTATAGCTAAATCAGTAGATATTCGAATGGGGACTTTGTTGTCATCATCAGAAATCCAGAAGCGTATTTTACTTCCATCCGTTATTAATCCAGCCTCATCTACCGTAAGCTTGAATTTCAACGCTTTATATTTTTTTCCGTCGACTTTTATTGTTTCTCTCTTCAATAGCTCAGCCTCAAGATTCACTGTTTTCTCATCTATAAAATTTTTCAATGAAATTCTATCGCCTATATTTAAGGTATTTTGATCATACCTTGCGCGTGCATAATAGAAAGCAGAAACTACATCCTGGATGTCTTTAGGAACCTGGTGTTTCTTTACTTCTTTTTTTCTGGAAATATATTCTGCTTTGTTTGAACGTTGGTCAAAATGAGTTTCGGTGTAACTATAATACTTTCCTTCTTGTATTAGGCGATTAAATCTCCAGGAAAATAGCGCTTCCTTATCGACGTAGGATTCGTATATATCTTCCAGTTTATAAAATATGCTAAATGTTTTATTTGTATAACATCTTGCTACCAGGTGTATGCATTCTCTGCCTTGCACATCGTGAAGGTTTGGTTCTACTTCCAATTCCGCAAAGCCTGCATTAACAATGCCGTAATGCACTCTATATTTTAAAAACTCTCCTGGTTCAAATGTTTTATTATTAACCTTTCTAAAATTATCTTCACTGGGATACCAGCTTATCGTACATACAAATGCCAGAAGAGTCATCAAATAAACCTTAACTCTCATAATCCTTTGCTTTTTTTGGGGATAACGAAATTGAATTAAAATAGTTTTTAGAGCAGGATCGAAGAAAATCTGGTTATTAGGTATAATCCCTTAATTGAAATAGCTGATTGGCATAAAATATGCTCTGTAACTTTAGAAGCTATTTTGTCTAATAAGTTTATAAAAAAAGACAGATAGTTTTAGAGTATATCCAGATTATTGCAGGATTATTTTGACTTGATCAGTTTTCGCGTTTCAATTATAAGGTAATATGACGTATTCATTGAGTAACGTCCTACTGGTGAATGAACCCGTTCCAGTTGTAAAGTCTATTCAAGCAGTGTTAGCTAATGACGGCTATGTTGTAAGAATTTTAGACCAGCATTCATCAAATAAGACGGTAAAAAGAAATGTTCAGGTTTACCATGACGCTTTAGAATCCATCAGACTTGTTCGACAACGTTTTCCAAGAATGACAAACATCATATTGATTCCTATACTGGACTAGGAATTTATGATTTTTTGGTCTTCTGTTAATTGCTTCTCGTAAATTCTTGCATAATATCCTTCTTCTTCCTCTAGAAGAACTTTGTGGGTTCCTGCCTGTGTTATTTTACCATTTTCTATCACCAGTATTAAATCTGCGTCCTGAATACAGGATATTCTGTGGGCCACCATGACAATAGAAGATCGGGGATGCTCGTCCTGATAAGACCTCAGATTACCTAATATCACTTCTTCTGTTTGAGTATCTACAGCAGAAAGCACATCATCGAAAATTAGGATCTTAGGTTCTCTGATCCAAGCTCTGGCTACAGAGGTTCTTTGCTTCTGTCCACCCGATAAGGTAACTCCTCTTTCTCCCACCAAGGTATCAAAACCCTTAGGGAAATCGACAATATTATGATACACAGAGGCTTTTTTAGTGGCTGATTCTATTTCTTTTCTACTTGCATCCATCTTCCCAAAAGATACATTATTTGCTATGGTATCTGAGAACAGGAATACATCCTGCGGAGCATACCCAATGGCGTTTCTTAGATTATCTTTGGTAAAAAGTTGAATTGGTTTATCATCTATAAATATTTGTCCTTTGTCTGCGTCTAATAAACGTGGGATCAACGCACACAAGGTAGATTTACCGGATCCTGTAGGCCCCATGATGCCGAGCTTTTGTCCCGGAGCTAAATCAAAGGAAACTTCCTTCAATGCTTCAATACCTGTATCAGGATATTTAAAACTGATATTTCTAAAAGAGATAGAGGCCGAATCTACCAAGGTTTTTTGGGCTTGCTCTGAAGTAGAAAAACTGATTTCACTCCGTTCGGCCAGCAATTCATTTAGTCGCTTTTGACTTGCTGCGGCGCGTTGAATTAAGGTTGTAACCCATCCTACAGAAATAATGGGCCATGTTAACAAGTTGATATAAATAATGAATTCCGCGATATTACCTACAGTTAGCGTATTATTTATCACTTGTGTTCCTCCTCGCCAAACCGTCAGAACAATACTTAACCCCACCAGAAATACTACAATAGGGAAGAATAACGCATCTATCTTGGCAAGGTGCATTGATTTTTCCTTATAATTTTCACATTCGTCCGAAAATTTATCGTTGGATGGTTTTTCAATCACATATGCTTTCACTAATCTTATCCCTGAATATATTTCTTGAGTGAAAGTAGTTAGACGCGATAGTTGTTGCTGAATTTTTTCGCTTCTCTGTTGTATAATAGACTCTACATAATAAATGAGATAGCTTAAAAAGGGAAGTGGTAATAAAGCATAAAAGGTCAGTGTGGGATTGATGGTTAACATGGTTGTTACTACGATAATAAAAAGGGTAAACGTATTAATGGTATACATAATACCTGGCCCCAGATACATCCGAACCCTGCTCACATCTTCAGTCATGCGAGCCATTAAATCTCCTGTACGATTTCTTCTGTAAAAACTCAGGGATAAATCCTGCAAATGGGAATATATGTCATTTCGTAGATCATATTCTACCAATCTGGACATGACTATTAAGGTTTGCCTGGTGAGAAATAAAAAGATTCCTCTAATAATAGCGGTACTAATCACCAAGATGCCAAATAATCCCAGACCGTAATTCAGGAGAGATTGCAACTCTGATACAACAGAAAAATCCTGGAAAAGTCTGGTAAATCGCACTACATCACCTACCATATTAATGGCTATCCTTACAATCTGGGCAGGATATATGGCAAAGAAATTGGATAGAACCACAAAGACTACCCCCCATAAGACCTGTTTTTTATATGTCCAGATATATCTGTTTAAGGCAAATAAGGATTTCATGAGTCTGATTTAAGCTACAAGCTTCAAATGTACCAAATATACCTATGGTAACCTATAAGGAAGAGGGTTTGTTAGGAGTGGTAGGGTGGTCGGAAATTTGTGAAGGGACACTTTTAGCATTTTTCATTTTTATGAGCTCACCATTTTCGTATATCTGTAGTTTGACTTTGTACTCGTTCTCCTTTTTTTTCTTGATAAAATAATAGGCTTCCCCTGTAGGAAATTGGCCCCTAAAATCACCCACAAGATAGTCCCCATATTCCATGTATAATGTTCCAATTCCCTGCCTTTTCCCTGCTACATACCTTCCCTCAAAACGTTTTCCATCTTTAAAATAATAGGTTCCTTTACCATGCATTTTTCCCTCCCAAAATGCTCCTTCATATCGATCCCCATTATTGAAATAAAGTACTCCAACTCCATCCATCTTTCCTTCTTTAAAATTCCCTGTATACCAATCTCCGTTATTATAATAGAGAAGCCCATTACCATGTCGCTTATCCCTTAAATAGTTTCCCGAATAGATAAGTTTTTCTCCTCGATAAAATTGGCCAGGACCGTGTTTTAGCCCCGATTTCAAATAGCCTGAATATCTGTTTCCATTCACGTACTTAATCGTTCCTTTGCCATCTATTTCATCCAGTTGGAAGATACCTGAATAAATGCGTCCATTTTTGTAATAGTAAGTTCCTTCACCATGCATTTTTCCCTCGTCCATCATTCCTTCGTATCTGTCTCCATTAGCAAAATAAACCGTTCCCTGACCATGTGGAAGACCATTAAACACCTCCCCTTCATATTTATCTCCATCCAAATAAGAGAATTTTCCTTTACCAGAAATATTTCCATACTCGAATTCTCCTTCATATTGATCGCCGTTGTTAAAAAAGGCTTTTCCATTTCCATGAATTTTCCCGTCTATTACTTTTCCTATGAACTTGTCCCCATTATCAAAACGGATGACTACTGAGTCCGAATTGATAGTATCGTCGTAAACAATAAAATCCAGAAATTCCAGGTGGTTAACATCTCCCTCACGCAGATCCAACACCATATTCCCGTCTCCAGTAATTTTAAAACTAAAGGTTCCTTCTCCCCTAAGGTCAATGCCTTCCAGACCTTCTAAATTGAATCCAAGCGTATCCCTTTCCATTTTAATGTATACTTTCATGTCATTTGAAGGAACTTTTTGGAATTTTATGATTGGTGGAATGTGATAAAGCCCTAAACGGTCGGGAAGTAAGGGCGATAGGTGAGTGTAAGGAGGAAAAGGATGGAGATGGATAGATGGAATGGAGGGACCAAGGTGAATAGGTGAGATGTATCGCAGTAACGCTGCTTGTTGTTTTTGCTGTTGAGGTGGAGAGGAGGTTAGTGGAAGATCATTTTTTGTACTATCAATTTGTAAACTATCCAAAAAAACAGATCTATGATTAGCTGTTTTTTCCAGGGTAGAATCTTCCTGAGAAAAAGATTGGCCAAATACGGAAAAAAAGGAACACAGCAATAAGGAGATGAAAATTGATTTATTCACAGTGTACTAAAAGATGTTCGCGAGTTAATAAGAGGTTAAGATAAGGAACAATAATGAAAGATAATTGAAAATCTCTGGACATTGTTCTAAAAAAGAGAAATTAGCTGAGGGAATACTCTGGCCGGCAAGAAAGGTTAACTTAGAAAAATAGAAAAATTAACTATCTTATAATATATTGAATATGAGTTCAATAGGTAGGTGTACTTAGATTTTTGTATGCGTTAATGGGAAAAGATGAGGAAGGCTTCATTAGATAGAATTAGGAAATATTAATATTTTTTTGAAAGATTGTATTTATTCTAAGGTTTTGCTAACAATTTTTAGAATAGATATCCTGATTTATTATTATTTTTTAGAAATAGATTAGCAACCACCTATTTAAATATACGTTTAGAAAAATAGCTACGAATTATAGTTGAAAAAGTTCTAAAATTCTAATAATTTAGAATGTTGGGAAGATAGACTTCCTTAAGTTATGTATTATCATTTCGTGTATTAGTATGCATGAATAATAGAAGCCTTGAGTTTCTCGTTCTTTTGGACAACATTGTTAATAAAAACCTTTACTGATGAAAAAACTTTTACTGTTTATTGCGGCAGGAATGATGTCGCTGTGTTCCGCATGGGCACAAAAATCCATCAGTGGTACTGTTACTGATGAAGATACAGGTGATCCGCTGGCAGGAGTTGCAGTCGTAGTGAAAGGTACCACAATCGGTATGTTCACTGATGATCAAGGTAAGTATACCTTAGAAGTGCCTGAAGATGGGACCTCCCTATTATTTACATTAGTTGGAAAGAAGACCATTGAAGAATTGATCGGTGATCGCTCTACAATAAGTGTAAGCATGCTTCCCGATGATTTAGTATTGGATGAGGTCGTTGTAACTGGTTTAGGAATTAAGCGTGAGAAAAAGGCTTTGGGTTTTGGTGTTTCTACTATTTCAAATGAGTTGGTAGAAAATCGAAATGAAACGGACATTGCGAGGATTCTTCGCGGTAAAGCTACTGGGGTGAATATTACTCAAACCTCTGGTTTAGCAGGTACGGGAACAAATATTATCATTCGAGGATTTTCTTCTATTACTGGTACTAACCAACCTCTTTTCGTAATTGATGGTATTCCATTTAATACAGATACTAACAACGACCAGGGATTTGGAGCAGGTGGTGCTACCGCATCCAGTCGATTCTTAGACCTGGATCCTAATAACATCGAAGAAATTTCTATCTTGAAAGGCTTGAGTGCTACTGTATTATATGGTGAAGCAGGAAGAAATGGAGTGGTATTAGTTACTACCAAAAATGGTAGTGGTGGTGCAGGTGCTCAAAAGGGATTGGAAATTTCTGTAACGCAAAACGTAGCATTATCTGAGGTTGCCAACCTACCGGATTACCAAAATACCTACGGTAATGGATTCAATGCTGGATTCGGTTGGTTCTTCTCTAACTGGGGTGCTGCATTTGCCGATACTGATCCTGCAAGATATGGTAGTGATTTTATTGGTGTTACTGATGGTGGTCAGGTATTAATTACCCACCCCTATGACCAGGATCAATATAGAGATGATTTACCACAATTTATTGATGTTCCTTATGTGTATCAGCCCTATGAGAGTGTAGAAAATTTCTTTGAAACTGGTGTTACCTTAAATACCTCTATTGCTGCTCAGGCTAAATTAAGTAATAATTCTTCTATTAGTGCTACTTACAGCTATTTAAGAGATGAAGGATTTACTCCTCAATTGGATGAACAACGTGGAGGTGGTCCGAGTAACTTTTTAAAGAAGAATAACTTTGGATTGGGAGCACAAACTACATTTGCTAATGGCATAAGGTTAAAAGGTACATTTAATTATGTAGATTCTGAAAGAAGAACTCCTATTACGGGGCAGGCTTTTGGTGGTGACGGAAACGGATTGTTTGCAGCATTGCTGTTTACGCCTCGCTCCATTGATTTATTGAATCTTCCTTACCAAAGTCCAATCGACGGTTCTAACGTATATTATCGTCGTGGCTCTGCTATACAAAATCCTTTGTGGGTCCTAAACAATGGTGGGGATACAGAGAATATTCAACGTTTCTTTAGTACGATTGAAGCCACTTATGAGTTTACTCCTTGGTTGACAGGTCTCTACCGTTTAGGGATCGATCAGTATACTCAAACACAGGTACGAACTCTGAACAAAGGGGGAGCTCAAATTCCTGATGGACAGATGTCTACTTCGAATCGTAGAAACACTATTACGGATCAGTTATTCAACCTTTTATACGATTTTAACCTAGGATCCAATCTTACCCTTGATGGGATTGTAGGAGGTAACTTCAGAAGAGAGGAAAGAGATGGAGAATTCTTACTTAGTAACCAACAATTTGTTTATGGGCTTTTTACGCATAACAACTTTATTGAGCATCAAGGTTTTTCTGGAATCACAGAAGAAAATACGATAGGGGTATATGCTACTGCTACCTTAGGATTCAAAGACTTTATCTATTTGAATTTACAAGGTAGAAACGACTTTACCTCTACATTAGAGCCGGAGAATAACTCTATTTTCTATCCTTCTGCCAGTTTATCTTTCCTTCCTACGGAAGCTATTCCTGGTCTTCAAAACAATGTGATCATGAATTACCTAAAGCTTCGTGTAGGTTATGGAACTTCAGCTGGTTATCCGAATCCCTATCAAACGCGTAACTTCCTTGCTACAGCTACTAATCAATTTGTTACTCAAGGGGGAAGTGTATTAAACATTAATTCTGTGTCTAATAGATTAGGAAATCCTGACTTGACTCCGGAAACTCATGAGGAGATAGAAGCTGGAATAGAAGCCAGATTTTTTAACAGTAGAATTGGAGTTGATTTTTCATACTATGATAAAAATTCTTCTGACCTAATCATTGATTTGGATCTAGATCCTTCTACTGGTTTTACAGCTACGACAGTAAATGCTGCAGAAATTGAAAATAGAGGTGTGGAATTAGGGTTGAACATTACTCCAGTAGCAGGAGAATTCCAGTGGGATATCACGTTAAATTATACGCGTAATCGTAGTGAGGTGCTTTCCATCTTCCAGGGAATCGATCAAATTCAGATTACTACACCGGGTGATCCGTTAGTAGGTGATATTAATGCTGGATTCTTTGGTGGTTTAGGAAACTATGCTGTGGTAGGAGAGCAATATGGTATTATGCAAGGATCAACTTTCCAGAGAGATGAAAGTGGTAATTTACTGGTAGATGCTCAAGGGGGATATATAGAAGATCCGACTATTTCTGTTATCGGAGATCCTAATCCTAATTATACCGCAAACTGGATCAATAATATCTCATGGAAAGGTTTATCCTTTGGATTTCAGTGGCAGTATATAGATGGTGGAAGTTTATACTCTTCAACTGTTCAGGCATTGCTTGCGAGAGGGAACACGGTAGATACAGATGTAGACAGATTTATTCCTATTGTATTGCCAGGAGTTAAGCAATCTGATGGCCAGCCAAATGATATTCAAACTTATATCGGTGATGAATTCTTTGGTGCATACTTTGGTGCTGATGAAGGAGGGGTATTTGATGCTACGGTTATTCGCTTACGTGAAGTATCAGTATCCTATGTACTTCCTAAGTCTATTCTGGAAAAAACACCTTTTGGAAGAGTCGGTCTAACATTATCAGGGGAGAATTTATGGTACAATGCTCCTAACTTCCCAGAAGGATTGAATTTTGACCCTGAGGTAGCAAGTCTTGGAGTAGGAAATGGTCAAGGATTTGATTTCCGTACTGCTCCTACAGCAAAAAAATATGGTTTAACGCTTAATTTCACTTTCTAATTTTACTTGATGATCAAAAGTTAAGGTGTGCTTTCGTTAGCATACGGTACTTTTATATCAAAAAATTAATAATAATGAAATACTTATATAGATATTTTGTAGTCATCTTCATATTCGGATTAGTATCTTGTGAGACGACCGAATTAGATCTGCAAGAAAACCCAAATGCGGTTGCCCCGGAAAATGCTAGTGTCGAGGACTTATATAATAGCATTCTATTGAATTTTGCCTCTTTCTATGCAGATGCACAAGATCATCCGGGAAATTTATCAAGAATGTACATGACGGTTCCTGCGGGCTTTAACTATCAAAGTGCCGTGTCTCCGACTACTTTATCCTCCATTTGGTTTGCTGCATACTCCGAGATGTTTCCGGATATTGATGCCATTACTCAAATTGCAGATGAAAGAGGTCTTGCGATTGAATCTGGGAGTGTCAAGATTTTGAAGGCCTATGTATTGATGACATTGGTAGATCTGTTTGGGAATGTACCTTTCAGCCAAGCAGGCTTAGGGACAGAAGTGATCAGTCCTATTGCTGACCCAGGTGAACAGGTATATGCAGAAGCTATTAGCTTACTTGATCAGGCAATAGCACAATTAAGTGGAACGGATGCTCCTACGCCTTCTAATGACCTATTTTATAATGGAAGTGCAGAAGGTTGGGTTGCATTAGCAAATACAATGAAATTAAGAGCTGCCCTAACTACCAGAAGAGTAAGTGGAGACGCTGCTGCTACCATCAATTCCATTGTTTCAGGTGGATCGTTGATTGATGAAGCAACAGAAGACTTCCAATTCCAATTTGGCAATCAAAGGGTAAATCCGAATTCCAGACATCCGTTTTACAATAATCACTATGAAATTGGTGATGGTGATTACCTGTCCAATTACTTTATGTTTTTATTAAGAGCAGATAAGGTAGATGCTAATGGAAACATCCTTATTGATCCAAGAATAAGATATTATTTTTATAGAAAGGTAGAGGATGCGGCTAATCAGGATCAGACTACTTATTCGTGTCATTTTTCAATTCTTCCCGACCAATCTTTCCAGCCATCTCATTTTGCTGCTATCGACCCAAGATTGCCATATT
Source organism: Bacteroidia bacterium (assembly GCA_965262565.1). GTDB lineage: Bacteria > Bacteroidota > Bacteroidia > J057 > J057 > CBDHFQ01. Next base: position 337,202 of record CBDHFQ010000029.1, read on the forward strand.
GTATAGCTGCTGAAGATGGCTACTCAGGCAGAGATCATTTGAATGGAGAAGGTATCCCACCAGATGGTCCTATCAGAACTTCTTATGGTCTTTATCCAGCGGGTGGACAATTTGATGATAATTCTTTTGAGGATACGCGTCAAGCCGGGACAACAGGTGGTTTGGGGCAGGGAATTTTCCCTATTATTCTATCATCTTTTGTGGACTTTATGCGTGCCGAGGCTGCGCTTACCTTAGGTACTGCTGATGATGCCAGAGCATTACTAGAAAGTGGTGTCCGTAAATCCATTGGTAAGGTGAAGACTTTTGAAAGCTTAGTGCCTAGTACTTTATCCAGATTAATAGAGGTAAGGGGAGGTGATCCTCAGCCCGTCTCAGAATTATTTGTTCCTTCTGAAGAGGATATTGATGAATATGTGAATTTTGTCCTAGCTGAATTTGATGCTGCAGATGCTAATGGCCAATTAAATGTAGTCATCAGAGAATATTATATCGCAGCATGGGGTAATGGAATAGAAGCTTACAATATGTGGAGAAGAACTGGTTTGCCTGATAATATGGCACCTGGTATAGAAGCTGAAGCTGGTGAATTTCCAAGATCTTACTTTTATCCCGATGTATATGTGAATAGAAATGCCAATGCTACTCAAAAGGCGTTAACTGATAGAGTTTTTTGGGATGACGGTTCTGTAACACTTTACTAATCTTTACTCTAAATTAAACTAGAATGATTTTTCTAAAAAAATATAAAATCGTTTTATCACTTGCCGTGATCATGGCTATGATGACGAGTTGTGCAGATGAAGAACTTGCACCTATCCTTACCTTTGAGTCTGCTGGTAAAGGTGCTTTCGTGAGATTGGTCCAGGAAGGAGATAAACTAATCAATTTATTTGATGTCGAAAGTTCTGCCTATACCTTCGAAGTAGAATTTGTTGATGAGGCTCAAGGGGCTAACGTTTCGGAATACGTAATTCTAATGACTTATTCAGATAATAATCCTGATAATGGAGATGCCTCTGTAGGACCTGTGGAATTCAGAAGATTTGGTCAAGGCGACTTTTCGACAAATGCGAATGGATTTGTAGGTGTTCCTCCTATTACTATTACATCTGCGGATGTACTAAGTACAGCAGGGACTAATGCGGAAAGTATTTTACCTGGAGATGAATTTAATTTCTCTTCACAAGTGATAAAAACAGATGGAAGTATCTTTACATCTGCAAATTCTTCCGCTACTGTTGCCACTTCTGCAGCTTTTGCATCTCACTTTACTTTTACTCTGCCTGTAGGTTGTCCTTCAGATTTAACAGGGACCTACACTTTTACTGGATCTGAATTCTGGTGTGGAAATGATGGTAACTCCGGTGAGGTGGATATTATAGCTCTTGGTGGAGGAACCTATGCTTTTAGCGACTGGTCCTTTGGCGGATACTTGTCTTGTTACGGTAGTGGAGCTGCAGACGCTCAGACCCTAACATTTACTGATGTGTGTGCTGAAGTATCATTTACTGGATTTACTGATAGTTTTGGTGATACGTGGACATTTACCAGTAGTGTGGAAGGTAATGCCTGGACCATTACCTGGGAGAATACTTATGGCGAATCAGGTACGGGGGTAATTACTAATCCTAGTGGAGATTGGGCATTCACCTTAGCTGAATAACGATTAACAATGTTATAGCTTTTTATAATACATTTTTACAGAGCCATACTTATGCTAAGGTGCTAAGTATGGCTCTTTGTTTATCTATAAATCGTAGGGGACTTATAAAAGATAAAAAAAGAATATGAAGTTGAATGGGGAGTGTTATGTACATAAATATTTTTCCTTTTTTATCCTCCTGCTTTCCTGTTTTACAGGAACAGGAGGATATAAAATCTTGGCTCAGAATACTGTTGGCTTGATTCAATTTCAGCCACAAAAAGTATTTGATGGCTATAATCTCATTTTTCCTCATAATCAGTCTACTGTATTTCTGCTGGATAATTGTGGGCAAATTGTTCGCCAATGGGAGGATGATGCGGAATACAGGCCTGGTAACTCGGTATATCTTTTAGAAAATGGGAGACTTATTAAATGTAAAAGATTAAATAATTCCATTAATGATCCTATCTGGGCAGGTGGCGGAGGTGATGTTGTGGAAATGAGAAGTTGGGACAACGAACTCATTTGGCAATTTCGGCAGAATAATGATTCTCTTCGACTTCATCATGATGTGGCACCTATGCCTAATGGTAATATCTTGATGATTTCGTGGGAACTGAAATCTGAGGAGGAGGCGATTCAGGCTGGGAGAGATCCAGAAACCTTAAGTCAGGGGAAACTTTGGCCCGATTATATATTGGAAGTGAATCCTGAAACAGATGAGATCGTCTGGGAATGGCATGCCTGGGATCATTTGGTTCAGGATATTAATCCTTCTAAAGATAATTTTGGAGAAGTTGCCACACATCCAGAGCTGATTAACATTAATTGGGATACGCATGATGGACATCCAGACTGGATGCATGCAAACTCCATCGATTACCATCCTGTTCTGGATCATATTCTACTTAGTGTACCTTACTTCCACGAAGTCTGGGTCATTGACCATAGTACCACCACGGAAGAGGCTAAAGGCAGTACCGGAGGAAATGCAGGCAAAGGAGGAGATCTGATTTATAGATGGGGAAATCCTGCTGCTTATGATCGAGGCACTGATGAAGATCAGAACCTATTTTTCCCTCATGACATCCGGTGGGTAAACCCAACAGCTAATCTAGCAAATGTTGACGTTGGTAAGATGTCTGTATTCAATAACAGAGTAGGGGAGGATTTTTCTTCAGCAGGGTATTTTATACCAGAGTTTGACGTAACTTCCCAGCAATACATTTTGGAAGAGGATACATATGTGCCTGAAGAGTTTGAAAGGATAATTACCCATCCAGTAGATCCCACGCTTTTATATTCGAATTCTTTATCCAGTGCTCAGATATTACCCAATGGGAATATGCTTATGCTTGCTGGTCGATGGGGCCATGCGTTTGAAATTACTCCCGAAGATGAACTTGTCTGGGAGTACATTATTCCATTGAGAGGTGGAAGTCCTGTAAATCAGGGGGATACATTAAGTATCAACAACAATATTACTTTCCAGATGAATCGCTATGCCGTTGACTTTCCAGGGTTTGAAGGACGTACACTAATAGCTGGAGAATATCTCGAATTGGCACCTAACGAAAGCTTTTGTGATTTAACTACTTCTATGGATGAGAATCTTCTAAATTCCTTTTCTCTTTATCCTAATCCTACTTCCCAATTTATCCATTTATCTATCTCTAGCTCATTATTAAAGCAGGTTCAAATATTTGATATGATGGGAAGAGAAGTGTTTTCATTAAAAACCTTGTCAACAGAGGTGGATATTCCGGTGGAAGAATGGGAGAGTGGAGTATACTTTTTAAGTATAGATGGCTATCAATTAGCCAAATTTATGGTCATTGGTTCATTATAAATGGAAGAGCTTAAACGCTATTCTTGAAATAGGAAGATGTCAAAAGCCATTAATCACGGAATAGCTATGATTAATGGCTTTTGAATACTAATAAATATTATCGGGCTATACCAAAGCTTTTTCCAATTTAGCTGCAATCATCGACTTAGGAGCAGCGCCTACTAATTGATCTACTTTCTCGCCATCTTTGAAGACGAGTAGGGCAGGAATTCCAGTGATTCCGTACTTCATAGACAATTCGCGATTAGTATCTACATCTACCTTTCCAATGATCGCCTTTCCATCGTAATCTCCAGCTAATTCTTCAAGCACTGGAGCAATAGCTTTACATGGACCACACCATGCTGCCCAAAAATCAACTAAAACGGGTTTGTCCGATTTTAATACTTCTTTATCAAAATTTGCTTCTGTAATTTCAATTGGTTTCGCCATAAGTAAAATGGTTTAATGATAGTGATAATTCTTGTTTAACGAATCTAATTAATTTCTGTTATTATAATACTTTAATACGAATTTTAGACAAATAGTTCTATTATTTGTTTATGATACATTTAATTAGCCAGTAGTAAGATTTTTCATTTATTATTACATGTTAAGTGAACAAAGATATTGTTAATCTTTCCTAAAATTTATCTGTTTAACGACAATTCAACTCAGATAAAGTCACTAAGTAATTCGTATTACATAAAATGTAAGAGATTTATTTACAGTTAAATGCTGTGTATTTCCTCTAGAAAATCCAGTAATGATAAAAGTTGTATAGAAATAAAATTTATTAATATAAATATTTATTTAAAGTAAGGATTTTGTTTAAATGTTAGAGAAAATGGCATTGGTAGGCATAGTAATTGTAAATCCTATGTAAAGGATTTATAAATAACGTGGTTAAACTTTAAAATTTTAGGTACATGAAATCGAGTTATACTCAAACTGAAGTATCAAAAGCATCAGCCGATATCATCATTTGGCCGCTTTAATGTTCCCTCTCTTACATCCAAGCTATATTTATAACAACCCTTCTTTGACCTATTTAATTTCGCTCATTCAATTGATGGTGACTATGCTGATCATAGTGCCTGCGCAATAGGTCTTCACCAAAATCATTTTGAAGATCTCTCCATACGGTATGAACATGGTTTGCACCTCCTTGAGTGTTATCGTATTCAATTAACACTGTAGGTCCGTGTATTCTATAATAATGACCTTTACCTGGGCTTAAACTTCCTGCCCAGGCAAAGTGTATATGTTCTATCCCTGCTTCATTGATCTTTGCCATTTGTTCTTTAGCAATGGAAGGATGCATATTATGTACATATACTTCCAGTAGGGAAAGAAAGTGGGTCTTTTCTTCACTCGACATTTCTCTGACTGATAATCCTTTAACACTGCCGATAGAAGCTTTTCTCGCGGCACCAGTAATAATTTCACTCGGAGCTGTATTTTGAATGATAGCTTTTTCCTTATTAGGACTACTTAATGCATTGATGAAAGATCTGGCTACTTCTTCCTCGGCAATTAAAACTTGTGTTCCCCTCGCTTCTCCGGAGGGAACTATGCCAGGATTAGCCCCCAAAAATGCTGGAGTAACAGAAATTACTTTTTGAGACAAAGAAGAAAAGTTGAGAGATAAATGATGGCCTTCAAATCTCCAACCCCATGGATCTGCCGTTGAAGGCTCTCCGAACACGCTTATATAATACTTCTCGGAATCCCTGTAATTGTCATTGTCCCCTCTTCTCTCCAACACCCTTAAGACTTCTTCCAATTTTATAATGCCTAATGTTTTTTCATATCCCTGATCACTTAATCCTTGTTGTAGAAGTGCATGCATATGATTTCGCTGAGCCTGAGATAACTCTTTCAATGCTATGCCCTTTCTCAATTTGGGAAAATAATGCCAATTAAATCGTTCTTCATCTTCAAATGCAAACTGAACCTTGCTTCTTTGATCTTCAGTTAATGATTCAAGAAATTCAGCGGCACAACTTTCCATAGAATGGCAATCCGCTAATATAGCAGCATCTAAAGGAGGCATATTAGTAACTTTTCTCATCCCGGAGAAAATAGCGATGTAAGTTCCACATAATATGAGGATAATTGTGGCTGTCGTTTTCATACATTAGGGCTTTTAATTAATATAACTATCTTAGGCTGAAAAGAAAACCTATTTCTGGAGAGAATATCCGATACTTTTCTGATATAGAATGTTCGAATTAAATGAATAGAATATATATGCGACTTCTTTTATACAAATAGATCTATGAAAAGCCTAAGGTTCTCGTAGAGAATGTATAAGATGTAAAGAAGAAAAGATATATTAATATCATTGAATTAACTTTGGAGAAAGACTAGTACGAAGGATCAATGATCTTTGTATAGTTTGCAAAATACTATCGATATGGAAGCGGGAAATCATCATAATAAGCTTTTGATAAAAGAAGAAGGCCCTTCAGACAGCATATTTTTATCCATTGAACAACGCATTGCGGAATTAAATGAAAACTGGAAAAGAACGGCCTTGGATACCTTTATTACCAGTTACAGAGATTTATCTCAATATGTAGAAACCCTTTTACTTCATTATTTAGACCTTCTTGAAAAACAAGTGCGTATAAATGGAAAAGCCAGCTTTTCAGAAATTGAAAGGCGTTTGTTCAGTGATTTAAAAAGCTTATGGGATGAGTTTTCTGATCAACTTGACATTGTCTCTCAATATATCAAAACCGGAACAGTGGAATATATTAGAGACTGTGATACATTGGTAGAAGAAGTTCCCATGCATGTAATCAAGCAACACGATGAAGTAGCCTTAGTCGTGGTTGGCGAAGATAATTGGGAAGTCAAAAGGGAGAAATATCAACAGAAAGTAAAAAGCTGGATTACTGGGACCTCCCCCTCCATCAAAGTTCAATTTCGATCGTTATTCTATTATCGGTTGTGGAGGATGTTTCTTCCCAATTTATACAGCCTGGAAAAATCGTTAAGCATTGCCGGGTATTACGTAAATAATGCCCTTGATAGTATGTTGAGAGAATGCAGGCTGGAAATTACCCAAATTGAGTACTCAAATACTCCTGAACAACAATTAAAAGTCTGTGAAGAACGGATAAAGAGTATTTTCCTTGATTACCAAAAATTACTGGATCAACAGTCTACCTACTTTTCAGATTATTTGGTCTCTTTGAGTCAGAAATTTCTACTGTTATTGGAAAACGACATAAGTAGATGGGATGCAAATCACCTCACTAACGAACAAGCCTTAAAACCAGAAAGTTTACGGTCCCATTTATCTCGATTTCCAGCGATATGGCTTCATAATCAGAAAATGTTCATGCAATATGGATATGCAGGGATAGAATTGATGAAATTACACAACCAGTTTGATCGATTGACCGAAAAAGTTCAATTCGAAATTCAAATAGCTTTTTTCAAGGGAGCTTTATCAAACTTGCGGGAGATAAAGAATAGTTTGGAAATTCTTGAAAAGGCTGTTGAAGCTGGAAGTATAGACCAGCTGGCTCCTACCACTTTTCCTACAGAAAATTTTAGAGTAGAGACGGATTATCAAATTTTAGAAGGATTGAGAAACCAAACGAGAATAGTCTTGGAGAACTTAGTCGAATCTATTCCATTGGTGAGACCTTCTAGTTTAACCCAATTTTTGGCCGCAGAAAAAGATAAAGTAGAAACCTTTTCCTGCCCACTTCAAAATACTGTTGATTATTTATTAGAGACACACTTTTACGCTCCGCTTACTGTATTGCTTACCAGCATTCCACAAAAATTTAAGAAAATATATTTTCAAGTTCAGGATGCCACCAGATTAATTGAATTCAGCTTACCCGAAGTAGATCCTAAAAAGCCAGAAACACTTGTATCATTGAAAGAGGTATTAGAAAAAGCCAACATTCAGATTGAGTCAGGCGAAACGGCATTGGAGAATTTGCAGGAAGAAATTGAGCACACCATAGATGCTAGTGCTGATAATACAATGGCTCAATTGAATCCTGAAAATATAGCATTACAGGCAGAACAGTTACGTAGGAGATTGGTTGGAAGAGAGAGGTTAAGGGGGATCAATAAGGTGTACACCCAGATCATAGAAAATACGGGAGAATGGCGCAAAGAGATTCAAAAAATATGGGGGCGTACCCGAGATGATATTGTTATTGCGGAATTTGAGCGATCGAGAAAACCATTTATTAATCCCTATGCAAGGATACAATCGTTTGTTGAAAGTGTAAGTCCCTCCCGGTCTATGTTACAGGCGCTTCCATTCTATTATGTCCAACTATTTTCTGGCGGTCAATCAGCACCTCAGTCTCAATTTCCCAACAGAGAGCAGGAATTTGCCTTAGCACGTGATGCGGCAAAAAGGATGAAGTATGGCGGCGGTGGTATGGTGGTCATAGGAGAGCATTTGGCGGGAAAGACTTACTTGAGTGAAGGAATAGCAAGCCAACTATTTGATGGAAAAGTGTATAGGATCATGCCTCCACTACATGGGTCCGTTCGTTTGGCAGACTTAACGTGGGTCATGCAGCGTCAAATTCTTCAAAGAAGTAATCGGCCTGCTCAACTCATAGAATTTACCAAACCTGGATCTGTCTTTGTCTTTCATGATTTGGAATTGTGGTGGTTGAGATGTCCTTCTGGCTATGAAGTTATTAACGAGATCATTCAACTTATACGAAACTATAGCCAGGACTACTTTTTTGTCTGTGATGTAAATGATAGAGCCTATAAGTTATTAGTGGAAACGAGTGATCTGGCATCAGCATTTATCAGTACTATTCAACTTAGGCCTTTTAGTTCCACGCAAATTCGAAAGACGGTGCTGGCCAGGCATTATTCAGGAGGATTGAGTTATACATTTGAAGGTGAATCTGACCCCAGGAGCCAAAATAAGGCTAAGGAAAGTGCTTTTAGAAAATATTTAACGCTTAGCAGAGGGAACATAGGTGCTGCTTTCCGTATTTGGTTAAGCAATATTGTCGAAGTAGATAAAAATAATATCACCATAAAAGAACCTGAGGACATTCAAATGCCTTCTATTAATAATGCAGAATGGTTGATTATTTTGGCTCAATTTGTTTTACATAAACAGCTTACCTTAAATCAACTGGTGAAGATTTACAGAGGAGAGAAGAAACATGAGCTGCAAATTTTACTTGAAGAACTTCAGAGAGTAGGCTTACTGGTCAAATTAAATAAGTTTACCCTGGCAATTAATCCCTATGTTTTCCCTTATCTGATGCGGCAACTTCATCAGATGCAAATAATTTGATGTATGAATCAACTTGTATTTAGCGGATATCGCATCTCCTGGACCTTTTATGTCTATCTTGCTGTAGGAGCGGCAATTATATATATCCTTTTTTTCTTCCTCAAAAGGTTTGTACTACCATTACTGAGGGAAGAACATTTCTTAATCAGATATCCTAACCTTTTTCCCCTCATAGAAGAAATTGTTTGGATTATTTTTGCTATGGTATGCATTTACTACCTGATTCTGCCGCATCCACTTATCGGGTTAGTATTTATTGTCATTTTAGTAGCCGCCAGTTGGACGGGGTTACAAGATATTGCCGCAGGAATATGGATCAGAGCTACAGACTCTTACAGAGAAGGAGATTACATTGGCCTCTACGAGAAGGAAGGAAAAATAGGGGGAATGGGATTAATGGTTATGCACGTAGAGGAAGCAGAAGGGAAAGTGCTGGAGTATCCTTATAGCAGAGTATTAAAGGCACCTATGGTGCTGAAAAAGAGTTTTGGCAAACTGGAAAGTTACGCTTTTGACCTTGAAATAGCTCACATGAACGAAGCGATGGACTATCATGAAGCCTTGGAGGGAGTTGTGTTTAATTTACCCTGGGCACCTATTTCAAGGAAACCTAATATTGAGATATTGAAGAACCAACAGGGATTTAAAGTGATACTGTATTCTATAGATAATCGCTTTTTTCCCAAGATGGAATCCTTGATCAGAGAGGAAATAGCGAAGATGGAGAAAGCCAATTGAGTTCCGGTTATAAAGGCTACAGTATGTAAAAAAAATAAATTAGCTACTACTTATCATGATGAATGACGGACACGTTCTATACGCTGATTATAGATTAGGGCTTAGGTTCATTTTAGGATTAACCATATTTCTGTTTGTAAATTGCAGTGATGAGCATCAATATCCAACTCAGCAGGAAGTAGCTATAACTGATCAGCTTCCGCAGAAAGATTTTCCCTACACAGTTACAGAAGAAACAAAAAAAAGAAAGCTAAGTGCTGCAATGCGTCGAAGCTTTTCAAACTATCCGGCACCGCGTCCTGCTGATAATGAGTTATATTCCAATTTTAAATATACCCGATTAAAAGGCTTGGATTATAATGAAGGTGATGGAACCTTATCCAGAAGAGATCCCTCTAAAATTATTTTCGAAAATGGGAAATATTATGTTTGGTATACTCGCCGGCACACACCTAAGCCTCCGGTAGGACCCGAAATGTGTAATGATACGCTACCATCTACTGATTGGGATCTAAGTGAAATTTGGTATGCTACAAGCTCTGATGGATTTACATGGGAGGAACAAGGGATAGCAATCCCCAGGCCGAAAAAACCTATGGTGGGATGGCGGTCAGTTACTACTACGGACATCCTTAAATGGGAAGATAAATACTACCTATATTATCAAGGTTTTATGGAAGCAAGTGGAAAACGGGGAGATTATTGTCCGGTAGCTGCTTCCTTTGCTGAATCTCCTGAGGGGCCTTGGACACCTGTTAACGAAATAGTTATTCCTAACGGACCAGAAGGTTCATGGGATCAGTTTGCTATTCATGATCCCTATCCCATAGTCCATGATGGTCGCATTTATATATACTATAAATCCGCTTTTAATCGGCCTGATCTATGGGTAGGCGCTGGCTTAGCTATTGCTGATAATCCATTGGGGCCATTTGAAAAGCATCCGCTAAATCCATTGTTTAATTCCGGCCACGAGACTTCTCTGTTTCCCTTTAAGGAAGGTGTAGCTGCACTTATTATCAGAGATGGAATAGAACACTTTACGATTCAATATGCGGAAGACTGGATTAATTTTGACATAGCTTCAATAGTAGAACTCATGCCTACTGCAGCAGGGCCATATGTGCCGGATGCATTTACAGATACAAAAGATGGGCGGGGAATTAGCTGGGGATTATGTCATTTTATCAATGCCGGTACTAAAGACACCAGGCATTCTATTCTGGCTCGCTTTGATTGCGATTTAAGCCAGGATATTCACGACCCCGAAATGAAAAAAACAGGCGTTTGGCACGATCCTGAGGTCTATTTTCAACAGAGCCTGAATAAAAAACAAAGAGAAAATCGTAAGAAAACCCGTCCATTTCTATCTCAATAGGATAGAATCACCATGATCAGGAGCATTGTTATGCTACTCTTTCTTATCTCCATTGATTAAAGATTTAGAAGAAGCTTTTTGGACTTGTGGAAACTTGTTCATCAATTCAGACTTAAACCCTTCATAAATCTGATTTGGTGGGATGATCAGACTTTGTTCTTCCGCTAATTTCTCAGCCTGAGCCCGTCTTCTTCCATCTGCAATGAGGGCAAGGGTCATGACAATACTCGTCGCAATAATGATGAACAGTAATATTCCTTCCTCGAAGTTTTCCACCCTGAATTCCTCGGGAATTTGAAAAAATAGGAGTACCGTAATAAGTCCTCTCGGCGCTATATATACCTGGGGAAGAACATCTTTTTGGACAAAAATCTTAAATAAAAGATATCGGAGGATGTAAATGGAAGCTAGAATAGCCAAACTTACTAACAACACATCCAATTTCCATAGACTTTGAAGGTCGATGGTGAAGCCGAAAATGACGAAAAAAAATGTACGAACTACAAAGGCTGTCTCTATAGTGATTACGTGGAAGTCTTCATGGGTGTGGTGTAATTTCTCTTTGTCCAGCCACTTCTTGAGAAAGCCCATGAAGAAAATGTGCTCATTCGTCATCACCAATCCGAAAATGAGAATAATAATCAGAGAAGAAAGGTGATACTGTTTACCGATACTGTACAGCAATAAAAGAATAGCAATCAACAGGAACAACTTCACATGGGCCGTAATTTTCTGAAACAGAAAGATCAGTAAATAACTGGCCAGTAGCGAAATAATAATGGTAACAAAAAAATTACCAAAGAATCCAGCGATAGCCATCGTACTATCAGAAGTTTCATGCAGGCCAATTAAAAAGTAGAACAACATAATGCCCAAAATGTCTGAGAAGGTACTCTCATACACGTGAAACTCGCGTTTATGATTTGGCAGATTTCCTACACTGGGGATAATGATAGCACTACTAAGAATAGATAGAGGAGTGGCATATAAAAGAGAAGTCATCTCATCCATTCCAGGGATCATATAATGTATAATCCCGGCAGACACGAAAGTAGCCACCAGCAATCCTATTAGAGCTACCATAAAAGATTTTCCTATTTGAGGTAGATTGTCCTTCGTTAGCTTTAAATCGAGAGCTGCCTCCAATACAATCATAATTAACCCCAATGTACCCACTACTTCCAACAGAGGGAACAAATTGACCTCCTCCTCAATATGTAGATAGTTGAATCCTTCTTTTATTAAGACTCCTGTGCCAATGAGTAAAATTACAGCGGGAATATTAGTCTTTTCTGAAAACGCATTAAAAAGGAAAGAAACGATAATAATGGACGAACTTAAGATAATATACCCGTACGTATCAAAAATTTCCATGTTCTATAGTTAGTATTAGGCAATCTACGCAAATTTTTGCTATAGAATAACAGATAGCACCCTTAGAATAGACAAGTAGTATATATCGTACGAATAAAAAATAAAGTAAATTGATCTTACTTCAAATATCCTTCTCTTTTTAGCCAATGGACCGTAGATAAGATACCTTGAGTTACACCGCTTTGTGGCATCCCTAATTTTTCTCGAGCCTTAGAAACATCAAATCTCAATTTTGCCGCAGCGAGGCGTACTCCTTCTGGTGAGGCCACCGGAGGGTTATGAGTAATATGGGTAGACATGGCGGCAGAGATTCGGGCGGTCAACATGGCGAGGGGATATGGAATTTTTATATGAGGAATCTTTATGCCAAAATGTTGATGTAATATAGAAAGAATCTGACTTAGCAAGAGGTTCTCTCCTCCGAGAATATATCGCTCTCCTTTTTCACCTTTTTCCAGTGCCAATCTCATTCCTGCGGCTACATCTTCTACCGCTACCAGGTTTAAAACACATTCTAAGTAGGCTGGATGTTTTCCGGACATAAAATCAAAAATCATTTGAGTAGGGGCTGTAAAATGTTCATCTCCCGCACCCACAGGAGTAGAAGGATAAACAATATTTATTGGTGCTCCCTTGTTTATGAGTGAGCTGGCTACCTGATCCGCAAGCCATTTTGATCGGGTATAGGGGCCTGGCATATGTGCCAGGGGGGGAAGTCCCACAGATTCGTCGATTAACTGGGAGGAAGGAGTAAGATAAGATCCCAAAATAGCTTCTGTAGAGGTGTGTAAAATGTGTGGAACGGATCGATCAACTGCTGTGGTTAGCACTATTTCTGTTCCCAGATGATTTACCTCTTCAAATATCTGATTATTTCTGGCCCATAAATGTGGATTAGCAGCTAAATGAAACAAACAATCCACTCCTTTTAATGCATCTTTTACTAGCGTTTTATCTAAAATAGATCCTTGAATATAGGTTACTTTCGGGATTGAGCCTGTTACTAAATCCAATACGCGAACTGCATATCCTTTGGATAATAATTGGGAAACCAGATGTTTTCCTATAAAGCCAGATCCTCCGGTAACCAGACATAAGTTCGATTTCATGGAATAAAATTAGGCAAAGATTCATAACTTTCCCTCTATGGAGTTAACCCTATATCAAGTAGACGCTTTCACCGATCACATTTTCGGGGGAAATCCAGCTGCTATTTGTCCTCTGGAAGGCTGGATCCCGGATCAGCTCATGCAGTCCATCGCCCATGAAAATCAATTGTCCGAAACAGCATTTACGGTTCCGACTGATGGGCACTACGCCTTAAGATGGTTTACACCTGAAGTAGAAGTGGATTTGTGTGGACATGCTACCTTAGCTGCAGCCCATGTTTTTTACACACATTTAGGATTTAATGAGGAATCGATCCACTTTTATACCAGAAGTGGGATGGTTTCAGTGTCCGTAGAAGAGAGGAAATATCTCATGAAGTTTCCCTCAAGGCCTGGCCAACCGATTTCCGCTCCTGATGCACTTGTCAAAGGACTAAAAGTGAAGCCCACAGAAGTCTACAAGTCTCGGGATGTACTGGCCATTTTCGACTCTGAGCAACAGATTAGGCAATTGTCCCCTAACTTTGAGGCATTAACATCTGTAGATGCTTTGTGTATTATTGCCAGTGCAAAAGGAGATGATTGCGATTTTGTCTCCAGAGTATTTGCTCCTTCAGCAGGAATTAATGAAGATCCCGTAACCGGTTCTGCACATTGTACTTTGATTCCTTATTGGTCCGAAAGATTAGGAAAACATAAATTGCACGCCTACCAGATTTCGAAGCGGAAAGGGGAATTATTCTGCCAATATTCTGGAGATAGCGTAATTATAGGAGGGAATGCAGTTACTTTTATGCAGGGAACCATTAGTGTACCTTCTGATTAACTTTTTTTAATTCATATGAAGGAAGCATCTTCTCAAGAAAAGAAAAAGTCCGGAAACGTTTCACATCCTTTAAATGGAAGTAACCTGGGAACCTTATGGCCCTTATTGACCAAAAGTGGGCCTATTCCTCCTCAGAAATGGACGACAATTCTGGGACTAATAGGTTCAGCTATAGGAAGATCAGGATTTACCCTATTGGAACGACCTTACACTCGATATAAATTTAGTCGAATGCCTGAAATGCCCTCTCCTGTATTTATTATTGGGCACTGGAGAAGTGGAACTACCCATTTAGGCAATATTCTGAGTAAAGCCCCGGATTTTGGATATGTTTCTCCTATCGCAGCAGGATTGCCCTGGAATATCTTATTACTGGGTAGTTGGTTTCGAACCCCCCTTCAAAAAGCCCTGCCTAAAAGCAGGTTGATCGATAGCGTGAAAGTTACGCCGGAATCGCCTCAGGAAGATGAGTTCGGGACGTCAAATATGATTCCGCTTTCCTTTTTTCATGCACTCTACTTTCCTCATAAGTTCGAAGCGTATGCAGATAAAGGGATATTTTTTGAGGGCGCCCATCAGAAAGAAATAGACCAATGGAAACGCATTTTTACCTATTTTCTCAAAAAAGTATATATCGATCAGGGATATAAGCAACTGATGATTAGAAATCCGGTATATACAGCTCGAATACGAATGATCAGGTCATGCTTTCCTCAAGCTAAATTTATCTATATCTATAGAAATCCTTATCATCTGTTTCGCTCCATGAGGAATTACTATCACAAATTATTTCCAGCATTGGCACTACAGGAATATAAACATGTCGATATCGACACTTACATTCTCAAAACACATAGTCGGATGATCGAAAGGTTGAATGAAGAGAAAGAGGAGTTAGCTACTCATGATTTTGTGGAAGTAGCTTATGAACAGTTGGATGCAGAACCGTTAATGGAAATGGAGCGGATTTATCGTACGCTGGAACTCCCTCATTTTGATCGTGCGCTCCCCCAATTTGAAGCTTATCTCCGATCCGTTGGCAACTACAAAAAGAACTCTTACCCATATGATGAGGAAATGTTTAACAAAGTTAATGAAGCATGGGGAAATCTGGTAATCAAAGGGAATTATCAACCTTAATAGTTGAGATATCTTGTTCTGTGTCATCCCGTTGAATAATCCTACCACGCCATCGATGTTTTTCTCCTTTCCAATATCTGATAGCAGAGGTCCAGGTCATAGCGAGATATAAACTGGCGATGAAGGGTAATCCTAGACTCCACACAGGAGATAATTTATAATATCTGATAGTCGGTAAGTAAGTGATCGCCATAATCATTAAGGCGATGGTGCTTAGGGTAGAAGAAAAAAGCTGAGGATATATGGTGCCAATGAGGGGGACCCAATAAGTTATAATGAGCATTAGGGTACAAAACAATAACCACCATGGACTATATCTCAATTGGGTGTAAGCTGTTCTGGCAACCATATCCCATATTTCTCCCAGATTATTGTAAGGCCTTGTACTTTTTACCTCTCGGGTAGTTCCCGTCCACATTCGAAAGCCAGCTTGCTTCACTTGCCATGCCAGAGCGCAGTCATCAATAATCGCATCTTTCATAGAACTAAATCCTCCGATGCGATCCATTACCTCCTTTTTCATTAATACGCATCCACCTGCTGCTGCTGCTACCCATTGAAATGAGCTATTGGATAAGTGAAATGGATAAAGAAGTTTAAAAAAGTAGATGAAAGCTGGCATTAAGAGTTTTTCCCAAAAGCTGCTTAAGGGAGGAAAAGCCATGAGGGAAACAAAATCCTTATTTTCGGATAATAGCTTATGCGCTAAGGTCTCAATCAGGTGTGGTTTCAGAGAAATATCCGCATCCAGCAACATGAGATAAGGAGTATGCACATACGATAGCCCCTGTTCCAGCGCCCACAATTTTCCACTCCATCCGGCTTTTCGACCCTCTCCTTGAATGATTTGTAGATTCGGTGAGGCTAGCTCTTGCGCAATAGCGGCAGTATTATCGGTAGAGCGATCATCGATAAGAATAATTTGTATATCCTTGGATTGACTAATCACAGTGGGAAGTGTCTGCGGTAGAACGGCTTCCTCGTTCCTTGCAGGAATTAAGACCGTAATATCCGAAAGGGAAAGATGATCATTTTCTGAAGAAGTTTCCAGATGTTCTCTAAATCTCCAGGGTTGCCAGGGAAGAAATAAGATACTGATCCAAATGGCGAATGATATGAATATCAGGGTACTAAGCATGATTCACAGTCCCAAATAGTCAAAGAAATAAAAAAAAGAGATGAAACACTGAGATTCCATCTCTGTCTATATTAAAGCAACTTTAGGATACTGGTTCTGGACTGGAGTAGGTGATAGGTAAATCCGGAGCCATAGGACCTTCCGTGTCTACTCCTTTGATCGCTACTTGAAGCGCCTTTAATGGATTAGCAAACGTATCTTCTACTGCTGTTCCCTCAAATCCGCAATGTGCCATACAATTGTCGCATTTGGGGTTTCTTCCTACACCGTATGATTCCCAGTCAGTTTCTTCCATATATTCTTTGAAAGATGAAGCATATCCTTCATTAACAAGAAGATAACACGGCTTTTGCCAACCGAAAACATTATAGGTCGGGGTACTCCAGGGAGTACATTGATAGGATTGATTACCTGCCAAAAAGTCTAAAAATAAGTCAGACTGATTAAAGGACCACTTCTTTTTGCGTTTTTTCCCAAGTTTAAAGATTTCTCTGAATAACTTTTTACTGTTGTTACGACCCAGGAAGACATCCTGGTTGGGAGCCAACTCATAACTGTAGCCAGGAGAAACGGTAACCCCTTCTACGCCTAATTCCATCGCATAATCAAAAAAATCTGCTACCTCCTCTGGATTCTCACCATCGAATAAGGTGCAGTTCACTGTAACACGATGACCTTTCTCCTTTGCAATTTTTATGGCATTGATGGCAATATCAAATACTCCTTCTCTACATACTGACTCATCATGTCTATCTTTTAAGCCATCTAAGTGAATGGAGAACGTTAGATAGTGAGAGGGTGGATAATCATCTATTTTTCTTTCAAGAAGAATTGCATTGGTACACAGATATATATATCTTTTTCTTGCGACAATTCCAGCAACTATTTCAGGCATTTCTTTATGGATGAGTGGCTCACCACCTGGGATAGATATCACTGGAGCTCCGCACTCGTCTACTGCTTTTAATGCATCTTCTACGCTCAACCGTTTTCTAAGGATATGATCAGGATAAGCTATTTTTCCACAACCCGCACATGCAAGATTACACTGAAAAAGTGGTTCTAACATTAGTGTGAGTGGATAACGCTTTTCGCCTTTCAATTTTTTCCCTATGATGTAAGATCCAATCTTAATTTGTTGTTTGATGGGTATAGCCATAACCTATCTATTTATGATAAAACGAAACGTTTTAACGGATTAAGTATACAAAACTATTATTTCTTCGGATTTAGCAAAATTATTACTATTCAAATTTTGCAGAATTGTGGCGCCAATATTTTTCTTAATCAGCAATAAAAACGTTTTTTTTTTGAATTTCTGAAGTATGGATGACATAACTTAGTATTTGGCCTGATTAAGTTGAACGCGTCTTTCGATTTAGTAATTATTGTTAAAAATTGATAAGGGATATGTAAGAATTTACATATTCTTTACACAAGGAACAGAAAATTTATCTTATTTACTTAATCTAAATGGATTTTTAGAAATTTTAAATTGGATTAGCTTATTAGTGACTTTTGTCGATAAGTAGACAAATAATGGGTTTATATAGAAGTTCGTTCATGTAATACTTTACTGAATTTTTTAAATAATATGCAATTTGTTTAATTAGTAGCAGAAATCACGCATTCGAACTTTTAGAGTTGCTAAGTAAAAGGGGCAAAAAGGGTCTATCGTAGTTAAGTAGATTGATTTTCTTTCTCAATATTTTTTACACTCAATTATGAAGGAAATGGCCATGCAAACCGGGATAATAACACCCGAAAAGTCAGCCCGTTCTATAAACATTATTAAGCGGGGCGAAGAAGAATTTCAAATGTATTTGCTCAAAGGAGTGTCCCGTACCTTTGCTTTGACGATACCTCAGCTTCCTCCTCCACTCCGTTACGCAGTCTCCAATGCCTATCTATTGTGTAGAACAATTGACACGATTGAAGACGAACCTCATCTCTCTATTCAGGATAAAAGAAAATACTGCAGGCGTTTTATACAGGTTTTGGCAAGAAAAGAAGATGCTGAAACATTTGGAGAAGATTTAATGCCTCTACTTTCAAATAATACGATTTCTGCAGAAAAGGAATTAGTTAAGGATATAGATAGAGTAGTACAAATAACTCATGATCTGGCACCTTCGCAGCAGGAAGCTTTAATTAGATGTGTGAGCATTATGTCTGAGGGAATGATTTACTTTCAGGAAAATGAATCTATTCATGGCTTATCGGATATGAAGGAGCTTGACAGGTATTGTTATTATGTAGCAGGAGTAGTAGGAGAAATGTTAACAGATTTATTTTGTCATCACAATCCTGACATGCAGAAGAATTACGAGCAAATGATGGCTATTGCTCCTTCTTTTGGACAGGGACTTCAAATGACAAATATACTTAAGGATATATGGGAAGATTATAAAAGAGGTGCTTGTTGGATGCCAAGAGATATTTTTGCAAATGTGGGATTTGATCTTTCAGATTTACCTACCCAACAAAATAAGGCTGGCTTTAAGCGAGGACTGGAAAAATTAATTGGTATAGCACATGCACACTTGAATAATGCTATGACCTATACCTTAATGATTCCTCCAAACGAGACAGGCATGAGAAAATTTTGTTTATGGGCATTAGGTATGGCAGTGCTAACTCTACAAAAAATTAATAGAAACAAAGATTACAAGTCAGGCGTGGAAGTGAAAATTCCAAGAAAGAGTGTGAAGGCAATTGTGATGGCCACTCAATTGACAGTTAGAAGTAATACATTGCTTAAGACTTTATTTAACTCAATCAGGAAAGATTTACCTCTTTCCCCTTTAGTGTAATGTAAGATATAAAAGAAGTACAGGTATCGAGTAAAGCTTATACAATTTTTTATGAAGTTACATTCTGATCCCAGGGTAAACCCACAAGTACGCAGAGCATACACCGAAGTTAAGCTCTCTAAGGTAGAGGACGTCATGGAGGAAGCCAAGCAAGCTTTGTTAGGGAAGCAGGCTGAAGAAGGATATTGGTGTTATGAATTTGAAGCAGATTGTACCATCTCTTCGGAGTACATTCTGATGATGCATTATCTGGGTGAAGTCGATCGGGCCTTAGAAGTAAAATTAGCACGTTATATTCGTTCCAAACAAAATGAGCAAGGTGGTTGGCCTCTTTATTATGGTGGAATGACTAACCTGAGTTGTACTGTTAAGGCTTACTATGCACTCAAACTTGCAGGGGATGATATTGAGGAACCTCATATGTTAAAGGCAAAGCGGACCATTTTGGGGTTAGGAGGTGCTGCAAAGGCGAATGTATTCACAAGAATTATGCTTGCGATGTTTGAGCAGGTTCCGTGGAGAGCAGTGCCTTTTATTCCCGCAGAAATAATGTTCTTACCACGATGGTTTCCCTTCCATATTTATAAGGTAGCTTCCTGGTCCCGCACTGTTATGGTACCTCTGTTCGTCCTATATTCACTTAGGGCTAAAGCTGTTAATCCTACTCAAACAAATATTCAAGAACTATTTGTAGTAGAACCTACTAAGGTTAGAAGCTATTTTAAAATCAGATCTCCATTAAATCTGGCGATCTTATTGGTAGAGAGAATAGCGTTTAGGTTGGAACGATTTATTCCTAAAAGTATTCGTAAGCGTGCCTTGGCCAAGGCAGAAGCGTGGTTTATCGCAAGATTGAATGGTATTAATGGAATCAATGGTATTTTTCCTGCCATGGTAAATGCTTATGAGGCATTGCTCTTATTAGGCTACGATAAAGATCATGAATTAGTAAAGACTGCCAGAGCAGCTATAGATAATTTGTTGGTTATTAGAGAGGATGATGCCTATTGTCAGCCTTGTCTTTCCCCCACCTGGGATACAGCACTGGCCATCTGTGCCTTACAGGAAACCGATGATCCATCTATTCAACCTGCGTTGGATAAGGCTTGCTCCTGGCTATTGGATAAGCAAATTACAAAAGCGTATGGAGATTGGATGGAAATACGTCCTCATCTTTCCGGTGGAGGCTGGGCTTTCCAGTTTGAAAATGTTTATTATCCTGATTTGGATGATACTTCGGTAGTAGCTTACAGTATCGACAGAGAAGGAATATCAGAATACAATTCTGCCATATCCAAAGCAGCCTACTGGCTAAAAGGGATGCAATCAAGAAACGGGGGATTTGGTGCTTATGATGCCGATAATAGCCACTATTACCTGAATGAAATTCCTTTTGCAGATCACGGAGCATTATTGGACCCTCCTACAGCAGATGTCAGTGCCAGATGTGTGATGCTATTCGGACGGTTGTTGCCCAGAGATAATCAATTGAAAAATTGTATGGATGCCTGTCTGAGCTACTTATTTGATGAACAGGAAGAAGATGGTTCATGGTTCGGAAGGTGGGGAACTAACTATATATATGGAACCTGGTCCGTATTGATAGCCCTTGAAAGTGCTGGAGTATCCTCTCATGATCATCGAGTCAGAAGAGCTGTGGATTGGTTGATCAATAAGCAGCGCCCTGATGGTAGTTGGGGAGAAGATAATGATAGTTATGAGGATATGGATATGAAGGGAAGGGCTTATACAGGATCATCTTGTCAGACAGCCTGGGCCTTACTTGGATTAATGTCAGCCGGGGAAGTTCGGTCAGAGGCAGTAAAGCGTGGAATCAATTATTTACTTTCCAGATGGGAGTTGGAGGGTACTTGGATGCAGGAAGAATTTAATGCTCCTGGATTTCCTCGAGTATTTTATTTGACTTATCATGGATATTATCATTACTTCCCTCTTTGGGCATTGGCCAGATATAGAAATGAAATGACCAATCGAGTTGTACGAAAACCATTGAATAAGACTGAACTAAACTTGAGGCAATAGGTGAAGAGTGGAAAAAGCATGAGGCATGTAGTGGGTGTGATTACAGCGCTGCCTCAAGAAGCCCGAGCTCTTAATAAAAAATGTCCTGAAGTAGGAAATATAGAAGAATTAACTCCCAATCTATTCCTGGGGATATCAGGAATGGGTTATCAAGCAGCCAAAAACCTGGCCTACGGATTAATGCCATTTTGCCCGAATCTGTTAATAAGTTGGGGGACTGCTGCTGCCCTGAGACCGGAACTTAAGGCAGGTACTGTAATAATTCCCAACAGTATCGTAGATGCAGACGGAATAGAATACGAGCCAGATCAGGTATTGAATACTTCTTTAATTCATTTGCTCCATGAAAAAAATATTGATATCCATAAAGGGCGGTTAATAGGTCAATCTTCTTTGCTAGGGACACCAAAAAATAAGAGGGATTTGTTTAGAAAAACGGGGGCAGTAGCAGCCGACATGGAAAGTGCCGCCATCGCATCTGTCGCCAGAGAGAAGAATATTCCATTTGTGGCAATTCGAGTTATCACGGATGGAGTCGACACTCGCATTCCTTATGCCGTAGTGAAAGCATCAGATGATTCAGGAATCATACATCCTATGACCTATTTATTAACGGTAATAAAACAGCCTAAAGATTGGATTCCTACGCTCCAGCTAGCAATGGATTTTTATCGAGCTAAAAAAAGCTTAAAGCAAATAGCTGTTCATTGGGAAATTCTCCAGTCCTAACTTGTGCTCTCAATAGTATTTTTATAGAAGAAAAGGGACTGCAAGCAATCCGTAGGAGATAATTGCCTTATCATTACTGAGATTATAATGATTCCTGAACCTTGGCATTTTCCGGCTTAGAAAAATAAGATAATGCTACTTCTGGATGGAAAGCAACATCTGAAAGGCTTATATCAGTTATATATTCACCTTTTTCCTCATCAACCCACCAATAAGTTCTATATTTTTCAGGCAGCCTGATACCATCTACCATCTGCTCACCATCAAAAACCATCATTTTTTCCGGAGCATGCTCACCTTTAGGAAAGAACCCTTCGTAGGAAACAATGTATCTGAGGGCACCTACATACTTTGAGGTGGTATCAATATACACGATGTAATAATCATCTGGAGCATCTCCAATCCCCTGATCATAAGTGACTTTCACCTGATAATAGGTATTACCCTCAAAATCAGAGGTTCCCATAAGTTCGAAATGGATCCCTTCGTCAGAAAATACGAAAGGAATACCGACAAAATAGTAAGGAGTCATAGACCAAAAACGGGGATTTACAGGTATTTCTGCATCTGAAGGAGATGTCCATGCCTCAGTTCCATCCCATCCAAATTCCAGCTGAGGATCAGAGACTAATTGGTGCCTTGAGGTAGAACGCCAGGTGTCAACCATCTGATATGAATCTCTTACCTTTTTATCATCTCTGGGCCGATAATTGAACCTGAAATAAATAGGACCATTTTGATACCAGTTTTTCAATCCACCATGAGCTTCTATAGCTTCCCATATAAGTTGGCCAGCTTTATTTGTTTCCAATCTTTTGTAGGCATCATCGATTCTCGTTTCAATCCATGAAGCATCTGGGGTAGCCATCAATGATTCGGCAGGTGATACTTTTTCAGTATCACCTTCATATTCTTTGCTTGCAGGTTGGCACGATATCAAAAAAATAACAATGGAAGAATAGATGATAATATGACGCATAAATCAATTTCATTTTTTGGTAAAAGAATCCATTTAATCAGTCAATGATTGTCTTATATCTTGCAGTACCAACTATAGATAAATTAACCCACATATAGACAGTTTCTATGTGTTAGACTGAACTTATGCTTAGCTCCTACCATTTATTCATGTCTGAGCACATCAGCAGGATTAACATTAACAGACCTGATAACCTGCCCTGATACAGTAAGAAAACCAACAGTAAAGACGATGATGATAGGCAACACATAGATTTCAAGACCAGGGGTAATGTGAAATGCATAACCAGATAACCATTTCCATACACCGAACACTGCAATCGGTATTCCGATGAAACTGGCTACGAGAATTAAGCGCATAAAATCCTTGGAAAGAAGGGAGAGAAGATCCTGAAATCTGGCTCCATGGATTTTTCTAATGCTAATTTCTTTGGTTCTTCTGGAAGTGTGGTAAGCTGCCAGTCCAAAAATGCCTAGAATGGCCAGAAATAATGCTAAGAAGGTAAAACTTCCCAATAACTTGACCATTGTTCGATCGGAAATATATTTATCCTCAAATATATCATCGAGAAAAAAGCTTTCGAATGGAGCAGAAGGATATATTCCTGTAAATGTCTCTTCAATTTGATCCCTGATAGCAGGTAGTTGATGAGATTCGGCCGCAATTTGAATAGAGTAATAGTTATTGGTGGGAACATACAAAAATATGGTAGGCTCATATTGGAATTGGAGGGAATTGTGGTGGTAATTCTTTACAATACCTATTAGTTCTCTTGAGTTTTCGCTATCTCCAGCAAATAATGAGATTCCCATAGAACGTTCGGCAATAGGAATTTCCAACACATTTGCAGCTGATTCATTTATTATAACAAAATGCTTTTTCCCTTTAGAATCTTTGGGAAAGTCTCTGCCATATACCATAGGAATATCGAAGTGTTGAAAAAAATCGTCCTGTATATAACTTATTTTTACTTCTCTACGATCTTCTTTAGACTGTTCTTCTCTCCATACACCTGTCGCAAACTGAAAATTTACTCCCGGAATAGAACCACTGACGATAACATCCTCCACTCCACTAATTTTTTTCCATTCATTTTCTAATACATCTGGATGTGAGAGATTTTTAGAGGTGAGAGATGAGGCTTCCACTATTAACTTTTGTCTGAGTTCAAGTCCGGTATCAGCCTGAAGCATATAATTGAGTTGGAAGTAAACTGCCAGAGAAGCAGTAATCAAGATGGTGGCGATGCTAAATTGAAAGGTCACAAGAATCTTCCTCAACGGTAGGCCTTTAATTCCCTTAGAGAAAACACCTCTCAACACTTCGGTAGGATTAAATGAGGACAATACCAAAGAGGGATACCAACCCGAGAGGATCGCTCCTACTAAAAATAAACTAGCCAATAATATCCATCCACCTATTCGTAGGCCCCAGTACCCGAAAGTAGAAAGAGGTTTCCCCGTTAACTCTTGAATAAAAGGGAGCCCCAACTGCGCCAGCGTAAAGGCAATGGTAGATGCCAATATATTGATTAATACTGCTTCTAGTAAAAATTGTAGAATGATTTTTTGTCTCCCCGAGCCTAACACTTTTCTAATTCCCACTTCACGGGCCCGCTCCAGAGATCTTGCTGTGGAGAGATTGATATAATTCGTCCAGGCTAATACAAGGATAAAAATAGCCAGTACACTCAGAAGATAAATGAGTTGATTATTTCCCGACTCGAGATTTCCTATATAGCCTTCACTTCCCAAGTAAATATCCGTTAGCGGTTGAAGCCTTAACTTTTCTTTGTCTTTTTGATCTGAGTAAATATAGGAACCAACAGCTGCAGAAATTTTTTGCTCTAAATTTTGAATATCTACCTGGGGGTGAACTCTAATATATGTATAGAACGCTCTCCATCCTGCCAGGGAGCGCTCTTCAAAAATATCTCCCATAATGTGATGCTCTGAGAGAATAATATCAAATTTTCCATGGCTGTTTTCAGGTATATCCGAAAAAGTCCCCCTGACCGTATATAATACCTGACCAAAATTATCATAAAAAGCAAGTACCTTATCTACAATATTAGTTGATCCAAAGTATTTTTTTGCGGTGCTTTCGGAAAGCAACACACTAAATGGCTTATTTAATGCGGTAGAGTCGTTAGTATCTATGGAAAAGACCTGAAAAAAATTTGAATCCGCATAAATAACTCTGTCTTCTTTGAAAGAGCGCTTTTCCCCATTGGAGGTGATAAGGATAGTCCCGTTAGCAGGAAAAATATGCGTTGCATTTCTGATTTCTGGAAAATCTTTGTTCAATCCCGGAGCAATGCCCGGAAAGGTAATCGCTGCATTGGATTCTTCTTGTGGAATATAACTATTGACCCTATAAATTTCATCAGCGTGTCTTAGATGGCGATCGTAACTTTGCTCAAAACCTACATAACTAAAAATCAGCATACAGGAAGCCATTCCTACCGCTAATCCAAATACATTAATAAATGAGAAGATTCGTTGCCTGCGAAAATTTCTCCAGGCTATGAGGATATAATTACGTAACATATTCTAAATGAATTGATGATTTGATACAAATCACAAGCTATATGCCATAAACTAAAGACTTCGGTCTTAGTTTATTATACAATAAAATAAATATATGTCAGGCTAGTGTTGAGTACTTTTGATACAGTAGCTGTTCCATATTGAAACGGCTACTATTATCTGATAACGGTCACTGTGCCTGCTTTGCGGATCACTTGATTATCATACCCCGCTCCTTCTACTGTATATACATATACTCCTTCCGGTACTGATTCGCCGCTATAGGTTTTTCCTGACCAACCCTGTTCAAGATTGTACGTCTCATAAATTTTTTCTCCCCATCGGTTGAAGATCTTTAAATGGAACCACTCCACAAAAGGACCTTGAATTCTGAAATAGTCATTTGTGCCATCATCATTAGGAGAGAATGCATTTGGTACAAAAAGTAATGGGGGAGGAGTTACACAAGCCAGATTAGAGACACTCTCGGCTTCATTACCTTCCTTTTCAAAGGCGATGATTCTGTAGCAGTAGGCCGCTTGTGATAAATAGGTGTAAGTATCGGTATAATCAGTGATTCCTTCTTCCAGGGTAGCGACGGTGATAAAGTCGTTTTTACTTTCATCGAATACCTCCAAATGATAGATCCTGGCATCATTCTCCCATTTTCTGTATAAGTTCCAATCCAACAATATTCTGCCGGCACTGATAGACGCCTGGAGTAAAATACTTCTGGCAATTCTTCCCAAAGGCGTCAAATCTCCACAAGTATCCTGAGCAAATAATCTGTAGGTATAGGAAAGTTGGTGAACATCTGCCGTGTTATCTATGAAGTCGATTTCATTCGGAGGCTCAAAGGAGGTCAATAATTGAAATGCAGAACCCTTTTTCCTTTCCAGAATAATGGAATTCAAGCCGGGGTCTATTGGAGGGAACCACTCAAGTTTTACGGCAGTATCATTTTCCACTGTAGCATAAATAGGTAGGATTTTTTCCGTCGGAGGATCGTGAAAAGGCCTGGCTTTAGCTGAATCACTTAAGCTAGAGTAAGGAAGATTCTGCACCGCTTGTATTCGATAAGAAAATTCTTCATAACAGTCCATTTCCTTATCCAGATAAGCTAACGTATTTCCATCTACCCTTGCCAGAAATTTCATGTTCCCAGCTTGATAGTCAGAAACCCTAAATATTTGGTAAGCCTTAGGAGCCCAGCCTTTATATGCGTTCCAATTCAACAAAATCTGATCCTGTAAAGGCGTAGTGGAAAGCTCGATGGTACAATGTTCACCTGTTTGAGTTAAGTCGGAACGCAATTTACATTTATTCTCTACCTGAACTTTATAGCAGTACACTTGTTCCAGGGCATCTACCCCATCATCTGTATAAATAGTATCCATTAATTCTTTTATCGTACCAATGAGTTCATAACCAGCCTCAGGAGTTTTTCTTAAGATGTGATAAGCGGAAAAGTCATTTCTGGAATTTAGATATGGAGCAAAAGTAAGAGATATTTCCGTATTGGACTGGACGCTGGCTACGTGAATATCCGAAGGTGATGGAACGATGTTTTCTAAAATCCGAATCGCTTCTTTACTTATAAGAGTATCTTTACATCCCTGCGCATCTTCCACAAGTAAACTAATGTCATAATTGATAGCTTCCTGATAAATATGTTCTACGGTTTGACCTTTAGCGGTACTTCCATCTCCCAGATTCCACTGCCAACTGATAATATCTTTTTCTTCCGATTGGCCCGCTGATAACACAACGGGAATCTCCAGACAACCTATAGAATCTGCTAAGTTGAAAGAAGCTACCGGAGGCGTAAACACGTCGATCGGATCTTCCATCGACAAAAGTACCTGACAACCAAATTCGTCTTCCAGGATAAGTCTTGGTGTATACACTCCAGAGGTAGTATAAGTATAGGTCGGAGACTCTCCCTCCAGCAATGTTCCGTCATCCATATCCCATTGAAAGCTGATGGCATCCTGTGTGAGGGAAGTAAAGCTAACTTCCAGCGGAGGGCAACCGGAAAGTGGGGCTGCAGAAAAACTTCCACTTGGGCCATTGATCCGAATATATGCTCTCTTTAATAAAGTATCTCTACATCCAGCTTTATCCTCAATAGCAAGACTGACATCATACACGCCAGCTGTAGGATATAAATGCGAGGGATACTTCTCTGAAGAAGAGGAGCCATTTCCGAATTCCCAATGCCAGCCCACAATACTATCTACCTCAGTATTAGGTGAACTAAACTCTGTTAACAATGGAGGGCAATCTGCAAAAGTATCAGACGCTGTAAAGGAGGCTTCTAGTGCTCTTATTCTGACCGCATTTATTTGAGTCAGTGTATCTGTACATCCTGCTCCATCTGTAATAGCAAATGAGATATCATAGGCCCCATCCGAAGTATAAGTATGAGAAGGATTAGGAGAAGTAGAAGTTGTTCCATCGCCAAAATCCCAATAATAGGTAAAATTACTTCCTTGTGAGGTATTGCGGAATTTGACGGGAAATTCTTTACAACTTAATGCTAAAGGAATATCAAATGATGCTTTGGGTTCGAATACGTGAATGTATTCCTTCTTTTCTAATTTCGCGCTACAACCACCTTCATCAATAGCTTCGAGCGAGACCGTATATACTCCTCCTTCCTTATAGCTATGCGACGGATGTTGGGCAGATGAAAATTTACCATCTCCAAATGTCCAATTCCATTGACTAATATTCGTTTCCCCATTATTATTAGCAGTGAATTTGACTGAAAGAGGAGCGCACCCATTCTTTACATCTGAGGTGAAATTAAATTTGGGACCATTTACTTTTATTGCTTGTTCCTGGGTTAAGGTATCTGTACAACCTTCCTGATTACTAACAATGAGGCTCACATCATAAGTTCCTGTACTAAAGGCGATGATAGGATGCTGTTTATTGCTGGTTCGATTTGTTCCAAAATTCCAGTTCCATTTCTCCGCTCCTTCTGATACATCTGTAAACTGCACACTTACTGGCGCACATCCATCGACATCTCCAATGTCAAAATCAGCTTTAATAGATGAAATGGTCATGGGGAAATCTGCTATATGCGTACATCCTGTTTCATCATTAGTAACTTCCAAAACAATATTGTATTCCCCACCGCTGGTGTAGGTATGATTAGGTTCTTTGTCCGTACTATTAGATCCATCTCCAAAGTCCCAGCGATAAGTGTCTGCTCCTATAGAAGTATTTTTTATGTCTAACTGATAAGGTAATTGACACCCTATATCTTCTGTTACTGAAAAACTCGCTCTTGGTGGTAAAATACGTATAAAGTCTTCCTCAATCATGGTATCCCTGCATCCTCTATCTGATATAATCAGGCTGACAGTAAACAAGCCGGTATCTGTATACACGTGAGAAGGTTCCCATGCGCCGGAAACCTGGCCATCTCCGAATATCCAAAGGGCCGAATCTGCATTAGCACTGTTATTGGTGAATTGTATTCCATTTTCCACACAACTCGTCCTTACTTTAGCTCCGAATTCTGCTTTTGGAGGGGTACCGACAAAAATAATCTGATCCAGTTGGAGGGTTTCGGAACATCCACTCGCTGTAGAAAGGATCGCCTTGACTTGGAAGGTCCCCGCTTCCGTGTAAGTGTAGCTTGGGGTAAGTTCTGTGGAGGTTTCACCATTTCCAAAATCCCATACGATATTCGAAATCTGCTGGTCGGTAGCCAACACGGGATTAAAATTCACCTTTAATGGACTACATCCGCTAACAGTAGATGCTAAAATCTCTTTTACGGGTTTGTATACTTCAATGGTATCTTCATATTCACTCGTACAACCACTTTCAAAGGTACTCACCAACTTAACTTGATGGGTACCCTCTTCATCAAAAATGACGGTGGGAAATGGCTCTTGTGAAATGAGTTTATTGTCTAATATCCATCGATAAGATACGGCATCATTTGCTGTTGGTGTGAAATTAATCGAGACTGGAAATTCACAATATGCTTTAGGATTAACATTGAAGGAACTATTGGAAAAGGTATTTATTTCGATGGAAGTAGAAACAGGGGGTGTGCAGCTTTCTTCAGACAATAGTCTTGCAGTGATAGTATATGTTCCCGGGGTATCAAAAGTGAATATTTTTCGCGGTCTCGCGGTATCTTTAATCCCATTTCCCAGATCCCATTCTATCCATGCACTGGGGGGGGCAGTAAGATCAAACCGAACTGATTGGTTGGTACAAGCAATTAGTGGTGGGTTATCAAAAGAAAAATCATTATTTCCGATTTGAACAGCAGAGGTTTTATAGATTGAGTCTACACATCCATTAGATGAGCTAATAACGTGAAGCACATCAAAGGAACCCATATCAGGATAAGAATGAACAGGATTAGGCTGATTGCTGATACTTCCTGTACCAAAATCCCAGAAGTGTTGAAAGCTAGGATCAGTTTGTGCTGAATTAAAGGAAACATTGGCGGGTGGTTGGCATGAGAAGGCAGGTTCTACAGAAAACTCAGCGCTGGGAATAGGTTTTACTTCTATGAATTTATTTTGGGTTAAAATGCTTTGGCAGCCTTGGGAATCTTTGATAGACACAGTGATGGTATATGCCCCTGGGTTTTCATATACATGAGTTGGGGCTGCCTCACTGCTGGCATTGCCATCACCAAAGTCCCATGACCATTCCGTTATCTGAACAAATGAAGGAGTTGCATTGCTGGAAAACCGGATTTCTTCTCCTACACATGCGAGTTGTTTATCTGGATTAATGGAAACGGGAGGTCCATTTAGTACATTGATATAATTCGTTTTTATTAATGAGTCCTTAGAACCATCCGCTTTCGTAATGACCAACTTAATATCGTAGGTCCCGGCATCTATATACGCAATTCCCGGATGCTGAAATTGAGAAGCAGATCCATTTCCCAAAGTCCATTCCCAGCTGACAGCCTCAGGACTATTGTCAGTAAATTTAACTACAAGTGGTTTACAGCCAGTAGTTACATCTGCCGTGAATTGTACTTGAGCCTGAATGAATTGAATGTAAAAGAAACAAAAACTAAAGAACAGATATATATTTAATCTCCCCATTAAATTACCAATGGGTATTTTCCGGTAATTCCTCATCATAAAACTACATTTCAAATAATACTAATAAATGTATAATATGAATTCGAAATTTTTTAGTTAATAGATTGATAGATCTTAACTAACTATGCTTTCGACTGATAAAGGTAGGTTTTTACTGTTCTATTCATCATTCTATCGTAGAAGGTTACAAAAGTCTTCAAGAATGTGCTCACTTTGGGTTAAGGATTATTTCAGGTATAGACAGTAGTACTTATTGTTAGATT
This sequence comes from Bacteroidia bacterium, assembly GCA_965262565.1. Taxonomy (GTDB): domain Bacteria; phylum Bacteroidota; class Bacteroidia; order J057; family J057; genus CBDHFQ01. Next base: position 368,140 of record CBDHFQ010000029.1, read on the forward strand.
ATGGAGTCTTTGTGCCTTCCTTTCTGGCTAGATAGGATCTGGAGAATAAAGAGGTTATCAGCGAAAGTGCTCCACACGCTTAGAAAATAGGTATGCACGCATATGTCATGCCCATCTACGCTTGATGTTTACTGGCTAACTTCTTCGTTTTTCCTGCGTGTAACATGTAAGTCAACGATGTAAGAACAGCAATATGAAATACAATATGAGAAATCCATTTAAATACGCCACGATTCTTGTTGTGAGTATGTTCTTCTTTATCGGGACGAGTATGGCACAAGAGGCAAATGTGGCGGTGAATTCGAGCGAAGCTGCGACGATCAGCAGTTTAATCGACAACATTGATCTATTAAAACAGGAGAAAAAAGAATTAAAATCCGTGGATAAAAATTCCTTGAGTGAATCCGAGAGGAAAGCATGGAAAGGTGAATTAAGAGAAGTGAGAAGGGAGTTGAATAAGGAGAGGAACAAATTGAATACGATTCAAAATATTAACGATCCTTTTTTCAATAGATGGGGATTTTATGGACCCTTTGGCCCTCCCTTCGGATTTGCTTACAGTCCTTTCTTTTGGGGCGGTTTTAACAGACCCTTTATTGGATACGGAGCCTTCTGTTGGTAGGACCAGGATAAAGATTAATAATAGTAGCGTGTTAAGTTTAGAATTGGTAGTGTGTTAGGTAGGGTTTGAGTGAGTGTGTGAGGTGTCCGCTTCGGCGGACACTTTTGTCATTTATAATCCCTTTCGGTTCTTTAATATATATATGTTAAATTTATACGGAACGACTGCTCACATGGAGAAAAACACTATGTTGAATACAGCCACTAATAACGAAATAGGAATAGTGGATGAGGCTTCAAAATTTGTCCAGCAAATTTTGAAAGAACAGCTTTCTAAGGATCTTGTCTATCATGATTATAAGCATACCAAAAATGTGGCTAAGGCTGCCCAACAAATAGGGGAGAATGAAGGCTTATCGAGCGAAGAGATGGAAATTCTTTTGTTGGCTGCATGGTTTCACGATACTGGATTCAGCAAAACATATAAAGGACACGAACAGGCGAGCAAAGAAATTGCCGAAAATTTTCTTCAGGAAAAGGGATATGATCCTGAAAAGATTAGCCTTGTAGGAGAAACCATTTTGGCTACCGAATATCCACCAAGTCCTCAGAATTCGCTACAGAAAGTGCTATGCGATGCTGATTTTGTGCATTTTGGTAAAAAATCCTACCATGAAAAGCTAGAAGCTTTAAGAAGAGAAAAGGAAGTAGTATTGGGAGAATACTACTCTGATCTAGAGTGGATGGAGAAAAATGTAGCTTTCCTGGAAGGGCACACCTATTTCACCTCATATGCTCAGGAAGTGTACGGTTTAGGGAAATCAACTAATTATAAAGCTCAAAAAAAGCAGTTGAAAAAATCCCGAAAAAAGGAAAAAGAACTGATTGCCGAAAAGTTAAATATAGATGAAAGCAAAATTGAACAGCTAGCCAAAAAGTATTCCAAGGTTCAGGGAAGAGCTGAGAGAGGAGTTGAAACAATGTTCAGATTAACTTCCAGGAATCATATGTCATTAAGTGAAATGGCAGATAGTAAGGCTAACATCATGATATCTGTGAATTCGATTATTATCACCATTCTCATTGGAGCCTTAGCCCCCAAACTGGACAGTAATCCGCATTTATTGATTCCGACCTTTGTCATGCTGACGCTGAATTTAATTTCAGTCATCTTTGCTATTCTTGCTACGCGGCCAAATATTACTAAAGGGGTCTTTACTAGGGAAAATATTGAAAAACGTCAGGTGAATTTATTGTTTTTTGGGAATTTTCACAGAATGAGTAGAGATGAGTACAAGTGGGGAATGAAGCAAATGTTAGATGATGGAGATTATCTCTATTCGTCTCTCATTGATGATATCTATTTTCTTGGAGTAGTATTAGGAAAGAAATATCGCTTCCTAAGGATCTCCTATACTATATTTATGTTTGGCCTGGTTATTACAGTTATTGTATTCTTTTTCTCTATCGTATTCTTAAATGGAGGGATTGATCTGTAACAAGCTGATAGTTAAAATCCCACAAAAAAAGGCACTTATCACTAAGCACCTTTGATTATTTTCCTTAATTGTGGAAACAATACTTGAGATAGTTTGTGCTTTATTTTAAGGTATGAGTAAAAGCGGTACTATACCCAAGACTTTTCGCCCTATTGAGAATAATACTTTGTTGTGGACCAGTTGGTGAATCAAACAATCCAACATAAATTTTAAATAAGCCATTTTCATATCTGAAAAATACATCTTCAAATTCAAGTATCAACGGTTGTAAATCGTTGCTCGATATTCTAGAAACACTGGCTATTTGAATGGTATATCTGGTTCTGTCGACAGAACGAGTGCGCCACATACTTATATCCTCATTCCAGACATAAGAATTTCCATAAATAAAAGCCTGGTCGAATCCAAGATCGGGATATTTATCTCCTAATTTCCTGATCTCTGTCCAAACATACACTACTGTCGTTTCATCCAGATAATCCCCCAGAATAAGACGTTGGAAATTTTCTTCCACTTGTCCCTGAGGAGTAACATTAAATACATCCGCTTTGCGTAAAATCCCGAGTCCTGTTAACAGTTCAAAATCAGCCTTATTCATGATGGCTCTGTAGTCTTCCACCTTACTGTTCATGTTTTTGCGATTTACTCCCAGTTGAATGCGGTAAATATCTCTTGGCGTCTCAAAAACCTGCCCCAAGGTAGTGAAGTAAAGACTCCCCAAAACCATCAAAATCATACATCTCTTTAACATAATACTCCAGAAAATTTGTGTTGATGTGAATATTTATGAAAATTAATTAAAGGTTGAATATAACGATAATTTAGATGAAACAAGAAATGAATGATATGAATATTGGCATAAAGCAATTATCCATAGCTTAAAAAACAGCTTTTTAGAAAGACTTAGCTAAAAAAAACATAAAATCTGCTCCAACGTAAAAAATGTGATGTCGATAGTGTCAAAAATACTTTCCTTTATTTTATTACTCTTTATCCGTATTTACCAGGGAGTTATATCTCCATTTTTTCCTTCCGCTTGTAGGTATGCACCTACTTGTTCCCAATATGCCATAGAGGCTATTCGATTACATGGACCGTGGAAAGGGGGGCGTCTGGCATTTAACCGAATACTGCGATGTCATCCTTGGAGAGAAGGGGGATATGATCCCGTTCCTCCAGTTCATTCCCGGGAAGAACGAGATGTTTAAATAAAATACCCTATCGATTAGGAGTATCACCAGGCTCAGATTCCGCTTCCTCAGCCGTTGAATAGCGATTATCATCCATATTGATATCTGCCATCCTCAAGGTAGGATCTATGACAATACTTTTGATCTCTTCCATAGGGCGATTGATAGAAAGAGGGTATTCCAGATGTGTCCATGGCCAGTCTTCCTGGATTTGGGGATCAAGAGAATAAAAGGAATCTTCTTTTTCGCCCCTCATTATCCTCATCGGAATATAAATATATTCTTTCTGGCCATCTTCATAGGTAATCATGAGGTCGATCGGCATAGGCATTAATCCCTTTTTCCTCAAAAGGATCGTGGTCTGGTCTTTTTGTTGATATACCGAATCTATACCATAGTCAATAAATTTTGCCGAATTAATCCAATATTCAAAGTACCAATCGAGTTCCAATCCGGACTCCTTTTCCATAATCCTTTTTAAATCTCTAGGTTCGGGATGTCTGAATTTCCAGCTGTTGTAATAGCGCTTCATGCCCTGAAAAAAAGCATCATTCCCTATAATATAGCTCAACTGGTGGAGGAAGACAGCCCCTTTCGAATAAGCGGATCTTCCATATGCAAAGTTGGTGTAAAAATGATCAGCATGGGTAGAAGAAGGTTCTTCTAACCTGGACTCAACGAGGGAAAAGTAGCCTCTATAACTTCCTTCATGTGGATTAAGGGCATTTTGATCTAAAATTTTATTAATGACATAACTGGAAGCATAAGAAGTGAATCCTTCATCCATCCAGGCATAAAGAGATTCATTGGTAGCTAAGACATGTTGGAACCAGCTGTGAATGACCTCATGCACAGTGACTCCCAATAAACTTCTATAAGGTCTAAATCCGGTGATCATGGTACACATAGCGTATTCCATTCCGCCGTCACCTCCCTGGATCACAGAATAGGTAGGATATGGGTATTTGCCGAAAGTTTCATTCATAATTTGAAACAACTCTACGGTATGTGGTTGTAGTTTTTGCCAATGTTCTGTGATAGAGTCTGCTTCTGCTTGAAAAAAGAAATGAACCGTAGGACCATCAGGGACTTGTACGATCTCATGGGTATAATCAGGATCCGCAGCCCAGGCAAAATCGTGAACATTATTTGCTATGAAGTTCCAGCTTAATTTTTCTTTGGGGGCCAATGAGTCGGAGACTGTTTTTTCAGCATATCCATATCCTATTTTTCCAGCATCTTGCAACACTCCTGAGGCAGCAACTACATAAGTAGGATCTATATGAATCGTAACGTCAAAATCGCCCCAAACTCCATGGAATTCTCTGCTTATGTAAGGATTTGCATGCCAACCATCCAAATCATATTCGCACATTTTAGGATACCACTGTGTCATGGTGTATCGAACTCCTTCGGCATTATCCCGACCGGAGCGACGTATTTGTAGGGGAACCTGCCCTTCGAACTCCATATTAAAAATGGTCGAATCACCGGGATGTATCGGCTCGTTAAGGCTTACTTCCAGAATAGTACCTACACTTTCATAGTCCAGTGATTGATCACCATTGGTCAAAGAAATAACATGTAGGTAGCCAATTTCCTTTTCCGACAATTTCTGTATGCGATCCTCCACTCTTCGATCGGGGTCCAGGATGTTTCTGGAGTGCACATCCATCATACTATTAGGTTGGAATGCATTAAAATATAAGTGGTAAAATACTTTAGTTAAGGTATCCGGAGAGTTATTAATATAAGTCAACCTCTGTGTACCGGAATATTGATTGGATGTCACATCCATATCTATATCCATATGGTACGCTACTCTTTGTTGCCATCTGGGAACTTGTGCCATTAATCCGAGGACGGATAGTATACAAAACCCAGTGAGAAAAAACTGTTTGAGTCTCATAATGAAATAGGTAAAAAGCAATGTTACGAAAATATTTCCTGTATTGCTCAACCTAAATTTGGAAACTTATTTTATTCCATAAACTTACTTTTTAGCTTAGCGTTATACTAAAAAATGCTATGTTAGCTCATGTTTAGTTAGTTAACCGTAAAGCTGAATTATTGTCATTGCTAAATCTCCGAACTAATGAAGTATCCTCTTGTCGTTTTTGCTCAATTTATCGGAATTGTCATGTGTATTTCGGTATCTGCCCAGACAAAAATTACCTGGGAAATGCTTGCCAATGTAGAGTACGATTTTGTACACAGTGAAGAATATCAGGCATATTATTCCCAAATGATTCCTTCTGAAGATATTGCAGCATTGGATGGAAAGAAAGTCACCATCTCTGGCTTCATTTTACCCGTGTCTACTGACGGGCAAGATTATTTCTTATCTGCCTATCCGTTTAGTGCCTGTTTTTTTTGTGGTGGAGCAGGTCAGGAGTCAGTGATAGAATTAAAATTACAGGATGAAAATGCAAGGTATGAAGTTGATGATGTTTTGACATTTAATGGTACACTTCGGTTAAATGATGTTCCTTTTGAAATGAGTTATATTCTCGAAGAAGCCACGCCCATTACACAATAGGGAATGATTATTCACCACAGGATGATACAGATTCCACGCTTAATTGTATTAAATACACGAACATTATAAAAAGTTCTACGGCTGATTATCATAGAAAGGTCGTGGGTATTTCGGTATTGACTTTGTTCATTCTTATTTAATTGTAACGATCTTAATATTCAACCACTATGAAAAAATTATTTGCTTACAGTTTAATAATTTGCTTACTCAGTACTTCTATGTGGAGTTGCCAGTCCTGGAAAAGTGCTAATAAAACTACTAAAGGAGGGGCTATCGGCGCTGGAGGAGGAGCGGTAGCAGGTGCAGCTATCGGAAAAGCAGCTGGAAACACTGTACTTGGAGCGATCATCGGTGCAGCGGTAGGAGGTACTGCTGGTGTACTTATCGGTAAAAGAATGGATAAACAAGCAGCAGAATTGGAAAAAGAGTTGGAAGGAGCAGAAGTTGAGCGCATAGGGGAGGGAATTCATCTTACCTTCGATTCTGGTTTACTATTTGACTTCAATTCTTCTGCCTTAACAAGCACCACTAAAGAGAATCTAAATATGTTAGCTCAGTCCTTAGAAGAATATCCCGGCACCAATGTGCGTATTGAAGGTCATACAGACAGTAAAGGGACTGAGGATTACAATCTGAAATTATCAGTTGAGAGAGCTGAATCAGTGTCAACTTATCTGCGTTCTATTGGGATAGACCGAAGCAGACTGGAGACTTATGGTTATGGTGAATCTCAGCCCATAGAAACGAATGAAACCGATGCAGGAAGGGCACAAAATCGTAGAGTAGAAGTAGGTATTTTTGCGAACGAAGAGTTAGTAGAAGAAGCGGAATCAGGCAAAATATAGTATTTAGAAAGAATAATTATCTCATAAGGGAGGATCGCTACTTTAGCGTAAGCCTCCCTTTTATTATTTGAATTAACCTGAATGCCTGATGTTATGGGGTGAAGGTCAAATCATCGTGAGAAATTACAGCTGTCCATACACTGGTCCGTAGTTGATCCATTCTCGTCCAGATTGGACATACTCTTCCATTGTGTGCAGAAATGTGGTTATAGTCTCCAAAAAAGGCATTATTCCCTGGTATAAATGGTGTTTCACTTATCGGCAGGTTGGTAAATGAATTTCCTCCATCAGTAGAATAAGCAATATAAACGTCTGTTTGTGAATCGTCATAATTTCTTCGATCGTAAAACACTGTATATAAATAGCCTGTAGTTTGGTCTATCGTCATCCAGGTGAAGAATTGATGTTTTCCTTTGCCATCATCATTCACTCTGATGGGGGCTGACCAGCTATCTCCACCATCTGTTGATTTTGCCAACCATATATCGGTATCGTTCTCTCCATTCCGCTGATCCGACCAGTTTACATACAAAGTTCCTTTATGGGGCCCTTCACTCAGGTCGCACAAGAGGATAGGCATACCATTACACCGATGGATACCAGGAATACTAAATTCCCATCCTCCCGGTTGATCAGCAACCAGAATATCTTTTTCTAACCAGCTTTTCCCTTTATTAACAGATTTATCAACATAGATCTTTTCATTAATAGCCCAAGCGACATATACTTCTCCATTAGGTCCTACAGCTGGCACAGCGCCTTCTGCTGTTTGGTCGCCATCCAAACAGTCTCCAGATATTTCGTTTATTCTAATGGCCTTTTTCCAGGATTTTCCTCTGTTTTTAGAATAGGCAAAAAGAATATTACTCTTATCCTCTGGTGCCTTACTCTCATATCTATCGAATTGGGTCCAGCTGGCATATACATACTTAGAGGAAGGGTCTGCTATGGCCCATTCTTTATCTTGATCTTTGGGATGATAATTACCCATAAATGTACCATTGTCCCATGTTCTTCCTCCATCTGATGAACGTTGGCACACAATTCTATCTAATAGTTGGGGACTGGACCAGCCTTTATTGTTGGGATCCGAAAGGTGTAAATAATAGAAATTACCTTTCATATCTGCTACAATACATGGATCACCGTAAACACCATAGGTAGAGCTTAGGCGTTGTTTTTCCCATGATGTTCCTCCATCAAAAGTCACATATACTTTGTCCAGGATAGCTCCTGCAACGATGTTATCTGTATTGAGCGGATTAATTGCGATGCTCGGTTCACAAGGAGGATAGCTAAGGCCGTCTGCTTCATCTAATTTAATATTATTAAATTGAGCAAAAAGGGGAAGATGCATGTACAGGAGACAAATCAGCCCTATGAGTTGATTGAGTTGCCTCATTTTATTGTTCATATGATTCGTTCGAAATAAAAGGAACATTTTGCTCAGGCAATATAGCTATATTATTCATTCACTGCTCGCCATACATCTACGGGGAGATCTGTAGCAAAAATATCCACTCCTTTTCTGGCAAGCCTTTTATACGATTTACCCCCTTTTTGATCGAACTTGGGATCGTATTTCCACATGGTTCCTAAATTTACCATTATTTGTTCCTTGTGAAGGGATTTATATAGTTTATTAGGAGCTTTATCAGTTCCAGTAAAAGCAATAATTCGATTTAAGGGAATCTCTGTCTGTTTTACTTTTTCCCATTCAGTTATATCTCGGACAGATAAGGAAATCATGATATCTGGATGAAGTTGATGAACGTTTACTGCATCTTCTAATGAGTAAGTAATGAGGACACAAAATGGTTCTGCGTGATATTTTTTAATGGTATCGATCACCATGTGGAACGGAGTCTGTCTCTTTACATCCACAAACATAATGGTCTTCTGTTTACCCCAATGTATTGCTTCTGAAAATGTAGGTATTCGGTAATCGCTAACGATTCCTTTATGGTCTTTTAACAGCAATGAGCGCATGTCTTTCCAAGCCATCTGGTGAACAGCTCCCATACCATTAGTGGTCCGATGTAATGAATCGTCATGCATAAGAATTAGTACACTATCCTGAGTTATTTCTACATCGAATTCTATTAAGGCTGGAACTTGTGAAAGGGTATGATTAAAGGTAGCAAGACAATTTTCTGGATAAGATGTGGTCGGACCTCCTCTGTGAGCACTTACGAGGATTTGGTCTTGGATAGAAGGATCGAAAAACTGGTACAAATCTGTTACGCTCTCTATTTGTTTAAATGTAGGGGAGGCTTGAGCGAGCGTTGAGATAGGGAACATCACAGTACCTGCAACCAGCAGGATAATACTGAAAAGGATGCGGAAAGAGGAAATTTTCATTCTTGCTGAGCATTAGTAGCAAACCGATAGGAATTACAAAAATAAATGTGGGGCAAAAATAGAATTATTTACTATTTCTTAAATAGAATGAGACAAAAAAAAGCCCGTAAGGTCTTACTTACAGGCTAACTAAAAAGCTTACTGATGAGAAAACTACTACTACTTAACTCTTTATATTCTTTTATGATGTTAAACTTAAATAGGTAACCATCGGATGAATAAAAATCAAAGAAATAATTACCCTGTTAAGTTATAATTATCTTATCTCTACGAAAAAAACAATATTTCGTAAACTTACGATTATTGATATTTAAAAAATATCGAATGTTAATCTTCTTTAGAAGTAATGCCAAAAAGCATGCCATTAATCTTTCAGAATAAGTTATATTTTTGATTGAATCTGGTAGAAACTGAATGACTGCCTAAGCGAACTAATATCTTGATCTATCATGAATCGAGCATCCTTTACTGCCATTTCTTTCTTACTAAATTCTCAATTTGGGGTCAAGAAAAAGATTAATACGGATCTCATACAATTATTGCTGGCTCCGGATTATATGATTGATTGTAGGAAATATTATGCGCAAAAACGCACCTTAAGTATGGGTAAGATTTTAGCCATTAATGGACTTGCCATAGATGGTTACCTGGATGAACGGATGGTGCGTGTGTGCAAAAGTTTAGCCGCTTGTGGGTTTGAGGTCTATTCTCCTGCCTACTACGAATTAAATCATTTGACCATTTCACGCAAAAGCATAGAAGATATTAGCCTGACCATTCCAGCACTCGTAAAGCAATCCCAAGACTCTGGAGTACAAAAGGTAGCATTATTTGCACCATCTTTTGCAGGAGGAATGGCTCTCATTGCCGCATCTAAGCCTGAAATTAGCCATATGGTGAGTGCTATTTGTACGGTGGGAGCCTATGCTAATACCAGGCAATCCATAACTTATGCATTGGAAGGAGAAGATAATGATGACTATGGAAGACTGGTCCTTATGTGGAATTTTATAAATCAGGCAACTAGTCAATTCCCCAATATCCGTGAAGCGCTTAAGGAGGCTATCCTTGATAATGGGCTTCCCAGAATTCCGCCCAAATTACCCGAATTCCTATCTTCATATACAGAGGAGGAACGCCAGCACATTATACATCTGATAAGACAAAAGGATTATAGGATGAAGTTTTGGGAAAAAGTGGTAGAAATGGACCGTCAAGGTGAGCATCTCATGGAGCATTTTGACGTACTTCCTAAAATCAGTAATATGAAAGCTCCTGTTTCCCTCGTACATGGAAAAACAGATACTGTTATTCCAGCGTATGAAAGTGAAAAACTATTTAATTTCTTGACGCAAAACGGCGTCGAGGCAAGATTGGTCATTACACCGTTTATTTCTCATGGAGATACTGGTTTCCAGTGGAATCTATTGAAGGAAGTATGGAAGATGGCAAAAGTGTTTACCTTTTATTTTCGTCATGCCATCACATAAATAATGTTTGATTAATCATTACATTTACTCAATATAAATGTGCTTTTTACAGTATTAGCCCAGGAATTCCCTTTAATGATTAAAGTGAGTACGGAATATGCCAATGTTTGTAGACGAAAAAGCATTTATCAAAGCTACTAACCTTCGAAAATTTAAACTGGAAGGTGCTGCTAAACCGCTCATGAGATTAACGGGATTTACGAGATTAAATGCCTTATATCAGGAGTGTTATTCTCAAAAGGGAGTAGCCTTTATCGAGGCAGTATTTAAAAAGCTGGAAATAGATCTCGTTTTTCATCAAAAAGAATTAAGACATCTACCGCGAAGAGGTCCCTTTGTTACAATCGCAAATCATCCATTTGGAATGATTGACAGTCTGGCCCTGTTATATCTCATCCTCCAACAAAGGGAAGATTATAAAATGACAGCGGATGAATTGTTGATGCAGCTTCATCCCATTCAGCAACATTTACTTCCAAAACCAGTCCTCAATCAAATGAAGACAACATCCTATGGGTCAGATGATTTACATACCATTAAACAACATTTAGCAGAAGAACATCCACTGGGTATTTTCCCCTCTGAAGAGCTGTCTGAAGTTAACATGGATAAAGAAAGAAAGAAGCTTACTGTGGGAGGTTGGCACCTTCCTTCTATCAGTTTTATTCACGAAATAAAAGTTCCCGTCGTCCCAGTATACTTTCACGCTAACCAGTATACTTTTTTTCACATCTTGCGGAAATTGAACCCTTCTTTCAGAACCATGGCATTACCTGCTGAATTACTGGGAAATCAGAACCAACGGATCAAAATAAGAATAGGTAATCCCATTCCCGTTCATGAGCAAAATAGATTTGAAAGCTATGTTCAGTTGGGACAATATCTTAAAGCCAGAACCTATTCCTTAGGCATGGTAAAGGAAGAGCGAAAAGTTTTTCCAGGAACCTTAAAATTGCAAAGGCCAGCTAAACCTATTGCCGCCCCTACTTCTCAAACAGCGGTTAATAAAGAATTAGCACAGCTGTTGGCACGAGGAAAAATGATATGCCATCAAATGGAATATCAGGCTTTCATTACCAGAGCCTCGGACATCCCTAACATCCTTCAGGAAATAGGCCGTCTAAGGGAAATAACCTTTAGAGCTGTGGGGGAGGGGACAAATCAAGGACTAGATCTGGATGAATATGATCAGTACTATCTTCATTTATTTCTATGGGACGAAGCTGAAAAAAGAATCGCAGGTGCGTATAGAATGGGGTTAGGAGAAGAAATAATGGCTAAAAATGGCAAGAGTGGATTTTATCTTTCCAGCCTTTTTAAGATAGCAGACGAATTTATACCCATTCTTCACCAGGGCATCGAGCTAGGTAGGTCATTTGTAACCAAGCCCTATCAAGCGAAACGATTACCCCTTTTTTTACTATGGAAGGCCATTTCCGTTTTTTTGGAACATCATCCTGCATATACATATTTATTTGGTCCGGTAAGTATTAGCAATCAGTATTCTACCCTATCCAAGACTGTCATGGTGGCATTTTTAAAGAAATACTACTTTGATCATGAACTTGCGGCTATGGTTAAACCTCGGAAGCGCTTTAAACCTAAACTCCATAAATCCTATATGAATAAGCTATTGGAACGAACGACAAAAGACTTAAAGGAGGTAGATAGGATTATTGAAGATATAGAGCCAGCCCATTTTCGCCTACCCATCTTATTGAAAAAATATATAAAACAAAATGCGAGGATTATAGGGTTTAACATAGACCCGGCCTTTAATCAGGCATTGGATGGATTTATGGTGATGGATTTGAAGGAACTTCCTGAGAGTACGATTCAAGGATTTAAGCGAAATGAAGAAAAGTGAATAATGGGATGATGTCCGTAAGCAGATTAGCTCCTACACCTAGTGGATTTATTCATTTGGGAAATGCTTACCATTTTTTGCTGTGCTGGTTAATAATCAGGACGCAGAAAGGGAAACTTTATCTGAGGATTGATGATTTGGATCAGGAAAGGGTGAGAGAAGAGTATGTAGAGGATATATTTAGAACGTTGGAATGGATGGGGATAGATTATGATGAAGGGCCTGCTAATGTATCTAATCTGATGACCTATGTACGCCAGCATCAGGGATTAGCACATTTCCATGATACCTTGCGCCTGTTAAAAGAGAAAGGAGGGATGTATGGTTGTATTCAGTCAAGAAAAGCTATCAGCACTTATTCTCATGATGGTCAATATCCTATTCAATTTAGAGGGCAGGCAACTCCATTAGCATTTGAAGGAGCGGCATGGAGAATGAAGGTCCCAGATCCCTGCGTGATTAACTGGGAAGATCATATTCTGGGGAAACAACAAGTAAACATATATAATGAGATGCGAGATTTTGTTGTCAAGAGGAAAGATGGAATTCCCGCGTACCAACTAGCCTCTTTGGTAGATGATATTCGCTTGGGAATTAATGTAATTATCAGAGGGGAGGATTTATGCACTTCTACTGCTGCTCAATTGTGGCTATCAGATGTATTAGGCTGGGAAGCGTTTCGTCAGGTACAGTTTTATCATCATCCGTTAATCGTACATGCATCTGGAGCTAAATTATCCAAATCATCTGGAGTACTATCCATTCGACAAATGAGAAATCATGGTTTTCAGCTGTCAGCATTTTTTAAGGGATTTGCCTCCTGGCTTCGTATGCCGGAAGACAGTATAGATAACCTAAATGAGTTATCTTATGCGTTCAAATCCCTGATAGAGGATCAAAATAACCCTTTCTACTATACGCTACATGAAGAAGATGCTTAAGTTTGTACTTATTGTTCTCGGTTTACTCTTATTGGTGGGATATATTATTTTTCGCTTTTTTCTTTCGATGAATATGTCTGAAGAGGATATTCATAGTAGAATGGAGGAATACAATATTGACGCTGGCTTCGAATTCTATGAAGTGGAAGGATATCAAATGCATTATGTTGCTTATGGAGCAGATACACTCCCTACCATTCTCTTCATTCACGGTTCGCCAGGGAGCTGGGATGCTTTTATATCATATATTGGTGATGAAGAATTGGGAAAGCATGCAAGGATGATTTTGGTGGACAGAATAGGATATGGAAAATCCTCTCCGGGAGAAGCTCATTCCTCACTCGAGATGCAGGTACGTTGTATAGCTCCAATATTAGAAATTGTGTCGGACGACGTTCCATTAATATATTGTAGGACATTCTTTTGGTGGGCCGGTAGCTTTTAGGATGGCGATGGAATTTCCGGGATAGAATAGATGGACTACTCATTTTAGCAGGCTTAGCTGATCCTGAATATGAACACAGACCAGCTTTCTTGGGACCTTTACGTTGGAGAGGGTTAAGATGGCTTCTGCCTCCCGATTTGGGATGTATCTAACAGAGAAATATTTCCCTTAAAAGAAGAATTAGAGAAGATGTTGCCAATGTGGGACCAAATTAATGCAGAGATGAAAGTTATCCAGGGAAAAAAAGATGTGCTGGTAGCCTATCAACATGCAGAATTTGTGGAGAAACGATTGGCACATTTAACTCCTGAAATGATTTATTTACCTGAAGCAAATCACTTTCTTCCCTGGTCTCATTATAATCTTGTAAAGAAACACATCATGGAGATGGTTGTTACTTTAGAAGTAAATTAAGGAGAAGCATTAAACAGTAGGATGCATCTGAATTAGTTCAGTAGCCAATGTATCGAAATAAGAAGGTTCTTTTACCCAATAAGTGTGTAGTCCTACTTCTTTAGCACCCTGAATATTAGTGGTAGAGTCATCAATGAATAGCGTTTCTTCAGCTTTCCAATTCATTTCCTCCAGAACTCGCAAGTAAATTTCTGCCTGGGGTTTAGCGAGGTTCATCTGATAAGAGAGGAATAACTTTTGGAAATAAGCGAAAATGGGTTCCATTTCCGATCCAAATTTTTCGTGATGTGGCGCATTAGTGTTACTTAATAGGGCTAATGGATAATATTCAGAAAGTTGTTTTATCTGTTGTTCTCGTTGAGGGATAACCCCTACTAATACCTTGCTCCAAGCCTCCAGGACAGTAGCTGTATCTCCCTGGATGTGGTAGGTGTTTCTCAATTCATTTACAAACTCTTCCGAGCTGACCTGTCCTTTTTCCAGTTGTATAAACACTTGATGTTGATTGCCTTTGCTGTAGTCTATGGGAGCGCTATCGGTAGGTCGAAGTGCCTCCAATGCATCTAGCATAGCTTTAAGGTTTATCTTGTAGAGTACATCTCCCAGGTCAATGAGCAAATTTTTAATACCTGAATAGTTCATATTGTTAGATATGTGTAATAATTAAAACGCTTCAATATCTGAAAGTCCCAGATCTAATACCAACTTAAAATTTCAGCAATACTTAGTTCGATGAATAGTCTGATAAATTAGCATACAAGGTTATCCAATGATAGAATTGAATAGGTGTTAAATGTATGAACAGTCATTATTGATGTTTATGTGATTTGATTTTTATGAAAAAAAAATAAATATTTGATAAATTATACACATAATATAATTATAGCTAGCTTTTGTAAATAGGGGATAAACGCTTTTCACAATTTTTGAAATATTTCCGATTCGCTATGGGGTTATACTGCCAACTAGATAATTATTATTACATAATATTGTAAATATATATAATCGGAATAATTAGTGCGAATATTTTTTTTGAATAAGTGGATTAATAATTTATTAACATTAATGAACAACTGTACATTCAATCCTAACAGTAATCCTTCCTTGCGATTACGAAAGCGTATGTTGTCCTCGGGACTCATTCTTGCTATTACTACTCTTTGCCTAATGTCTTTTTCCTTACAAGCTCAAGTGTTAGAACAGTATGAAGAGAAAGTTACTCCAGATGGTGTTGTTTACATTGAAGGGCCCTTCACTCTTTGTGAATTAACTATAGACGAGGAGGTGCATGGACATTCCAGAGTAGGATTACATGATTCTTTTTTAGCGGACGAATTATTAAGTGGCCCTGTCGCGAAATCAGGCCCCTCTACGGCAAATATCTTTGTTAATTATACTGGCTTTACTCCAGAGGCACAGATTGCTTTCCAGCGTGCGGTGGATATCTGGTCAAGATTTATTAATTCAGATGCACCCATTACTATTGATGCTGATTTTGTTTCATTTGACAATCCCAACGTGATTGGTGCAGCGGGTGCTAATTTTATTGTTAGAGACTTTCCTGGAGCAGTTCCTGGATTTTGGTATGGAGAAGCTACAGGAAATGTTGTAGCCGGAGAAGATTTAATTCCTGGAGTAAGTGAAATTAGTGCTAGTTTCAGTAGGGAATTTTCCTTTTTACTTTGGACTAGATGGAAATACGCCTCCTGACAGAATTGATTTTTTAAGTGTAGTATTGCATGAATTGACCCATGGATTAGGATTTTTTGCACTAAGAAGGGTTCGATCCTGCTACAGGAGTTGGATTTCAGCAGTTAGCAGGTTTTACAGGTATTTTTAACTCTTTTATGCAAACTGGAGATGGAAGGAATGTCGTCAATTTCCCAGACGGATCTATAGAATTAGGAAATGCCTTTACAGGGAATGATTTGTTTTGGTCAGGATTAAATGGAACCGGGGTATTTGGAGGCATTAATCCTCGTCTTTTCGCTCCTGAAGAGTTTCAAGCGGGTTCTTCTCTGGCACACTGGGATGAATCTGATTTTCCTGCAGGTGATCCTAATTCCTTGATGACCCCACGTATTGGTAGAGGGGAAGCTATTCTCGATCCAGGAGATATTACTGTAGGTCTTTTGAATGATATAGGATTTAACATGGTGGATAGAGGAGAGACTTATGTATTGACAGCTACAGGAGATGCAAAAGTGAATAGTGCAGATTCTCAATCAGATAGTAATTTCGGTGCTCAGGATGATATGTTCGCCAGATATAAGCCTACCGGATGGGCCTATGATTCATATGTGAAATTTGATCTTCCAAAAGTAGAAGAAGCTGAAAATGCTACCCTTCGATTACATGGATTCGTTCCTGAAAAAGATCAAAAAGTAAATGTGGTCGTGTTTGGAACTGATAACAGCTGGGAGGAACTTGACATCACCTTCAATAATGCTCCTGGGCCTCAAACTGATAAATTGGATAATGAAGAAGTAACTAATGAGAGAAAATACTATGAATTCCACGTTACAGATTTTGTCAATGAGCAGATTCAAGCAGGGGCTACCAGTATTGCATTTGTGTTGAAATCCACTACTAAGTCTCGAGTATATCCTAGAGCTAAATTTTTAACCAAGGAAGCGGGAAGTAATCCTCCTCAACTTGTTATAGAAGCTGAAGATGCTGCTTTACCTGTATGTATACCTACTACTATCCCCGTAGAGGAGGATGCTAAGATCAGTAATGCACCAAGTCAGCTTGATGATAATTTGGTGATATCACGAGATTGCGTTCAAGAAATCGTGCTGAGTGGGGATATGAATCATATTTGAAATTTAGTTTAGTTACAGCAGGTGAAGTACCTGGAACTACTATTCTGAAATTGTTTGGAAACAATCCTAACAATAATAATACAGTTAAAGTGGGTATATTTGGTACTTCTGATGATTGGGAGGAAGACAGCATTACCTGGAACAATGCACCTGCCGCTGATCCTGAGCCTATTGTAGTTGTTGAAGTAGATGGTACGGAAACATACTACGAATTTGACATTACTTCTTATGTACAGGAGCAGGCAGCGACAGATGGCATCGTTTCCTTAGTAGTAAAATCGCTAAATGAAAATGCTGATCGCGCTCGTTTCAACGCTAAAGAATTTGGATCTCACATTCCTGAGCTATTAGTAACTTGTGATAACAACGGAGGAGAAGTGGCAAGAAAGCGTACTTTCGCTCCTCAGGACAACTGGAAATTGTATCCTAATCCTACCTCAGATGCATTTACGCTTTCTTTTGGAGGAGATATTCAGGAAGCCGTTTCTTTGAGAATTATGGATCTTAGCGGTAAGGTAATTCTCGCTGAAAAGGTTAATGGAGATGTGTTCCGCAACGGAAAGAAAATTAACCTGGCTAATGTTCCCGTAGGTATGTACGTAGTCAATATTGAGTTTGACGGATATCAGGTGAGCAAGCAACTTGTTAAATCAAATTAATCCAGAATTCTTATAATCTTAATAAGAATTACATAAATAGAAAGGCAATCCTGAAGAGGTTGCCTTTCTTTATTTTACAGTACTG
The DNA here is from genome assembly GCA_965262565.1 of Bacteroidia bacterium. GTDB lineage: Bacteria > Bacteroidota > Bacteroidia > J057 > J057 > CBDHFQ01. The sequence goes on from CBDHFQ010000029.1 coordinate 385,861, forward strand.
ATGGCTTTCGTTACTTTTAAGCAAAAAATGGGGATTATTACTATTAAGATAAGCGTATTATAAATTTAGTCATTGATTATTAACCTTTTCCACCTTTTATCATTTTGTCGACCCAATGGATAAACTATTACAAGCTATTCATCAATTTCCCACTGAAAAAATTTCTTATGAATCCTTAGGAACCTTTGTGAAAGACTTTGACTATTCTCAACTATCTTACAAAGAACATCTTCCTCAAGCTATTCCTCCTGGGGAATATGGTAGAAATATTTTGACGTTAAAACCCTTCGAATGTGTGTTAATTTATTGGCCTCCTTCAGTAGAAAGTGCTATACATTTCCACCACGGTTTCTATGGATATGTAGTAATATTGGAAGGGGAATTGGATAATGTGATTTTCAAACATGAACATGGTACTTTGGCGGAATACAGAATTATGAGGTATTTTGATGGCGGAGTCGCTGATGAACCAGAAAATGTTATCCATAAATTAGCTAATCCTAGTCATCAACATTACGCAGTAACTCTCCATTTTTATTATCCTGCATTAGATACCTTAGAAGATCTGGTTATTTATCATCCGGAAAAAGGAGCTGAAGGAACCTTGAGTAAGGAAGCCACTTCAGCCTCATGGTCCGATAAACCTGGCCATTTTAAATCAGTGAAGGAAGGGATATTTACCTTTATGGATATGCCGAACTATTATAAAGATACCACCCATGTCATGTTTCCGGTGATACCGAAACCATCAGAAGCAAAGATATCCAAGATGGTAGCAAACTACTATTGTGAACAGGCAAGAAAATATGATGGACTGGATACAAAGCATCCGAGTAGAAGAGCTTACACCCAGAAAATAAATGAATTGATGGCAGATCATTTAAAAGCATCTGCTAAATTAGATAGGGTCCTGCATATTGGAACTGGTACTGGTAGAAGAGCGTTGGAAATCAGAGAAGCATGTATTTCCGACTATGAGCTTTATGGAGTGGATATAAGTCCTAAAATGTGTGAAGTAGCAAAGGAAAGAGGTATCCATATGGTTCAGGCAGATTGGTTAAAAGCAGAATTAGCTCCAGAAACTCAATTCGATGCTGTTGCCTGGCTGTACGCTTTCGGCCATGTAGCCACTGAACAAACCCGCAAAGCTTCTTTAACAAAAATCTACCAACATTTAAGATCGGGTGGGAGCTTATTTTTGGACGTCTTTAACGTAGAAAATAAAAACGAATGGGGACCTAAAGCATCACATGTTTTTAACGAGCTTAGTCTTCAAAGCTTTGGTTATCAATCAGGGGACGTATTTTATAAGCGGACGGATGGGAAGGAACTCGCCTTTGTCCATTACTTTCATGAAGAAGAAATTCGTACCCTTTTAGAAGAAGTTGGATTTCATATTGATCAAATATATGTCCTTGGATATGCAGTGGACTCAGGTGAGTTGAAAAAGGACCACTCAGAAGGCTTCTATTTTATTCATGCCAAAAAGCGGGCTTTATCCTGAGCTTATTCAATGGCTAAATGTGTAAGGCCTATTGGTCAGCTTCGAGCAAGTCAATGATCTTTTGTGCATTGCGTTTATTTGAGAAATCTTTTTGTAATATTTCTTGTCTGTGTTGAATTTCTGATTCACTAAATGAAAATTTTGCAAGGTGGCAGATTAATCCTTTTAATTCTGCCAGATCTTGCGCCAATACACAGCAAGTTTCTAAGCCGGTATTATTTACCATAGCAGGAGTGGCTATACAAAATCTTCCCGCATACAGTGCATTTAATAACTTTAACTTAATACCTGTAGATTGAAAGGTAGGTAATATATGGATATGAGCATCCTGCATTAAGGTTAACATGTCATCATCATCAGGATTATGCCTTAGTGTAATATTCGGATACTCGCTAATCGCTAGGATCAGCTCGGGTAATGGTTCTGATCCGGCAATGATTAATGGATAATCGATATCACTAAACACTTCCTTTATCAAGAACATGGCCGCTTCGTGATTTTCTGCTACACTTAATTTTCCATGATAGATGCAGTAATCCCCTTTCCCTATTTTACTACTTACCTTTTCGTGTTGATGAAAAGCAGGTATATAGGTAGTTCCTCTATGTCCATTTTGATAATACAGAGTATCATTGGGGGAAATAGTAAACAAATGATCAGCATGTAAAAGAATACGTTCGTAATCTTTTAATAACTTCGCTTCCCTATATAGATATTGCTTTTTGGACCATTTAGTTTCCCGTTGGGACAATTGTTCATAATATTCCCATTCTACATTATGCATACGAACCATTTTTTGCCTGAACTCCAGGTAGGAATGGTTCAGATAATAACACGTATGCAATCCTTCAAATAAAATAGGATGCCCATCCTTAAGGAGTCTTTCCAGTAACTGTTTTGATCGCCGCGATCTGACGATGTACGGTTCTTGTACAGGAAGGGCAGAAAATTTAGACTTTCTGGGGTAATAATAAACCTCTTCACAATATTTCCTTAGTTCTGGAGCCTGATGCCTATCCTCATGATAGCAATGCAAATGTATCCGAACCCCTTCTTCCGATAAAGCCTTGATTCGATAAAACACATCTATCACCCCTCCATAATTTGCCGGATAAGGTATGTCAAAAGAGACTACATGTAAATGAGGATCCTTCAAACTTTTTACTTTTCTACTTAGTTCTTCCTACGCGACAATTCCGTTACTTAGATTGTCAGAGGATTGATTTCTATCTATCTTTGACTAACTTATACGCACCTAAATTATTTATTATATATATGCCAACTTTCAATATTGACGGCAAAGATATCGAATTTGACGGAAAACATTACCTTCTTCAATTTGCCATCGACAATGGAATCGAGATCCCCTACTTTTGTTATCACCCTGCGATGAGTATTCCTACGAATTGTCGAATGTGTCTTGTTGAGGTGGGCTTTCATGAAAAAGATAGGCAAACAGGAGAATTCAAATACGATGATGAGGGAAATCCTTCTATCAGATGGGGACGCAAACCATCTACTGCATGTAATACGCCAGTAGTGCCTGGAATGTTTGTTAAAACACATCGTTCTTCAGACCAAATAGGAGATGCTCAGAAAGGAGTATTAGAATATATGCTGATCAATCACCCTCTTGATTGCCCTATTTGTGATCAGGCTGGTGAATGCCCCTTACAAATTTGGACCTATAAATATGGACCGGAAGGTTCCCGATTTGAAGCGATCAAAGGGCATAAAAGAAAAAGAGTCGAACTAGGGCCGCAGGTAATGCTGGATGAAGAAAGATGCATCAACTGTACCCGATGTACGAGATTTACCTCAGAAATATCCGAATCGCATCAGCTGACCATTATTGGTAGAGGAGAAAAAAATTATCCCGGAACTCCACCCGGAGTAACTTTTGATGATCCTTATTCCATGAATGTGATTGACTTATGCCCGGTAGGTGCATTAACCAGTCGCCAACATCGTTTTAATGCTCGTGTATGGGAAATGTCCTATTGTCCTTCTATAGATATGAATGATAGCACTGGAACTAATATCTATATTTGGTTAAGGGACAATAAAGTAATGCGGATTACTCCAAAAACTAATATGGAGGTAAATGATCACTGGATTCCTGATGCTCATAGATTGAATACTCAACGCTATAATGATCATAGAATTTCTGGGGTAAAAATTAAAGGAGATTTTCCTATTCAATTTGATGATGGCTTGAAAAAAGCAGCAACCATTCTGGAAGCCCATAAAGGAAAAATCCTCTTTTTAGGTTCTGCATATGCTTCCCTGGAAAGTAACTTTGCCCTTAAACAATTTGCAAACAGCCTGGAATCTACACAAATCTACTACGTTTCACACATAGAAGAAGGGGCTGGAGATGATTGGTTAATTCAAGACGATCGAACACCTAATGCGAAGGGATGTGAATGGTTAGGATTCCAGGCCTTAACAGTGGATGAAGCGAAGGAAAAAATGAGTTCTGGAGAATTTAGTGGGTTATATAGTTTAGAAAATGATTATTTGTTTGGCCAATGTACAAATGAGTTAGCCAATATAGCGACGGTAGTTCATGCCACCCAGTGGAAAGAAGTATTCGAGCAGGTGGACATTTTGTTACCGGCTGCTACTTCTATAGAAGCGGAAGGTGTTTACATAAATTACAAAGAACTTCCACAGATGACCGTCATGGCAAAACAAATTAAGCAGATGAGTTCAGATATGTGGATGCGATTACCCAAAGGACGTCTGGATAAAGCGGCAGTGGCCGTGGATCGGTGGAGAAATCTGGATAATATTTTTGATGTGTTGCCGAGTTGGTTGTTAATCGCGAAGATTGCTGACGAAATGGGAATAGACATGCCTTATAAATTGCACAAAGATATTTTTCCCCTATTGCAGACAAAATTTAGCCAACTGCAGGGGCTTAAATTTTCCTACAAGCCACCGAAGGAAGCTTTCAAGTATACTCAGCTGGAATTTGCTTCGAGATGGGGCGCCAGATAATAATGAAGAGATAAAAACATACAAAAAGAGGATGGCTCGTCAGAACCTATCCTCTTTTTTATTATATATAAGAAGGCATTAGGAAGTAGGCTCAGCTACTTGCATATTTTTGATAATTTCATCCCCAAATTCAGAGGTTTTTAACTTAGTAGCCCCTTCCATTAATCGGTGGAAGTCATACGTTACTCTTTTATTAGCGATCGATCTTTCGATACCATTAATAATCAAATCGGCTGCTTCCTGCCACCCTAAATGTTCCAGCATTAACACTCCACTCAAAATGACGGAACTAGGATTAACCATATCTTTATTCGCATATTTTGGTGCAGTACCATGTGTCGCTTCAAATAAAGCATGACCAGTAGCATAATTAATATTTGCCCCTGGCGCAATTCCGATACCTCCAACCTGAGCAGCCAAAGCATCTGACAAATAATCTCCATTTAAATTTAAGGTAGCGATGACATCAAATTCTTTAGGTCTGGTCAGAACTTGTTGAAGAGCAATGTCAGCAATAGCATCTTTAACCAAAATTTTACCCGCTTTAAGTGCGGCATCCTGTTCAGCATTTGCCGCATCCTTATCTTTTTCTGCAGCAGTTCTATCGTATTGTGCCCAAGTGTAGGTTTGATCCCCAAATTCACGCTCAGCTAATTCATACCCCCAATCTCGGAAAGATCCTTCCGTAAACTTCATGATATTACCTTTGTGCACAAGCGTTACGGATTTACGATGATGGTCAATAGCATATTGAATAGCGGATCTAACCAATCTTTCTGTTCCGTGTCTTGATACAGGCTTTATCCCTAATCCCACTTCGATGTCCTGATGAGAAGGGGAAGATTGAAGTTCATTCTCCGCATCTACTTTTTCTTTCGTACCAAATCTGATTTTGGCAAAATCTTCAGGAAATTCGCTTTGTAGAAAAGCCAATAACTTTCTCGCTTTATCACTTCCTCCTTTTGCTTCTATACCAGCATAAATATCTTCCGTATTCTCTCTGAAAATGACCATATCTACAAATTCAGGAGATCTTACCGGAGATGGAGTGCCATCAAAATACCTTACAGGTCGAAGGCAGGTAAATAAGTCGAGTTTTTGACGAAGAGCTACATTAAGAGATCTGATTCCACCACCAACTGGAGTCGTTAATGGTCCTTTAATGGCTACCAAATATTCTCGAATAGCGTCCACCGTAGCTTGAGGTAACCATTCCCCCGTTTCATTAAATGCTTTTTCTCCCGCTAATACCTCTTTCCACTCGATATTCCGCTTTCCGCCATACGCCTTTTCCACAGCCGCATCAAATACCCTAACTGATGCATGCCAAATATCTGGCCCTGTTCCATCACCTATAATAAAAGGAATGATAGGCTGAGCTGGAACATGTAATTGTCCTTGTTGCAAAGTAATTTTATCTCCTGCCATAGTAGTGTTAGTATAGTTGGATGATGATAAATTCTGTTTTCACCTCCAAAACTAGTTAATTTAGTGATAAAAATACCAATGCTTCCAAATTTTCGCCTTAAGCAACCTCCAAATTGTTGTTTGTTATCTCTAAGTGCTTCTGAATAAAGAATTCTACCCAGAAAGTGGTTCCTTTACCCAACGTACTTTCACACCACACTTTTCCATCCATAGCTTCCACATACTTCTTCACAATAGAAAGACCTAGTCCACTTGAACTTTCTCCATCTGTAGGTCTTGCACTTAATTTTTGATACTTACCAAACAGCTTTTTCATATCCCCAGGACTTATTCCAGGTCCTTCATCTCGAATGCCAATTTTTAATTTCTGTTTATCTGTTTCAATGATATCCACATAAATATTTCGCTCTTTGGGGGAGAACTTAAGTGCGTTTGAAATAAGATTATCAAATACCTGGCGGGTATATTCCTGATCCACTTTGATTTGAAAATGATGGCTCAGTTCAGGGAAATGAAGCTGAATAGACTTCTTTTTAGCTCTGAGTTCATATTCATTCACCGTCTCCTTTAGTAAATCAATAATATTTATTTCCTCTATATTGAGATTCAATGTAGCAGATTCTACTGCTTTCACATCCAAAATTCGGTGAATCATATTGGTTAAGCGATCTGCCGAACCCTCAATCATAGAAATAAACTTCTGCTGCGTAGGACTGAGGTTTTCTTTTTCCTGTTGGATAATACCCACTAGCCCTTTAATCTGACTGAGTGGATTCTTAAGATCATGCGCGACTACTCCCATCAAATGATTCTTCTCTTCATTCAGATCTTTGAGTCGGTGATTCTTTTCTTCCAATTCCAGATTCTGTCGTTCTATAAATTCTTTCTGACGAGAGATTTGTTCATTTCTGGCAGATAATTGGGTATTATGTCGCTTTTTGTTGAGGAAATTTCGATAGATCAATAAGGAAAGGCCTGCAATCGAAAGAGCAACGATCAATAACACATATATTTTTAATTGGTTTCGTTTTAATCTTTCCTCACTCAGCATTTGGAGATTGGTTAAGTTGGCGATTTCTCGTTCCTGCTCTTCAAACTCATACAATGTACTTAATCTACTTATCGCCTGAGCTTTTTCCTGATTATACATTTCATAAGTAACTTTTGCATGCTTTTCTCGATAGGTATATGCATTTTCGTAATCTCCCACCTCGGAATAAGCGATGGAAATTTGTTCGTAGGCGTCTCTTCTCTTGCTGAGATTGTTAGATTCCTCTGCTAACCTGATGGCCTTGGTTAGAATAGTGATAGCCAGATATGGCTTATTTAATTTTATATATATTTTACCGATATGGTTGTAGGAATCTATTTTTCCCACCTTATCGTTGATCTGTTGACTAATGATTAAGCTTTCCTCAAACTTGCCTAGTGCTTCCTTAAATAAATCTTGTTCCAAATAGCTACCCCCAAGATTTCTCAAGGTTTCAGCTTTCCCTATTTTGTCATTCAGACTATCAAATAGGATAAGGCTGGCGTGATAGTTTTCAAAAGCTTCTTCTACATGTCCCAACCTGGCCTTCGCCTGACCGATGCTGTTACGTGTATAAGCAAGCCCTCTGATATCATTTTGAGATTCGAAAAGAGAGAATGCGTTAGAGTAGTTTTCCAGGGCAGCTTCATAATCTTGCATCTCACTGTACACATTTCCGATGTTAGTGTAGGACTCCGTCAGCTGAGTTTCTTCTGCATGATCTTTTGAGATATGAAGTGCTTCAGAATAATACTCCAGCGATTTTTCGTATATGCCCGTTTCCTCATACAACACACCTAAGTTGTTGTAGGCAATTTGCATTCCCTTAATATCGTTGGTTTCTAACCTGATTTTTAACGCCTTTAAATAATATTCACTGGCTTGGCCGTACTCACCTACACTGTGGTAACTTAATCCCAGATTATTGTAAACATCTGCTTCTCCATCTTTATCGTTACAAAGTTTGAAGTACTTTAGGGCAGTATCTAAATATAATTGGCAGGTCTCCAACTCACTTTGATACCACTTAATAACAGCCAGCGTCTTATAAGCTTTACCGAGACCTCTCGTGTAATCTAGTTCTTTGGCTAAAATAATGGCTCTGTTGACTTCTGTTAATGCTTCTTCAGGTGAGTTATTCTTGAGTTCCCAGGAGAGCTTGGTGAGTATATCTACTTTTTGCGTATCAAAATTTGCCTTTAATAAGGAATATTTTAGACTATCGATGAGACTATCTTGCCCAATGAGAGAGGGTAGGGAACTGATTAACAGCATCGACAAGAGCAAATAGTGTTTCATAGCGGTAACAAAAATAGATATAACAATAATGATGGGTGAAGAAGTTTCAGATAAAATGTTCTATGATTGAAAAATATTAAACTTGAATGCCTTATAAAAGTTCAATTATTGTATATTCTAACAAATGGTATTTAGTAGTGAGGAATTCCAATGCTTTTTTCTGAACTACATGGCTTTCTAGTGCTGACAAAAAGATATATTTCTTTCAGTAAAAAGTTCTATAAATAGATTAAAGGATAAGACTTAAAAAAAGAGGATAGTTTAATATCAACTATCCTCTACCAATGAATGGCTATTAGTTAATGTTGTGAGCCCTAAATAACATCTAATTATTCTTATCCCACTATTTCTTTTTCTTCTCTTTTGATATTTTTGCCTTTGGCTTTTCTCCAGTGGGGGTATTCACAAATTCAGATAAATCGAGAACTTCATTATCCTTTTTAATTAATAACATCCCTCCTAATATAGGCGCTGCCATAGAGGTGCCAGACATAATTGCATATTGATTATTTAAATATGTAGAGTATATTCCCGTTCCAGGTGCCAACAGATAATTTTGGTTACTTCCAAAGTTAGAGAAGGAAGCAAATTCTCCTGTTTGGTCAGTAGCACCCACGATAAAAATACCCGACACATTTAAATTACATGGAGAGTAATTCATAATATCTTCATAATAATTTCCTGCGGAAACAGTTACTATACCACCTGCATCAACAATTAGCTCAGTGTATACATCCACTTCATGAGAATCTTCAGTGGAAAGACTGATGTTTACCAGATCTCCAGGCGTAATGTTGTTAGCGACGTAAATCAGTGCCTGAATCAGGTCAAATTTAGTTCCAAATCCATAACCATCTAATACCCTTACAGACACTAATTCTATTCCGGAAGCTACTCCTGTAATTCCTTTTTTATCATCCTTGGCACCAATAATTCCGGCTACATGTGTCCCATGACCAAGCTCATCTTCTGCTGTAAATGTCCTTCTGGCGAAAGTACGGCTGAGAGAAACATTTACGTTTAAATCATCATGATCTAAGTCTATTCCGGAATCAATGATCCAGGCTTTTTTGCTACTATTCTTCATGTCTTTCGACCCCCCAATTTCTTTTAAAAAATCCTTTGATTCTTTTTTCATTGTTTTGTCATCGGCAGGAACTAAGATGGATTTAAACTCTGCGTCAAGGTAATTATGGGCCGAAACCTCATCACCCAAGCTCATAGAAATGATAGTATTAGGCTCGATCAAGGTCACACGACTATCTCTCGCTAGTCTGTTGGTTTCTTCTAAAGAAACATTTTTAAGAAAAAATCCAGCCTGCTTTGTTGAAGCCAAAACACCTTCAACATCCGCATCTCTAATTCTGGCATCCTTAACTAACGCTTGAGAAAAAGTTGTAATATCTTTTTCACGTTCAATTTCGCTTCTACTGCTCATGGCTCTTTGCACTTCCCTCGTTTCGGGATTTAACATGACGATGTATTCCCCTTCAATGATTTCTCCAGCTTGCTGTTTAATCACCACGCCGGTAGTTGAAATTTCAGTAGACTCGTGGAATGCATTAAATTCATTGAAAGTCTCATCCTGACAAGCTGTAGCAAGTATAGCCGTGGACAGTAGTAAGGTTAGAAGCTTTAGGGGTTGTTTAGATAACAATTGTTTAAAATTATTCATTAGCTATTCATCGCTAAATGATGTTCAGTTAATCATTCAATCAAATATATCATTATAATCATCATTTGTATAATTCATTGATTGTATAATATAACTATTGGTATTATGGGGATTTTTCATAAAAAAAACTCAAAATTTTCTTATTGAGAGTTTTGATATTTGCGCGAATAGGAAATTTTTATGATTGAACGGTAGATGTAGATTGATAAACTGTAATCTGTTGTGATGTTGATCAAATGATGACTTATAATTTACTTAACTATTCCTTTTATTTATTACACAAGCTATTCATGAAGGCTCAATAAATTTTTTGTTCGTACTGATTAGTATAATGTGAAGTCAAATAAGGCCAGGCCCTATTTGATTCATTCGAAAGCGTTTTTTCATTTATATTAATCATAAAAAAGAGGATGATACACATCATCCTCTCATACCTATGCCTATCTTACTTGATAGCTTGAACTAAGGTAGGTTCTTATACTATTTGCGCTTTAACTTGCTTTTGGGGCCTGAAGGAGTGGAAATTAGTTCTGAATAATCAAGATTGGCTGCCTTATCTATGAGTAAGATACCCGCAACTATAGGGGCTGCCATTGAGGTACCCGATAATACAGCATACTGATTATCTTTGAAGGTGGAATAAATTCCAGTACCTCGTGCTAAGTAAAATCTGCTATAGCTACCATAATTAGAATAAGAAGCAAACTGATTATTCTCATCGAGTGCGCCTACAACGTAAATATTTGATTCTTTGACTCTTGCAGGAGAATAGTTGTTGATGTTTTCTCCGTAATTTCCTGCGGCTACAGTCAGTATACCTTCCTCTGCGATATCTTCAGCTTCTTCATCAACTGATTCTGATACACCTGTAGATAAACTGATATTAACCACATCACCATTTCCCAGTTTATTTTTTACATATTCAACAGCTTGAACCAAATTATATTTAGTTCCATACCCTTCTGAATCGAGTACCTTAATAGCAACCAACTCAATTCCTGCAGCTACTCCAGTGATTCCTTTTCCATTGTTTTTCGCACCAATAATCCCTGCTACATGAGTTCCATGACCAAATCCATCATCTGGAGAACTTTCATTATCAACAAAACTTCTGCTTAAGGTGGTATTTACATTAAGATCCTCGTGGTCCAGATCAATACCAGAATCTATAATCCATGCTCTTTTAGAACTATTCTTCATGTTCTTCCATCCACCTATTTCTTTTAGAAATTCCTTCGATTCCTTTTTTAACGTTTTGTCATCCGCTGGAACTAGAATGGACCTAAAGGTTGGATCAAGAATGCTTTGCTCTGAAAGTTGATTCCCCAAACTCATAGCGATGACAGTATTAGGCTCTATAGTAGAGACACGCTCATCTCTACCGAATTTTATGACAATATCTTCAGAAACATCCGTTAGTAATAAGCCTGGATGCTTTTGTGAGACCAGTACACTTTTAATTTGTTCTTCCTTTAATCTGAAATCCTTAATCATTTCATGGGAAAAAGCTGTTAAATCTTTTTTTCTTTCAATTTCGCTTCGGCTGCTCACAGATCGTTTTACCTCACCTGACTCAGCATTGAGCATCACGATATACTCACCTTCGATAATGTCTCCATGTTGTTGCACAACCACTACTCCAGTAGTAGAAACTTCTGATTCATGTTGTATAGAGTTAAATTCTTGAAATGAATCATCTTGACAAGAAGTAAAAGTGATAAGAGGTACGCATAAAGAAAGAAGCTTTAGGGGAGTTCTTGATAGTGCAAATTTAAAAATATCCATTTATTAAATTAATATGAGGGATGTCTATTGGATCATATATGCAAATGTATTTACATAATGATCATTTGTATAATTTAATAAGTGTATAATGTTACTATATAAAATTTAAGAGTTATCGTTAAAAAATATTAAAAGAAACTCACGGTCAAATTATGATTCCTTGTAGGAATAGGGATTTTTTACGCTTGATTAGTAGAAATCTAAGATGAACGGTTAGTACTTCAGATATTAGTTCAAGGATTAAATAAATATATAATTAACCATTTGGATCATTTATAACACGAATGATCTTTTCATCTGAGAAAATTGAAAAATATTTTAAATGAATAGTTGATTAAATTATATAGCTCTAATGAATTATAGATCGAGGGGAAACGGTTAAATTTATTGGTTAAACATTCTCAATCATTCGACTTATCGTGTCATTCTTTTTAAATGTATTGCTATTTGCTCTGAGTCTCGGCAATCTCGCTAGCAGATCCCTTAACTTCTATCAGGCCCAATGAATTCATGAATGGCTATTAAGATTGCTTGAACGGTCAATTCCAGAGGATGAGTGGTATAAAGGAGCGAATTATTGTCAATCTATTCACATCTGGAAGAAGAAATGTAGGGGATTCGAGCTACCAAATATCAGCAAATCTAACATGCTTCTGGTAAAACCACTTTCTTATTTGACTAGGGAAATTCATTTATTTTTCCACTGTACTAATTAGATTATAAAGGTGTGAATCAATGAATTTGTCTTTGAAAAGCTAATCTTAGCTCACTGAACCCAATGAAAGCTGATATTTTACAAAAGTAAGTTTGAAATTGAGAAGGGGATACCGATATTTATCACTTATTTGCCTACTGTAATTCCTTCACTTGTTATTTTCCATTTCGTAATTTTTTAATAATCTAGTACGAAAACTATCCTGTATGGATAAAATAGATGCCTGAGAGGTATCTTATACCCGGATATAATTCGTTACTTATCTAACTATTTATTGAAAAATAAAGTAGTGATTAAATTTAATTAAATACATGTTTCGAAACAGTCTACTTTCATTCTTGCTCAACTACGGAATCTTTTCCATTAGCTTTTGCCTGATCATTTCGACTTCAGGTATCAGTAAAGTATTAAATGATCCAATTGATATACATCATTCCTTAACCTCAGATAAGGACATATTAATTGATGAAGGGATAACAGCAGAAAATTCTGTCCCAAGTTGTACTCCTCCTTCCTCTTTGAATGCTAATACGGTTTCATGCCAAAGTGCTTTCATTAGCTGGATAGAAGGTGAAGAAGCTATTTCATATGACTTGAGGTTTCGTCTGGCAAATACCCTTGACTGGACAGATGTAAGTAATCTGGACGGATCTTCTTTCCTACTGGAAAATTTGAATGAATTAAGCACTTACGAATGGCAAATGAGAGCTTCCTGTCCTGATAGTTTGTCTAACTGGATCAATGGAGAAAATTTTGATACTTTCGGAGGAGTAGAAGAGACGGTCATTGAAGCAAGTAATGACTCTTATGTGGATAGTAGCAATCCGGATCAAAATTTTAGCCAGGAAAGTAGTTTAAGGGTATTACAGTCGGCTCAAACTAATCAACAGCTTATTACTTATCTGGAATTTAATGTTGATGGCATTGATGATAAAGGAATTGAAGCTGTTAAGTTGAAATTAGATGGAGTAGTAGGGAATAATGCAGTAAATATTGATATGGGCGTATTTCTCACCTCTAACAATTGGACGGAAGAACAAATAACATTTAATAATGCTCCACCAGCTGAAGGAGAAGCTATTGGAACATTTAGTGGAACATTACCTCCAAGTGGAATTCTTGAGATTGAATTGGATTTAGCGGCATTTCCTTCTGATGGGAATTATTTTCTCATTCTGAGTCCATCGGGAAATATGGATGAGCTTATTCTGTTTACCAGTGAGAGTGCCAATGAGCCAGAGCTGGTATTTGAAGACGCTTTTTCATGCTTACCTTGTGAAGTCCCCACATCACTTGCTGTTAATAGTGTTACTGATACTTCTGCTGATTTTTCCTGGCAAGGCGGCGATCCAGCTATTTCTTATGATGTAAGGTTTCGATTGTCTGAAAATCAGGATTGGGGCGATGTGATAAATACCACTGAAGAAGAATTAACAGTTGATACCTTGGTAGAAGGAGCCACATATAATTGGCAAGTAAGATCAGTATGTGAAGATGAAACTACGGAATTCGTAGATGGCCCTAATTTTACGACTACCTTAGGATGTGGTGTTCCGGAGGCTTTAATCGTGGATAGCCTTTCTTTCAATAGTGCTACTGTTAGTTGGCAAGCTTCAGGTGAAGTATTAAACTATGATTTACAGTTTAGAAAATTAGGGGATGCGAATTTCACCACAGTCAATGATCTGACGAACACCTTTTTTACGCTTTCTGGCCTGGATCCTTTGACAACATATGAGTGGCAAGTGCGCTCTTCTTGCGAAGGATTGGATACCGAATACACGATAGGGACCAACTTTACCACAACCCAGGATTCCAGCTGTAATCCTCCTATTCCACTACCTGTAGAGGTAACTAGTCCCGATAGCGTATTGCTTCAGTGGGAACCTGTATTATCAGCTGTAAGTTATACAGTACGCTATCGCCCTGAAGGAGAAGAGGGCTTCATAGATATTTTTGATATTCCTACGACGAATGTATTATTAAGTGATCTTGAACCACTAACAGTGTATGAGTGGGAAGTAGCCAGTATTTGCGAAAATGATACTTCGGATTATGAAATCGGTGCTAATTTCGCTTCTTCCAGTGAAGAACCATGTGATGCCCCGACAAATCCTGTAGTCGATAGTGTAGTTTTAACCACAGTTTCTCTAAGCTGGCAGGAGGCTCAGCAAGCAGACAGATATGAATTGAGATACAGAGTAGCTGGTACCGAGCCCTTTACCTTTTTGGATAGTATTGTACCTAGTTCCATTGAATTAACGGATCTCGAAAGCATTACTACCTATGAGTGGGAAGTAAGAAGTGCTTGTGATGCTGCGGCATCAGAATGGGTACAAGGGCCCGAATTTACTACAGGAATATCGACTTCCTTAAAAGAATTAAAAGCCCTTGACGTACAGGTATATCCAAATCCATCATCCGAGTCATTCACCATAAAGGTACTAAACAGTGAGGAACTCTTTATTTCTGTGAATGTGAGAAATGCCTTAGGTCAGTTAATATACTCTAATGAAAAGCAGTCTGTGAATGAATCCATTTCTATTGGTAAAGACTGGTCAGCAGGTATATATATGATTGTGTTAACAAATGAAACACAAGGAGGTACATTTAAAGTGATTAAGACTGAATAATATGTTGGTAGAATATTTGTTCTTACAAATACTTCTAAAGTAACAGAAAGAGGATTACTCATTTCAGAGTGATCCTCTTTCTGATTTATACTATTGCCAACAAGAATAACATCAGCCTTCTTCGTCTAGGTTGCCGTACATCAAGTTACAACTACGACATAAAGCTTACTAGCTACTGATTACATCCAATTTCTCAAATTGCCTGCCCAACACTTGTTTAGCATCAGCCTTCAGCCAATTTTCTAGGAGCGTAGCATAAATGGACCGAAAATCAATCTGGTAGGCTACATCTCCATCATCTAATTTCGATAAATCCGGAAGCTCGTTGAATATTCCAGGCTTAGTCAAGTTCTCCCCCATCAGAAGGAGTGCGTTCGCTTTCCCGTGATCAGTGCCATTACTTGCATTTTGATCTACCCTTCGACCAAACTCAGAAAATGTCATGATGATAGTATTATCTAAGACCCGTTCATTCTTCAAATCAGAGATAAAACTATATACTGAATCACTATATGTTTTTAACAATCTGGAATGAACGCTATCCTGCCGTACATGAGTGTCAAATCCTGAAAGAGAAACGTAAAACACTGACGTTTCTATCCCTGAAACGATTAAATCAGCGACTATATTAAGCTGTTTTGCAAACTGGTTTTGGGGGTAATTAGTGGACCTTTTCCCTATGTTGGTATGTTCACGAATGTAGTCTAAGGATGAGCTTGTCTCAACCAGTGTTTTGTAGAGATATTCCAGGGCAGCAGGCTTTTGTTCTGATTTGCTACTATGATGTTGGGAAACCAAGTGGGCTAAATAAGGATCCTGAGTTAATCTTTTTAATTGTTTGGGCTGTTGAATTCCTAGCCCTTTGTATTCGTCTCCTTTAATGGCCAGACTGATCGTTTCACTAATTTCTATGACCTCATGAGGATTCGCACAGCCAGCGCAACTATGATCCAGATATCTTCCTAACCATCCTGTTTCCCAGTATTCATCTGAGTTACTCGCTGTGTGCCAAATATCCATGGCCCTAAAATGAGAACGATCGGGATTAGGATATCCTACGCTATTTACGATACTTAACAATCCTTCATCGTAAATTTTCCTTATTCCTTCCATTTCAGGATGGAGTCCCAGCTCATCCGATAGGGGTAGAACCTGATTTGCTTTGAGTGCCAATTGTGGACGGGCACGATAGTAAATATCATTTCTGTAGGGAATAAAGGTATTTAGCCCATCATTTCCTCCAGAAAGCTGAATAATGACTAGTTTTTTACCTTCCTTGTTAAAAGTTGGGGATGTGATGGCTTGAAGGAAGTTAGGAATCAACATTGAGGCTGATCCCAGAGCAGACACTTGAAAAAATTCTCTACGGGTATACATAGTAAAAATGATAATTGTTTTGTGGATAATAGCTTACCAATAGGATCAACACAATTGAAATTCAGGCGTTCCCATAATTCTTGCCAAACAGCCTTTGACCTGAGTTGCACGATCACTGCCGGGAATAAATTTGTGAATTTCCTCAGCTGTTAGGTAATCCGGCGGATGAATCAGACAAAGATCCGCTAGTTTTCCTACTACTTGTTCTCCTTCAAGGCCTTTTATTATATGGAAAACAGGCTCCAAATTTGTTGCTGTTTGACCAAAAGGGGACTGGCTAACCGCTATAGGATCTTCATTGGAGGAAAAATGCTTTTTAGGGCGAAGGTTAAGTTGTCCCCCATAAATAAGTGCTTTGGGAATATTAAGCCTTGCCAATAAGGTGCTACTGTCTATCCAGGCAGTACCTTCTGGCCATCCACTTACATTTGGAGGAACGAATAACATTTGTCCCAGTACTTTTTGAATCATCAATGCAGGTTGCGGAGCTTCAAATGTAAGCTCCAGTAACTGCATCATACTCACCAAATACTCAATCGGAGACTTTATTTTGACACTTATATTTACATCTTCATAGAAATGATCAGAGCGGATGATCTCTTCAACCAGGGAAAGTATGTCGTAATCCGATTCATACCAGTTTTTTGCCCAGGATTGGACGATCTCATTATTAGGAATGGGATGAACAAAGTATTTATATAACTTCTCAGTAATATAGTAGGCTGTTTGCCTGTTGTCCAATACCATATTTAAAATATCCTCTCCACTAAAATTTCCTCTTTTTCCCATAAATTCCTTTTTTCCCGTATCATGCCAAACTCTCCTGAACACAAATTCCCCATGAAGATTAGAACTCCAGCCAGTAAAAGCTCTGGCGGCCTCTTTTATGTCTTTTTCTGTATAATTACCTCTGCCGAGGGTAAACAGCTCCAGTAGTTCCCGAGCAAAATTTTCGTTGGGATGCTCTTTTTTGTTTTGTTGATTGTTGAGAAAACGAATCATCCCTGGATCTTTGGAAACAGCTAATAATAACTCCCTGAAGTTAGTAGTAGCATGAGTTCTGATCGTTTGAATATGTTGTACCAAGGTAGGATAAAACCGAATTCTGCAAGCAAAATGATCATGCCAGAAGAAAGTCATTCGTTCCAATATTGGATTTTCATTTTGCCCCATTTTCTCCAGCCAATTGAGGTTAAGTTGCTTAATTGATTCCTGGTTCTCCTTGCGCTCTGTCTCAGTAAATTGTTGTCTGGGTTTAGACAATGCAGATGATGGAGCAGAAATACTTAGCGAAGATGGTTTTGCCGCTGCTTTTGAGAGCAGATGATCTATGTGCTTTTCCAAAGGGAGTTTCATGCTTTTTTCCCAATCTGCAACAGGGATTCCAAATCCAGCTCTTGCATATAAGTGTTTGATACGAATTTTCTCTGGCATATTTAATCTGTAAGTGTATAAAGCTACCATTAGACTCATTAAATAGCGGAACGTTTAACCTGAATGATAAATTGGATAGGTTTTTTTGTAATTTAACCGTGAGGGGATAGACATACTAAATACCAACAGACATACATCTAAAGATTATGGAATTATCGGATGCAGAAAAAGCAAAATACAAGTTTCGCCAAATAGAAGTAGAGGAAGAACGATTAGATGAAGTAACTGATAAAGCAGATATTCATCGAAATTTACAGGAAAGTCAGCCTTCGTATCAAGAGCAGAGGAGCCGTGTAAGGAAATCTGGAAAATCTTCTTCTAAGGTAAGGAAAGAGGAAGAAAAGCGATATGGGTGGGCCTTTTTTCTCGCTTCCTTATTCACTGGGTTGGGAATCACCACCATTACTGATGTACCCGTAGCATTATTTGTAGGATTAGCTGTAGGATTTTTGTTTTTTGTCGATCCTATTTATGATAAAGTCATGGAAATTATTCAGCGCTTATAATGATCATAGCAGAACACATTCATAAATCATATGGTTCGCTGCATGTATTGAAGGGAGTCAGTTTGGCTGTAGAGGAAGGGGAGGTGGTCGCTTTAGTAGGATCTTCAGGTGCTGGAAAAAGTACGTTGTTACAAATTTTAGGAACGCTGGATCAACCTGATAAAGGGAAAATCATATTTGAGGGACAGGAGGTGACGAAGTTGAGTGAACGTTATCAAGCTGCTTTTAGGAATAAATCTCTGGGATTTGTCTTTCAGTTTCATCACTTGTTACCCGAATTTACAGCGCTGGAAAATGTATCCATGCCCGCTTGGATTGCCGGGAAAGATCCAAATGAAATTAAAGAAAGGGCAAGTTCCCTGATTAGCCGTTTAGGGTTATCGGATAGGAAACATCACAGACCATCTCAACTAAGTGGAGGAGAGCTTCAACGAATAGCCGTGGTCAGAGCTATGATTAATCAACCGAGCATTGTGTTAGCTGATGAACCTTCAGGTAATTTGGATACGAAAAATAGTGAGGCTTTGTACGAATTGATATTTGAACTGGCGCATAGCACTAAAGTTAGCTTTCTTATCGCTACACATGATATGAAATTAGCAGCCAAAGCAGATCGTACATTACATATTCAGGATGGTATTTTACAGAATTAACTAATTCTCTATCTGATCCTTGCGTTTAACGTGAATAATTACTTTATCATTTACCAGTCTGCTCAGAGGAAACACCACCCATTCACCTCCTGTATCTATAGTAATAGAAATACTGTCCATTTTAACAATAGTTCCTTTATAATTTTCCAGTTCAATGGTTTGGCCTAAATAGAAATTCCCCCTGACATAAAAGGCAGTTAAGATACTTGCCAATACGTTTCTTGCTGCAAATCCATAAGCTATAGCAAAAGCTAAGACTAATCCACCCAGAATAATATAGATATTGGAGGTAACGATATCTGTATTAATACCTGCTTGATTTAGGGCGGTGATGGAAATAGCAGTTAATAGAATATAAAAAACGATATTACTGATAATTTTCCAGGCAGGTATTCCAAACGACTTACAGGTATTGGCTACTAAACCTTTTATCGCATCCGAAGCATAAAACCCAAATGCCATAATAATGAAAGAAGTAAATAGCTGTGGGATGTATTGGATTAAGGCACTTATTTGTTCAGTGACAATGTCTAGTCCTAGCGTTTCTGTAGCACTTAACACAAATACCAACATTAAGGTCCAGTAGATGAAGCGCTGGATAAGAATGACGGGCCTGATGTTGATATTATTTTCTCGAAAGGTATCAGTTTGGTTGAGTTTTTCTGCTAATTTATCCAGGCCCAATCTGTGGAGGATTTTTCCCAGTAATCCTGAAATAATTTTTGCCAGTAACCATCCAACGATCAGGATTAGTAGAGCACCTACTAAATTGGGGAGAACAGAAATAAGTTGTTCTATTACACGAACAAAAGATTGGATTATTCTGGTTCCTAATCCTTCAGAGGGATTAGTGATTTGCAGAAATATGGTAGTTGATAGTTCCATGAAATCATGAAGGTTGTAAATATCTTTTATTGTCAGCCAAGTTAAACAGATTCAGAATCAAAAAAATCCCCTTCGAGTAATTCCTTAATGCTTTGGGTGGAAGGAGAAAAGGAAGTACTAAAGGTTTGGCCAGCTTTGATGACAAAAAGGTCAATCACTTCCAGAATCGTTTTAGTCGTACCCAGGTTACCCAGGATCTCTCTTTTAATTCTGTCCGGCACATATACTTCTGGCTCGAGATCCTTAAAGTTGTTATCCATATTAATTCTCACTTTCCATTTCAGTTATAATCGCCTTTACTCTTTTTCTGGCTCTGGACAATCTCATTTTTACAGCACTTTCAGATATCACCAAATATTCCATAATTTCCTTGATGGAGATATCATCCTGGTACTTCATTAACAAGATCATTCGGTCTTCTGGAGGAATTTTATCCAGGGCTTGTTTAAGATGATCAGATCTTGTTTGCAGTAGTTCTTTTTCTTCTTCCTCCTCAGGTATAGCCTCTTTTTTAGGATCTAACTCAACGGTCTTGTATCGAGATTGCTTTCTATATTGTTCTACACAATAATTATACGTAATCGCATATAACCAGGTAGAAAATCGGGAATTTCCTTTAAATTTTGTTAGTTGGTAAAATACCTTAAGAAAAATTTCCTGAACCATATCCTGGGCCTGTTCCTCGTTTTTTACAAAACTCATACACTTTCGGTACACTTTGTTTGCGTAACGATCATATATGACGCCATATAGATCTGTCTTACCTTGATTAGTAATTCGATCTATAAGGCCTTCGTCGGATACTTTGAGAACAGAGTCTTTCAATTAACCTGAGTCATTTGTTAAATTAGACGGGCGTTCACACTAAAGTCACATTCTCTATATCCTCACTTCCACATAACGAATAAGGCTGCTATCTACAAATACGAAAAAGTTAGTTTAAATACATGACTTGTTTTACGGCATCCATGGTCCGCTTAGTATTTGGCAAAAAAGCATCTACTAATACAGAAGAATAAGGAAGGGGAACATCTCTTCCTGTGACTCTTATCACCGGAGCATCGAGGTAGTCGAAGGCTCTTCTTTGAATCATATAGGCGATTTCACCGGCAATTGCTGCTAGAGGCCAGGATTCCTCCACAACAACACATCGGTTCGTTTTCTTTACTGATTCTATAATAGTTTGATAATCAATAGGTCTCAAGGATCGCATATCTATGACTTCCGCTTCGACTCCTTCTTTTGCTAATTCCATTCCCGCATCTAAACAAACGTGGACCATTTTCCCAAAAGATACGATGGTAACGTCAGCTCCTTCTCTCTTGATTTCTGCTTTATTCAGAGGAATTAAGAATTCTTCTTCCTCAGGTACTTCTCCCTTAAATCCATACATCTGCTCTGATTCCATGACTAATACAGGATTTTCGTCTCTGATAGCAGATTTTAACAGGCCTTTTCCATCTTTAGGAGTGCTGGGGGAGACAACCTTTAGGCCCGGACAGTTAGCGAACCAATTCTCAAAGCTCTGAGAATGAGTAGCTGCTAATTGACCCGCGGAACCACTTGGCCCTCTAAAGACCATGGGAATATGGTACTGCCCTCCACTCATTTGGTACATCTTTGCAGCATTATTTATGACTTGGTCAATTGCAACAAGCGAAAAGTTAAAAGTCATAAACTCGATGATAGGTCTCAATCCCACCATAGCAGAACCTACTCCTACGCCTGCAAATCCCAATTCGGAAATAGGAGTGTCAATTACTCGTTTGGGCCCAAATTCATCCAGCATTCCCTGGCTCACCTTGTAAGCTCCATTATATTCGGCTACTTCCTCTCCCATTAAATAAACGCGATCATCGCGGCGCATTTCTTCGGACATGGCTTCGCGCAAAGCCTCTCTAAATTGAATTTCACGCATGGCTAAAAATATGTAGTCCTTAGTTGAATTGGAAATCTTAAGGAGAAAAACATAAAATTATAGATACAAATCTTCCGTTAAAATTACTATATTAGTCTACAAATGAAAACACTGTGTAGAATAATCTAAAGGAAAAACAATCAGATTAATTTTTTTATTAATTAACTGTGTTTTTTTCAGATATTAGTATGTGTATCCTACACGATTTGTTAACGTATACATTAATCTAAAATCTAACTAATTTATTTATGAGAGAGTATTATGACGAAAGAACCCAGGCGGAGAGCGTACAGAAAGAATACGTGGGTTCTGGGGCTGCTAACGAATTTCTCCGTCAGGTATATATCGTTATGGGACTCGGCCTGCTTATAACAGGAATGACCGCTTGGTTTTTCGCTAAGAATATCGAATATTTTTCCTTCTTATTCCAGAGTCCTATGATTTGGGTAGTTATGTTAGCACCTTTAGCTTTCGTAATCTACTTTTCCGCTCGTTTACATAAAATGAGTTATACCACTGCGAGTTTGGTTTTTGGAAGTTATGCATTAGTCAATGGGATTTCGTTTTCAGTTATATTTTTAGCATACGATTTTGGCACCATTGCCCAGACATTTTTTATTACAGCAGGTACTTTTGGTACTATGGCTTTAATTGGAATGACCACTAATATAGATCTGACGAAATTAGGTTCTATACTATTTATGGCATTAATAGGGTTAATTATTGCGTCGATCGTCAACTGGTTTATGCAGTCTACGCTAATGTACTGGATTATTTCTTTCGCAGGTGTATTAATATTTTCTGGGCTGACGGCATACGACACTCAAAAGTTGATGAGAATAGGTGCGCATGCTGACTTGCAAAGCGAAAATACAAAGAAGGCTACTGTAGCGGGTGCATTAACCCTTTATCTTGATTTCATTAACCTATTTCTTTTCCTATTGAGATTTATGGGTGGGGGAAGAGATTAATGAAATGTTTCATTCAAAACATCATTCCTGTTTAGCATCGATTCTTTTTTGAATGATATATATTCCCTGGCTTAGGCCAGGGATTCCTGTTTCAATTACTGCTCCTCCTTAATCACCATCTAACAATGGGAAGATGAAATCTTATCTAGCGATCTGTTGTTGCATTATTTGTCTATTTGTTAGATTATCTGGTCAAGATGTCTCACTGATTAAGAGTATTTATTTCGGAGGAGGAAGCTATTATATTGATGGTCAGCAAGCAAGTGAACTCAAAACATGGTTGAATTCCTTCCCCAATATTAAAAATTATCAAATTACCGTTTCCAGCCATACTGATAATATCGGAAGTGTTGAATATAATCAGTGGCTTTCGAGAATGAGAAGTTCCTCTACGATCAATCAACTCCTTTCTAACGATATTCAGCAAGAACAAATCATTATTGACAACAATGGAGAGCTGAATCCCTTATTCAATAATCAAACTAACGAAGGAAGGCTTAAGAATAGAAGGGTAGATGTCATTCTTACTCCTCTGTTTTTATAGTGCCCAACAATTATTACTTCTCTTCAGTTAAATATTTTGTATATTTAATTAATTCATAAATCTATAAAATCCGAATAATGGAGCACGCATCATCTCTTCGTGGGTATTCAATCATTGCCTATAACGAAGGAAAACAATTAGGAACTATAACCTCAGTCAATATTGATTTAACTACAAAACGTATAGCCTCTTTTTCTTTTAGAGACAAACTAATAGGAGGAGAATACTTTTATGCACCTATCGATGAAGTAAAAGTGGTAGGAGAAAATGTAATTATCATTACTTCTCAATCAAAGGTTCAAAAAATCACTGAAACCAGTCCCGCCCTGGGAACAAGCCTGAAAAAACTTCAGGGAGCAAAAAATAACTACAACTTCCGGGAAAAACATTGGTACTATTATTGATTTGGATTTTTCTCATGAAACCTGGCGTATTTCTGAACTGATCTTTGCAGAAGATATGCATTTACCAGTGGACCCGGATCAAATTCAAATTGGTGATGTAGTGATCATTCCCAGCGATTACGAGGCTAACATTCAACATACTGATAAAGCTGAAAAAGGCCCTGGTTATCTGGAAAAAATATCGGGAACAGATTTTTTTAATGAGATAAAGAATGCCTTTAACAAGGTTCTCCCCAAACAAAAAGAGACAGAAGAAAGAGATTCAGTTCAGGAGACAAAAGAAGAGTAATGTGAATTGATCTTCATACCATATTCTACTTATACCAAAGTTAGCTACCTGCTTATATGTTTTATCATATTTAGCCTAAGTGGTAGCTAACTTTCGTTTTTAAGCTGTGCTATTATTGATTGTCTATATGCTACGTAAATTTACTTGGGTAAGTGATGAGATCCTCCTCCTTCTGCGAGGTATTTCTGATCTGTTTTTTGTGAGAATGATATGATTTGTCAATTCATATGTATTTCTATTCTCATATATATGATATGTTTAACTTGCCGCAAACATCTGGAAAGAACAATACAATGAAATAGCGGTAATACTTTTTGTGCTAATCCAGAGACTTTTCTACAGTTTAAGCCATATGTATATGTTATTCTAATACGATAATCATGCTTGAACGAGGGTTACAATTTCCCAAAAGCATTCTAACATTATATTACAATGCTTTTAAAGGACTTTCCAGAGATATCTGGATTTTATCAGCAGTTACTTTTATTAACAGAGCCGGAGCGATGGTGCTACCTTTCCTGACTGTATATCTCAATGGAGCATTATCCTTCTCATTGAAAGAAACAGGTTGGATCGTAAGCTGTTTTGGGCTTGGTTCTATTCTTGGAACCTATGCAGGAGGTTGGTTAACTGACAGGTTTGGATATTACAAAGTACAGTTATGGAGCCTATTGCTTGCAGGAGGGATGTTTTTCGTCCTTATGTACATGAACGAGTTTTATGAATTCTGTATCGTTATCTTTTTGACTAGTACGATCGCTGATGCCTTTCGACCAGCCAGTATGGTCGCCATTGGAGTATATAGTAAACCGGAGAATCGAACTCGTTCTGTTTCTCTCATTCGCTTTGCTATCAATTTGGGCTTTTGCAGCGGGACCAGCAGTAGGTGGCTTATTGATTAGTGGGTTAGGATACTATGCATTGTTTTTGATAGACGGAATTACCTGCATATTAGCAGCCATTTTTTTCAGATTTAGCTTAGTGCCCCATGTTCAGAAAGCGAAGGAAACTGATATTTCCAATAAGGAAAACAATTCTATAAAATCCGAGATTCCGTTGATCTCTGCTTATAAGGACCAAATATATATGATCTTTATTGTATGCCAGTTGATCTGTGGCATCGCTTTTATTCAATGGTTTTCTACCGTACCCGTTTTTTTGAAGAATGAATTATTGATGGAGGAAAAGTACATAGGGATGTTATTGGCACTAAACGGCTTAATGATTGTTATTTTGGAAATGCCGCTTATTTATGTATTGGAGAAGAAGTATAATACCCTCTATTTAGTGAGCTTTGGGATGATTTGTGTCGCACTTTCCTACCTGACTTTCCAATTTCTTCCCTGGTGGATAGGTTGGATATTAGCTTCCGTAATATTACTGACCATAGGAGAGATCATCATGTTTCCCTTTGGGAATAGCTTTGCCTTAAATCGTTCTAAGTTGGGGTTGGGAGGTCAATACATGGGACTTTACACCATGACTTTTTCCATAGCTCATGTGCTGGCCCCCACCATAGGAATGGGAGTTGCAGAATGGAAAGGCTTTTATATGTTGTGGGTTTGGATGGCCTTATTTGGAGTGATCGGCTTTATTGGGATTATTTGGTTGAAATGGTATATGGAGCGCTCAACTGCTTTGCAATGAGACAGGTGCTTCTACCCATTGGACCGAATCCCCAACATTAATTACGCCCCCTTTCATGACTTCACCAAAAGCACCGCCTTTCCAGTTGGGGCGCATAGCCTCCTGAAGCCCAGCATGCGCCTCTTCCATTTGTTCACAAGGTTTGGTCTCTCCGTATATTCTGATCAAACATTCTCCTATTTGCAAATATTTGGAGCGGCTATTCTCCAGGGAAATTCCTCTGACCATGAGATTCGCCCTTCTCGTCTCTGGTGGTAAGGAAGCATCTACTTCTTCCATGAGTTGGGTCCACACTTCTTCTTCAATAATGGTAACCTGTCGCTTACCCCCTTGATTTGCATTATCCTTAATCCCCTTTCCCTCAATTAATTCTGCTGAAGAATGTGAATCCATAGGGCCCCTTTTAAATCGTTTGATCCAGATAGCTGCTAATGTACCCATAATATGAGAAGTGTTAATAGATGAATATAATGACTCAATTAATGAATTATTTACCTATGAATTGAAATTTGGTATAATTTATTTTTTTCCCCATGTCCAAAAATGCTTTCTCATAGGTCGTATTAATTTTTGCATCTTCAGGAATGTGCGCTGCTTCATGGAGGTCAAAGCTCAACAACTCAAACTGGATATTGCCTTGATGAACAAAGGTCTCCAGGCTGTAATGAAATAACTCCAGATTATCAGTTTTAAAATGGATAGATCCGCCCGTTTTGAGTACTTTCTGATAAAGGGAAAGAAATGAGGGATTGATCATTCTATGCTTAGCCTGTCGATTTTTGGGATAAGGATCTGGAAAAGTAATCCATATTTCATCTACTTCATCTTCGTCAAAAAACCTTTCCATACTGAGTAGATGAGTGTACAAGAATCGTATATTATGTATAGATTCTTTCAATGCTTCCTGAGCTGGATACCACATTCTATCAGGCTTTAAATCTATGCCTACAAAGAGTTGATGTGGATATCTTCGTGCCAATTCGAGACTTAACTCCGCCTTTCCACATCCAAGTTCCAAAATAAGCTTCCCTTGTTGCTGGAATTCTTCCCTCCAGTTACCACTTATTTCTGCTTCTGCTGTAAAGCAATTTGGAAGAAGCGTATACTCATCTTTCCGCAAGTGTTTTTTCCTGGCCATAACTATTCAATCCTTCTAAATTAACAAAGGGAAAGTTAAAAAAAAGGCTCAGGTATTGCATATTGTTTTAATTTTCGGTCCAAAGATACATTCTTTATTTTTCATTGAGTAATGGAAAATTAAAATAATGGAAAATATGTGATGTATTATATTTGGAAAATCCCTCTTTTTTTTTATGTCTTATTAGTGTTAATTAGTCAAAAATCAGATAGATAAAGCTGACTATTTTTTTGAGTTATTTTATTTGACTTTCGAGATATTATGGAGAGAAAGTAAATCCTGCTTTAGGGTTTTTTTCGTATATTACTACATTATTTCTCATTATAAATCAAACAATTATTGAATTTTATGCCTACACTATTCACTTCAGAATCGGTATCAGAGGGACATCCCGATAAAATTGCAGATCAAATTTCTGATGCTGTATTAGACGCTATACTTACCCAAGATCCCGATGCGAGAGTTGCTTGTGAGACATTAGTTACAACTGGGTTGGTCGTATTAGCTGGAGAATTAAAAACAAATGCCCAGGTAGACTTCCAGGAAATTGTGAGAAACACCATCGAGAAAATTGGATACCATTCAGATGAATATAAGTTTAATGCTTCTTCCTGTTCCGTATTAAATGCGTTACATAAGCAGTCTCCTGATATTTCGAGAGGAGTGGATAAGAAAGGAGAAGCTTCAGACATCGGTGCTGGTGATCAGGGAATGATGTTTGGATACGCTACCAATGAAACTCCCGAATATATGCCTGCTGCTTTAGCATTTTCTCACAGGCTAGTGAAAACGCTGGCTGATATTCGCAAAAATGAGCCGGAGTTGATGCCTTATTTACGTCCGGATGCAAAATCTCAGGTAACAGTAAAATACGATGAGAACGGACAGATTGAAGCTGTTCATACGATAGTCGTTTCTACCCAGCACGACGAATTTGTCATGCCAGCTAATTCATCTATTGAGGCGGTGAAGGAAGCTGAGGAACAAATGTTAAAGAAAATTAGAGAGGATGTTATTAATATTGTCATTCCCAGAGTGATTCCTAAGGAGTTACTGACGGAAGAAACTATTTATCATGTAAATCCGACAGGAAAGTTTGTGATAGGTGGCCCTCATGGAGACGCTGGTTTAACAGGAAGAAAGATTATTGTAGATACGTATGGAGGAAAGGGTGCACATGGAGGAGGAGCTTTCTCAGGTAAAGATTCTTCCAAAGTAGACAGAAGTGCCGCTTATGCATCCAGGCATATCGCTAAAAATTTGGTGGCTGCAGGTATAGCGGATGAGATTCTGGTTCAATTAGCATATGCTATCGGGGTTGCAGAACCTGTATCCATCAATGTGAATACGTATGGAAGCGCCAGAGTCGATGTATCCGATGCTGAAATTGCACAGAAAATAGGAGAGCTTTATTCATTTACTCCTAAGGCTATCATTGAGAGATTAGGCCTTAGAAATCCTATCTTTTCCAGAAGTGCTGCTTATGGACATATGGGAAGGGAGAGTGTCGAGGAAGAAGTGAATACCCTTTATGTAGTGTCTGAGCATCAAAATGGAAATACGGAAGGTTTCATTCGCGCAAGAGAATCAAAGAAGGTGAGGTTTTTTAGTTGGGAAGAATTGAACTTAGTGCCTAACTTAAAGAAAGCTTTTGGCGTAGAGACGGTAGCACAAACTACTTGAATGTATGAACCATCAACTTCTTCTTTGTTTTAACAACAAATTATTAAATATAATGACATGCGTAGCTTTAGGCAGCGCATGTCTTTGCTCTTTATCAGGTTGTATAGATGAATCCTCTCAATCCAAGGATAATTCTTCCGATCAATTATTTATAGATGAGCTAAGCGATTCCTTGAAAGAGGATCAACATGAAATGGTGTTTGACCTGGAATGTCTGAAGGAACCTAACAGAATCTGTGAAGGAGGCTTGAATTTCGTACAATTAGGAGACTCTCTTTCTCTATTGTCATTTGAAGGTATTAATGTTGAAAAAATTATAGATTCTACTGTTAGCTCAGGAGGATATAATTGGATGGTCAAAGAGGTCATTATGCCGAAAGGGGCTGTGACAATAGAAGGGGAATTTATAGATGATAGAAATACAAAGGTCGAGCTAGCTCAGACACGCGTGAATAGAATACGAATTGAAACTCCTGACTATATGACGAGTGATAATCTTGGAGTAGGAAGTTTGATCAGAGATTTAAAAAGCCAATTTCCAGACACAGCTTTTTTCCTTGTCCCCATTCCTCAATTTAACGCTATTTCTATAGGATTAACTAATGGGAGTAGATTGAATTACATCATCCGGGATGAACAAAACAACTGGCAGGAACAAGATTATGCTGTAGAAACCATATCAGAATTACCGGAGAATATCCCCATTTCCGCTATAGTAATTATGTGATCTGGCATCCCCAAAGGGAAAAGATTACTAACAGACTCTTTTAAAAACAATGTATAAGGATAACATCAAAGATGGAAATGGAGGATTTGTTGTTCCTTTATTCCTCTCGATGTAAGCTATCCCTCTAATTACCTCTGAGGAAAGTAGTTGTAGTGAGAATAATATTCTTAGATCTATTCGAAAGTTGAATAGCTAATTACATGGTTCTAAGTATGTTGGTCGCCTCCATAAGGGTTTCATCTTTCTTGGCAAAGCAAAACCGTACAATCTGATTATGTGAAGCTTTTTTCTGATGTTCTGGAATATAGAAGGCAGAAATAGGAATACAGGCCACGCCTTTTTCCTGTGTGAGGAAATGTGAAAAGCTAACATCATCCATATCAGAAATGTTGTTGTAGCGCATTAATTGAAAATAAGTTCCTTTTGATGGGATGGGCTCAAATCGGCTTTCTCGCATTTCAGATAAAAACAGATCCCTTTTACGTTGATAGAAATGCTTTAAGTCGATCAACTTTTGTAAATGATCCTCTAAATAGGCTGCTATGGCATATTGGAACGGAGTACTAACAGCAAATGTAACAAACTGGTGAAGTTTCCTGAATTCTGAACTGATAGCTTTAGGAGCCATACAATATCCGATTTTCCAGCCTGTAGCGTGAAGAGATTTTCCAAAGGACCCGATGACCATACTTTTCTGGGCAATAGCAGGGACTGATGATAAACTCAGATGAGGCTTTCCATCAAATACCATATGTTCATATACTTCATCGCTAATAAATAATAAGTCATGATTCAGGGCTATATGGGTTAATTGATCTAGATCATTTTTTGTGAGAATGCTCCCTGTCGGATTATGTGGGGAGTTAAGCATAATAGCCGTAGTTCTTGGACTGATATGCGCCTTTACTTCCTCCCAATCAATCTCAAATTCTGGCGGTGGTAAGGTGAGACATATGGCCTTTCCATGTAGCATATTGATGATGGGGAGATACGCCTCATAAAATGGTTCGAACATGATGACTTCATCTCCGGGATGAACTACTAAAGAAAGGGCACAATATAAAGCTTCGGAAGCACCCGAGGTAATGGTGATTTCTGTATCGGGATCATAGCTGGACCGATAAATAGTGCTCATCATGTCGGCGATGGCTTGTTGGAGATGAGGAACCCCTGGCATAGGTGCATACTGATTTTTTCCATCTCGCATGAATTTATTAACTAAATCAGTAAGAATGGGATCACAGGAAAAATCGGGAAATCCCTGTGAAAGGTTAATGGCCTTGTAGTCAAGAGCCATTGCAGACATCACAGTAAAGATAGAAGTACCTACCTGAGGTAATTTTGAGCGTAAAATCGTAGAATCCATACGTTGATTATAGGGATTTTTTGGCAATAAATACAATTTATCATTACCTTTGCATCCGCTCAACAAAGTTGTGCAGAAAGGAGACTGTATACATGACAGAAGAGACTGAAAAGATTTTACAGGAACAAACAACAGAAACAAGCCTTCCCGAAGTTGAGGAACAAGCCAAGGGAAAAGACTCAGAATTAGTTCAGGATGCTCAGCAAAGTAATAATGCTAACGAGCAGCTATCGGAGGAACGTGTGCCTAATGATTCACATGAACATGAGAATCAAGCAAATGCTCAGGATGAATTAACTTCATCAAAAGAGGGAGAGCTAGCAGAAGGCACCGAAAATGGTCAGGGTGGACATCCTGAGCAGAAGGAAGAAGTTTCATTTCTGGATAAGCCTACTCCAGAAGTGCCTGATATTCTCAAAAAGCTTGAAAACCAGCCTGAATCTAATGATGAGGAAACCTGGTGGATGGATGAAGATGATTACACCGAGAGACAGCGCGATGAATGGGAAAAGTTGTACACTAGTACATTGAGGGAATTTAACGAAAATGAAATCGTTAAGGGCCGCATTGTGAGTATAGGCGATAAAGAGGTGGTATTAAATGTAGGTTTCAAATCAGAAGGTGTTGTTCCTATATCTGAGTTCCGTGATATAGAGGATGTAAAGCCCGGCATCGAAGTGGAAGTATTTATAGAAAGTGTCGAAGATCAGGATGGTCAGCTTATACTTTCTCGAAAAAGAGCTAAAAGTTTACGCTCCTGGGAGCGTATTAATGCTTCTATGGAAGATGATCTTATTTTGCAGGGACATGTTATGAGAAGAACCAAAGGGGGATTCGTTGTGGATATCGATGGCATTGAAGCATTCCTTCCCGGTTCTCAAATAGATGTGAAACCAGTTAGAGATTTCGATATTTATGTAGGGAGAACCATGGAGTTCAAGGTCGTGAAAATCAACCATGCCTATGAAAATGTGGTTGTGTCACACAAGGTGCTTATCGAAGAAAAGCTAGAAGAGCAGCGTAAAGAAATTCTCCAAAATCTTGAAAAAGGTCAGGTACTGGAAGGTACAGTGAAAAACATGACCAACTTTGGTGTGTTCATAGATCTGGGAGGGGTAGATGGCCTGCTTCACATTACTGATATCTCCTGGGGTAGAATCAACCATCCAGAGGAAGTATTAGAATTGGATGAGAAGGTAAATATCGTAGTGTTGGACTTCGACGATGCGAAGAAACGTATCAGTCTGGGAATGAAACAGCTTACACCTCACCCATGGGATTCCTTACCAGAAACAATTTCAGAAAGCTCTACTGTTAAAGGTAAAGTCGTTACGGTTGCAGATTATGGGATTTTCCTTGAAATTCTACCTGGGGTAGAAGGATTAGTTCATACCAGTGAAATGACATGGTCTCAGCATACGAAAAATCCTATAGATACATTTAAAGTTGGAGATGAACTGGAGGCTGTCGTTTTGAACATTGACAGAGAAGAAAGAAAAATGTCTCTAGGCTTGAAGCAACTTCAGGAGGATCCTTGGGCAAGAATCGGAGAAAAATATCCAATTAATAGTAAGCATACCGGGCTGGTGAGAAATATGACAAACTATGGATTATTTGTCGAATTAGAAGAGGGGGTAGATGGTCTGGTACATATTTCTGATCTTTCCTGGACAAAAAAGTTTAGTCATCCTTCCGAATATGTGAAAGTAGAGGAAAACCTAGATGTGATTGTCCTTGATATTGATAAAGATAACCGAAGGTTGAGTTTGGGGCATAAGCAGCTGACAGAAGATGTCTGGGAGACATTTGCTTCTATATTTACTATAGGATCTCAGCATCAAGGTACTATCAAGAAAATAGATAGTAAGGGTGCAACCATTGAATTGGAATATGGAGTGGAGGGAATTGTTCCTTACAAGCATTTAAAAGTGGAAGAAGGGAAGCCGGAACTTAAAGTAGATGATGCAGCTTCATTCATAGTGATTGAATTTAATAAAGATGCCAAGCGTCTGGTACTTTCTCATACCAAAGTTTGGAAGCAGGAGAAGGAAGCTAAGAAGGAACCGCCTAAGAAAAGAGCGAAATCATCGAGCCAAACTCCTTCATCAGCTAAGGCGAGCACTACCACTCTTGGAGAATTAGATGTTCTTGCCAAGCTTAAGCTGCAGATGGAGGCGGAAGAACAAAAAGATGGTACCCCTTCCAAAGAGAAAAGCCAAAAAGCTCCCATAGACGCAGAGCCTGAAGTAATTGAAGATGAAGAACCTTCAGGAGAAGAAGAATAGGTCTTTATCTTAGACAAATATTTAGTGAGGATGGCTTCTAAATAGCCATCCTCTTTTTTATATTATTTTTTGAGTATTAGGGCATAGTCCTGGGATGATGGAGGATCCTATGAAAAGTCAAATATCCATCACATGCTAAGCTTATGGTGAAAATTCTTGACAGTAGCTTTAGGTGGCTTTCTTAGAGCATTATTCTTTCGCTATGCTTGTTTCCTGCGCTAACAGATAATTTATATGGTTTGCTAATACATTAATGGCTTTGTACATATGCTTATTATTCGGAATAATCACATCACACGTATTTCGAACGGGAGCCACAAATTTATAATACATAGGAGCTACAAACTTTTCATAACCCTTTAATATGTGATGAATAGCGTATCCTCTTTCTGCATAATCTCGTTTGATTCTCCTGCTTAACCTGATGTGTTCTTCCGCTTCGACAAAAATTTTTAGATCAATAAGCTTTGCTACCTTTTCTAAATGGAAGATAAATAAGCCTTCTACCAGGATAACTTTCGTAGGATTATAATCAAGTATTTTAGGTGTTGCGTTTTCCTTTTCAAAGGTGTATTCTAATCTTTGAACCTTAATCCCATGGATGAGTTTTTGTAAGTCATTAAAAAGTTCATCCAACATTACAGAGTCGGGATGATCAAAATTGATTAACCCTTCTTCATCTCTGGGTTGTTCCTCAAGTCTTTTATAATAGTTGTCCTGGGAAATGAGCGTCACATCCTGGTGGGGCAGATGACTGATCAATTGCCTGAGAAGAAAAGATTTGCCTGATGCGCTACCTCCACAGATACCTATAATGTAAGGTTTAGCAGTGATCATATTAATCCTGAAATGTGGATTGTAAATAAGAGATAAAAGCCTGAATAGCTTTTCCTCTGTGAGAAATGACATGTTTTTCGGCTGCTTCCATCTCGGCAAAAGTTTTATCAAATCCTTCGGGTAGGAACACAGGATCATATCCGAAGCCATTTTCTCCTTTGGATTGATATATGATGCTCCCTTCTACCTTACCCTCAAAAGTGAGAAAACTATGTCCATCAAAATAAGCTATCACTGTCCTGAATCGGGCATCTCTCTTCGAAATACCATCCAATGCTTTCAGTAACTTATTTACATTATCACTATAGCTGGCGTTAGGACCTGCATATCTGGCTGAAAATACACCAGGTGCTCCATGTAATGCATCTACCTCCAGGCCCGTATCATCTGAGAAACAAGGAATTTGACTGTGTTCAAAATAGGTTTTTGCTTTTAATTTAGCATTCCCTTCAAGCGTATGCTCCGTTTCTTCCACATCTACATCGATAGATACATCACCTAGCCCCAAGACGTTTATTTTGTCTTGTAGGATGAGTCGTATTTCTTCCAGTTTGTGTTTATTATTGGTTCCAAATAATAGTTCTTTCATGGATGCAGTAAAAATTTCACTCGTTTGAGGATATCTATAGTTTGCTCTTGTAATTTATCGTCTGAAGTAATTTGACGGATCGTCCTGGTAAAAAAAATATCTTTTTCCTTAAGTAAAAGGGAAGGGGGCAAATTGGAATACACCTCTTCTTTAAATCCTCCGAAAAAA
Organism: Bacteroidia bacterium; assembly: GCA_965262565.1. Taxonomy (GTDB): domain Bacteria; phylum Bacteroidota; class Bacteroidia; order J057; family J057; genus CBDHFQ01. Next base: position 420,354 of record CBDHFQ010000029.1, read on the forward strand.
ATCCCTACTTCCATAGGCATATCTGAAAGGTCATAACTTACTTGTGATCCTGACATGAGTCCAAATCCCACCTGGGCGGGAGAAATACCAGCCTGAATAATCATACTTTTCAAGCTACTGGTCAATTGCTTGTTTGAAAATTCATCTTCTTCCAGAATTAAGGCTACAACGGATTGTTTCTTTACTTTCCAGATAATATTCGGACCGTCGTTAAACCGAGAAGAGGTATGAGAAACTCCAGAAGCTGTCTCAACCGCTGAGCGTTCCTCAACATCAGGAATATGGAAGAATACAGGACCATATAGGCGGAGAATATCTTCGTGAGAAAATTTCATGTGATGAAAAACAGGGAATTAATCGAAAAAAGCAAATGAGAAATAATAAGATTAGAGATAAATTAAATATCTATTTAAGATATTTCGAATATCATAAAAATTAAATTAAATACCATTTTGAACAATGAAATGTATATATTGGTAATTAATATTACATTAGGAATTATTGATCTCCTATATGAAAATGATGTATCAAAAAGCTGACCTCACGAATTGTGATAGGGAATTAATCCATATCATTAATACAGTACAGCAATTTGGTTTTTTATTAGTTGTGGATCTGGAATTGAACACAATATTACAGGCTAGTGAGAATGCCATTTTATTTTTGAATCTCCCTTTAGAAAAGGTATTACATACATCTATACATCATATTTTTCCTGATGACATTATACAAAAAATTAAGGGTGAACTGAATAAAAAGGATGCTTCCTTATTAAGATACTCGGAATTAAAGATAAATGAAAAGACTTTTGAGTTGTTTTTACATCAGCACAAACATTATTATTTACTGGAATTTGAAGAAGAATTAGAATCGATTCCCAAGATCGCTAGCCAGGTAATGCTGGCAGAGGCCATCGAAGTAATTCACAAGTCTGATGATATTCCTACCCTCCTGGAATGTACAGTTAAAGAATTAAAAAGAATTTCAGGTTTTGATAGGGTGATGCTCTATCAATTTGATAAATACTGGAATGGAGAAGTCATAGCTGAATCAGTCAGAGATGATTGGGAAGCCTATCTGGGACTACATTATCCCGCATCAGATATTCCTCTTCCCGCCAGAGAAATCTACAAGAAAACCTGGGTTAGAATCATTTATGATGTCGAAACGCCTCAGGTCCCTATTGTGCCTTATCCTAATCCAATTACTGAAGGCCCACTGGATCTTACCCACTTAGTGATGCGAGGAGTTTCTCCCATACATATTGAGTATTTAAATAATATGGGCGTAAAATCCACGATGTCTATAGCTATCATTATAAATGATAAATTATGGGGATTGATATCTTTTCACCATGCTTCCCCCCGAAAAATTAATCCCAATGTCAGGGAAGCCTGCAATTTAATAGGAAAGGTTTTCTCCAGTACCTTAAGTCTTAGAATTACGGAAGAGATAATGATAGAAGAAAAGCGGGTGAAAGAGGTAAGATTTAAGTTGGAAGAGCAAATCCGTAAATATAAAAATATTGAAAATGGATTATTGAAAGGAGAAGTCGTTCTGACTGACATCAATAATGCAGATGGAGCAGCTCTTTATGTTAATAACAAATGGTACTTAGTCGGAAACACACCCGAAGAAACAGATCTGCACGAACTGGCATATTGGATAAAAGATAAATTTAGGGATCTTCTGTTTTACACAGATAATTTATCCTCACAATTTGAAAACGCGATTAATTATAAAGAGGTAGCTTCTGGTTTATTAGCAGTTGATATAACTGCGGATGAGTTTGATTGTATATGCTGGTTTAAAGCTGAAAGATTGAAAACAGTCCATTGGGGAGGGAACCCTGAACAAGCAAAAATAATGACTGCTGGAGGAACCCAATTACATCCCAGGACATCTTTTAAAAAATGGAAAGAAATCGTAAAAAATCATTCAGATCCATGGAAGCCCTTAGAAATAGAGAAAGCTAAGAAGTTGGCTAATAACATTCTCCAATTAATTGTAAAGGAGTTTAGCGAACTGAGAGAGCTTAACCAACAATTGCAAGAAGCTATAGAAGAAGTGGAAGTCTTTAGTTATGCGATTTCCCACGATTTAAGGGCGCCATTGCGAAGTTTGGACGGATTTGCTGAAATACTATTAGAAGATTACCAGGAGTTACTAGATGATTATGGAAGAAACCTCCTTGTGGAACTGGGAACATGTGCCAGGGAAATGAACGTAATGGTAGAAGATATCCTGGAGTATTCTAAAATTTCGATACAGGCTGAAAGAATGCAATTACTGGATGTGCCCCAATTAATTAGGCCATTATTTGAGACCCTTAAAAATGTAGGAGATTTCCCTAATGCCACACTAAAGTTCAAGCCTATGCCCAAGGCTTTTGGCGATAAAACATTTATAAAATTATTACTTCAGAATTTATTATCCAATAGCTTAAAATATTCGAGCCATAAGAATCCTCAAGTTATACTTGCTGGAGGATTTAGTCAGGAAAAAGAAGATATTTTTTTTATCAGAGACTACGGAATAGGAGTAGATGAAAAAGATGTCAATCGAATTTTTAACTTATTCGTAAGGATTGACCCTAAAGAACAGTATGAAGGATATGGAGTAGGCTTAGCTTTTGCAAAAAGAATCGTTCAAAAACATCAAGGAAGAATTTGGGTGGAAAGTGTAAAAGGAGAAGGGGCTACTTTCTATTTTGCGTTACCAAGGTACAAAAATGGAGGAGTATGGGACTTAATTAATCATGTAAATAATGAATAAACCAGACTTGATTTATGTAGATGACAATTCGCGAGATCGTCTGTTATTGGAACGAGTAGTAAAAAAGTATACAACTCTAGAAAATTATCTCATTCTAACAGATGGAGAAGAGTTGGTAGATTATATTGCTTTTTATGATAAAGATTCTGAGAATGGGGTATACATAGATGCATATTTCCCAAGCGTTATATTATTAGATGTAAAAATGCCCAAAATTACGGGATTAGAAACATTGGTTGAAATTAGAAAGCATGAAAAAGCTAAATTTATTCCGGTAGTCATGCTAAGTCATTCTTATTTGACATCAGACATCCAAATGGCATTTGAATTAGGCGCAAATGGCTATCTCGTTAAACCCAAAAAATTTCAATCATTTAAATCTCAAATACTTACTGTATGCGAATTTTGGCTAAAAGAAAATGTATTGCCATATAAAGATTTCCAGGACAGAACATGAAAAAGAGTATCTTATTATATGAAGACAATGATCGCGATGTGATTCTCATAAAACATCACCTTAATGCGCTCCCATATAAAGTAGACCTATTTCATGTCAAGAATAGGGCAGAGTTTGCAAAGACCCTTTATGAAATTAAGATAGATCTGATCCTTTCAGACTATAATGTTCCTGATTTTTCTGGATTGGATGCGCTTCAATATACTTTTCAGCATTATCCTTATATCCCTTTTGTCTTTGTTACGGGTACCGTAAATAATGAAGAGTTAGCTGCTGAAACCATTCTCAGAGGTGCTTCAGGATATGTGTTAAAAAATAATCTCAATAGATTAGTAGAGGTCCTCATTAACTTACTAGCCTTATCTGCCGGAAGAACAGAACGAATGGCAAGAGTTTTTAATCAAATCAGAAACAATCACGAAACTTTGGACAGACTCGGAGAATATTTGAATCGACTTGATCGCCTCAATGAAACATGGGAGGAGTTTGGCTCGGAAAATCCTGAAGAAAAACAACATTAATTCCTTACATACGGTGCTTCTCTTTTACCAGGGATTGATATCGTTGAAAAGTGATTAAACGGAAAAAGAAGTACCACAACCACAGGTATCGGCTGCATTAGGGTTATTAAAGATAAACCCTCTGTCATTTAGCCCATGTTGATAATCAACCTCCATCCCCAAAATATATAATTCATGTCTCTTATCTACGACGACCTGTATTGAATCTACATGATAGAGGTGATCAAAATCTGTACGCTTATCAAATGTTAACAAATATGACAGTCCTGAACAGCCACCTCCCTCTACACCGATTCGAAGAAATGTCTTTTCTTGATCCTCTTCCCGCTGCTGTATGTGTTTAATCTCCTCTATTGCACTTGCGGTAAAAGTAATGACTTGTGTACTAATGTCAGCCATATCTCAAATACATTGATTAGTTTGTAAGTGAAACGTAAATTTACACAATAAGTTTGAATCTATCATTCCATGTCCCACATACCTCCACATTCTGATCAAGATTTATTCCAGGACTTCCAACCGATGACCATGGAAAGCTGGAAACAAAAAATTCTAAAGGATCTTAAAGGGAAACCTTACGAAACCCTCCAGTGGAAATTGGAAACGGGACAGCAGATAGAACCGTTTTATACCAGACATGATCTGGAAGGCTTGCAGAATATGAATACTTTTCCCGGGGAGTACCCCTTTATCCGAGGGAGTATATTTCATCGGGAACAGGCTGACTGGCAAATCGTTCAACAAATTCCCTTAGATCATTCAGCCGAAGCGACTCAAGTAATCAAGGAAGCTTTACTAGCGGATGTTGGCGCTTTCGATATCATGGCCAGGCAAGCTCCTATTGATCCCGAATCCTTGATGTCAATATGGGAAGAAGTAGATATTCACAAACAAGCTATTCATATTGGCAGGAATTCTGATCCATTAGCGATCATTGAACATATAGCTGAACGAATAGAAGAAAAAGGTCAACGAAGAGAATGGCTGACAGGAACCTTGCTGAATGATCCCTTAGCCTTAGCAGCCCAAAAAGAAAAGCTTCCTACGGAGATTGATTGGGAATATATTAAGGAAGTCATTTTTGCGGGAGAAAAGCATCCTTATTTTAAAGCTTTAGGGTTGGATCTTTCTTACGTTTATGAACGTGGTGGGAATGTCGTACAGGAATTGGCTTATGCTATTGCTAGTTTAGTTGCTTATGCAGATCACCTTGTTACAGAAGAATCTGGCTTGAATGTAACACAGGTACTGGCGAATGTAGCTTATAGATTTAACATTGGCGGTAGCTTTTTACTGGAAGTAGCGAAATTGAGGGCTTTTCGATGGTTATACGCTAAAGTGGTTGCAGCATACGGCATAGATCAGGCAGAATACCAATCGCCCTTTGTTATCGCCCAAACTGGAATAAGAAATAAATCCACGTATGAGGAGCATACTAATATCTTACGCCAGACGTCCGAAGTGATTTCTGCAATTTTCGGTGGAGCCAACGCGGTAGTTACCTCACCTTTCGATGCGCTATCAAATGATGGAAACCCATTTTCTCATCGGATGGCCAGGAATATTCAGCATATTCTTAAACAAGAAGCTTATTTGAATAAAGTGGTGGACCCAGCTGGCGGATCGTATTATTTGGAAACCCTCACTCATCAATTAGCGAAAGAAGCATGGTCCCATTTTCAGGAAATAGAAAAGATGGGAGGATTTATGGTCGCCATCCAGGAAAATAAGATATCATCAGCTATAGAGGAAAATGCGAAACAACAGCTAGAAGCCCTTTACCAACAGAAAAAGGTGCTTATTGGGGTAAATCGCTATATCAATCCACAGGAATTAAAGCGTTCTGTGTCCATATCTGAAGATCATCGATTAGCTAGCGAACTGGAAGGTATGAGGGCTAAGAATGATCAATTATTGTCGGAAAAAGGAAACAGATTAAAAGTATTATTATGGAAGGTGGGAGTAGAGAACATACTCACTCAGCAGATGGAAAGCAGTAAACAGCTATGGCTGTCTGTAGGATTTGAGGTAGAGGTATGGGAATGTGCCAATGAGGAAATACCAGAATCTGACGTAAAAGATCAATTATCCCGACTACTTCCCGAACTTATCGTCCTTCACACAACAGAAGAATGGGCTGATGTATATGGAAGTCGCTGGGGTAAGATCATTCGGGATCATTCAGATGCAATTGCCCTGAGCAAAATGAATAATGGCTCCCTGGCATATATGGAGGTAAAGGAAAGAGAAGAATTAAACGACCATGTTAATGATGGTAGTATTTTGTCAACTGTTTGGGAAAAATTATATAATAATAATTGATGTAGTATTCAATACATGATGATGAAGCGACCTGATTTTAGTCAATTGCCTTTTGAGTTTGATCGCCAGCTACAGGGATCAACATTTGAACAAAGTGAAGGAGCATCTTTTTGGGAAACAGCTGAAGGAATTACATTAAAAGCGCTGTATACTGCTTCTGATCTTCACGCACTGAATCATTTAGACTTCGTAGCGGGTATTCCTCCTTTTTTACGAGGACCTTATTCTGCCATGTATACCATCAGGCCCTGGACCATACGTCAGTATGCTGGATTTTCCACCGCAGAAGAATCTAATGCTTTTTACCGTAGGAATTTGGCAGCAGGACAAAAAGGCTTGTCAGTTGCTTTTGATTTGGCTACGCACAGAGGGTATGATTCTGATCACGAACGGGTAACTGGGGATGTCGGAAAAGCAGGGGTGGCGATAGATACGGTAGAAGATATGAAGATTTTATTTGATCAGATTCCCCTGGAGCAAATGTCAGTATCCATGACAATGAATGGTGCCGTCATTCCGGTAATGGCCTTTTTTATCGTTGCTGCAGAAGAACAGGGGGTGGCTTCAGAAAAACTGCGAGGTACCATTCAGAACGATATTTTGAAGGAGTTCATGGTTCGAAATACTTATATTTATCCTCCGGCTCCTTCTATGCGAATCATAGGAGATATTTTCGCCTACACAGCGGCCCATATGCCAAAATTTAACTCTATATCCATTAGTGGGTATCACATGCATGAGGCAGGGGCTACGGCCGATTTGGAATTGGCATATACCTTAGCTGATGGATGGGAGTATATTCGCACTGGCTTGGCGGCGGGATTATCTATTGATGATTTTGCTCCTCGGCTTTCATTTTTCTGGGCGATAGGAATGAATTTCTTTATGGAAATAGCCAAATTGAGAGCAGGGAGATTGCTTTGGGCCAAGATTGTCAAGTCATTTCAGCCGCAAAATCCTAAGTCCATGTCCTTACGAACTCACTGCCAGACTTCTGGATGGAGTTTAACAGAACAAGATCCGTTCAATAATATTACCAGGACATGCGTAGAGGCCATGGCAGCTGTCTTTGGACACACGCAATCCTTACATACCAATTCCTTCGATGAAGCGATCGCCCTACCCACAGATTTTTCAGCTCGTATCGCCAGAAATACTCAATTATTTTTGATGGAGGAGACGGATATGACGAAAGCGATAGATCCCTGGGCAGGTTCTTATTATGTAGAGGCCTTGACGCATGAATTAGCTCATAAAGCCTGGAAATTGATACAGGAAGTGGAGAGTTATGGAGGGATGGCCAAAGCAATAGAAGAGGGGATTCCCAAAATGCGGATAGAAGAAGCAGCTACACGTAAGCAGGCTCGAATAGATTCAGCTAAGGATGTGATTATTGGCGTTAATGCGTATCAGTCGTCTCATGATCCCGATTTCGATATTTTGGAGGTGGATAATGCGGCAGTTCGTGAGTCCCAATTAAGAAGGTTAGCGGAGGTGAAGGTGTCCCGCTCTGAAGGAGAAGTCTCAGACACATTGGCACAACTTACCCAGGCAGCCCAGGAAGGAAATGCTAATCTACTGGCTATGGCTGTACAGGCAGCCAGAAAGCGTGCGACTTTAGGAGAGATTTCTATGGCTCTGGAAAAGGTATTTGGTCGATATCAGCCCACCATCAAAGCTGTTTCAGGGGTGTATGCCCATGAAGCTCAACAAAATGAAAGCTATGTCAAAGCTGTGGCCTTATCTGACGCTTTTGCCGATATGGAAGGACGACGCCCTCGAATTATGGTAGCTAAAATGGGGCAAGATGGGCATGATAGGGGGGCAAAAGTAATCGCTACCGGATTTGCGGACGTTGGATTTGATGTAGACATAGGTCCTTTATTCCAAATGCCGATAGAGGTAGCCAGACAAGCAGCAGAAAATGATGTGCATGTAGTAGGTGTTTCAAGTTTGGCCGCGGGACACAAAACATTGGTTCCGGAATTAATACAATCATTAGCTGAATTAGGGAGAGAGGATATCAAAGTGGCTGTAGGTGGTGTGATTCCTAAAAAAGATTATGAATTCCTTTATCAGCAGGGAGTAATAGGTATATTCGGACCTGGAACCATTCTTTCCGAAGCAGCAATTTCGATATTGGAACACTTAACTGAAGATACCAGAGAAGTAAGCAAGGTCGAATGAAAATGAAAAAGGCCAGACCGACATACACTATAGGTCGTATTGATAAAGCTGATTTTCCTCAATTTGAATTATTTAATATAGAAGTGAAAGTGGACACGGGAGCATATAATTCTGCTATCCATTGCCACCATATTCGAAGCTTGTTCATAGAAGAAAAACCTGCAATTGGGTTCGTCTTACTGGATCCAAACCATGAGGCATATCACGAAAGGGAACATATTTATACAGACTTTAAGATTAAGCGAGTAAAAAGTTCAAATGGACAATTTGAGGAGCGCTATCTAATTAATACTAGTCTGGTATTATTTGGGAGAACATTTAAGGGATACTTTTCTTTGGCAGATCGTTCTTCTATGCGTTTTCCCGTGTTATTGGGGCGTAGAATATTGCTAAAGCACTTTATTGTAGACGTATCTAAAACCTATCTTTCTTATCAAACAAAATAACCAGCTATACCCATGAAATTAGGTATTCTTTCCCGAGATATTCGTATTTATTCAACGAATCGCTTGGTCGAGACGGCAAAAGAATTGGGACATGAGGTGGAAGTTATCGATTATTTAAAGTGTTACATTCTGATGGAGAGAAATTTGCCGGATGTGCATTTTAAAGGTCGTTCTTTGGACCATCTGGAGGCAGTAATTCCCAGGATAGGCGCTTCGGCTACTTATTATGGTGCTTCGGTCATCCGCCAATTCGAGATGATGAAGGTTTTCACTACGGTCAGCTCTCAGGGATTACTTCGGTCAAGAGATAAACTGAGAAGTCTTCAACTGTTATCTAGGGAAGGATTGGGATTTCCGAAAACGGTATTTACCCATTATAGCACTCAAACGGAGGATATTCTCAATTCTGTAGGGGGGCCTCCCGTAATTATTAAGCTATTAGAAGGAACACAGGGATTAGGTGTTGTGTTAGCGGAGACCCGACAAGCTGCTACCTCGGTGATTGAAGCTTTTAATGGATTAAAGGCAAGAGTAATTGTGCAGGAATTTATCAAGGAAGCTAAAGGGGCGGATCTTAGGGTTTTTGTATTGAACGGTAAGATAGTAGGAGCCATGAAGCGTCAAGGGAAAGAAGGAGAATTTCGGTCCAACATTCACAGAGGTGGATCGGCAAAGGTGGTTAAATTGACCAAAGACGAAAAAAAGGCTGCAATTACTGCTGCAAAGGTGATGGGATTAGAGGTAGCTGGAGTGGATATGTTACAATCTAACAGAGGTCCTTTAATTCTGGAGGTAAATTCTTCTCCTGGATTAGAAGGGATAGAAAAAGCTACGGGGAAAGATATTGCCAAAAACATCATTGAATTTATTGAGCAGAAGGTAGAAAAAGGAACTCATAAGAAAAAGAAAACCAATGGTTAGCTAGTTATCAGTTTTCAGTGGATGTTCTTTGGATGAAGGTCTTAAGGCAATAAGGGGTCGGAATGATGGATACGACTATTTCTTGCTTTCTAAATGACCGCTTTTGTTAATTGAAGCCTCCTTGGATGAATAAAAATGTTTGCTGAGTAGGAATTTTATTTTTGGGGCCAATGATGATCATTCAATGGGCCGCTAACCAGCATCTGATTATTTGTGGGAAAAAGTATTATGGCCGACTTGTTCCCTGATGTTGTGTGAGGCTTGATTTAGTTCGTTGAGAAATTGTTGTTGTTTGATTTTCACGGCACTCATCGCATAACTCACCAACATAGATAAGGCTGCAACAACAAAAAACACACCGATGAATAATAAAATATTCACAATTCCTATCATATTATCCAGATAATTCTGGTTGGATAATCCTCCTAATAAGCCTGCTACCGCAAAGGAGGAAGCTCCCATATACAGTCCAAAAAGGGCGATACTCAATTTTCGCAATTGCTTGATTTTTTGTCTGATAATATCTGGCTGCATACAGTTACGAGAGAAAATCAGCAAATTGAGTTCAGAACTTGTCGCAGAAGATAGGGCTGTAGTGGACATGATAAACAATCCTACAGCGGGTAATAAGGTAATAGGTAAAATCCAATCAGATGCCATGAGGATTAAATGATTGTTAAGGTTGAGAGTAAATTCTTTCTTCGATCTTTTGCAGTATAAGATAATGAGTTATCCTGAATTGTTAATATTTCTCCAGGCTAAAAGGAATATAACAGTCTTTATATTTACAAAAATGAGGATGGCTCAAAATGGGCCATCCTCCTATGCATGTGACAGATAAATATGATTTCCTTCTAAAGATCAATATTTGCGTATTTTGCATTTTGTTCGATAAACTTTCTTCTGGGCGCTACTTCATCTCCCATAAGAGTAGAAAAGAGGTGATCTGCCTCAGCCGCACTGTCAATAGTTACTCGTTGGAGGGTTCTGCGGGCAGGATCCATTGTAGTATCCCACAGTTGGTTAGCATTCATTTCCCCCAATCCTTTATATCTCTGGATAGTAACTTTCGCCTCATTTCCTCCGGCTAATTCTTCGATGGCTGCCTTCCTTTCTTCATCGTTCCAGGCATACTTGAATTTCTTTCCCACTTTCACTTGGTAGAGTGGAGGATCTGCGATATACACATATCCTTGTTCTATTAATTCTGCCAAATAGCGATAGAAGAGGGTTAATAATAGGGTGCGAATGTGGCTACCATCGACATCCGCATCCGTCATGATAATTACTTTATGATACCGAAGTTTTTCCAGGTTTAGTTCTTCTTCTATGCCTACCCCGGTAATGCCCAATGCCAGAATAATATTCTTAATTTCCTCATTATCGTATATCTTCGAGGGATGTGCTTTTTCTACATTTAATATTTTTCCTCTTAAAGGGAGAATTGCTTGGAAGTTACGATCTCTCGCTTGTTTTGCACTTCCTCCTGCTGAATCCCCTTCCACCAAAAATATTTCACACTGAGCGGCATCTTTACTAGCGCAATTCGCTAATTTTCCCGGCAAACCTCCACTGATCACACTACTTCTTTTCTGGACAGCCTCCCTGGCCTTTTTGGCAGCATGTCTGGCTTCTGCAGCGAGAATCACCTTATTCATGATTCTTTTTGCAACCGATGGATTTTCAGCCAGAAAGTAGGATAATTCCTTGTTGACGATAGATTCCACAATCCCTGCTACATCACTATTCCCCAATTTCGTTTTAGTTTGTCCTTCGAATTGTGGTTCTGGTACTTTCACCGAGATGATACAAGTAATTCCCTCTCTAAAATCATCACCCGTAAGCTTTATTTTTAACTTCTTTAACAAATCAGCTTCCTCGGCATAATTATTTAGAGAACGGGTAAGTGCCTTTTTAAAACCAGAGACGTGAGTTCCACCTTCATGCGTATTAATGTTATTAACATAAGAGTGGATATTTTCCTTGTAGGAATCATTGTATTGGATGGCAATCTCTACAGGAACTAGTCCGTCATCATCTGAACCATTAATATAAATAGGCTCATCGTGTAATGCCCTTCTGTTATTATCGAGGAATTTTACAAACTCCTTAAGACCTCCTTCAGAATAAAAGGTAAGGGATTTAAAATCCTTATCTGTATTTTCGGGAAGTTTTCGTTCCTCCTCATCCAATTGTTCCCTTTTATCAGTCAGGGAAATACTGACCCCTTTATTTAGATACGCTAGTTCTCTCAGCCTGGAAGCCAGGGTATCGAACTTATACTGGATAGCTGTAAAAATAGTATTGTCTGGAATAAAATGGGTATGTGTACCGGTAGTATCACTATCACCCACAATTTCTACAGGTCCTAGAGCCACCCCTTTCTCATATTTTTGTTCGTGGATTTTCCCGTCCCTATGTACATGTACTGTACATTCGGAAGATAATGCATTTACGCAGGAGACCCCCACGCCATGAAGCCCTCCTGATACTTTATAAGTGGACTTATCGAATTTTCCTCCGGCTCCTAACTTGGTCATAACAAGCTCCAGAGCTGATATGCCTTGCTTAGGATGTATACCTACTGGAATTCCCCTTCCATCATCTTTCACCGTAATAGACTGATCAGGATGGATGATTACGTGAATATTCTTGGCAAAACCAGCCATGGCTTCATCAATAGAGTTATCCACAACCTCATACACAAGGTGATGCAACCCTCTTTCGCCTACATCTCCGATATACATAGCCGGCCTTTTGCGCACGTGCGCAATTCCTTCTAAAACCTGAATGTTCTTCGCTGAATAATCGGCAACATTCTGATTAATTTCTGTCATATTAATAAACTTGCGTTACTTGTGCCTGTAAGTACTAACCTTTAAAAATACAAAAAAATATCGATAAAATTGCTATTAACGCTAATATTATTTCTGAAAAACGGGATGTTTTAGCTCCTGATTACTAGGGAGTTCCAGAACTGAAGAAATGAGTTGAAACGCTTTAAGGAACTAAGAAGAGCATCTTGAATCATTGGCAGGTTAATAAAGAGCAACTCAATTAAATTATTAAATAATTAATTGATTATCCGTAATTTATGAATATAGAGAGATAATTGAAGTAAAATACAGTAGTTGGTTATTTTAGTCAGGTCAGTATTTTTAGAATTTTGTTTTCGAATACCAGAGAAAAACTCATTTCAGGATAAAACTTCAGGAGAATCATCCAATACATTGAAGATATAAAAGCCTAAGAAATAGAAAGGAATATAATTGTGACTATTATAAAGCGTAAGAAAAATATGGATTAATTATCTTTGTTTTTCTTTTTGGGAAACTTGAATTTCTCTTTAAGATCGTCCAATTGCTTTTTCGCTTCCTCTCCGATTTGGTCTTCTAATTCGTCTTTGAGTTTTTCCGTAACCTTATCGGCTGCACTTTCCAGCGAATCCTGTAATTGTTCTTTAGCATCATTTGCCAGAACCTTTACACTGTCCTTTATTTGTTCCTGTGTAGCCTGAGTACGTGCTTTTAAACTGTCAGTACTTAATTCCACATTAGTACCGAGTTTTTCACTGATTTTATTTTCGACTAAATCTACTGCTTGAGATTGAAGGTCCGCTACTGTATTACTTTGAAGACCAGTCAATTTAGGATCAGTCGAGGTGCCTCCTAATGTTAAGGTAAGTTGAATGCGTTCATTAGGCTGGATCGCTCCTCCAGTTAGATTTGTCAACGCCCCTAAGGCCGCATTTCCCAAAGTTCCACTCGGCAAATCCAAATCTATATTGAAGTCCATCAAGCCGCTGATATTTTGCCTTCCGGATACAGTCATTACAATATCCTGAAATGACAGATCAAAAGGTGCTATGTTGATGAAACCGTCCAGAATGCTGAATTTTCCTTCTATATCATCAAAGCTTAAGTTATTTAATGCATCAATTTTCGTTTTATCTGCCAAAAATGTGAGAATGGGAAAATCAGAGATGCTCCCATTTAATGCTTCAAAAAGACCTTCCCCGGTAATATTGGTTAGAACTGGATTCAACTGTTGATCCAATGAGCCGGTCAGGCTAAGTTTCGTATTTACTTTTCCAGTAATAAACTGGCTGACAGGGGCAAATGCCTGTACTGTATTAAAATTTGTGTAAGCCTCTTTAAACCCTATTTGGGAAACGTCCAACTTAAATCCATAGGTTGGTTTGACAATATTTGTCGTATTGTAATTCCCGCTCATATTTACCTCTCCACCTAATACATTGAATTTAACATTGTCCATTAATACCTTCTGATCTACTACTTCTATCACCCCTTCCATATTATTAAGCACCAGATTACCATACAAAACTTCATTGATACTGGCTTGAAAGACGAGATCTACATTTTCTGGGATAGGAATGACGGCCATTTCCTCACTTATTTCAGTCGTTCCTTCAACGGTTCTCTCTGAAGTTTCCGAATTAGAAGAAGAAGGAGTTTGTTCTATCATAAATTCATTAAGGTTAAAGCGGTTGGAGGCTAAAGAAGCAGCCCCTTTCAACGTTTCTCCCTCGATTAGCGCATAGCCGATATAATTTTTAACATAGCCATTGGTTGTAAAATCACTCTCACCACTTTTTCCCTTGAGGTCAGTGAAGACCAGCTGTTCAGGAGTAAAATTGGCACTGGCCGTTTCTATAGTCACTCCTTGTGGGAGATCTGCGTCCGAATAATAAAGCGATTGTATCGTTACTCCTCCACTGGATTCCAGTCTTTCATATCTTTCATTCTCGACATCAGAAAGCCTTCCTTTGGTTTTTACCTCATCTAACATCATCCTCCCGCGCAGAACCATTCCCTCTATAGGATATAGGTTGAGCAACTTCTCAAAGTCAAGGGTTCCATCTACCGCCACTTCATACATAGGATCTAAGAGATTTTCTACATGAGCGCTGCCTTTTATCGGTTCACCATCTAAAGCAAAAGAGAAATTAGGCATGTCAAATACAGCATCCTCCATCTTACCATCTGGATCTACCAGGGAAGCATCGAATACTAACTGCTCTACTTCTGCTGGATATTCCCCATTTTTTACATATCCATCTTTCATAGACATCTTAGCCTCAACTCTCGGGAATGAATTCGTCAAGGTGTCGTAAACACCATTCGCATTGGCATCTATCGAAAATGTTCCTCTTAATGTATTACCTTCTACAGGCACCACTTTAGTAATTTCTTCCAGATCGAGAATGGCTGTTATTTCTCCATCAATTTCCACTCTTGATAATCCTTTAATCACGGCTTTTGCATCTATAGGATTTTTACCCATATTGGCGTGAAATTGATTGAGGTTGATCGTAGTATTCTCCAAATCTCCGTCGGGATTTGTAACATGAAGGTCTAATTGTATCTGCTTAATTTGATCTGGTAAATCCGGGTATTTCATCATGCCATCCTCTACGACTAAATTGACCATGAAAGCAGGTAACTGTTGTTCATTATAGGTTCCTTTGGCATTAGCATCAAATGAAAAAGTGCCTTCCGCTACCAGCCCATCAAATTCCTGCCGATAGATAGCAGGAACGAGAGATAGTAAAGATTTAAAAGTGACATTCGATCCAGTCTTTATGTCCAGATCCATGTCTATATCTTCCTCCTTTACCTCTAACTTACCATCAACAGTTAAAGGGAAGTCGTTGATTTTGATATTATTATCCTTTAATACAACGGTAATATCCCCTTCAGTATCTATATTCATATCTATATCAGCAAGTAAAGCGATGGCATTCGCATAACTGATACCATCATAAGAGGCTGAAATGGAGGTTGCCTTGGTTCTGGTAGAAAGGTCATATTTTATTTCAGTGAAAGCGCCATTTCCCGAATGGTCTAAATCCTCAATATATAGGGTAGCTGGAAGAGTGGCGTCTTCATAGGTAATGTAAGCATCATTGATTTCGTAGGCATTCAGATTAAGTTTAAGGTTGCCAGATTCGGAAGTTGTGGTAGGTTCATCCGTTGTTCTGGTAGTGGTTGTATCTGTAGCCATGATATCCCAATTAGCTAAACCATTTTCCAGAACAATGGCATGAATTCTGGGATTATTTAATACCAGCTTTTTGAGTTGAATTTCATTTCCTCCCAGTACACTAAAAAGATCTACGACTAAATTAAATCCTTTAACCTGAAGGAGGGTATCATTGTCAAATGCTTCTTCACCTACAATGCCAAAGTCCTCTATGCCTATTTGTGCATTGGGAAAATTTTTTATAAAAGAAAGACCTACCTCTCCGAAATACACTTCTGCATTTACCGTTCGATTAATTTCTGTTTCTACCAGTTCTTTGATTTTATCCTGAAAGAGAAAAGGTGCCAGAAAGAGTATTCCAAAAATGAGAACGAGCCCTAAGCCCAGGAACCTAAGTAATTTTTTCATAGTGATGTACTTCCTGAAAATGTGGTTATCGGAAAAATAGTGTATTAAATGGGCATATCTGGGTAAACATTATTCCTATACGGATTACATACCAAGGTGTTATTCCCAGGAGTGAAGGTAAAAAAAGTGTGGAAAGAAATGATTAATGTAGGTAAAAGAAAATTAACCAAGTAAGGAATAATACCGGTAATAGGAATATCAAACTAAATTTGACGATGTATCCCACGAAGCTAGGCATTTTTACGCCTCTTTCTTCAGCGATGGCTTTTACCATGAAATTAGGCCCGTTACCAATGTAGGTCATAGCACCAAAAAATACGGATGCTACTGATATAGCTTTGAGATATTCGATAGTAATAGGATCTGTTCCACCTGCTGCAAAGGTTTTTACTTCGGATAAACTTGAGACATCTAAGCCGAATTTGCCCATAGCAGCAGAAAGGAAATTCACATAAGTGGGGGCATTATCCAGGAAGCCTGAAAGTGCCCCTGTCATCCAATAAATAATGTCAACCGTAAAGAAGGCTTTTCCTGCATCACTAGCGGCAAACTCTCCTATGAGAGATAAGGCTGGCATCATAGCAAAGAAAATTCCAAGGAAAAGGTATACGACTTCTTCTATTGGGGCAAAAGTGAATTCATTTCCCCTTAAAGCTTGTTTATCTGCCAGAAAGTAACTTGCAGCTCCGGCACTTAATTGGATAATTTCTCTGACGAATGAAAACTTGGTCCCTTCATAATTAATTCCAGGTATCCATTCAAATACATTGGGATCTAAAAAAACAGCACCTACAATGATCGCCAACCAGATAAAGTTTTTGGTACCTCTTAAAACGATCTTGTTGGAGTATACCGTTTCAGAAGTATCCAGATCTGTGGTGTTTCTCCTATCATAAAAGTAGAATATGGCAGCCAGAGCTATAATAGCAAAGGCCCATTCTGGGACCACATGGATAAAGGTCCATTCAAAAGGAACACCTTTAAGAAATCCTAGAAAAAGAGGAGGATCTCCGATAGGCGTTAAGGATCCACCCACATTACTCACCAGAAAAATGAAAAAGATAATATGGTAAGGTTGTAATCTATCTCTGTTTAATCGGATAAATGGCCTTATCAGCAACATAGATGCTCCAGTAGTTCCTATTACATTGGAAATTACTGCACCTATCAGAAGTAAACATACATTCACAAAAGGGGTTCCTTCTCTATCTACCTGAATAAGAATACCACCACTGGCTACATACAGGGGGCCAAGTAATGCAATGAAAGATATATATTCGGAAAGTGAGTGTGCTGGATCGTGATAATTGTGCAGAAAAAATAAATAATATATAAGCGTAACTAAGCCCAGGCCCGGAGCGATGATTTTGTAATAATGGTGCCAGAAATGAGGAAAAAAAACAGGACCTGTTGCTATAAGGGTTAACAGTAGAATAAAAGGAATAACAGACCAAACGGGTGGAGATTGATGTTCTCCGTGGTGTCCTTCTTCTGAATGCCCATGCGATTCATCTCCCGAATGATCTGATTGATGACCTTCTGTATGGCCTTGCTCAGAGGTCTCATGCTGATCATCGGAGTCTTCTACATGTTGAGCTAACAATCTTCCTTCCTCTTGTGCTTCTTCTGAACCAACAGCATTCGAGTGTGAGTAGGTGTTATTTTTTTGATGTTGTCCAGATAGGGGAGAATACAGGCAACAAAAGGTCAATGCCAGACAGAAAAGTAGAATGGTTGAGTTGATACGCTCCATAGGCTTCTTAGAGAGGGCTATAAATAACTATTTCTTCCTAAAAGTTGCAAATATAGTATAAGTAATCGCGTTTAAATTATAATATTTACATAAGGTCTATATTAAATTTAAATAATGATAAGGATCGCGTCTGGCTGGCAGGCTTTAAAGGATTTATTTGTTACACATACCTGTTATGGATGTGAGCGAGAGTTGACCGTACAGGAGAACTGCGTGTGTCTTAACTGTTTAAGCCAGATGACGTTGACCTGTTTTGATCAACAACCTACAGAAAACGAATTATTTTATCGGTTGGCAGGAAAGGTTCCCTTGGAAGGTGCCACAAGTCTTTTTTATTATGATAAAGAAGGCAGGTTACAAAGATTATTGGAACAACTCAAATACCATCGAGCCCCTCAGCTAGGCATATTTTTAGGAGAATATTTTGGGTCAATGCTCCAGGAGAGCGATCTAGGGAAGGGGGTGGATGTGATCGTGCCCGTTCCGTTACATCCTGCAAAACAATGGCAAAGGGGGTATAATCAGGCAGAGATGCTAGCACAAGGGTTATCAAATAAACTAAGTATTCCAGTAGATACGAATATCTTGAAAAGAAAGCTCTACACGAACACACAGACGAAAAAATCAAGGCAAGCACGTTGGGAAAATGTGAAAAACGCATTCGTTGTCCGTCCTCATTCTTATGGTACGCTGCTGTTAGTGGATGATGTGGTCACTACAGGAGCTACGCTGGAAGCTTGTATTCAGCAATTCATCGAAGTAGGGAATGAAACGCCATCTATCAGGCTCGCTTGTCTGGCAATGGCGAGAAGGAGTTAATACCGATCTGGAGAAATACGAGTTATTAACATAAATTATATAGGATTGAAAACCAATTGTTTTGTTTATGGAGTTAGAATAGCTATATTTGCAGGCTAAAACAGAGATATAAAATTATAGCATTAGATGTATTTATATAAAGAGCTGAAAAAAGAAGTTTTCAAAACGCATGGGCATCAAAAATCAGAGATGGATACAGGTTCTCCTGAGTCTCAAATTGCCTTATTTACCTACAGAATTAATCATTTGACTGAGCATTTAAAGCAGAATAAGAAAGATAAGTCTACTCAGATGGGATTGCTTAGGTTAGTAGGTAAGCGGAGAAAGATGCTCGATTATTTGAAGAAAAAGGATATTGAGAGATACCGAGCTATTATCAAAGAGTTAGGTATACGTAAATAGATCCTCTTTAGCCTAACGATGTAACAACTTAGCACTCCAGCTATCGAATATTAAGCTATAGCTCATTTCAAAAACAATAATGAAGGTTGTAAAAAAGACTACCAGCCTACCTGATGGCAGGGAAATTTCCTTGGAAACAGGTTTAATTGCGAAGCAAGCAGATGGTTCTGTTATCTTGCGAACAGGTGAAACCGTAATTTTAGCTACTGCCGTTTCTAGAAAAGATATTAATTTAGAAACTGACTTCTTACCGCTTTCTGTAGATTATATGGAAAAATTTGCAGCGGCGGGTAGATTTCCCGGAGGCTTTTTCAAGCGGGAAGGAAAATTGGGAGAACACGAAATTCTCGTTTCTCGTCTCATAGATCGTGCGATTCGCCCCCTTTTCCCTGATGACTATCACGCTGATACCCAACTTATCGTTCAGGTGATATCTACAGATTCTGAGGAGCAGCCTGATGCATTAGCCTGTTTAGTCGCATCTGCGGCACTTTATGTTTCAGATATTCCTTTTCCCGATCCTGTATCAGAAGTCAGAGTAGCTCGTAAGGATGGAGCGTTCATGATCAATCCCACCTGGAAGGAATTAAATGATTGTGATCTTGATCTGATTGTTGCCGGAACTGACGACTCGATTAATATGGTAGAAGGAGAAATGCGAGAAGTCAGTGAAGAAGTGATGCTGGAAGCATTGAAATTTGCTCATGAACATATTAGGATTCTCAATGCTTTACAGGTATCTCTGAGAGAAGAAGCTGGTAAGGAGAAGCGAGAATATGATAAATTGGAGTTGAATGAGGAAATGTACAATGAAATTGACCAGCTGGTAAGTGAAGATATTTCAAAAGTTACTCACGGATCCTTTAGCAAGGAAGAGCGCTCAGAAAAAATTAAGGAAGTTAAAGACAAAGCTTTTGAGAAAATAGAGGAAAAATATGGGGAAGAGGATGATTATTTTTCTACTAGATTTGCAGAATATTTCAAAAAAATCCAGAAGAAGATTGTAAGGAATGCCGTGATAGACGAACATCTTCGACTGGATGGTAGGAAATTAGATGAAGTTCGCCCCATTAGTTGTCACGTGAACTTTTTACCTCGTACTCATGGGTCGGCTGTTTTTACCAGAGGAGAAACTCAGGCCTTATGTTCTGTGACCCTTGGGACAAAATTTGATGAACAAACCATCGATACAGCGACATTTCAGGGAACTAAGCGGTTTATGCTTCAATATAATTTCCCAGGTTTTTCCACAGGGGAAGTTAGACCGAACAGGGGGCCAGGAAGAAGAGAGATTGGACACGGTAATCTAGCTGAGAGGGCCATAAAGCCCATGGTTCCCGATGATCTTCCTTACACCTTAAGAGTAGTCTCCAATATTACTGAATCTAACGGTTCCAGTTCTATGGCCTCTGTTTGTGGAGGAACTTTAGCCTTAATGGATGCCGGGATCAAATTAACCCGACCCATCTCTGGCATTGCCATGGGATTGATTACCAGAGAAGATGGAAGTTTTGCTATTCTTTCTGATATTCTGGGAGATGAAGATTTTTTAGGAGATATGGACTTTAAGGTAGCTGGTACTGAGAATGGATTGACGGCATGTCAGATGGATATTAAAATCAGAGGACTTTCTTACGAAATCATTGAGAAGGCACTGGCTCAATCTCAAAAAGGAAGATTACATATATTAGCTGAAATGCTGAAAGAACTTCCTGAGCCGAGAAATAATCTTTCCAGATATGCTCCAAGGTTCTTCACAATGGAGATTCCTCACGAATTTTTTGGGAATGTAATCGGTCCTGGAGGTAAGGTAATTCAGGAAATCCAAAAAATCACCGGCACTACCATTACGCTGGAGGAAGGGGAAGGGAAAATGGGGGTAGGTACGATTACTGCCGATAATGCGGCTGGTATAGAAGAAGCCGTTAAACAGATTCGAGGACTGATTCAGGTTCCCACAGAAGGAGAAATTTATGTGGCAAAAGTCAAAAGTATTATGCCTTATGGCGCTTTTCTTGAATTCCTGCCTGGTAAAGAAGGATTACTTCATATTTCGGAAATCGCTCATAAACGATTGAATAATGTTGAAGAAGTCTTGAAAGTGGGAGAGGAGATAGAAATTAAGCTTATCGGTATAGACAAAAAATCTGGTAAATTCCGATTAAGCAGAAAAGTGCTCATGGAAAAGGATGAAGCTTAAGAATTATTTGTATAAAATGATTATTTTTAAAAGGGTAGATTTATTCTATCCTTTTTTTATTTAAAAAAATTCCATGACAAGCAATGTTTAAATTTCGCCTTATTTAGATTAAGCTAATCTCAAATTTTTTCCAGATTTTTAAGTTCATTAACATAAAAAAAATAATCCAATGAATATTCTTGTCACCGGAGGAGCAGGTTTTATAGGTTCCAATCTTGTCGATTTTTTACTCAAGCGAGATCATACTATTAAAATAATTGATAATCTGTCTACTGGCAGCGAAGAAAATATTACCCAGCATCTGGGACATCCTCAGTTTGAGTTTATTAAAGACACTGTCACTAATGAAGAGGTGATGGATGAGCTAGTGGACTGGTGTGATCATTGTTACCATTTAGCAGCACCTGTAGGTGTCAAGTTAATTATGGATTTTCCCATCAGAACGATATTAGATAATGTTAGAGGAATAGATGTGGTATTGAAATTAGTCGAGAAGTATAGGAAGAGAGTTCTCATTGCTTCCACCTCAGAAATTTATGGTAAAAGTCTGGACTTGTTAGATCCCTCTCATGAAAGAAAATTAAAAGAAACTGATTATAGAATAGAGGGAAGTACAAGGAACCATCGTTGGGCATATGCAAATACAAAGTCATTAGATGAGTTTCTGGGATTTGCCTATCACAAGGAATACGGAACGGAAGTAGTAATAGTTAGGTTTTTCAATACGGTAGGACCAAGGCAACTATCAAATTTTGGTATGGTCATTCCCACTTTTGTTAAGCAGGCTTTAGCAGGGCAGGATGTGAGGGTTTTTGGGACAGGGGAACAAATGAGAAGTTTTCTTCATGTTAATGATGCTATTCGGGCTATTACAGGGCTGATGTTTAGTGGCAAGGGAGTAGGAGAAGAATTTAATGTAGGAAACCCTTTTGAAATTACCGTAAATGATCTTGCCAGGAAGATTATTGAAAAAACCGGCAGTTCTTCTAAGATTGTAAAAATACCTTACCTTGAGGCATACGGAAAAGGATTCGAAGACATGAATAGAAGAACAGCCGATATCACTAAATTGAAAAATACCCTTGACTTTGACCTGGCATATCAGTTAGATGACATACTTGATGATGTCATAGAATTCCACAAAGAAAAATTGAGTGTAGCCAATCCATGATTTGACCGGAAATTAGGTTCATTTCCTATTTTATATGAATCTTCCTGGTAAGATTTCGATCATCAAACTTTACATTCAGTATATAAAATCCTTCAGGTAAACCGGAAACATCTAATCTATGTTTGGTTGCCTGGGAAGGATTTGTTGTTTCTTGATCGTAGATGGTTCTCCCGGTTAAATCCATTATAGAAATTTGATGTATCCTTTGTGCATCAGGATTATCTATGAATATAGTGTTATTAGTCGGATTGGGATATATGTTAATCTGATCCGGAACAATATGCCCAGTTGTAGAACTGAGAATATCAATGTTTACAGAATCTTCGAAAGTAAATTCGCACATTGAATTTGAGACAGTTAATTTGACCAAATAATTTCCTGCCTGTTGATAGGTATGTGAAGCTTTTTTATCTGTTGAAACGCCCCCATCTCCAAATTCCCATAACCAGGCTGTGGAATTGTTGTTGTTATCCGAGAATAATATTTCTTCCCCAGCTTGAGCAATCGAAAGAGATTTTTCAAAGGGATTCACTGGACCTTTCCCTAGAATGCGACACCTATATTTCTGGTAGGCTGTATGCCTGATATCTAGCAGAGTTTCTACTGAGTCTTCGATAATCAAAGCAAAAGCGATCGTATCTGTTTCTCCCGGAGCTAGGTATGTAGAAGGAGTGGATACGAAGTGAATAATATCTGCTCCATCGTCAGATAAATGGCTATTTATATCTCCTGGAGTAGGTACTCCTATTCGGCTTGTATTTGAATCAGTAGGACTGGAAATGGCATCATAAATATCGGCATCTTTGAAAGAGAAAGATCTGGTATCAGTAGCAAAGATATGGGCGGCTTCATCCGCTAATAAGCTAATTCCATAATAGGGATATTCTCCATCTTTGGAGAAGGCAAAAGCGATATTTTTTTCCAGATTGACATCACTGGAATTTTGCTGAATATCTGAAGGAATGTCCCAGTCTGCAAATAAACCTACATGTAGATTTTGTAAGGGTAAATTATTGTTGTTTGTAATATGAAATTGAAAAATGATATAATCTTCATCTGGTGCTGAACTATAGGCATAGGTCTTCTGTGTAATCTGTATGCCAATCGGAGCATCAGCTAAACTATCTGAAAAAGAGGTTGTCGCTTCAAAGTCTGCCAATCCATTAAACTTATCAACTGAAGCACTGGCTACAGGAACAAATTCTTTGTCAATAGCGGAACCAACGTTACTTGACACTTGGCTAGGAGAAGTCGCAATAACCAAACCTCCTGAAGAAAGTGTGTTCGCAAAATTCAAATAGGTGACTCCTAAGCCTGATTGGGGAAGATAAAAATCGTTAAAGCCTATATTGCCCGAAGACGTAATGGTAGTATTTATATTGTTTACCGCAATATTGAGATATCCAGGATTTACTTGAAGTTGAACATATTCGTAATCTATGTAACCGCTTTCTTCATCTGTGTAAGTCAATCGGATAGGCAGTAAATAATCAATAGGTACATCGTCCAAGAGTTCGACACTAAATGAAAGGGACAAATCTGATAGAGATACAATTTCCATGGTACCAATAGATCCTAATTCCAATGGACCATTAATAACATTTGCATAAGGGGCGTCATCTGGAATAGAAGCAGAAATACGCAAGTTCTTTGCGGGAGCCAGGAAATTTCTAAATGTGAAATCCAACGAAAAGGTATCTCCAGGAAAGACGATATTTTGAGGAGAGCGATCTACCGATACATTTAATACTTCTTTTCGGATGGCAGGGATTGGGGCGGCTTTAAGAGCGTTTTCGAGATTAATTCTCCCGAACCCCATTTTTTCATGATATATCTCCTCATTATTTGATTCTGTAGGATCGGCAGTTATTCGCATCCGCTGAACGGCCTGAATGGGAGTCATGTCTTTAAAATATCCACGCACAATAGCTAATGCTCCGGCTGCTAGAGGAGAAGCAAAAGAAGTACCCGTGTTGGGATTATAACCGACGTGATTCACCGGTCCCAGAATACTTGTACCAGGTGCTGATAAGTCTACAGAATAGTTGTAAGTGGAACTCGCAGCAAGAACATCTCCTCTCTGAACATTAGCTACTGATAATACATGGTTAAATGCTGCCGGATAATAAGGTTCATCTAGGGATGAATTACCACAGGCAGCCACTATGGCTACACCTCTGTTAAAAGCGAAATCAATGACATCTTTGCCAAAGTTACTGAAATTTGTACTGCCCCAGGAACAATTAACAATGTCAGCTCCTTGTTCTATAGCATATATTATTCCCTGATATCCATGAGTTATGGCAGTGGGACTCGTATCAATACTAGCTTTGATGGGTAGATATTTACAATTAAATCCTATTCCAGCTACTCCTATCCCATTATCTGTACCAGCGGCTATCACTCCTGCCACATTCGCTCCGTGGTTTTGTCCAATGCTTTCCAATTCATCCTTGTAACTTGCATCATTGTCCCCAACACCGTTAAATATATCTCCCCCTAAATCCCATCCTCGGTAGTTATCTACATATCCGTCATTATCATTATCTATCCCATCTACAGGATCGTCATAGTTTATATATATGTTTTGTATCATATCTTCATGACGGAAAGAAAATCCTGCATCCACTACCGCCACAATAACACTTGTATCATTACGCTGCAGGTCCCATGCTTCCCTGGCATGTACCTGATCTAAATACCATTGCTTATCTACTCCAAATAAGGTATCAGTAAGAGGATCATTTGGCTGATAAAAAAGTTCATGTATATACCATGGCTCTACATAAGCGATTTCTTCCAGGGCCGCTAATTTTTTCACTAACTCTGTGCTGGAAAGATTACCCTCATAGCTTAACTCATAAATCATATGTAAGCCAGAAGTACGAGCTGGGTTATTCGCTCTCACTGCTTCTCCGGAATATGCTGGAAACATGGATTTAAAATGATAGGAATCTAGCGGCTGTAATTCCTGCAATACATGTGGTATTTCAACAGTTCTTTCTTTACAAAGGTGCTGATAATCAGATTCAAATTTTACAATCAGCCTGTTAGGGAGAAATGCATCTTGTGTATAACTATCCTTTACTAAATGTTGGGAAAATATGGAGGAATGATATATTATAGTCCCTAAGACCATGAAAAGGGTAATCCTAGTAAGCATAAATTAATTTAGTTGATAGATAATATATACAATGAAATGAATAAATTGGCATAATCTCCATTCGCATTGTCACAAAATCTAACGCTTGGGTGTTATGTTTACGATAGACCGAAATGAAGAAGAAGGAATTATTCGAATTCATTTCAAGTTCTGTAAATTATCTGTAATATTGATTCGTTAAGTTATTATTTTATATATGGACGCTAAAGAATTTCAAAAATTTGCTTCTTCAGAGAAGAGGATTAATAGTCTTACCACTCATGACTACTTGCGTGAAGTTGAAAAGCAATATATGAGAGTACCTAATGTAGTAGGGCTCACTCCCAATATTATTGAAGAAAGACAATTAAATGCGGTAGCGATGGATGTGTTTTCCCGTTTAATGATGGATAGAATCATTTTTCTGGGAATGCCTATTGATGATCAGGTAGCTAATATTGTTTCTGCCCAATTGTTATTTTTACAATCAGTAGATGGAAAAAAAGATATCAGTATTTACCTGAATTCTCCAGGAGGGAGCGTGTATGCAGGCCTAGGGATATATGATACCATGCAATTAGTATCCCCCGATGTAGCTACGATATGTACCGGATTAGCAGCTTCTATGGGAGCCGTATTGCTTTGCGCAGGAACAAAAGGAAAACGCTCTGCTTTACCGCATGCCAGAATTATGATTCATCAGCCGATAGGAGGTGCACGTGGACAAGCTTCAGATATCGAAATCGTTCATCAGGAAATTCAGAAGATAAAAGAAGAGATTTACCAAATCCTGGAGCATCATTCAAACATGGATTTTCAAATGATAGAAGAACGTTCCGATAGGGATTATTGGCTGAGATCTGAAGAAGCTGAAGAGCTGGGACTTGTCGATGAAGTATTAGGTAAAAGACCCGGACAGGCTAAGGATAGCTCAGATAATGGGCAGGCATCCGACACAAATTAGAGGAAATAGTACAAAAAATACATGGAACTAGGATCTTTGTATTAATATGATTTTCTTGTAATCTGGTAATGCTTATAGCTAAGTAAGATATATTCTATAAATTTATGAGGAACGAAAGCTGTTCTTTCTGTGGAAGGTCTAAACGAGAAGTTCAGATTTTACTTGCTGGATATGGGGGTGCACATATTTGTGAAAATTGTGTTGCACATGCTAATACTATCATTGAAGAAGAATTTAAAGAAAAGCCTGTAACGAGAATTACCCGAGTCCCAAAACCCAGAGAAATAGTAGAGCATCTGAATCAATACGTCATTGGTCAAAACGAGGCAAAAAGAGTGTTAGCCGTAGCTGTATATAATCATTATAAGAGAATATTACATACCGAAAGGAAGGATAAAAGTGATGTGGAGATAGAAAAGAGTAATATTTTAATGGTAGGAGAGACGGGGACCGGGAAAACACTACTGGCCAGATCCATTGCAAAGATGTTGAACGTTCCTTTTTGTATTGCTGACGCTACCGTATTGACAGAAGCGGGATATGTCGGGGAAGATGTAGAAAGTATTCTTGTAAGGCTACTTCAGGAAGCAGATTACGACGTAGAGGCAGCAGAAAGAGGTATCATCTATGTAGATGAGATTGATAAAATTGCGAGAAAATCTGACAATCCATCTATTACAAGAGACGTAAGTGGAGAAGGAGTTCAACAAGCTTTATTGAAACTACTGGAAGGGTCTATTGCTAATGTACCACCAAAAGGAGGTAGAAAGCATCCTGAGCAAAGTTTGGTTCAAATAGATACTACTAACATTCTGTTTATTTGTGGAGGAGCCTTTGAAGGAATTGACAGAATCATTTCTCAAAGAGTAGCTGTGAATCAGATTGGATTCAAGATGGATGAAAATCAAAAAGCTACAAAGAAAGAAAATCTTTATAAGTACCTACAGCCGACGGATCTGAGGAAATTTGGTTTAATCCCCGAAATTATCGGAAGGTTACCTCTATTGACCTTTTTAAATCCATTAGATGATCAAACGCTCAGATCTATTCTTACTGAGCCTAAAAATTCTATTATTAGGCAATATAAGAGAATGTTTGAGTTGGAGAATAAGACCTTAAGTATACAGGAGGATGTGTATGATTTTGTCGTGCAGAAAGCAAGCAAACTCAAATTAGGTGCAAGAGGACTTCGTTCTATTATAGAAGCCATTATGCTGGATGTGATGTTTGATATGCCAGATAGCGAAAGAGATCATTTTCATATTACGCTGGATATGGCTCATGAAAAATTATCTGACGTTAATTTAATTGACTTTAGAGCCGCAAGCTGATATTCATTGAGTTTATAGCTGCTTTCAACGTATGTCAATATCGAAATATATATGTCCCTACTGTCTCCTTGTTGGAATGGTAGGGATTATCTTTTTTCATATTTCCTTTGCCAGCGATCTCCCCTGCATAAACTTCCCCAAACACTTACCTATGATTCATTCTCAGATCCACATTGGTGGAGATATATATGAGAATTGTTTTTGGGATGAACATCTTGCTGAGGTAGATACTCCTCCACTGATTTTATCCACCTTACATCTGCCTAATGCTTCACTCAACACAGCAAAAATAAAACAATACATTCCTACCATATATAATATCGTCAAAAATGATAAAAGCCTCCTCAAGTTACTACAACAATATTTGGCTATACTAGAGGATACCGATGCGCCTAATACCATAGCTGTCGATTATCTGAGAAATAGGTGGATCATTCCTTCGATAGATGCTCACTTAGCACATATGAACGAACTTGAATGGGTGAATCAAGAGCATATCCTAGATAGGGAGTTAGCCTCAATGGAAATTCAGACTATTCATGGGGAAAAGATGTATGCTGGATTAGGACCTACCATATTGTCCTGGAAAAGAGATAAAACAGACTCTCTATTATTTACTTATTACCAAGTCTTTTCTGATGCACATTCAGAAATCCAAATGAGTCCCCATCCCTTTTCCAGTCTTCTGCCTTATTTAAATATGATTAACGTTGGAAAGAAGATGGAAACACACGAACATTCCCTTTACGCTTTTCCATATATTAAAGAGGATTATCTGAATGCGATTCATCTCATTTCGAATATATATATGGAAAAAAACAGCGATGGCTCATTGGTCCCCACCTTAAAAGCTTCCAGTACCTTTCCTATTACTGTTGACCTTGATGAGATGTATGATTATTTGGACAATGAAGAGACCTTTCCCTTTAAAGATGAGATCAAACGAATACTTGCTTTTCCCTCTATTGTTCATGCAGAAACCCAGGATCACACCAGGTATCTCATCGCGACCGATCGTGTTAGATCCAGAGAAGAAGGTCAACAAAGAATTTACGAGTATCTGTCTGACCGAAAAGATATTCCTTATGTGTTTGAAGTGAAAGCAAATCAAACAGAGGAGAATACGGATATATTTGTTGTGTACAGATTTTTTGAAGAGAAGAAATTGGTGGAAGAGGCCTTACAACGGCTAGAGAAACAGGGAATCAAACCGGAAGTAGTACCTGTTAGCTTAGTAAAGGGAAACTGGGTAAAGTTGTAGTGAAATCGCTAAAGTTGGTAGCTTTTCTTAAAACATTTCCGGTAAATTAACTGCTAAATTATAGAAAATATCAATGGCTACAGAAGAGCAGCAGGTTCAATACCAACATATGATGCCTCGAAGAATTTTGCTTACCGGAAGCAACGGTTTGCTGGGGCAGAAAATTGTTAATTTACTATCCAATCGAATGAATGTACAATTGCTTGCTACCTCTAAAGGAGTAAATCGGCATTCATTACATGAAGGGTATACCTATCGTACAGCAGATTTACTGGATCAAGAGATTTGGGAATCCATTTTTCAGGAATTTAAGCCTACGGATATTATTCATTCAGCGGCGTTGACGAATGTGGATTATTGCGAGAAGGAAAAAGAGTTATGTGATCAGGTCAATGTACAGGCTGTAAGTATGTTGTGTGAATTATGTAAGCGTTATGATACTCGCATGATGTTTATCTCTACAGATTTCATCTTCGATGGGAATGATGGGCCATATCGGGAAAATGATCTGCCTAATCCCGTAAACTATTATGGCCTATCCAAATTAAAAGCAGAGGAGATTATTCAAAGAAGTGGGGTATCCTATGCTATCCTGCGAACTATTTTGCTATATGGGATCACTAGTGGGATGTCAAGGGGAAATATCGTCTTATGGGCGAAGAAGTCCCTGGAAGAAGGGAAGAATTTACGAATTGTCAATGACCAGATAAGATGTCCTACCCTGGCGGAAGATTTAGCTTCAGCGACTGTTTCCTGCCTGATGAAAAATGCTGAAGGCATTTTTCATATTTCCGGGCCGGAGATGTTATCCATGGTTGAGCTAGTGAAGAAAGTAGCCAACTTTTGGAAGTTAGATGATTCACTGATAAGCGAGATTAATAGTAATGAGCTCGATCAGCTAGCGAAAAGGCCTCCGAAAACAGGGTTTGTACTACTAAAAGCTCAGACAGAATTAAATTTTAAGCCACACAATTTGAAAAAAGGATTTTTAATGTTAGATAGGCAATTAAGGGAAATTGTGTAGCGATGATAGGCGCTCTTTTTAAAAAACCATTTTACCTTTAGAAGGATGAAGGAATCATATTGATCACCTCATCCACAATTAATAAATTCTTTTTTTCATGGACAATACCTCACAACCCCTCTACACATATAGATGTGGAGAAAAAATTATGCTGGAGAGAAGGACAGATCAGTTCGTCGTACGTTCCCTCCCTAAAAGATTACCTGAAAGGCTACAACCTAATGCTGAACAAATGTCTTCCATGTCGACCAGAGTAACGGTCAATCCTGATGAATTGCACAATGAAATGGAAGAGGCCAGAAAGATGGGGCCTACCCAATTTGCATATCAACAAGCAGGAACAGATGAAGAGTTTTTAATGACAGACAGGATTATCGTCACTTTTCACCATGCAATAAGTATAGAGGATTTGGGGAAATTTGCTGGTGAGCATGGATTCGAAATTCTTCATCAGTTTAGCGATTCGAGTTTTTTGTTTCGTTTGATGGGAGAGGATGCTAATAATCCGGTGGGAAAATTGGTGGAATTGATGGAAACTGAAAATGAAGTAGCGAATGTAGAACACGATTTGAATTACAGAGCTGTAAAATATATCAATCTTCCTAGGGATACTTCCTATTTACAGCAATGGCATTTACATACACGCAATTCTAGTTCCGAATTTGATCCAAGATCCTCTTCTAATTGTGAAGCTGCCTGGCAATTCTTAGATAGCTTTGGGGATTCCGAAGTAGTTATCGGTTTTTCGGATGATGGATGCCAATTAGATCATCCAGACTTTGATTCAGGAAGTAAGTTTGGTGGTTGGGCTTATTTTCAGGGATTAAATTTGCGTAAAATGGGAGATCCCGGTGCCAGGCCGGAAAATATGTATCAGGATGGTTCTGATCATGGTACTTCCGTAGCAGGTGTGATCGGTGCAGAAAATGATGGAATCATGACAGTAGGCGCAGCGCCTGGATGTAAGATAATCCCAATTAAGTGGGAATCCGAAGGCCCAAGCTTATTTATCAGCGACACAAAATTACTCATAGCACTTGAATATATAGCTGATAAGGTAGATGTGTTTTCCAATTCCTGGGGAGTAGTGCCTATTGCAAGGTTTTCTCAGAATGTAATAGATAAAATCAATACTTTATCGCGTTCGGGAGGAAGAAGAAATAAGGGAATTGTATTCTTGTGGGCTGCTGGAAATGAGAATTGCCCCATTGAGCATAGCTCCAATCAGGATATTCCTTATACTAGTGGATGGCAATTTTTCAATGGAGCATGGAATTGGGTGGGAGTGAGGACGAGTAGAACCTTTGAAAATAATTTATCTTCCCTTCCTGGTGTGCTTCATATAGGAGCGCTAGCTTCTACCGCCCAAAGAAGTCATTATTCAAATTATGGGACAAATGTAGAGTTGTGTGCTCCCAGCAGTAATAGTCATGCATACTTTCGGTTGAATTTGAAGGGATTAGGAATAGTTACAGCTACGGGTTTTGGGAATCAAATTACTGATCAATTTGGCGGAACTTCTAGTGCGACACCTTTAGTGGCTGGTATCATTGGATTAGCATTGACAGCAAATCCCAACTTAAGTGCAACGGAAATTATCGCACTATTGAAAGAAACTGCTTCGAAGGATTTGAATATGACGCCTTATCCCAAAACGCCTTCTGCCAGATTTGATCCAGATCCTGGCTGGGATGTATCTCCTGTGAGTCCATTTGATTCAGGAGAATTTCAGGAAGTAGGATCACCCCACGGATCTTGGAGTCCTTGGTTTGGTTTTGGAAAAGTTGATGCGTTAGCATTGGTTCAAAATGCAAGAGGTAGTGATGAAGTAAAGCTTTCCTTTGTAAAAGATGCAAACGCTCCTATTCCCGACGCGGACTTGTCAGGTATTCTCAGCCGATTAAATGTAGATAAAACTGGCATGGTACAGAATCTCAGGGTGCAGCTTGAAATTCGTCATACATATATAGGGGATCTTACTGTAGCGCTTTCCGGACCTCAGGGAGATAAGGTTATCTTACATAATAGAGAGGGAAAGTCTCAGGATGATATCAGGAAAAAATATGACCTTTCGAGTACACCCGGATTAAGAGTATTCCAGGGGAAAGAAATGGGTGGAGTTTGGACACTGGAAGTGGTAGATCATGCCCCTCAGGACAGAGGAACTTTATTGAAATGGGGGTTGGAGTTTGATTCTCATCAAGATACTGCCATTAGTGTTTCATCTATGCCTGGAATAAAAATTCCAGACAGAAATACGGAAGGAGTCAGAGATACTTTATTTGTGTCAGAATCAAGAACGATCCAAAATGTAGAAGTGGATTTGGACATTACTCATCCCTGGGTAGGTGATCTTAAAATAGAACTTAAATGCCCTGATGGAGTCGTGGTTACCTTGCATGATCGTTCAGGAGGGAGCTCCGATGATATTAGAAGAAAATTTACCTCTTCCGAAGCTCCTGCTTTGTCTCAACTAAAAGGAAAAGCAAGCATGGGAAATTGGGAGCTGTATGTGGCAGACTTTCAATTTAGAGATACAGGAAAACTGAATAAGTGGACCTTAAAAATTATTTAACAATTTTCCTTAACATATATTCCTTGTGATCATTGGCACCACCAATAATTACAAGGAATATTATGGGGTAAAATGGAGTCCATTTTCTATAGATATCTCTCTGGTAAGATGATCGAAAATGAATCCATTAACAACGCTGTATTTAATTTTTCCATCACCTTTCAATAAAAAATTAGGATTAACGTAAAGTCCTAAATCAAACGTAGGATCTTCTTTTCCAGGAGATATCAGATTTAAAGGGTAGGGAGAATAGCTGGAATTCAGTGGTTCTTCTAATCTGATATAAGTGTAACCACCCAACAATAGCTCTGTAAAATTTAAGCTAGAAAGGAAGCCTAGGGTTGATTTTTTGGGCTGATAAATTTTTCCCTGATGGATAGTTAATCCCTCTGCTTGCAATTCTTGGTAGCCAGCCGAGGTAGAGAGATCTCCTATATAATTGATATTTCCTCTCAGATAGGTCTTTCCGGATGAATCTGGGCTAATTTCCGAATAGTTGATCCCTAAATCTACGGTATAGGGCCGATCATTTACTTCCCATTGGGCTGACCTAATAATTAAATCGTAAAGCCGTCTATTATTAAATGGTAATTGTTGGTAAAGTTCAGTAGATACCGTGGAATACGAGTTTGATGCTATGACTTGAAAAGAGGTTAGCAGGGCAAGGAAATTTAATTTTCTGATAAATTGCTTTTCTCTGTCGCCTGGAAATCCTCCGGATTCTATTAAAATAGTACTAGTTCCCCAGCCTTGTATTCTATCTCCAAAAGCTCTTGGTTCATATGTATCATTGTATTTTGCTATATATCCGGGAATATGATGTTGTAAAGTGTCTACTAGAATGGAAATTAGCTTCATCGCATTTTCCCGAACCTCATTGGTAGATTTTTCCTCATCATATGCGGGAGCTAGAAAAGAAATAGTAGCTGGTTTATCACTTTGGCCCACTGCATAATACCTTCCCTGATCGTGTAAATTAAAACCAAATTCTGGTTCAAGTTCATCCCTTAATCTTTTTAGGATCTGGGATTCAGGGCTTTGAAGTCGTTGGGCATCTCTATTTATATCTATCCCCAAGGCATTTTGACGCTTGTATACTTCCGCACCATCGGGATTGAGCATTGGAATAAAGTGAAGGCTCACCTTGTTCAGCAGTTCGTCTTTCCAATCATCAAATTGACCTTTGGTAGTGAAAAGAAGCAGTAAATCCATAAGCGCCATGGTAGCAGTCGATTCATTACCATGCATTTGGGACCAGGCGAGAATATGAATGGGACCGTTTCCTATAGTAATGTGATAAATCTCTCGATTTTCTAATGACTTACCTGCCAGACTTATATCTATTTCAGGAGTTGTTGGTAATTCAAAGATAAATTCCTGCAGTTGTTTTTGAGTAAAGCGCTTATGAGTGAAAGTAGAAACTTTGAAATCATCATAGGCATTAAAAATATCATGAACCGGTTGAGCTACTTGAGAAAAAGCACTGACAGACATAATGCTCAAGATATAAAGGAAACAACATATGTTTTTCATAATATAGATTAAAGCGGGTGATAAGATGCCAACGGCTGGACATTTTTCATAGGTTCGGATAGAATGCGCTTAGTTCTTAGATATCTTTTAATGTTTTTTTCATCGTACAAAGGAGAATCAGAATTCACACTACTAATTCTAACTCTTCCTGATGCGTGAATGAATTGATCGTTGCCAATCCACATACCTACATGTGTAACTCTTTCAGAAGTGGAATCTGAGGCAGCTTTACCAAAAAACAACAGATCTCCTACTTTCAATTGGTCAAATTTCTGCTGATCGTCCACTAATTCTCCGCTGTGAACTTGTTGAGATGCATCTCTGGGGAGAATCATTCCATGTAAATAGTAGACAGTTTTGGTAAAACCACTGCAATCCATTCCTTTAGAAGAAGTTCCTCCCCATAAATAAGGGAATCCTAGCAGGCGATGAGATACATTAATAAAGGATTGGGGAGATAGATCAATATGTTGAATCCAATTAGCATATGTTTCAGCTTCGTCTATAGATACAAATGCGTTTCTTCCATCAGGGAAAACTACTTCGTAATATCGATCGGCTATACGTTCCAGTTGTAGCATATTTCCCAGGGCTAAATCTGCTACGACTGGCGCTTCGGGTGAAGGTGATTGCCTGGCATAGCCGAATATTTCCGTATACAAGATCTTAGGTTTCTGCTGAGATTGGGATAAAGCTTCTTTATTCATTCTAACTATTCCTCCGTGATCTACCCAGGCAATATATTGATCGGGAGATTGTACAAGATAGAAATCGCCTTCTTGCTTTAATACTTTTAATGGCATTCCAAGTAATGCTTGAGTCGCCAGCTCTGCTGAATGTTTTGGATGAGATCTCAAATTAGCAACGGAATTATTGACTAAAGCATATATATTAGAGCCTAAGGAAGTGTCTGGTAGAATAGCGATAGCATTTTCTATCACTATTCCTCTGCTGGTTAAAGAATCTTCTAGTAGTTTTTGGGCCTCAGGTAAATTTGTTTCTCCTTTTAGGGTGAGTTTTTCGTTTTCTACGACTGCAGAAATATCAAAGATGCCTACTCGTTTATCTGGAGCATAAGTATCCTTGAAATGTGCGATGACAGGTTCTATGAGAATGATTCTTGGATCTGTTCCTGGATAATCACAAGAAGAAATCAAAATGATAAAACAGATCAGAATACCTATGTGATTTGAGAATCTCATTTTGGAGAATGATTAATGAAATGTTTGGGTGATGTTGATATAAAATTTGATCAATCTTTTAAAAAATAAACCATAAAAAATATCGATGAATAAGATAAATAGAATTGAGGACATTCCGCAAAACTTATTCAGGTAGAGAGGACCATTCAAAATAATTCAACGGATAGATAAATATTTCAAAGGTAAGATTAAAAAACCCTCCATGCTCAATGATTGAGAAAGAGGGCTCGCAAGTATATTAAGGCACAGAAACGCAATAGGAAATTGCGGAAATACTACCTAAAATGCAAATTTCTATTTAAATAGTTTTTAGTGCGATAATATAAAAGGTAAGAATCGGGAAATACTTTTTAGATAAAATGCTGTTGAATCATTATTTTATGAGTAAACGTTCAATTGTTATCGGTAAGATTTTTTATTTTGAAATGAAATATATTTTTATTGAATGATCAATTAAAATATCGTTGTATTATCTCTTTGCCTACAGAAGTTTCCTCAGTACATTTTAAGAGGAAAGCAGTGTTTTATAGCTTCACTTTCCTTTTTAAACTGGAGGGATTAGTTTTTTTGAAGACATGGAAAAAGTTCTATCTTTAGCCTATTATCTAAGATCAACTAGCAATTTCCACATATCATCCTATGAAAATGTTTAAGATTTACTGTTTCCTGTTAATTGGGATAACAATAATTTCTATAAATGACGCATATACGCAGGTAAGAAAAAAAGATATACCTAGTGTTCATTCAAAGATTGAATTCAAAGGAGGTCAACTCATCGTACAAAATGGGGATAACACTTTTAAGGAGTTGGAAGAGCAAGGATATTATACACTTAATCAATTAATGGGAGATCCCCGGGGAGTAGCAGAAGGAATTACCTTTGATTTCAAGAATACAAATTTTAGCGGAACATTATATTACGGATTTATCCCATATGGAGACTCTGATCATCCACAGCCAGTTTTTTTCAGAAGATCTGCTAAGATCTTGGGAGGTAAGACCTTTGTGGAAATTAAAAAGACCTTAAGCGGGAGGTTCGATATGATCAGTTGGCAGGAGAATGGTAAAGGTACTCTTGGGTACAGGGTGGTAAATAGTGAAGGAATGATTTTATATGATGGGCGGGTTTCCTTTACAGGAGTAGGGCCATTTAAAGTTGGGACGACCTTTACTGAAGGTCCCTTTGTAAACCTTATTACCCCAGAAGGAGCGACTATTTCTCTATCTACGAACAAGAAGGCTGAAGTAGCTGTGGAAGTGAATGAAAAGATGTTTCCAGCTACCTCTGAAGGTAATGCGCATGAAATTCTCATTACGGGATTACAGCCAGATACAGAGTATACATATACGGTCATTGCCGATGAACAGGCCCAAACTTACACATTCCGTACTGCTCCTAAGCCGGGAACACGTACTCCTTTTTCTTTTTCCTATGCAAGTGATTCAAGAAGTGGACAAGGAGGGGGGGAACGAGATGTATTTGGGGCCAATTTCTATATCATGAAAAAGATTATGGCACTTAACTCTTTCAAGAACATCAGATTCATGCAATTTTCGGGAGACCTAATTGATGGTTATCTGACTAGTCCTGAGGCTACAGATCTTCAATATGCAAATTGGAAGAGGGCAGTGGAACCTTTCTGGCACTACTTTCCGATATACATAAGTATGGGAAATCATGAGGCATTAATCAGAGAGTTTTGGAACGAAGAAGGTACTCAGAGGATTTCCGTTGATCGTTTCCCCTATGAGACACAATCTGCAGAAGTTGTCTTTGCCAGAAATTTTGTCAATCCTACCAACGGGCCACAAAGTGAAGATGGGGCTTCTTATGATCCCAATCTTGAAAAGATGGATTTCCCTCCATATAGTGAAAACGTTTTCTATTATACATTTGATAATGTTGCGGTAGTGGTTATGAATTCAGATTATTTTTATGCCCCTTCCACCCCTGCAATCCCCCTTCTTGGAGGAGGATTACATGGATATATTATGGATGAACAATTATCATGGGTAGAACAAACTATTGCTGAGTTGGAAAGGGACGAAAATATTGATCACATATTTATTACTCAACATACCCCATTTTTTCCTAATGGAGGGCATGTACAGGATGATATGTGGTATAATGGAAACAATCAGTACAGACCTTATGTAGCTGGAAAACCTTTGCCAAAAGGAATTATTGAGAGAAGGGACCAGTTGTTGGATCTTATCGTAAATAATAGCTCTAAGGTATTGGCAATTCTTACTGGAGACGAACACAATTATGCCCGTACGGAAGTAGGTCCTAACACAGATATTTATCTTCCAGCCTATCCTTCTGAAAATAGAATTGAGCTATCCAGAACGATTTGGCAAATAAATAATGGAGCTGCTGGAGCTCCCTATTACGCACAAGAACAAACTCCCTGGTCTGCCAAAGTAAGCGGCTTTACGACACAAAATGCCCTGGTATTTTTTCATATTAATGGAAAAAATGTAGAATTAGAAGTACTTAATCCTGATACATTAGAGGAGATTGACAAATTATCATTAAGATGAAAATCATTTATGCTTAAACGCGTTCACCACATCGCTATTATTTGCTCTGATTACGAAAAATCTAAAAAGTTTTATACTGAAATTCTTGGCTTAAGAGTGTTAAGAGAAGTCTACAGAGCTGAGAGAGATTCGTATAAACTGGACTTGATGGTGGGAGATACTTATCAAATTGAACTTTTCTCCTTTCCCAAACCACCTGAAAGAGTTTCCAGACCTGAAGCTTGTGGGCTGAGACATTTAGCTTTTGAAGTGGAAAATATTGATGAGTCGGTAGAAGAACTCGTTAAAAAAGGAATAGAAATAGAGCCTATTCGCATCGATCCTCATACGGATAAAAGGTTTACCTTTTTTGCTGATCCTGATGATTTACCAATAGAAATTTATGAAATTCCCTAAATCATTTACTTCATCCAGGATTTCAAATTAACTTAGAGGATCATACTTTTCAGACTATCTGGTTTCATTGGATTCAATAATTACTGAATTTAAAAAAGGTCTATAACAATTTGTCTCGATAGCGGCATACTGTTATATGCCTTCTGCATCATTTTCTCCAAATAAGTGAAAATGCCCCTTGATTCTTCCAGCATAATTTTTCCTGCTGAAAAAAAGTATAAGGTGTCAAAGGATATAGTAACAGGGTAAATATTGTCCTCGATATAACAACTATGCCTTCGTTCAGAGTGAATGCTCAGATCTGCTAATTCATTACGTCCCCCAGATTCAAGAAATTGTTCCAAGGTCCGTAAGTGTTTCATGTTTTTTAATTTATGCCACTGAGGATATAACACACTAGAGATCCTTTTGTACAGAAAGCTTTCATATTGGTCAATAATAAAAGGAACCAGGATTTCAGAGAAAGCCTTATCGGTTAATTTCCAAATGTGTTCCTCCTCACCTTCATGGTACTGGAAATTTTGGATGGATATGCATTTACTTAAAGACGGAATGAGCGCACTTTTTTTGAAGTTCTCTTCATGAAAATTTTTTTTAGGTATTCGGGCGCCTAGATGAATACCTAAATAAAGAAATAATCCCATATTGCATTAATTTTTAGTAAATATACTAAAAATTGGCATATAAAATATAAAAATAAAGCCATAATAGATCGATATTTGATTTTTGTATCGATATATAATCATTCATGGGTTATGTATTGTTTATTAATCGTACTGTAAGGGCTTCTGGTTTGAACCAAGCGAGCATACTAGAGGTTATTACGTATACTTAAGAAAACATTTTTTATTACCATCAACTCATCGTTCTAAATTAGATATCCTTATGAGAAATCTTCGAGTTGCAGGTGGAAGTTTAAATCAAATTCCACTTGATTTTTTGGGGAACACAAGACGAATTATTAATGCTATAGAAGAAGCTAAAGCGCGGCAGGTTCAATTACTCTGTCTACCGGAGTTAGCTATCAGCGGATACGGATGTGAGGACATGTTTTACAGTGAAGATACTATTCAGAGGTCTTTAGATGGTCTAAAAACGATTTCTGAGATATGTGATGGTATTACCGTTTCTGTCGGATTACCTCTGGAATATGAACATTGTATATACAATGTAGTAGCACTTATTCATGATAAGCGAGTGCTTGGATTTGTAGCGAAACAGGAATTGCCAGGAGATGGCATTTATTATGAACCCAGATGGTTCAAACCTTGGGAAGAGCAGGTAGCGGTTACGTATTCCTGGGCTGGTGAGGATTATATGTTGGGGGATTTGTTATTTGAAATTGATGGAATAAGAATGGGATTCGAAATTTGCGAAGATGCCTGGAATGGAATAAGACCCGCTCAGCGTCATTATCTGAACAACGTGGATATTATTTTGAATCCAAGTGCCTCTAATTTCGCTTTCGGTAAAACTCAGGTCAGAGAGATGTTGGTCCGAGAAGCCTCAAGAGGGTATAATTGTACCTATATATATAGTAATCATTTGGGAAATGAGGCCGGTAGAATAATTTATGATGGTGAGATATTAATTGCTCAAAGTGGAAAATTATTAGCCAGAAATCGCCGATTTACCTTTGATGAATTTGTGATCCTTGATCATGTAATTGATGTGGATCAGGTTCATATTCAAAGAAAAAAATCCTTTAACTACAAGCCAGAATTTCCTGAGCATTTGATAGAAGTAGCTTATTCATATACTGAATCAGGTAATAGCGACTCCGAACCAAAGATAGCACCCTATGAAAGTCTTCCAGAGGAACTCTATTTAGCGGAAACTCTGGCTTTATTTGATTACATGCGCAAAAGTAGAAGTAAAGGGTTTGTATTATCTTTATCCGGCGGGGCTGATTCTTCTGCTTGTGCCGTGTTATGTGCAGGAGCTATAAGTAGAGCTGAGAGAGAATTGGGGAAGGAAAAGTTATTAGATAGACTGCACTATATACATTTGGATGAAAATAAGTCTCTAGTAAGTCAGCTACTTTCCTGCGTGTATCAAGCTACTGAAAACAGTGGGGCAGAAACATTAGAAAGTGCCCGTGAATTAGCAAATGGTCTTGGTGCGACCTTCTACCTTTGGAATGTATCTGGAATACATGAATCATATATAAAGTTGGTAGAAAACTCCATACAAAGGCCACTGGACTGGGGAAGAGATGATATAAGCTTACAAAATATTCAATCGAGATTAAGAAGTCCGGGAGTTTGGATGCTGGCAAATATTTATGGTGCGCTTTTAATCACTACAAGTAACAGGAGTGAAGCGGCAGTAGGATATGCTACTATGGATGGAGATACATCAGGGGGATTAGCCCCTTTGGGAGGGATTGCCAAAACTACTTTACTAAAATGGTTAAACTGGGCAGAAAGAGAATTGCACATACCCTCGCTATCTTATGTAAATCATTTGACTCCCACAGCAGAATTAAGGCCCTCGGATTACGATCAAAAAGACGAGGAAGATCTCATGCCCTACGACATACTGAACCTCATCGAAGAAAGTGCTATCAGGGATTATAAGTCTCCTAAAGAAGTCTTTCTCACCATCAGAGGAATTTGTCCTGATGAACAGCTCAAGGCATACATTGTCAGATTTTTCAACTTATGGGCGAGAAACCAATGGAAGAGAGAGAGATACGCGCCTTCCTTTCACATGGATGATAAAAATTTAGATCCTAAGACATGGTGTCGTTTCCCCATTCTCAATGGAGGATTTAAAGAAGCCTTGAAGGAAATGCTGGAAATTGAAGAAATAAAACAATTATCTGATCAAAAAGTGTAAAGAAATAATATCATTAAATAGACAATTATCATAAGAATCTCTATAAGTATTTTGAAAATCCAGTCTTTTCATTATAATACGGCATTACATCTAACTTTACTGTAACATAAGAACAACATTATATGGCTAGTACAGCAGCGATCCATGAGTCCATTGAAATGAAAATTAACGATGAGACTTATGAATTACCCGTAGTTGTCGGTACGTATGAAGAAAAGGGTATTGATATTTCTCAACTAAGAAAACAAACTGGTTATGTGACACTTGATCCGGGATATAAAAATACGGGGTGCACTACGAGTTCTATTACTTTTATTCAGGGAGAACAAGGAATATTACAACACAGAGGATATTCTATCGAAGAATTAACAGAACACTCGACCTTCCTGGAAGTAATTTACCTTTTATTACATGGGGAATTACCCAAGAAATCGGAGCTTGTAACCTTCAAAAAGGAGATTAACAAACATACCGGACTTCCAGATCAAATTAAGGCAATATTAGATGCCCTTCCAAGAGAGATGCATCCTATGGGAAAACTCTCTGTTATGCTTTCTTCTTTGACAGGACTGATGCCAGATGCATTAGAGACTTGGGAGAATGAGGATAATAGGCATAAGGCTATATTTTCCTTAATTGCCAATATGCCTATTATTGTAGCTTACATTTACAGGCATAGTAAAGGTTTACCTTATATAGCACCTAATACTGAGTTAAGCTATACGGGTAATTTTCTTCATATGATGTTTGAGAAGGTCAATCCAATTATTGAGACCGGCCTGGATAAATTGTTAATCCTTCACGCAGATCACGAACAAAACTGCTCTGCAGCAGCAGTACGACTCGTAGGGTCATCTCATGTAAATCTGTATGCAGCTATTACGGGGGGAAATTGTGCTTTATGGGGCCCTTTACATGGAGGAGCAAATCAGGCCGTTCTTGAAATGCTGGATAATATTGAGCAGGATGGAGGAGATGTAGATAAATATATAGAAAAGGCAAAGGATAAGTCGGATAATTTTAGATTAATGGGCTTTGGGCATAGGGTATATAAAAATTATGATCCAAGAGCCAGAGTGATCAAAAAGTATTGTGATGAAATTTTAACGGATTTGAATATAGACGATCCCATACTGGATATAGCTACACGCTTAGAAAGTGCAGCACTTGCAGATGAGTATTTTAGCTCCAGGAAGCTATTCCCGAACGTAGACTTTTATTCGGGCATTATTTATCAGGCGATCAATATACCTACCGAAATGTTTACTGTCATGTTTGCTTTTGGAAGGCTGCCAGGATGGATTTCTCAATGGAAAGAAATGCGGGAACAAAAAGAGCCTATTAGCAGACCTAGACAAATATATATGGGATCAGAAAAAAGAGAATATGTGCCTATAGAAGAGCGCTAGTAATTTTGTGGAGGTATTCTCTTTTTGTATATATAGATCATTTACTGTAGCACCTTGAGTTGATTCCTTTAGGAACGCTTCAAGGTGCTATCACTTATAATATTATTGAAAATTGAAGTATTTTGTTTACTCTTTGATTATCAGTGTGATATATAGATATCCAGCGCCTTAGGAAAGCTTTTCATTTTGATACTTCAAGGCAAACTTTCTATATTAAGCATTGGTTATTATTGAAGTACTGAATCTATATTAGTGTGCTATGAGGCCGAATAACATATTTGATTTTGAAAAGCCGATCATTGAACTGGAAAACAAGCTCAATGAAATGAAGCGGATAGCTGGTGAAAATGGAATGGAAGTAGAAGTAGAGGCATCAGAATTAGAAAAGAAGATACATAATCTTAAACATAATATTTACAGCAATCTAAGCCGCTGGCAGCGAGTGCAAATTTCCCGTCATCCGGAAAGACCATATACCTTGGATTACATCAGAAATATTTCTGATGAATTTGTGGAACTCCATGGAGATAGAAATTTCAGAGATGATAAAGCGATGATAGGAGGGCTTGGGAAGATAGATGACCAGTCGGTTATGTTTGTTGGCCAACAAAAAGGAAGAACGACAAAACAGCGTCAATTTAGAAATTTTGGAATGCCCAATCCCGAAGGATACAGAAAGGCATTGCGATTAATGAAATTAGCTGAAAAATTTAGTATTCCAGTCATCTCTATAATTGATACACCAGGAGCTTTTCCGGGAATCGAGGCAGAAGAAAGGGGGCAAGGAGAAGCTATTGCAAGGAATCTCCTCGAAATGGCAAATTTAAGAGTTCCAATCATTTGCATTATTATTGGAGAAGGAGCTTCAGGAGGAGCATTAGGGATAGGAATGGGTAACAGGGTTTATATGTTGGAAAACGCATGGTATTCGGTAATTACCCCCGAATCATGTTCCAGTATTCTATGGAGGAGTTGGGAAAATAAAGAACAAGCAGCGGAAGCATTAAAGCTGAGTGCCCAGGACAATGAAATG
This sequence comes from Bacteroidia bacterium, assembly GCA_965262565.1. Classification (GTDB taxonomy): domain Bacteria; phylum Bacteroidota; class Bacteroidia; order J057; family J057; genus CBDHFQ01. The sequence continues at coordinate 463,994 of CBDHFQ010000029.1, forward strand.
CTGGGTATAATAGATGGAATCATTAGTGAGCCATTAGGAGGAGCACATAAAAATCCTGCGGAGGCTTATGCCTACGTAAAAGCAAAAATTGTAGAGGATTTGAATGAATTACTTATGATGGGTGAAGAACAATTAGTGGCTCATCGTCTGGAGAAATTCTCTAATATGGGAGTATATGACCTCATTCATACTGAAAAATTGGAAGAAAATACTCCTATAAATAATAGTAATGGACATATCCATGCTGACTTAATGAGAAGCAATGGAAATGGCACTGCTAACAGATAGTCAATTTATATTAATGAAATCATTTTGCGTATTATCCATTATGTGATTCCGAAATGAAAACATTGTTTCCATATGTTCTTATAGGGATAATTAGTCTGGCTTTAACATCCTGTGGGGATATTATTCCATTATGGGTAGGGGAGGCTGAGCTGAATGACTATACCTTGTATTACACAGACAAGCCACTAGAATTTAATATTAACATAGATCCACTTAATCAGGACACGCTAAGAACGAGATTAGAATTGGAAATAACGTATTATACTGAAATAGGAAGAACTGATATCCCCATTTTTTTGGTATTAGAAGATAGTAAAAACAATGTGTCAGAATATAATACGAATATCACCATCAAAGCCGATGGAGAATGGTTGGGCTATCCGCGAAATAATGAAATGGATTATACCATAACCCATAATGCTATAGATGACCTCGAGATAAATGGTGGACAATACTTACTAAGAGTTTATGCCAATGATGAGGACCAGGAAAAAATATATGGAATTATTAATGTAGTCGCCAGATTGTATGAGAAGGAAATACTTCCAGAGTCTTAATTCACAATTAACATGTTAGCTTATGAACAGAGAATTGGTATTTTGGAAATACCAAGGTACAGGTAATGATTTTGTGATGTTGGATGGTCGCCTAAAAGATCACCGGATTAATTTGGATCAAGCTGACATTCAATATATGTGTGATCGCCATTTTGGAATAGGGGCCGATGGTCTTATTATTTTAGAACCTTCTGATCAGCTGGATTTTAGGATGAAATATTACAATGCAGATGGAATGGAGAGCACAATGTGTGGCAATGGAGGTAGATGTCTGGTAGCATTCGCGAGAGAGAGAAGAATTGAAAAGGATATCTATAAATTCGACGCTATTGATGGACTACACGAAGCAAGCATACATGAAAATGGCGTAGAATTATTGATGACAAAACCTACAGAATTTAAAGAAATCAGGTCGCAAAATTATTGGATAAATACAGGCTCTCCTCATCACGTCCAAATTGTAGGAAGAGAAATTGCTGAATTAGAAGTAAATCATTTGGGAAAAGAGATCAGGTATGACTCCTCGTATGTAGCTATAGGAGGCACGAATGTGAATTTTCTTTATCCAATGGGTAGTGATAAAATAAGAGTTAGAACGTTTGAGAGGGGGGTAGAGAATGAGACCTTATCCTGTGGAACCGGTGCAGTGGCTAGCGCTTACATCCATAAATTGTTGAACCCACAAACCAATGATCATATTCAGGTTCATACCGAAGGAGGACTATTAACAGTAAGAATGGATAGTTTTGGAAGCCCAAAGGAAAAAGTATATCTTAGCGGCCCTGTAAAGCGCGTGTTTAGTGGCACGATAGATTTAACAGAGAAATCAATTATATGAAAACATTGTTCATTGCCTTAACAGCAATTATATGGCCCTTCCTTTTAACATCTCAAGTTCAATTAAATAATTATCAAGACAGCATTTCGTATGCCATTGGCAAGGATGTAGGAGATAATCTTGCAGAGACAGGAATAGAATTGAATCTTGAACTAATAAAGCAGGGAATGCAGGAAGGACTAAACAAGTCTGAAAACCCTACTCTTTCATCAAGTATTGTTAATTCTTTGATCAATAAATTCAGGCAAGAAGCCAAATTAAATCTTAACAGAAATATTATAATGGAACAAAAAAAACAAGGACAAGCCTTCTTAGCAGAAAATGCTAAGAAAGAAGGAGTAGTGGTGTTACCTAGTGGACTTCAGTATAAAGAACTTAAAGCGGGAGAAGGAACTTCTCCTTTGGCAACTGATAAGGTTACTGTACACTATGAAGGAAAACTAATTAACGGAACAGTATTCGATAGTAGTTATCAAAGAGGTGCACCGGCTACTTTTGGGGTACGACAGGTGATCAGTGGGTGGACTGAAGCTTTACAATTAATGAAACCCGGTGCTAAATGGCAGCTATTTCTTCCTTCTGACCTGGCTTATGGTGATCGTGGAGCTGGAAGAGATATTCCCCCAGGAGCAACCTTAATATTCGATGTTGAGTTAATTTCGGTAAATTAATCTGACTTCTATCGAATTTTGCCTCTGTTGAGCAACGCTAGGGAGATTTTTTGCTAAAACAGAGAAAATATGCCAAAGAAAAATAAGACGCTTTTCATTTGTCAGAATTGCGGCCAGCATCATCTAAAATTGCAAGGTCAATGTAGCGGTTGTGGCAGTTGGAATACATTAGTGGAAGAATTATCTATTCCCCAGTCTCCTCGCTTCAATAGAGGAGGGCAGGGGAATAAGTCTGAAATCATCCCTCTTAAAGAGATCAATCCACTTACCACTTCCAGATTGGTAACGCCGGATGAAGAGCTCAACAGGGTCTTGGGAGGAGGGATAGTTCCTGGTTCCATGATATTGTTGGGAGGTGAACCAGGAATAGGAAAGTCTACTTTGCTGCTTCAGGTAGCTCTTCAATTGAAAAAGTATAAGGTGCTCTATGTTTCTGGTGAAGAATCGGAACAACAGATAAAAATGAGAGCAGATAGGCTTTCACTAGATAATGAATTTTTATACATATTAGCTGAAACTAATTTAGAGAGAATCATTGAAGGGTATCATTCACTTAATCCAGATGTACTTATTATTGATTCCATCCAAACAATCCACACAAATATTCTCGATTCAGCTCCTGGTAGCGTGTCCCAGGTTCGTGAATCAACGGGAATTTTAATGAGGCTAGCAAAATCCAATGGAGGACCTCCTATTTTTTTGGTGGGTCATATCACCAAAGAAGGAACACTCGCTGGACCCAAAGTGATGGAGCATATGGTTGATGCGGTATTGAGCTTTGAAGGAGATCAGCATAATTCCTATCGAATAATTCGAAATACTAAAAACAGATTTGGCAGTACTCTGGAAATTGGCATCTATGAAATGATGTCCAAAGGTTTGCGGGAGGTTCAAAATCCATCGGAAATATTTCTCTCTCAGTCAGATGAGATTTTTAGTGGAGTTGCTATTGGAGCTACTATTGAGGGTATGAGGCCGTTATTGGTAGAATCTCAAGCCTTGGTAAGTCCTATGACATACGGAACAGCCCAACGATCCACTACAGGATTTGATCTGCGGAGGCTAAATATGTTATTAGCGGTGCTTGAGAAACGTTGTGGGTTCAAACTTGGAATTCAGGATGTATTTATAAATATCACGGGAGGATTGAAGATTGAAGATCCATCTATGGATTTAGCTTTAGTATGTGCAGTGATTTCTTCGCTGTATGATCTACCTATAAAGCGAACGACTGTCTTTTCCGCTGAGATTGGTTTGAGTGGTGAAGTAAGAGCAGTCAATCGATTGGAAAACAGAATTTCAGAAGCAGAAAAACTTGGATTCCAAGAAATCTTTATTGCCGAAAATCAGATAAACACCTTAGAGAAGACCCAACGAGAGATTAAACTAACTGGAGTAAGTAAACTGGAGGAAGTTTTTCGTAAAGTATTTGGAGATGTCGGAAGCTAAGTTGGACTTGGAACATTTTCTTACCCATTATTGGGTAGATCGTAAAGATAAAATAAAATTGAATAGTTCTATTACGCCTTGCCAAATATTAAGTAGAATACTTAAGGCATTGAACAGGACTTAATCAAAATTTATTGTTTACCTACAACAAACTCATAGAATTATACTAACTTTATCATAATTACGTTTTTTCACTTAGAAAATACTTACTTTTCAGAAATGTAGTGTTTATATTTAATGGCCTGATATGAAGGGAATTAAGTAGAAAATTAGGTTAGTTAAGCAACTAGATAGTTTTCTGTGAAATTTCGAATCTCTATATAATCGGAATAATGATTCTAATGATATAAATTTTTACAATATACCAATTTTTTAAATAAAAATATTGGAAATGAATCTGAATAAGGCTACATTTGGGTGAACCGTTGTCTTTACATAGGTTTTTTCCAGATGAGACAATTCAAGAATTCATCGTATTTTGACTTAAATCTATTTTTTACTAAGAATCAATCAATAAAGTGACACTTTATTTTGCTAGACTAATTAATCCGTAATCAATAACAGAATAATGATGTATAATATGTATCAACTGTTGGTAAATTTATCCCTGAAAGGTGATAAACTTCCAATGCCAAACTATCTCCGGGAAATTTCAAAAAAAACGGATATTCAGGATTTTGGTAAATTAAATGAATTTTTTACTTCAGAGTTGACAAATACCTCTCTACAAAATGAGGAATCATTAGACTATTTCTTTTTTATTGTCGATCAAGCCTTGCTGTATTTCTTCACCAGAGGGGATCATGATTTATATCAGGAATCATTAGAGATCGTACAACATAGAATGAATGCTATTAGAAATCTTCCTTCGGAGCATGTAAATCTGGAGGCTTGGGAGCAATTTTTAGAGCTATTATCGACATCATTTAGCAGATTATTGAAAGGAATACCTATTGAAAAGTTTGAGAATCAGATTGGTAATTTAGATTGGAGTAAATTTGGGAAAAACTTCATCTCGACTGTTTCTACAGTTATTGGATTTGTCTATTTGAATGAGGAAGAGGCTGATCAGTCTATCAAATCCAGAGTGTGGTTCCAGAAAAGTATTCTCGACCTTTCCTTTGAGGAAAACCTGGCTAACCAGTTATACTTATCTTCCTATTATTTAAAGGAGAGAACAAATGAAAATGAAGAAAGAGTTAGGCAGATTATTGAAAAATTAGAAAGTAATCTAGAGAATCTACCGACATTCGAGATAAAGAAAGTATTTAAGAGTGCTATATTTGAATTAAAATCTAAATTACTTTATAACATTTTTGCCAATTTTGATGATGATATTACAAAATTGGAGCATTGTCAGCAGGAACTTCGAAATCTCGAAACGTATTTCAAGGGACAAATTAGAGAAAACACCTTACCATTATTTGCCCAAGGATCTATTGAAAAGAGTATTGCTTATTTATATAGGCAACTATTCTCTATGACCAGTGATAGTTTGGAGCAAAGTAATTTTGCCAAAAAATCTATCCAACATATAGAAAAGGCCATAGGCATTGCTGAAAACACGAATGATAAACTTTCTACTATGGAATACAGAGTAGAAAAAGCAGATATAGCTGTCGATTCCGGCATTTCTCTGACGGAAAAAGAAGTTAAAGAGATCGTGCAGTTTTATAAGAAGACTATAAATTATCCTCTATTTATTAAATCCAGCAGAATTTATGCGAATCTTTTAAAGCGGAATGAAAATGGCACAAAAGCATATGATACAATTCAGGATATTTTTAAAGCCGGACAAAAAAGAATAGAAGAAGGAGGTTTTTACTTATTGACTTCAGGATTTAAATTGGCAAATGACATTTTTCTGGAAGAAACTGTAAAACCAGGAGTGTCCTGGATGGTTCACACCCTGGATTCTTTCATGGATAGGATCAAAAAAGTAGTCCATCAGATTGAGGAAAATCTAGAAGTAATCCAACCCTCTTTTATCGAGTCCTTTCGCAAGCAATATCTTCGTTTTGAACCAATTTCACATTTTAACATTAAAACATATTTTCAGTATCAGCTGTATGAAATTGAAATGATGCGTATAGGAGCTATCATTCATAAAGACAGCGTTAGTTTACAAATTGCTGATAGATTGTTGATAGAGCTAAAAGACGATAATAATCCATTAAGCTTCGTAAAGGCAGATTGGGATGAGTTTAAAAAGGTATCTAATTCTGTGCGAAATAGTACCCTTAACAAATGTATTAATATTTCAAAAGGCGACTTACCACTTGCCGCAGAACATTTAGATTTTTCTTACAGAAATCTGAGAAGTTATATCACTTTCAAAGAGGTAAACAGATTGGGTTTCTTCCTCGATATTCAACAAACCGATAACAAGCAATTGGAACAGGGTATCAGATATATGTTCTATGATTTATACAAAAGAGGAACCATTTTTGAAGTGGTGTTCGATATGCCCAAATTCCTGGTAACTCATGCGAAAAGTGGATTTTTCTCTCAGGATCTTGAAGAGGAATTGAATATTAAAGGAACCACCGCTAAAAAGTATATCAAGATTATGATTGATATAGGGCTTATCAGACAGGATAAAACTACAGGTAGAAAACACTATTACAGGCTTATCCGTGAAAATATCATGACTCGTCTTGGGAAAGATCAAACTACATTGATTAGCTAAGTGATACTTACTAACTCCATTGACGATAAGATAACGATAGAAGTTAACATCATAATTGATATTACAATAAGAGGATGGTTCATATGTCGCCATTCTCTTTGTTTTTTATCATACATATTCTGTTTGAGGAAATTATGGTGTTAATTCAAACGATGCGTATCTTTGGCTTACAAAATTTGCAACAATTTTAGAAGTATTTAGATTTTGTAAGCAAAATCAATTAATTTTCTCTGTAGAAAAAGTAGATATTATGGCAGGACATAGTAAATGGGCAAATATAAAACATCGTAAAGGTGCTCAGGATAAGAAACGGTCAAAAATGTTTACCCGATTATTGAAAGAAATAGCCGTTTCCGTTAAAGAAGGTGGAGCTGATCCAGATTCCAATCCTAGATTAAGATTAGCTATTCAGAATGCTAAGAAGGCGAACGTTCCTAAGGATAAGATCACTACTCAAATTAATAAAGGCTCAGGAGAAGGGGATAGTTATGAAGAAGTGACGCTGGAAGGTTATGCGCCAAATGGTGTAGCAGTGTTTGTAGAATGTTTAACCGACAATAATAATCGTACGGTTGCTAACATTCGTTCTTATTTTAACAAGAGTAATGGAAGCTTAGGAAAAAGTGGTTCCGTAGATTACATGTTTGAGAGAAAGGGGATTTTTATCGTAACAGCTGATGGGCGTGATGAAGAAGAACTTACGCTGGAATTATTAGATGCTGGCCTAGAAGATCTAGAATTAGCAGAAGATAATTTCGTCTTAACTACAGCTTTTGAAGATTTTGGGAGTCTGAATAATAAACTGGAGGAGTTAGGAATAGAGCCTGAAAGTGCGAATCTGGAACGTATACCCACAAATACTGTATCTTTAGGACTCGATCAGGCTAAATCAGTGTTAAAACTATTGGATTTAATAGAAGATGATGATGATGTACAAAATGTATTTCATAATATGGAAATGACTGAAGAAATCGCTGAGGCCATGTAAAATAAATTTTTACCTGAATTAACATTAGGCCTGTCTTTTCAAGCAGGCTTTTTTTGGTTAATATCCATTATATTTGCCCATCTTATATTTAATAATCTAATCTACTGTATGAATACTCCCTTAAACAGATTAAAGCAGTTAAACGAGGAAGCAGAATTAGGTGGAGGGGTAAAACGAATTGAAGCCCAACATAATAAAGGCAAATTAACTGCTCGCGAAAGAATTGAATTATTATTAGATGAGGGTAGTTTTGAAGAGATTGGCAAATTAGTTACACATAGATCCAGTGAATTTGGATTAGAAAAACAGAGATATTTAGGGGATGGCGTAATAACAGGTTTTGGTAAAATACATAAAAGGCTTGTATATGTATTCAGCCAGGATTTTACTGTCTTCGGAGGGTCATTATCTGAGGCACATGCAGAGAAAATCGTAAAGATTATGGATTTGGCCCTGCAAAATGGCGCTCCGATAATAGGACTGAATGATTCGGGCGGAGCCAGAATACAGGAAGGAGTCGTATCATTAGCAGGATATGCGGATATTTTTTACCGAAATACCATGGCTTCGGGAGTGATTCCACAAATATCTGCTATTATGGGGCCTTGTGCTGGAGGGGCAGTATACAGTCCTGCTATTACCGACTTTATTTTGATGGTAGAAAAAAGCTCTTACATGTTCGTGACAGGACCTAATGTCGTGAAAACAGTTACCCATGAAGAGGTGTCAGCTGAAGATCTTGGTGGAGCGATGACGCATGCCTCCAAAAGTGGAGTAACCCAATTTGCATGTACCAATGAAGTAGTCTGCATAGAAACAATTAAGCAGCTTTTGACCTATATTCCTCAGAATTGCGAAGAAACCGCACCTGTATATGAATTCGATGAAACATCATATCAGGATACCTCTATGTTGGCCGAGATCATTCCTGAAAATCCCCACCAGCCATATGATATGAAAGAAATTATTCATGCTATATGTGATGAGAAGTCATTTTTGGAAGTTCATGAACATTATGGAGCTAATATAGTGGTGGGCTTTGCAAGATTGCAGGGCAGATGTATAGGAGTGGTCGCTAATCAACCTGCAGTATTAGCAGGAGTATTAGACATAAAGGCATCGAATAAAGCCGCGCGTTTTGTTCGCTTTTGTGATTCGTTCAATGTTCCATTACTCGTATTTGAAGATGTACCTGGTTTTTTACCTGGAACTGATCAGGAATGGAATGCTATTATCAGTAATGGTGCCAAACTACTGTATGCTTTTTGTGAGGCTACTGTACCTCGTGTAACTGTCATTACCAGAAAAGCTTATGGAGGAGCTTATGACGTTATGAATTCCAAACATATAGGGGCAGATATAAACTATGCATGGCCCACAGCCGAAATTGCGGTGATGGGACCCAAAGGAGCAGCCGAAATTATTTTTAAGAAGGAAATTGCCATCGCTGATAATCCAGAAGAAAAGTTGAACGAAAAAGTAGAAGAGTATACCGAAAAATTTGCTAATCCTTATATGGCTGCTCAAAGAGGGTATATAGACGAAGTCATTCGCCCTGAACAAACCAGAGCAAAACTTATTCGAGCTTTTGAAATGTTGGAAAGTAAGGTCAAAGTGTTACCGAGGAAAAAGCACGGCAATATACCTCTTTGATAAGATATGGTAAATAATTAGGGAAGGAACGTACAACAAAGGAAAGGGAGTCTGTAATTCCCCTTCCTCTATCGCCGTCTAAAATGATTGATTATTTTAATTATTGGTACCTAATCAAATCGCTAAACGCTATTTTCATTACTCTTCATACATTTACGCTATTTCTCTTTTAGCTTTTCCTTATGTTGAGTTGGAAGATTAAATGCCAATATTCAACCCAAACCTTAAAGATAGACCTTTAGTTGATCTGGGAGTAATGAACCCAAGGATATTGTCGGAATTAAAAAAGAATAACACAGGACCTCCTCTAAGGACAAAATTCGTTCCAACATTAACTGCGCTACCTCTTCTAACAGAGTAGGTGAGCCCTCCAGAAAATACATTTCCTAACTCCTTGCTGGCACTCAAAGTAAGGGCAGGAAAAATAGCGCCTTCGTACCATTCATAATGGAATAAACCGCCCAATTGAACAGAATTTATTGGTCTAAAGATGGAACTAATGTATACTTGAGTAGGTACTCTAGTACGATAGGAAAAATCACTCTCCCTGAATTCAAAGTTCTCGGAAATTTCGTCTACAATACTATCTGTATCTATACTTCCACCTGTCAGTAAGTCAGTAACGTCCACTCCTTCAAAGGTATAATTTCCGAAACTTGTGAAGTTACTTACTTTTTCTCTCCATCTGATCGCACTTCCCAGGTTCAGGATGCTTCCAGATATTTCTAACTGTTCATTAAATCTGTAGAGAAATCCAAGGTCAAACACAACTCCTGAATTGCTGGTAAATGGCTTGAATTCGTAATCAAATTCTATATCCTCCGGATCTCCGATATCCACCATGCTGGTATTAATTAGCACGTCAGTAATAAAGGTAGTTTGATAGTAAGTTTCGTCAGTATAAAATGCTGCAAAGTCTCTTCCTGTCGATATATCTGCTATCCCAATTAAATACTTTAACTTGGCACCAAGCTGAAGTTTTTCATTTACTTCATATGCGGCACCTATAGCTAATTCCTGATAAGCAGTAGAGCTAAATTTGGGAGAAAATCGGATGGTATCTCCTGTAAAATTAGCATTCCCATTCCACCCTACTTCTACCAGATTTTTGGGATATCTTAGATAGCTTAGAAGTTGACTTCTGGCAGAAATGGTAAATTGTAGGTTGTTTCTTCTGTATCCAAAAGCAAATAAATCCAACTGAAATCGACCGTGAAAATCGTTCTTATCCTTGAGCAAGTCTATAATTCCATCAACATTTAGTTCTGTAGAATCTGAATCTTCGGAATCTACAATCAAGTCTCCCAAGGAAAACCCTGAGTTAGAAATATGTAAGTGAGGTGAAGGAAGCGCAATAGTAATAGATTTACTTTGCATGATGGCTGGATTGGTGAAATTGGATTGAATAACATCTCTCAAGAAATGCGTCCCCAATTCCTGTTGGCTCATTATAGTCTTAGGCATCAATCCAATACCCAAAAAGAGCGCGTATATGATATATTTATTCATTACTAACTTGTTGAAAATGAAGGTTATATTTATTGTTAAAAAATGATTTACCCAAAAGCGAAAGTTTGGTGCGGGTGGATTACAAACCGGTTTTAATTCCAATTTTCACATTGACCGTTTGATCTGAACGCAATTTTACTGTACCATCTGTCGGATGCTGTGAATTAAATGTTGCTTTCAACACAATATGTTCTGTATTCCTGATAGCATTAAATTTATCTCCTTCAATGGAGAAATCAGTCTGTTCAGCGGAGGATCCTTCTACTTCATTTTGCGCATTTAAGGGGGCAGCATTAAAGATAGGTTCATTAGCTGAAAAGAGAGAGTCGATTAGTTCAAATCGCCCGTTCAAAAAGAATACTTGCAATGATCCATCAAGCGGAAATTCGTTTTCCGTGATTACTACAACATCTGCATAGCTACCTTCTTCTAAATCATCTAAACTGACCTCTAAGGTATCCTGAAGGACCAGGTCAGAAACTCTTACCTGTAAGGGTAAAGAAACATCCACATGAATGTCAATGGATGCATTATCTGTAATGAATCCAGCAGGAACATTTACCTCACTTGGAAAAGGAATAATATTTAAATCGTAAAATAGCGTATTAGGTGTTTGGGATATGACTTCAGCAAAATTACTATTTTCCGAAGTTAAGGTAATCTCCGTTTGTTCTGACCCTCCCACATTATTCAAGGCAGGATAATTTAGTAGAACTCCTTGATCCAGTACACTTTCCAAAGGAAAAGATGATTGGGTATTCGAACTTGCGCTTATCTCATTTGCTTGAAGTTTGACTGGAAAGCCGAAAGAATTTGTAATAGTAAATGTGATTTGGGGGTCCTCAAAATAAAAGCTACCACTCTTTACATTGTTGAACAAATCCGTTCCTATGATTCCTTCTTCCAAGTCAATCTCAATTTCTTCAAACCTTCCTGTTGCGAAGGAATAAGAAATATCCTTAAATTCCATTAAGAAAAATCTTAACTGTACAGATGGAGCGGAAGGAGAAATGGCCTTATATCTGATAGTAATTGTTTCATCGGGCATTGAGAATTGAACACCTTCTAAAGAAACGGTATCTTGTATTCTTTCATTTACTCCGAGTGGGATATTCCTTGTCAATATACCTCCGTTAATATTGGCATTTGGAATAGAGTATGTCAATGAAATAGGTTCAGGATGATCGTTTTGTATATCGACAGCTATAAATCCGGTTTTAGTATTGAAGGAGCTTATAGCGTCAAAAGGGGATTGAATGGTTAGATTAGAATCTGGAACTGGAAACTGCACATCTGGAATTTCCACTAATTCGAAAGTATTTATGGGAAGAACTGTATCGGTATATACAATTTCCAATAAATTATCGGATCCGTTAATGAGGAATGAGGAAGAATCTTCGATATCAATTAGCTTTTCTATGGTTAGATTGCTATTAACTAAAGATATCGCTATATCCGGGTTCCACGGAGTATCTTTCAGTTTATCAAAGTCTTCTGTAAGATTACAAGAGAATAGCACTCCAGCGATACAAATGATTAAAAGGTAGTATATTTTCATTCTCTATATTATTTTATGATGGTGAAATTAATATAGAGATAATTTATTATCAATATGTATAATATGTATATTGTAACATACGAATAATGGTAATAAAAGTATAAAATGCAAAAAAAAGGCGCCCGCCAAACTGCGGCACGCCTTTCAACCACACATCAACCCTAACTTTTTTATATCTTTATTTGGTTATATTCCTTTTTGTTACATTTCAAAAGTAGGAATGAAGTTTCTTTTATTCTTATTCGTTAAAGTAGGCTTATAACATATGTAAGTAAATGCACTATAATTGAAAGAAACTGATAGAAATATTTGATTATGAGCATTTCACGCTAAGTGTTACTAGTTATTTGTTAGAAATTTTTTCCTGCTTTTGTTAAAAAAATAGGGACAATTCCTGAAATATGCGATGAAATTCTTTAATTATTACGAATTATATATAATTCATATTGTAATTTTACTCGATACTTGAAGCAAATTTAGTTCGGATTATTTGGAGATAGAAGATTTGTCATCTTCGATATATTTTTTTGAATCTTATTTTATTCTTCTTTATTTATTAAATTCTCCTAAATCCTTTAGGCCAATTCTGCCGGAATTATCTTAACTGTCTTTAATCTTCCTTTTCGTATAATTTGTAGTTCTGAATTTTGACCTATTTGACTTTCTGATAATATGCTGTGAAGTCGGTCAATGCTGGGCACTTCCTGATGATTAAATGATATGACAATATCTCCTTCCTGCAATTCCTCATTGTAAGCAGGGCTATCTGCCTCAATTGTACTTATCAGAATGCCAGAAGCTTGCTTCAATTTGAGCATTTGTTTGATTCGTTGTGGAATGCGATAATTCTGACCTGCAATCCCAATATAGGCCCTTTTGACTTTTCCGTCGGTGATGAGACGGCTAACAACATATTGTGCTGTATTTGCTGCTATAGCGAAGCAGATACCCTGAGCAGGAAGAATCATAGCTGTATTTACTCCGATTACTTCTCCCAGTGTATTGACTAACGGTCCGCCAGAATTACCTGGATTCAAAGCGGCATCTGTCTGGATGACATCATCGATTAATCTGCCACTCTGTGAACGTAGGGATCTCCCTAATGCACTGACTACACCTGTAGTAACAGTATATTCAAATCCGTATGGATTACCTATAGCTACGGCTATTTGGCCTACCCTTAAGTTGCGAGAATCCCCAAAGGGCACTGCCGGGAGTTTATTATCGGGAATGCGAAGAACGGCTAAATCTGTAGAAGCATCCAAACCGATGATTTCTGCTTTGTATTCTCTACCATCGGGAAGTGATACCTGGACTTTTTCTGCCTGATGTACTACATGATAATTTGTGATAGTGAAGCCATCAGGAGTGAGGATAAATCCTGAACCGCCGCCGCCTCGGCTTCGCCTGCGTCGCCCTCTGCCATTTGCACGCAAAGTAACCGTGATGTTCACCACGGACGGACTTACCTGCTCAGTGGTCCGTACCACAGCCTGCGAGTAAGCATCTAATAACCCAAAAGACTCGTCCGAACCATGAAATCTGGACCCCGAAGAAGAGGAGCTCGACCTGTCTTGAAGATACGTATACATAAGCTAAAAAAATAAATGACTAAATGAGAGAACCTACTGTACTAAAGATGACACCTAAAACAGCGGGGATGTGACGTAGGTACTGATATGGGATGCTAGTAAAAGGCAGGAGGGAAGATGGCATACCCTTGGGGGGTATCTAGGAATAACTACTTTCAGGGGAATGGCGCCTTAAGAAAAAGAGGCAAAAAAAAAGGTACATCCCCTGATGTACCTCTTTTGATAAATATAAAAGGATTTTTATTGTAAGATCCACATAACAGCATTAATATCGTCTACCCCTCCCATACGGTCGACAGCTGCTTTCCAATTATCCGAGTTGAGCGCCTGCTCGTCATCAGGATAATTGAATCTCAGAGGGACTCTATTGTCATTCACATTATCTGGTCCAGGAGCAATCTCCGGACGATTTGTTCTTCTCCAGTCAATATAAGCTTCCATACCAGTTACAAAAAGAGACATCCACTTCTGTAGAGCGATTTGATCCAAAGCAGTCTCTGTATCTGCTGAAAAGGCTACTCCTTCTTGCTCAAAGTAAGTTGGATCAGGAGAGATTCCATACATCTCAAACGCCGCATTGACACCAGAAAGGTAAAGTTCTTCTGCATTACCTGTAATGTACCCTTTGACTACTGCTTCAGCCAGAATGAACTGCAACTCAGGGAAGGTCATGAAATTCATGCTTACTCCATTAGGTAGTTCGCGAAGAATCTCCCCTAAGCGAGACTGATTCTGACGACTTCCGTTAAATTCAATGGCATTACTCTCACTAAGTCCATTAGGTAATCCCTTGAAGAGATTGAAATATGGTTGAACACTGGCAGGATCACTATTGTATTGGCTTAAAAAGAAATCGCGAAACCTCGTAGGGCTTGAACCTAAATTGTTAACATCATCGCCTAAATAGAAAGATAGGGAATCAGGATTATCGATGGGACGGAAGTAAACAAACATACGAGGGTCGTTAATCCCCTTCATGCGAAATTCAGACTTTTGACTCATGCGGTGCTCATCAAATCCTCCTACACGTGCTGTATGCATAAAATATTGATTTGGAGCGGTAGAAAGAAAATCAATACTCGCGTTATCAGAGTTACTGACAAACACAGGCTGCGTATTCAGGATAGTTTGAATTTCTGAACCAATGGTGGATCCGCCACGTTTTTTCTCCAAACGCATCAAATAGCGGATACGAAGAGAGTTGGCAAATTTTCTCCATTTTTCCAGATCTCCTTCGAATAATATGTCTCCACCGATAGCTCCTCCCTGTGTCAGTAGATCACTGGCAGAGGCTAAATCAGCTAAGATATTATTGTATACATCTTCTTGAGAATCATATACAGGAGTAAAATTATCATCTACTTTTCCCCCATTTGCCTGGGTAAAAGGAATATCACCCCAAAGGTCAGTTAATACTGATGCCATCCATGCACGCATGATTAGCGCAATTCCCATATAGGCATTGTTACCAGTTTCCTGAGCAATTTCCATAAGATTCTCTGCATCTCTGATGCCTCGGTACATGACATTCCACAGTCCAGCTTCAGAACCCCATCCCATTTGATCGAAAGTAGTGAAATTGTTAACTGCCCCAATTTGCATAGCAGTATTTCCTAATTCCCAGGCATCTCCTTCTAAAAAGGTACGAGAAGGATCGATAATGATAGTAGGAAGTAATAAGTCTCCATTAACAGACTGTGGAGCATTTGGATTAGAATTAATTTCATCAAAATCCTCCGTACACGCCTGCGTTAGCATAAGAATGATGAATAGAGAAAATAATTTATATATCGTTTTCATTTTAAATCAATTGTTAGGTGAATGAAATGAAAGACTAGGTAACACACGCTATAGTATGTTACCTCATTGAATATTTCTTAGATTAAAAATCGAAACTGATGTTAAATCCTAAGCTTCTGTTGGAAGGCGTAGCCATATCCTCGACCCCTGGAACAATCGTATTTCCATTGAAAGAAAAGGTTTCAGGATCGAAGTGGGGATTTTCTGTCCATAATAACAGATTACGACCTATGAAAGATACTCTTACATTTGATAAGCGAATCTTGTTTGTCAAGGAATTAGGTAAGGTATATCCCAGTCTTACTTCACGTAATTTCAAATAAGAAGCATCGTAAATCCCTTGTACCTCATTTCCACGATTAAATACCCACCAGTAAAAATCACGACCAGAAAGACGCTTACGTTGATCTACGGGAAGAGAAAGATTTTCGACCAGATTTCCTTCATCGTCAAAGAAAACACCGTCAGGAGCTACTCCACCTCCCTGATCTATAGGATCACGTTTTGGATTTCCTAGCTCATTGTTACCCACAGTTTCTATCATCATACCAGAAGTACTACCGATCAACAAAGTACGGGACAAAATTTCTCCTCCGATGCGAGCGTCAAATAAGAAACCTAAATTAATTCCTTTAAATGTGAAGCTGTTGTACACCCCTAACATGAAATCAGGATTGTAGTTTCCTATTTTTCTCAAGGTGTTATCTCTCACAAAGAATCCATTGTCATTCATTAAAGGTTTTCCTCCTTCAGGAAACTCTCCACTTACTGGATCTGGCTCTAATTGGTTCCCGGTTGCAGGATCAATCATAACGAAACCTGTTCCAAACATATCTCCTAAACGACCACCTGGACGAGCCTGAATAGTTACATAATTTCCAGCAATGGTATATTCCTCAATTCCTTCAGCCAATTCTTCTACTTCGGAGCGCTGGAAGGACCAGTTTACATTAACATCCCCACTGGAAGCTGTTAGCTAATTTAATAGGAGTAGCATTCAACTGAATTTCTAATCCATAACTGTTGATGCTTCCCGCATTCACAATTCTACTGCTATATCCACTTGACTGAGGAGTAGATAATGCAAAGATTTGGTCTTCTGTATCAGTATTGTAATAAGCAATATCAAATCCTAAACGATTGTTGAACATTCTAAGGTCAGCCCCTACCTCGAAAGATTTTGCTCTCTCTGGACGCAGATCAGAGTTCGCTAACTGATTACTTTCAGTTACACGCTGCGTGCTTCCCCAGGGAGTCAGGAAGTTGAATACATTAGCTAAACGGAATGGATCGGTATCTCCACCAACTTCTCCATATCCTGCGCGAAGCTTTAAGAAGTTAATGGAACTTGGCAGGTCAACGAATTCGTTCACCATAAGCGCTAAATTTACTGCAGGATAGAAGTAAGAGTTATTACTATTGTCAGGATCTTCAGGATTCGTTAAAGAACTTGACCAGTCATTACGTCCTGAGATATCGAGGAAAACAGCATTTTTATAACTCAATTGAGCTGTACCATAAAGAGAATTGATGCGACGCTCAAAATTGAATTGAGTTTGATTTAAAGGAATACGAGAGTTTTCGAAGTTATAAATACCAGGTACTGAAAGCTGGTTAGCTGAAATCCTGTTATAACGACGTGTTTGTTGCATTCTGTTACCACCGAAAGATACGGAGTAACCGAAATCACTACTGTAAAGATCCTGATAAGTGATCAGGAAGTCAGTATTAGTTTCCTGAAAGTTAATTTTATCTTCGCGATACTGACCGAAGGGGAATCGCTGAGTAGAGAAAGCCCGTTTTCCAATTCTTAATTCATCGAAATAATCCGTACCGGTACGTGCCATCACACTTAATTTATCTGTGATGTCATAGGTAATAGACATGTTACCGAACAACGGTTTTTGTCTAATCCATTCGTATTCTCGAATTGAGTAAAGTATGGATTATCGTGCCAGTTATAGTTATAGTTAAATTGTTGTACGCCTTCTAGGCCAGGTTGCCAGTAATCTCTCAGGCTATTCATTTCGATATGGCGACCAAACCATACCCATAAATACATCACATTCTCAGTTCCGTAGCTGTTAGTAGGTCTGTTATCACTGTCCGTGTCGATGTAGTTAGCATTAATTCTAAAAGTAAGCTTATCTACAGGATTAAAAGAAGTACTTAGATTGAAGGTATGTCTTCTTAAATCAGTATTGGGAAGTGTTCCTTCATTGTAAAGGTTAGTGTATGATAATCTAAAATCTCCTTTATCATTACCTCCTGCAAGTGATACATTATTTGTTAAGGTATATCCAGTCTCGAAGAAGTTTCTTACGTTATCGGGAGCAGAGGTCCAGGGGGTAGCGGCTATTTCTCCGCGATCCGCTATAGCATTATCTCCACCGCGAAATCCATTAGCTGTTGGAGAATCATGTTGTGGGATCAATAATCCAACATCCATTCTTGGTCCCCAGCTTTCATCTACACCATCAGCAACACCAGCACCAGATCCATCTACAAATTCGAATTGACCATTGGCTCCCTGACCATATTCATTCTGATATTCGGGAATAACTAATGGGTTTTCAAACGTAGTAGTAGAGTTGACAGAAATACCTATTCCTTTTTTCCCTTTTCCACTTTTTGTGGTAATAAGGATAACCCCGTTCAATGCACGAGATCCATAAAGTGCAGTTGCGTTTGCACCTTTTAATACAGTTACAGATTCAATGTCATCAGGATTGATAGAAGCAGCAGCATTTCCATAATCAACTTCCAGGTTTCCTTCGGAGCGAGAACTGAAAATATCGTTGCTGATAGGAACACCATCTACTACAAATAATGGCTGGTTATTACCCGCAATAGAGGTTTCTCCACGAATAACGATACGGGCAGAACTACCTACGCCAGAAGCTCCTTGAGAGATATTAACTCCCGCCACACGTCCTGAAAGGCTGTTGACGAAGTTAGGTTCTCTTGCTACCGTCAAAGAGCTACCATCTACTTCCTGCGCTGCATAGCCTAATGTTTTTTCATCACGCTCGATTCCCAAAGCAGTAATTACTACATCATCTAAAGTAGACGCTTCTTCCACCAGGGAAATATCAAGTGAGGAGCGACCTGCTAAACCAATTGATTGAGTTTCGAAACCGATGTAGGAAACTTGAAGAGTATCTGTCGCTGGATTAGCTAGAATAGTGAATGCTCCATCCGAATTTGTTAAAGCTCCATTAGTAGATCCTTTAACCAATACACTTGCGCCGACAAGTGCTTCCCCTTCGGGCTTTTCACTGTTCCTTTCACTTCTGCATCCTGGGCAAAAGCAATAGAAAAGTTTAAGAGGAAAATAAAACCCAGATTTTTTCCAAATCGAAGGCCATTTTTTAAAAATCACTTCTTAAGTGTAGAAAAAAATCATAACTTAAAATTTGACTGTTGTTAATAATATCCGTTTTGATCAAAGAACGGGTAGGACGATTTCCATTGTTTGTATATCGAAATACGTCCGTACAACTTACAAGGGGTCGTTGCCGCGATCCCTTTTTAATTTTCAACAGCTTCCAGAATTTTCCGAAACCTATTGATAATCTCTACAAATTTCATAGAATAAACCTATTTACCAGTAAAGCTGGAGTGATTTATTTGTTAAATTACAGTTAAGAGATATGATGTAGGTAAAATGTTAATCAATTGAATGTCAATGAATATTTATTTTTTTTAAAATATGAAATTTGACAAATATTCAAATAGAGGTAAGCCTTACATATTTAACCCTTATGAATTGGGGAGAAGTTGATTTTTATAAGGTATAGAGATAAGAGTTGTCGTAGGTAAGCCTGGGATAAACATATTTAGATAAAGGATAAACTTAATTTTTTTCATTCTCCAACCAAAGATTTTTCCCTTTTGATTAAAACTATTATGGTTTTTTTGACATCAGATAAGTAATCCAAATGCTGAAGACTGAATTAAGGTTGATCTTAGTGTGCCGATAGTTGATAAATTCTGATGTATATGATTAATTCTACCATAGAACAAGCTCGGAAAGGAGACGAGGACGCTTTTCGGGCATTGATGGAAATATGGTATCCAAGAATTTA
>CBDHFQ010000030.1:0-162566 GCA_965262565.1 Bacteroidia bacterium
GTCCATTATAAGGATGTTTATAGCTTCGAAAAGCAAGTATTTCTTTCGAAATATTGTACATCTCTCAAGTAAACGCGTGTGCAGAGGAAACAACTCACTGAAAACCAATTATTGGAGGAATATTCCTGGATAAAGCAGGCTCAGCAAAATCCGGCGCGTTTTGGACGTATTTACGAACGTTATTATAAGCAAATTTTTCTATTCGTTTACAAACGAATTGGAGAGGAGGAAGTTACAGCAGATGTTACTGCACAAGTGTTTTTAAAAGCGATGATAAATCTACCGAAATATTCATTTCAGGGAGTTCCTTTCGGAGCATGGTTGTATCGCATTGCCCTGAATGAGGTGAATCAACACTTTCGAAAGCTCAAAGGCCAGAGAACCATTAGCCTAGAATCCGTTCATATGGCCGAAATGGCTGAGGAGGTGGTAAAACAATCAACAGAGGATGTCATCCCTCAGCTACTTATAGCCTTGGAAGAATTATCAGAGCCAGAGTTACAATTGATAGAGCTGAGATTTTTTGAAAAGCTACCTTATAAAGAGATCGCCGTTATTTTTAATATAACGGAGAACAATGCCAAGGTAAAAGTATATCGGATCCTAAGTAAGATGCGAAAAATGATGTCTGATAGAATAAATTCGAGCGATTAAATTTTTTATTGAAAGCCTTACAAACTTAGAAATTGCGGTGGTATGTCAAAATATAAGATACAAGTAGTAGAGTCCCTTCCTAATGATGAAAAAATCCAGCAATACCAGGATTTTCCACGTCTATATCGACGGTTTCGATATATCACCAGATTTAATTTTTGGAAAAAACTGTATAAAAATCCATTATCCTTCGCCAGTGTAGTATTAATAAGCTCCATTGCTTATTTAGTTTTCCAGGCTGATGTGGAAGAGAATGCTGAAGATAAGACTAATCATTCGCAAGTAGAAGCCCCACACCTACCGGAAAAAGAGAAGACTAGTTTTTCTACATCCCAAGATTCCACTCAACACCATCGCAATGATTCAATTATTTCTGAACCTCCAAGGGACAAATAACTTACACTGAACCTATGACCATACCAGGCTTACAAGAAGTCATTGATCATCTCGAGCTGCAGCCTCATCCTGAAGGAGGATTTTTTAAACCTATATATCGTTCAGATGGGGTCATTGCTCGACAGGCGCTTCCCCCTCGATTCACGGGAAATAGGGCTTTTAGTACAGGGATTTATTTTTTACTTACTCATACAGGATTTTCCGCCTTTCACCAACTGAAAGCAGATGAAGGATGGCATTTTTATTTGGGAGATAGTATTGCTATTTATATGATTAGGGAAAATGGAGAATTGGATACTCACATCATGGGAAAGAACCTTTTGCAGGGGGAAGTTTGCCAGGCTTATGTACCTGCTGGAAGTTGGTTTGCAGCGAAAATAATAGACCCTCGTCCAGCATCTTATGCCTTAGTGGGCTGTACCGTAGCACCTGGATTTGAATTTGAGGACTTCACATTGGCACAAAAAAAACAACTGATCGAACTTTTTCCTCAACATCAAACATTAATAGAGGAGTTGACCCGAGATTGAATGATTTCCCTTGCTTCTACCAAGGAAAAAGATTTTTCCTCTTCTAACATCCCAGTCAGTATTGAATATTGACCTAAACTATAAAATAAAAAATACAGAACCTTTATTTCTGATTGTTGGAAATATAGTACATCCAGAATCAGCAGACTATTTGCCAATAGCAGGGCCGCTGATCCTGCCATCACCAGCCAGAAACTTTTTTGTGGAACCATTTTCCAACGGTTTAAGGCCATCAAGCATACAACCATTAATACGAGTCCAAATATCCCGGCAGGAACAAACCAGTTGCCCAATTCAGAAGAGATAGAGAAGAATAGTATTCCTGTATATAAAAGAAATGGAAAAATGAGTCGTGGCTTGTCGGTGAGTATAGGCTGAATGTAGCGCTGATGGTGGGAATGTCTGAACAGTTGAATAAGCAGCAAAAAGGAAAATAATAATGCAATCATTCCCGGTAGAAATAACCATTTTACTCCGAAAGAAAGTATTCCAAAGCCCACGAGAGATGCACCTAAAAATCCTATTACATTCGTCCCCAATTTTGTGAGTGGTTTATCGAGCTTTATCATCCCATAAACCAGTAGTACGAGGGTTATCACAAACTGAGAAGTGAATAATTTCCAACTTAATTGACTAATTATAAAGGGAAAGAAAGATAAATAAATAAGAAGTGCGGCGAAAATGAGGAGAAACCAGTGGGACCAACTTCGACCTTCCATATAGGCTATGATTAATAGTTGTCAGCTATGTGTAAAGTAAATAACTTTTACTTAATATTTAATATACAATTTTTTTAAATAGGTTTTGTGAACACCAGCATAATTATAAATGCCGTAGAAAGTGCTAAGGACGCAATTTGATTCATCCGCATCGTATATTCATAATTGACCGCATGCAAATTCTCCCTTACCTTATAGATCCAATAGGTAAAGTAAATAATTACAGGACAGCTACTTATTACAAAAATCAATAGATGGTTCCACCCATCATTCGACAGATATAGTGCTGCGAGGACTCCACTTCCCAATACCAGGGCGATTCCTGAAAAAATAAATGTTCCCCAAACCCCTAACATGATACTCAGAGTAATATCTCCTCGAGATTTATCTTCTTCATGTTGGTAAATTTGAGTGAGTGGATAAGATCCTGCCAGCAGCACCGTACTTACAGCCGCCAGTAACAGATTTTTGTGGGCCAGCATCTCTTGAATGGGCATGTGCATACCTATTTGAACTGAAAGGTAGGTAAAAGCGCCTTGAAAAAAGGTAACTACGATAGCACTGGTGATAGGAAACCGTTTTAAGCGAATACGGTCGTAACTATATGCTTTAGAGACCAACACATATAGACCTATCATCGCAGCAAAAAGTGGATGTAGTAGGTATGATAAGCCAATAGCTACCATATCAAATAAGACGACCAGATAAAAAAGATATGGATTTACGGGTGGAGGGTGCTTTAATCCGCCTATACTTCCTTCATCCTTATCGAAGTAGGAGTTATAGCCATTACTTGCGGGATATACGAAAAGGTGTAAAATGATAAAAATGGCTGCTGCCCTTGTTGCATCTGGTGAAGGAACCTGAGTTAATGAGAACCAAAAAACGGGCATCAAATACACAGAGAATGGGATTCTCATAAGAATAATCGCGGCCCAAATTTTCGATTTTGTATGTGATTTCCCTGACAATATAGTAGGTTAGCTTGTTATTAATTAAGAATAGTACATCTTACTTGTAAAGTAACAAGCTAGAATGAACATTTCCTACCATCAACCTTGTGTATGAGTTATATTATCTCTCTTGGAACAGCTGTCCCTCCGTATTCTTACAAACAAGAAGATACCGGACAATTTATGACCCAATTAATGGGGTGGCAGGGGACTAAGGAAGGAAGGTTATTGAGGGCGCTATATAGACGAACCTGTATTAGCCAACGGCATTTTATTCTTCCTGATTTCCATCTGCATAACAGGGATAGAAGATTGTTTCCCAATTCTGAGGACATGCTTCCTATGCCTTCCCTTGATGACAGATTGGACATCTATCGAAAGGAAGCCGGACCATTGGTATTGCAAGCTATAGAGAAGTGTAAACAGACCTTAGGATTATTTGAGGGCAAATCGTTAAATGACGCTTCTTATACCCATCTTATCACTGTCAGTTGTACAGGATTACACGCACCAGGCCTGGAATTCGAATTAGTCAAAAAGATGGGATTACGGCCGGATATAACGCGTTATGCAGTGAATTTCATGGGGTGTTATGCAGCTTTTCATGCATTAAAACTGGCAAACACTATTTGTCTGGCGGAACCGGAAGCTTGTGTATTAATTGCCTCTGTAGAATTGTGCTCGCTTCATTTTCAGAAGGCTACTGATCAGGATACCTTAATGGCTAATGCGCTTTTTGCAGATGGAGCTGCTTCCGCAATTGTAGTAGGGGAAACATTTGCCCAAAAATATGTTGGTAAAAAACTACATATGGATACGTTCCTTACCAGAATTATGCCTCAGGGAGAGAAAGATATGAGCTGGAGACCTGCCGCTAAAGGATTTCTCATGACCCTTAGTGCATATATACCACGATTAGTGGAAGAAGGGATTCCGCAATTAGTTAAAGAAGTATTCAGCAAACTAGGGTTAACCTCAGAAGCGATTCACCATTGGGGAATTCATCCAGGAGGAAGAAAAATTTTAGATGTGTGCCAAAAAGTACTCAACTTATCCGAACATGCATTGGAGGCTTCTTATGGAGTATTGGCTTCTTATGGAAATATGTCTGCCCCAACTATCTTGTTTGTGTTGCGGGAAATCTGGGAACAACAAATTAAATGGGAAGATAAAGAAAAGATTTTTCTCACTGGATTCGGCCCTGGCTTAACTATGGAAGCTGCTGTATTATCTACCGCCTAAGAAGTACTGGTTTATGTGGTAACAGAAGGTCTGAATCGCTTTTTCTTTCTATAGGGGTATACATCCACAATTTCTCCTCTTCGTTGTTTCTTTTGCATTTCAATCCAGAATCTGGGCTCGAAAATTTCTCCGTGAATTCGGAAAAAAACCTCCCTGATATCTTCACGGCCTATGAGAAAATGCTTGAACTCTTCTGGAAATACATCGTTTTCACCTACAGCGAACCACGCCCCGGAACTGTACTGGTCCCCTTCTTCTGGTTCAGGTAATCTTCTAAACCTATAATCAGTTAAAAAACCAATTTCGTCATAATCATAGAAAATCACTCTATTGTGTCGAGTAACTCCAAAGTTCTTTAGCAACATATCACCTGGAAATATATTTGCAGCAGCTAATTGCTTTATACAATTGCCATATTCCCCTATCACTTCTTCAATTTCTTGTTCTTCGGCCTGCTGAAGAAAAATATTCAAGGGAATCATTTTTCTCTCAGTATACAGATGCTTTATAATTACCTTATTTTCAGTAACTTTAACGATAGAGGTAGCTACTTTTTGTAGTTCTTCCAATAGCTCTGGAGTAAAGCGATCCTTTGGTAATTCGAAATTCTCAAATTCGTGCGTATCAGCCATCCTTCCAACTCTATCATGGAGTTTTACCAATTGATATTTACTTTTCACATGAGCTTTGCTGGTCGTTTTAGGAGGGTCAAATTTATCTTTGATCAATTTAAATACAATATTGTAGGAAGGCAGGGTAAATACTGACATTACCATTCCTTTAATGCCAGGAGCAATGATAAATCGATCCTCTGATGTATGGAGATGTCTTAAAAAATGCCGGTATAATTCTGTCTTGCCATGTTTATTAAAGCCAATGGATGCATAAAGATCAGCGTAAGGTTTTAAAGGGATCAATGATTTTAAAAAATGAACCAACTCCGAAGGTATTTCCACTTCTACCATGAAATATGAGCGGGCGAAACTGAAAATAATACTTATATCATCAGGGTCCAGGATAATGGTATCAACAAAAATACCATTAGGACCATTTAAGAGTGGAATGGCAAAAGGAACTAACATTATTCCTATATATATACGGCCAATAATATAAGCTCCCTTGTTTCTAAAAAAGACGGGCTTTAACACATGCACACAGATATTCCGGTCAGGTACAAACTGGATGCGAATATTCCTGTTAATCGCCTCGAGAATGTAATTTAAGTCGCGATCAAAATCTTCAAAAGAAGTATGAAATCTGTAGTCCAACAAAATTTGTCTAAAGATTTCTATCGCAGGTTGATCTCCTGGGTATGTATGAAAAATAGGAGTTGCAGAAGAATATTCTCTATAAGCATGCTCATCTTCTACGAACATCCACTCGGATTCAGCACCTATATGGCCGTAGACTTTTCTGCAGACAGAATTATAAAAAGTTTCTGCGATTTCATATGTATATCTCTGGCGTGCAAGATCAGAGTACAGATGCTTCGCTGTTCTCCAAAAAGAAATGTCCTGTTCTCTACCCACCAGATTATTTCGAACTAATTGAGATAAATCTGCTACCTTCTTTTTGTAAAGCCTCAACCTTTCTCGTGTGTCCGCTTGAATCCCATGCCAATTTCGTTCTTCAAAGTGATTTTTAGCTCTGGCAGTCAACTTATTGAATTCTGCCATATACTCATCAAATCCGCCCATGATGATATGGACAATTTCCGTAGCGTTAGAAAGCTCTTTTTGGGAATAATGCATAAGAAGTAAGCTTATGTCATGTTATTGACAAACTCAACTACAATTCTGGTTTTCTTTAAGCCTAATAGTAGGGATTTTTGAAAGGATATCCTCTTACTTTTAATTTGAATGTATAATTCTTCCCACAAAAAAGTGAATCTACCTAAATCGACCTAGTTATGCACATAGTAATTATCGGTAATGGAATTGCGGGAATTACTACCGCCAGATACATAAGAAAATTCAGCGATTACGAAATAACCGTCATTTCCGCCGAAACGGCTCATTTTTGGTCTAGACCAGCTCTCATGTACATTTACATGGGGCATATGACCTATGATCACACGAAGCCGTACGAGGATTGGTTCTGGGAAAAGAACAAAATCCATCTGATGCAAAAGTATGTAGAACGCATAAATATAGAAGGAAAGGAAGTGATATGTTTGGACGGAGTAAGTGTAGGGTATGATAAATTAGTACTAGCTACGGGTTCACAGCCTAACAAATTTGGGTGGCCAGGTCAAGACCTCAAAGCTGTTCAGGGAATGGTGAGTAAGCAGGATTTGGAAGGGATGGAAAAATATTCTGAAGGCCTGGAACATGCTGTAGTAGTTGGTGGCGGCTTAATTGGATTGGAGATGGCAGAAATGTTTCATACCCGTCATATTCCTGTGACTATGCTCGTAAGGGAACAAAGTTACTGGAGTGGAGCGATGTTACCAGAGGAATCCCAAATGATTACAGAAGAAATTCAAGCAACTCATGGCATTAACCTAAAACTTAACACAAACTTAAAAGAAATATTGCCAGATGAGCAAGGACGAGCCAGAGCTGTAGTAACCAAGGAAACTGAAGAGGAAATTCCATGCCAATTTGTAGGTCTGACAGCTGGAGTTCATCCAAACTTAGACTTGGTGAAAGATACTCCTATTGAACATAACAGAGGAATACTTGTGGATAACTACCTGCAAACCAGTATCCCCGATATTTATGCTTGTGGAGATTGTGCTGAATTGAGAACGCCTGCCGTGGATCGTAGATCAGTAGAGGCCATATGGTATACTGGGAAAATTATGGGACCTATATTGGCCAAAACCCTTACTGGAACCCCTACTGAATATAAACAGGTAACTTATTTCAATTCTGCTAAATTCATTAATATGGAGTGGCAGACATACGGTACTGTTCTCCCCAAAAAGCGAGAAGGAGAAAAGCACTTGTTTTGGCGCCATCCGGAAGAACGAAAATCTATAAGATTGATATATAGTGAGGATGATGGAAGAATTATTGGATTTAACCTAATGGGAATAAGATATAGGCAAAGTGTATGTACGCATTGGATAGAACATCGGACTCATATTGAAGAAGTTCTCGAAAATCTTGGAGCAGCCAATTTTGATCCCGAGTTTTTCAAAGAATATGAAGCGGATATACTGGCTTCATATAATGATCAACATCCCGGAGCAAAACTTAAGTTGAAACGCAAGAGAGGATGGAAAAGCGTATTAGCCATTTTAGGTAAATCATACAAAGGTGGAAATGGCTCTATTTCTGGTAATGGAGTTTCTGTTCAACATGTGTCTTAAGAACTGTCTTTTACTACACAAAATCACATTTCGTTAAAGAATATCTTATTATCTCATTAAAGTAGTTTTATCAATTCTAGCTTCATGAAAATTATCCAAAAGACTGGCCTGTACATTTTCCTGTTTTTTTTAGGCCTATTTATCATCCTACCATTTACCTCTCACTATCGGTTCGATCCACAGGATGTATCAAATACTATTGCTAAGGTAAAAGCTCCACATGCATCTTATCTTGAATCTGCACTAAGATCCATCGAAGGGCAAGAAATAGGAGGGAAATTTGCTTTTTTTCCTAAAATGAATGAAGTCTTTAAGAAGGTCAATGAGCAAATCGCTAAAGATATAGGGGTTGATCAGGGAGTCATCGAACAATTTATCCATGAAGTGAGGGATACTGAGTCGGACGGAATTGCGATTACGGCAAGTTCTCATGAAAAGGCCGTTGCACAAATGCCTGAAAATATTAGAAAAACTGTATCTGATTATACCAACTGGCTCATTGGTCGGACGTATCCAGATGAACAGCAGTATCAGCAACAGGTGAATGATGCTGTCCAAAATGCTATTAGTGGATATGTAGGAAATCAGCAAATAGCGGGAGAAGATAAAAAAGCTTATCTGGATGTGGTTTCCAGAACCGCTGCTAAAGGAATTTTTTGGAATTATAAATCTCTCTTTTTCTTCTTGATTTACGGAGTCGGGATGTTGGGAGCACTTATGTATATCATCCCCCAATTTTTTGAAGGAGAACCCGGTATTAAGAATCATAGAATTTTTCACGATACAGTGAAGAATCGTGGAATTCCTGCCTTTGCTTTGGCTGTCTTTCTAATCTCTTTTTACATATTCCTTTACAAAATCCCTTATTTAATTCAGGAATGGATCGCTCTTACAGATCCCGCTTCCCAATTATTGAGGGGAGAGAATTCAAGTCAATGGTTTATGTACGGTTTTATGTACACTGTAGCTATTCTGGTGATGGGGGGTGAGAATGTTTACAAAGTACCGTCATAGTAATTACCATAAGCTTAGAACAGCATCCATTATGTTTTTTCAAACAGCATTTGCCTTTTTGATCCCGCAAATGTTGTATTTACTAAACCTTCCGGAGAACGATTTAAAAAATATTTGGCCGCTGAATTATACCTTCTTTTTCGACTACAGTATCACCAACCATATTCAGTCAGGCACTTTTGGGATATTTATGTTGGTATGGGGAATTATTTTGGTACTTATTGGTGTACCACTATTGACTTATTTTTTCGGTAAAAGGTGGTATTGTTCATGGGTATGTGGATGTGGAGGATTAGCGGAAACTTTAGGTGATCCTTTTCGTCAACTTTCAGACAAGTCCCTAAAAGCCTGGAAAATAGAACGAATTCTCATCCATAGTATCCTCGTTTTTGCCGTTGCGATGACTGCTTTGACCCTTTATACTTACTTTTCGGGCAGTTCTACTATTTTCGGATTAAATAGTTATGCAGTTCGTGGATGGTACGGGTTTTTAATTGGGTTCATATTTGCCGGAGCAGTGGGAACTGGTTTTTATCCTGTTATGGGGAATAGAGTTTGGTGTCGCTTTGGTTGTCCTTTAGCCGCCTATTTGGGAATCGTTCAGCGTTTCAAGTCCCGCTTTAGAATTACTACTAATGGAGGTCAATGCATTTCTTGTGGCAATTGTTCTACGTATTGTGAAATGGGGATTGATGTTCGTTGGTATGCCCAACGCGGTCAAAACATTGTAAGAGCTTCTTGTGTAGGTTGTGGAGTGTGTGCAGCTGTATGTCCAAGGGGAGTATTGGCTCTTGAAAACGGCGGCAATACAGATAAAAGCAGGATGAGCGAGCATAGCTATTAATTGCTTACTACATAGTGAAAAATATTTACAATGAGTAGCTTCTCTCATCTAATAGTTGCAGATAGGGGAATTAGAATTGCTTTTCTGTATTTGATTTGTAAAAAAAATATAACTTTTCGTAATATGGGCTGGTTATTATAATTATTTACCTATCTAAACTTTAGCACACATAAACGATTAATTATGGCATTTTCACTTCCCGATTTACCTTACGATTATAATGCGCTCGAACCTCACATTGATGCAAGAACGATGGAGATCCATCATACAAAGCATCATGCCGGGTATACGAATAAATTAAATGCAGCCATTGAAGGTACTGAATTAGAGAATAAGACAATAGAGGATATTTTGGCCAATGTTTACAGTGCTCCTGTAGCTGTGAGAAACAATGGAGGTGGTTTTTACAACCATAAGCTTTTTTGGGAAATTATGGCTCCAGGAGGGGGCGGAGAGCCCACAGGTAGTCTTGCTGAAGCTATAAACAGTGCATTTGGTTCTTTCGATGGTTTTAAAGAAGATTTTAATAAAGCAGCAGCCGGACGTTTTGGATCAGGTTGGGCCTGGTTAATTAAAAAAGATGATGGAGGATTAGCAATCACTTCCACGCCGAATCAGGATAATCCACTGATGGACGTAGCTGCAGAAAGAGGAATGCCTATCTTGGGATTAGATGTATGGGAACATGCATATTATTTGAACTATCAGAATCAGCGTCCCGCATATATTCAGGCATTCTACAATGTGATTAACTGGGGTAAAGTGGGCGAGTTATTCGAAGCTTAACATCATTTCTATTTTTAATACAATGGGACCTTTTCATAAGGCCCCATTTTTTTTTCTATATAGATTCCTTAATTTTTGTTGTTTTATTTTGATGTCATTTATCATCTTACTATGCAAAACAACTACATACTCGCTCTAGATCAGGGAACGACCAGTTCCAGAGCCATTATTTTCGATCAGGAAGCCCAAATCGTTGGTGTAGCTCAAAAGGAATTCAGGCAAATATTTCCAAAACCAGGTTGGGTAGAACACAATCCTTTCGAAATCTTAAATACTCAAGTATCTGTAGCCCGTGCCGTATTAAAACTGAATAATATCTCTCCTAAACAGATTGCAGGAATAGGAATTACTAACCAGCGAGAGACGACCATAGTTTGGGAAAAAAAGACGGGACAACCTATTTACAATGCTATTGTATGGCAAGATAGGAGAACTGCGGAATTATGTGATGACCTTAAAGAACGAGGCCTTGATGATCATGTGCGGGAACGAACTGGATTAATCATCGATGCTTACTTTTCAGGAACTAAAATTAAATGGCTATTAGATTACGTAAAAGAGAACAGACCAGACCTTAAGGAGGAGGATTTGTGTTTTGGAACGGTAGATTCCTGGCTCATTTGGAACCTTACAGGAAGGGAAGTTCACGCTATCGATTATTCCAATGTATCCCGAACGATGATTTATGACATAAAAAGTCTCACCTGGGATTCAAGAATGTTGGAAGAATTAAGTATCCCCAAGTCAATTCTACCTGAAGTAAGAGATAGTAGTGGTGATTTCGGAAAGACGGAAGCACATTGGTTTGATGGAGTAGAAATCCCCATAGCCGGAGTAGCTGGAGATCAACAGGCTGCGATGTTTGGTCAGGCGTGTTTCCACCCAGGTATGGTCAAAAATACATATGGGACTGGTTGTTTTATGTTAATGAATACTGGGGAAGAATTTGTTGCTTCTTCCAGGGGGTTAATCACCACGCTTTGTTGGGGATTAGATAATAAAGTGAAATACGCATTGGAAGGAAGTATTTTTATTGCAGGAGCAGCCATTCAGTGGTTGCGAGATGGGCTAAAAATACTGGATGAAGCACCAGATTCGGAATATTATGCAGCCAAAGTAAATGATAATGGTGGCGTATATGTAGTGCCAGCATTTGCTGGGTTAGGTGCTCCGTATTGGGATATGTATGCCAGAGGAGCTATGTTTGGGTTAACAAGGGGAACTTCTAAAGGTCACATCATTCGAGCTACACTTGAGTCATTAGCATATCAAACAAGAGATGTGTTGGATGCCATGGAAAAAGATGCTGAACAAGAAGTAGCTACTCTTAGAGTGGATGGTGGTGCAGCTGCAAATCAAATATTAATGCAATTTCAGGCTGATATTCTGGACACTAAAGTGGAGAGACCTGCAATCATTGAGACTACTGCACTGGGAGCTGCCTATTTAGCTGGCTTATCAGTAGGCTTTTGGTCAGCAGAAGGACTGGAAAATAATTGGAATCTGGGAGAACAATTTCTTCCACAAATGTTAGAAGCAGAAAGAGAAAGGCTGTACGGTAAATGGCAAAAGGCGGTAAAAAGGACGATGCATTGGGAGAAAGAATAGATAACGTAAGAGTCAAAAAAAATCCTCTATGCCCATTTTTGAACAATCGCAACAAGGGCGTCTCTAAATATCGTAAAAACGATAGACCATATTAAGAGGCTAATGCCCATGTATAGAATAATCTTATAAGGCTTCTCTCGGAAAGATACAGCTAAGCCAACGCTTACAGGAGGAGAAATGATCGGTGCCAGAAATGCAATACCGGTCATCCCGAAACGATTCCAGATTTTCATTAATCTGGGTTGCTCTTTTATTTGCTTTTTCTTAGAAGCCTGTGAAAAGGTTCGATCGATCCAATTTCTTATTTGTGTTCCAAAAAAAGTGAATACCCATACCCCAATAAATGCACCCAAAGTAGCTGTAAGCAATACTTCTGGTAAAGAATATTGTGCTGTCAACGCCATAAATATACCAATGACAAATTTCACTGACCCTACCAGAGCTACTGCGCTATATTCTAAAAATTGCTTCCAGGTGAACGGATCCTCCTCTCCAAAATATTCAGAGAACACCTGTAAAGTGAGCAATTGTATAATGATCTTTGCCATGTATATTTACTGGAATGGTAATTTATTATTTAAACGAAAAAAATAGGGCGAATGTTAATTTAATAAATCAATAACTGTTAACATCCATAGACATATATGGCGAATGTGATAAGAAATTAACTTAATAATTATCTTAGCTGCTTAATTAGTATTGATCCTTTAATTGAAATTACGGCGAATGTAATAAAAAAGATGTTAATCTTCAGCATGAAAGTTACCTGAATCTATGTTATTTTGGGCCAAATGCGAGATCTCCAGCATCTCCTAAGCCGGGAACTATATACGATTTTGCTGTGAGTTCTCCATCTACGGCCAGCACGTAAACTTGAGCTTTTGGAATGTGTCTAAGTACGTATTCTATTCCTTCTTCACTTGCCACTACTCCAGCGATAAAAATGGATTCAGGTACTCCCTGTTGTTCCACAATTTCTTTATAACTCAATACCATACTTTTTCCCGTAGCTATCATGGGATCAACTAATATCATTTGCTTCCCTTCAATTTCAGGTAGGGCAGCATATTCTACCTTCACAATGAACTCATTTCCCGAAGTATGATGTCTGTAGGCAGAAATAAAACCATTTTCCGCTTGATCAAATAAATCAAGAAAGCCATAGTGAAATGGTAATCCTGCTCTCAGAATGGAAATGATTACGGGTTGACTGTCCATTAAGTTCATCTCCAAAGTTCCTAGTGGCGTAGTAACTTCCTGCTGTTGAAAGGGGAGGGCTTTACTTATTTCATAGCCAAGTAACATACCTGCCTTTTCGAGGTTATTCCTGAATCTTTTTCTATCCTGCTGAATATCTTCATCCCGCAATTCATACAGCGTTTGATTGAGATAGGAATTTTGTTTGCCTATTATGTGTATTCTCGAATCCATCTTATCAGTAAAGGTAATCGATTTCTACGTATCTCTAAATAATTAACAGGATAAGCGCCAAATCTACGGTAAAATGCTTCAATACTTTCTATCATAGAGCCTTCAAAATCAAAAATCTTATCTCCCATGTGTTTGGCAGATATTATCGACTGCCATAACAACCAGGACATGGCTCCAGTCTGGTGAAACTTTGGATCATAAGCTCCCGCAAGATAAATGGTATGTCCTTTGTAACGAATCAATAAGGCTCCAGCAAGAGTTTGCCCATCCCGATCGATAGCCACCATTACTTTACCCAGATCGTTTTCTATCAACCACTCACTAAGGTGTTTCAGTCTTAAATGTTGGCCCACCTGATTTCCCAGAGGAGTTTTACCAGATTGTTCCTGAAGCTGAAAAAGGTGCAAAAAAGAAGTCGTATGTTCAGCTTCTATGATCTGAATTTGAGCCTTTTCTGCCTTTTTCAATTCATTCCTTAGTTTGCCTCCTAATCCTTTGTACAATGCATTGATATCTGGATGAAGAGCAAGCTGATAGGTATACTTGTTTCTTAGTTGGTAATTATCCCAATGAAAAGGGAGAGGATAATTAAATTGTGTGGAGAAACGATGGTCGAACAGATGGAAAGATGAAAAATGTTGCAAAGCAATCTGAAGACACTTTTTCTTTTCACTCAACTGCTTATACATCTGATCTGGATACCATGAGCCATAACACATTCCCCAATATTGGACAAAAGCTGGCAAGGTTGAGGCCTTCCACTTCCATTTAATTTTTTTTAAAAAAGGCATTACTGCATACCACTGCCTATCTTTGTAGATAATCATTGCTTCCCAATCAGGAGCCACACAAGAAGCATATCCATGTAAAGCAAATATGCTTCCCTGTGGAGAAGCATCTATGAAAGTGTCCCACTCAACCGGATTTATTTCTTTCCCAGGAAGAATTGCATATGTCAAACCGGATCCCATAACGGTAGTTGTTCCTGAAAAAAAGTAAGAAATGGAGCCCGCCAGCCTTCCCACGGATCTGAATCGCTAAGCAATTCATTATGAAATAAAAGGGTGGCAATTCCATTTACTTTTTTCGTTTCTTCCATGATATATTTAATCCTATCTAAGGCTTCAGTTACCGTCAACTTTGCATAAGCCCTTAATGCAGTGTCCATGGCTATAGTCGGATGTAATTGTAGAGAAGTCATTGTATTAGTAGAAAGATCAAACCATGGATAAGGAATGGCCATTCCTGTAATAAATCCGCAATCCCTATACATACAAAGACTATAATCATGAGAAATACCTGCTAAGGAGAGATATTTAAAGGTATCAGGATATCGATACCTTAAAAAATGTTGACGTGAACTGGTAATATCTGTACTCAGCGATTCGGATAAGGCGTTGATTTCTGCTTGGATAATTCCTGGATTCAGAAAACTCATGTAGGAAGGGTGAATTCCTATGAGATATCCTTTTTGGTGAAGATTGTGAATGATCTTTTGGAGTTCTGGCGTTTCTAAAGAATAACGGCTATCGTTACTATGACTTCCGCCTACTAAGAAAAAGAACTTAGTGTAAGAAGGTGGAAAGTGACGAACGATATCTTCAAACGTATCATTAGGATCAATGCCAAGTATGAGGCCCATCCACCTTTCGCGTACAGATCGTTTTTGTCTCCTGAAAACATCTTTCATTAATCCTCCTACTCTGATAGGAATAGACTTATTTTTGTATTTCCAGGGATGGTCTATATCGAATGTGATTTCGAGCCTCGGGTTAACTCGTTTTCGGTTGAGGGTAGGAAATTTTTTTTTGAGTGTATTCCATAGCGCCTCAGATAGAATGTGAATCCAGGGTTTTTTGTACCAACCTTTCTGAAAAGACGGGTATTTATCTTCATCATATCTTTTGTGCTTATCCACATGAAGGATCATATATTTTTCATAAGCCGTGGAAAGAAAAAATACAGTAGCGAATAGATCATAGGAAATAGTGTAGGATCTATTTTGTACTGCAAATAATTGGGTAGGAGTAGCACTATGAGAAAGAAATTCTGCCTCTGAATTTCTAATAATGGTTTCATGCAGTAGACCTGAGCTTGGAATGGTTATTCCTTCTTGACTGGGTTGTTTAGTGTAATAAATGACAGGATTATTTACCAGGAAATCTTCCGAGGGAGTATTTTCCTTAGAAATGATTTTATAAGGTGTTTGTAATATAAGATCAAAAATCAAATACAAGGCATATTCTAATCGAGCAGTGGACGAGTCAACTCGAATGTAAATCATAGACAGTAAACAATTAATAGGAACTTACAAATGTAAAGATTTTCAAACAAGCTGTAAATTAAAAATTTGTGAGTTAAATGTTTAGTAAACTAAAAGTAGGGTATAATTTTGATCATTCATTGGGTAGTACACGTATTTTTTCTATGTTTGCTTAAGACGTTTGGAACATAGCCTTGTCCATATAACCGGATTACTAACTTTACATATCATGATATCCAGACTATTCCAGCAAATACCTATAGTCGTTGTAATATTATTGTTGCTGGTAAGCGCTCCCAGCTTATTCTCTCAGAATAGGAAAACTGAAAAATTATTACAAAAGGCCGAAGCTAAATTTAATTTAAAAAAATTCGTTGAAGCCGAACAGTTATACGAATCTATCATTCAAACTGAGCCTAATAATTATGAAGCAGCCTATAGACTAGGTGTTATAAATGATAACCTAGAAGATTATAATGAAGCACTGAGATGGTACCAAACGGCTGCTGAAATTGATCCTGAGAGAAATGACACGGTATTCTATTACATTGGATTAACCCATAAACGACTCAACAATTATCGTCAGGCAAAAGAAGTACTTCTTGAATTTCAAGAAAGACACCAAACCCAAGACGAATACTATCAGAGAGCTCAATTGGAAATAGAAGGTGCTGAACTGGCCGAAGCCTCGCAGGGAAAACGACCTAAATACAGTGTGAATAATGTATCATTTAATTCTGATGCCCTGGATGCATTTCCCACCATGCTAGATCAAAGGCAAGAGGACAAATTTATTGTTTTTACCTCCCACAGAAGATCCAAAGGTAGATCCAATAAACGTTATCAAGGTTTGGGGCAGCCTGCATTTTCAGATCTCTTTTCCGTTGTCATAGAAAATGATAGCGTCTATGGTCCCCCGGTAAATTTGGGAACGCCCCTCAATACTAAGATGAATGATGGAACGGCCACTTTTTCGGGTGACGGACTTTCGGTTTTTTATACCATTTGCAATGATAAGAAAAATAAATATGGTTGTAGTATTTATGAGTCTCGATACGATCCTTTGAAAAAAACGTGGGGAAGACCTGAAATAGTGAGTGGTCTATCCGATTATAGAGATATTGTCATTAACAGTAGAGGAAAAACGAAGAGAGTACCTACAGATGATAGGCAGCCGTCTTTAACGAGAGATGGTAGGACGCTATTTTTTGCCTCAAATCGGGGAGGTGGACAAGGAGGATTCGATATTTGGTACTCGAGAAGACAGGGTACAGGATGGTCAAAGCCTGAGAATGCTGGACCAGTAATTAATACTCCATTTGATGAATTGACTCCTTATATCAGCGAGGACGCTAATAAATTGTATTTTTCTTCAAATGGTAGGGGTGGATTTGGAGGGTTTGACCTATATAAATCAGAAGGAAGTATCGATGCATGGACTTCTCCCAATAATTTAGGAGCTCCGATAAATACCAGTTTTGATGAGATAAGTATATTGACCATGGATAACGATTCTCTTATCCTGTTTAGTTCGAATAAACCTGGAGGATTCGGAAGTTATGATATCTATTGGTCCAGAGAGATTTATTATCCTCCTGGTTCATTAAATATCGCTGTTCAAGGACTTATTAGAGATAAAAGAACAAAGCAACCCATTCCTTTTGCTACAGCTATTTTATATGAATATGTGGCAGGGGGAGCTATCTTGCCTATTGATACTTTCCAAACAGATCAGAGTGCACGATATTACTTTCCTTTAATTAAAGACAAAAATTATAAAGTCCTGGGAAATGCTCCTGAATATTTGGCGAATGAGGAGGAAGTCTCTACCATGGGAATAGATGACGATACTGACATTGAGCAAAATATTGACATTGAACTTGAACCTATCGTTATCAATGAACCTATCGTTTTACAAAATATTTATTACGATTTCGACGAATTTTACCTAAGACCAGATGCTTTGCTGGAGTTAAACAGATTGGTTAAAATTCTGAGACAAAATGCAAATATTACCATTCAACTTGGTTCTCATACTGATACGAATGGTACGTTAAAGTATAATGATGTATTATCTAATAACAGGGCAAAGGCTGCCATTAAATATTTGGCAGATAATGGCATAAATCCTAATAGACTCTCTTGGTTGGGCTTTGGTGAATTAAAACCCCTTATTTATCCTGAGTTAACAGATGAGGATGAACAAGCTAATCGAAGAACTGAATTTCGAATTACCTCTATAGATTTTGATGAGTGATGCTTATGAGCAAAGAGGAGTTTCTTCAGGTAAAGAAGATGTCCACTTTGCAATAAAAGGCTTAGATAAAGGCCTATTTCCTCGTGCTTTTTGTAAAGTCGTTCCTGATCTATTAACAGATGATGATGATTATTGCACAATCATGCATGCTGATGGATCAGGTACCAAGTCTTCTTTGGCATATCTATACTGGAAAGAGACGGGTGATATTTCCGTGTGGAGGGGAATTGTACAGGATGCTATCGTGATGAATTTGGATGATATGTGTTGTGCCGGAGCTTCTACTCATTTTTTGATTTCAAATACCATTGGAAGAAATAAATTTCTTATTCCCAGGGAAGTCCTGGCAGAAATATTGGAAGGAATGGAAGCATTTTTCCACATGCTCCGAGAATACGATATCCATATTAAGAGTACTGGAGGTGAAACGGCTGATCTGGGAGATTTAGTAAGAACGTTGGTGTTGGATGTTACAGCTATCTGTAGGTTGCCTCGTAATGAGGTAATTACTAATGAAGAAATCGCTCCAGGCCATATTGTTATCGGTCTCAGTAGTTATGGTCAAACAATATACGAGTCAAATTACAATAGTGGGATTTCGAGTAATGGATTAACAAACGCTCGCCACGATGTTCTTAGTAATGTCTATGCCCAAAAATATCCTGAATCATTTGATCCCGCTCTACCTTCTTCGCTGGTTTACTCTGGTTCCTATTCTTTAAAAGATAAAATAGACGAGACTCCTTTATCTATTGGCCAACTTCTTCTCAGCCCAACGCGAACTTATCTACCATTCATGAGATATATCCTTAGGGAATATCGGCAGCACATTAAGGGATTGGTTCATTGTACAGGTGGTGGCCAAACTAAAACCCTAAAGTTTATCCAGGGAATCCATGTTATAAAAGAGAATCTTTTTCCTACACCGCCCATCTTTCGCATTATTCAGCAAGCCGCAGATCACTCATGGGAAGAAATGTACCGCGTATTTAATATGGGACATAGAATAGAAATCTTTTTAGAAGAAAAATACGCACCATTGATCCTAAAACAAGCGGAACGCTTTGGGATTGAAGCTAGAGTAATAGGAAGATGTGAAGCCTCCAATAAAAATCAAGTAAGTATTCGCGGGGAGCACGGTATCTTTATATTTGAATAATAATTAATCTTCGGATAGATGCATCATTATGGAAAGAACAATAGTCTTTGTATTCAGTAGTTGTTAATCTTAAGTGCGCCAGATATGGAACCAGTCATCAAACTTGAAAATATTTCTAAGGTTTATCAGATGGGTTCGGTAGAAATCCATGCACTCAGAGGTGTTACTCTTGAAATTTATCCGAATGAATATGTGGCCATCATGGGGCCTTCTGGTTCTGGTAAATCTACTTTAATGAATGTATTAGGATGTCTGGATACTCCTACCAATGGCGATTATTTTCTGAATAAGACTAATGTCAGTGGTATGGAAGATGCAGAGCTTGCCCGAATTCGCAACAAGGAGATAGGATTTGTGTTTCAAACATTTAATTTACTCGCGAGATCCACCGCCGTAGAAAATGTTGCGCTTCCTCTGGTGTATGCTGGCTATTCGAGATCTGAAAGATATGATCAGGCTTCGAGGATGTTAGATAGTGTAGGATTAGGAGATAGGCTAGATCACAAACCTAATGAATTATCCGGTGGTCAACGTCAAAGGGTAGCTGTTGCAAGAGCATTAGTGAATGATCCTTCGATTATTTTAGCGGATGAACCTACAGGTAATCTGGATACAAAAACTTCCTATGAAATTATGGAATTATTCGAAAACCTTTTTCAAAGAGGAAATACCATGATTGTCGTTACTCATGAAGAGGATATCGCCCAACATGCACAAAAAATTATCAGACTGAGAGATGGAAATATTGAGACCATAGAAGTAAATGAACAAAGAATTATAGGAGGGCAGGGCGTGACTCATTAGGGAACGAGCAAAATATTTGCTGCCAAAGAGAAAAGCAGGATATATCCTATGATATCTGTAAAGGCAGTAATAAAGATGGAAGAAGCCACAGCAGGATCTACTTTTAACCGTTCTAGCGCAATAGGAATAAAAGAGCCCATTGTACCTGCAAGAATCAGGTTGCAAAATAAGGCAATACAAACTACTAGTCCGATCATATAACCGTCTCCTCTTAGATAAG
Organism: Bacteroidia bacterium; assembly: GCA_965262565.1. Classification (GTDB taxonomy): domain Bacteria; phylum Bacteroidota; class Bacteroidia; order J057; family J057; genus CBDHFQ01. The sequence goes on from CBDHFQ010000030.1 coordinate 20,197, forward strand.
ATATAAGTGCCACCAATAATCCAAGGCAAACCCCATTCACCATACCTACCAGCATCTCTTTTCCTACAACCTTCAATGCTTTTCTGGCGGGAATTCCATTCGTAGATATTCTCCTAATCGTAACTGCAAGCGTTTGTGTAGCACCATTTCCAGCTACTCCTGCTATAATAGGCATGAAAGAAGCCAGAACAGCCATTTCACTGATTAAGGATTCGTATTGTTTAAGTACCTGACTGGCGATAAAGGCAGTGGTTAAATTGACCAATAACCAGGGGATCCTACTTTTTACCGCATCGAACCAACCTCCCCTTAAGTTTTCGTCTTCAGATACCCCCGCAAAGTTGAGGATATCCTCCGTTGTCTCATCTTCCAACACATCGAGGATATCATCAAATGTAATTCGTCCCAACAATCGATTCTCAGCATCTACCACAGGAAGTGTTGGAAGATTGTATTGAGACATTCGCTTGGCTACCTCCTCCTGATCCTCATCCACAAAAACTGAGACAATATCGGTTTCCATAATGTTTTCGATAGTCTCACTATTTCGAGCCTGAAATAAATTTTTTACCGATACATAGCCTAAGAGATGATTCTCTTCATCTACTACATAAATAGTATAAAATTCATCAGCATCTTCTGACTGTTCCACCACATCTCTAAGCGCATCCAATTTCTTCATCTCTTTTCGGACCTTCACCACGGAGGGGTTCATCAATCCACCAGCAGAATCTTCCTTATAGGTCAGTAACTGAGTAAGGACATTCTCTTCTTCGTCAGGGATGAAATGAAGGATTCGATCTTTGTATTCTTCAGGTAGTTGCGCCAATAAGTCAGCAGCATCATCGAGATCTAATTCTTCGATGAGTAGGGAAGCAGTTTCAGGCTTTAATAAGGTAAGGAGCTTTCCAGGGTTCGTGTCCTCATCCATCTCCGTTAACGCCTCTGAAATTACTTCTTTAGGTAGCTGACGAACAATTTTCTCTTGAATATCAGGGGAAGTATCCTCCAGAATTTTTGCAATTTCCGTAGGATGGAGAACACTGAGTAAAGCACGTATATGGGCATGTGGGGAGGCAAGCAATCGCCTTACACGCTCAATTTTATTTTCATTTATTCGTTCCTCTGCCATTATCCGCAAAGGTAAACGTTTTTAACAGGATTGGCTATATGAATTTATGATCTCATCCAGGCTCGGATAATTAAATAGATCATACAACCGATAAACATAAAGATCGATATTCGGTTGATCCCATGCATAAACTTGAGATTCAAAGATGAAGGTTGGTCGGGATCTTCCTTTTTAAATATATTGATATAGCCAAAGATTTTCCTTAATACTTCCATGGTATGTTAACCTGCTTATTTAGAAAAAAGTTTATGCAAATCTTTTCAAAAATTTCTATATGGCTTAACTAATGGTTGAATGGTATCTGATAATTTAAATAAGTGCAGTAGGGTTAGATCATCTGCGATTCCTGTGGGATAAAGTCCCTCACTTGTCTGAAAATCTTTGACGGCCCGTTCTGTCTCTTGAGCAAAATATCCATCTATAGGTAAGGATTGTCCCTGGGCTGCCAGTAAACGCTGTAATTCATACACAGCAGCTCCATGATCATTATTCTCCAACCCTTTCGAGTCTTGGAGCCATTGATGTATTCTATGCATGGATGGATTGGCTCCGCTTATTTCTATGAGCTTAATTTCTTCGTTATTTAGTCCTTCTCTTTTCCATATGGATGACTGGATGAGCTTTTGTTCCAAAAATCTGGCTTTACTAAGATATAAGGCATATTGTTGTACTTTCGAGGAGGCTTCCGGATCATTAGGAGAGCTTCGTTTCACATCTATTTTATGATTTCTCCAACAAGCACGCGCAAATGTTCCGCAAAGTTCTGCTGTAGAATAGTACTCTAATAAAATAGAAGGATCATGATAGTTTATATCAATGCTGTCTGAGACGGGATATTGATATTCAGAAGGTGGGTGGAAACGTCTGTATGAATCGTACTGGAAAAAGAGAATCAGAACGAGGGCAACAGAAACGAAGATGTAAAATAACCTTTTCATCTTGACTTAATAACCTATAGGAGAATGGCAGAATAGAGTTATGAATATATAGATAATATGCTAGTGGTTAGCATTTTTAAGCTATAAATCTGTATTTTTAACTATTTAACCCTTTTAGCATATGCATTACATTAAGCCAATTATCTTATTAGGCTTTATATTTTTTAGCACTGGAACATGTATTCATGGACAATTGGCTGATGTAAATCCATCCGAAAAGTTAATTCCCTCTAAAAATATTTCCTTACCTATAGGTCGAGTTTCCCTGGACCAAAGAATTAATGAGGGCTTTGCCCCTATTGGTAATGGGATAGGAAATATTGTTTTCTATGCCCCAAAAATAACAGAAGATGTACTGATAAGAGAGATAGGCATAGGGAGATCTTCAGAAGAATTTTATGATCAACCTCCATTCATGGTTGACTATTCCTACGATCGATCTTCTTCTCCCAAGGTTAATTCAACCTATCGAATTGCTTTAGAAGGAGAAGATAATACTGATCTTATTAAGGTATCTTATTTCGAAACAGAAAGGATAAAATGGGATGATGAAGTACTCCTAAATGGTAAGTCTATTGTTTTTACCCCAGATTTTACCCAAATCGAGGCCGATTCTTCTGAATTATTAGTCAAGGTTAAAACGGAGATTTCTTTAAAGGAATTAGAAATTTATATTAAACCATTATACACACAAGATAATGTAGCATCCATAGATGGAGTAGTAGTTAATTATCAAGCAGAGGTTATAGGGAAATTAGGAGAGCCTATTTCGATTAACGGACTTAAACTTACTATATCTCCAAATCCTGCGTCTTCTTATTCCTTGGAAGATCAAAAAGTCTATTCTATTCAAATTGTTCCCGTATCATTTTTACCTATTATTATTCTCTTCCTCATTCTTGGAGCTACTTATTTTACTTTTTATTTCAAATTTATCAATATTAGAAAATTTAGACTTGCCCTGGATGTGGTAATGGGTAAGTACTCCGACCCTAAAGAAGAAGGAGAAGTATCGCATTTTCAAGCACTCGCCACAGCCTTATCCGGAACCGTAGGGCTAGGGAACATTGCTGGAGTAGCGATTGCTATTTCCATAGGGGGGGCGGGTGCTACCTTTTGGATGATATTAGTCGGGCTACTGGGAATGTCTTCTAAATTTGTAGAATGCACCTTAGGTGTTAAGTACAGGGTGATTAATGAAAGAGGTATTGTTTCTGGTGGGCCTATGTATTATCTAAGCACTGGTTTGAAAGAGAAAGGCTATAGTTGGCTAGGAAGGATTGGTGCGATTTTTTTTTCAATTATGTGTATAGGCGCTTCTTACGGAAGTGGGAATATGTTCCAGGTGAATCAAGCATTCCAACAATTCCAACTGGTAACAGGGGGAGAAGCCAGTTTTATCAATGGGTATGCTTGGGTATTTGGTTTGGCTATGGCTGTATTAGTAGCATCAGTGATTATAGGAGGTATTAAAAGTATAGCCAATGTTACCGATAAAATTGTTCCCATAATGTGTGGGATCTACTTTTTAGCTGGATTAGTAATATTAATAATGAATATCACAGAGATCCCTAGGGCTTTTATAGAAATCATTACTGAAGCTTTTACTCCTTTAGCTGTTGCAGGTGGATTTATTGGGGTATTGATCCAGGGATTTCGTCGTGGGGCATTTTCGAATGAAGCTGGAGTAGGATCAGCATCTATTGCCCACGCTGCAGTAAAGACCAATCATCCTGCTTCTGAAGGTATCGTAGCTTTATTAGAACCATTTATAGATACAGTGGTCGTATGTACTACGACTGCACTGGTGATCATTATTACGAATAATCATTTGGATCCTAATGCTTCAGATGGGGTGGCATTAACCTCAGCAGCCTTTTCTGGAGAACTTCCTTTCTTCCAGTATGTTCTTTCGTTAGCTGTTATTCTGTTTGCCTTTTCGACGATGATTTCATGGTCTTACTATGGATTAAAGTCTTGGACGTACTTATTTGGAGATTCTTCCGTATCTGATATTACTTATAAAGTGTCTTTTTGTATTTGTATCATTATAGGTGCGGCAGCTTCCCTGGGTTCGGTGATGGCTTTCTCTGATGCTATGATCTTTGCTATGGCCTTGCCAAACATTATTGGGTTAGTCATACTACTCCCCGAGGTCAAAGAGGAATTGAATTCCTACCTGGCAAAGATTAAATCAGGAGAAATTATCAGAACCTCTTAACATATTAGCTTTTCAAAAAACTAACATCATAATCATATGATTCTATCCATGACCGGTTACGGTTCATCCATTCAAAATTCAGAAAACTATCAAGTAGTTTTCGAATTGAAATCTTTGAATAGTAAATATTTAGAAATTACCCTTAAGCTTCCCAAAGTTTATTTAAAGTATGAACATGAAGCTAGATCTCTGCTAAGCAAAAAGCTGCAAAGAGGAAAAGTAGTAGCACTAATGAGTGTGAATGTTCTGGGAGAAGGAAAGCACTTTTTGAATATCAATAAAAGTTTGGCGAAAAGTTATTTAAATGAATTGAATCAGCTGAGAGAAGTCTTAAATATAAAGGGAGAGGTTGACCTGCCGTTTATTGTAGGGCTACCTGAAGTTATTCCCACGGAAATTGAACAGGAAAACGAAGAAGAGTGGAACCTCATTCGTGCTGCCATTCTCGAAGCTTCTGATAAATTAATTGAAAGTAGAAGAGAAGAGGGAAAAGCGCTGAAGAAGGATTTAATGGATCGAAGAGATGCCATAAGTAACTTACTGGAAAAGGTGAAGATCCTTGCTCCCCAACGACTGCAACACATTAGAAATCGTCTTGATAAAGCGCTTGAGGAGATTCGTCATAAAGTGGTTGAATTTGATACGAATCGATATGAGCAGGAGATCATTTTCTATCTCGAAAAAATAGATATTAATGAAGAAATTGTTCGTTTGGAGCAACATCTAAGCTACTTTAAAGAGATGTGCGATTCTGGAATGGGAAAAGGAAAGAAACTTCAATTTTTATCTCAGGAAATAGGTAGAGAAATTAATACCATTGGCTCAAAGGCAAATGATGCCCAAATCCAACGTTTAGTGGTTAATATGAAAGATGATTTGGAAAAAATTAAGGAACAGGTACTAAATATTGTGTAATAATCTTCTGTTAAGGAAATTCTGTCAGGTACTCTTTCATATAAAGATAGGGCTCAGTAAAATTCCCTTTCCATAATATCATAGCTCTTGCTAACAATTCGTCTACACCTCCTTCTTCTGGACTCTCTGCTTCCCAATCAACCCTTGAAATAGATTCCCAAACAGGTGCTAATTCTTCGCTAAAACGAATGGATGCATCAGCAGCAAATTCGCAAGGAAGATTAGTTACTGCCATAACTGCAATGCCAGATCCATTAACACCAAGATGGGATGTCTTCTTTATAGGATCATAAATAAATACAGGTTGATCTATCCAGGTCTCCTGGGAAAAGTGTATGGCTCCTTCAGGATCGCAAGTAATATCTCCAATCACTTCAAGCGTTTGATATGTTGCATACCATTCCGCTGTCTGTTCCCTGCTAATCAATCGGGGGAATTTTGGGGACCAAATAATACAATTCATCCACATGCTTGCATAAGGAAAGACCTGATCCATATTTGATTCAAAATGATCTGGCTCTTTCAGGTAAAGCTGAAATAAATCCTGGTAAGAAAAATCTTCTCCCTTGTAATGAGAACCTTTTTTCAGTCGATATAATTCAGGGATATCCATAACAAGCTTATATATTTTGTTCCTTGATCCAGAAGAGAAAACGGACGGGAGAGAAGCAAGATCAATCTCCTCTACCGGTAAGTAATCATATATTTCCTGGGCACCTTTACTCGTCTTTCCATTTCCCATAAAGCAAGTAATAAATGGGGGAAGTTCAGTTGGGGTACCATTGTGTTGTATTTCTTCTCCTACAGCTTGAAGTATTTTTTTTACTTCTTCCAGATCTTGTAAGGCTACGGATTGGCCAATCTTCGAAAAAGGATGTACTATGCCTCTACGATTCATTCTCTGACCAAATGTCCATAGACTATCTGTAATTCCTGCATAGCCTGCAAAAAAAGTAAAAGCGGTTAAGATCCTCTGATGCTGCGAATTAGTTAATAACTCGTAATCAATAAGGGTAATATTCCTGGCCGTTAATGCCTGTAAAAGAGGGCGATTTTTTATTTGTCCTTTATGAGTATGAGAAAAAAATAAATAAGTTTTTTGAGGTAATAATTCCTGGATGTCTACTTCTTTTATGCCAACAATTACATTTGCCTGTTGTAAATCCTCTGAAATAATACCCCCTTTTTCTTCATATGCCTTGTCAGTAAAGGCCCTTTTTATTTCTCCGGTAGTGGGATGCTTGGCAGGTTGTATAAGTACTTTGATCTTTGATGTTTGCAATGAGGAGACCATAGAAGGTACAATTGCCACCCTTTTTTCTCCCTTTTTAGTTAAATCTTCTCTTCTTATACCTATAGTTACAGACATATGGTTAAATTACTTATTAAATTAAGAAATGTACACCGTGATCAAATGATGAATCTTGATCATTCAATGCATGGGATGTTGTTTTATTGTGATAGAAATTTTGATCTTTTCGTCGACTGAATAGCGTAAGAAATTAATTTTGTCCTTGTTAGAATTATGGTGTAAGCTGTTTCAAAATAAAAAAAGCTTTTTCGTAAAATTAAGTAAATGTTTGTTACAGGTATAATCCTAGCTTTTATTCCATGGCAGATAAGATAGATGAATTTTACAGTAGGGAAGATAATCAAATTTATTACGAAGGTAGACTAATCTATGCCGTAGATAGTAAGTCATTTGTTAGCATTGGTAATAGATTTGGGAGGGATCATTCATGTGTATTTTTTAGGGGAGAAGTAGTTCCTCATGCTGATCCTGAGACATTTAAGATTACCGATGATGGTTCTGGAAAAGATGATACAGGATATTGTATTTCAGATCTGTTCGCTGGAAGCGGAACTCCTGTATATACTATCTTATCAGGTAAAGGGATTAAAAACGAAAAAGGTCTTGAGCTTGCTTTTGGAATGGAACAAAAGGAGGTGATAAGTCTTTTGGGACATCCCTGGCAAAGCGGTGAAAGTTTTTTTGCCCCTCCTGTGTTCCACAAAAAGCAGGAAGGTAATAACATAAGGCCATTCTGGGCCTGGGATTATAAACACTTAGGGCTAATATTGGAATTCAATGAAGTGGGAAGCCTCTGCCATATGGTTTTCAGGCCAGATTATGAAGATCTTATGGGATGTAAAGTAATGTTTAAGAAAAAAATATTATTTGATCTTCGAATTACTTCTTTGCGCCAGTTAACCCGAATGGGTTTTGAATTTACAGATCACACCTCACTATTGTCATTACATCACTCTTCTTCAGGTATAATTCTATCAATCCATACCGGAGAAGAAATGAATTTACCGTCAGGTGAAGAGATTTTCCCTCCTAAAGAATATTTTATCGTATCAATGAGCATGGCCACTCCCTCTTATCGTAACATTCTTCAGGATGCTTCTTCCTCTTTTCACTCTCCTAAATGGTTAATCGCCTGATCTGTTTTAATTTCTATCCATTCTTCATTCAGCAAAAGTATTAATTAATAGTTTGTTACTGGTTCTGAAAAGCCAGCCTGCTTTTTCTCTTTTGTCGGTATCCTCTGATAAGTAGTGGTATCCATCCTATAATAGGAATGAAATAACACCATCCCAATGGATTGTTAAAAAACATTTTAATGAAACCTGAAAAATTTAGGTCTAGATGTACTTTAGCACCTTTATTTTTTCTGTATTGCCGTTCGAATTCTAAGAACATAAAAGGCCAACAAAATGGAAAATAAAAAGGAAAATATCGCCTTTTTTTCCACATAGTCTTCCATAGTTCTCTCCATCGATAGGGCTTTTTTCCATACTCTTTAACTCCTGCTGTTAATTCTGATTGCAGCTGATGATGTATCTTCTTTCTTATACTTTCAATTTCTTCCTGGCTAATCTCTTCATAAGGTTTATCTATCCATTCATAAGGTTTTATAATTTCTCCCCGGATATAAGTCATTTTTGCCGGAAGACTAAAGTAAAATATCCAGGGCTGTAAAGGCATCAAAAAGGTAAATATCCCTATAGGAAAAAATGGAATACCAATCTTTTTTGAAAACTGGTTGATCCCATCAAAACTGTAGGAATATGGATTGAGATATTCTGCATTAACGGTAGCAAAGGGAACGATATCTGTTTTGTACTTTAGGCTCATTCTGATGAATGAAGTAGCCAACGGCTGATATTGATATTTTCTATTGAAGCCTTTGCCTATTCCAGGAACTCCTTCAGGATAAATAAGAACATCAGCTTTTGGGAGTTCCATCATCATGTCAAAATGCTTGAAAGTAGCAGAAACGCCACCCATTTCCTCCCAAAAGTTTTCTAGCATGTATGGATTCATGAGGTTAGTAGCTGTTAGCATTGGAGCTACTAGAGCTCTAAATTCTTTTTCTTCATTTTCTTTTCTGGCTTTTGCTAACCACTCAGCTCCAAAAATCATGGCATCCCATGGAAAACACATTCCTGAATGATTGCTAACATAAATGTGAGGCTTGCCGTATTGGTTTTTTTCTGGCAATGTGTCAAAACCAACCATTTCAGACCTAAAATATATCCCTTTTAATACGGGAAAAATGTTTTCCAGCAAATTCAGTACCTTAGGTAAATTATAGAAATAGTCTATGATTGATAGAGTAGACTTTTGGTTAGTCTGAACGGGTTCCATGCTTTATGATTTAACTGAATGTAGCAAAATTTTGTGAAGAAAAGAACCGAAAGCTAAAGACGCGTAAGTATAATTATTAGGAAATAAAGACAGATGGAGGTATTTCGCTTTTTAGCCTTAGGGGATTCATATACTTGTGGAGAAGGAGTAGAAGAAGATAATAGTTGGCCGCATCTTTTAGTGAACCATTTGAAGAAACATCAGAGATGGGAAAAACCGGAAATAGTTGCTACTACAGGTTGGACAACTGACGAATTATGGGATGGGATTAAACAATATGAGCTTGCCCCTTATTATAATTGGGTATTTCTGTTGATAGGAGTAAATAATCAATACAGAGGATACTCCATTGATCAATTCAAAAGAGAGTTTGAGGGACTCTTACAGTTTGCTATTCATAAGACAGCTGATCAATCCAGAAGAGTTGGGCTCATTTCCATTCCAGATTATGGTGTAACCCCATTCGGAAGGAAAAAAGCGTCTATGAATATCTCCTTTGAGCTAAACCATTATAATTCCATTATCAAGGAAATGTCTATTAAGTATTGGACACGTTGGATCGATATTACTCCTGTTTCACAAATGGCTCAATCTCAACCATTACTACTTGCTGGAGACGCATTACATCCTTCGGGACTAATGTATGAGATGTGGGTGGATAAAATATTACATGTGTGCTTTAGTGATCTGGATGCATAAGTACCCGCTACAGTATGATCATGACGATCAGACTGTAGAAGGAATTTTTACATAGAATTATTAAAAGGTTTTTGCATCAAGAACTCCATCTACGATCTTATAATCTACGGACTCATTAGCATTCATCCAATAATCGCGGTTGAAATCCTTGAATACTCTATCATAATCCTGATCACAATATTCTGCTAGCATTTTAGCGATCAGCTCTCTCGTTTTTAAAATTTCCTTAGTAGTAATTTCAAGATCTTTCGCCTGGCCTTGAATTCCTCCAATACTTGGCTGATGGATCATCACCCTTCCGTTAGGGAAAATATAACGCTTCCCTTTTTCGCCAGCTGCAAGTAGTAAAGAACCCATAGATGCAGCTAATCCCATACAGATCGTGGAAACTGGAGAGGAAATCATTCGCATCGTATCGTGAATGGCCATTCCAGAAGTTACTACTCCTCCTGGGCTATTGATATAAAACCTAATCTCTTTTCCCGGCTCTTTACTTTCCAAATATAATAAACGATCCACGACTTCTTTCGCAGATTCATCCATCACTGGCCCCCATAGAAAAATCTTCCGTTCCTTCAAGAACGAATTATCAAAACGGTTGAAATCAAGAATTTCTTTCAAAAAATCGCTGTCTGACTGATTACTTTGATTCATGTATATTCAATATTTTTATACTAGGAAAATTTATGCGAATATAGAAGCTAAATTTCTTTTCCTCAACGCAATCTCACTCTATCCATATAAAGAAAGGACGATTTTGATGAGAAATATGCGCAAGCCCCTACTTATTTATGTATTAATAACACCCGTATCGAAAAGAATGTGACATTCCCTCTATGCAAATGACATATTTAAATACAATATGAAACCTTTGAATAAGAACTTCTCCCTTAAGGTAGGCACAAACCTATCTCATTTAGTAAAGCACATGAAACCATATTTACATGAAGAACCATATGTTTATGTGCTCCGGAATGATCTTGAAGGGGTACAATTGAAGGATTGTTGGACTATCTGCAGAGAAAATGAAGGATATACCTTGATCCTTGAAAAGCGAATGGCAGAAAAATATTGCTGGACCTATTCCAGGGAAATGGCAAGAATTACTCTGGAGGTGTATTCTTCGCTGGAGGCAGTAGGTTTTACTGCAGCTATATCTTCAGCCCTTGCCGCAGAACATATCAGCTGTAATGTTATAGCTGCATATCACCACGATCATCTATTAGTAACATATTCTGAGGGAGACAAAGCGCTAAACATACTCCGCAGGCTCAGTAAGATGGGGGATTTCCAGTAAATATTGATGTTCGGGAAATAGTTCAACCTCTAACTGCTGGACTTTTGCTTCTCGCCACTGTAGACGAATAATACCAACAAGCTGCTGTTTATGAACTAAGGCTATGTTGTTGAGGTGTATCCACCAAAGAAAATCCAAATGTGAGATTTTTCGAAGAACAAAAAGAAGATATTCCGCTGCGTGAACATGATTTTCTATCGTCATGTCCGCTATATTTGTATTCACCTGAATATCTTCTTTCAGCAAATCGATCAGAAGTTGTAGATCATTTCCATTACATACATCAATGAATCGTTGATATAGGGTCTCATGATATCCTTTATCAATCGCGAATCGTGCTTTATCTGCTTTGAGGTGCTTTTTAGCTCTGGCTAAAACTTGGCGTGAATTTTCTTCTGTCAATCCTAATAATGCTGCTATTTCTTTATGGGAATAGTGAAATACTTCTTTCAGAATAAAAACAGCCCTCTCCATTGGATTGAGTTTCTCTAACATCTTGGAAAAACTGAGAGATAATACAGGGCCTTTTTCGATCAACTGAGAGTAGTGATCTGAGATTAGCTCATGAGGAATCTCAATCTCTGCAAGTGTTTCAATTTTTTTTCTACTGCGAATGAAATTCAAACATTTATTGATGAGGGTTTTTACGAGATACCCCTTGGGATTTTCAATTTCTTCTTGTTCTATCGTCAGCCACTTAATCATGGTTTCCTGCACTAAATCCTCTGCATCTTCTATCTCTTTTAACATATTCAGAGCAATGGGAAACAATAAAGAATGGTAATCTTGGTATATATGGTCACTTTTTGCGGACATAGTGGTTTTCTCCTTTGTAGAATAAATGTGAATGATTCTCATTTACGAGTGCCGGAAAGTAAAGGTTTTTTCTTAAAAAGGAAGAAATAATGTAGATATCGAAGGTTTTTTTCTATATTTTACCAATCTTATGATTATATTTCTCCTGAGAGGAAGAGATGTTAAATAAGAGATACATATTGCCGAGCACATTAGCTATATTTAGTAGGCGCCTTTGGATGTTCATCTGTGCGCTGACATTCCTCCTTTTTTCCTCCGAAAATCACCTTTTTTCTCAAGCAAATACACAAAACTATCTTCAATGCATGGCTATAGAAGCGTCATTGAGTACATATTTCAATAACTTCATGTTGGAAGACAGGCCCGATATGGAATTTGTTTCCCAGACTATCCATAAGTGTTCTAAGCCTGGAATCAAGTCGGTATTAATTTTCCATAGCTTAGAGAGTGTTTCATTGCTAAAAAAAGAATTTCTTACTCAGTCAACGTGGAAACAAGTAATGGATCATTATAATCGGATGCGTCAAAATTTTTCCGATGTCTATATCATAGAAGCTCAAGATCCGGAGTTTGGGAGACAATTCAAGAAAATAACCATATTTATTGAGCGCAAACTAAATATATTCCCATATAGTTTTCCCATCCAGGAATCAGCTTCCGTAACTGTAGTGAATAGAGGAATCGATGGAAATCCAACGGTTACTCAAACAAACGTACCATCAACATTCAGAAAAAGGTATAACTCTATTATTTCAGGTAAGGTTCGTGATCATACATATAGAAATAGATCTACTTATAGCAATGTGTACGGACCAAGCATTATCATCGGTAGTCAACATTAATTTCCCCAAGCGCCTCTTTAGCCAGCCTTTGTTTATACATTTATTCACTTATTTCATTTTATATATGACTTATATACAGTGAGTTATATTTGTGATTATCCATGTGTAACACAGATATGCACATGTTATCCATAGGATTGTGGATTAAATGAGATGTTTTGTGGATAAGCTTAATGGTATTGTGGAGACAATTTTTCCTGTTGTGGATAGCCTGAAATTGATAGATCGTAGCTTTAGCTCAATATTAAGAACAGGAACGTAGGGATCATGAACCAGATTGCACATTTTAAGGTTGATCCGAAATTGGCTTCTTTGTTAGGAGAGAATTACCGCTCTACAGAATTAGCCATTAAGGAACTCATAGATAACGCATTTGACGCAGATGCCAGTCAAGTGTGGATTACGCTACCCCAGCCCTTGACTCTGGATCCTATCATCATTCGTGATGATGGAACAGGAATGACAGAACAGGAAGTCAGAGAAGAATATCTAAATATAGCCAGTAGTAGAGTCTCTCGGAAAGGAGAATGTACCCCTTCAAAAAACAGGAAAGTCAAAGGGAGAAAGGGCATTGGTAAATTTGCAGGCTTAATGGTTGCTTCTTTAATGGAACTTCATACTACGTCCAAAGGAATAAGTACTCATTTAAAGATTTGGCGAGAAACGCTTGTTAAGGCGAGTTATGATTTGGAACAAATAGATTTACCTATATCGGTTAATCAAAACGAAACGCGTGAGTCGGGAACAGAAATTTTCTTAAAAGGTATTAATCAGCAATTTACCTTCCCAAATGCTGATAGACTAAAAAGATTATTAATTCTAGAGTACGGGCGACAACATGATTTTAGGATTTATGTGGATGGGGAATTGGTAGATATAGAAGACATTCCGGGCGAAACACATGAGCATATCCTTAACTTGTCAAATGGCGAAATCGCTCAATTGCGATATACCGTTTCAGATGATGTTAAAGCTCTCAAACAATCAGGTATAGCGATTAGGGTCGGAGGGAAAATTGTAGGCCAGCCTCAGTATTTTGGATTAGAGGAAGGAGATGCCATCCCTCCAAAGTTGTTAAAGAGAGTTTTTGGAGAGATTTCTGCAGATTCGCTTGAATCCCATGTAACAGCTGATTGGGGCTCTATTATAGACAATAGCAAATTGATGCAGGAAATTAGAGATCAGATTGAGCCTTTATTAAAAAAATCTCTAATTAATGTGTTTGAAAGAGAGACCAAACTAGCTAAACTTCGTCTAAAGAAGAGAATAGATAAAAGCCTGGACGATTTACCCGAATACAGAAGAGAACAAGCTGACCGAACCCTAGATCAAATGCTTAAAAAGTTCTACGGGGAAAGCGATACGAGGATTGCGAGTATATTATCCATTTTGTTAGATACGTTTCAACAGAGCGACTATTGGATGGTGATGCAACATCTGGAAGAGGCTCGTCTGGGGAAATCTGAAGAAATGGCTGAAGCCTTTTCCGCTTTCGGATTATTGGATATTTCCATAGTGTTACAACAGTCTTTCCACAGATTGAGCAGTTTGAAAGATTTGGACAGACTCATTTTCCACACTGACACTACCCTAAACCAAATCCAAAAAGCACTGGCTAACAATTTATGGATGCTTGGAAGTCAGTATAACTTGCTATCAACTAATACCGAACTTCAGCAAGTGGTCAAAATGTACCTGGATCATAAATTCACTAATGGCCACGCTTTTATGAGGCCAAATTTATTACCAGTTCAGGAGTTTAATAAAAGGTTTATCCTTATTGACCTGAAAGAATCTGACCATTCTATAGATCTCAGCGATAGAAGACAGGCTAAACAATACATTAAGGATTTAGAGGTATATCTTCCACAGCGTCAAATAGAGGTCATTTTAGTAGGAGGGGCTATTAGCACTAATCTGGTAGAAGCAAATACATCTTCCAATGTGAAATACAGATCCTATAAAGGAATGATCAGCCAGGCAAGAGTACAATTAAACTGGTTGATAGAAGAACTTAAGAAGCGCTAAGCGGTGTTGGAATAAGACTTAATAATTAGGCTCGCAAGTATTTAATTTTTTTGTTTAACCCGGATGTTTTTAACCTAATAAGTAAGCTAGCTCTTGAATTGTTAAGACCAACACATAACATTGCCATCAGCTAGAAGATTGAGGCACTCAGCAGAGCGCAATTGCCTAAAGAGGTAGATCAAGTCTACCTTTTTTTGTTTTTAAAACTAAAAGAACTATTCTTAGCACCATCCTTTTATTTTAATAAAATTATATTCCCTACTATATCATGGAAGATTCCCCTCACTGGTTTATTTGCATTGATACAGGAGGAACCTTTACTGATTGTCTGGCAAAAGATCCCGACGGAAAGTTACACCATTTGAAAGTATTAAGTTCTAGTGCTCTTAGAGGACGTGTCATTTCTGCTCGATCCAGCCCCAGCGAAGTAAACAGCAACGAACCCGAAATAAGTTCGATACAAATTGAACATTCCTGGCCTGTAGATACAGACATTTTTCATGGTTATTACTTTCGATTATTAGGTGAACATCAAAGATACTATCGCGTTTTATCCTATATCCCTCAGTACAAGCTACTATCTCTGGAGGGAAAGATCGTGCTACCCAAAGGAAATGTAGATTTTGAAATTACCTCATTTGAAGAAGCCCCTGTGTTAGCTGCTCGCCTGTTGACATCTACTGCTTTAGACGATCCACTACCTCCCATAGAAATGCGTTTAGGTACAACCAAAGGGACGAATGCATTATTAGAGCGAAAAGGAGCAAAGGTGGCTTTAATCACAACAAAAGGCTTTGCGGATTTATTGCATATAGGAAATCAGCAAAGGCCAGAGTTATTTTCCTTAGCTATTGAGAAACCCCCGACCCTTTTTCATCAGTGTTGGGAGATAGATGAAAGAATAAGTGCCAATGGTGAAATCATACGTCCATTAAATTCATCAGAGATTACACGGATGGTAGAAGAAGTAGGTGCTTCTGATTGCGAAGCGATCGCCATCGCATTGTTACATGCCTACAGAAATCCCGTTCATGAGCAAACATTAGTCAGGAAGTTTGAAAAGGCTGGATTTAGGTACAACTCCACTTCCTCCGACTTGTCTCCTTCAGTAAAATTGTTACCACGGATGGAAACGGCTGTGGTAAATGCTTACCTCGCTCGATCTTTGGAAAATTATGTAGGTTCTATTACGAAGAAACTAGGACATGGAAAGCTTTATATTATGACCAGCACGGGCAGTTTGGCAAGAGATCGCTTTTTTCACCCCAAGGATAGCTTGCTAAGTGGACCAGCAGGAGGACTGGTAGGCGCTGTTACCGCAGCCGAGGAATGTGAGATTGATCGGCTAATTACGTTGGATATGGGAGGGACCAGTACAGATGTGGCTCGTTATCAGGATCGCTATGATTATCAATATCAGATAGAAGTAGGAGAGGTCAGTTTGTCCAGTCCCGGAATGGCGATAGAAACTGTGGCTGCAGGAGGGGGATCAATTTGTGGCTTTGATGGTCATAAATTATTCGTGGGGCCTGAGAGTGCAGGAGCCTATCCGGGGCCAGCTTGTTATGGAGCTGGAGGGCCTTTAACTTTAACAGATGTCAACCTTCTTTTAGGGAGAATAGCAGCGGAAGATTTGGATATACCTATTCACAAAGAAGCATCGGAGGCTGCTATACAGAAAATTCAACTACAAAGTGGAAAAGACAAAGCGGATTTGTTAAAAGGATTTCTCCAGATAGCACATGAAAAAATGGCAGGAGCTATCCAACGAATTTCTACGCGAAAAGGATTTGATCCGAAGGAATATGTCTTGGTTGCTTTTGGAGGAGCTGGGGGACAACACGCTTGCGCAGTTGCCGAAGCTTTGGGAATGAAACAAGTACTGATTCCCGCAGAAGCAGGCATTTTAAGTGCAAGGGGGATAGGGCAGGCCAGCATGGAAAGGTTCGTCATGCGGCAAATTCTTCGTCCTTTGGAAGAAGTATCTAAAAACTGGATGGATATTTTTGAAGAACTGATAGACGAAGGAGAACAAATACTAAAACAAGAAGGACTACAAGGCCCTTTTCTTTCAGAAGGCCGGATTTATATGCGTTTGTTAGGACAGGATTACAGCCTTGAACTACCTTTTCCTTTTGAAGGAGATGCCAAAGAGGTGTTTAAGTCAAATTATTTGATGCTCTTTGGCCATTGGATAGAAGATAGAACAATAGAAGTTGAGTCTTTAAAAGTATTTGTAACCGCTACCCAGTCCTATGAGGTATATAAAAACACCGACATAAAAGAGAAAGTAAGCCTTTTTTACAGAACTGACACAATACAGCGAGTCCAAAGGTCCGGTCCACAAAAGATAAGCGCCAGGCATCACACGATTTTTGTAGAGGAGGGATGGACATATGACCTCCATTCAAGCGGGCATCTCCTACTTACGTATAAACAAGAGTTAGAAAGGCCCACTAAACATTCTGAATTATCACCTGAGGCTTATGATTCGAATTTGATAGATATAGCTCAATTAGAGCTATTTACAAATCGATTTCTTCAGGTGGTAGAGGAAATGGGAGCTCAACTGGAACGGACAGCCTTTTCTGTGAATGTAAAGGAGCGCATGGACTTTTCCTGCGCTTTGCTGGACGCCGAAGGGAAATTGGTCGTAAATGCACCACATATTCCTGTTCATTTGGGCAGTATGGGAATGTGTGTGCGAAGTGCGATTCGAAAGATAGCGCCTGAAAAAGATTCAGTCATCATTACAAATCATCCAGCTTATGGTGGATCTCATCTACCTGATGTAACCCTAATTCACCCAGTATATGCAGATGAAGGAGACTTACTGGGATTTGTCGCTAATAGGGCACACCATGCAGAAATCGGAGGAACCTTTCCAGGATCTATGCCTCCCGATGCTACTTCCCTAGAGGAAGAGGGAGTAGTAATCGTACCACAATATTTAATGAGAAAGGGGAACGTTGACTGGAATAGGATCAAAGCATTATTTTCAACATCCCCTTATCCTTCCAGGGCTATCAATGAAAATATAGCTGACTTGAATGCTGGTCTTGCTTCTCTTACCTCAGGAGCACTGGCCCTACAGCAGTTATCCAGAAATTATGGAACTGCGGTCGTTAAGCAGTTTATGTCAAAGCTAGGAAGATATGCTCACCTCCAAACCCAACGAGCAATGACATCATTCATTGGCACAACTTATAGCGCTACAGAATACCTGGATGACGGAAGCCCAATAAATGTTTCTATTAAATTTCAACAGAAGACCATAGATGTGGATTTCTCGGGTTCAGCACCGGTTCATCCGGGAAATCTAAATGCTACGCCTGCCATTATTCATAGTGTCGTTATGTATGTGCTAAGACTATTAATTGATGAAGATATCCCCTTAAATGAAGGAATACTTCAAGATGTCCATATTCGGCTACCTCAAGGAATGTTATCACCCAGATTTGATGGAGTAAGTGGATATGGACCAGCAGTAGTAGGAGGAAATACTGAAATAAGTCAACGAACTACAGATACATTGTTAAAGGCACTTAAGTTAAATGCTTGTAGCCAGGGGACGATGAATAATGTATTGTTTGGGAATAACGAATTCGGTTACTATGAAACGATAGGAGGAGGAACAGGAGCTGGGAATGGATTTCATGGTGCTGATGCTATTCATCACCACATGACAAATACTAGAATGACAGATCCCGAAATTCAGGAACTAAGATATCCTGTGAGAATTATGAACATTGGCATCAGACACGGATCGGGGGGAAATGGGAAATGGGTAGGTGGAAACGGGATGCATAGGGAAATATTATTTTTAGCTCCGCTGGCATTGAGCTTGATTTCCCAGCATCGAATTCAGGCACCTTATGGAATGAAAGGGGGAGAAGCAGGTAAAGTAGGAGAGCAATTCCTGATTAAGGCTGATGGAACTAAACAATTACTTAAGGGAATAGATAGTTGTGAAGTGAATTCAGGAGATCGTTTGGTAATGTTGACGCCAGGAGGAGGAGGATATGGGTTGGTCAATGAACAAGGAAGATAAGCATGGGAACCAAATCGGAAATATATAGATCACCTGGAAACTGGGCTGAACAATTTAAGAGCATATTATTCTGGTCCATTATTTCGGCAGCTTTTATTGGCCCAGGAACAGTTACTACAGCTGCTACAGCAGGGGCAAAGTATGGATGGAGCCTTGTCTGGGCTTTAGTATTTTCAGTGGTTGCTTGTATGTTAGTTCAGGAGGCTGCCATGAGAATTCCTATAGCTAGCGGACGTAGTTTGGGAGAGGCTATTTCCCGTTTGTTAGGAGGAGAAAATAAAGCCTGGTGGATTAAATTTTTCTTAGCAGGAGCAATATACGTAGGAGGCATAGCTTATCAGGCAGGGAATATTTTAGGAGCAGTAGAAGGGATAAAATTATTATTTCCAGGGTGGGAAAGATATTTAATTGTACCAATGGGCCTGGTGGCCGCTATCGTTCTTTGGTATGGTTCGGATGGGTATATTGCCAGGCTGCTGGGACTGGTAGTAGCAGTGATGGCTCTTATATTTATTAGTATGGCCATAGTCATCATCTTTGCTCAATGGAAAGGAGGAATATTAAGCAGTAGAAATGTTGATTCTCAATTCTTCTTCATCCCCCCCGGTTCTGAATCTATTATCCTTGGATTAATTGGCACCACTATCGTTCCTTATAATATCTTTCTCGCTTCTGGATTGAAAAATCACCAAAATTTAAGGATAAATCAGATAGGGATATACTGGGCTGTATTGTTGGGAGGAATACTCACATTAGCCATCATGATAGTTGGAAGTGCAGTAAGTGGTCAGATGAGTTTTAACGCTTTAGCAGAGGTACTTGAGAAATATATGGGAAAGAATGGTCGTTTGATGTTGGGTATTGGATTGTGGGCAGCTGGCTTTACTTCTGCGCTCACAGCCCCTTTAGCTGCCACGATTACAGCGAAAACCATGTTTAATGTGGATGGAAAAAAAGATACTGCTCCTAATGCTCGGAGGATGGACTGGATTTGGATCAGTATTTTGTTCATAGGAGTAGGATTGGCCTTAACTGGATTAAAGCCTATTCCAGTGATCATTTTGGCTCAGGCACTAAATGGCTGCTTATTGCCTGTGATCATCATCGTTTTACTGATTGTCATTAATGAGCCAGAAATTATCCCGGAATCTTATAGAAATGGGAAATGGAAGAATGGAGGGATGTTGTTTGTCGTTTGGCTTAGCTTAATACTGGGAATGCGGGGAATCTGGAAAGCGCTATCATCTATCATCCAACCAGGAATAAATGAAGATATAATCATACTAGTCATGATTATAGTTGCTACGATGATTACTATATACGTGGGCCTATCAATAAAACGTTAAGCATCCATAGCTTCGTTGAGAAATCGATTGAAAGGATGAATTCTTCTAAAACCTGAGGTAAGACTATCTATAAAATCTTCTGCTAATACTTCTTCGTCGGATAAATGTCTTGTCAGAATAAAACTTTTAAACCTTAATAAATCGATGTCGGGATGATCTTTGGGAAATCCTTTAGGAGCAGTTTTTAGTTGGTCTCCTTTCATCTCTCCATAAAAGTCTATTAACTTTTGTTCTGATAAGACCTTTCTTAATTCAGCACCTTGAAAATCTATGTGATGTCTTATTTTTTTTAGCATAGGACTGGATGGCATGTAAGTTCCACCTGCAATCATACTTGCGCCAGGTTCTATGTGAATATAATATCCAGCATAATCGGAACTTCGGCCGCCTTTGCTAATAAATGCACCAAGGTTAGTTTTATAAGGATCTTTATTCTGGGAAAAGCGAATATCTCTGTTGATACGGAATAGGCATTTCTTCGCTTCTAATTCTTGGATGTCAGCGTCATATTGAACGATATCCTGCAACACATGATCTACAAATTGAATGATATTCTTTCTGGCTTCCTGATATCGGGAGCGATTTTCATCAAACCATACTTTTGCATTGTGATGTTTTAAATCTGACAAAAAGGCAAGCGTTGAAGGGTGAATAACCATAGCTAATAATATTGTGATGTGCGAAATTACGTAAAAGAAATAGAGAAGACAGATAAACTTCTGTTATTTGTGATCGTAATTGGTAATATTGTAGTCAGAATAGGGGATTAACTGAGATATTTCATGGTTAAATATATTGTAGCTCTTCTAATAATCATAATTAACCTGCCCAGGGAACTTAGCGGTCAGGAGATAGGAAAATATCATTTTAAAATCGGGAAATTGAAATACGAAGGAGGTGGAGACTGGTATGCGAATCCATCTGCGCTACCTAACCTCATTGCATATATAAATGATCATACGACGGCCCGGATTTCTCCTTTGGAAGAAGCGGTAGAAGCTGGAGGATCAGAGATTTATCAATATCCATACGTTTATCTAACGGGGCACGGCAATGTGAGTCTATCTAATTCTGAAGCTACTAATCTTCGCAACTATCTAATTTCGGGTGGTTTCTTACATATTGATGACAATTATGGGTTGGATAAATATATTCGAAGGGAAATGAAGAAAGTATTTCCCGAGCTGGAATTTGTAGAGGTTTCCCATTCTCATGAAATTTATAAGCAACATTTTGAGTTTTCTAAAGGATTACCTAAGATACACGAGCACGATAATAAACCTCCTCAGGGATTTGGGCTGATATATGAAGGTAGATTAGTATGCTTTTACACTTATGAAAGTGATTTGGGAGATGGTTGGGAAGATGAGGATGTGCACAATGATCCAAGGGAAATCAGGGAACAAGCGTTACAAATGGGGACCAATATTGTTCTATGGGCAATTTCTAATTAATATATGTAGGTATATGTATAATTACTTCTTTGGTCGAAAAATATTCCTGCTCTTATTCGTAAGTGTTTTGATAGGTACTACAGGATGCCAACAAAGCGTTTCTTCAGAAAAAGATATTTCAAAGTTAGAAAAGGCATATCAAGAGGCATTATTGGCTGAAAATGTCAATTTTCAATCAGACGAATTCACTGAGACCGTCTTAGCACTAACCAAGGCTTACGAATCCTTTGCAAAAGCTCAGCCGGAAAATGAGAAGGCGACTGAATACAGGTTTAAAAGTGCTGACTTACATGCGAGTCATCTGAATAATCCTTCTAAAGCCCTTGAAATTCTTTCTACAATTGTGAAGCAAGGAAATGACCAGGCGGGCACTGCTTTATTTCGGATGGGATATATATACCACAATACATTAGGGGATCTTCCAAAAGCCGAATCTACCTATCAACAATTCCTAGATGAGTATCCGGATCATGAGTTAGCTGAGGCTGCAAGATTTGAAATTAAACATTTAGGAATTTCTGCGGATAAAATATTTGAAGTTATCCAGGATAGTACTAAAGCGGAGCCTTCTCTATAGAAATATTTCTTCGATATTTCCTACTAGTAATATATTTCGATAAAAGAATGGAAATATAATGTACTAAGGCATGAAATTTGAATTTTCTTCGTTGTAGACATAACGTGTAGAAAACGATTTATTTCATGTACATATGAGATTATTTATTTTATACTGTACTTTCATCATAACACTACTTTTGGTTTCATGTACAGAGGAAGATCCTTTTGGAGAAGTGGAGCAGCAGTGGCGAACATCTGTACATTTTCTCAACACCTTCCCTGGAGTCGGTAGTGTAGATCTAGTCATGAAAAATTTTGATGAGATCAAGGTGATCGCAGAAGATGTTTCTTTTGGTGAAGGTTGGCCTAAGAATGGATATGTTTCCATATTATCCTCTCCAAATGAAGATACTACTATCTTTAAAAAAGGAGGATTATTTATGACCGTGGTAGATCATACCACCCGCGATTCTTTGGTAGATTTTACAGTGTTAAGACTAAACAGAGACCGTAAAATAACGCTGGTGTTAGTGGATAGTGTAGGCAAACCACTTATGGTTAAAACGATAGATGACTATGATGACCCACCACTTAATACAGCAAATGTACGATTTATGAATGTGAATAATACCTTATTGTCTGTGACACTAAGGGATGCTGAGCGTACTTTTTCTATCAGTAATTTGAATTTCTTAAATTACTCTACTTTTCAGTTTGCTCCGGTAGGAACAAATAAAACGATCGAATTTGTAGATGATTTCTCTGGAAGGGTGCTGGATACTCTGACAAATGTAACTATCAGCAGAGATCGAATCTATAGTTTCTATCTCACTCAAAGAGAAGGAAGACCTTTTGGAGGATATGAACTCCTCGAGTAAAATTTCAATAGAAATAAATAATAAGTCTGATTAGGATGGTGCATAAATCGCCATCCTACTTTTTTCTATGTAAATTTATCTAATGATCAGCTTAAAATTTTTGGACATTTTAATTTCAAAAACCTCCCTATTCAGAATTGCGATAACCATATCGAACATATACAATCAACGACATTAGAGACTACCTCAATCAATAGTGCATAATCCTAAGATACATTAGGGTAAGCATGCTGTAAACGGGGTATTTGTTAAGAACGATGCCCTGCTTAGCTTTGGTAATGGATCAAAGCCAAGAAAGATGAGAAAAACTAAGGTATTTTTAGGCGAGCGTTTAAGCGTAGCAATGATGTATCCCCTGATCGAATTATGGTTGAGTTCTGATCGCACTCAGCGTTCGATCTGTGAGGATTATCAGATCAAGCCCCACACCTTCAGCTATTGGCGCAATAAGTATGAAAAGGAAGTGGCGGATAACTCAGAAGAGGATACGGCGAATAGTTTGGTTCCGGTTGAAGTTAAAGGAGATGAGTCCAAAGAGAGTGGCTACTACGCCGAGATTACCTATAAAGATGGCACGATAGTGCGTTTTGACCAAGCAGTTGGTCCTGGACTACTTCAGCAATTATTACCGGTAGATGCTACCCTTTAGTAGTGCCGGACAATATTATATGTATCGCCAGGCGACTGACATGCACAAATCCTTGCATTGGTTCACTATGATTTTTTTAATTAGAGCGTATCTCCCTTTGTCATTGACTTCATTCAATTGTTCATATTTGAAATTTTTCAACATAGCGTCATTGAACACCTCTTTGGCAGTTTCCTGACTACCGCAATAGCGAACGCATAAAAGAAAGAAAGACTTGTATGCATTTTTGTAAATATTTTCCTTATGCTTAATCCGGTTTAATGCTTTGGCTTTTTAATGTGCTTTATTATTAGTACAGAAATAGAGGAAGGTATCGTGGGTGAGGGAAGTGACTTTTTCAGTTTATGCGAATTTTTTCATTCCTCGAAAGGTGGTAGTGCAAGAGATATGGAATAGTTCATTTCGGCACAAGTGGTAGATATTGGCCACGAAAATCATCGAAATGAATGGAAACTCTTTCCTTTAGCTTTCCAAAGGATGTATTGCAACGATTGCCCGATCAGCCCATCACTCATCTGGATGAATTGTTACTCACCAATTGGAAACCGCTTTAGGAAGGAATGGCGAGGGGGTCGGTCCGGGAGACCCCAGATAGCTGTATGCTTACACATTAGGGTAAAAGATGAAGGGCGGTTGATCTTCTTCAAGTAAATGTTATTGGTTACATTATGGTTATTGGATCAAGAAGATTTCTTTAGGGAAGAAGAATGACTTGCGTGATCAATAGGAACTTCTTCAGTACGGCTGTTGATGACAAAAAACACGGTTAATAGCAGGGCAATAATCACTAGCAATAAAAGGCCTATAATAATCAAGATTGATTGAAAACTCTCCATATAATTTTTTTACTAAAACATCCGTGTTACAGGTATTGTTTCCTTCCTTTTAGAAAAATAACCATCTATAGAACTCACCTAAAAAGATCTAGGAGGAGAAAGGGAGATCCCATGCTAAAGCTGCATTCAGGTAATAAAGATTTCCCCAGGCATAGACTTAAGGAAAATATTTGAAGTGGGGGACAAAATTGAACTTAAAATCTTTGGACTTGGTAAATAAAAAAACTAGGGGACTCAAACCCGTAATCGCGGATGAATCGACCCTAGCCCTTGCTCTTGTAATCCAGGATTATCGCCCTTTCACATTACAAGTATAGTTATAAAGTATTTGATTAAAGGCAAAGTTTGCGTGAATGGTAACAAGCAATTCCTTAACGGCCTTTTCTATTGAATTATTGGAATATTAGCTTAGTTCAAGCGTAAGATCTTGATTGGTAAAGTAAATGGTGAATATATGAATCCATTTAAGTGTTTGTATATGAGTATTTTATGGGAATTTTTTTATTTATATAATTGCACTATTATAAATAATAAATATATTTATAACTTATTATTTATGAGTTTAACTTTGGATTTTGTGTATGAAACGTAAGTATAAGTGAGTAAAAGCCTAAGAAATGCTTGTTGAAAAAGGTAAGGAAAGTGCATTTCTTCTTATTTAATATTTTGTTGGTTTAAAAGATTGTGGTATTGTTTCGCATAATTATTATGTTCTGAGAGAGTAGCTGAAAAGTGATGTCCTCCACTCCCATCAGTTTTTGCGACAAAATAATAGTAATCGTGTCTTTCTCCATTTAATACTGCATCTATAGAAGGGATTGATGGTGTGCAAATAGGTCCTGGTGGTAATCCTGTAGTTTTATATGTATTATAAGGAGATTCTACTTCCAGGTGGATGTTTAGTACTCGTTTTATCGCAAAATCACCCAATGCGAACTTTACTGTCGGATCTGCTTGTAATAACATTTTCTTTCGGAGTCTATTGAGATACACACCTGCAATACGGGATTTTTCATCTGCTCTGGAGGTTTCTTCTTCTACGATAGATGCTAATGTCATTACCTCCATTCTTGTAAGATTCCACTTTTTTCTCCTTTCATTTCTATTTTCCTGATTCCAAAAATTTCTGTACTCCTCGTACATTCTCTTGATAAAACTAGTAGGAGAAGTGTTCCAATATAGATTATATGTATTAGGGATCAGTACACCAATTACGGTTTGAGGAGTAAGTCCCATTTCTCCCAGAAATTCTTCATCATTCATTACATCTAGCAAATGTTTAGTAGGAAATTCCAATTGAGAAGCAGCGTATTTAGCAAAATCTTCTTTTGTCCTGAATTTGATGAAGGTAAAATCAATAGGTGTTTGTTTTCCTGATCGTAATAGTTGTACCAATTCTCGGGTACTCATGCCGTCTTGTAATACATATCTACCTGGGTATACGTGATTAGGATAATTCATTCTTTGTGCTACCCAATGAAAAGCTTTAGGATTTTGAAGAAGTTTTTCTTGAAGAAGTTTCTCTCCCACTGCTACATAATCTGAACCAGTAGGAATAAAGAAATCAGCTTCCTTACCATTAGTAATCGTAACATTAGGAGCAAATACGCTTGTATAATATGGATAAATGAATAAACCTGCGATTACTATAACACCTATTATGATCCAATTCAGGTACTTTCTCATCTTCTTTCTTTATTTTAAAATGAAATTAAACTATCTGCATGAAAGAAACGCTAAAATCAGCTCCAAAATTCCTTAAATGGTTCTTAAAAATTCAAGAAAGTGGATTAGATATAAGAAATATTGAGGAAGTCTATTCCAGACATAAACATAATGGTGAACTCCTGTTTTCTCTGGTTCTGTTGGATGCTATTACTCCTGAAGGAGACCCCATTCCCCCTGTATGTTTTCTTAAAGGGGAAGTGGTGTCGATTCTAATAGCATTGATTGATGAAAAAACTGAAGAAAAATATCTTTTACTAGTAAAACAGAGAAGAATATGCTCTGGCGAATTCATTTATGAACATGTTGCAGGAATGGTTGACGGTGAGGAAACACCTCTGGATGTAGCTGTAAGGGAAGCTTCTGAAGAAGCTGCTATAAACTTAAGTCCTGAGGAAGTAATCCCTTTAAATTATGAACCTTATTATCCCACTACTGGGACAAGTGATGAGGCTATCTATTTTTTTTACACGGAAGTTAGAATGCCATTAGAAGAAATTTTATCCTATAATAAGCGAGATACCGGAGCTAAAGATGAAAATGAGAAGATTCAAACTCATCTTTCAACAGTTTCTGAAGCCTTAAAGCTAATTACCAATACGAATGGACTGCTCAATATTTATTTGTATCTAGATGCTATTAACCATTCATAGATAAAAGGAACTCTTCATTATCTGATGTATTGAACATTCTCTGCCTCAAGAATTCCATACCCTCAATTGGATTCATATCCGCCATAAACTTGCGGAGTACCCAAATTCGGTTGATATCATTTGGATCTAATAGAAGATCTTCCCGGCGTGTACCTGAAGCTGTAACATCAATAGCAGGATATACTCGGCGGTTAGCCAAACGGCGATCTAATTGAAGTTCCATATTACCAGTACCCTTAAATTCCTCGAAAATAACCTCGTCCATTTTACTTCCGGTTTCTATCAGGGCGGTAGCCAAAATGGTTAATGAACCACCGTGCTCAATATTTCTTGCTGCACCGAAGAATCTCTTGGGTTTATGCAATGCATTTGCGTCTACACCACCAGACAAGATCTTACCAGATGCTGGCATACAAGTGTTGTGAGCCCTCGCCAAACGAGTAATGGAATCAAGAAGAATCATGACATCATGACCACACTCTACCATTCTTTTAGCTTTCTCAAGAACAATTTTTGCTACTTGTACGTGCCTCTCTGCTGGCTCGTCAAAGGTAGAAGCAATTACCTCCGCATTTACATTTCGAGCCATATCCGTTACCTCCTCAGGACGTTCATCAATAAGGAGTATAATTAAAAATACTTCCGGATGTTGAGCTGCAACAGCATTGGCAATTTTTTGTAAAAGGATCGTCTTTCCAGTTTTAGGTTGAGCTACGATTAATCCCCTTTGCCCTTTTCCTATAGGTGCAAACAAATCAATGATTCTTAGAGAAAGATCCTTCCCTTTGGCTTCATTAGCTAGGACAAAACGCTCATTTGGGAATAATGGAGTCAAGTGATCGAAATAAATCCTATCCCTTACCTGTTCTGGCTCTCTTCCGTTAATATTTTCGACTTTAAGAAGGGCAAAATATCTTTCCCCTTCCTTAGGAGGTCTTATTTGACCAAAAACAGTATCTCCTGTTTTTAATCCAAATAATTTGATTTGAGAAGGAGATACATATATATCGTCTGGTGAGGGAAGATAATTATATTCTGAGGAGCGTAGGAATCCATATCCCTCAGGGATAACTTCTAGTACCCCCTGGTTACAAATGACTCCATCAAAATCTGAAGATTGGCCATTGGAGTGTTGTCCCTCATGGGGCTCTTCAACTTTTTCTCTTCTTTTTTGAGTGTCTTTGCTACTATCTCTCTCTCTGCGATTATCTCTTGATTCATGTGAATCATCCCCTTTCTGTCTTTTGCGTCTAACCCTCTTGCCTTTATTGTCTGAGTCTCTCTTATTATCCGAGTCTCTATTCTTACTTTCTTGTTCTCTGCTTTTATTATCCGGTTCTCTGTTCTTATTTTCGGAGTCTCTGGATTTGGGTTCAGTTTCTCTGCTTTTTCTAGCCACAGGAATTGGCTCCTCCTCTTTTTGATGATTAGTCTCTTGAGCAGGAGGAGGTGTCGGAGATGATGTTACGATTTCTGGTTCAGGTATATCGGTGCTTTCTTCAGTAGGAGTAACATCAATGCGTGACGATGTGATATTGGTATCATCGTCATCATCATCCATAGCCCCTATCAATGGCGTAAGTTCTTTCTCAGGGATAGGAGCAACAATTTCTTTGCGATTATCATGATTTCTAACAGCAGCTACTTCTTTTTCTGACATAACTGCCTGCTTATCTAAAATTTTGAAAATGAGATCTTGTTTAGCAAGTTTGTCTACATCACTGATCCCCAAATTTTTCGCAATCTCCCTCAATTCTGGGACATCCTTGTTGTTAAGTTCGATAATATCGTACATGGAGTAATATGGTGAATTTTAACACATTAATGAGGTATGGAAATAGAAGATTGACAATGTCTATCAATAGATTAGAAATAAAACAGCCTAATAGTTATATGTTGGATACGCGTACGCAGGTAAGTAA
Source organism: Bacteroidia bacterium (assembly GCA_965262565.1). GTDB lineage: Bacteria > Bacteroidota > Bacteroidia > J057 > J057 > CBDHFQ01. The sequence continues at coordinate 48,812 of CBDHFQ010000030.1, forward strand.
GCGTAGGATTGATTCAATACAAAAGAAACAAACAAAACTTGTATTTCCAAGAAAAAAATGTCTAGCTTTTAACTTTATTTGGAATCATTTACGAAAGATCTGAGGATTTTGTTTCTTCGGTGAAAAATTAGGTCATGCTTGAAATATCCATCATAAGAACACAACCTGCTGAGAGCATAGAAAAGTTAAGAAGAAAACAAGTAACGGATGCAGATGTAATTGTCAATCGTATTTTATCGCTGGACGAAGCCAGAAGGAAAATTATTCAGGAAGCGGAAGAAGGAAAAAGAGAAATGAATGTGATTGCCAAATCCATAGGAAAATTAATGAAGTCTGGAAGTAAGGCAGAGGCTGAAGAAGCAAAAGCCCAAACGGCTAGCTTGAAGACCACCATCAAAACATTCGAAAAGCAATTACATGAAACAGAGGCAGAATTACAGGAGCTTCTTTTACAACTTCCAAATATTCCTCATGATTCTGTACCCGTAGGAAAGAGTGCTGAGGATAACCAAGTGGTATATCAAAATGATGTAAAAGTAGATTTTGAGTTTACAGCTCAACCACATTGGGAATTAGCCTTACAACATCAGATGATTGATTGGGCGACGGGTAGTAAACTTACAGGATCCGGATTTCCAGTATACATAGGAAGAGGAGCAAAGTTCCAACGTGCCTTAATTAGCTTCTTCCTGGATCAGGCTATCGAAGCTGGATATATAGAAGTGCAACCTCCCTTGTTAGTAAATGAGACTTCTGCATATTCAACTGGTCAACTTCCGGATAAAGAAGGACAAATGTACCATGTATCTGAAGATCAATTGTATTTGATCCCGACGGCTGAAGTACCCATTACAAATATGTTTAGGGATACAATGTTAATAGAAGCTGATTTACCTGTAAAGAGATGTGGTTATACCCCTGTTTTAGGAGGGAAGCCGGATCATATGGGAAAGATGTTAAAGGATTAAATCGACTCCACCAGTTTGACAAAGTAGAATTGGTTCAAATTACTCATCCCAATAAGTCATACCAGGCTCTTGAGGAAATGACCGACCATGCCATCCGGTTGTTAGAGTTATTGGAGCTACCTTATAGAAAATTACTCTTATGTACAGGAGATATGACCTTTACTTCTGCCAAAACTTACGACTTGGAAGTGTTTAGTGCTGGACAGGATCGCTGGTTGGAAGTAAGCTCTATAAGCAATTTGACTACTTATCAGGCTAATCGAATGAAGTTGAGGTTTAAAGATTCGTACAAAAAGAATCAATTGGCGCATACCCTTAATGGGAGTGCATTAGCATTGCCCAGGATTTTGGCGGCACTAATCGAGAATTATCAGCAGGCTGATGGGGTTATACTGGTTCCCAAAGTGCTTCAGGCTTATATGGGAATAGAAGTGATACGTTAGCTGCGTATATAAATATCTTAAGCCATGACGCAAAAAAGATATTCAAGCTAAAAGCGAAAGTTATGTCAGCGCAATAATTAGCTCATATACAAATAGGGCTTCCAATCCTCCCTGATATTACTGGAAAAGTTACTAAGGAACATAACAAAACTGGGACGAAATGGCTTGTGGCTCAATTTCATCCCAGCTTCTTCTAAAGATAGATTTCCTTTCTTGGCATTACACCGCTGACACGCGGTTACCAAATTATCCCAGGAATCTCTGCCTCCCATAGATTTTGGGACAACATGATCTATAGTAAGGGTCTCTGTACTTCCGCAGTACACACATCTCAATTGATCCCTTTTAAAAATATTATGCCTTGAAAGATTAACTCTTTTGTAGGGAATTGAAATATATCGATAAAGCCTGATGATAGAAGGGAAGCGAAAATCTGTATTGATGGTTCTAAGACGCCTTGAGGGAACATCTGTAAGCATTTCTGCCTTTTTCATAATGATAAGGACAAAAGCCCTCTCCACAGAGCAAATCCCTATAGCTTGATAGTTCTGATTGAGTACTAAGACACTATCGCGTATGATCACGATACCAACTATTTATAGTTATATCAATCGAAAATAATTAGATATATACTATACCTAATAAGTATAAATTAAGAATATTTTTATGATAAAGTCAAGCGGTAAATGATTTGGATGTCTGTCAATTTAATCATAGAATTGCCTATTATAAACCTTCCAATAAACTTCTTGCAATTTTAAAAAAGCCGCTTCCTTGAAGCGGCTCCATTTTTTACTGTATGTACACCTAGTGTGTCAATTGTCGAACAAGCTACTAGGAATTCACACTTGGTTTGTCTATTTTTGCAAGCCGAAAGGAAAATGATACGCAGATGGATAAGTCCTTTGAAAGACGGTACTCAATAAATGTTGCTCGATTAAAATCTGGAAAGCATACTGATCATTTTTCACTAGATAGGGCTTTCTTTGAACAGTATGAGGGAGCAATCATAGAGAATGCAGATGTTCAAATTGATTTAGATATCATTAAGTACGAAACACATTTGGATGTTACTTTTTATTTTAAAGGACATGTTATGCTTCCCTGTGATAGATGTGGTGAACCTTATCTCCATCCCATTAATCTTAAGGAGCGAATAATCTACGCTTTTGATAGAGATATGGATTTTGAAGGATATGAAGTAATGTATGTAAGCAGCCAAGAATCCCATTTGGTTATAGCACAAGAATTATACGATTTTTTGACCTTAGCAATTCCCATTCGAAAAGTTCCAGATAAAAATATTCATTTATGTTCTCCTGAAGTGTTAGCTATTTTAGGACTAGATGAGCATGGAGAGCCGCTAGATATAGTACCTGAAGAATCAATTGATCCTCGTTGGGAGAAATTGAAGGAATTAAAAAATAAGAATAGTAATTAAGTCAATATTCATAAATTCATTTTAGATAGATAGAAATGGCACATCCGAAACGAAAGATATCTAAGACGCGCAGGGATAAGCGGCGCACTCACTTGAAACTGAAGTCTAAGACATATTATACTGATCCTGTCAGCGGAGAACCAACTCTTTATCATAGAGTTTGCCTTGAAAGTGGTTATTATAGAGGACGACAGGTAATAGAAGCAGAAGACGAGGATATTTAGTCTGCTTCATTATCATCTTAAAAAACACAATCCCTTATTTGATCCTAGATCGAATAAGGGAATTATTTAATGAGCTATTCTTAATAAGATCCTGTAAGTTTGTTTTATCCTACAGGATGGAGTGTTTTCTTTTTAATCTTTGCTTCAAAATCTTCTCTGAATCTCGTGATAGTATTTCTTACAGGCCATGCTGCCGCATCTGCCAGCGCACATACCGTTCTACCCTCCATCGTGCTACATAATTCTATCAAGGTATCAAGATCTCTCATCTCCCCCTCTCCAGAATCGATGCGTTTTAAGACTTTAACAAACCAACCAGTTCCTTCTCTACATGGCGTACACTGACCGCAAGACTCGTGATCGTAAAATTTTGAAATCCGTACAAGGAACTTCACGATATCCGTATCCTCATCAAGGACACACATTCCTCCGGTCCCTAATAAACTTCCTACTGAACGTAGAGAATCGGCATCCATCGTAATTCCCTCTATCATTTCTGCTGTTAAGATAGGAACGGATGAACCTCCTGGAACTACTGCTTTTAGCTTTTTACCTCCCTTGATTCCTCCCGCTACTTTATAAATCAGATCTGTGATGAGCATTCCTGTAGGATATTCGTAAACACCAGGTCTGTTTACATGTCCAGAAATACCATAAATCATAGGACCAGGATGAGTAGGAGTACCAATAGATAAAAACCAATCAGCTCCTTTTCTAATAACATTCGGGACATGAGACAGCGTTTCTACATTATTAATGGTTGTTGGCTTTCCCCATAGTCCTTTTTGAGCAGGAAAAGGGGGCTTGGAACGAGGATATGGGCGTTTCCCTTCTAAAGATTCCATCAGGGAAGTTTCTTCTCCACATATATAGGCCCCTGCTCCTTTATGAACAAAGACATCAATACTAATATCTGAACCCATAATGTTTTTCCCTGCAAAACCTTTAGCATACGCTTGATCAACAGCCTTTTGTAACATATCTATCCAGTCAGCATATTCACCTCTAACATATATATATGCTGCATCCATTTCCATAGCATAGCAGGCAATCAGTGCTCCTTCTATAAATAAATGTGGATTATATTCCAAAATTCTACGGTCTTTACATGTCCCTGGCTCGGATTCATCTCCGTTACAGGCCAGATATCTTGGCAATCCTTCCTGTTTAGGTGGCATAAAAGACCACTTTAAGCCTGCATTAAATCCAGCTCCTCCACGACCTCTTATATTGGCTTTTTTTACTTCATTAATAACATCTTTGCGATCCCATTTGTCATTTAACAGCACCTTTCTAAGACCTTCATACCCCTCATTAGATTCATACACTTCTATATCGCTCAAGTTAGGAACATCGGGTAAGAGAACTTTTTGATAGTTAATCCAATCTGTAAGCATATATTTTTCAATAAAACTATTTGTTTGATAGTAATAACATAAATTTATTGATATATATCAAACCGTGGGGAGGGAATAAATGTTGGAGATATCCACCTTAAAATATTCGAATTATATACCTGAAAAATAATATGATCAAAAGCTTTCAACACTTTACACCAGAGATTCATTCTTCAGCTTGGATTGCTGAAAATGCTACTATTATAGGCGAAGTTGTTATAGCGGCAGAGTGCAGTATTTGGTATAATGCTGTGTTAAGAGGGGACGTTGGAGCCATTAGCATAGGAGAGGGATCCAATATACAGGATGGAGCGATGGTTCATTGCACAAAAAACAGATCTAAGACGATCATAGGGGAAAGGGTAGTCGTGGGGCATCATGCTATATTACACGGTTGCCAAATAGAAAATGAAGTGTTGATAGGTATGGGAGCGATCATTTTAGACGAAGTTGTGATCCCTTCCCAAACTATTATAGCTGCTGGCGCATTGGTCCCTGAAAATAAAAAACTTATATCAGGATATGTTTATGCCGGTGTACCAGCGAAGCAATTAAGAGAGATAAGACCTGAAGAGTTAACCCATATTTCCGTAGTAGCTGAAAGATATAAAGAATTAGCCTTGGAACACTCACGTACTTAAAATGATAATGGGATAAAAAAACGAACTTACAGGATTTATTGTAGTGATTGCATGAGAAGCACATGTTTGTTGTAGTCTTATCATAAACGTCTTCTAACCACCTCGGAAAGACAAATTCCGGTAGCCACAGACACATTAAGGGAAGCTACATTTCCTGTAGCAGGGATGCCTACTGCATCATCAGATCTTTTGCGAATACTATTAGAGATCCCTTTTTCTTCTGATCCCATAACTAGACAGATAGAACCACTTAAATCTGCTTCATAAATAGAATTATTACTTTTTTCTGTGCAAGAAATGATTTTAATACCATAAGCTTGCATAAGTAATATGGCATCTACCAGATGTGGAATCCTGCAAACGGGAATATGATGTAATGCCCCGGCAGAAGTTTTTACAGCATCTCCATTAGCAGGGGCCGAACCTTGGAGAGGAACGACCAGTGCATCTATTCCCAAAAATTCTGCTGTTCGAGCGATGGCGCCAAAATTTCGAACATCGGTTATTCCATCCAGCATGACAATTAACGCATCCTTTTTCTTTTCTGTTAGATTTTCGAGTATAGGTTCCAATTCAACATATTTAATGGGAGCTATCATAGCTACTACTCCCTGATGAGAAACAGCACCAGTTAATCGCTCAAGTTTGACTTCGGGTACCCATTGGACTGGAATGTGTTTTTCCTGTGCTATAGTCTTTATATCCTTAATCCTTGCATGGGCTTCTCTTTCTTTTTGAATAAATATCTTTTCAATAGATTGATTTGACTCCAGCGCCTCCAAGATGGGATAAGCTCCATAAATAATTCGATCACTCTTTTTACCAGATCGGTTTTTCATATGTTCGGTATGTTAAGCTGCGTCCTTTAGAAGGTACAGGCTGAAAGGGTAGTTTAATGATGATGGTCGTTTAAGGATTATTTATTTAACAGTTCCAACGGTAAATCACTTCCTGTCAGCTCTTTAATCTGCTCAGCTAGGGAAATAGCGCTATCCTTTCGCTGTGTTTGTGCCAGGTACTGAACTGTAAGCAAACTGGAGCGAAATGATAAGTCTCTCATATCAAGGGGAATATCATTCTCGTGATAAAAGATTAATCGATCTAGCGCTTTGTTTAACGTAATATGATAAGCAGAATCCGCTTCCTGCATTAGAAAGGACTGTTGGTACATTTGAGCTTTGGAGATGGAAAGACCTAAAGGTTCCTGGATTACATCTTCTGGTACTTTTTCCCTGACAAAATCCATGAGCTTCTTAATCTGGATCTGATTTTTACGGATGGATTCCTCATAAAATGAATTATCGGCCAAGCTGTCCTCTTCACTACCTGTGGATCTATTTAAGTCTTGGGCCAGTGTTTGAATTTGATCCGCGTAGGTAGAAGCTAAGCGAAAAAAGGAGTTTCTGTAATTTGATACTATGACATTACGAATGTGCTCATCAAAATAGACCTTAGGATTATTTAGCTCGCTGTAGAAAAAGTCTTCTGTAAGATGTTGGAACATTCGTTCCTGATCAATACGGCCATAATACAAATCATTTACAGAAATTTCACTTCTCTTAACCGGCAATACCCTGTAAGCCATTCCTTCCAATCTGAAATAATCCTGAAGGTTTAAAAAATTATCCTGAGACATTGTATTGGAAAAATATACTGGGCGCTTCCATTGATTGTTAGCTACATTATGGAGGATATTAATAATGACGGAATCCTTTCTAAGGATATAAGGATTGCGTTGTGAGCCTCGTGAGGGAAACTCCCATTCCATAGAATCAGCTGTCATCGCCCATTCTGCTTCATCTATGACTTGAGATGACCACAAATATTCTTTATCTACAGGAAGTTTGATTATTTTGGACGGATAATCCCTAATGACCAAATCTCTTTCACCAGCATAATCTGCGCGGTTCATAGATATAGGTACGGGAAGAGCTCCATTCTTCTCCTGCTTCATTTGATCTATGTACCAATCTGAGATCAGTAATTCGAGATTGATGACTCGAACATCAGTTCTAAAGCCTTCTACTTCCTGAATGTACCACAATGGAAAAGTATCATTATCTCCTCCTGTAAATAAGATCCCATTTTGGGCACAACTGTTCAGGAGGTTCTTAGCAAATTCGATATCTACATATCTTCCTTTTCTACTATGATCATCCCAATTTTGAAAGGCCATTAAAAAAGGCACAAATAGTCCTATAGCAATAATTACATGCATGGACCACTGCTTGAGATAAGCGCGCAACCAGTCAAACAATGGGAGCATCCCTAATCCAATCCAAATGGTAAAAATTTGGAAAGATCCTGCGAAAGAATAATCTCTTTCTCTGGGTTGTGCAGGATACTGATTGAGATAGATGATGATCGCCACTCCCGTGAAAAAGAAAAGAAGACCAAATATCAGCGTATTTTTGGAATCATTAAAGTAGTGCCATATCAATCCAAAGATGCCTAATAATAAAGGGAGGTAGAAATAATGGTTATTTGCCTTATTATCCAGGGGAGTGTTAAAAAAGAGTCCATCTTCCCAGGCAGCATGTTGTTCATCGCTTTGCCGTCCGACAAAATTCCACAGAAAATAGCGTATATACATATGGTACAACTGATAATCCAGGAAAAAAAGAATGTCTTCTCCCCTGGTAGGATGATCGTCATAAGGATTATTAAGGTCGTCTCCTTGATCATTGACATAAAATCTATAAGCATGAGGCCCTAAATTATACCTTCCCGCTTCATACATACGAGGGAACCAGACAACCGCATCCTCTTCATAAACGTATTCCCTATCGTCCGTATCTACTACATATCTATCTTTACCATCCAGCAACATATACTTCTTTCCTTTTGCTTTCACATCAATAATATTTGCATGGTACATGGGTCCTCTTAGCAAAGGTCTGTTTCCATATTGTTCCCGCTTCATATAACTGAGGAAAGACAAAATATTTTCTGGATTATTCATATCGATCGGAGGGTCTACATTGGAACGAATAAAGATGGTGATGTAGGAAGAGAAACCGATCATAATTACTATATAGCTCAGCACAATGATGTTAAGAGTGAGAAGCTTTTTGATATGGCTATAAACCAATAAGCCGATGACTGTTATGACAATGAGAAGCGCGAGGATAAAGGTTCCAGTACCCATCGGTAATCCCCACCCATCAAGTACGATCCCACTTCTTGATGCCGTTCCGGTAAACATTTTCTCGAAGGTCCAGGCAAGGCTGAAGGTAAATTGAATGATTCCGTATTGGATAAATCCTAAAATACCGACAGATATAGCTATGACCAGGGAAAATCCTTTCCAACTGAAGGGAAATTTTCTTAGATAATACATCATGCCCAATGCGGGAATTGTAAGTAAATTGAGCAAATGAACCCCTATGGACAATCCCATCACATAAGCAATAAGAATGATCCATTTAAGATGGTCAGGTCGATCTGCTCTCGCTTCCCATTTAACCATTAGCCAGATAACTAATGCTGTGAAAAAAGAACTCATGGCATATACTTCAGCTTCTACTGCATTAAACCAAATCGTATCTGTAAAGGTGCAAACCAGACCCGCTACTACGCCTGCCAGAAGTGGAAGGGATACTCTATATTGGCTGTTCCAATTGACTAATTTAAGGCTCTTCTTAGCCAGATAGGTAGTGATCCAACAAGTAAATACTACAGTAAAAGCACTGGATATCACACTTAATAAATTGACCATGAAAGCAATAGTGGTAACATCTGGCGCTAACAAAGCCATAAGGCGACCTAACAGGAGAAAAAGAGGAGCTCCTGGTGGATGGGTAACTTCGAGTTCGTTGGAACAAGCTATAAATTCTCCACAATCCCAAAAACTGGCGGTAGGAGCAACAGTTAACAGATAGACTATCAATGCAAACCCTCCTACGCTCCAACCTATAATATTATTTAATTGGCGATAACTCATATGCTAAGCTACACTTTCAACATAGCAAAGTTCAAAAATATAAAAAACCATTGATACTTGAGGCGATTAGGTGTTGAATGAGCAGCAAATAAGTGCTAAAGGTATAATGATGGCGTTAGATGCTACCGAATAAAAACCGTTTGCTGAATAGATATTTAATCCTTTATAAGGAAATTAATATCAGAAGATTGGTAAATGAAAAAAATATTTCTACTTTAGATTAGGATATTTATATAAAATGAATGAGATCCTTCACAGGTTACAATATGTGACAGAAAGGGTAACTGGTTTAGAGCGAGAACTCACACGTCTAAAAATGGAACGTGGAAGAATGTTGTCTCAAATCGATTACCTGGAGAAGGAGCTTGAGAAAAAACATCTTTCTCAAAGGGAATTGGTAGAACGGTATGAAACATTAAAGTTGGCTAAAAATGTCAGAAGTTCAGCTGATCTTACTAAATTTCATGAGAAAATAGATTCTTATTTAAAAGAAATAGATATTTGTTTAAAAATTTTAGGCGATTAAGCCTATTGGAATCATGAGGAGAGTGCATTGGAAAAGCAGTCAATACAAATAAAAATATTAGACAGAACTTATCCTACTGTAGTCGACAGTGATGAGGCTGCGGTGATAGAGGAAGCGGTCCAAACAATACATGCAAAGATTAGAGCATATAAAGCGACATATGGAATGAGGGATGAATTAGATATGGTCATTATGTGTTGCCTGGAAATTATGACTGATTATCTTAAATATAAGAAACAATCATCTGATAGTTTTACTTCTATTCATCAACAGCTTTCAGAATTGGAAGATAAGTTAGATCGTTCTGTCTCAATTGTTAAAGACATGTAGCTTACCACCTAGCATTCATATCCCATGACATATATGTGAGCATCAGGATATTGCTCATGATTCCTACCATCGAAGGTTTGAAGGCCTTCACTATCGTTATACTATTAAACAATTGTTAAATGTCATGGAAATCTTCATCACGGGAGTTATTTGTATAATTATTGGAATCGTAGCTGGTTTTTTTATCAACCGATTCCTACTTGTCGCTGCAAACAATAAAATGGTTGAGGCGGCTAAAATTAGGTCTGAGAGTATCATACAACAGGCAGAATTAAAAGGAGAGAATATTAAGCAGGATAAAATTTCAAAAGCTAACGAAAAGTACCAACAACTTAAGTCTCGCTTCGAACAACAGGCAAAAAAACACAAGGAAAAATTGGATGTCAGAGAGAATAAAATTAAGCAGAAGGAATCCAACCTGAATTCTCAAACTGAAAAGGTAAAGAAGGAGGTACAGAAATTAAAATCCAGCCAGGGACAAGTAGAGGCTATCAAAGAAAATCTGAATAAGCAATTGGAAGTTATCGAGCGTAAACAGGAGGAATTAGAAAGTTTAAGACAACGACAGGTAAGGGATTTGGAGGAGATTGCTGGATTATCAGCTGAAGAAGCGAGAAAAAGTATGATGGATGCGTTAAAAGAGGAAGCTAAGACTGAAGCCACCGCTTATATTAAAGATATTCTGGAAGAGGCCAAACTCACAGCTACTAAAGAAGCGAAGAAGATCGTTATTGAGACCATTCAGCGAACAGCTGCTGAGCATGCTATAGAGAATACAGTTACAGTTTTCCCATTGGAGAATGACGAAATCAAAGGAAGAATTATCGGTCGGGAAGGGAGAAATATTCGCGCTTTAGAAATGGCTACCGGGATAGAAATTATCGTAGATGATACTCCGGAAGCTATTATTTTGTCCGGATTCGATCCTGTAAGAAGAGAGGTGGCTCGCTTGTCTTTACATAAATTAGTAACTGATGGAAGGATTCATCCGGCTCGAATTGAGGAAGTCGTGAAAAAGACTGGAGCAAAAGTTGAGGAAGAAATTATTGAAACTGGAGAAAGGACAGTAATAGATTTAGGGATCCATGGATTAAGACCAGAATTAATTAAAATGGTCGGTAGAATGAAATATCGATCTTCTTATGGGCAAAATCTATTGAAACACTCCAGAGAAGTAGCAAACCTATGTGCGATTATGGCTGCAGAGTTAGGATTGGATACAAAAAAAGCCAAGCGAGCAGGATTGTTACATGATATAGGTAAAGTAGCTGAAGAACATTCCGATCTTCCTCACGCACTATTGGGAATGGAATTAGCGAAAAAGTTTGGGGAGCATGGAGAAGTGTGTAATGCTATAGGTGCTCATCACGATGAAATAGAGATGACATCCAATTTATCTCCGATTGTTCAAGCCTGTGATGCGATCAGTGGATCTCGTCCTGGAGCAAGGAGAGAAATTGTGGAAAGTTATGTAAAGCGATTGAAAGACCTGGAAGATCTTGCTCTAACTTATCCGGGAGTCATGAAAACCTACGCTATCCAGGCGGGCAGGGAATTGAGAGTGATTGTAGAAAGTGAAAAGGTATCAGATGAAAAAGCTGATGACTTAGCTTTTGATATCTCCCAAAAAATTCAAAAAGACATGCAATATCCAGGGCATATAAAAGTGACGGTCATCCGCGAGAAACGTGCGGTAGCCTATGCGAAATAAGCTAATATTCAACTATATACTTCCTTTTAGAAAGCAATTTTGGTTGGGTACCTTCTTTGCTTTCTTTGGTTATACTACCTGGTTAGCTATGCCTTGGCTAATAGGGGAAGTTATCTCTTTTTCTGCGCGATTTCAGGAAGGAGACGCTACTACTTATGTATGGCAATGTTTGGCTGGGATAGGAACTGTAGCTCTCATTTACTACTGCTGTATTGAAATTGGTCGATATACCTTATATAATGTAGCGGAACGCTCCGCCACCAGATTACAGAGAGAAGCCCTTAGTCATATTACTGAGCTTGATTATGCCTGGCACGAGAAAGAAAGTAGCGGGAGCAAATTAAAAAAAATTGGAAGAGGGAGTTCCAGTCTCAACAGACTTATTCGTATGTATATGGATATTTCCCTGGATGCGGTGATAAGTCTTGTAGGGATTTCTATCATCTTTATATCCATGGATATAGGATTAGTTCTTATCCTGTTGGCGTTCTTTATCGTTCATTATGTTCTTTCTTATTTTTTAACCAAAAGAGCTGTAGAACAAGCTGAAATTGTTAATAAAGAATACGAACTTTTCTACGGAGTAAAATTTGAATGGCTTAATCAGATTAGGACAGTTAAGTCTATGGATTTGGGGAAGAGCCTTTTGCTCCGGGCAGATGGAATTCTAGAACGATTGTTACAAGCGCTCCGACTCAGAATATTGAAATTTCGTACGCGCTTAGCCCTCTTAGGACTTAACCAGCAATTATTTCGAATTATTATTGTCGCTTTCTCTGTCTGGATGGTCATCGATGGAAGATTTGAAGTAGGTATTATTGCACAGGTATTTTTTTATTTCAGTAAAATTGAAGGAGCCGCCCAGCGATTTGCCAGTATGTATCATGAATGGGTGATGGCCAAAATAGACCTTGAGGGCTTAGACGAAATGTTGAACACTGAACCTACGATTGAATATGCTGGGAACATACCCTTCCCAAAATATTGGAACTCTCTTCACATACAAAAGCTCGCGTTTTCTTATGAGACTAAAAAAGTACTTAAAGGCATCGATCTTTATGTTAATAAAGGAGAAAGAGTGGGATTAGTAGGAGCTTCAGGAGCGGGAAAATCTACCCTATTCAAGTTACTCTTAAAGTTGTATGATCAATACGAAGGGAATATCTCTTTGGATCAAATTTCATTGAAATCCGTGGACAGAAAAGATTATTTATCGCATTTGGGAGTGGTCATGCAGGATACGGAATTATTTGATGGAACCATTCGGGAAAATATTCTAATAGGTCAAGCGGAAGGGGCAGTTGATGAAGAGCGATTGAGAAAAGTAGTCCAAATGGCTTATGTATCAGAATTTGCGGATCAATTGGAGGAAGGACTTGAGGCTACGATTGGTGAGAAAGGAATTAAATTATCTGGTGGGGAAAAGCAACGAATAGGGATAGCCAGAGCTATTTACCGTCAACCGGATATTTTACTGCTCGATGAAGCTACTTCCCATCTTGATGCTCATGCAGAGCACTATATACAGGAGGCTTTACGGTCTGTTTTTCAGCAAGTAACGGCTATCGTCATTGCCCACCGACTTTCTACCTTAAAGCAGATGGACAGAATTTATGTACTGGAAGATGGAGAAGTGCTCGAAGAAGGAAGCTTTAATGAGCTATTGCAACACGAACAGTTATTTTACTCTATGTGGCAGCAGCAGCAATTCGCTTAATGTAATTTTGTTTGGACGAGGTTAATGTCATCTCCAAAATATATCTCATCAACTAAACATCCGTACTTATCCTGCGTCCTCCTTTCAATTCTTCCTGCAATTGTTCCAATGCTTCCCACTTCCCTTCTACCGCTAGACTTGCCTGTTCGGCCCAAGTAGTAGGATCGGCACTTAAACTCGCAGAACGAAGGATAGATCTCAACCGCATTACAGAACAATTCATTAAATCTTTAAAAGTACGAATATTCGCTTGGTATAATAATTGGGCAAAGCGGGGGCCGATCCCTTCAATTTTTGTAAGGTCATTAGTATAAGTTACTGCCTGGTCTGGGATGGTAGACCCGTATTCGTAGCGTCTGAGAAGTTCAATAGAAGCTGAGCCACCATCGAATATCTTTTCTTCAGGTGATTCTGCCAATCCTCGACTTCCATTATCTACTATATCTGGAACTTTCATCGCTGGTGGATGATCTTCTATTTGGTTCGTAGATGTGGGAATATGATGATCTACCAGATCTGGAATGAGAATTTCAGCTAATTCCGTTTGATCATCTGTTATGGAAACATCTACTAAACGATTTAACAAAGTGGAAGGGGAAAAACGTGCATGAGATGAGAAATCGGATGGAGAAGATCCCGCATTGCGTAGGGAGCCGTTTTCGCTTACGCTGTGTTGATCTTCTTTTTGCAGTGCTTCAGGGTCCACTTGAATAGCATAAGTTCTATGATTCGGAGGCCCGGCAGCCTGAACATTGACAGCTTGATCTGATATAGTCTGGAAATCGTTTGTGTGAGCAGGAGTGTCTGGATGCAAGGAACTTTTTTCAGAGGAGGTTTCGTCTTCAGCAGAGGAATAGCCATGTTCTTCATCGACATATTTATCTTCGGTATCTATGTCAATATGAATATCTGGCTTAATATGAATAATGATTCGCATAAAATATAATGCTTATGGAATTAATTTACGTTTAATATGGTATAACGTGCTTCTATGTCAACTTCTTCCTCGGCAAGATTTTTTACCTGTAACCAATAAGTAAGTAACTGGTTGCTTGAACGTTCCACACCCAGGTTCCATTCTATTTGTGGCTGTCCGGATGATACAGTGGTGGGAATAACTGACCAAACTACGTGCCAATTTGTGGGCCAACTGTGGCTAAACCAACGATAAGTTTCGTTTGGAGGAATGCTACCTGTAAATTGTACGCCGGTAATCATAGGTTGAAAATAAGTTGCTTTAAGGAATATATTATTACGAAAGATCTAATATACGATTGCCTATTAATTTATGAAATGTTATGCTTTTTCGGGCATTCAAATTAATTATCTCTAAGAATTTTTTTGTCCACTTAGGTATTTGGATTGAGAAGGGAAACATTCTTTCCCAGAACAGTATATCTTCCTTCGATTTCCACCTGGCGTTGACTAAGATTTTTGACCGTGATCCAGTAAGTGACCTTTTCCTTTGTTACCCGTTCGGTTCGTACATCATATTCGATTTGAGCCTGATGAGCAAAGCTGGTAGTTAATGGAATGACAGTCCATTCCACATGCCAGGAAATAGACCAATCTTCAGATTTCCAACTGACGGTCTCTCCCGCTGAAATCTTATCCCGCCATTGAACAGCCGAATAAGGAAGAACTTCTACTCTTTTTAATGCTGCCCACGAATGAAAACGCACTAATCTAGCCACATTACGCTCTTCCGTTTGGGGGGGCTCCCCTTTTTGAGTAATGAAAGCCAATAACCACACATATCCACTAGTATTACTAGGCACGTACCACTCAAAAGAAGCAATTTGCGGATTTCCTGGAGCTAATTCGGGAAGATGAACTGCGGTCCCCACATGCTGCCAATGAGAAGATACAGGCATCAGCCCATTGGTATATACCTTCCAAAAACCTACGGGCAAAGAATAGATGCTATTTCCATCTGCTGAAAAAAGGTATATCATTACGTCTTTAGCTACTTCTGTCCCTCCATTATGAGCTTGAACATACACATTGCTTAATCCTTGCCCTTTTTCATCTGTCAGTCCGGAAGCAAAAACGCCAGTGTCATCTTCAAAAAACTCAAAATCTATTGTAGAGCTATTATTTCCTTCTTCTCTCACAAATAAAGGATCTTGTTGTAGGGGGCGGGAATCCACCTTAATATCGATAGAGTCATACCAGATGACTGGTTCCCCAGGATTGAATGGGTTATCTCCTGAAGGAGGAGAAGGCAGGAATTTCCCCGAGTCCAAAATACTATCCCTGAGATATAAATATACTAATGGCGTCTGAGGCTCATCTACATTGATTTCCCATACACCTCTGTTTCTTGTTCCCGCTCTTAAAAGGCGAGTAGGTTCGTGAAATAATAAATCTCCTACAATCGCATTGGGTAATCCCTGGTTATAATCTTCCCATTGATTTCCTCCATTTTTAGTGCGATAGATGCCTACATCACAACCTATAAACAAGGTATCCGTCTCCATAGGATCGCAAATGATCGCATTCACTCCAATATTTGGAAGCCCATTACTCACATTTTGCCAACTTTTACCAGAATCATTGGAACGAAAAACGCCTCCCTTACCTGCCGTAGAGTAGGTAGCCCAAATGCGATCAGGATTTTGGGGATCTATTAATAAGTCGCTGACATATCCTCGTTCAGGCTTTGGAAGAACCTCGGGCTTAAGCCAATCTCTTTCTCCCTGTACCAATCTATAGATATGTCCCCTGTTGGTACCTACATAAATGAGATTGGAGCTTGGTACGGCAAGGGCAGAAGCTAATCCCGCACCAGTTGGTAGTTGAATTTCCTCCCAATTATTGCCATCATTTTGAGAAATGAAGACACTTTCCCCGGCACGAACTACCGTTCTTCCATTTACTTCTAAGGGGGGATAAAATAGAGATTGATATCCAGAAGGATGTCTTAGCACCATACGATAAGAATTCCAACCTCCACCAGCATTCGATCTCCTCAGCCACATATTAAAATAAGTATGGTAACAAATGTTGGGACTTCTATCATTGATCCCACAATCTCCTCCATCGCCATCAGCCACATGATACCAAACTTCTCCACCCTGGTAAAGTAGGGTTCCATTATCCTGTGTTCCCGCTAACAGCCAAACATCGTAAGTGGGATGTTGGGCCATAAATTCTACTTCAGCTATAGCTAATCCCTTATTCAAAGATATCCAGGAAGTTCCACGATCCGGTGAAAGATATAATCCGCCATCGTTACCTATATATAAGGTATCTGGATGTTGTGGGTGAATAGCAATATGATGCTGGTCGGGATGTATAGAAGGTCCGTCAGTTCTTGCGGAGATATTGTTCCAGTTCCAATTCCCATCTTCATCCCTTTCCCCTTTATGAAGGTCTATCGCTCCTATATATAGGGTATTCGGATCGTTTGGAGCAACTTCTGCACACCAATCATACCATGCCTGAGAAGTATTGATCCCAGATTCAGAAATCGACTGTAATTCAAAAGGCCCTTCACGTTGTTCTCTTCGCCAAAGTAAGATTTGATTCTGTGCTGCCATCACTACATAGACTACATGACCATCAGAAGGTGCATGGCAGACTTCCATACGAACGATTCCTGTCGGGGAGTTAGGTAGAGGGATTTTGTTCCACGTGAATCCGTAGTCTAATGATTGATACAGACCATCTGTACAGGCTGCAAATAATTCATAAGTGGCTGAATCTTGTGGGGGGCCTTTTTCATTAGATTGTTCCTGGTTGGCATCGTATTCTATAGGAAAAGTATGCTGAGAAACATCCCATGTGTATCTTCTTCGTTTTATGTCCCAGGTTTTGCCTCCATCTTCACTTACACTTAGATGCCCACTGGTAGCAGCTACCATTCGATCAGGATGATTCGGATCTATCAATAATTCAAAAAAACCCAATCCTACAAAAGGTTGGGTGGCCCACAATTCCCAATGTTCTCCGCCATCTTCCGAGCGCAGTATGCCCGTTCCCAATCTTCTGTAAAAATCTCCTTCTCCCGTTCCTGCATATACGATGTGGGGCATAGTCGGATGAAAGCAAATAGTACCAATGGCCAGGGCAGGTTGATCATCAGTCACAGGTTTCCAACGTTTTCCTCCATCCCTGGTAGACCAAACGCCTCCCGAAGCTGCTCCTATAAGAATATGTTGGGGATCTTGTGGATCAATAGCTACGCTCGATACTCTTCCAGCCACAGAGGGTCTGCTTTGAGGGCCGCTTCCATAAGTCTGGCCGTGAGGAATACTAAAAGGGCCCAGTGGACGCCAGGTAGGAATAGCTGCTAATGATCGAGTGGATATTCCTAATTCTTTTCGCTGTCTCAAGGCCTCCAAATAGGGAGAATAAGCATATTCAGTTTCTACAGAGGTTTCTTGTGGATCAGAAGTTGTGGAATTAATACTTAGGGTTTGTTGGAAAGAGGCATCTGCTTCTGCCTGTTCGGGTTGGGATAATCTCAGACCGTGTGCCTGTTCAAACATATGTAAGCGAGCAAGTACTTTTCCTCCAGGAGGGATTTGATCACGGATTATTGTATATAATTCAGAACCATCATCAGATGGAACAGTAGGTATTCTCATGTGGTATTATGGTCGTAAAATAGTTGATGCAAAAGTTACAGCAATTTGCGAATAAGGCAAATAAAATTGTCAGAGTAGGGAAAGGTTATTGCAAGCTTGCCAACAATATATACCGTTAAGGATCAGATGGAAGATCGAATGAGCGAAAAATGGTTTCTCCTTCTTTCCGATACTTCAAACTACCTGCTTTATGATCAAATAAACCATTCAGATTATTACCCGCCGGATCTTCTAATCGGGTATTGATGCAAATATGATATAATCCCGGACCCCATGCTTGAAGAGGAGTGAATATCCATGCTTTTTCATTGGTCCCCAAGCGCTTATTGCCTGCTACCTTAATTGTATCCACATCAGTAACTACGATTCTTTGGAGAAGAGAAAATTGATCTAGCATATCTGGAAATGTCAGTACTAATGGAGAACATGTGTAAATGTCAGGCTTAGTTAATTTCCATGTATCGACATTTGGAGCCAATGTATCAGGATGAGTAATATAAAATGATTTGATATAAGTCTTGACGAGAGGTCGATGAGTAACGTCTTCCAAAGGATCAATTTGCAAAGTAAAAGTGGCGCCTGCCTTTAGAGCCCTTCCTAATTGTTCATGTGCTATTAAGCCTTTTTTTACACGTGCCGGATCAAACAAAATGGTCAGTTGCTGTTGTTTGAGGTCCCATAATTCATAGGCTCCCTGGAAAATGGCTCCATGAACCTCCTGCCCCTCCGCATCGAAAAGTCGTATGTGCTCCACATTTCCTACCGTTTTCATGGGAGACGAAAATAAAAGGTACATTCTCAATAAGTTTTCCGGAAGCGTATCAGAGGAAGGATAAATAGCTATCACTTCAGGAGAGATTGACTGTGTAGGTGAAGATATATGGCAGGAAGAAAGAGAGAACAGTAAAAGAATAGTGCCAATGAACAAATGCTGTAAATAGGTCATGTCAATATCATTGGATAAAATAAGGAAACGAGATACTCCAGTTGATGGAATATCTCATTTCCTGTAGTAGGAGTTCAGTTATTCTTTTTTGTCAGAAGCCAATTCAGGAAATCCTTCCATAGGCTTTACCTGATCGTGAAATTGCTGCGTTGAAGCCTGTTCTTCAGGGTAGGTATAGTCTGGGAAGTCGTATTCCGAAATAAATTCACTCAATCTTAGAAAAGCTCCTTTTATTTCTGAAACCAATTCTGCCTTTCCTGAATCGATATTTCTTTTTACCGCAGCTACCATCATGTTATTTTGATTGTCGATATGCATGATAGAAGAAGTAGGCGCTGTAAAAATCGGTAAACCCA
Source organism: Bacteroidia bacterium (assembly GCA_965262565.1). Lineage (GTDB taxonomy): Bacteria > Bacteroidota > Bacteroidia > J057 > J057 > CBDHFQ01. Next base: position 68,047 of record CBDHFQ010000030.1, read on the forward strand.
CTGGACCCATAGCTTTAGTTCCTGCTAATCCCTTTCCTTGTTGAGCTTCTTCAATGTCCTTGAAAGAAATTAAGCTTCCACCTCTATGCTTATTTGTTACCAACAACTTTTTATCAAAACTCCCATCTTCCTCCTGGGCCATATAGCTAATCATATCAATTGGAGCATTGCCATAACCTAACTCAGCGATAGTTTTTCCTTTTATATGATTTTCTTCCTTGATGTCTGTGATAGGAATGGTGACTAAAGGCGTACATGTATAACTGGCAATAAGTGTTGGAATATCATTAAGCTCCTCTATCACCATGGTTCTAATTGGAGCTCTTGTTTCGTTCTGGGTATGGACAGCATGATAAATTTCAATACTTCCTACGGTCTGTTGATCCCCATTAAAAGGATAGGCAATTTTTCTGATATTAGAAGCAAATTCTCCATTGCTTAATCCCGCTACATACATATATCCATCGTGATAATCAATGTCAGTAATGGTAAGTGTACTTGCGGGAATATCTCTCCAAAAAGAAAGGTCTGATGAAGGAGGATTTGAGATAGAGACTTGATTATGAGTGGTCTTAGATAGATCTAGTAATCTTATGGCATGGGAACCAGGACTCACGATAGCAATCACCGATTTCGATTCAGGTTGATGGCCTTTTTTTACGGCTATATATGCTTCCTGACTGACGGGATGTATTTTCATATCATAAATGATAAGGTCCCGAACATCCATTTCCAGCATGTTAGCCAATTGATCATCTAAATCGAGTAGATTAAATGGAACGGGATCTTTGAGTTCAGTGGCTTCGGTAGATATGGCATGAACGATTCCGTTCTTACTATCACCTACGAATAATACCTGGTCAGGACCGAAGGATAACACTGTGGCTCCATCTATCTCAGTGTTCTCGACAGAAATCTTCGATACCCCCGATATTTCAGCGGAAGACTTAGCGCTAAACAATACAAATCCACTTGCCAGAGCAAATAGCCCTAAGAGTAAAGCGATAGGAAAAAATTTAATTGGTTGATTCATGTTCATGGAATTAATTAAAAGCTGTAGCTTTAGATGTATATGGATTAAAACTTGAAACCGAGTGTTGGTGCGATAAAAAAGGTCGTCTCAGCATCTCCGGAAGCCTCGATAAAACTTCCTGGAAGGAAATAAGAACTCCTCACATTGAAGGATATATTTCTATTAAATTGGTATGATGCAATCAGGCCAATAACATCTCCAATATGTTTTTCATTGAGTCCATTGGCCATTCTGTCTTGAAACCTGGGAGGCGCGTAGAGACCATCTTCTCTGGAAGTTCGATAGAAGAGAGCATAATCTATATTTACATACATGCCTTTTAGTGGGTAAAAAGTAATATTCGGATGTAAATTGGTGAGATTCACAGGAGTATTTACTCCTGCCAAACTATAAATGGCAGGATTGACAAATAAAGGATTAAAGGATTGCAGTTTGCCATCATCTATTTCCCGATCTCCACTAGATAAATCTAATTTCAGACCCAAGGTAGGTTTCCACTTTGTGTTCGTAAAAATATATTTCCAATCACTTTCTAAATTGAAGGCGCTAATGGTGCTTCCTTCCAACTCTCCGAATTGATAAATCAGCTCCGTGTTAAAGGTAAGGTGCTCACCAATTTGGCCAAAACGCCTGATCCCTAAGGTATGCCTGATTTCCTCTCCAAAAAGATCGCTAAAGCCCGATAATGTTGACCTGAAACCGATATAATAAAGCTCAGAATTATTTAATAATGGATCAAAGGGAATTTGAAAGTAAGCCCCCCAGATTTGTGGATTGGTTGCTTCCCTATCAAAAAGAGAAAAGGAATTATCGAAGGCTCCAAGTTGGGGGTTCACTTCCTTGCCATAAAATAATTGAACCCAATAGTCATTGCTGTTGATATACATTCTTACTAGGTCAAAACTTCTACGAACGTTGGGACCATCTCTTATCCCTAGTAAGCGTGATGCTCCAAATGCCATTTCTTGTCGGCCAAAGGTCATCCACCACTTTTTATCTTCCTTATTGATCCACTTTATTTCTATAAATCCCTGGTGCCAATCTATATCTTCTGTTCCCAGGAATTCCTGTTCACTTCCAGTATATCCGTGATAAAACTCTCCAAAAAAGCGAACGGCTTTATCAATTGTAAGGCTGGTGTATAAGGCTGCCCGTTGTAAAAAAAAGGTCTCATCTACTGAAGAAAAATCTCTATTGGTATAATGTTCTACACGTGCTCTGTATTGCCCTCCGAATGTCAGGTAAATGGTTCTCTTTGGATTGAGAGCTACATATTTCAACTCATCTCCAAATACCTTTTCATATGGATTGGATGTGCTGTCTTTAAGATAGCTATAATCCTCCAGCATTCTACTAGTTGTCAATGGAGGGGGATTCTGTTTGGTAGAATCGTTTTGTGCATACATCTTTCCAGGAAGAATGAAATGCATTCCTATAGCGAACATAAGTAAGCGCCCCTTTATGGAGATATAGTAAACCATGAGCATTAAGCTGATAATTTGGCCTTTTGGAGGAGTCTGGGATCTTGGAGACATCGCTAAATAGCCTTCTGAAACTGAAGTATTTTGGCCTGAAGTTCTTGATCAAGCTCTTTATCCGTTATGCCAGATTCTGAAAAATGCTCATGAAATTTAGGCAAAGAGAAATCAGTAATAATATTGCCCCCAAAAAAAGGAAACAACTCTTTGGCCGTTTTCAATACACTCTGGCCCCCTCTTTTTCCCGGGGAGGTCGCCATTAACATCATGGGTGTATCTTTCCAAACGTTGGTATCTATTCTAGACAACCAATCAAAGACGTTTTTGAAAGCGGTCGCATAGCATCCATTGTATTCTGCTAATGAAAGTACGATGCCATCCGATGTAACTAAGAGTTCATTAAGCTGAGTGGCATGTTCAGGAATTCCTTCAGTTTTTTGTAGATCAGGGCTGAATAACGGAAGCTCAAAATCATTTAGATCAATGACGACGACATCAACTCCTTGCAGTTGATGTGCTACATAGGTCGCAAACCTTTTGTTAATCGACTTGGTACTATTGCTTCCTCCTATGGCTAATATTTTTTTCACAAAGTGAAATTCGTGCTATAAAAGGAAGCGTCCATTGAAGTAGGTTAAGAAAGATTAATAAAAGGGCATTTTTTACAATTTATTGTTTTTAATTTTACTTAACGCTTCTGGAGTCATGCCAAGGTAAGAGGCAATCATTTTTTGAGGAACTCGCTGGATGAGATAAGGATAATTCTCCATAAAGTGTTCGTATCGCTTTCTGGCAGAAAAACTCATGAGCATAATGACCCTTTTTTGTAAGACGTTCAGACGCCTAATAAACTTTTCCAGGTAAGGAGCATCTCTTTCCAGATCTTTTTCCAAGGCAACGACAATAGAATCTTCTATGGCATCTATATATAAATCGCTGGGCGTTTCAGGCTGGCAACTATCGGCGATGGTCCAACCTTCTGGAGCAAACATAAATATGTGTTCTCTGCCTTTTTCGTCAATCGAATAGGAGCGAAGGAGTCCCCGCTTGACGATATATACTTTAGTATCATATTCCCCCTTTCGCTGAATGATATCGCCTTTTTGGAGGACCATACGTTTGAGAAAATGGGAAGAATCGATCATGGGCTTGTTGTTTAAGGTAGTATGGAGAAATGAAGAGAAGCAGGAGAAGGTTTGTGCCAATGAGCCATAGTCAAATGTGTAACAACTGGCATGTAAAATCAGCGTGGTGGATGCGATATATTTGAAGAAGGAGGCTGGAGGTAAAGTGCCAATGGGGTCAATGACCAAGTGATTAACAGGAGAAAATATACCACTTCGGGAAAGAGGTGGAACCAATTGGCAGCCAATAAGCCTCCAACCATAATAATATGTGCCAGAAAAGCCCAGATTAATCCAGCGATCAATTGAGAACGGTAGGCAGCGTCAATGGGAATCATATATCTTGCAAATAAGAGGTAAATAGGAACAAAGATAAGCAGCGAAGTCAGTAATCCAGGATTGTAGGTCAAGGTAGCTAATCCAGCTATGATATGCACGATTCCATTGACAATGATAATGCTGGCCATAGCGATAGCAGGAAATACATGTGTGGGACTTCTCAGGATGGCGATCATGCCGACCAACCATACTAAGGAAGTGTTGATTACAAAGATGCTTTCCTTTGTGAGGGGTTTAACAGCATCATCTTCAGCTCCCAGGGCATTTAAGATAAATTGATTGTTAAAGGTATAGAAGGCGTATTCATTTCCTAAGATATCGATCCAATGCTCTTCAAACTGGTGAATAATATAGGCGATGAGCATGATGATGGAAAAGAACCGCAAATGTTTCCATAGAGGTAGCGAAAGCTCTTGTGGGTATATTGCAAAAGTACCTATCAGTAAGAAGGGAACAGCGAATGTACCTATTTTCATCCAATGAGTAAGGAGGAATTCGTATTGTCCGAGAGGCAGCCAAAGCATCCCAAACAACAGTACAATACTTAGGGAAAGAAAGGTTGATGGTTTCAAGATAGACTTATTATGATTCATTGGCACCACTCGACTACCCTCTTCATCTATATTTTCTCTCGCCCTACTTTAGTCGGTAGCCTGTTCCGTGGTTACCCCTTTTGGAAGTGAGAGATGCTATTACAATTAAAAGACTAAATTAGGGAATTCGGGAGGGTAAATAATTGAACTAGGTTAAGAAAGGAAAGAGGGGGCCATTTAATTATCCGCTGATGGGGTTTCTTAATCATTTTTTTGAATATAGTTATCAGAATCATCTCATCTCGCTACCATTTCTATGTATGGGAATATTATTGTGGGAGCGTGTTAAAGGAGAGATGGTGAAGTATAAATGAGGAGAGATGGCAAAAAATAGGCTTGACAGGCAGATTTATATTAAAGCCTTAACTTCTTCCTCTGTAAGTCCAGAAACTTCTGCTATGATTTGTACACTTATCGCACCATGTTGGAAAGCATCTGAAGCTAATAATTTTTTAGCAGTAGTTAGTTGATGTTCTTTAAATATAGTCTCAGCTCTTTGTCTTTCTTGATCAATTTTAGCTTCTAATTTTGCTTCTAGTTTAGCCTTTAGTTTAGCTTCTAATTTTACTTCTAGTTTAGCCTTTAGTTTAGCTTCTAATTTTGCTTCTAGTGCTTTCATAGCCTCTTGTCTGACAAGTTCTACAATTCCCATTTCTTCCAAGCTTGGCTTTAATTTTTCCATTTCGTCAAAAAATGTTTGATAGGTTTCTTCTTTAGAAAAGTTAATAATATTTATGATAAAATAGTATAGATTATTGCTAGTCTCTCTATCATAGCCCTTATTGATCAATCGATTGACCAAGTCTAGTTTAAACACTAATTTTTGTTCGTCAGTTGCGTTGTTTGCCTCTACCGCTTTTTTGGCCGCTAAAATCACTAAAGCAAATGGATTATTCATCGCTTCTAGTTTTTCATCTTCCTCTTTCCAAACGGAGTAATTTCTATAGGCGAGACGGATAACCGTGTCTTCATAGGAATGCTCGAATACAGTAGAATTAGGTTCAGCTTTAGGAGCAGTAAAGATGGCTATCGCTAATATGTTACCACCTTGGCTGTCGAAAATCCGATAGTAATAGGTAAACATTCTAAAAGGAAACGTTTTATCTTTATATCCTTGTACCTCTACATGAAGGATAAAATGTTGTTCTTCTCCATTTTTGTATACAATTTTAGCTAATGTATCCACCTTTCGTACATTTTGATCAGATTCTTTAATAACTCTTTGAAGCTCTTTATTTAAGTAAATAACCTCTTTAATTACGCGTCCTTCTATCAAGTGGGGGTAGAAAAAACGAATCATGTATAAGGTAAAATCCTTTAGGATTCCTTTCCAGAGAATATCGTGAGAAGTATATGATTGAATGTTCACTATAATAGGATTAAATATGATAGCATAGAGGCGCTTTAACTAATCCTATTATTTCAGGAGATGAATATTTGTTAAACTTTTTTCAAAATTGATGCCAAAAAAATAATAGTAAGTAGTCGAGTAAATTATTTCCTTTCTTTTTGTTGGTCCCAATTAGCTTCTTTAATTGCTTTCTGTTCTGCTTCTTTAGCTTCTTTTCTTCCTTTTTGTTGGTCCCACTTAGCTTCTTTAGCTGCTTTCTGTTCTGCTTCTTTAGCTTCCTTCCTTTCTTTTTGTTGGGTCCCACTTAGCTTCTTTAGCTGCTTTCTGTTCTGCTTCTTTAGCTTCCTTCCTTTCTTTTTGTTGGGTCCCACTTAGCTTCTTTAGCTGCTTTCTGTTCTGCTTCTTTAGCTTCCTTCCTTTCTTTTTGTTGGGTCCCACTTAGCTTCTTTAGCTGCTTTTTGTTCTGCTTCTTTAGCTTCCTTCCTTTCTTTTTGTTGGGTCCACTTAGCTTCTTTAGCTGCTTTTTGTTCTGCTTCTTTCGTAGCTGTTACTTTAGCTGTATTTTTTTGGGGTTCCGGTTTATCGAATATCAAAATATCCATATTTTCCATATAAATGTTAATGGGCTTCTTTTCAACTGAAAGGTTTATCTGTTCATTAGTTTTTGATTTACATAAATGTAAAGAATTATCGGAGCCACCCAATTAATCCAGATTAAGAATAAGGAGATTATTGTACCAAACAAGAAGCATTTGGTAGAATAGGGTGGAATATCTCTCTAAAAACATACTCATTGTTTGTCCTTATAGATAGCTTGATAATTCCAGTCTGATTAAATATAAAATTAGCTGAGAGTACCAAATAAGATCCTATTGAAAAAGAATCAATAACTTGGCTGTATAATTCAAATAATTGTCATTTAATGAAAATTCCCTAAGAGAAGTTCTTAGGGAATGGCTAAAACAGTATTTTATCAAAAGAAATGTTTCTACCTTTAACTCATGGCTTTTTCTTCCTCAGAGGTTATTTTTTCATTAGGTATCTGAGTTTTCTCTTCAGCAGTTTCTTGGACTTTTTCTTTGAAATACGCCAATGTTCTTAAAAGTCCCTCTTTCCTACTTACCTTCGGAGACCAATCCAAAATTTCTCTGGCTCGGGTGATATCAGGTTGACGGATTTTTGGATCATCTTGCGGCAATTCATTAAAAATAATATTACTCCCTGATCCTGTCAATGAAATGATTTCCTGAGCGAATTGAAGAATACTGATTTCATCGGGATTCCCAATATTCACTGGCATTACTTCATTGCTTAATAATAGACGAAAAATCCCTTCTACCAGATCATCTACATAGCAGAAACTCCGAGTTTGGCTTCCATCGCCGAAGACAGTGATATCTTCTCCTTCGAGGGCTTGTCGCATAAAAGTTGGAAGAACCCTTCCATCATTCAATCGCATTCTCGGACCAAACGTATTAAAGATGCGAACGATCCTCGTTTCAACCCCATGGGTACGGTGATAGGCCATCGTCATAGCTTCCATATATCTTTTTGCTTCATCGTAAACGCCTCTATAGCCGATGGGATTTACATTTCCCCAATAGCTTTCTGGTTGAGGGTGAACGAGAGGATCTCCGTAGACTTCAGAAGTACTTGCGATGAGTACGCGAGCCTTTTTTTCTCGTGCTAGTCCCAGAATTTTGTGCGTTCCCATGGCCCCTACTTTGAGGGTTTGGATGGGTAACTTCAAATAGTCGATAGGACTGGCGGGAGAAGCGAAATGGAGAATGTAGTCGAGATGTCCCGATACATGCGTATAATTTGTTACATCGTAATTGATAAACTTGAAATCCGATTTGCCAAAAAGGTGATGAATATTTTCTACGGAGCCTGTGAGGAGGTTGTCCATAACGATGACTTCATAGCCTTCTTTGAGAAATCGTTCCGATAAATGTGAGCCAAGGAATCCGGCACCGCCGGTAATAAGAACTTTTTGTTTGCGCTTCATGGCTTAATATGTCTTACTTAACTTATAAGTGATCTTTATACTAATCTAGGGTCGACGAAAATGACATGATTTGTGTTCATTCTGTTGATAGGTGTATATCTATCTGGTGCTTTTCATGTTTCAATGTGAATATAAGGAAAAGAAATGAAGAATTATTGTTTATGAAGAAAAGGTTAATATTTATACCAAAATATACAGCCGGTGACTTTAGTAAAGTATAAACTGTTTAATCAATTAAATTTTTATTTATAATACATTGTTAATTCCTAATATATTAAAGTTGAATTAATTATTTTGGTATTTTAAACTTACTTACAATTTAATTATATTTATATTTTATAAAAATAGATATTCTTTCCTACCCATTTAAGTTGAAAGTTATATTATAATAATGAGTATTTCTCTAGGGAATCAATCAACTTCATGGAATTGGATGCTGTAAATGCCGAAAATCTCCCTGAAGTTGATTGTTGTATCATTAGACAAGCTTGCCAACATTTAAGTAATGCTCAAATAATGGCTATTTTAGAAAAAGTTAATAAATATAAATTTGTAATAATAACGGAACATGTGCCATTAAAGCCTATCAAAAAAAATCTAGACAAACTACATGGCCCTGATATAAGATTATATCAAGGATCTGGTATGTTTGTTGAGGCAAAGCCATTAACATCGAGTGTGATATATTGCTTGAATACAGAAGTTATATGAGAATTTTTAATAGAACAGAGCCTGCTTTGATGAGAATAGTTTTTTAATCCTAAATGTTAATTTAACATATATTGAAATTAGCAATATTATTAAATTTAGCTCTGTTGCAGAATATTTAGTAAAAGTAAGCCGGGTAAGATTGCTTGAGATGTTTCCCAGTAGTTTTCGAAAAACCCAATCAATAAAAAAAAGATTATACCTAATGAAAAGCTTAAATGACAAGCTGCTTTCTTATTACTTTGTTTTTTGAGATAATAAAAAAATAACCTTTTACTTGAGAATATTGAAAAGATCAAGTTAGATAAGAATATTATCATGATAATAGCTCCAAATTCCACAGTAAATGATAGTATGGAAAAATAGGGGCGATGCATTGTTGAGTTTCCAAAAGCTTCAGGAGTATCCCGATATCTTTTCCAAACATTATATCCATATTCTTTGAACATCAAGGATATACTATCTGAAAAATATGGAATATTTCTCGATAAGTACTCGCCTGAAGAAATAAGTCCGGCTTTGCTAGAAAATTGTCCTGGTCCTATACCCCAGAGAAAAACCTCGGGATGACTCTTGGGCAATTCGACAAGTGCTTTATAAATAGCAAGATTTTTTGGAGAGTCGTTTTTTGATACAATACTAGTGTAGTATGCATTAAAGCCATTAACAGTGTTTGGATATACAACTATTGTAATATATAGAGAAATTAACAATAGTAAAGTGGCAATAATAAGATATTTTAGTAATTCATAAATACGATTTATAAAGAAAAGCAAACACAAAATCACAAAACTAACTAGAATACTAATGAAAACATGTAAAACTTCTGCTAGAAATAGTGCTGTTATCCCTATTAAAATAGAGAAAATGACTTTTTTAGATCGAACAGTACTAGGAATTAAAAAAATTATAAAAAATACAACATTGATGGAAAAAATTTGATTTCCGAATCCTGCTTGGCCTGTGGTAAAGGTTAATAATCCAATACTACCTTGAACAGCGTCTCCAGCTAAAATATCAAATCTATTTGTGAATTTCACAATTACATACTGAAGAACACCAATTATTCCTTGAATCATTAGAATATTTGATATTATCGCTGCATACCTATCATAAGAATAATTATTATTAAGGATAAGTTTTTTGTTTTTTATAATATAAAAAACAATTACACTCCCATAAGTTATAAAACTAATTATGGAATTATGAATCTCGTAATTCAATTTAAGATAGGAAATGTAATGAAAGATAGACCATGAAAAAAAAAATATTGTTGATATTGAAATTGCCTTGAAAATATTACCTGAATTTGCTCTAATCATTATCCATGCTAATACAATAAACGGTGAGGCATATGATAATATATTGGCATTTGGCAGAAGCGTTACTATTAAAGCTAGGTAAACAGCTTCAAAATATATTTTATTAAATCCAAAATTTTTGTTTCGTTTCATTGTTAAAACATTCTTCTTATTTTTTGATTAGAATAATTATATAATAGAAAGTTTTCTATTGAAAGTAGATTTGCATATAATTATTGTACCAATCGACCAGGTAATCGCTTGAATAATTAGGAAGTTTAAATAAGGAAATGATGGAAAGATAATCTGGCTAAGAAAGTATAGAAGCTTAATTAATACTGCTAATGATATACCCTTTAAAATGGGTGCCCCGATTAAAAGGATAATTTTATGTATATCGATACTAATGATTCTTTTTAAGAGAATGTAAGATAAGAATACGGCAATAATACTTTTTAGAATCATTACATATCCTACAGAGTATAAGCTAAATTGGGAACCAATAGCAACTAGAATTAGTGTAAGAGTTGAATGTAAAAAGTTAAAAGCTACAAGTGTTCCTAATTTTCTTTTACTAATAAATATAGAATTATTAAAATAACATATCATGAATATTGATCCTGAGGTCGAAATTAATGGTAAAATGTCAGCACTAAGAATCCAATCTTGGTCAAAAAACAGTTTAATGACATTAGGGATAAAAGTTAAAGTCGCAACTAATAAAACAATGATATAGTGATAAGCTTGTGAAATAGATCTATAGTAAAGATTAATTAACTTTCTTATGTCGTTTTGATTAATGCAGTACAAAGGTAACATTACCTTATTGATTGCAGCATTAGTGATTTCTATTGTAGATTGAAAAATTTTATGAGCTAAAGAATAGATTCCTGTCGCCCCCATACCTAAGAAAAATCCAATTATTAATTCAGTACAGTTTTTACCAACTACAGTTATAATGTTGTTTATAAGCATCTTAGAGGAAAATGAAAATAAGTCATTAAACCCTCTCATCGATATGTCCATATTCGGCATCCACTTTTGAGAAGACCAATACATAATTGTTGTAAATACTGAGTATAATAACTTAAAAAAAATTATTGACCATAATCCATAACCTAAGACCAACATAAAAAGTGCTATAACAGCACTTGTAATAACTGCTATTATCCTATTTTTTGCTAAAGTTTTAAATCGCATTTTTTTGGTTAATAATGCTAACTGAACTAATCCTGGAGGGCCAACTAAGAATATTAAACTTGATACTTGTAAAGTTGAATGAAGAAGTTCAACATTATATAAAGAGGATATTAAAGGAGAAGTAAAAAACAAAACTAAGAAAGTCAAGATCCCTAAAAATGTGTTCATTAAAAACGCAGTCTGCAGATGGTATGGTTTTAGGTTTTGTTTTTGGACAATGACGGATACCATACCTTGTTCAATAAATAACTCACCCAGAGCTATTATTGCGCTATTTACAGCAATTATACCTAAGTCTGAAGAGTTAAGAATTTTAGCCGCCCAAAAGAAAATACTTATGGATACTAATTTTATTCCAATGCTCTCTACAAAAGACCAGATCATTTTGATGTTTATCTGACCTACATTGGTCATATTTTTCTATGTTTTACGACTTGCTTTGATGTAAAAAATTAGTTTTGTATCAATGAAGCTATTCTATTAATTCGACTACTAAATAAATGCGAAGAAGCATAATACTTTGCCTGCAAACTCATTTTATTTCTTAGGTCGTGGTATTAGTGTGTAAAAGCTGGATTGCTGAAATCATCTCTTTTTTAGACTTTTCTGGATTTGTTACCGATATTTTTATCCCAACGTTATCAGGTACGAACACTTTGGAACCTTGATGATCCATAGTAATTATAGGAAGGCCATACGACATTGCTTCTAAAAGCTGAACCCCAAATGACTCTCTAAGACTTGGAAAAATAAAGATGTCATGCTTCTTATAATATTCTACTACTTTAGAGAAAGGTACTCTACCTACACAATTTACCACTTTCTCTAATTTGTTCTTTATAAGAAACTTAATGATTTCCTTCATTGATGGTCCATCTCCTACAAGGGTAAGATTGATTTCTTTGTTTTCCCTCAACTCTTTCATAACCTCTAATAATAGGAAAAGTCCTTTTATTGGTTGCATAGACCCAACCCAAAGGAGTTTGGTATGAGGCCCTTTTTGCCGGATCATATGTTCATATTTTGGAAAGCTTTTATCTGGAATTCCTGAATCTAGGAAATATCTAATATTCTTTGCCCCAAGTTTATAAGCTAGTTCGCGAGTTTCTTCATTTGTAACCAGAACGATTTTAGCATTTTTCAGTGTCCTCTTAGAGTTTGAAAAAACTTGTGAGATCATAACTTTGAAAAAGTTTCTAAATATTTCTTTCATTAGGCCTTTTCCAAGATATCTATAAAAGGCTTTTGGGTATTTTTGACCGCCCCCTACTGGGCCAAAAATAAAGGGTCTGTTTAATTTCCAGAGATGTGAACCCATTACAATTGATCCATATGTTACGTGATGGATAAAATCAAATTGTTTAAATGGTAAGTTCCTTTTTGCAAATTTGTAAGCTTTTAGTTGCCACAATAAATAGTATGGATAAATAAAAATTGGGAATTGAGCCTTTAATAGCAAATCCATTACAATTGGCATTTTAATAAAAACGAACTTTAGATTATAAATAGGCCCTTTATTTAATTGATACTCAATATCTTTTTTTCCAAATATATTTGTGATGCAAATAACGTTGAATCCAGATTGAGCATAGTGATAAGCCCAAGACCAACCAGAACCAGGTTCTGTACCTTTATTAGGATTGCAAGCAAAGGCGGATAAAAGAATGGTTTCTTTCATTAAAAATAAGTTGCTATAGTTACTTAATTAGGGGATTATATAATTTACTGTATTTATGAGAAATTAGCTCTGACTTAAATCTGAGTACATTATTAGCTCCTTTTGTTATTATTCTTTTTCTATGAGAAAAAGAATAATAAATTTTTAAAATTCCCTTATTAATTTCTCCTACCTCAAATGGATCCACAAAGACTGCCCCATCTCCTGCTATCTCAGGCATACTTGAACAATTACTCGTTACAATAGGCCTCCCAATTGCTTGTGCTTCTAAAATTGGAAGTCCAAATCCCTCAAAAGTAGAGGCAAACACTAACATATCGCATTGCTGATATTGCTTGATGAGTTCCGCTTCGTTGAGGTTTTCTTTCCATTCGTAATTGATGTTGGATTGCTTAAGCGCTTGAAAAGCACTACTACAAGGCTTCCCAATAATGACAAACTTACATTTGATTCCTGCCAACGCTTTGGCAACTCGTACTAAATTTTTATTTGGCTTAGTCCCGATCTGTAGAATGACAGGACATTCTTCATTAAATGGTTTAGGAAAAGGCTTAAAATTGGATGAAATGCAATCGTGAACAACCTTGATTTTATTTGGATCGCATTTGACATATTTGAGTATCTCCTGCTTGGTTGTTTCTGAAATGGCTGTCACTACCTCTGCTCTGGCAATTGGAAGTCTCAACCAAAACCATTTATGCAACCATTTAATGAGTCCTTTTTTGGTATACATTAGGTTAAGGTCGTGGATAGTCAGTATTGTCCCTCTCCTAGGTAAAAAAATCGCCAGATAATGAACATCTCCAGTGATATGATTGATATCTCCTTTTGGTCTAAATAATACCTCAAATAAATTCCATAATTTTTTGTGCCATCCTGAATTTGGAAATGTAGAGTTAACACTTACTAATTCTATATTTTCTGGAAAATGCTTTCTTACTTCATTAAAAACATTTTCTATGCTGAACCTAGATCCTGGATGGCGATTATAATGGACGACTTTTATCGGTTCCGACAGCATATTGTCCGAAGAAGATTTATATGTAGGGATTTCTGTTAATTCCATAGTAAAGTGGTGCTAAAGAATTAGTTGGTAATAATTGAGAGCTTGTGTGTCATCTTCTCTAAAAAGGAGCTTAGCTGGTATTTAGACTCATAAGCTATCCTTCCTTTATTTCCCATTGAAATTCTTAATCGTTTATTCTGAATCAGTACAAATAGCTTTCGACTCAACTGCTGAGGGTTTTTAATGGAAACAAGAAATCCATTCTCGCCTTCTTCCACGATATCCGGAATACCTCGCCATCTCGTAGCAACTATCGGTAATTCGAACATCATTGCTTCAACTAACACATTCCCAAAGGATTCCGACTCGAAAAAGGAGGGGAAACAAAAGATATCGGCTGTTAAATAGTGTTCCCATTTTTCTTCTCCCTTTTTAACGCCTTCAAAATGTATGATTTCTTCTAATTGATTTTCTTCGATATATGCCTTTGTCTTTCTGTGGAAATCATCTGATTCAAATCCACCCACTAAATGAAGCCTTACCGGAACTCTTTCTTTTTTGAGCAAACTCATTGCCTCCAACAATACCATTACTCCTTTGGATTCTCTGATTACTCCTACATACAATAACTTCACCGGACCTGTATGATTTCTTTGAATGGGGAGATAGGGAGTAGCTGAGTCCTCCAACCCATTAGGAATAATTTCTACTCTCTTTGCCTGGAAATATCCTCCATCATCTGGGTTCAATGAAGATAAGTGGATGGCTACATCTGGATTATGATAAACTTTTCTTCCTAGATATTTTATTATTTTAGATTGACGGTCTACAAATTCGCCTACTCCTGCAGCCCTGAAATGAAATATGGATTTGCGAAAGAATAATCGCAAAATGCCTAATAAGAATATATCTCTCATTAAAGGAACAAAACTGTTTCCTACTGGCATATAATAAATGGTATTAATGTTGTACTTTAATTTTAAGGCTATAGAGGCGAAAACTATCTCAAAAAGGTGTGCAACTTTCTGTATTCCGAATTTTCCAACAGATCTGATGGAGTTCGAAAAAGCCATTCTTACCAAGAATGTTTCTATACCCTTAAGTTCAGCTTGTACGAGTCGTTGAGTCATTAAAGATTGTCCGTAATACGGCGGAGTCAATACCCCTAAAGTAAAAGTCTGACCAACCACTAAAATTTTAAGGGGCTTTTTTATGTTCGGATGAGATGTATATTCAATTTTAGAAAATTTCTTTGAACTTAATAACTTTTGCATTTGAGAACTGCTTTTGTGTTAAAATATGATAGTGAATGATGATCTATTAATACCCAGGCACCACTTGCACATATTCCCACCAACTTCCCATCCGCTCTCTTTCCAGAGCAAACAGCCTACCCAGGCTCATGCATCGCATGAGCTGGACGGCTTGTCGGATCCTACCCGTATGAAAGTTAAAAGCAGCTTGTATAGTAGCGATCAACACTACTCCAGCATGAGTTAGCAAGCAGTAGGAAATCAGCATCTTGTGGGTAATCATTCGAGGAAGTTGATGAATCATGGTCGCAATGGTTAACGCTGTTATATATATGTGAGGAAATCAATAAATAGGTAAATAGGAATCATTAATTATTAATAAGCCTGTGGGTCTCTCTGAACTACTTTCCACATCGTCAGGAAAATAATCTTCACGTCCAACCAGAAACTCCAATTCTCTATATACCACTGATCGTATTCCACCCGCTTCTGCATTAAGTAAGGATCTTTAGTCTCACCTCTATAGCCGTGAACCTGGGCCCAACCCGTTATGCCAGGCGTAGTAAAATGGCGATAGTGATAGCGGTCGATCAAAGGGGCATATTGGTCGTTCAATTTTAATGGATGTGGACGCGGACCTACCATTGACATATCTCCGAGTAATACATTCACCAATTGGGGTAATTCGTCTATGCTAGTCTTTCTCAGAAAAGCCCCTACCTTGGTAATTCTGGGGTCATTTTTGGTGGCTTGTTTGAAATCCTGCTCCTTGGGGCGCTGATACATGGTCCTGAATTTATAGCAAGTAAATCTTCTGTTTTTTCTACCAGCCCTTGCTTGCCTGAAAATAATGGAACCCCTGGATTCGAATCGGATCAATGTGCCTACAATCATATATACAGGGATCAACACACATAATATGGCGAAGAGAGAAAAGACGATATCGAAACTTCGCTTAATAAATCTGTTGAGAATAGTCTTTAAAGGTTGTTTCCGAAGGGTGATCATCGGCGTAGAACCAAAAAAGTTGATCTCGGCCTGCCTGGTGTTTAATATATCGAATCCTTGAGGAGCATTCAGGTATACATATCGATTATCTTTTGTATCCAATACCTTCGCCTCGCCCAATAGCTTTAAATAAATGTAGTGATCATCCGCAAATGCTTGTAGCTTTTCCAGTTTCTCGTTATCTGTAAACGGTTGGGCAATGATTAATTCGTTTACTTGTTGTTTGATACAGAAATCTTTGATTCTTGCCAAATTTTCGGGGGCGTCCCATCCTAACGTCAAGTGGGCTTTCTCTGATTCAGCTAAGGAAAATACCCTAGTTTTGATAGAACGTAAGTAAGAAAATAATTCCCGGGCCTCTGGAGAATTCCCTACTACCAATATATTAGCCCTTCGCTCTAACAAAAATCGGCGATATTTGTAAAAAATAAAGGTGAAGAATCTAAAAATAAATACAAGTAAGGCCGTGAGGAGTATATCCCAACTAAGCAATATTAAAGGATAATTTACGGAACCTATGGATACGGTAAAGGCCCATACCAATCCGATATGCAGGAACAGGATGAGTGGAAATTGAGTTAAGAAATATCTGAAGTTCAATATATTGCGTTGTTGGTATAAGTTTCTTAAAGCGGTAAGAAATACCCAACTCATACTTCCGAAAAATACATATGCCGATATACTGGCTTCTGCAATTTCCCAATCTCCAGCATATAATCTGTGAGCGATGATGGTAGCTATGTAGCCGATCGATAACTCCACAAAAATGGTAATCCAACGAACCAAAGAATGAAAATATGCGAATTGTTCATTCTGTTCCAATGCTTTATGAAGGTTAGTGTTGGACATGAGCGTTTTCAATTGAATAGAGGAGAAGTTCATACGTAAGTGCGTCATTTTGCCTTTTGTTAAAGGGTTTGTGATAATGTGCAGTATTTTTGGGCGCCGTAGAAGGAATCCCTGAAAACTATTTCAATAATTAAATTAATGCGTCCCGCCTGAGCGAAGCGAAATGGGTAAAAATGAGCAGTAAATTGATTTTTGATTTGTTAATTAGATAATGGAAATATTTTTCTGACGGAACTAAATTAGATGTTTTTGTTCCTCCTCCCACTGAGAATAGGATGACTGGTTAATTTTATAGAATTAATGGACATATTTGAACTTGAATGGTATTTTTATTGGTACTCAATTTGCATATTTTAATTATTGTAATAAAATAATTAATAATATTATTTATTAATTAAATGTGTATTCATGTTGAATATGCAAATTGAAAGAAGGAGCTTTACAGGGAATTTATACTTATTTCGTAGGTAGTTTGTCCGTATGTGTATTCAAATGTATTATTTTGACGTAACTCTGGGGTTTTGCTTCATTTTTTGAGAGAAATATTTTCTCTTACGAATTATCTAATGTAACTTAGAAATTGTTGAAGACACATATATCTACTCAAGTGTATCCAATTTGCATATTTATTGTGAATTTGCGATGGTTTTTTTACTTCCATTTAGTATATTATCAATAGCTTAAGTAAATCAGCATGAAACACATCACCCATTGTAAATATTGCCATAGTTCTAACGTGGTTCTGGCTGGGAAAAGTACTACAGGAAAGCAAAGAGTAAAATGTAAAAATTGTCACAGAAGCTTTCAATTGAATTATTCTTACAGTGCGTGGAAAGAAGATTTGGAAGATAAAATATTGATTTTGAAGAAAGAGGGATATAGCATTAGAAAAACAGCCGCTCACTTAGGTATAGGAATCAGCACTGTTGTCCGCACCTTAAAAAAGCATAAAGCTTCCAGAGAGAATACCAATGAAGACTCCTGATCCATCTCATTTTTATTATATAAATAATTAATATATTTAATGTTAATATTTTTAATTATATGAATAAGCTATTTATTATAATTACCGAATAAAGAATTATATTAAATGATATGATAATGTCTTTACATTCTTGATTATTGACCATTTGCTGAACAATTATAAGCGTTCGTACACTCCTCTTTTGTATTCATTCATATTCCTCCTTTTTTTGATACACATTCAACCAGCACTATATGATGCTATTAAACAGTCAATGGGGATTTGTATTTTATCTCGTCATCCTCATTTCAGCACAATCTTGTATTTCCAACAGAGACACCGTCTACTTTCAGGAAAATAATTTTGAAGTAGATTCCTTGACGTTTCTTCCCAACCACCACCGCGAATACAAAGTGCAACCCGGAGATGTATTATCTGTAAAAATCAAAAGCCTCGAAGCAGAAAATGCAGAATTTCTCAACATAGAACCTAACAATGGATTCGCAAACATAAATCCGGCAGCCCTATATATTAACGGCTATTCTGTAAGTGATTCAGGACAAATCGTTGTGCCCTTAATTGGTCCGATTTACGTACTAGGACTGACCGTCCCACAAGTGAGAAATCGATTACAACGAGAAGTAGATCGTTTTTTCTCAGATGCTACTGTCATTGTTTCTCTGGGGAGTTTCAAAATATCTGTATTGGGAGAAGTAAATAATCCAGGGACCTATTTCATTTATAATAATCGCCTCACCGTATTAGAAGCTATTGCCCAGGCTGGAGATCTAAGGGAATTTGCTGATAGAAAAGAGATTACATTAGTGCGTAGAGATGGAGACCACTCTCAGGGAACGTTACTGGACATTACCGATCCCCATATCTTTTTATCTCCGCATTTTTATTTGGAACCCAACGACGTCCTATACATTAAACCGCTAAAAAGTAAGGCCAAGCGCTCAAATCTTGCTACCCTAGCTGTGGCATCCACCATTTTAGGAGTCATCTCCACTGGTGTGACGATTTACTTATTGATAGACCAAGAATAACAAATATGGACCAGGATCAATTTAGAACTAATTTTATAGATGATATCCCATTGACCAGTGTGTTAAAGCGGTTCTTATCATTTTGGTATCTCTTTCTTGCTGCATTAGCCATATCAGTCTCCATTGCCTTTCTCTATGCCCGTGCCCAACAAAACACTTATCAGGTAAAAGCGCGACTAAGGCTAAATAACCAGGGAACAAATAATAAAACTGCTGAATCCTTTATGAAGGAAATAGATCTGTTGATGCCAAACGAGCAGGTAGAAGATGAAATGGGGGTACTTACTTCCCATAGTCTTATGGAACAAGCGGTGGAAAAATTATCTTTAGGTGTTTCTTTTTATCAAAGCGGATTTTGGGTAGATCAACAGTTGAACGATAATACCATCCCCTTCTTCGTTGACATTGATCCAAATCACCACCAATTAGTCGGCGTTCCTATCTATATCTCTTTATTGAATCAAAAAATTGTGGTTTATGTCTCAGAAAAAAGTGCCATGAGATATTTACCTGTTACCAATAAAAATGGTGAATGGATAAATGATATTGAAATAAGACAATATGCAAGAAATGGAGAACTCGTCCATGAACATCTTGCCTTTCGTATTTATCCGAATCCCGAATTTGTAGGGAACATAGAAGGGATGATGGATGAATACTATTTCGTCATCCATTCTAAGGATCAACTCATCAGATCTCATCAACAAAAACTAGGGGTCAGCCCAGTAGCAGAAGATGGAAATTTATTGGAATTGACCTCTTCCGGCCCTTTTATCGAAGAAGAGAAAGCTTTTTTAGATACGTTATTGTCGGTTTATTTGGCCAATGAGCATAAACGCAAGCAATCTGTAGGGCAGGGAATTATTAACCTCATTGACAATAAAATAGAAGCTATCTCCGATTCATTGAAAAAAGTAGAGGATCGACTGGAGCTATTCCGGGCTCAAAGTAATATTATGGATCTTTCTACCACTTCCGGTGAATTGACGAAACAACTCCTCGAACTGGAAGGGGAAAAAAGCAAGATAGAAGGACAAAACCAGCAATATAAGCTCATTTTGAATTATTTGGAGGGCCAACAACATACGACTCGTTCTGTGGCACCGTCAGCTATTAATGTGGATGATCCCATTCTTACGCCTATTTGGAATCAGTTAACCAATCTGTACCAACAAAGATCCAATCTACAGCAAAGTGCCAAAGCGGATAATCCCCAGATGCAGCGATTGGAGAGAGAAATTGAGGATGTGAGAAGGCAACTAACAGAAAATGCGCGAAATAGAGTGAGAGCGTCTAATATTTCTCTCCGAAAAGTAAATGAAAGAGTTGGCTCCACGCAATCTCAAATTGATCGATTGCCTAAAAGCGAGAAGCGCCTCCGCCAATTGGAAAGACAGTACACTGTAGTAGATCAAACGTATCAATATTTGCTACAAAAGCGAGCGGAAACTTCGATTGCCCTTGGAAATACGGGAAGTAGTAAAGATGTAGTAGATCGGGCTTATTTAACCAGTCCCAAACCGGTTGCCCCTAATAAATTGATGATGATCTTAATAGCAGCACTGGCAGGAATTGCTTTCCCATTATCGGGAATATTGATGTTAGACTATTTTGACCATAGAATTCAGGGATTAAGAGATATTTATTTGCAAACAGATATTCCTGTCTTAGGAATCATTGCTAAAAGTGATTCCGGTACCCGACTGTTAAATCCTCAACAATCAGACCCTACTATATTGGAATGTTTTCGTGCGTTGAGGATTCAATTGAAAGATCAGTTGGATCATGTGGGAAAAGAAACGCACATGGTAGGAGTAACTTCTACCTGGGCGAATGAAGGAAAGACCTTTACTTCAGCGAATTTGAGTTGTGCATTAGCTATGGCGGGCCATAAAACAGTCCTGGTCGATTTGGATTTGAGGAAACCCAGCTTAGGAGATTATTTTTCGCGTCAGGATAATCACAAAGGAATTACGTCCTATTTAAATGGTGCACATGAAGTTACGGAAATTATTCACGCTACGCACCTTCCTCATTTGGAATATATTTCTGCTGGACCTCCCCATGTTAATGCATTGGATCATATAGAAAGCCCTCAGTTTATGGAATTGATAGAGGCGTTGAAAACCCTCTATGATTATGTGGTTTTGGATACGCCTCCTATTGGCCAAACTTCTGATTATATTTACTTTAAAGAGTTAGTTGACTTTACCCTGTTTATTGTCCGGCACAAACAAACTCCTAAGCAATCCCTATCCCATATTCACAACTTATACCAATCAGGAAAAATTCCCGATGTAGGAATTGTGATTAATGATGTATCTAACAAAGCTGCTTTTGGATTGGGAGATGGAGTGTACGGCTATGGGAAGAAGCTGGAATATTAGGAAGTCTTTGTTGCGATATTAAAAAAGTATAAAAAAAGAACGCTTTGTATGTTTAAGGGAAATAGCTGGCAAATGTAGCAAAAGAAACATATTAGATTTCATGAGGTGATACCGTATTTACTGAGATAAAAAACAAACTTTCCTCCAAACAATATTAATGAATTCTGTAGTGGGGAGATACATCAGCCTTCAAAAATAAACATAAATAGCTTGAATGCAGTGAAAGGGGATAATTTATATATCCCAGAGTGGATCTCAAAGAGACCACCCTGGATAAGTCATTGACATAACATATAACATTTACTGTTGCGCTCTAATCAGATTCAATGCACTTCCGGCCTTCAACCATTCAATTTGCGCATCATTTAAGGATTGGTTCGTCATGATTTCGTCGCTGCTTCCATCTGAATGATGAAGTACTACTTTTACTTGAGATCCTGGTTGAATCCCTTTTAGATGCACATCAATTTTGTCGTCTTCCTGCACTTTATCGTAATCGGAAGGATTGGCGAAAGTCAAAGGAAGTACTCCCTGCTTTTTCAGATTCGTTTCGTGTATACGAGCAAAAGATTTCACTAAAACTACTCTCACTCCTCTGTGTCTGGGTTCCATGGCAGCATGCTCACGTGAACTACCCTCTCCATAATTTTCGTCCCCTATAATGATGGACTGGATGCCTGCTTCACTGTAAGCCTTCGCTACTTTAGGGTTTTCCATATACTCTCCCGTCAACTGATTCTTGGAGTTTGGCTTCTTGGTAAAAGCATTGATAGCTCCAAGCATGAGATTGTTAGAAATATTTTCCAGATGTCCACGATAGCGCAACCAAGGACCTGCCATCGAAATGTGGTCTGTAGTACATTTCCCAAAAGCTTTGATAAACAGCGTTAATCCGGTAATATTTTCTCCATCCCAAGGTTCGAATGGGGTAAGTAATTGTAAACGCTCCGAATCAGCAGCTACTTCCACCTCGATATCACTTCCGTTTTCTATCGGAGGAATAAATCCAGCATCTTCTACGTCAAATCCTTTGTCAGGTAATTCATCTCCTACCGGAGGATCCAGCATGACTTCCTTTCCTTCTTCATTGATTAATGGATCAGTTAAAGGATTGAATGTTAAGTCCCCTGCAATTGCAAAAGCGGTGACTAATTCTGGAGAAGCCACGAATGAATGTGTATTTGGGTTTCCATCGTTACGTTTAGCAAAATTTCTATTGAAAGATGTGATGATAGAGTTTTTTCTGTCGGGATCTTCCATATGGCGAGCCCACTGGCCTATACATGGACCGCAGGCATTAGCCAGAACTACCCCTCCTATATCTTCAAAAGCCTTTAATAATCCATCTCTTTCTACGGTAAAGCGAACTTGCTCAGATCCGGGAGTGATAGTAAATTCGGCTTTTGTGCGCAGGTTTTTTGCTACAGCCTGCTTGGCTACTGATGCTGCTCGATCTAAATCTTCGTAAGAAGAATTGGTACAAGATCCAATCAATCCCACTTCTAATACGGGAGGATACTCATTTTCTTTGATAGCATCAGCAAATTTAGATAATGGCCATGCACGGTCTGGAGAATAAGGACCATTAACATGTGGTTCCAAAGTGCTTAGATCTATTTCTATGACCTGATCAAAATATGCTGTAGGATTTGCATAGGCTTCTTCATCCCCTGTAAGATGTTCCGCAATCTTGTCGGCTAAGGCAGCGATTTCTTCACGACCGGTAGCGCGCAAGTAACGCGACATTGCCTCATCATACCCAAAAGTAGAAGTTGTAGCACCAATTTCAGCCCCCATATTACAAATGGTTCCCTTCCCGGTGCCTGAAAGCTTTTTGGCTCCAGGACCAAAATATTCTACGATGGCACCAGTTCCTCCTTTTACGGTCAGAATCCCGGCTACTTTTAAAATCACATCCTTGGAAGCAGTCCATCCATTCATTTCCCCAGTTAATTTTACACCTATCAATTTGGGCATTTTCAGTTCCCAAGGCATTCCTGCCATAACATCTACCGCATCAGCACCTCCTACCCCTATGGCTATCATCCCTAAGCCTCCTGCATTAGGCGTATGAGAATCTGTTCCTATCATCATTCCTCCAGGGAAAGCATAATTTTCCAGGACTACCTGATGAATAATTCCTGCTCCAGGCTTCCAAAATCCAAGGCCATATTTATTCGAAACTGAAGCCAGAAAATCATAAACTTCCTTATTTGTATCAATAGCCGTAGATAAATCTTCCTCAGCACCCACTTTCGCTTGAATAAGGTGATCACAATGAACGGTACTTGGAACCGCCACTTTTGTCTTACCTGCCATCATGAATTGTAAAAGCGCCATTTGAGCAGTGGCATCCTGCATAGCTACGCGGTCAGGAGCAAAATTTACATAGTCTTTTCCTCTGGCAAATTCTCTCAGTTCCGTATCTGCATGTAAGTGTGTATACAGTACCTTTTCTGCTAGAGTCATAGGGCGGTTGAGCACCTTACGCACCTGTGCTAGTTTCTCTGGGAGTTGTGCGTAAATTTGCT
Source organism: Bacteroidia bacterium (assembly GCA_965262565.1). GTDB lineage: Bacteria > Bacteroidota > Bacteroidia > J057 > J057 > CBDHFQ01. The sequence continues at coordinate 91,907 of CBDHFQ010000030.1, forward strand.
CGATCATATCTAAATCAAAAATCATAGGAGTAGTGCTTAGCTAGATAAATTAAAATTAATTGCGAAAATATACGAAATTACTTCCTAGTTCAAGATACGACCCATAATCATATTCGTTAAATCACATATTTCTCACTACCGTTATGTCCCATACAGAAAAATACGACCGAATTGGGTACCAGTATAATCAAACCAGACAGGCTGATCCCTATATTACTACCCAATTAATGCGTCTCCTCCTTCCAGTTTCAGGGGCTTTTTATGCCGATATCGGATGTGGAACGGGAAATTATACGATTGCCTTACATAAGTTGAATGTACCTATCATAGGGATAGAACCATCTAGTTTTATGCTAAATAAAGCACAGGAAGCTGAACCCGAAATGGATTGGCGGCAAGGATGGTCCCATGATATTCCTATGGCCAGCAATTATCTCAATGGCGCCATAGCTACCTTAACGATTCATCACTGGGAAAATTTAGCTGCTTCCTTCAAAGAAATTTACAGGGTGATGAAGAGTGGTGGACGGCTGGTCATTTTTACTTCCTGCCCCACTCAAATGAAAGGATATTGGCTGAATGCTTACTTCCCTCAAATGTTGAAAGATTCTATCATCCAAATGCCAGCTTATGAAAAGGTAGTAGACCTATTAATAAAAGCTGGATTTGAACAAATAGAACGAAAGAATTACTTTGTTTCTCCACATTTGCAGGATCTCTTCTTGTATTCAGGTAAACATCGCCCTCACCTTTATCTGGATCCAGCTGTAAGATCAGGCATTTCTTCATTTGCAGATCTATCCCTTAAAGAAGAGGTAGATTCAGGACTCGCCTCATTGGATCAAGACATAAAGAACGGATATATAAAAGAGGTGATGGAGCGATTTGAAAATGAAAGAGGAGATTATCTTTTTGTGGCGGCCATTAAAAAGCCTTAGTTGTTTATGTGTTTGGAGAAAGATTATACCAATGAACAAGAAGTTGCTTTCATGAGAGAGGCAATCAACCTGGCAAGGATTGGCATGGAGCGAAATGAAGGTGGGCCATTTGGCGCTGTAATTGTAAAAGACGGGAAAATTATTGGCAGAGGACATAACACTGTAACCAGTAGCAATGACCCCACGGCCCACGCAGAAATGAATGCCATCAGAGAGGCTTGCGAATATCTTCAGGACTTCCAACTGATAGATTGCACCATCTATACTTCCTGTGAGCCTTGTCCTATGTGTCTGGGAGCGATTTATTGGGCCAGGCTATCCAGGATAATTTATGCAAGTGATCGATATGATGCCGCGAATATCGATTTTGATGATCAGTTTATCTATGATGAATTACAGGTGCCATATGAAGACAGACAAATAAAAGTAAGGCAAATGTTAAGAGATGAGAGCATTAAATTATTTAAGGAATGGGAGGAAAAGTCGAATAAAAAACTTTATTAAACGAAATAATATTATTAAAAAATAAGAATAATTCGTAATTGTAAAGATGTATAATATCTCGTTTTCGCACTAATAACATGATCCCGTGGATACCATAAGAAAAATAAATGTACTCTTATCGTCCACAAAGAAACAGTTGAAAATGACTGATTCTATTCTGGAATTGAATAAGCAACAGCTTAATTGTCAGGAGAAAACGCTGGAGCAAATGCATCAGATTATTAAAATGGCGAAGGACAATAAACAAGCATCAATGAACTTGCCGTATATTTATCACTTTCTTCAGTAAGAAAAAATATATTGGAAATCTGGCTTATTTTTTTGTTTAATCAATACTTAAACAAAAATAAAACCACATACAACATAAAATGTGGTTAGATATTCATGCCTATCCCATACTATTTGTTAATTCGGATATATTTAAAAATCTACCACTATACCTATGGAAGGTAAAATCGTTCCCGTTTCGAGATCAGTAATTTCTACCAGCGTTCTGGGTAGTAATATTTCTCGATTTTCATCTCTTGCCAGGCCATATACAGGTGGTTGGGGAACATCTGCCCCATAAAGATTTTGAATATCTAGAAATACATTCAAGCTAAGCTTCTCAAAGTTCCATTTCTTGTCTATCCGTACATCTAAAGCATTAAATACATCTATTCTATCTTCTCCCAAGCGTGAATAATCTAATACAATCTCGGGATAAGTGATCGTAGTGGCTTCCTGATCCACTGGAGCAAAAGGTGCGCGTCCCAAATACCTGAACTTAGCCCCAAGTTCCCAGTTTTTTCCAAATTTATAGCCTCCGGTGAAACTGACAATCTGTCTATTGTCCCAAATAGAAGGCACGAACTCCTCTTCATCAAAATTAGTGTATTCGCTCTGATACAAAGTATAAGCCAGAATGGCGAATAAATTCCTCGTTAATTTTTGCTGGGCCAGAAACTCTATGCCGAAGGTCCGTCCTAATCCTACACTTTCTACGGGTTCACTACCAAACACCTCAAAATCTGCCCCTAAATTCGCCAAAGAAACACTATCGCGAATGGAAACCGGATAATTCCCATATCGCTTGTAAAATCCCTCAACTGTAAATCTTGTACTGACACGCGGCGAAAATTCAAATCCCGCTACAAAATGATCACTACGAATATATTTAGCATTTCTATTAACCAAGGTTTGTGTATTGTCCTTAAAACCTAAAACAGTAGAAGGAGGGATTTTATAATATCTTCCCACAGAAGCATTCAATTTCCACTTTCCCAATTCATCTAATTGGGTGGAGACCGCTAATCTAGGGGAAAATGTGCGAAAAAGATCGTTTCCATTATCCGTGAATGAATTTCCATCCAGACGGAAACCCACCGAAAGACGAATACGATTATTCAGTAGAGGTCGTGATACCTGGGAGAAGAAGCCATATTTATAAAAATCGATATCACTATTAAAGTTCACTTCATTAATTAAGTCATCTGTTTCATTTTGATATGCTACTCTTTGGACTGTAGCTCCTGCACTAAGCTTCAAATCCCCAAAAAACTGAGTGTACTCAGAACGAAATTTTATTTCAAAGTCCCGCGAATCATTAGCGAAAAATAATCCTTCCTCGTTTTCATTATCTTCAAATTGCTGGAAATTATTATTGAGGATATTATAACTTAATGAATTTCTCAAAAACCCAACTTTCTCTTTAAATCTCATTCTCCAACTGATTCCTGTAGTTGAGGACCATTGGCTGATAATAGGAGCCTGATCCAGGTCAGTTTGGGCTTCAGGAGTAAGGTCATCCGGTATATTAGTAGAAAAATCATCAATCGCCCCCAATCCTATCAAATTAATTTCATTATACGGGTCGATCTTATGGTTTATTTTGAACTGATAGTCCCAATAATCCGGTAGAAAGGGAAGTTCGAGTAATTGAAACAATAATTGAAGATAGGAACGGCGAACAGAGACAATGTAGGAAGTTTTAGCACTTTCATTTCCTTTACCCCCAATAGGACCTTCTAAGGTTAGGGCAGCATCAGAAGCACTGACTCTAACATTGGTACGAAGTTCTCTGTTGTTCCCATTTCGTTGGTCAAATTGTAGCACCGCAGATAGGGTATTATCATATTGAGCAGAAAAAGCACTAGTAGTTAGGGTAACGCCTTCAAAAAAAGAAACATTTAGCAGACTTACAGGACCACCCCCACTACCCTGGGTTGCAAAGTGATTGATATTAGGGATCTCTATGCCATCCAGATAGTAAACAACTTCATTAGGAGCTCCCCCTCTAATAATCACCTCATTTCTGAATCCCTGAACAGCACCCGAAACTCCAGGTAGCGATTGAATAACTTTCGCCACATCATTACTACCTCCTGGATAGGCTATAATTTCCTCTGTGGTAAGAGATTGAGTGGAAAGAGGCGTTTCTATAGACTTGATAAATGGATCAGGCCGGATTTCTACTCCCTCTACTTCAATAGCGGTTTCTTCCAGTTGAAAATTAAGGTCAATATTCCCTTGAGAACGAACGATGACATTGAATTTGGTCAATGGCTTAAATCCGAGATAAGTAGCAGTAACGTTATAAGCTTTCGTAGGAATATTGGCAATAGAAAAAAAGCCTTCCTCATTTGTAGTTGCTCCTAAGCGTGTACTGTCTAATCTGACAGTAGCCCCTACCAGTGGCTCTTCTGAAGTGGAATTGATAACGTATCCACTTAAGGTACCACTGACTTGCGCCATAAGGAAGGTAGGAACAAAAGTAGCAAGAAGAAAAATGATCCATCGATTCATTGAAATATGGGTTAGCAGAAATAGTTTAAATTGGGTAAAGTATGGAATAGCTGCTAGGATCTTTACATTAATTTCCATCAGAACTTGAGAGTTCAAATATTTGTTTGTCATATCTTAAAAATCGAATCTGACCCGAAGAGCCTATCCCCAATGGCTTGAGCACCCAAAATCAATGATTTTTGATCCTTAGGGTACTCTGCCACAATGAGGACTAGTAAATAGTGGCTTATGATGGTATTAAGATCGAGCAAAAGAAACTCATTGGAGAAAGCTAAATGATGAGGTGTAATTTTAGTTCAGTAAGATGATCGATAATATAGTTGAAGTGAAATTATCGATCATTGCAGTAGATATCGAAGGTGAGAGTGATTGATCAAGGAAGAGTTATTAGATTAAGAAGAGTGTATAAGAGCTTATTGAAGCATTGGCGCTGGAAAGTGAAGAAGTAGATCCAAGATTGTAGTAGTAGCATATAATAAAGCTAGGAAGTTAGCTCTTAAAAAAAGAGAAGGGGTGGAAATTGCGCATGACATATTTGGTATATTTAATATGTTTTCTTCTTTTTGCATAGCTTGTAATTTCAGAAAGAAAGGTCTCGCATTTTCATATGAAAAGTGATATAAAGAACAGATTAGATATAGAATTATTGGTTAATAGATTTTATACCAGTGTATTCGATGATCATTCGATAGGCTATATATTTACAGAAGCAGTAAGTATAGACTGGGAGAGCCATTTACCTACCATGTACCAGTTTTGGGAAAGCATTTTACTGGGTAAAGCTACCTATAAAGGTAATCCGATGTTAACACATATTCTGTTGAATAAGAAGGTTAAGCTAAAAAAAGAGCATTTCGATAGATGGCTTACTCTTTGGGAGCAGACGGTAGATTTGAATTTCCAGGGAAAAAAAGCCGAAGAAGCAAAATTTAGAGCTAGGACTATGAGGACATTAATGGAACACAAGATTGCTCAAAGTGAAAATCCGGATGTTATGTTGTAATGATTTGGATTCAGTGGGAATATTTACGCTAAGCTTTTAAGGGGTAAAAGTATAGGTACCATCTAACAAATACCCATTGGAAAATAGTCCAGCGGGTTCTAGGCTATAATAAATAATATCTTTCTATTAAGATCGGATAATATTTTTTTCCGAAGCAAATTGTGTGGTGCTTACATAAACTAATGTGGAAGCTAACAGAATAAGAGATAAGAATACCACAGCATAATGCCCCATATGAATAGTACCTGCTACTACCTCTTTAGTTGCCAATGCCACATTTAAAATAGGAATAAAAGCGGTTCCCCAGTTTAATTCTATGCCAGGTAAAAGGCCGATTGCTGCTGGTATGATAACTATAATATTTAATGGACCTATCATACTTTGAGCTTCCTTAGAAGATTTCGCATAACTGGAAATGGGAATGAGCAAACCTGCAAAGAATATAGCTAAGGGGATAATTAAAATTAGCACCAGCAAAATAGACTGTATTTGAACAATATCTCCTAAGGCATCTAAAATTTCGGTAGGAATAGCATCTATAAGTTGTATACTTAATACCAATCCTGTAATCCCTAATAAGGCTGAAATCACTCCTGAGGTCGCTACCACCAGCATCTTCCCAAATAGGATCTGAATTCTGGAAATAGGAACTGTGAGTATCGTTTCTAATGTCCCTCTTTCTTTTTCACCAGCGAATAAGTCTATAGCAGGGTAGGTAATTCCCATAAAACTGAAGAGGATGAAAATGTAGGGAATAAATCCACCTGCGTTTTTTCCAATGACCTCCTTTTTAGAAGATATGTCTTCCTCACGAATTAAAATAGGATCAATCTGGGTCTCTGTTATTTCAAGCGTTCTAAGTCTTTTCCTCCGAATTTTTTGTTCATACTGATCCAGTACGTTAGTTACCCTTTTTTTCAACTGACCATCTTCTGTGGAGGGAAAATACAATGTCAATTTCCCCCTCTTCATTTGATTGATATCATCTCCAAACTCCTCAGATACTTCAAGGGCTAGATCAAAGCTATCTGTTTTGATCAGTTCGTTCACTCCTTCTATCTGATCTAAACTGATTACTTCTATATTATCCCATTGTTTGAAGAAGCTTTCAAGTTCTGCATCTTCCCCTATCCATGCCAGCTTTAGGGTCTTTGCTTGATTTTTCTTGTATTGATTACTTTGAATTGTGGTAAGAAAATAAAGAATCGTAGGAAATAGAAGTGTAGGAATAATTACCATGACCAGAAGCGTTCTTCTATCCCTGATTATGTCCAGAAATTCTTTACGTGCTACGGTGAATATTTGCTGCATTTCCAGAGGTTTTTGTTTCTTTGCACTATAGGTATCCTAGTGGATGAAAAAATTACAAAAAAAGGAGGGAAGATAAATCTTTCCCTCCTTACAGACACCAAAATTAACCCGCATTAACTTTTTATATGTTACTTAAGTAATTATATCATTTATAGTACAACTGGCTTTATATATTCAATGTTATAACTTTTATTAATATCCTTTTGTCTGCTATCATACAATCATCAGGCGCTTTTGTTTTAAGATTAATATTACTATGAAAAAGATAATTAGTATTGTTTTAAGTGTTTATCTGCTGAATAACGTTTCTGTTTTTGCCCAATCTGAAATTACATCTTCTCAGTCGTTCTATGGAGAAAAAATAAATGCTGAAGGAGCTATTTCTACAAGTGAACTTGACAGTCTTGTAAAAGATCAGGGAAGTGTGGAAACAATCAAATTAAAGGGAGATATTTCTGCAGCTTGTCAGGTTAAGGGCTGTTGGATGACATTATCAAGAGAAGGAAGTAAGGATATACGTGTTACATTTAAAGATTATGGTTTTTTCGTTCCAACTGATGCTGCTGGAAGTACAGCCATTGTAGAAGGGGAAGCTAAGTTGGATACCATCTCTGTGGATGTATTGAGACACTATGCAGTAGATGGAGGAATGTCTGCGGAGGAGGCTGAAAAAACCATTACTAAACCAGAGGTTAGTGTTTCTGTGGTAGCTAAAGGGGTAATTATCGAATAATAAGTTGAACAAATAAAGGACAATTGTTATGCAATCTACTATTTCTCCTAATAATATTGGTGAATTATTGAACTCCCTGGGTATTTGTCAGCCTAATCCTGTAGCACATACAGGTACAGGAAAAATTATGGGGGAGGATAAAGAACCTTTAATTATCAAGGATGCTGCGGAAGGTCGAGTATTATCTGAGGTGTTTATGGCAAATAAACAAGATTTAGATCAACTTATCCAGAAAGCAGAAGAAGCATTTAAGATATGGCGTGATATACCGGCTCCAGCCAGAGGAGAAATAGTTCGTCAAATAGGAGATGCATTAAGGAAGAACAAGGAGTTACTAGGCAGATTGGTATCTCTCGAAATGGGAAAAATCTATCAGGAAGGTTTGGGCGAAGTACAGGAAATGATTGATATATGCGATTTTGCTGTGGGTTTGTCTCGCCAGCTGTATGGATTAACGATGCAATCCGAGCGGCCACATCACAGAATGTATGAGCAATGGCATCCTTTGGGGATCGTTGGTATTATTTCAGCCTTTAATTTCCCAGTTGCAGTATGGTCGTGGAATGCAATGATAGCGGCGGTCTGTGGGAATGTTAGTATATGGAAGCCGAGTGAGAAAACTCCTTTGACAGCATTAGCTTGTATGCACATCATATCAGAGGTCTGCAAAGAGAATAATCTCCCCGAAGCAGTTTTTAGTATGATCATAGGAGATCGGGATCTTGGGCAATGGATAGCAGCTGACACAAGAATCCCCCTAATCTCTGCCACTGGTTCTACAAGAATGGGTAAATCAGTAGCAGAAACGGTCTCTAAAAGATTGGGAAAATCCCTATTGGAACTTGGAGGAAATAATGCGATCATCGTTTCCAGACATGCAGATTTGAAATTAGCTATTCCCGCCATTCTATTTGGTGCAGTGGGAACTTGCGGTCAACGTTGCACTTCTACCCGAAGAGTGATTATTGATCAGCAAATATTCTCTTTATTCAAGGAAAAACTAATTTCTGCTTATCAATCCTTAAAAGACAGGATCGGTCATCCGCTAAGCGAACATACTTTAATAGGACCTCTTATTGATAAGCAGGCAGTAGATCAAATGCAGCAATCTTTACAATACATAGAGGCAGAAGGAGGAAAAGTATTGTTTGGAGGAGAGGTACTGGAGGGAGAAGGATTTGAAACAGGAACTTATGTGATACCAGCCTTAGTCGAAGCTTCCAGACATCATAAGACCATTCAAAAGGAGACTTTTGCTCCTATTCTTTACTTGATTCCTTATAATGAGTTAGAAGAAGCAATAGAGATCAATAATGAAGTTCCACAAGGATTGTCTTCTGCGATCTTCACTGAAAACATGAAGGAAGCCGAACGGTTTTTGAGTTTATTAGGTTCAGACTGTGGAATCGCCAATGTCAATATTGGAACCTCAGGTGCAGAAATAGGAGGCGCTTTTGGAGGAGAAAAAGAAACAGGAGGAGGAAGAGAATCAGGATCAGATGCCTGGAAAGCCTACATGAGAAGGCAGACGAATACGATAAATTGGTCCGATAAACTACCTTTAGCTCAGGGAATAAAATTTGATATATGAGTTGAAAAATAGGTTTGTTTCCTAAGCAGGATTTTTCTTCATTATGCCAGGATTACAGTGAGGTTCCTGAAAATCTTATGGCATTAAAATTTCCCATTGTCATTACTATTTTCCTTCTCTTATGTACTGAGGTTCATGCTAAAAATGAGCCTGCTGAGAATCTCTTTGATAGAATAAAACGACTTTGTCCAGAGAAAAATATATCCACATTTTCTTTAAATGATATTGAGCTTATTTCCCATTCAGATTATAAGGATCTGACTCCGGTTCCTGAAAGAATGGGGAGTCGATTATTTGAGCATAGTTATATCTTAAGGAATCAGACTTCTAAGGTGTATTTTTATGCCTGGAATACCGTTCAGAGAGATTACTACCAATTTGTTATCTGCCAACAAGGGGATTATGGCCCATCGTTAGTTCTGTTCCACTTTTCTCCTACGGGTAAACTCATCTGGGAACATCACCTGGCGGGAAACTTTACAGATGGAACTGAAGCTTATGTTTGGGAAAGCGAGTTACCCTCTGCAGGGCAGCTTTCATTTACCCATAAATCCTACTCTGTCAACCAACGTGGAGAATACTACTGTGATTCATCTATTACAGTATTGAGTATTCGAAAAGATGGGAAGTTAAAAAAGCTTCAAGAAGATCAATTTCGAGTTAAAACGACTTACTTGAGAGGGCCAGCAGTTAATATGAGTTTGGAAAGAGTGAAAACCAGTCATGTCTTAGCTCCTTCAGGCTTAAAATTAAGGAATAAACTAAATAAATATTCAAAAACCATTGCAGTTGTCCCCTATGGAGCTGAAGTAACCATTTTACAGGTAAGCTCTGATAGTTATGGAATAGATTGGGTTAATGGAAATTGGACGTTGGTTCAATTTGATACCTTGCAAGGATATATTTTCGATGGATATCTCTCTACTTTTCCAGCTCCAGAATTAACTGATAGTATCAGCTGTTATTACCATCTTCCCGATATGCTGTTAAGTTATTTAGCTAATCACTTTCAGGCCGTAAATGAGGCAGACACTGTTTTTGCAAAATCCATTCCCGGTACAAATCAAACGTGGGAATTCGTTCAGGAATTCGAAGATAATCTTACAGCAAAATTAAATTATCTAGGTAATGGTTTTTCTGCACAGCTGAACATTCCGAATATTACAATAGAGGAAGTATACATTTGTGTTATGGGTTTGATACGCAATTGTAGGGAGCTTGAAAAATTAAAGGAGGAATTGGTATTTGTAAAAAATCGTCAACAGAAAATACATAAAATTTACGATCGGTCAGGCTATATTTCTATCCGTGAAGGAGAGTTTAGCACTGTAGAACTCAAATTTAATTCGGATTGCTGCGATACCGACAGAGATTTTTCTGTCACTGAATAATAAATATGCTCTTTTCTATAGGTTGATTATCAATTCAATGTAACATAAGATACACATACACCGAATTAACTACTAGGAGAAAAGAAAAAACTTTTTCCCATTTGCAACTATTTCGTACGTTACGAAATCTTTCATATTATAAGGAAGTCCCATAGCCATGCTACACTTGAATACTAGCCTACGTCTTTGCCTTTTTATCCCTGTCTCTATTCCTCCTTCTAAAGAGATGTGGAAGCTTACTTTTTGTTTCTTGCTTATATATGTCTGCTGTCTTCAATCCATTGCCATAAGTAGAATAACCCCTCTTGGCAATACTGGTATTATCAGAATACAGGGAAAAATTATTGAGAGAAATTCCCAAAATCCGTTTAAAGAAGTGCATGTTATAGCAAAGTCCGGTGGAACAGTAGTAGCTAGTATATTTTCTAATAGGCAAGGAGAATTTGTTATTTCTATTCCAGCAGAAAAAGTAGTTGGAGATCATTTTACTTTGCGGATAAAACACAAGAATCACATTTTCATTAAAGAAGATATTACTGTGGAATCAGATGGTATTTTGGTAGAAATCAATGGGGAAATTTTTTTAGATGATCCCGAAGAATATCAATTACCTATTCACATGTTGGATCAACCACAAGTAGGAAGTGTTACCATATGGTTTAGAAATGGTTCTCAGCGAAGAATTATGAACTGATGGTTATAATATGTTTATCTTTTACTTAGTTCCAGGTCGATTTATAATTCAATTTAACTTGTGGATATAGAACAAATTAGAATACACTGTATCTCAAAACCGGGAGTTACTGAGGGATTTCCCTTTGACAATGATACGTTAGTATTTAAAGTGATGGGGAAAATATTTGTTCTTTTACCTTTGGAGAGTGGAGATAGATTAAATCTGAAATGTGATCCGACGTATGCTATAGAATTAAGGGATAAGTATCCTGAAGCGGTTAAACCCGGATATCATATGAATAAAAAACATTGGAATACCGTTTCTATTGTAGATTATCTCCCGGATAAACTCATCCTGCATCTGATCAATCATTCCTATGAAAAAGTAGTTTCCAAGCTTAAAAAGTCTGAGAAAGAAGAACTTCGCAGGATGACATCAGAAGAATAATCCATTTATCAGCTATTGATTGAAAATAAACTCATTCAATTGATAGCTTTTCTATCTTACCTTATTCATAATAAGTTCCCTTTCAAAAGCCCTTAAGGTAACTTGGATAGGTTCTCTGGTATCGTCAAAAGTTACAGGAATATCGCTCATATAAGGTTCAGTATTGGCCGTTTCCGAATCCTCACTTCCAAGATTTCCGGTTTGCAAAATCTCTCCCTCTAAATTTAAATGATCTTCAGCCATCAAATATTTTCCTTTGATGATTCTGTATCTTCCACCATCATCTCCATATTTACCTTCCATCAAGGTGAATCTACGGGTAGTTTCATTCAAATAAAGCATAAAAGAAGCAGAGTCCGTATTTATACTTTCATACTGGCCCCCTAGTTTATCTATGAGCTTGGTTTGAAAGTGGTCCGTGAAGTCGTTACCTAATAATCCTATATTTCGCTTTTGGGTTAGCATTTGTTCAGGAATAGCACCTTCTAATTTATTATTACTCAGATCAACCAAAACATTTCTGGCTACAAGAGAATCTAGCTCAACAGGAATTTCTCCAGAAAAGAAATTATTCTCTAGATTTAATTGTGAAAGAGACTTCATACTTCCAAATTCGGGAGGAATATTACCGATTAACTGATTGGTCCCTAATTTAATTTGTTGGAGCTCTTCTAATTCTGTTAACTCCGGTGGAATGTATCCCGTCAGTCTGTTATTCTCAAGATATAGCTGCTGGAGTGATTTAAGTTTACCGATCTCGGGAGGAAGTTCACCAGTTAGCCGGTTCGTATTGAGCCAAAGTACTTGTAATTGATCCAGATTTCCGATAGCTGCTGGAATGATTCCCTCTAAACGATTAGCAGTTAAAATAATACTGGTTACACGTCCATCATCGTTCAAATGAACATTGTACCATTCTTCCAGCGGTTTTTCCAGTTCCCAGGATCTCCTCCAGTTGGGACCTTTAGTACTATCAAAAAGGGCAACCAGAGAAATAGAATCGCGCATTCTGGCTTGCGCTAATACATATTCACGAGGATCTAAAGGTTTTTCTACATTTCCAGCTACAAGTTTTTCCCGAATGTCAGCATCTTTATGCATCACGTCTGTTTGCTGCCAAGTCCATTTTTTTGTGATGGATGATCTCAGTGCTCTTATCCTAACATTTTCAGCAAAAGGAGAAGCTTGAGATGATTGGTAGTTAAGATTCTCAGGTTTAATTCCACTATCTCCATTAGCATCCGTTTTCACGAGATAAAACGTTTCATTTCCTATGGAAGGTGATAATCTCTGCAACGAACCAAATACCACTATTCCTGAATCAGCAGTCGGATGAATGGCATACCCTCCTTGAACATGGCCTCTCCCTGTAATTGATTGTCCCCTTAATAATTCTCCATCTCTATCTATTGTTAACAATAGTATACTCTGAGGCTGGCCAGATTGTCCCCTATATCCACCTAACCTGAAATTACCATCATAGTCCAGGCAGATCGAATGATTCCAGCTAAAGGCATCATCGCTATAGGCTCTCCCCCAAATCAAATCTCCATCTTCATCCAGCTGGATTAACATAATGCTAGGCTGACTACTTCCATTGAGTCCGTAGTTATAAGTAACCCCCGAAACCAATATATCTCCATTATCAGAAATCAATATATCTCCCAGATAGTCTTTTCTCAGCCCTCCATAAGTTTTGGCCCATCTAGATTTACCATTCTTATCCATTTTCATGACAAAGATATCCTCTCCTTTATTCCCAGCTACAATACAACCCCCATCCAGAGTAGCCTGAAGAGCAGTTCTATTATTTTGTATATCAACATCAAATGCTTGCTGCCATTGTTTTGTACCGTTTTCATCCATTTTAATCAGGAACATCCCTCGGCTACTTTGACCCAAAGCGAAAAAATTGCTGTCATGAGAAGCAGCCAAAGAAGTAAATGCACCATTTTCCACTTGTAAAGAAAATGCCCACTGAAGTTCCCCTTGGGGATTGAGATTTAAAATACCAGGGAATGATTTCTTTAGCTCTTTATTTTGTAGTTGGGTTCCAATTAATAAATGCTCACTCATGGTTTCCAGTACAGAATAACCATTATCATCTCCTAAGCCCCCATAGTATTTTCCCCATCTGTAGGCGCCGTCAGCATCCGTTCTAACCACATGAATATCCGTTTTCACTAATCCACTGTCGGGAATGATGATGGTAGCATTTCCTACCATTACATATCCTCCATCAGATGTATGTTCCAAATCTACAGGAGAAGTGTTATCTTCATTATTATAGGATTTCTGGAATTTGATTTGGCCTTTTACCGTCGTTAAATTAAAACAAACGGAAAAACACATGAGCACTGCATAGTAAAAATGGAAAATGTTTGTTTGCATAGATGCCTTGAAAAACTTAAATATTACCTTTACAAAATCGAAAAAATACCAACAATTAAAATAGCAAAACTTGTGCCTCAGTATCTTACACATCTCTTTATTTATTTCTTTTTAAATAAAATCGCTCTCTTAGATCGTTAATTAGTATTTTTATAAAAGCATTAATATCAGTAGAAAGATTTAATCCAATAATCAAAACTGCGAAAATTAGCGTAAATGTAAAGGATCTTACGATTAAATCAATTATCGCATAATCAAATATCGGCAAAATACGATCTATTCCCAAACCCGCTAAACCTATTATGCCAACTCCTAACATATTGAAAGTGAAAGGGTGAGCCTTTGTGAGAGCATAAACAAAAATCAACCTGGAACAATTATACAGGAAAATAGACAGCATAGTGGCAATCGCTGCTCCTTCTAAACCCATATCCAAAACAAAAATAAAGTAATAATTCGTCAGAATAGCAGTAATCAATAACAACAAGTTGATTAATAAATCAAATCTGAATGCTTTAGAAGTAATCAAAATAGCCGTATTCAGACCACTCATGATGTCTACTAACCTTGCAATCCCTAGATATATAAATGCAAATGTCCCTAAAGCATATTCTACCCTACCTATTAACTGATAAATATTCGTCAGATTAATATAAATGCAACAAAAAAGCCAAAGACCTGCTATATAAGCTAATAGAGCAACTCTTTTATATAAATCCGAAATCTTAGCCAAGTCATTTTCTTTCCAGGATTCCGCAATTTTGGGAGAAGTAGTATTATTCAACGCCCTGAATGGAAAAGCTAATACCGCTGCAAAATAAGCCATCACTGAATAAACAGCTACATCATCCAATCCTTTTCTGGCTAGCATGATGATATCTATTTTAGTTACTAATGCATAAGAAAAGCCCCCTAACAGAACGAAGATACCTCGCTCTATCATAGGCTTAATTTTAGCCTTCATAAATGGAATATCTGTGGGCTTCAGCAGAAACTGTCCTTTTTGCCAGGTATAGAGAATCAATATGACCCCCATAGACAGATGAGCGAAGGTGTAAATCCAAACAAACGTAAAGAAGTCGACCAGATGAAAAGCATATAGGCTAATACAAGCAGTGATGAAAAGTCGTAATACAATTTCATTTACAAAAAGAGGGACAAATGCATCGTGCAATGATCTTAAATAGGCAAAAAACAAATGATAGAGGAAGTAACTTAGCCCAAAAAGAATCCCGTAGTAATAATAATCTACCAACAAAGGAGCATCTTGCTGATAATATTGGATAACCTGTGGTTGGAAAATAACATAAGCCGCTGTAGTGATCATGAAACCGATGCCTCCTAATAATATACAGAGAAACAGAAACCCTCTGTGATGATTTTGTTTGTCTTTAAACTCAGGAAAGAAGGTTAAAATGACATTAGGTAATCCCAATAAGGAAAACTGAGCATATAAAACTCCAATAGTAACCAACATTTCCGCCAACCCAAATTCTACTGGAGCGATTAATTTAGGAAATAGTAATACTTTGTTGATCATTCCCAGCAAACCACCCGCAAAAGAAGAAATGGTAATGAACGTACTCTGTTTTCTGATGTTCCCCATAGAAATGCTAGGATAATGTGATTAATTCCCCATCTTTATTAATTGAAAATAGGAAGGAAATTCAACGAGTTTGTCAATTGATCCACTATAAGTCGTTTCTTTGGCGTTGTAAATAGTAAAAAATTTTGCTAGAACCATGAGCCTGAATAAAATCAAACATTTTTATTTTAATAAATATGTTGTAACCCCTTTATCTAAACGTACCTACTATCTATGCTATAACTTTTCTTATCGAGCACTTTGGTTTAGAGTGGCAAAAGTAGGAAGTCGGACCATTGATCAGCACTTTAGGGATCATTCTCCACAAGGTAGCTATATTTATAGTTCTGAGGTTGGGTATTTACCAACGATGTACAGGGATTTTTTAAAGTTTGCTTTTGTTCGTCATCCAGCTGATAGGTTAAAAAGTGCGTGGAAAAATAAAGTATTGGAAGCAAATTATTTTCATTTCCCTCCGGTAGAATATGAGAAAATGAAAGAGTTAGCATATTTTGTGGGATGGGTGGAGAAATTAGATGTGTCCCAATGCGATGAGCATCTTCGCCTGCAGTCATCCCTGATCGACTTGAATCATGTAGACTTTATCGGGCGTTTTGAAAACTTTGCCGAAGATTTTACCTATCTCGCTCATCGGATAGGAATGCCTGTAAAGGAGATCCATCATAAAAATAAATCACACAATTTTACTTTGGATATGGACCCGGTGCTATATCACAGAATCAAAGACATTTATCAAAAGGATTTCAATTTATTCTATCCCGAAAAAAGTTTGCAAAAAATATCCTAAATCGAGTATGTGAATAAAATGGGACAGTATTAAACCGAAAATGCTTAAGGTGAATTATTTGTTAAAGCGTGTATGTTTTTTGATGGTATGTGAATGTTGGAGTAGTTGTTGTGCTTAAACGGCTAGGTTTTTTTTCGAAAATTGTATACAAAAAGGAACTAAAAATTAAGGTATTGTAGTATTTCGCATACGGTTTTTTCTCCTTTTTTAGTACTTATCTCTTCCTATCCTATGATTATTATATTGAAAGACAAGAGATTACGGAATCTTAAGGAATAAGGTTTCACATGCTGACTTATTCCCATCTTTTTCGATCAAATCATAGTAAATCTCCTGAATATGCCAATGCAGGCATACGGTTTGACCAGCTTGGAATGTTTGGGATATCAAGTTAATCGACACAAAACGTCTTATTCAATTTAAACACTATGAAATCTCTAGTAAAAAGTTTGTCCGTTGTTTTCATGTTGGTATTAATAGGAACCACTTCTTCCGTATATGGCCAACGCTTGAGTGCAACCTTAAATGTAGGTCAGTTGAATCTTGATAAAGTAGATTCAGAGGTGGCAGATATCGACTATCAGGGAAGTAGCGCCGTAAGCTTAAACCTTCGTCTATTCACAAAAAATAAATGGGCTTTTAGATTTGGGGCCGGAGTAGATCGCTTAAATTATACTGTAACAGGCGGTAGAATCGCCACGGATTATGAAGCAAAAAGAAAAGATGCAAAGGGGATATTAGGTGTGGAGAAGCATTTTCAGC
This sequence comes from Bacteroidia bacterium, assembly GCA_965262565.1. Lineage (GTDB taxonomy): Bacteria > Bacteroidota > Bacteroidia > J057 > J057 > CBDHFQ01. Next base: position 108,831 of record CBDHFQ010000030.1, read on the forward strand.
TTGGAAGAGCGATTGACATCTATCCAGGAGTATTTGTGCCAATAACCATTACCGGAACAGATTTAATTGATGCCAACTTAGATAACATTAGGAATGGAGATCTGAGAGCCGGATTAGGAGTCGTATTAGGAGGTAACATCTCTTTGCTAAAGATTTTACGCCTTGGAGTAGAATTTGATGCCACCTATGACAACTTCAAGAATCAGGTATGGGAAAGTGCTGAAACCCTATCTTTCGCTCCGATTAAAGGAATTCAGGTAAATACGTCTTTCACTGTAGGTGTAGCTTTCTAAGTTAAAAGATATATTTATTTCATATTGCGGTTGTCGTGTAGAACCTTTTATATTAGGTTTTACACGATTTTTTTGTTCTGAAAGTTTAAAGTGCTGACCATGACACTTGTTAGAAAAGTCTTACGCTACTTTTTTGTGTTGTGCGGATTTCTTGCTCTTACATTGTTAGCCTGCCATAGCTGGATTGTTATTAAATCACAGGGGCTAACTTATAATGATCCTACAGTTATCCCTGAAAATGAGGTGGCCTTAGTATTGGGAACAAGTAAAAGGGTAAAAAATGGGAACGTAAATTTGTTTTTCAGATACCGCATGGACGCTGCAGCTAAATTATACCGATCGGGCAAAATAAAGCATATCCTTGTCAGTGGTGATAATCATTCCAAATTTTATAATGAAGGCAAAGACATGCAACAGGCACTGGTGGAAAGAGGAATTCCTGTAAAGGACATAACCATTGATTATGCTGGGTTCAGAACTTTTGATTCTGTAGTCAGAGCGAGAAAAATATTTGGTCAGACTAAGTTTACCATTATTTCGCAACGCTTTCACAATCAACGGGCGATTTTTATCGCCAGGGCATTTGACATTGACGCTATTGGGTTTAACGCAAGAGGAATTTCGGCCTCTGCAGCCGCCTCTACCTTTTTGCGGGAATATCTGGCAAGAGTCATGGCAGTGCTGGACGTATATATACTGCGGTCAACACCTAAATATTTAGGTAAACCTGAACCTATCCATACCTAAATGATAAAATATCAGGTAGCTGTAATAATTTAAAATCTTTTCTACCTTTGTTCATGCATGAAATAGAGGTAAAAATTTTAGAAATAGATAAAGGGCTGATAACCCAAACGTTGGAACAAATAGGCGCCAATCACCAATTAGAAGGAGAGTTTCTTGCCGTTTTTTATGACTTCCCTGATGGACAAATTCGCTCCCGTGGGGATGTCTTCAGACTTAGGCAAGAGGTTGACTCTCAAGTGCTCACTTATAAAAAGTATATCTCTAAAGGCGAGGCCAAGATCATGGAAGAGTTGGAGACCTCCTTTGAGGATAGAAATGCCATGCAAGAAATCATTACCTCTTTGGGATTGATAACTATCAAGAAAACAAGAAAGTATCGGACACAATATGAATTGGGGAATACCCATATTGTCATTGATGAATACATGGATGACCTTAGCCATATTCCCCCATTTATAGAAGTAGAAGCACCAAATGTGACGAGATTAGAAGAAGTAGTTACTGCACTGGGGTTCCGCATGGAAGATTGTAAGAGTTGGGACACGAATGACTTGCAGCTTCACTATAAACACCTTACAGAGACGAAACCAGGCGCTTCTTAAATCGTAATAGGAAAATCAACGATACCGGTATGATGAAATCACTCAGAGTAGTTGGTCTACTTTTCTCTATTCTTTTTTTCTTCCAACATGCCCTAATTGCCCAAAAGCCTAAACCTTCAGATTTTGGTATTAAGTCAAAAAAAGCTCTCAATCTATTTTTTGAAGGAGAACAACTCGCTCAGTGGAGGGACCGACTAAAAGCGGTAAATGCCTACAAAGCTGCGCTGGAAATAGAACCTGAGTTTGCTCATGCACACTTTAGAGTGGGATTGAATGCGCACGTTTTGCATAAATATGAGGATGCCATTCCGTACTTGGAAAAAGCATACGAGTTAGATAAAGAAGCATTTCCAGGAATGGAGTTCTTTTTAGGAGATGCTTACTTCAAAACAGGAGAATACGAAAAAGCTATTCCATTTTATCATACCTTTCTCGAAGGAGAAAAAGGAAAAAAAGAAAACTTCACTAAAGCGGCCATCAATTTAAGAAAAGCCAAATTTGCTGCTGAAGCAATAAAGGATTCGTTGTCTTTTGATCCGGTGAATCTGGGAAAGAATATTAATTCTGAGCGAGATGATTACCTACCCTTTCTTACTGCCGATGATCAATATTTGATTTTTACTGCCCGCCGACCAGAAACTACAGGAGGATTTGATCCGCGACTACAAGATTACCCAGAGGATTTTTTTTACAGTGAGTTTGAAAACGGCTCATGGCAGAAGGTGAAAAATTTAGGCCCTCCGATTAATACCCCTAATAACGAAGGAGCTGCTTCTATTACGCAAGATGGAAAAACAATTTTCTTTACAGGTTGTGGTAGAGAAGGTGGTCTGGGAAGTTGCGATATCTTTGTATCTCGGATGGTAAATGGGCAGTGGACAGAGCCAGAAAATTTAGGAGCTAATGTTAATTCAAGAGAATGGGATAGTCAGCCCTGTCTATCTCACGATGGGAAAACGTTATATTTTGCATCTACGAGACCTGGCGGAAAGGGATTAAGGGATATTTGGTACAGTTCCTTTGTAAATGGTCAGTGGATGCCTGCCCAAAACCTGGGAGAACCTGTTAATTCTCCTGGAAACGATACCTCTCCTTTTTTGCATGCTGATGGAATAAGTTTGTATTTCGCTTCGGATTTCCATCCAGGTTTTGGCGCAAAAGACTTATTTGTTAGCCATAGAAATAGTGAAGGGGGATGGTCTGACCCAATGAACCTTGGTTATCCTTTAAACACATTGGCTGAAGAAAGCAATATTTTTATTAGTGCCAATGGAAAAACAGGCTACATAAATTCGTACAGAGATGGGGGGTTGGGAAAGAGTGATTTGTACAAATTTACCCTTGACAATCGAATTCAGCCAGAAGTAGCTACTTTTTTAAGAGGAATTACCAGAGATAGTGTTTCTTTGGAACCAGTTAAGGCAAACATTTGGTTAATCGATGTAGAAACTGGAGATACCATCAGGGAAGTGATTTCAGGAGCGAATGATGGGAAATTTTTAATGAGTCTTCCATTGAACAAGGCCTATGCTGCATTTGCAGAGGCTGAAGGATATTTATTTGTTAGTAAGCACTTTTATCTAAAAAATCTGGAAAAGAATCCCTTTTTTGATTTGATTATTGATTTACCACCCATCCAAGAAGGTTCCAAAGTAGTGTTAAATAATATTTTCTTCGAAACAGGTGATTATTCTCTCAAGGAAGATTCTTATGCAGAATTAGAACATCTTTTGAGCTTTCTGAACAATAACAAAGGACTGAAAATTGAAATTCAAGGACATACGGATAATATCGGATCGGACGAGAATAATCAGCAGTTAAGTCAATTGAGAGCTGAAGCGGTTCAAGCATATTTGATCTCAAAAGGTGTCCAGAAGGATCGCGTACTAGCCAGGGGATACGGGGAGACACAAGCTGTTACTACCAATGAGACAGAAGAAGGAAGGGCATTAAATCGGCGTACTGAATTTAAAGTATTGGATATCCAATGATGTTCATGCATAGTTATCAATTTATCCCTGTTATTTCATAGAATAAGATCCTATTTTTGAGCGAGAAAATAAATTAATTCATTGAAGCGGAGAAACATTGTCTTTTTGATAGTTCTGAGTAGTTGTTTGTATTTTCTACTCCTATGTACATCCTCCTACGGTCAAAATGGAAGAGCACCGGGATCCTGGAGAGCCTACCTCAGCCACAGAAATGCATCTAGCATCATTCAGTCTCAAAATATTCTATACGTCCTTACAGAAGGGGGCATGTTCTCATATGATGTAATCACTGGGGAAACCAGGACCTTTTCTACTGTAGAAGGAATGAGTGATATTAATCCCAGTGCGATTTATCAGGAGCCGAATAGTGGTATTGTATTCATTGGATATGAAGATGGGATGATTGACTATTTTGTAGATCCTTCTGCATTCCGCTTTTTAACAGATATAGAGCGCAATACCTTTTTTACCAGAAAGCAGATTAATGCCTTTGCCAGTGAAGGGAATAATCTATATGTAGCCACAGATTTTGGCCTTGTTATTTATGATTTGACAAGCTTTTTGCCAAGCGTTACAGTAACTCAGTTTGGGGCAGGGAATCAATCTCGACTTATTGCTCAATCTGTTGAAACCTTTGAAGGGAGAATTTGGATAGGATTACAGAATAACCAAATATTCAGTGCTCCGATTGATTTTACTAATTTATCTGATCCAACTATCTGGCGCTTAGAAAATGGAAGAGAGGGCTTAGCTCCTGGGGTTGGGGCATTACAATTGGGTGCAAATGCATCAGGATTATTTGCGAGAACAGAAACCGGAGTATTACTGCGAAATAGTGGTGTTTGGACCGCCCTTTCCCAATTTGCGAGAGCATTTACCAGCATTAATGTAGTAGAAGATAATATGGCGGCGTCCTTTGGTGGAGATGTAAGAGTGCTAAGAACGGATGGAAGTTTTTCTCAATTTTTTCTGCCTAGATCTGTTGCACAAACATTATTAGTAAATGATACTTTATATACAGCCGGTTTGGAAATAGGCCTACAGAGTGTGGTAGGTGAGGAAATCGTAAGTCTCACTCCTGATGGCCCTTTAAATAATAATGTAACGGATATGGCGGTGGGAAATGGAGAGATATATGTCGCTCCGAGAGGGTTTTCAGGTTCTTTTGCTCCTATAGCTGATTTAAGCGGAATTTACTACACCAGACCGGATACTGTTTGGAGAGCAGTCAATTCTGAAAATGGAGATCTACCACAAGATAGGGTCAACACTGGATTTGCCCGGGCTTTTTACGATAGAGATAACAGAGATACATATGTAGGGTCATGGGGCAGAGGGTTGGTTAAATTAAATAATGGAGTCCCTGTAGATTTTTTCGATTGTTTTAGGGGGGGATTAAGCACATTCGAAGGGAATTGTGATACTACTCGATTAGGTTCTACTCGGGTAAGTGGTATAGATAAAGATTTCTTTGGAAATATTTGGATTAGCCTTGCGCTGGCACGTGAACCTCTGATGGTCTTGACGCCTGAAGGAAGTTGGATAGGATTTAATCAAAACCGATTTCCTTCTTCCCTTGAAGCGATAGATATGATCGTGGATGATGTAGGTAATAAGTGGATTCTCGATCGCAGGAGTGGGGTAGTCGTTTATAATGACAATGGCACCTTGGAGACCACTAATGACGACAGAATGATTACCCTTCGAGCGGCTCCTAACCAAGGAAACTTACCCACAAATGAGGTCTTCTCTATTGCAAAAGACTTGGATGGAGAAATCTGGGTAGGTACAAGTGAAGGAGTTACGGTATTTTTCGACCCTTTCAGCATTGGGCAAGGGGTGATAGTAGATGCCAGTGCTCCAATATTTAATGGTAGGTTTTTGTTGGAAAATGAAACCGTATTTTCCATCGCGGTAGATGGAGGAGATCGAAAATGGTTTGCTACAGCTAATGGGGCCTTTCTAATTTCATCTGATGGAACCGAACAAATTCAGCATTTTACCAGAGCGAATAGTCCACTCCTTTCTGACAGGGTTAATCACGTATCTATTGACCAACAAACAGGAGAAGTATTTTTTGGTACCGATAAAGGAATTATAAGCTTCTTAGGGGATGCTACTGAGGTAACTTCTTCTTGTGATGAACTAATTATTTTTCCAAATCCCGTCTTTTCTGATTTTCAAGGAGACATTACCATCCGAGGTATACCAGCCTTTTCTGGTAATGCCGTTGTGAGAATTACCACAGTTTCAGGTTTGCTGGTTAGAGAAATTGAAGCAAGGGGGGGAACTGCTTCCTGGGATGGATTGGACCTTAGAGGAGAACAGGTCCACTCAGGAATATATTTGGCGTTAACGACCGATAGTGATGGAGAATTAGCCTGTATAGGAAAATTAGCCTTCATAAGGCGTTAATTTAATTGAAAAATCGGTAATTTTAGGAGGAAGAGGATGACACCACCTTAATCCTGCATTTAAAGCTCAAGTGGTTTAACAATCAATTCATTAATTTCTGTGACCCTGATCTATTTGTCTGAACCCAATTTAAGAGATCGCTTATTTCTAAAAGAATTTGCAAGTGCGTTTTCTATTAAAGAAAAGGCTATTGTCATACATAGTAGCTATAATGAATCTATTTCAGATACCCGTTATGTGTCCAAACGCATTTCGGCGCTGCTAAGTGAAGCCATGATATATAACAACGCATTCTCCGCAGACCAACGACAATTTTTCAGCATAGATAATGATCTGATTCGAATTAACAAGTCATTAATCGATACATTGTTGGATCCTATTCAACTGCTGATATTTAATCCCGTTGTGGCTGTGGAGGGAAACGCCAGCTTGGCTGACCCAATTCGGTTACTTCTTGCTGCGAGAGAAGAATTCCATGCTGAAGATGTCATTATGTTTCCAGATAACCCAATGTCGGCTTTGGGAATGGAAAATGCCGTGATCAACTCATTGGAAGATAAAGAACGTTTAATAGCTGTGTATGAGGAGGAAAAGGCTATTATAGAAATTGCCTACCGCCTCCGTCCTGCAAGAATAGCTTCACCAAATAATTATAGCAGTGATTCGAAAGTCTGAAGGAATTGTCCTTAAAACGCTTCCCTTTCAGGAAAGCCATTTAATAACCAATGTGTATACCTTAGAGGATGGGCTTCAAAGCTTTTTACTAAAAGGGTATCGATCTTCCAGGTCAAGATCGAAATACAGCTATTTCCAACCGCTATCCATCATCGATTTAGTATATCTACACAAGGAAAATCAACGACTTAATAAAGTCAGGGAAACCAAACCTATCGTATTTCTACACGAGATTCAAACTGAGCCAGTTAAATTATCATTAGGGTTGGCATGCATAGAAGTGTTTAATGATTGTGTAAAGGAAGAAGAGACGAATCCTGCACTATATTATTTTCTGAAAAATACAATTGTTTCGCTTGATCAGTCTCCAAGAAGACTGGTTCATATTTTTATTCACTTTATTCTCCATTTAACCAGTTTTTTGGGATTTTTTCCACTTGATAAAAGTGAACATGCGAAAAGTGTGACTTTTCATATCCACGAAGGGATCATTGATGCTACTTCACAATCAGGAGATCCTATAGCTTTTTTATTAAGAAGATTTCTTTACAGTAATCTTACAGAAGCTCAGGATATTACTTTTGATCAGACACAAAAAAGATGGTTGATAAAGACGTTGTTTGAATTTTATGAATATCACATTAGCGGATTTAAATATCCTCAAACCTTGAAAGTATTCGCAGAGGTATTTAGCTGATTAGATATTTTTCTCTATTTTACGTATTCGTATCTATATTTATCTGCTTTATGGAAAAAGAAATGCGCAAACCTGCGTTATGGGAAGCATTAGTGCCAATTATTTTTCTGGTCGTATTACTTTATCTGAATGTCGTCATATACTTTGATGACTCTCTTTCAGGCTCAAATCAATTTGCGCTTTTGCTAGCTGCTGGAGTAGCAGTAATCGTTGGGATACGATTGGGATATTCATGGAAATTTTTGTTAAAAGGTGCTATTTCGAGTATTACCTCAGCGATGCCTGCCATCATCATTCTCTTACTAATTGGATCTCTGGCTGGAACATGGATGCTCAGTGGAATCGTGCCAGCGATGATTTACTATGGATTGCAGATCTTAAACCCTACTATATTTTTATTTGCGGCCTGTATCGTCTGTGCTATTGTTTCCGTAGCGAGTGGCAGCTCATGGTCTACAGTAGCTACAGTAGGGATAGCTCTACTCGGAATAGGAAAAGCACTAGGTTGGGGAGAAGGGTTGATCGCAGGGGCCATTATTTCCGGAGCTTATTTTGGGGATAAAATGTCGCCCCTTTCAGATACTACTAATTTAGCTCCAGCTGTAACGGGAACGGATTTATTTACCCATATCAGATACATGGCGATCACTACTGTACCGACCATTTCCATTACCTTAATCATTTTTCTCATCATTGGGCTTACCAGTGCATCAGAAGGAGGGGTTATAGATATTCAAGCGATTCTGACGGAACTGGAACAAAAATTTAACCTAAACCCTCTTCTATTTCTTGTTCCTGCAGGAGTGATTGCAATGATCATTCGTAAAGTACCTGCTATTCCAGCCTTGATGATAGGTTCCTTGTCAGGGGGATTATTTGCCATTATTTTTCAGCCAGACATTATCAGAGAAATTTCTGGAATTTCTAACGATTATGTATTGGCCTCTTATCGATCTGTTATGGATGCGCTTTCGAGAGATATTTCTATTTCTACCAATAATGAAATGCTCAATGAATTGTTAGGAGCTGGAGGAATGGCTGGGATGCTTAACACTATATGGTTAATTCTTTGTGCGATGATATTTGGTGGAATCATGGAAGCCTGTGGCTTATTGGCACGAATAACAGAATCCCTAATATCACTGGCAAAATCTACCGGCTCTTTGATTGCGACTACTAGTCTAACATGTCTTGTATTTAATGGCACTGCCTCTGATCAATATCTTTCTATCGTCGTTCCTGGAAGGATGTTTGCTCGAACCTATAGAGAGCGTGGACTTGCCTCCAAGAATTTAAGTCGTACACTAGAAGATTCTGGGACAGTTACTTCTGTTTTGATTCCCTGGAATACTTGTGGTGCTACTCAAGCGAGTGTATTAGGAGTAGCCACGTTGACTTATCTCCCTTTTTGTTTTTTCAATCTCCTGAGTCCCTTTATGACTTTATTAGTAGGGTATACAGGATATAGAATTGCCAAGTTGGAAGAAGAAGAATCCATAGAAGAAAATGCGGTGAACGTACAAGCGGCCTGATCTTATGTTTCGTTCGCCCAAACTTATATATCAATTTTTTAGGGGATATAGGGGATATTGGGAGAAACAGGCACCCCAAATTTCTAATCCTAACAAGTCACAAAAGAATTCGGAAGGATATTACTTTGGGATATTAATAATAAGTATATCGGAAGAAAGCTCACCAAAGCAGATGTTGCCCTGATGAGTCCATTGTATTCGTTATGGTAAAATATGTAGATGAATTATTTTTACTTTGTTGGAGGATCTTTTTGAATTAGAGAATTCAAAAATAACACCAGGACTGCGCCGATAGTCGCAGATATAATTTTAGCGATGAGGGTGTGAGGAATGAATCCGAGAAAACCCAAAGCAAACTTTCCCATAAAAGCTCCCAGAATTCCCAGGATTAAATTTCCTAGCAGCCCATAACCTTCTCCTCTCATTAATTTACCGCCAAGCCAACCAGCGATGATGCCTATAATTATAAACTTTATCATAAGACTATTGATGAATTGTATGATCTTTTTCTAAGGACATGAGATTGATGCAAAGGTTGAAAAGGAATAAAAAAAAATTAGAATACTGGAACAGAAATATTTGGGAGATACTCAATTTTATTATTTTGGGTTTTCTTAATAATGCTTAACAACAATTATGCAACTTATAGACCAAGCCCAATTAAATGGAAAGAGGACCCTCGTCCGAGTAGATTTTAATGTGCCTCTTGATGATCAGCGAAATGTTACCGATGATCGTAGAATTCGCGAATCTATTCCTACGATTAAGTACATTTTGGAACAAGGTGGATTTCCTGTATTGATGTCTCATTTAGGTAGGCCTAAAAGTGGCCCGGAAGAAAAATTTAGTTTGAAGCATACCATTTCTACCTTGAAAAAATATGTTGATGCGGAGGTGTTATTTGCTGATGATTGTGTGAGTGATGAGGCGATAAAAATGAGCCAACAATTGACTCAAGGACAGATATTGTTATTAGAAAACGTACGATTCTATAAGGGAGAAACCAAAGGGGATGAAGAATTTGCAAAAATACTGGCTAAGCATGGAGATGTATATGTAAATGACGCTTTCGGAAGTGCACACAGAGCACACTCCAGTACTACTGTTGTGGCTAATTTTATAGAAGACAAGTACGCAGGGTTTCTCCTCAACAAAGAAATTGAAAATGCCAGGAAGGTATTGAATCATGCTGAGCGTCCCTTCTGTGCGATCATGGGAGGAGCTAAAGTTTCCGACAAGATATCTATTATAGAAAATTTATTGGATAAAATTGACTATCTATTAATTGGTGGAGGGATGGCTTATACTTTCCTGAAAGCTAAAGGGTATGAGATTGGAACATCACTGTTAGAACAAGATAAGATTGCGACTGCTGCTTCATTGATCAAACAAGCACGGGCTAAGAATGTAGTGATTTTAACTCCTGTTGACTCTGTTGTTTCGGATAAATTTGGAGAAGACGGTACAATTAAAATTATAAAAAATGAAGATTTTCCTTCTGACATGATGGGATTGGACATAGGGCCCCAAACCTTTGAATATTTTGCTGATACCATCGTCAAAGCTAAAACTGTATTGTGGAATGGTCCTATGGGAGTGTTTGAAATGGACAGCTTTGCCAAAGGTACTTTTGCTATTGCGCAGTCGGTTGTAGAAGCAACTAACAGAGGTGCTTTTTCTTTAATTGGTGGAGGAGATTCTGCAGCTGCTATTGCTAAAGCTGATCTTGAAGATAACGTTTCTTATGTCTCTACTGGTGGAGGTGCTTTACTAGAGTACTTAGAAGGAAAAACGCTACCTGGTGTAGCTGCTTTAGGATAAGATGAAGCCTTTTTGCTAATAAGTATAAGACAAATTGTAAAGGATGACTTCCTGTAGGTCATCCTTTTAACTTCAATTTCATTTTATGGACTAATACATGGCAAGGCTAAGCATAACTAGGGTGCAAGCAGCATTAGTTCCTATACCATGTGATCCTAGCTTTTCTACAAATTCAGGATTTTCAGTTCCAGGATTAAAAATAACTCGTTCAGGCTTAAGTTGGATAATCCAATTATAATAAGCTGGTTGATGGGAAGGGTTTATGTAAAGGCTTACAGTATGAATGTTAGGTAGATCCATCTCTTCAGGGGAAGTAAAAATATTTATATCTGCAACCTTGCCAGATCTTATTCCTAATGCGTAAACCGAAATTCCTTCGTTACGCAGCCTGTGAATAGCTTGAAAGGAGGTTCTGTCGGATTTTGTAGAGGCTCCTATGATTAATGTATTCTTCATTTTTTCTAATAAAAAATAGAGACTGTCTGTTGTATACAGGACAGTCTCTTTGTTATATAACATTTAATCATCAATGAATACTACTCCTCGGTTTCTTCGCTTATTTCTTTTACTTTATTTTTCTTTGTATTCACAATGATTTTTTCCTCCTTTTCATCATAATCTACATACAGGGTATCCCCTGTTTCAATTTTATTTTCCAGAATTTCGTCTGCTATCGGATCTTCGAGATATTTTTGAAGTGCACGTTGTAATGGACGAGCTCCAAATTGCTTATCGTATCCTTTCTCAGCAATAAATTTCTTGGCTTTATCTGATAGGATGATATCGTATCCTTTTTCCTTGATCCTGGAAAATACATCTTTTAATTGAAGGTCAATGATTTCAAGAATATGATCTTCCTCGAGTTCATTAAATATGATCACTTCATCTATCCTGTTCAAAAATTCAGGTCGGAACACTTTCTTCATTGCGCCTTCTATCGTGCTCTTCATCACTTCTGCGGATTGATTTTCTCTGGATTTAGTAGTGAATCCGACGCCAGTTCCAAAGTTTTTCAATTCGCGAACTCCTACATTAGAAGTCATAATAATGACTGTATTCTTAAAATCAATTCTTCTTCCAAGACCATCAGTAAGTAAGCCATCATCAAGTACCTGAAGCATGATATTGAAGATGTCGGGATGTGCTTTTTCGATCTCATCTAATAATACTACTGAATAGGGCTTTCTTCTGACTTTCTCCGTCAATTGTCCCCCTTCTTCATATCCGACATATCCTGGAGGCGCACCAATTAATCTGGATACAGTGAATTTTTCCATGTATTCACTCATGTCCAACCTGATGAGTGCATCATCTGAGTCGAACAAATATCTTGCTAATGCTTTAGCGAGCTCTGTTTTTCCTACCCCTGTTTGCCCTAGAAAGATAAAGGAACCTATAGGCTTATGAGGATCTTTAAGTCCTAACCTTGATCTTTTGATGGCTTTGCCTAACTTATCAATAGCACTGTCTTGACCAATGATAACCTGTTTTAATTCAATGGCCATATTTTTAAGGCGAGTCATCTCCCCTGCCGCAATTTTAGTTACAGGAACCCCTGTCATCATAGAAACAACTGAAGCTACATCTTCCTCACTTACCGTGTATCTCTTATTTCTTGTTTCTTGTTCCCACTCTAATTTAGCTTGTTCCAGTTCTTCCAGGAGGCGCTTTTCTTGATCCCTAAGTTGAGCAGCTTCTTCGTACTTTTGACTCTTAACTACCTTATTTTTAAGTTCTTTAACTTCCTCTATCTTCGCTTCTAAATCTAATATACTTTGAGGGACATGGATATTGGTGATATGGACACGACTGCCGGCTTCATCCAATACATCTATGGCCTTGTCTGGAAAATATCTGTCAGAAACGTAGCGATCACTTAATTTTACACAAGCTAAAATAGCATCTTCTGTGTAATTAACGTTATGGTGATCTTCATACTTTGACTTGATATTCTGAAGAATAGTGAGGGTTTCTTCCACTGAAGTAGGCTCAACCATCACTTTCTGAAAGCGTCTTTCTAGCGCTCCATCTTTTTCAATATACTGACGATATTCGTCTAAGGTAGTAGCTCCTATACATTGAATTTCCCCTCTGGCTAAAGCCGGTTTAAAAATATTAGAAGCATCTAAAGAACCAGATGCACCTCCTGCACCTACGATAGTATGAAGCTCATCTATAAATAGGATGACATCTGGAGATTTCTCCAATTCTGCCATTACTGCTTTCATACGTTCTTCAAATTGCCCTCTGTATTTAGTGCCAGCAACTAAGGATGCTATGTCCAGAGTTACCACACGTTTATTATATAGAACGCGACTCACCTTTCGCTGGATAATGCGTAATGCAAGACCTTCAGCTATGGCAGTTTTACCTACACCTGGTTCTCCAATGAGTACCGGGTTATTTTTCTTGCGACGGCTAAGGATTTGCGCCACACGTTCTATTTCGTTTTCACGTCCAACGATAGGATCCAGCTTATTTTCTTCAGCTGCTTTCGTTAAATCCCTGCCAAAATTATCTAGAACAGGGGTTTTGGACTTTGTAGATTTTCTTGATCGTTCTCCTGGTGCACTCATTTCAGATGATTCTGGTGGTTCACTGGTAACTGACATTCTTGGAGACTGGGTATCCTCTTTATTTTCCAACTCGGAGCGTACAATATCATATGTAACCCCGAACCTGGATAAAATTTGGGCAGCTACATTATTTTCTTCCCTTAATATGGAAAGTAATAGGTGCTCTGTCCCAATTAGGCCACTCTTCAATAACTTGGCTTCCAGTCTAGTTATTTTTAGAACTTTTTCTGCTTGCCTGGTTAAAGGCAGGTTTGTAAGATTGATAGTGGTAACAGTACCTTTCACAGCATTCTCTATAGAACGCTTGAGCTGAGATAAGTCGACGCCTAGACTAACGAGAATCTTTATAGCCAGGCCCTCACCCTCTCTGATCAATCCCAATAATAGATGTTCAGGTCCTATATAATCATGCCCTAACCTTATTGCTTCTTCTCTGCTATAGGATATCACATCCTTTACTCTATCTGAGAAATTTGATTCCATACATTTCTTGTTCCAAAGGTATAATGACCTTATATGCTCAAACTTGCTTTATCTATGCCAAACCCAATGATGGTGACAAATTGGCAGCAAGTATGAGAAAGTTTGTCCTTATGTATATAGTACTCTGATGTCTTTGAGTATCGTTTTCTCCCCGTTAAGCTTTACAGGTAAAGGAAAAAGAATACCATCTTTCCCTTTGTTGGAATGAGTAAAAAGTTGATTTAAACTCAAATGAATTAGACTATAATAAACAAAATTAAAACGGATATTAAAAGACCTTTGTTACAAGTCTTCCTCCTTTAGATGGAGTTGCTGTAAGTCCAAACTGCAATAATCAGAGCGATAATTACCAAGTTTATTAAGGAAAGGGGAAGAAGGCGCTTCCAACCGATATCCATTAATTGATTATACTTAAATCTGGGGAGTGTCCATCTTACCCAAATAAATAAAAAGATAAAAAACAGTGTCTTAATAGTAAACCAACCTAATCCCCATAGCATTTGGTATAATTCTGCCCATTCAGCTACATTCAGAAATCCTTCGAAAGGTCCTAGGTAACCTCCTAGAAATACAGTAGAAATGATTGCTGAAGCAATAATGACATGAATGTATTCTGCTACGAAAAATAGTCCGAATTTCATGGAACTATATTCAGTATGAAATCCGCCGACCAACTCTTGTTCAGCTTCTACTAAATCAAATGGCGCTCGATTAGCTTCTGCAAAAGAACATGTAAGGAAGATGAGAAATCCTAGAGGATTTATAAATGCGTTCCAGACACCTCTCTGACCTTCTACTATGGAAGATAATTTAAGATAGTGTTCAGATCCTTCATAGGTACTATTCGTAATAAGTATCACACTTACTACTGCCAAGCCTAAAGCTAATTCGTAACTGATCATTTGAGCAGATGCTCTAAGACCACCTAATAGGGAATACTTACTGTTGGAAGACCAACCAGCCAAGGTTATTCCATATACCGAAATGGAGGTAATAGCTAAAATGTATAAGATTCCAATATTGACATCTGCTATGACAAGAGGATCTACTACCCGAACTCCATCTACAATACTTCCAGCTATTTCTGGAGTCAAAGGATTTGCACCTGAAAATGGAATCACTGCCATGGTAACTATGGCGATGGTAGACGCTATAATTGGAGCAATAAAATGAATGAGTGGATTAGCTTTGCCCGGGACAACATCTTCTTTTAATAATAACTTAAGCACATCTGCTAAAGGTTGGAGTAATCCAAAAGGACCTACTCGATTAGGGCCTACTCTTTGTTGAATAAGTGCAGCAATTTTTCTTTCTGCATAAACACTGTATGCAGCTCCCGTAAGTAAAGCTAATAATGCAGCTCCAATGATAATAAGAGAAATCAAAATTGGATTCATAGGCTTAAATTAAAACTATTTTCTAAATAAACTGCATTGTTTATTAGATGTGGATTTTTTTTTTGAAAAAAGCCGTTTTCAGCTAAACCAGCACTTATGCTATTTCTAGCTGCGGGTAACCAAGTACCAACCTGCAGTAGTGTAAAAATCTCTCAAATGCGGTATTCTATCCAAAACCGGAAATTGTTCTCTGGGAGATACCCCAAATTTATAACGGTAAATAGGATTAAATAAAAAGAGTTTTTTTGCTACTATGGTCCATTTTCCCCGAGCCATAATGGATTCGAATCGGTGAATAGAAATGCCAGTAGATTTGATCTCTAATAACTCTTTTATGGTTGCTTCAGATTCCCCAAAGCTTGAAAGTATCTTTTTATAAAGAGAGGCCGGAAGCAGATGTAGATAGGGAAAAAAGGCAATATATTTATTGGTACATATTTGTTGGTGGCCTCCGAAAGGCATTCTCCATGGAGGAAATCCAAAAAAAATCTTTCCGTCCTCTTTTAAAAAAGTTTTTAAATATGGAATGAACTTTTCCTGCTGGGGAATATGTTCTATAGTATCCTTTAATATAATTAAGTCGAATTGAGATTCCCATTCCTGTTTGAAAGAGAGGTCATACACATTTTGAGCCAAAAATTTAGCCTTTCCCTCTTCCACTAAATCGCCCATGAGGCGGTGAGCATGATTAATTCTGGAGATACTTAGATCTACTCCTAAACAAAAGCATCCCTGTTCAACAAAAGGTTTTAATACTCCTCCTTCTGCACAACCAATTTCCATCACTTTAGAAGAAGGGCCTAACGCAACATGAGGGCCAATAAAAGGGAGTAAATATTCTTTGGCATTTAAATACTGCTGTTCGAATCTTACATCTATGGAAGAATGCTGCTTCAGCGCCATATGCTTTTATCCTTTATTGATAGGCGCAAAGGTAAAAAATAATATGGCACCTAAAATTATCTATTTAGACGTAAGCCTTCAGGAATAAATTCAAGTTCATAAAACTTTTCAGCAATCACATGATTTTGAATAAACTCTTTGTGGTGGGATCTCCATCCTAGTAAATGTGGTAAATTAATTGTGGCTTTTTTATTCTTGTATAGATTTTTAGCTTCAAATGGATTTGCTGCCATCCATCGCAAATTGTTATGTAGTGAATGCAGAACTTCTATATGTTTGTTGGTCCAGCTTTTATCTTCATATATTTTCTTGGCTAAATCAGGATGTTCGTAAAGCCAACAGAGATTCGTAAATAATTTTGCTGTAAGGATGGGGTTATTTTTTAAGTATGTCTCATCAGCTTGTCTTAGAAAAGGATAATCAGTAGCCAATTCTCTGAGTTGTTTTCGTTCACGTGCATATCTGAAAGCATTTTCTACTTTTGTCCTTGCAAGAATTTCCTTAAAACTGATGAATTTATCTTTATTTTGGTCTGTTAAGTCATAGTGGTTTTCAGCTAAAAAATAGGCAAACTCGTTTTCATAACTTTGCATTTCCTCTTTATCCAGCAAAGCATTGTTATCCTCATCTGCAATTAAAAATCGCTCTTCCTGAAACCAGATATGTATTTCCTGATTGGATAAATCCTCCTGACTGAGCAAAGAAAGCGAAAAAAGACTAAAAAAGACTGAGAAAGAAAAAAAAGCTGTACTGAAATTCATAAAGCCCAAAATATATATTTTGCTAGGTGTTTTTACTTCATTTTTAGATATAACGTTCAATTAACAATAAAATGATTTCTGAAAGTTTTAATAGTGTAATTAGGCGCTAATTTAGGTGATTCTTTCTTAAAACTTGTATTTTCTAGGGTATAAAAAAAGAGAAGGGAACTTATCCTCTTCTCTTTTCTTATTTTGATTTCTAAATTAATTATGTATCAATCAAGAAACACTATATCTGTAAGGATGATTTGTTTAATAAGAGAACTCCGGTAAATAATACATGCTCTGTTTACGGGGAACATGTTTCCATATTCTCTTTCCAATCTCACATATTTTTGACAAGCCAGATATGAGTTCGATTTCTAAATGTTTAAGCTCACGGGGATCTTGCCTAGAGAGAGACCGACTAAGCATTTTTTCAAACTCCTCACATTTATGCGCTAAAGCCACAATAAAATTAGCATTAATACCGTGTTTGGTGAATTCAGCTAAATCCTTTGCTGCTGCAATCATCTTTTCATTGCATACTTTGCACAATTGATATGGACTGATAGTTGAAACTAGAGGCTTAACTTGAGGTTTCATAAGCATTTAGACATTTTAATAAACCACAAAAAATTACTAGAATAAAAAGTCAGAAACTAGATATTCAGAAATAAATAAATAAAGTGTAAAAGTTTATCTAAGCAAATAATATCAGTTAGATGACTGAAAAATTGTAGAAATAACCGTTTGCTTATCTATGCCTTGACCTCACTGAATCAATTATAATATTTTTTTTAAAATTATCAAAGAAAAACTTGATCAAAAGTAATTCTTAACTTTTATTTGAATTTTTAGTATATTATTATTTCCGATATCAACAATATCCAAATCTGAATTATGAAAGGAAGAAGATGGCTCAGGAAGATGATCTTTTCGATACTGACAATTTTGATATATTCATTTTATTCACCTGGTTATACCAAGGCAAAAAAAAATGATTATCAAGGGAATAAAAATAATACAGCATTCGCTTACGTCGAACCTGTAATTAATACCTTTAACGTTTTCACTCAATCAAATGCCCTATTATGTGCTATTCCCTCTGTCTCAATTCACAATGCACCTAATAGTAGCTCGAATGTTATCGGTAATATTACCTTTGGAGAAGAAATTTTAAATTTAGGGAATTCATCCTTTGACAATGGTACTACCTTCATTCAAATCCAAACTACGAGAAATCAAATCGGTTGGGTGAAGGAAAATGCCCTTATTAAGGATGGAGGCTTAGTGGTCTTTCTGGAGAATGCCAGAATCTATCCTAATCCAGATTTTGATACTCCTGTTTATCAATCTTCATTTGAGAGATCTGATCTTGCTATACTGGTTGATTTTCAAGATGAATGGATGAGATTAGTAGGTGACGAGCCTGGAAAAGAAGGATGGGTACATGGCTTGAATAAGGTAAGTATTGAACCAGCTGATTTAAGTATAGGGAGGTTAATTCTCGCAGCAGAAAAAGAATCGAATCCACAAGTAAAATTTGCTGCCTTACAAAGTATTAAAACTGTGCCAGGATATGTAAATTCACCTCTAGCTATGTCAGTGGATCAAAAGTTGCTAAATGCACAAGCTGATCCCTCTTCAGTAGCAAGAGTATCGAATAATCCCAAGACAAATGTAATTACTACCAGCAGGGCTGTTAACGCACCACTTCCCGTTGGTTCACAATATTTTATAGAAGATGTACTAGATCCTGCTACGGGTAGAACCTTTAAAAGAGTGACAGAAATAGGGGGATATCAACCCGTTTCCGGACCTGCTAATCCTAAGTCGATCTATTTTGCCTATCATAAAACACTTCCCATAGGAACAGAAATTTTACTGGAAAACCCGAGAGGAGGATACACTAAGTTGACAGTAATTAACAAACTCAAAAAAGAGAATATCAATATCCTGGGATTAGGAGAAGGAGTGTTAAAAGAAACCTTTGGCTCCGAGTTCAGGAATGTGAAAAAGGTAAAAATCCTTTATCCTTTATGAGGATTTCCTGCAATAACTTCAATCCAGCGATCCGTAGAATAGTATTTCTGAGCTAGTATAGGAATCTCATCAGCTTCCATTTGGCTGAAAATCTCAAACTTCTTATCCAATAATGGTAAAGGAATATCGTAAGCAATACTGAATCTTAGGATATTGCCAATCTGAAAGGGCGTTTCTCTTTGGCTAATACTTTGACCTAACAAATAGTTTTTTACCAATTGTAATTCATCGGCGCTTACTCCTTCTTGTTGTAATTTCTCTATTTCCTGCTTTATAGCTTCAATGGCAGGTTCCACATATATATTCGCTAAATCACTTTGAATAAAAAACAGCCCTTGAGTTTTATATCCAATCCATACGGCATAAATGCCATAAGTATATCCCTTTTTCTCTCGGATAGTTTGCATTAAACGAGAGCCGAAATATCCTCCCAGAATAGTATTTGTGAGGATCATTTTATAAAATTCAGGATGGTATCTGTTTATTCCTAAATGGCCAAGACGAATAGTAGATTGTACACCAGGAACTTCAACTCGACGCTTTATTGATTGTGGCTCAGGAACTGGAGAATTTGCATATGAAACGGGGAGAGGTGTGGAGGAAATTGGAATGTTGCCAAATTCTTTTTCAAGTACTTCCATTACCTCTGAACTATTAAAATTCCCAACGACAGTAATACAAAAATTTCCGTTGTGTAAATGCTGCTCAAAATAGGAGCGCAAGTCTTGATGATGAATCATTTCTATCTCTTCTTTACCAGCATGCATTCCATATGGATGATCCTTGCTAAATAGGAGTTGTGAAAAGTTTCGTCTGGCATGATAAGATGTTTTTTGAGCTTCAATAGTTAATCTCTCCAGATCTCTAATCTTCATTTGTTGAAACTCTGCTTCCGGAAAAGTGGGAAAGCAAACTACTTCTTTTAATAAGGGAATTGCCTTGTGTAATTGATGAGTAACTGTAGCTAAATTGAAAGAAATATATTCCTGATCAACATCATAATTAACCCAGGCCCCTAAGTTATCTAATGCCTGTGAAAGTTCAAGGCTGTTAAAGTTGGTCGTTCCTTCCAGCATATTTTTAGCCGTGTAACTTGCCAAGCCAGCTTTTTTTTGGTAAGAGATTCCAGATCCAAAGATGACTTTTACCTCTACCACAGGCGTACTTCCATGGGAAAGTTGGTACACTTTTAAACCATTAGATAATTTGTCTGGTGTATAGGAAGGCAGTAGTCGATGTGCCAGAGTTTTTGGGGGAGGAGCTACAGTTCTATCCAATATCATAACTTATAGAAGTTTCGATTAATTTTGAGGTATATAGTATAAGGTAGTGCAATTGTCGGGAGACAAATACGTGTTCACTGCGTTTCTTACTTCGTCCAAAGTGATTTCCTGATATATTTCAGTGGTTTGGTTAATTAAATCAGGATTACCGAGGCTATCACTTATGGCAATGGAAATAGCTCTATTTTGTATGCTGATTTTTTGCATCACAAAAGTAGCAGCTAATTTTTGTTTGATCCGTTCCAATTCCCCTTCATCAATATGGTATAATTGGTTATAAGCTTCAGTTAAGCCCTCCTCAAAATCAGCTATTTGCTTATTGGCCCCAATCTTTCCTTCAATTACTATGGCGCCTGGATCGTGTAAACCTAAGGAATAGGCAGCTACTTTCGGAGAAATAGCCCGTTTTTTTACCATATGCTGAAATAGAATAGCGCTTTTACCATTGGATAATAAGTCTGTTAACAAATCAGCCACATAGTAGGAAGGGTCTGTAAGGGCTGGAATACGGTACATTTTATATACGGCTGGAAAAGGGATCTCTCCTTTTATTTCAACTTCTCGGGAGGTCCCCAATGCGGGCTCTTGAGGAATATCGTGTTTTTTCAAGGAGCGTTTGGGAATAGGCCCAAACCATTTTTCGGCTAATTCCTTCACCTCATTTGTAGTGATATCTCCCGCAACTACCATCGTAGCATTATTTGGTGCATAGAAACCAAAGAAAAAGTCCTTCACATCTTGAAGAGTGGCATTTTCTATATGTGGAATTTCTTTTCCTATGACTGGCCATTGGTAGGGATGAGTATGAAAATGGAGCTTCCTTAAATGAATATGAGCATCACCATATGGCTGATTAAGATATCGTTGTTTGTATTCCTCTATCACTACGCTTTTTTGTACTTGTAATTTCTCCTCTGAAAATGCAAGCTCTAGCATTCTATCTGATTCTAGCCAAAATGCTGTTTCTATTTGATTCGAAGGTAAGCCTGCATAGTAATTAGTAATATCGGAAGTAGTAAAAGCATTATTATATCCTCCTACTGACTGTAGCGGTTTGTCATAGTGGGGAATATTAATGCTGCCTTCAAACATCAGATGTTCAAACAAATGAGCAAAGCCAGTGCGATGAGGTTCCTCATCTTTCGCTCCCACATGATATAATATATTAAGAACTACTTTTGGAACAGAATGGTCCTCATGTACAATTACTTTCAAACCATTTTCCAGATGAAATGTCTCGAATTCAATATTTAGCATAGATAATCAGCTAAGAATTAAGGAATAATAGATTCTTTTAATAGATGCCAGAGTTTGTCTTTTAATAATTGTATTCCTTGCTGAGTAATGGACGAAATAAAGATAGGATTTAGTTCTTTAATTTGTGCGGATATTTCTTGTTCTAGTTCGTCATCTATGAGATCGGATTTACTAATAGCTACACATCGGGGTTTGTAGATTAGATCCTCGTTAAATTGTTTAACTTCCTCCAGCAATATTTCATACTCCACCTTAATATTTTCAGCATCTACAGGTATGAGAAATAGAAGCACACTATTTCTCTCAATATGTCTGAGAAATTGATGCCCTAATCCTTTGCCTTTATGTGCCCCTTCAATGATCCCTGGGATATCCGCCACAACGAAAGATTGATACCCTCGAAATGGCACAATCCCTAAATTAGGGGTAGTTGTGGTAAAGGGATAATCTCCTATTTTAGGCTTTGCATGGCTTAGGACAGAGAGGAGCGTGGATTTTCCTGCATTAGGAAAACCTACTAATCCCACATCGGCCAAAACTTTAAGCTCCAGAATAATAGTTTTTTCTAATGCAGCTTGTCCAGGGGTGGCAAAGTCAGGTGCCTGACGGGTGGCTGATCTGTAATGCCAATTACCAGTACCACCATTACCCCCTTCTGCCACCACCACTTCTTCTTTATCCTCAGTAATTTCCCCAATTATTTCGGAGCTTGAAGCATCAATAGCTGTCGTACCCAAAGGAACTTCTAAAATTTCATCCTTTCCACTTTTTCCACGTCTTTTAGCTCCCTCACCTGGCTTTCCACTTTCAGCTGTGATATACTTCCGGTATTTTAAATCCAGTAATGTATTTAATTGAGAATTGCCTCTTAAAATGATGCTGCCTCCTTTCCCTCCATCTCCGCCATCAGGCCCTCCTTTAGGGACAAACTTTTCTCTCCTCCAGGATACCGCTCCCGGTCCTCCTGCTCCACTCTTGACATACAATTTTACATAATCGACAAAAGGATGTGGGGGCATGTATAAATTGGTTTTGACCTACATGGTTCTAATCTGATGCTTTTCCAGTACTTGGCTAATTCTGATAGAAATATCCTCGATAGTACCTAATCCATTTATTTCGTGGAGTTTATCCTGGCCTTCATAAAAGTGGGCAACAGGTAGCGTCTTCTCTTTGTATTCTTCAATTCTTTTACGGATGGTAGTTTCATTATCGTCCTTTCTACCACTTTCTTTCCCTCGTTTGATAAGGCGATCTACTAATTCTTGCTCTGACACTTCTAAACTAATCATGCAAGTAATGGATACATTTTGTTCTTCCATTAATTTGTCTAAGGCTTCTGCTTGAGCAACCGTTCTGGGAAAACCGTCAAATATAAATCCTTTTGAGTCCGGGTTGGACGTTAATCTTTTTCTTATTAATTCAATGACTATTTCATCACTGACCAATTTCCCTGAATCCATAATCTCTTTTACTTCTTCTCCTAATTTAGATCCTGAAGCCCTTTCTGCCCTAAGCATATCTCCTGTAGACAAATGGATTAACTGAAACTTTTCAATCAAAATTTTAGATTGAGTTCCTTTTCCGGCACCGGGAGGGCCGAATAATACTACGTTTAGCATGTTAGATGTTGTTTAAAAATGTAATTAACTAATATACGAGGAAACCTTTTATATTAAAAACCTTTGAAATCTTATCGTATTCAGAATGATGACTTTAATTGAAGAAAGGTAACTAACTCCCATTTTGGTTATACTATCAAAGACGTTATTGGTATAGATAAGATAAAATGAGAGATGAAAAATGAACAAAATACATGCTTATCTAACTTTTTTGATAGAAAATGCTCCAATGAGTAGACCTTTTTACCTCTTTAAGCATCTATGTTAGAAAGGAGAGTATCTGTCAATTGTGGTTTGAAACAAAAGACTCAATTTGTTTGCAGCGTTTTCCGACAAAGTAATGTCTTTAATATTAGCAGGAAAGAAATTTTAGAAATCATTGCCATGAAACCTAGAGTAATATTTGCAAGTTTTTGGATATTTTCCATATTGATATGGAGTATTCCACTTTCGGCTCAGAAAAAACCTGTAAAATTGATGGTACTAGGCAGCCACTATTTTTCGCATGAGGTATTTGAGCCTGCTAAGCAGATGGAATTAGAGCAGTTAGTAGAAACATTCGCTTATTTTCAACCTACCAAAATTTTAACGGAAGTTCCTTTTCAGGGAGAGGAGCAATTAAGGAAGAGATATTCAGCTTATCTTAGAGGAAGTTATTATTTGAATAGTTCTCCAGGCGAACAAATTGGGTTCCGTTTAGCAAAAAGATTAGGGTTGAATACCGTTTATGGAATTGATACTTCTAGCCCTTACGATCAGGAAAGTGCCATTCAATATGCAGTAAACCTTGGTCTCAACCATTATGTAGATAGAATGAGAAGTCTCGGAAGAAATATTGCACAAGCGAAGCAGCAACATTCGCAATCAGAATCTATTACTCATTATCTTCAGTATTTGAATAATCCCAGCATATTAATGGAGGAGCATAACGCTTATGCCCAACTTTTTGAAGAAATGAGAAGGCAACATCCAGAATTAGGGACCAGAATGTTCGAGGATTGGTACAGGCATCATAGACACATTCTCCACCAATTAGACATGCTTCCAAAGAATTATGGCGACCGTATCTTATTAATTGTAGACTCGCATTTAGTACCCATCCTTAGAGAACTTGTAAGGGGAGATATCACCTATCAATGGGTAGATATTTATGAATACCTGAAGGTTCAGTAACATATTAGTAACATAAGAGAATGAATGCTTCCCGATACATATTGGGGAGTATTTTTTTTGGTGGATTTGTTGGGGCCAATGTACAAGATGTTGTAGGTATAAGTATATTTCTTCAAGAGATATGTTCCTAAACCAAATAGAGACAGTTTATTTTTAAGTGATAATTTTTGCTCTAAAAATAACCATACCTGGAAATAAAATAAACTGATATAGTCATGAGTAGCAGAGCTGCCTCCTTCTTTTTTTTGCCATAGGTAGGCAGTATCTTTGGAAGATTATTTTTAAAAGATATGAGAAAAATATTCATTGGACTTTTAGCTGTATGCATGGTGAAAATTGCAGGTGGTCAAGCCCTTTCAGACTTAGTCGAGAAACATACATATCCTCTAAGGGTAGAAGAAGGTAAATTAAGAGGGCAGGGCGGGGAATTATTGTTGTTTGAAGCTACTAAGGCTGAAATATTAATTATAGGTGAGGAAGAAGGAGTGGCAGATATCCCGGAAATTATTTGGTCAATTTATCAGCATGCCTATAAAATTGGACTTAAGTTTGATCATGTTGCCCTGAATATAAGCCCCTTTTTGGCACAATGGCTTCAAGAAACCGCCCTGGAAGCAAATGCCACAGAAATACTTAAAAATTATTTTGAAGAACATAGAGGAGAAATTCCTTATCTCGAACTCGCAGTAGAAACAGCATTAATAGAAAGTGTACTCGAAACGGCCTCCTCAGATGCGAATGTTCTATGGGGATTGGCGCCAGAAAATATCCTGGGTGCCAGAGCCGTATTGGAAAGATTAAAGGTAATCGCTCCAGATAAAAATACTGAAAAATTAATTGATAGATTCTTAGTGGATGCTGAGAAAGACCGAGAAGAATTGTTTGAGAAGCAGGATACGAGTTCTATCTTCTTTTTTTCGACCAATATAGAGGCCCTTGAGAAATTAAAAGAGACATATGAAGAAGATAAGGAAGGCATACGACTGATAAATGAGCTGATAAAGGCGCAGGATATATTGTTGGCTTCCAGAAATCAATCTTTAAGAGAGGTGTATCAAAAATCGGCTCAAGTGATGAAAGACAATTTTCGTTACTATTATGACCAAGTAAGGTCTTCTCAGGTAAATCTTCCACGGGTAATTGTGAAATTACCTTATGAACATGCCTTTAATGGAACTTATTCCAGATCAAAAATAAATACTCCGGGGAGCTATTTTGTTAATCAAGCTAAAACGAATAATCAGAAATCTTTTAATATGCTTGTTATTGCTGGAACTCAGGATTCCGTTTCGATGTGGACTAAAACAAATGCTTATAAGGTAATACCAGGAATAGCCGGACAAGAATGGTTTCAACCTCTGATCCAGCACCTGCCTTCAGAAGGCTTTTCGCTTATTAATTTTTCTGCTGTTAGAGATAAGATAGATCCTATAAGAGCCAGACTAGATGATCAATTGGTCAAAGTGTTAGAAGAATATGATGTGTTATTAGTGGTAGGAGGAAGCCATCCTGCAACCTATCATTAGTTACAGGAATGATTCTGAATCAGACATAAATTTAATTATTCTCGTATTCTTACAGCTGTTCCATAAGCAAGTATCTCTGAGATACCGCCTGATACTGCTGATGTAGTGAATCGAACATTCAACACTGCATTTGCTCCAAGCCTGCCAGCATCATCTAACATTCTTTGCAGTGCTTGCTCTCTGGCAAGCATCAGTAGTTTTGTATATTCAGGTACCTCCCCCCCAACTAATACTCTAAATGCAGCTGTCAGGTGTCTTCCGACGTGGCGTGTACGAGTAGTACTTCCCCTGGCTAATCCAATTACTTCAATAATTTGTTTCCCAGGAAAGTCGGGAGTATTTAAAATAATAATCTCTTTTTCCATGTGAGCTCAACTTTCTGTTGTTAGCTCGTAAAAAAATAAATAATGGATAAATAGCCATATGTTATGGCTAATAAATCATCTACTGGAGAGATAATTAGATGAACAGGGCAACTAATTTAGGAATATAAATGATGCCCCAAACAAATCCGCATATGATGACGCTTATAAGTACAGCTCCGGCCGCTACATCTTTTGCTTTTCCAGCTAAGTGGTGAAATTCTGGACAGGCTAAATCCACTACAAACTCTACAGCTGTATTGATTGCTTCTGCAGCCAATACCATAGCTATACAAAGGATGATGAAGCACCATTCTATAGAGGAAAGTTGTAACCAAAACCCTAATCCAACGATGATAGCTGTGGCTAATATATGTAATTGGGCATTCGCCTGTGTTTTGAAAACAATAGCTATTCCACGAAAGGCACAGATAAAGCTGTTTGCGCGTCTGAGGAGATAAGTTCTCATCGGTGATTTACCGCTTAAGGTTGCTTTATTATTCAACGGTGTTTTGTTATCAAGAATCAATGCCATGATAATAAATCTTAACAGTTAAATTTGATGTTTGATTAATCTTTTTAAAAAAAGACGCGAATAGTTGCCCTCTTGACACTTGTTAATAGCTTTATATCTTCAATTGATACCACCTTTCAGAACAATTTACTTTACGAATGGTGAATGTTACTGAAGATGCCTCGAAATTATAAAAAAGAATTGGTTCATTCCGATCCCTTTTACCACCTGATACAATTCGAGAAAGTATGGTAAATTTTCGGGTCTCTATGGTAATATCCTTACCTTTTATGTGTTAGAAGAATGGCTGTTTTATCTTAGATTTAAGATAATAGGCTGAAAATGAAAGCTTAATGCTAAAAAAAAGAAAAGTAAACCAATCATCTTGACGTCTTTTAAAACATTAAATATGACAGAATAAACAGATTAAATTTAACTGTGATTCTGTATATCCTTACTTTCTTCTTTAAAGCTAACACCTGAGCAATAATTACTGAAGGGAATGAAAGAATATTAGGGAGATAAATTAATCGATGGTTCACATTGCTGCATCTGTTTGGATTAAATAAGCAGAAGGGAACATTTTTTTCATTCGCTTTTCAAGGTCCGATACAGTAATAATGCCATCTCGGTTTTCATCTAACCCGCTATTTTGTTTATAAGCTTTTGAAGGTTTAAAGAAAAGCCCGTAGCAA
The DNA here is from genome assembly GCA_965262565.1 of Bacteroidia bacterium. Taxonomy (GTDB): domain Bacteria; phylum Bacteroidota; class Bacteroidia; order J057; family J057; genus CBDHFQ01. The sequence goes on from CBDHFQ010000030.1 coordinate 136,181, forward strand.
AAATCCTGATGTCTGGCTTTAGGATACAATATGCTTAAATACAAATCAGTTAAACTGGTGAATTCGCCATATCTCTCCCGTTGTAGCTGTAGGTAAAGGTATACATATTCCAATTGATGAATGGCTGGCATCCGCTTAAGCCGTTCAGTAGAGACTTGTAATTCTGCAGCTGTGGTAGGCATAAACTGTATAAGACCTACTGCACCACTTCCTTTAAAGTTCAATACACTGGGATCAAATTTCGACTCGTGATAGATGACTGACATGAGCCATTCGGGAGGAATTCGTAGCATTCTGGATATTTCCTTGATTTTGTTTTCAAATTGATCGATATCAAGAATGTGAGTTGCTGCTTTATCAATTAAATATAAAGTAGAGACAGGCTTCTTTGCAGTTACTTCTGGTATTTTTTTAGAAAATAAACTACTTGCACTAAATAAATGTGGATTCCAGATCCTATGAGTCAAAACATTAGAAATTAGAATAAAAAAGAGCATTACCAGCCATCTTGCAGCCAGACGTCCTGCATGTGGAATGGGTAACATGACATATCTCTGTGGTTCCCGCATCTCAGATTGAGCGAACCTCTTTCCTCTCATAATTGAATAATTGAACAGTCCGATAGATATAACTTTCAATATAAATTTACTAAATAATTTTGCTTTATACCAAAATTTTGATCCATTTTATTTTAAAATACTAATTTTAATAGTTTTTTGAGTAAATATAAAGGAGTACACAGAAATTAGTGTACTCCCTCTTTGGCAGTAGTTAGGATATGTGTTTCTTTATTGAGATTTGAAGTAAATGATATGTAGGATTTTATGATTATTCGATGGATTCGTGTAGTAATTCTGTGATATCCATATAGGTTACTTCTTCTTCTTTATTCATCTGTTTAATACCATCGTTGAACATTATCATACAGAATGGACATGCTCCGGCAATGATGTTTGCTCCTGTTTGAACCGCTTCTTCGGACCGTTCTACATTTATCTCTTTCTTTCCCGCTTCAGCATCTTTAAATACCTGGGCACCCCCAGCGCCACAACACAATCCATTTTTCCTTGAACGCTTCATTTCTACTAAATCTGCATCCAAGGCTTCCAATACATTTCTTGGGGCTTCATAGATTTGATTTGCTCTCCCTAAATAGCAGGAATCGTGAAAAGTAATCTTCTTTCCTTTAAAGCTTCCTCCTTCTTTCATCTTGATTTTCCCCTGGTCGATCAAATCCTGAAGGAAGACTGAATGGTGAATAACTTCGTACTTGCCACCTAAATCGGGATATTCGTTTTTGATAGTATTAAAACAATGCGGACAGGCTGTTATAATTTTTTTGACCTGATACATATTCATCATTTCGATGTTCTGGGCAGCCTGCATTTGGAATAGAAATTCGTTCCCAGCTCTTTTTGCAGGATCGCCTGTACAGGTTTCCTCTGGTCCCAAAACCGCATAATCAATATTTACCGCCTCCAAAATGCTAACGAGGGCTTTAATTACTCGTTGGTATCTGGCATCAAAAGCACCTGCACATCCTACCCAAAAAAGATATTCTGGTGTCTTTCCCTGTTCTGCTAATTCTGACATGACAGGTACCGTTATATTTGATTTATCTGACATAGGGATGTTTATTTTTTTATAGGTTCAATATCATTGGCCCAGGTAAATCTTTCTGCTGCTGGCATGGCCCAGGGTGCTCCGTTATTTTCTATGTTTGTATTCATGGAAACCCATTCTTCTGGCATACTGGAGTCTTCCATAATCAAGTGCCTTCTCAGATCTACGATGATATCTAATTGGTTTATATTCACGGGACAAGCTTCTACACAAGCATTACAGGTAGTACATGCTCTCAATTCTTCCTCTGAAATGTAGTAATCTCCTAATAGCGTATGAGAGGCTGCTTCTTCACTACCGGCGACGCCATTTCCCGGCACTATCACTCCATTCTCATCCGCTTTCAGCTTAAATTTGCGTATTTCTTCCAGTCTGTCTCTCACATCCATGACGATCTTTCTGGGCGACAATTTTTTACCTGTTATGTTAGCAGGACAGACTGAGGTACACCTACCGCATTCCGTACAGGCGTAAGCATCCAGCAACTGTTTCCAGCTCAAATCAGTGACATCTTTTGCGCCGAATCGCTTAGGGGCGTTAGGATCTTCTGCTGGCGTATAACTAAAGTCGAAAGCAGCTTTTACTTCTTCCTGTATGTGTTTCGAAGAGTCTAACTTCCCAAGATCTGTGAGTCTTGAGAAATAAACGTTCGGAAAGGCAGTCATAATGTGGAAATGCTTAGAGATTGGGAGGTAATTGAGAAAGAGTAATATCCCAATAATATGGCTCCACCAACCAAATCGTTCCAATAAATGTAGGGTCTCCACATTGGTCCCCAAAATCCTCATATCAGCCAGTGAGTGACTCACCGGATACATCCCTGGAAGGTCTTTAATTGTACCTGTACCCAATTCTGATAATGGACCTGCGCCGATACTATGTAAAGTGATATCAGCAATATTGAACACGAACAATGCTATCATTAAGACGATTTCTGTGATGAGAATTACGTTTGCATCCAGGTGAGAATAATTGCGTCTTCTGATCAATCCCTTGGATTCACTCATTTCTTTCCCATGAAAGCGGTTAATCTTTAATACATTTCTTCTGATAAGTAAAATCAAAGAAGCTACAATCACCAGCGCAGCTAACCATTCGTTAATGATCATTACTGCATCATAGGCTAATCCGGTATATTGACCCAAAAACCGATGCTGTCCTGTAAGACCATCAATAATGATCTCAAGCACTTCTATATTGATAACGAAGAAACTGACGTATAATATAGCGTGAAGGACAGCGGGAACGAGGCGTTTAAACATCTTCTTCTGTCCGAAAGCTACGAGTAACATCTGACGAAAGCGTTCACCTGGTTGGTCTGAAATATCTGTTGGCCTCCCTAAATTGATAGATTGACGAATTTGACCAATTTGATATGTGAAAAAACCTAAACCTGCAATTAAGAGGATGAGGAAGAAAAGTTGTTCTATCATAGCAGAAATAAATTATGATATGAAAATACTGCTTTGAAATCTGGAATTATAATTAATCCTATTCAAGTTCGGACATAAAATCCAAAAAAGCTATGCATGCACACTAAATTATAAAAATTGTTTGGTCTTTCTATCTTCTATCCATGTTTTGAGGAAAAATTTTTATAAAAGTTTTTAAAAATAATAATTAATCGCGTACATTTGCAGCACTTTAAACATTATTGGTGCGGTAGCTCAGTTGGTAGAGCACAGGACTGAAAATCCTGGTGTCGCCAGTTCGATTCTGGCCCGCACCACTTCTAAAAATCAAGTACTTATAGCTTTGGATTAATATTCTTAATTTACCAACAGATTAAGAGATCCATTTAATATGTTGAAAATATGAACTATTATTTCAACTTATAATTATCATATTTATAATATAAACTTGAAATAAAAGGCTTTTGAGATATTCTCAGGTTTCAACATCTCGCATCATTCTGAGGTTTATGAACATTAGCTATTCCTCCATCTTTAAAAAAGCTTATGGTTGTTGAAACGCTTTCTTTGGGATCAGCATAATTCAACTCAAAGGTATTTCTTCGTATACTGCATTTCTTAAAAATTCGAAATCTTTTCCCTCCAAGCTTTCATTTGTTATATAACTGACATGCTCAATCGAGTATATTAATGCTTCGACTGATTTTGTATGTTAGATAATTCCCACTCTATAAATCTATTGTAGCTTTGTTGTATTCGCAGGAAAATAGTTTATTTTTGCAACTATGTTGCATAATGTAAATGTATGTTATGATCCAAACCAAGAACACATCTAAGTATGTCAGAAATATCCAAAACATTAGAAACTTGGCCTTAGTGGTTGAACAAAGAATTGTTTAACTATTTGGAACCAATGGGATAGGAAAAATTCCCTCTACTAACACCTTGTTGGAATCTATAAAAATGGGACTCTTACAGTATAAGAATTAAAGAATTTTATACCTGTCGAATAGCCTAAGAAGTCCGTAAATCATTGGTTGAATTCCCAAGTTTGTTAGCCAATACTCCTATCTATCAGGCAAAAAATGGATGATCTCTGTAGTTTGGTACTATTGTATTGGATTCAATTTCGATTGAAGAACAAATTAGCGTCATGGCATTAAATACTTGAGAGAGGCTGAAAGTGGATTGAAATGAATTTCAAGGATACTGTAATATTTTCTTTTGTAAATGAATGAATCACAAAAATCTGTAACCATACTCACTGGCTTCTTAGGTGCGGGGAAAACAACTTTTCTCAATCATTTGCTACAACAAAACACGGATACTCGCTACGCCATTATAGAAAATGAATTTGGCGAGCAAGGCATAGACAGTGAGTTGGTGATACGTCCCGAGGAAACTATTGTCGAACTTAACAACGGTTGCCTATGCTGTACTCTCAATGATAACCTGTACGATATTCTCAATGATCTTTTTGATCGAAGGGATGAGTTTGATGAAATTATTATTGAAGCAACTGGTGTAGCAGACCCCACAGGACTTGCTCAACCTTTCGTCGCTCACCCTCTCATCGAAAAACACTTTCCCCTCAAAGGGATCATTTGTTTAGTAGATGCTGAATTAATCGAAAATCATCTAATTGAAACAGAAGAAGCAAAGAATCAAGTGGCATACAGCGATGTCCTGCTCATTAATAAAACTGAATTGGTTGCATATGAATATGTGGAGGAATTAAAGCAAAAATTGCATCAGTTGAATCCCTTAGCAAACATCGTTCTGGGAAACAGAAAGGCATTTCCTATTATTGAGTTAGCTCTTCAGCAGTCTCCGCTTGATAAGATTTTTCAGCAGGCAAATAATGACTCTCTGATAGAAAAGGAAGAACAGTTTCCTGTTTCAAAACCCCATACCCATCATCATCACAAACATACCGAAGAAATAGTCTCTCATACCTTTCACTTCGATCAGCCCTTTGACTATCAGGTGCTTGATCGACAACTTTTTTTGTATCTCAGGCTGAAACCCACAGCCTTGTATCGGATGAAAGGCTTAGTTTGGTTAGAGGGATCGGAGGATCAATACATTGTACAATCCGTTGGCGAGCGGCTAGATATTGAGAAAAGCAACACTTGGCAAGCAGGAGAAAAAAAGAAGAGCGTAATGGTATTTATAGGCAAAAATCTACAGCGCAATAACATTGAAGAGCTCCTCGCCAGATGTTTGAGCAGACGCAACCTTACTCAATCTTAAATGGTTCCTATATGTATCTTTATTTGCTGTATATATTAGGTAATAAGAAAACTTTACAAGTAGTATACTTCTGGGCCTGTATCCTGGATTCTTTTTCGTTCATCAATTATCTAAAGCAAAGGGTTCAAGTTTTTTCGTTAGCATGAAAATTAAAAGTTAAATCAATTTTGATATGAAGCGCACTAATTTTCTTAAGAAAATTCTAGGTTTGGGTTTTCTTTCTGTGTGGGGCTGTCAACCAACTGATACCAAAGTTAAGCTTACTGCTCCCGAAGGTGATGTGAAAGGGCTAGAACACAAGGATTCTATTAACTTACTCCGGCAGGAACTGATAGCTGCCTGGCTTCGATCTGAAACCATGACTCTGACCAATGTAGAACAGATGCCTTCTGAATTTTTTACGTTTAAATATACTGATGAAGCCATGACGTTTGCTGAGCAGTGGCGACATTGTGTCATCTACACTTGTGGGCAACTGGCTGGACGTGCGGGTATAAACAACCCCTATGAAAATGTAAAGCTTCCTGTACAAATGCCTAAAGAGGATGTTATCAGGGAACTGAAAAATATGTATACATTTATACGTACCTCTATTGAGGAGCTATCCGATACAAAGCTCCTTACTAATTGTGATTTTGCAGGAGACACCATCCCTATCTGGCGCTTATTCTATGCGTTGGAAAATCATATCATTCACCATCGGGGACAATGTGTAGTATACTTGCGTCTGAAAGGAGTAGTGCCTAAAGGCTACTATGGATGGTAGCGATTACTCGGAATGGCTTAATCAGAGTACCTTCGCGACTTCCTGATAGCTTTGCAGGAGGAGTGCGAAAAGCTTTAGACTACTTACCATATGTAGGTTGGCGATACAACGTTAAATGTTAACAAGCTTAAAACTCCCTTTTTATTGTGCTACAGAGAAAACTCAATAGAATTATTAAGACGAAATTCCGAGTGCTATGAATGCTAATGATACATTCATTGTCTTCCTGGGAAAATCGTAGTTCATGTACCATCCTGTTCCATTGATGGAGATACCTCCACTAGGTATCATTTAAAAAATTTTTCAAGGTCAATCTAATGATGAAAATTAGCTACAATCACATACCACTGTCTATCTTACTGCTAGTACTTACATTGGCAGTTTATGGACAGAACTCAACACTTTCCGGTAAGGTGAGTACCGTCACCGGAGAGGCTTTGGAAGCTGCCAATATCATTCTTGAAGGCACCAGCTTGGGGATAATTACTGATATGAACGGTAACTTTCTCATTTCAGACATTCCAGCTGGAACGTATCAGGTCAAGGTGAGTTATCTGGGATATCTATCTGTATCGGAAGCGATATCTCTTGAGACGGGGCAGTCCGTGGAAAGAAATTTTTCATTGCAGATGGATGTATTAAATACGGAAGCCGTAGTGGTCAGCGGTACTCGGTACGAGCAAGATCGAGTGAACAACCCAGTAATTGTGAACATTGTGGATAACAAACTGCTTAATGCCACTCAATCCATTGCTATTTCTGAAGGATTAAACTTCCAGCCTGGCGTGAGGGTGGAAACCAATTGTCAAAATTGTGGTTTTACGCAGGTACGATTGAATGGCTTGGAGGGGGCTTATTCTCAAATCCTTATCAACAGTCGCCCTATTTTTAGTGCCTTGAACAGTGTGTACGGGCTGGATCAAATACCTACTAACATTGTAGAGCGAATAGAAGTGGTACGCAGTGGAGGTTCTGCCCTCTATGGGTCCAATGCGATAGGAGGCACAATCAATATTATTACACGGGAACCTGTAGAAAACGCCTGGGAAATCCGCTCGAATACAGCTTTGATTGACGGAGATGCCCTGGATCAGACCTTTAACATCAATGGGTCAATTGTCAATGAGAGTCTGACCAGTGGAGTCACCTTTTACGGAATGAGCCGCAAACGGGATAGTTACGATGCTAATGGGGATGGATTTACCGAATTAGTACAGCTGGAAAACACGGTGCTGGGGGTAAACGCCTTTTTCAAACCAGGTGAGCGTAGCAAAATCTCCATAGACTTTAGTGCGCTTGAGGAATACCGTAGGGGGGGAGATCGTCTGGATTGGGCTCCACATTTTACGGACATCACGGAAGAGCTTGATCACAACACCTTTTTTGGTGGCATTAACTACCAACAATGGACTAAAGATAATCGGAATAAAATCTCTGTCTATGCTTCTGCGCAAAACACAGAAAGAGGAAGTTATTATGGTGGATTAGGTGGAGGCCGAACGGCAGAAGATAGCCTGCTTGCCATCAATGCCTACGGTCTTACTGAAGACCTCGCCTTAGTTGCAGGTGTTCAATACAACCGTTACTTTACAAACAATGATGTAATCACAATAGGGGTCGAAAATCAGTATTATGATACCAAAGATGAGATTCAGGGTTACAATCGATTAATCGATCAGCAAGTAAATACGACAGGGTTCTTTGCTCAGTATGAGTGGAAGCCAATCCAAAAGTTTACTGCCCTGCTGGGTGCGAGATATGATATTTCAAACGTAGATGGAAATTATCAAATCGCTAACATTAATAACACAGCGGACATAAACGTTGGAGTATTTAGCCCCCGGCTTACCTTGCTGTATAAGATAAATGAAGAACTGCGCTTCAGAGGGGGATATGCAAGAGGCTTCAGGGCGCCCCAGGCTTTTAATGAAGACCTGCACATTTCTTCTGTAGGAGGTGAACCCCTCTTTGTTATCTTATCTGAAGGGCTGGATAAAGAAACCTCTAATGCATATACAGGTTCTCTAAATTATACCAAAAGCCTTGGTTTGTCCCAAGTCAACTTGTTGATCGAAGGATTTTACACCCAATTGCAAAATCCATTTACTCAAGTAAGTACGGGCGCTGTATTACCCAACGGATCCATTATAGAAGAGGTGAGAAATGGAGAAGGGGCTACGGTTTCCGGTATCAACTTCGAAGCGGGTTTTTCGCCTTCTAGTAAATTTTCTTTGCAGCTTGGGGGTACTGCTCAGCAGACCAGCTATGAAGAAACTCAAGTGCTATTCGAGCCTGATCCTGGATCAAACGAACAAATGGTAGTTGTGGATGAATTCGTGAGAAACCCGAACTTTTATGGTTACTTTACCTCCTTTTACAATGTTTCTGACGCCTTTACGATTGATTTGACTGGTACCTACACGGGTTCTATGATCGTACCGCGTGTGGTGAGTGAATCTGGTTTCCTGGATTTAATAGATGTAGACCCTTTTTTTGATGTGAATATTAAAGCCAGCTATCACTTTGAGGTATCCCAAGATTTTCACTTAGAATTGAGCGGAGGGGTTAGGAATATCTTTGATAGTTATCAATCTGAGTTTGATTCTGGACCAGAACGAGATTCCGACTTCATTTTTGGACCGATGGCTCCTCGTTCCGTATTTATTTCAGTCAAGATTGGTAATTTGCACAAATGATTTCCAAAGCTTACCTAATGATAGGCGGTTTAATAACCATTTCGCTTTTCCTTTTTGCACCTTTAAGCGCTCAGGATGTGGAATCGGTACGTTGGCTTTCATTCGAAGAACTGGAAGACTCTCTGAATGTGAAGCCCAAGAAAGTATTTATTGATTTCTATACTGATTGGTGCACCTATTGCCGTAAAATGGACAAAGTAGTATTTACTAATTCCGATGTGATAGACCTGCTGAATGAACAATATTATGCTGTTCGCTTCGATGCCGAAACAGACTCGACCATTACCTTCGGTGGCCAGTCATTTATTAACGATCAGATAGGCGAGAGCAGAACCCCTATCCATCAAATTGCACAATTGCTGGCTTTGCGAGAAGGAAGGTTGGTTCCGCCTATTTTAGTGCTTTTAGACGAAGAGTTTAACGTTACCTCCAGATATTTTACATACATGGATAGCAAGACATTATTAAAGGTGTTGAAGGAATAAGCCATGATATCATAGCTTTAAAGGAGTAAGAGATAATAGGGTGGGCGATCTTATAAGGAAGAGTTCGGTAAAAAATGGCAAAGATGCCTGGAGGATTTAGTCTGGAAAGAAGGGTGGGTAGGAGCTAAGACCGGACCGATAGGGGAGTCCGAAAGGTATCGGTCAGTTGGAGGTCATTCGACCGGAAGCTGACGCCCCAACATAAAAGAGCCACCTTATACAGGCAGCTCTTCTACTAAAATGATTAATGTTGGACAGGCTATGTTTTAGTATCCAGGATTTTGAGGAAACCCGGATGGATTGTTGTAAATCAATACCTGGGAGTTAGGAATAGGGAACAATAAATCATTCTGATCAATCGTAATTCCAATAGCTCCCATTGCTTCGATCGCTTGTCCTGTACGTAGCAGGTCAAACCATCTATGACCTTCTAAGGGAAGCTCTATTCTACGCTCCAATAATACCGCATCTCTAAAGTCTGCCTGAGAAGCTAATTCAGCAGCTGTATATGCCGGTAATCCTGCACGAGTTCTTACCTGATTGAGAAAATCGAGCGCCTCTGCATTTCCGCCTCCTTGTTCATTTAATGCTTCAGCTGCCATTAGTAACACATCCGCATAACGCAATACGGGAAAATCAGTACCTACCGCGTTGAAAGAAGAAAGGGGCTCGAAATACTTCACGGGAACAACGGTAGCAGTTCCTTCTGGCGTAATTAACTCTAATAAGGCCGTACGATCGTCAGCTTCATCAAGAATAGCTCTAAATTCTGGTTGAATCATATCTCCGATACCAGACCCGTAAAATAACCCATGATCTTCATCAGGATTATCTGCAGTAAAGACTATCGCAAATAGAATTTCGCTATTCTGTTCATTGGCTGGATCGAACACATCTGCTATGGTAGGCTGTAAGCTATACGTTCCAGAATTGATCACTGTTTGAAGGGTAGAAGCTGCTTCGCCATATTTCCCTTGTGTAAGAAATACTTTTCCCAATAGTCCACTGGCGGCACCGGAAGTAGCTCTCCCTTGTTCAGAAGCAGGATGAGAAGATGGTAGATTAGCAGCTGCAAATTGTAGGTCAGCCTCAATAGCAGCATATACTTCCGCCACAGAATTGCGTATGTGATCCTGTGATTCGGCCGTTCCATCAGCTTGTAGGACCAAAGGAATCGCTCCCCATAATTGAACCGCATTGAAATAGCATAAGGCACGAATAAAGCGTACTTCTCCTTGATATTGGCTACTCAAAGAAGGGTCCAATTCTATATTTCCGATATTGTCCAAAACGATGTTACATCTGTAGATCGTCTGGTAGAATCTTTGCCATACGTCCTCAATAATCTCATTGGCACTTCCTGCCAGAAATACATCGATGTTGAAGCGAATACCGGAACCTGCAGAGGGGTCATTGTCAAAAGCATTATCAGCGCGATATTCTGTCAAATCCTGTAAATCACGTCCACCATATAGATCTCCACTTTGTAAGGTAGAATAAGCAGCGTTGACAGCATTCAGCATATCGGCAGGGGTCTGGAAAAAGTTAGCTACGTTAGGTTGAGAAATAGGAGCTAAGTCCAGAAAGTCCTCTTCACAAGAAGTAAATAAAAGGACTGCGATAAGAGATAAAACTATTTTTTTCATTTGATGCAATGTTTAAGCGGAATTAGAATGATAGATTAACACCAAGCGTATAAGTTCTTGGAAGGGGATAAGAAGCGTAGTCCTCTCCAGGATTGAGGGCATTATCAGGCCTGGCATTTACTTCAGGATTGTATCCTAAGTAATCAGTGAAGGTATAAGGGTTGAGCACTGAGAAGTATAATCTTAGGTTACTCATTCTCAATGTTTGCAGAATGGAGTTTGAGAAAGTGTATCCGACCGTAATATTACGGATTCTCAAATAAGTTCCATCTTCCAGGTGCCAGTTGGAGGTTTGTCCGTTAGATCCGGTTTGAAGACGGTTAGCTCTGTTGGTTTGGCCATCTCCAGGCTGAGCTTCAGAAATCCATCTGTTTAATGCTCCGCGCATCAGGTTCATGTTTCCTTCCTGATTGTAGATATAGCGACGGAATAAATGAAGAATTTCGTTTCCATATACACCTTGCAATGCCATATTGAAATCGATCCCTTTGAACCCTAGATTTACGCTGGCTCCATAAGTGAATTCCGGAAGGTAGTTTCCTTGGATTTCACGATCATTCGCAAAATTGATTTCTCCATCTCCATCAAGGTCTAAAAACTTAAGGTCGCCAGGACGAGCATTTCCTACACTTGGTAATCTATCTACTTCTTCCTGATTCATGAATACGCCATCATACACCGGATTGTAGTAAGAACCAATTGCTTCTCCTTCTGTGGTGATCCATTGGGCAGAACCTGTACCACCTCCTACGATAATCTGAGGAACGTTTTCAGGTAAGCTGGTTACTTCATTGTCATTTGTAGCGAAGTTAGCTGTAATGGCCCAGGTAAATGCATTGGAACGATCCTGAAAGGTTAACGCTGCTTCAAATCCTCTGTTTCTTACCTCTCCAATATTTCTCAACTCAGAGGTAAAACCAGAAGACATAGCTACAGGAACGTTTAACAGAAGGTCTTCCGTATCAGCATTGTAATAATCCAATTCCATATAAATCGCATCGTTGAACAACCCTACATCCACCCCAACATCGATCATAGTTGTTTTTTCCCAACGAAGATCAGGGTTACTCGGTGTAGAAGGAGCTAATCCTGATGCAATAGTATTTCCTCCTACGACATAATTAGTGAAGCCCAATAAACCGATAGATCCATAATTAGGAATCTGGAAGTTTCCTGTTTGACCGTAAGAAGCGCGTAACTTCAGATTTGAGATAACACTGGAATTAACCAAGAAATCTTCTCCAGAAATTCTCCAGCCTAAAGAAGCGGATGGAAAGAATCCCCACTTATTATTATCTCCAAAACGCGAAGATCCGTCTGCGCGGAAAGCAGCAGAAGCATAATACTTGTTATCGTAGTTATATTGGACACGAGCTAAAGCCGATAATAAAGACCATTCTTCTTCAAAAGAGGAACCTCCTGTAACCTGGCCTGCATTCAAGGTGGGAACGAGGTCATTAGGGAAATCGGTAGCTTGCAATTCCTTGCTATTAAAATTTTCCTTTTGAGAAGAGAAACCTGCAATCGCATTAATATTGTGCTTTCCGAATGCAGTATTATAGGTCAATAAGTTTTCCACCAGCCAGTTAAGCGTAAAACGCGAACGAGCAAAAGCTAATGGATTTCTTGGACCTGAAACGCCACGCTCTTCCACAAAAGAAGGCCAGAAGTAATCTCTTTCAAAGTTGTTGATGTCCAATCCTACACTCAATCTATAGGTTAGATTATCAAGGATGCTATATTCTGCATAAGTATTACCTAAAAGGCGAAGGTGATCCAGATTATCCTGAATTTCATTAGCTAATGCTACAGGATTCACGGCATCAGTCATAGCAAATCCCCATGCATTCGCACCGAAATTATACGATTCATCATCATTAAACACGGGCCAGATAGGAGAAATATGAAGAGCTAATCCAATGACACCATGATCCCACCACGGTCCTTCTGAATTGACTAAATCGTGTTGAGTATAAGTAGGATTGATATTTAGGCCCACTTTCAATTTCCCAGTAGTGAGGTCCATGTTGAAGCGAGCACTATAGCGCTCAAATCCTGAGCTGATGACTAATCCTTCTTGATCCATATATTCACCTGATGCGTAATAACGGAAATTTTGGGTTCCTCCGGCTACAGAAACTGTATGGCTTTGAATAGAAGCAGTACGAAAGATTTCATCTTGCCAATCCGTATCTGTCAATCCTTGTACACCATCTAAGTAAGGCTGTACCTCAGGAGGAATCAAGCCTGCAGGAACCGTAGAAAGACCTGCCGCTGCAAATTTAGCTTCTCTCTCCTCGTTCGTATCCGTATCGAGTCCATTGGGAACCCTGTCTTTATAAGTATTATTACGGCCTTCGAAGTTTAGCTGTGCCCACTCATAGGCGTTCAACATATCGTAACGCGTAGAAGTCTCCTGTAACCCATAATATCCATTGTAACTGAAAGTAGCTTTTCCTAAAGCTCCTTTTTTAGTAGTGATCAATACCACACCATTAGATCCACGAGATCCATAAATAGCAGCAGCAGAAGCATCTTTTAATACCTGAATAGACTCGATGTCATTAGGATTCAAAGTACTTAGTACGTTGATAGGTTGCTCGGCATAAAGCCCTCTACCTACGTTGATATCACCTGTAGCACGCGCATTGTCGTTGGATACAGGTACCCCATCGATTACATATAAAGGATCATTACCCGCGGTAATAGAACCTACCCCTCTTACGCGAATAGAGACACCCGCTCCAGGAGAACCAGAAGTTTGCTGTACTTGTACCCCAGCTAGCTTACCGATAAGTGCCTGATCAAAAGAGTTAACAGGAAAATCCTGAATATCTTTAGCGTCGATAGTAACAACCGCTGTAGTAAGGTCTTGCTTTCTTTGCTGACCATATCCAATAACTACGACTTCATCCAGGTTTAAAGGATCGACCCCCAACGCAATATTGAATTCCGTATTATTGCCTATAGGAACCTCCATAGTCTGGTATCCAATAAAAGAAACGATCAAGGTCTCTGCATCATCGGGAGCTGTCATCGTAAATTTTCCTTCAATATCAGAGTAAGCCCCAATATTGGTTCCTTTGACAATGATGGTAGCTCCAGAAATGGGCTCGTCGGTTTGTTCATCCGTGATGGTTCCGCTAAGTACTTTTTCCAGGTCTTCAATAGCGTGACCCATCATAGGCAAAAGCCCTAACAGCAGGATAGCCATACTTGTTAGAGTTGCTCGTAGTAAACTTTTACTCATGTGTTGAATGTTTGAAAGTGACTGTTATTATTCACGCATAATTGCAAAAGTTAAGTTATCAGGACTTTAACTCCTTGTAAATTTTTGTGAAAATTATTCATATTCAGTGATTTATAACCAATTAACAGCAGGAAAGTCCACTTTTTGGAAAGATGGAAAAGGGGGCAACGTTTGGTATGTGAATTTAACTGATGAGATATTTTAAATAATAGTTAGCTTTGTGTCATCCCTGAATATCCGCTATGTTACGCTTTTGTTAGAAGGATATTTTCTATAGAGATATGACAATATTTAGGGTAAGCAGATTGAGGTAAGGATTTATGAATGTCCAATTATTAACACTGGAAGATAAGCGATACACACCAGAAGAACACTTAAATCGCATCGGGGTCATTTTTGCCCAATTTGATCAACGCACACAAGATTCTGGCAATCTCTCTTTTTCTGCTGAGATCCATCATAAGAAGTACTTTATTAAAACAGCTGGCCATAACAAGTCAAAGCATACATTATCCCATCGTGAAAGAGTACTCTTATTAGACAATGCATCAAAGATATATAGGGAAATATCTCATCCTTTATTGCCTGCTTATCACGGTTCTTTACAAACTGCCTGGGGTACCGCATTAGTGTTTGATTGGGTAGAGGGGGAATTGATTTATACGGCTAAAGAGCATCGAAATAATGAAAAGAGTGCTTATGTCAGAATGAAACATTTAGCATATGAGGATAATATAGCTTTCTTAGGTCAGGTGATAGATTTGCATGTTCAGTTGGCTTCTAGGGGATGGCTTGCGCATGATTTTTACGATGGGAGCATTATATATCATTTTGAATCGCATACAACATATGTCATAGATCTCGATCATTATCACAAGGGACCGGAAGTCAATGTATCGGGTAAGCGGTTTGGCTCATCCAGGTTTATGGCACCCGAGGAGTTGCTGCAGGGAGCCACTATCAATGAACAAACAACAGTCTATAATTTGGGAAAGTTGTGTGAACAATTTTTGAATATAGATGCGCTAGGAGAAAAAAAAGATCCCGTTATAGCATTAATCAATAAAGCTGTAGCAGAGAAAAAGGAAGATAGGCCTCAAACTGTAGAGGCTTTTTGGGAAGCATGGAAAAACCTGCTGAAATAATGAGATTGAATTTTATGAGTGGATGCTAGTATTTCGTACCAATGCGTAGATTCACTTTCCCTCTTCCATCTCCACCTTCATAATAGGCAAACGAATCATGGAAGGATACGCTGCACTATGATGAATCACATTATGCGCAATGACCCCCTCGTGTTCATCAACATTATTCCCTCCAGTATTCAAATTGCGGGTGAATCTAGGAAAATTACTACTCGACACCTCTATACGAATGCGATGACCTTCAGCAAAATAATTACTTGTAGCCATAGGAGTAAGTGCCAATGGGTAAACTTCCCCTTCTTCCATAAACACTTCTTTATCATAGCCCTCACGATAACGCACACGCTGAATGGTCTCATCCAGATTATAAGCGCGACCGTCGGGATATACATCGATCAACTTCACCGTAACATCCGTATCCTTAGCATCAGAAGAAACATATAAGGTCGTCTCAATAAATCCCGTCACTTCTACGCCTTCCGTTAGGGGTTCTGAGGTATACACCAAAATATCATGCCTGGTTTCCTGCTGGCGTTGATCAAAAGCCCCTCCCTTAATGGCATTTCCTGTACAACAAACATTTCCCCCATATGACATCACCGGATTCATGGGATCATAAGTAAATCGATCAGGAGGAGTATCTTGGTCGGGCTTTTCTTCGCTCAATGTGCCATCTCCGAACAAACTATTGGCATTCCCTCCGCTTCCAAGATAAAAGCTTGTCATTTCGGCAGCTTTGGGAGGCCATTGATCCGCTTGTTGCCACTTGTTCAATCCCATCGTATAATATTGGACCCGAGGGGTACGCTCTTTGAAGCCATTTTCTTTTCCCTTAAGCCAATAATCAAACCAATCGTACACCTGCTCATCGTAATTCAATCGTGCGTCTCCGATATTTCTCTCTCCTACAATCGTTTCTTCTGTAGCGCGTTTATAAGCACAATGAAGCGTAGGGGCAATAACCAGGTATTGATTATCAGCTATTTCGGAATCCTCAATATTATTTCTGACGTGGTTAAAAAGGGCCAAATTAGGACTAATAGATACATCATACCAGGAGCAAAACCAAAAGCTGGGAACCCCAAATCCCATATCATCGTGATAAAGACCTCCTTGATACCAATCCGGATCATTCGGCTTGCGTTGGATCATTTTATCGTATATCTCCGTTTTTCCGTGGATATTGTTAAGAATATCTGAAACGGGAAGATGTGCCAACGCTTCCGACATATCCACCGGAGGATTCTCTGGTGCTAAATCGTAAAAGCGAGAAATGCGAATCAGATCTTCTTGCGTTGCTCCTTCGGGAATCCGAGGCTTGAATGTATCATGCTCTACCCCATACAGCCATGCGGTAAATAACATTTGCTGAGCACCTCCTCTATACCAATTTCCCTGTTCGTAATAATCGCCTACTCTTCCTACTCCTGCGCCAAATCCTTGGGGAACCATAGCCGCATGGGCAGGATGATCTAAAGCTGCTACCGCCATTTGCCATTCTGCTGTCGAAGAACAACCATAAGTGGCAATTTTTCCATTGCTCCACGGCTGATCCTTCATCCAGCTAAATGCATCATATCCATCCGTAAGCGGAACCCCCAAAATATCCCATTCTCCTTCCGAAAAATAGCGCCCTCTTTCATTTTGTACGACATACGCATACCCTCGTTGGACGGCTTCATAAGCACGCTGGGCAGTGCGAGTGGTTTGTTCTCCATCTCGCCATGTATTGAAATTGTATGGGGTTCGACTGAAAATGATGGGAACTGGTTCATCCGTTTTTGGCCGATAAATATCTGTAGCTAGCCGAACCCCATCTCGCATGGGCATCATAACTTTCTCTTCAATGATAGCATTAGCAGCTAATTTTTCCCAGATATCCTCAGCAGATTGGGCAGGTAAGGTAAGTGTTCCTAACTGCCAACATATAGCCAGCAAAAACAATCGATAATATTTAGCGCGAAAGTGAGTCATGGTGTAGGCCTAATTGAATAAATGATAAATAAGATACAAAATTTCCTTAGGTTCGAATAATCTCAATAGGTCAAAAAACTATTTCTGGTGCTTATGCTGGATATAAAGGGAGAAAGTTTGCATTTTTATTCCTCACCCAATAAATATCAACCACTATGAAATCTACTTTGCTCGCTATTAGCTTTCTATTTTGCTTTTTGTTCAGCTACGCTCAGGATCAGGCTGAAGGCGACTTCACCTCCCTATTTGATGGAAGCTCGCTGGGAGGCTGGACCGCTTCCACTGAAAATCCTGGTTCCTTTTTTGTTGAAGAGGGAAAACTCGTCAGTAAAGGAGGTCGTGCACACCTATTTTACACTGGGGAGGTAGGAAGTGCTGACTTTAAGAATTTTGAATTGAAGCTCAAGGTCATGACCACGGCGAACTCTAACTCTGGCGTTTACTTTCATACCGAATACCAGGAAGAAGGCTGGCCCAGTGAAGGATTCGAAGCCCAGGTCAATTCTACCCACACCGATCCCAAGAAAACAGGTAGTTTATATGGGGTGGTAAATGTATTTGCGCCTGGAGCTGATGAAGAAGCTTTTGGTGCACGTGTCGCAGAAAATAGAGAGATCTTTTTATACCAACCAAAAGCACCTTCTACCGACGGGGAATGGTTCGACTATCATATTACCGTACAGGATAAGCACATCGTCATTAAAGTGGATGGCAAAACGATGGTAGACTGGCACCAACCTAACGACTGGAGCAAAGATCGTCGAATAGGTCATGGAACAGTGGGTATTCAGGCACACGATCCCAATAGCACGACTTATTATAAAGATATTCAAATAAAAGTGTTGGATTAAGCAAGAGGGGCCTTGATGGGCCAACTTTTTTATTGAGCGAGAATGGCTTCTGGGCCTAAATGAAAAGATGAATAAGGCTCGCCTTTGATAAAAGGCGGGCCTTTATCTTTGGAATTTTACATAAATGCCCGGAAATCTTACATATGTCTGACCATTTATTCTGTCTATTTATCACTTCATTCTTCAAAAATTCCCAAAAAGGTAACATATGTAAGAAAAATCCATTTTTCGTACTACCTTGCATATGTCGACTAAGGAAAAACATTAATTAAAACAACTTCCTCATCGATTTCCTCCCCCAGTTTCCTCTCTGTCAATGCCAACAATGAAAATTGACATTATTATTACTTGAAACATTTTATATCTAATCAGAGCAATGTTTTACACAGTTATTAACAAATTCTTTCTAGCCCTCATCGTTTCTGTATCTCCTTTATTCTTTTTTGGACAATGTAGCGATCTGCCTACCCTATCCTTTACTAACTACCAACTTGAGTCGGGTGTCGCTGGACAAGTAGGTGCAATGTATCGCTTCACAAGAGTGTTAGACACTATTGATGCACTGGTAACTATTCATGAGAAGGTGAATGCGAGATTAATTGACCTGGATGTTTCCTATTTCGGCGATGATATGTCTTTTCAGCCTCAGGTGATGCTCAGAAATCAATCTTATTATGGAACGGAAGGATATATGGACTTTAAGATTGAATTTGTTAAAACGGGAACTATGGAACTGACTAATTTAACTAAATGGACAGCCACAGCAGTAGATTTGGATGGAGATGGAAGTAGATTGAGGGAATCAGTAGGATTCAGTGCATCGGGAAGCTATGTGTTTAATTCGCCTACGGACCTGGCACAGATGATGACCGGTGTGAATGATGATGACGAGGATGATGAGGATGACGAGGATGAAAATGACGATGATGATGAAACGTCTAACTCATTAAGTATTTCAACCTTATTTGAATGTAATACAGTGGATAACCAACCCGATATAAGTACAACTGCTCCCGAGCACATGGTGTATCTTACCTTTTCAGCTAACTCAGGTTTTCTTTACAGAGCACGAATTATCGATAATGGAGGATACTATGCATCTGATGCCGCAGATAGACTGTTTTCTCTTAACATGAGTCCTTGTGTGATCAATCAATTCGGAACGTTTGACGTCTTTCCAGTAGAGCTCACTCACTTTTCAGGAGCTTTTGATCAGAGTGGAGTAACGCTAGAATGGGCCACAGCATCAGAACTAAACAACGATCACTTTTTAATCCAACGGTCAGTAGATGGTGTTGCTTTCGAGGATCTTGGTTCGGTCGTAGGCGCAGGAACGACTCAACAGCTGACGAATTATACCTACACAGATAACGACCCGATAAGTGATGATCTTTACTATAGACTAAAGCAGGTAGACATGGATGGAAGCTTTCATTTTTCACACATCATTAGATTAACTTCTGTATCTTCCTTTGCCCCATCTATCTCTTTAACTGTCTATCCTAACCCCGCTTCAACAAATGTAACCATTGAAAGTCAATCTCTAACCCCTATCACATCAGTATCTGTCATCGATCTTCAAGGAAATGAAGTGTTGCGCCAAGCTATAGAACAAAGCGCTTCCAAACACATGGTGAATCTGGAACACTTGAATCAAGGCGTCTACATTTTAAAAGTACAGGCAGGAATGGAACAGTATACTAAAAGAATGTTAGTAAAATAGTAGAAGGATGAAGTTGTAATGCGTAAAATAATGGTAAAGAGGGTGGCAAGTAAATTGTCATCCTTTTTATGTTTTGTGCCAATGAGCTGTGCTTATCTCTGATCCATTGGCACCATTAACACATACCAGGAAATGCCTAAGGAGAGACCCTCATTGTTACCACATGATCATAAGCTCTTTTTTCTGTTCCTGTGACTTGTCCCTGCGCATTGGTCAACGGAAAAATATAATAGGGGGTCATCTCAATTAGATATGCATCATCTTCAGGCAATATGTCCACCATTAAATGCCCGTAGTGTTTGCCTCCATCGATCAATCGCTTCCCTTGCCAATGTTCTGGCGCATCTACATGGGCCACAAACTGACGATAGGGATTCGTTCTTCTGGGATCTATGTGATCGATCGAATATCCTAACCCATCTCCCGCAATCCCCACATCCCAATAGTGTATTCCTTCTACCACTGAATGTTCCAAAGACTCATTATGCCCACAAAATACCGCAACTACTCCATATTGTTTAAAAAGCGGTTGGTAAATGCGCATGGGAATACCTGCCTGACCCGTACTTCCTTCAGCAGTCGTTGGTAAACTATGGCCCCCACTGGAATAAGGGATGTGATGAAATTGAACAAAGATGAGTTGGCCTTTCCTTCGGGCATCTTTCAATTGTGCCTGTGTCCAGTTCCATTGAGGGGAACCTTTCTGTATATCAGGCAAATCGTCATTGGGGTAAGTGCTGTTATTAATGTTAATATTCGTATCGCCATCTGTGCTATCGGGAAGACCGTTGGAAGAATCCAATGTGAGGATGGTAAGCGGGCCGTAATCTATGCGATAATAGAAGTTCTGATAGCGAGGATCATTATTCGGGGGGGCATCAAAATAAGCTTTATACTTAGCTCTGGAAGCAGCGATGGCCTCAGGTTCGTAACCGCCATTCCTTGCTCCGAAGTTCTCCCAGTTCCCAATAGCTGGCAATAAAGGAATTCGGCTGAGGAGGGTATCAAATGTTCCGGCATTGTGAAAGAAAAATTCATCCCAGGCTCGTTGGTATCCACCTCCTTGCACCAAATCGCCGGAAATGAGCAGCATATCTGGTTGGATTTTCTTTATTTCTGACAGATTAGCTGTGTATCCTTCGGTTTCGGTGAGGAGGTAATGTGCCAATGAGTCGGGCCTGCCTGTACTAGAGGGATGTTGATTTCCTACGGCCCACTTGCGATGGATTTCCCTGCCCGCCGGATCAGTTTCTGAATCAGCAAAGGTGATAAATCGGATGGCGGACGTTGCCCCTACGCTAGGTGCGGTGTGAAAAGTCCCTTCAGCCCTTTCTTCGCCCTGATCTATGACATAGCGGTATTGCCCATTGGCCCCCAAACCTTCCAACAAGATCGTATGCTTTACATTGCGATTTTCAAACATGTCAGGAAAGTCTTTTTGTTCTGATAATTCCAGCTCCGAATAGCTCAATTCCGGCATCAGAACAGGGATACTTTGATAGGTAAGTGTATCCTGACTCCCTGTTTTCCATAGGCTAAGTTTGCCCGCTTCCTCCGATGCTGTAAACCAATTGATGCGCATCGATGATGCTGAAGGCGCCAACAGATAGGGATAAACTCGGAATTGGGCGTTTATAGGGAGAGTGAGAGTTATGAGAGCGAAGAAAAGGGTAATATGGTGCATAGAAATTTACTTGTTGGGCCTGGGGCAATGTTAGCTGTTTTTCTGTTGATTTTATTATATTAACAGTAGAATATTTCTGTCATATGTATTTTCTCTTATATCCAATGAAATACGTAATTATTTTCTTCGTGTGCTTGAGTTCAGTTTGTTTGTTGATCCATTGTACTGAACCTCCCTCCTCTTCAGATGATCAGGCGGTGGATTTACCCACTGATACGTTATCTGAGTTAAATTTTGACCAGTATGTGAGTGTCGTCATAGCAAATGAGGATGTGCGAATGAAACTGTATCCACCAGATATAGAACATGGCTTATATCGTGGGACGCGTTTTGATTGGTCGGGAGTGATCGGAAGTGTCCAATACAAAGGACATGAGTATTTTGACTATTGGAAAGATACGCATGATCCTTATGTGCATGAAGATCTTCCAGGGCCTGTGGAAGGATATATTACTCCAGGATTGGGATATGAGGAAGCTGCCCCAGGAGAAGGATTTATCAGAATAGGGGTAGGAATATTAGAAAAAGGCGAAGAGGAAAGCTATCAATGGAGAGGAACTTATCCTGTGTTGGATCATGGGCAATGGACGGTGAACAAAGGAAGCGATTGGATTACCTTTGTTCATGAATTGAAGAGTGATATTGGATATGCTTATATGTATGAAAAGACGATCAGGCTGAAAAGGGATGGATTTGTTATTGAGCATACACTGGAAAATATCGGTGAGAAAGCCATAGAGACGGATCAGTTTAATCACAACTTTTTTGTGATTGATGGGGAAAAAAGTGGGCCTGCCTTTCTTGTTCGTTTTCCATATTCCATTTCGACGGAAGATGATTTAAAGGGATTATTAAGTATTCAGGATCGTGAGTTGTCCTTTGTAAAAGAAGTGATAGATACCAGTGTGTTTGTAGAATTGAAGGGATTCGGGGAAGAGGTGGAAGCGCATGAAGTTATGGTGAAAAATCAACATTCAAATGCTGCTGTTACGTTTAAGGTAGACAAGCCTTTGAGTAGAATGGCTTTTTGGGCATGTGAGACCACCCTGTGTCCGGAGAATTTTATCCAATTGTCGGTTGAACCAGGGAAGGAAGAAACATGGACATCCGATTATACGTTCACCGCAGAGTAATCAATATTAGGGAAATCTCAGGGCTGCAGCTGTTCCTTTAGCTGGGTTCATTTAATCTAATCCAGCCTGTTCCTTTTCCGGTAAGTTCTCTAACCCTTTCGATCAATTGACCTGCATGATGCTGGATATGTCGAATATTGTAGAGCTGCAATTCTGCTTTGTCGAAAGGTAGCCAAGAAAAACCCGATGGAGCGGATAATTCGGTAGCATCTATTTTTGGGGGGATTTCGTCCATCGTAAGCTGTAGGTAGTCTATTACTTCCTGCTTCGAATAGATGTGTGTTATGTCGGGTAATTTTTCTCCAGATCTTCCAGTTCTATTCAATTGTTCATATGTCTCTATATGCTTTTCCCAATCCTTCGCTGTGTTAAGGTGTTCTGACAAATAAAGATTGGTGTAGTAGAGGGTATGGTAAGCCACGTGCCAGAAAGGGTTGGTGTAATCTGTGCTGACCCACAATTCCTCGGGACATTCGTTAATAGCTCTTTCGAGCATGCCAAGGGAAGATAAGTATTGAGAAACGATCGCTTTTTTCATATGCTACTATGCTTCAGGGTTTATCTGCATGTCATGAGGGACCTGTTGAACCTCTTCTTAAAGCTACTAACATTTTCCCTATTTTTAGTTGTTTGGCCAAATGAAACTAAAAAAAATAGTAAGGATAGGTGATTTCCAGACCCCCCCTGAGACGTTCTGATTAACATTTGAAAAAAATAATCATGAACCTGTGACTTTTTACACCAAAAAATCTCTTAACCTTAGAGTATACAAATCATAGAAACTCATTCACTGGTTTCTTGCCTAAAGAAAAGGAAAATGAATAGAACTACGCTATTGGCGCTAATCCTTCTATTAGCCGCATGGATGTTATGTGCACTTTTTATTTGCCAACGATGTTTATCGGGAACTGTATTAGCTACAGGAGATCGAACAACAACCATTTCGAATCACAACACGCCTAAGGTAGCGGTAGATAAAACTCTCTCAGGACCGTGGATCATTAAAGATGGAGCTTATTTCGACTATCAGGCTAAACATTACTTCCGATTTTTGCCTTCCTCATTTCTTACATTAACCCCTGAATCAAAGAGTACTAATGAAACATTAACCGATGTAGCAGCTTATCTTATGACACATCCAGACCGGTCGCTGAACATTATTGGTTATTATGCAGCAACAGAAAACAATCCTTCTGTGTTCTCCGATCTTGGGCTGGCCAGAGCAAATGATATCAAGAAATTACTGTTGGCTCAGGGAGTAGATCCGCATGTGTTGACAACGGAAGGTCAACTCCTACCTCAAAACTGGATCGTAAATGATACCTTAAGAAGAGGAATAGCCTTCAAATTTCAGGAGTTGAACAATTATAATGAGCGCCTAACGACCATAAAATCCCGACTTATGGGAAAACCGCTTATGCTATACTTCGCAACGGATCAACCTACCCTCAATTTAGATGCTTCCCAGCGTCAGGACCTGTCGGAGATGATTTATTATTTGGACAATGAGCCGAAAGCTAACATAAAGGTGGAAGGTCATACAGATAATAAAGGGGAGAGAACATACAATGTAACCCTCTCTCGGGAAAGGGCTAATTTCGTTCAGGACTATCTGTCAAAAAATGGAGGGATTGCGAAGGATCGCATGATTGCGTTAGGTTTTGGACCAGACAGACCCATAGAAAAGAATCATACAGAACTCGGACGTGCGAAAAATCGACGTGTAGAAATCACGCTACAAGAATAATCCCTACTGCATCAACTATAAAAAATATACACTATGTTAAATTGTATCTTATTATTCCTATTATTTCTTCTCGGAGCAGCACTCATCGGTGGCTTGATAGGATGGTTGCTCAGAAAATCTCGCATCCTCAACATGCAGGCCCAAGTAGAAGCAGAGCAACATAAATTTGCTACCCTCAAAATGAATTATGAAAAAGATGTCAATGCTCATAATATTGAAATAGGGAAGTTTCAATCGGAGAAGGAAGACCTGACAAAGAAGGTAAGGGATTGGAGCGCTAAATATGCTAATGCCAACCAGAAGATTTCCCTTCATTTGGATCAATTAGGAACCTTGGAAACGACCTATAACAGCTTTAAGTCAAAGGCAGCACAAAAGGAGGAAGAATGGGAACTCAAAATCAACCAATTATTGAGCTTGAAAGAAGAGTATATAGAGAGATTGGAAACCCAAAGAAATACCATAGATGAACTGAGCCTGGCTGTCAATCAAAAAGAACATTCCAACCACACGTTAACAGAACAGCTACATCAGTGGAATCTGAAGTTCGCGGAGGTAGATCGAGAAAGAGAAGGTGTATCGGACCAATTACGCATAGCGAAGGAAGAAAACGAAAAGATGGCGCTGGAATGGAAAAATGCACGGGAAGATTGGGAATTACAGTTGATGCAAAAAGGGTCGGCACTACAAGAAGTCAATGGACGCTTGGCTGGGTGGCAAGATAAATATGCTGGACTAGAGACAGAAAAGTTGGGATTAGTAAGCCTCTTGGAAACCACCTCCAAAGAAAAACATCAACAAGAACACTCCCTGAGAAACGAGATAGAGGCATTGGAACATCAATTACATGAAAAAGAAGAGGTGCTAACCCAAAAAAATGCCCAACTCCATGACTGGAACAGCAAATTTACCCAGCTTCAATCTGAGCATCATTCCCTTTCAGATAAATTGCAAACAGTGATCCATGAAAAAGAACAGGTGGCCCTTAATTGGAAACATATCAATGAAGAATTAAAGCGTCAGCTAAAGGAGAAGGAAGAGGCGATAGTCCAACTTAGAGGACAAGTTGAAGATTGGGGACAGAAGTTCCAGGGATTAGAAATAGAGAAAAATGGATTGGCCGGACAATTACAATTGGCATTGACAGAAAAAGATCAATTGTCTCAATCCTTTGTCAATACCAAGGGAGCCTTGAGGGTACAATTAGGAGATAAAGATAAGGAAGTAGCTCACCTTCAGAGCGAGTTGGGGGGATGGCAGCACAAGTATACGGAATTAAAGGAAGAGAAAACGACGCTACGGGATCAGCTTTATACCTTGACGCAAGAGAAACAACAACTTCTTCAAGATCTGACAGAGCTAAGAGGATATGTGGACCAACAAGTACAGGCCAAAGAAGAGGAAATGGGTCAGCTAAGAGGTCAGTTGGAAGAGTGGAATATAAAGGTTACCCATCTGGAAGAAGAGAAAAAGGGGCTGGCGAATCAATGGCACATGATCCAGGAAGAAAAAGAACAACTCACTCAACATCTGAATGACACTAAGGGAGACTTGGACCAACAAGTACAGGCCAAAGAAGAGGAAATGGGTCAGCTAAGAGGTCAGTTGGAAGAGTGGAATATAAAGTTCACCCATCTGGAAGAAGAGAAAAAGAGGCTGGCGAATCAATTGCACATGATCCAGGAAGAAAAAGAACAACTCACCCAACATCTGAATGACGCTAAGGGAGACTTGGACCAACAAGTACAGGCCAAAGAGGAGGAAATGGGTCAGCTAAGAGGTCAGTTGGAAGAGTGGAATATAAAGGTTCACCCATCTGGAAGAAGAGAAAAAGGGGCTGGCGAATCAATTGCACATGATCCAGGAAGAAAAAGAACAACTCACCCAACATCTGAATGACGCTAAGGGAGACTTGGACCAACAAGTACAGGCCAAAGAAGAGGAAATGGGTCAGCTAAGAGGTCAGTTGGAAGAGTGGAATATAAAGGTTACCCATCT
>CBDHFQ010000031.1:0-55183 GCA_965262565.1 Bacteroidia bacterium
TAACTGCTGCATCTTCATTGGGAATGAGTTCTATTCGAAATACCTCACGATCAAGAAAAGTAGTATCTGTGAGAAAACTGTGGGTATAATCTGTGATAAGTGAATTTTCTCTGATCAAATCTTCATTGGTAAAGTCTGAACCCATCCAGGATTGAGACATCATAGAAGGAGGTAATTTTACTGTTCTCTCTATTTTGGGTACCCAGGACCAGACTTCTTTATCTATTTTTAGATTGGCGTTGCCTTTATCTCTGGCTGGGGCTGTGACCAAAATCATGGCGTAATCATCCCCTTTGGACCACGCCTTTAGGGTCATATCTCTTGTCCAGGTGGGTCTGATGATAGACATCGTCATCTCAGCCCGTGAACTTTCTATGCCGCGACGGATTTCTTCTGATTGTTGAATAATTTCAGTAGCAGTTTGGGCTTGTATCCAGATTGGTCCGAATATGCATAAGCACCATAAAAAGATCCATTGAGTATAATTCATGATTCGGATGATGTTTATTCTATGGGACAATACTTGGCTAATAGTTCCTCTTTGATTTCTTCTAAGGGAATAGCATCTTTTAAAATCAGATATTGAATACCAATGCCATCCAGAGCGGCAGATAAAAGTCTGGCCTCAGTTTGTGCAGCATGGTCATCGTATCCATTGCTTTTCAGCAATTCTGCCATAAAAGGCATGAGGGTGATATAACGCGACTTAATTATCTCTTCCAGAGTTGGAAATTGTTCCAGTTGAAGGGCGAGAGCTGTAAGAAGACGTGTGTGGTGCTGGTTCCTTTTCATGTAATCGAAGGAAGTGTGAATGAGAAATGCCAATTGCTGTGAAGGCGTTGTCAAATGTTCCATTTGCTTTAATATCTCATCTCCTTCTTCCATAAGATCCTCAATAATTCCTTCCAATAATTTCATTTTACTAGAAAAATAAGTGTAAATGGATCCTTTGGCTACAGATGCTTTATCTGCCACCTCCTCGACAGTGGTATTGTGGAACCCTTGATGTGCAAATAGTGCTAATGCTGCATCTAAAATTTTTTTCTTGCTTTTACTTCTCACTTCCGCTAGTTGTTCTTGACTTCTTGGGCTCATGATAGAGGTTTTAGAATGACTAGTCAGTCATTAAACGATTTCTTTTTTAATTTAGTTGTATTCAGCTGCCCATTTATTCTCTATTTTCGTATGTTATTTACAAATTAACTTGAATGAGTAACATAGTTTCTGTGTTCAGTAGGTGGAACTATATATTTTTTGTCATTTCCCCTATACTTCTTTTCACCGCTTGTCTAGAGGTAAGGGACGTAGAACCACCATCTGCTGCAGGAGGTTCCGACTGGGTAAGTCCCACAGATTATCAAATTTTATTGGATAATTTGAGAACTTCTCTCAATCAACAAAACGTTCAAAATTATTTGAGATGTTTTAATAGGGAAGAATTGGCATTCGAACCCGTTGCTTCTTTTCTTGCATTAAATGAAAGTCTTTGGTCAAACTGGTCAGTGGACGATGAACAAACATATCTTAATAATTTATTTGCAAATATTGCAGGACCGACGGGGGGAATCTTATTTTTAGAAGAGCTTGACTTGAGGGATGTAAGTAGTGATTCCTTGAGATATGTAGGAAGTTACAGATATCAGGTAAGACATGGCGATACTACGATTACGGATGTATTTAGAGGACAGGTTCAATGGGTAATGAAGGTCAATCAGTTTAACGAATGGGAAATTTTCAGGTGGATAGATATAGAGGACTGCCAAAGATTCCAGTTGGACATTACTAAAGTCTACTTATATTCAGTGATGAGAAAAATCAGTTGCATTTGGATATTTATCTCTTTTAGCTTGGCTACTTTGACGGTCATAAGTATTGGATGTAATCCATTCGCCCCCGATTATGATCCTGAAGGCTTAGCTGACCAAAGTTTAAGTTTAAATCCCACGAGCATAGAAGGATATTTTGCTACTTTCAAAAATGCTTATGAACTAAGAGATACAGTCTTATATGGTAGATTATTTACCCAGGACTTTGAGTTTGCCTATTTTGATTTTGAAATTGGTCAGGAAATAAGCTGGGACAGAGCTACAGAGATGAATATTGCATATAATTTGTTCCAGTCAGTTCAGCAGATCAACCTTGACTGGAATTTTTTCACCCAATTGGATACCACTGAAGTAGAGGCTTTTGTTGTCAGAAATTTTAATTTGACCATCGTACAGGATGAGCAAAATGTGTTTGTAGGTGCAGGAAGAGCCAGATTTCGCTTGAGAAGAAATAACATAGGCGATCCGTGGCTGGCTTATTTCTGGTTTGATGATTCCGATTTTTAATTCAACTTGTGCTTGCAGTTTATCAGTTACTATTATTCAACCACTGTTTGTTTCTCTTCAATTGTATGCCTTTTAAGGACTATTTATCATCACAGCTGT
The DNA here is from genome assembly GCA_965262565.1 of Bacteroidia bacterium. Taxonomy (GTDB): domain Bacteria; phylum Bacteroidota; class Bacteroidia; order J057; family J057; genus CBDHFQ01. The sequence continues at coordinate 2,433 of CBDHFQ010000031.1, forward strand.
TTCATAGAGTCTCACCCTATATAAAGGTGTACCTCATCTTCTGGTTATTTTGTATAGTATTATTAGCACTTTTTGGGTATCGTGGTAGTTTTTTATGGGCCAATGCGCGGAACTCGGCTTTTTGGGATCTGATTATGCCACATTGGACCCACTTGGGAGATGGGGCGCTACTTATTTCCCTGATAGCATTATGGGTTGGTAGAAAAAATGCGGCTTTGATTATTAGTATGATTATGTGTTTGTTACTATTAACCTTCATTGTTCAAATAGGTAAATTATGGTTATTCTCACCTTGGGAGAGGCCATTGACCGTTTTTGAAAATTCGGAATCCTTTCACTACGTAGCAACCAATATTTTGAGATATAATGCTTTTCCTTCCGGCCATAGTGCTACTGCTGCTGCTTTGATGGGATTTATCCTCATAGGATTAGATGCAAGTACTACTGTTTACTATGGTATAGCTATCTTTTCAGTAATTACCTGTTACACCAGAGTATATATCGGGGTTCATTTTATAGGTGATATATTGGCTGGTAGTATAATAGGAGTAGCTTGTTTTTTGTTTAGCGCCCATATAATCTACCCGGAACTACAGAAAAAGTTGAGTGTTATGGATCCTGAAAAGTTCAAAAGTTTAACCTTGATTTTAAATATATTTATGGGAGTAGTTACAGCAATAGCCTTCATTTTTTTAGTGAGTGTTCATTATTGGTAGCAGAATTCAGCAATAGATGATAGAATATTTGGCATATCTCGATCAGGAATTCTTTTTCGTGCTAAATGAGTTACATCATGTTTGGATGGACCCGGTCATGTATTTGATCAGTACCAAAACTTTCTGGATTCCTGCGTATTTAGTGCTCTTATATGCTATTTGGAAACGAGTAGGCACGATAGAATTAATTGTTGTGATTATTTTTATCACTTTGCTTATAACCATTAGTGATCAAACTGCTTCAGGCATCCTAAAGCCATGGATTCAAAGATTAAGGCCTTGCCGTCCTGAAAATCATTTTTCCAGGGAGGTACATGTCGTTTATCAAAAGTGTGGAGGTAAATTTGGATTTGTTTCTTCCCATGCAGCAAACTTTTTTGCATTAGCTACCTTTTTAGCTTTGCTATTTAATGAGAAATATTTGTGGTATGTATTTTTTAGTTGTGCAATATTAGTAGCCTATAGTAGAATTTACTTAGGTGTTCATTACCCGGGCGATGTTTTGGGTGGTGCTATAGTGGGCATAATAGCGGCCTTATTTATTTGGATATTATATACCTGCACCAGACCATATTTCCTTAAGCACTCAAAGCTTAATTTTCGGGAGTAAATGCATTCTTCACAAGCATAGAATAATTCTGAATTTCTTCTTCGGGCCCATACTTAATGCTGGTAGAAGATAACTCTACAATGGTTATATCTTCGCCATCCCTGTTTTCTTGTTTAACACGTAGTTGCAGAATTCGGGAGTTTTCCATTACCGCAAGATGCTTTTTGTAGACACCAGAAGGAATAGATACAACTTTTTCCTCTCCGTAGTTTAAATAGTCCACAATCGCTTTAATTATTGGTTCAGCTTGTTTCTTATTCTTGTAGTGCTTTTCATTAGTAATGGAGTAAAGATAGTTTTTGTGAAAGAGGTATTTCGAGACCTGTTTTTCCCCTTTTGCAATTAACATGTTCTCTTCTATGGAATCAGATTCTATTTTTTCGAGATAGGTTCTACTTTCTACAAAAGTAGCGACATCCTCTTGCGTTTGCCCAAAAGGCACAAAAAGCACATTTTGTGAATTAACTGTCGTTATTAATATGAATTGTAGGGAAAAATACGTCAATAGATAGTGTATACGAAGGAGCATAAGCGGTTTCCTTAGAATTACAAGATTTTATTCAAAAGTACATTATTATTATAAATTGGGTATTTCGTTTTTCGTATTTATTTATTGTGCGACCATATATTGTAAGAAATATGGAAAAGGAGTCATCCTTATATTAATGATGAGTACTATTTAAAGGTGAGCATGAAGCACATGTAATAATTGTGGATAGATACGGACTGATAAGATTATATAAGAAAAAACTAGAAAGTTATTAAATGTGAATATTGAACCTTACTTTTGTGAGCATATTAGGGAAATCCATTCATGACGGAACCAACTAAATATATTTTTGTGACAGGAGGAGTGACCTCTTCTTTGGGTAAGGGGATTTTATCAGCTTCCCTCGCAAAGCTTTTGCAGTTGCGGGGCTATAAAACAACTATCCAAAAATTTGATCCCTATATCAATATTGATCCGGGTACCCTAAATCCATACGAACATGGAGAATGCTATGTAACGGAAGATGGGGCTGAGACAGATCTCGACCTTGGGCATTACGAACGCTTTTTAAATGTCAATACTTCCCAGGCGAATAACGTTACTACTGGTAGAATTTATGAGACAGTTATCAGAAGGGAAAGAATGGGGGAGTACAAGGGGAAGACCGTTCAGGTTATTCCACATATCACTGACGAGATTAAAAGAAGATTCCAACTATTAAATGTCCATCGCCAGTATGATATTATTATTACTGAGATTGGCGGTACTGTAGGAGATATGGAATCTACTCCTTATATAGAGGCATTAAGACAATTTCGTTTTGAGGTAGGTCCTGAAAATTGTCTGGTGATTCATCTCACACTGGTTCCTTATTTGGAAGCTGTAGGAGAACTAAAAACGAAGCCTACTCAGCACTCTGTGAAAAAACTATTGGAGTCTGGAGTGCAACCCGATATATTGGTATGTCGCACAGAACGTAAAATGCCATTGGAGGTAAGAAGAAAAGTGGCCCTCTTTTGTAATGTAAGTATGGATTCGGTGGTAGAAAATATTAATGCTCCCACCATTTACGATGTGCCTTTTCTGCTAAAAAAAGAAAATCTCGATTTGAGAACCCTGCAAAAACTAAATCTTGGACCTAAAAATGAACCAGATTTGAGTTTTTGGAAGCATTTTGTATCGAAATTGAAGAATCCTACAGATGAAATAACCGTCGGATTAGTAGGTAAATATGTTGAATTGCATGACGCTTATTTATCTATTGCAGAGTCCTTGAAAATTGCCGGGGCCGAAAACGAACTATATGTAAAAATTGAATACATCCACTCAGAAGATATTTCTTCAAAGAATGTAGACAGGCTTTTAGGATATCTACAAGGAATTATCGTAGCCCCTGGATTTGGGGAAAGAGGAATAGAGGGGAAAATTTTGGGAGCAAAATATGCCAGGGAACACCGAATTCCATTTCTTGGTATTTGTCTGGGAATGCAAGTTGCAGTGATAGAATTTACCAGATCAGTGTTAGGGTTGGCTGAAGCAGATAGCACTGAATTCAGTCCTGCTACCTCTGATCCAATTATTTCCTTAATGGAAGAACAAAAACAGGTGAACCAGTTAGGAGGGACCATGCGTCTGGGGTCATATGAGTGCATGATTAAAAGAAATACCTTAGCACACAAGGCTTATCACAAAACGCGTATCAATGAACGGCATAGGCATAGGTTTGAATTAAACAATAATTACAAGGAAAGACTAGAAGAGAAGGGAATGGTGATGAGTGGAGTCAATCCTGCAACTGATTTGGTGGAAATCATTGAATTAAAAGAGCATCCGTTTTTTATGGGAGTACAGTTCCATCCTGAATATAAAACAACGATCGAAAGTCCCCACCCTATATTTCTGGCATTTTGTAATGCCGCTCAAAGGTCTAAAGAAGCAAGGGATATCCCCATTAATAACAAAAAAAACTCATTGGGAGAAAGGCACGTAAATAAGTAGCCTATAGAATTAAAGAAAACTTCATTAAATTTAAATATGGATAGAAATGCGATAACGGGATTTGTGCTTATCACCATATTGATGTTGGTTTATTTTAGATGGTTTGCTCCTAAACCACCTGTTCGAGAGAATCCTTCTACTACTTCAGCTATGGTAGAAGACTCTTTGCTAAGATCGCCATCTGCTAATGAAATCTCAGATTCATTGAGCCCTGAAGATGTAGCACTTAAGGATTCCCTGGAAGAATTAGCCAGTAAGTCAAGATATAAAGGATTTTTTGAGGCCTCAAAAGGAGAGGAAAAGCTGCTAAAGATACAAACGGAAGAGTTGACTGTCGTGCTAAATACAAGAGGCGGTTCCTTCGAAAGTATTACCTTAAATAATCATCTCACCTACGATTCTCTTCCACTTCCCATATATGCAGCGGACAGAAATAATGAGTTTTCTTTCGACATAAATTATGGCAATACAAGAAATACGCTAAATAGTGGAGAGTTATTTTTTCAACCACTACAAGAAAAAAATTCTTACAATGTAACAGGAACTGATTCACTTCAACTCATTCTCAGAGCCAGTATAAACGAAGATCAATATATCGATCAGATATATACCTTTAAAGGCAATGCCTATGATGTAGGGTATGAACTAAAGATGGTGGGGCTAAAGGAAGATTTAAAAAGCTCTTACTACCTCATCAACTGGAAATCAGAGCTGCCCAGAACAGAACTCTCAGTAGAAAATATGAGGCGTAAGTCCACTATTGTATATAAACAAAGTGGAGAGGTGGACCGCATTTCTGCCTCGGACGATCCTGAAAAAGAGGAATTGAGAAATGGATATATTGACTGGGTTTCATTCAAGAGCCAGTTCTTTTCTCATATCATGATGGCTAACACACCCTTCAGGTCAGTAGATTTAAGAATGAACACTCCAAAGGTGGACGAAATTAACAGAATCATGGATGCTACCATTACTATGGACGCTCCCCCTTCGGATAATATTCAACACAAATTCACTTTTTATGCAGGCCCTAACAAGTATCAAATTCTTAGATCCTATGATCAGGGATTACAAAAATCTATGGATTTAGGTTGGTGGATCGTAGGATATATTAATATTGGTACTGTTTACATCTTTAGTTTTCTCGAGAAATATCTCACTAATTATGGATTGATCATCATCATCCTGGCTTTCATTTTTAGGATGGCCGTTTTGCCTTTCACCTACAGAAGTAATGTGTCTATGGCCAAAATGAGGGTTATAAATCAAACGCCTGAGATGAAAGAATTAGATGAAAAACACAAGGATGATCCCCAGAAATTACAGATGGCAAAAATGAATGTCTATAAAGAGATGGGAGTCAATATGTTTGGAGGATGTTTACCCATGTTATTCTCTTATCCCTTTCTTATTGCCCTATTTTTCTTTTTCCCACAGTCTGTAGAATTACGTCAGGAGTCCTTTTTATGGGCAGATGATTTATCTACTTACGATAATGTACTGGACTTACCTTTTAGTATCCCTGGATATGGCGATCATGTAAGCTTGTTTACCCTACTTATGGCTATATCTACTTTTATATATACTTTATATCAACAAAAATCTCAGCCAGCTACAGCCGCTAATAGCCAGATGAAATATATTGCTTATTTTATGCCTGTATTTTTGCTGATTTTTTTGAACAATTACTCATCCGGATTAAGCTTATACTATTTTACTTCTAATCTGATCACCATTGCACAAACAAATATCATCCGATTCTTTGTTAATGATGACAAACTGCTTGCGCAAATGCGTGAAACGAAAAAGCAGAAAAAGCAGAAAGGGAAAAAAGGTGGGCAACCTAAGTCTCGACTGGAGAAATGGATTGAGAAGCAACAGAAAAAGCAACAAGAAATGGCAAAACAGCAAAAGTCCAATTCTGGGGCTTCCAGGAGAGATAGGAGAAAAAAATAGCCTAAGGTTAATCCCTTGTTAGATAGATAACATAAACATATAACCATAAATCTATAGGGATAAATTTAAACATTATGATTCCGAATAAACGCCTGAAAACCCTGGCTTGTATCGGACTTTTATCTATCATGGTATTTTCTGGTTGTTCTATGCTAAGAGGTGATCCTCGCAAGAATTGTAATCATCCTGATCATGGAGCTTATATGAGAGAACAACAAATGAAAAACTTTAATAAGTACTGAGTAATGATGAATGCTATCGTAGCCCCCTCTATTTTAGCCTCAGATTTTACTCGTTTAGGAGAAGAGATTGACATGGTGAATCAGAGTCAAGGTGATTGGATTCACTTTGATGTAATGGACGGTCATTTTGTTCCTAATATTTCTTTTGGCATCCCTGTCCTTAAGGCAGTGAGATCAGTGGCGAGGAAGCCTTTAGACGTACACCTAATGATCAGCCAACCTGATTTATATCTCGAAGCTTTTAAGAACGCTGGAGCCGATCATATTACCGTACATATTGAGGCTTGTAATCATATAGATCGCACCCTCAATTCCATTAAACAGCTAGGGCTTAAAGCAGGGGTAGCACTTAATCCTGGAACGCCTGTCTCTACCCTTTCCCAAATTATTCATTTGGCAGATATTGTATGTGTAATGTCCGTAAATCCCGGATTTGGAGGACAGCACTTTATTCCATACATATATGACAAAGTTTCAGAACTTAAATCGCTCATTTTAGCGAGAAGAAGTGGAACGCTAATTGAAATTGATGGAGGAGTAAACCAAGAGACTGCTCCAAAACTATTGGGGGTAGGAGCAGATGTATTAGTAGCAGGTAGCTACGTCTTTAAAGCATCAAATCCTATACAAACTATTGCTGAATTAAAAGGATTAGACAAAAATATTAATGATTATAAGCGAGTGTAATAGGAATTTGGTGGAAATAGAACACTTTTGAACGAAAAGTGCCAGAATCTAGTCGTTCCAATGGCTAATTTTGGAACAATTGTGATAACATATGAAAGTAGTTCCCCAATCCTTTTTTATTAACACTTCTCCATATCCCCATACATATCATGATGGCGATTCATGTATATTGTATAAGAAGGTTTCCGTATCTAAGCTAAGTTCCGATTTTTTCGTTTCATGTCCTGTACTGACCATCGTCCTCAAAGGGAAAAAAATGATTACTCCCTATGATGGAGAACCTGTCATCATAAAGGAAAATGAAATGACCTTCATCCCTAAAGACTTATACATGATACAGGATATCATTGCGGAGGAGGGAACTTTTGAAAGTTGGCTCTTTTTCTTTAATGATGAACTGATCCATACATTCCTGAAATCCTTGGCCAGTAACAAAAAGTGGGATAAACAATATCATGTAAGAGAACGATTTACCTTTCCCGTCTATCCATTTTCTACTCCCCTCACTATATTTACCAACTCACTTTTAGCATCATTTGAAAGTATAAAGGTTGTTCCATCTCCCCTTATTCAATTAAAACTATTGGAGCTGCTACACTTAATGATGACTACTGAATATAAAGCAGCGTTCTTAAATCACCTCCTGACACTTAAAGCTAAAAGAAGGAGCATTAAATCCTTTATGCAGACTCATTATGATAAACCGCTCAAAGTAGAAGATTATGCCTATTTAACAGGTAGAAGCCTTACTTCTTTTTTAAGAGATTTTAAAGAACAATATCAAGTAACTCCTAAGCAATGGCTTACTCACCAACGAATGAAAAAGGCTCAAGATATCCTCTCTAATGGAAAATACAGCGTTACGGAAGTGGCATATCAGGTAGGATACGAAAACTTATCTCATTTCATAAAGGCATTCAAAGCTAATTATGGAATTTCACCTAAGCAGTATATGATCAGGAGCAGACAGGATCAACTACTTTAGCCTTCCAATAAAAAAGTAATCGAAAATTAAAGTTTATATAAATTATCAAAAACAATGAAAATTGGATTTATCGGTATGGGAATTATGGGAAGTAGAATGGCCCATAATATCCTCAAAGGTGGACATGAAGTAGTGATTTATAATCGCACCAAAGAAAAGGCAGCAAGTCTATTGGAAGATGGTGCAATGTGGGCGGAGTCTATATCCGCTCTCGCAAATGAATGTCCAGTCGTTATTACGATGTTGGCTAACCCTGAAGTCGTTCAAAAAGTGGTAATAGGCCCAGAAGGACTGTTGGAAAATATGGGTGAAGGTGGCCTGTGGATAGATTCCAGTACAGTTAATCCTTCCTTCTCAAAAGAAATGGCCCAACAAGCTAAGGGCCGGAATATTCGATTTATGGATGCCCCCGTAGCTGGAACAAAAGGACCTGCTGAAAAAGGAGAATTGGTATTTCTCGTGGGAGGAGCAGAAGATGATGTGAAAGAGGCCCAACCGCTATTCGATCTTATGGGCAAAAAAACCATTCATATGGGGGAAGTTGGGAGCGGCTCCTCAATTAAAATATTGGTGAATTTAATGTTGGCACAAACCTTAGTCGCCTTTTCAGAAACGATAGCATTGGGTAAAGCGATGGGATTAGAGCAAGAAACCTTGCTAAATGTATTACTCAATGTTCCGGTTACACCTGCTTACCTAAATAATGTGAGACCTAAATTTGAGTCTATGGATTTTGATGACGTGAATTTTCCATTGCAATTGATGAAAAAGGACTTGCATATGGTGAGCACCACTGCCTATGAAAGAGAAATACCTATGCCTTCTGCAGTTGTGGCCAGGGAAATTTTTACCCAAGCTGCCAGACATGGATTAGGGGATAAGGATTTTTCTGCTGTGTTTGGTTGGATCAATGAGGAAGGATCCTAAGACCACAAATAACCGCATAGAAAATAGTGAAGAAAAAGAGAAATAGAAAAATCCCCAACATAATAGAGGGTTGGGGATCATTGAAAAATAACGAGAAACAACACTTTATATGCTTTTTCCTATTCCTCAAGTTAATTTGTATAGAGTTGAAGCCCGTTCTCAAATGCGCCCCAGGCAAACCAGTATCCTATATAGGAATTCATGTTTGAGAGCCTTTCTCCTTCTCTGGGACCGCTTACCGCTTCTCCAAAAATGTTCCACGCTGTACCATCATCAGATCTCAGAATAACTTCTCCTTCATTCTGAGCTGTTTCGAAAGATAGAAGAGTCCCTTTAATGCGAGGGCTGAAAGCCACCATAAAGTTTCTGATTCTACTCCCTATAATGATCACCTCTTCTCCCCCTACACTATCTTCTATCATAGATACTTCAGTTCCAAAAGCATTAATAGAGTATCCTTTAACTGCATTATCTGTAATTACTCCCAGCGCACGCTCTTTTGGATGTAGTCTCTCATCTACATCAGCAGTAAAAAATTCAAGCAAGGCAGAATTAGTTCTGTAATCTCCATAAGGGTATACTCCATAAGGTCTGGAAGTTCCGGTATTAGTAGAAAGGATTTCCGAGTTGGGATACATCTCTCTCCAGTTTTCCCAGGAAGTTTCCACCAGCATGTGCAGTTCTGGTCTGGCTCCAATTAGCGCTCCGTTAACACACTGAAGCTCCATCTGGGACCAATTGCTATCAGTAGCCCGGTCATAAGGAATTATATTAGACTGGAACAACAAACCAGAAACTCCAAAAGTGGTTTCAGTACCATTCACTATGCGATCCCACCCTGTAGCTGTTCCTGTTAATGGGCAATAGACCACAGATAACTTCACCCCATTAACATCATCATTGACTATTTCGTGCCAATCTAATATCAAATGAGGATACCCTTTCACTACATTACCGGACTTAAATCCTATGATCAAGTCAGTAGGTTCCATAAAGTCCACCTGATCTACAGGAATAAAGTTAGGCTGATCTATGGAGGGAATTCCATCCTTTCCAGGTCCTCCAGGTAATACCTGATTCACGGGGATTAACCAATCTCCACTATTGGAATTTGACCCACCTTGAGAGGAAGTAGAACCTGATCCGGGAAAATCATTATCGTCGCTGCAACCAACAAAAAAGAAGATGCAGGCAATTAATGTCCATCGAGTTATTATGGGTTTCATAGGCGTTACAATCTTAATCATCATTTATCATCGTGTTGAGTTATTCTAAAAAAATGGATTGGGAGCTATTCCTTTTTGTCCCAATGTGTAAAAAACTGAAAATGACATATTGTAGCTGGTAGTTATTTGAGTACCATCTAATTCTCTGTAAAGTGGGGCACTGCCTGAAAGTTGGAAGGATAAAGAGGGAGTGGCATTCCATCCTAGGCCAGGAACAAGAAATAAAAAGGTGCCTCCGGTATTTGGGAATTCAAAACCATTTGCCTGGTCGGCTGATACAGTTCTGAATCGTAAGGACAGGATAGGATCCAATAATACTTTCCCAATTAATATTCTATCGCTAATTCCTGCTCTAAATACAAATTCGTTACCAAATCTGTAATTTTGTTGATTGAAGTTGCGTTTTCCAGTTGTGGTCAGCCGGTACGTAGCTGAAGCCGAAAAAGTAGAAGTAGGTCTAAGGATGCCTGTTTGCGTAATATATGACCAGAATATGGCATCCCATGCATTGGTTCCTGGTTGGAGGTCAGCAGAAAGTAAGATGCCATTTTCATCCGTAAAATCATTCCTTCCTAAAGGTATCTTAGGACCTACACCTAACCCTGCATAAGTAGAACCTCCTGTTTTGGGTACAAAGTGATATTTAAGAAGAAGAACTGCATCTGCTATTCCCGTATTTGTGGTTTCATTAATGTTTCCAGCAAAATTAGTGATCCTTCGCTCCTGACGTACTCCACTAAAAGATACACCTAATGAAAATCCATAAGGCAGGCCGTAATCAGCTTCTAATAGAACGGTCTGTGTTCTTCTCTCTCTCGAATCATCATTTAGTCGTTCTCTTCCTGTAAATAAGGCTTGGAGAGTATTATAATCATAGGTGAGTAACAACTGAATATTTCCGGGTTGATACTGTGTGACAGATAAACTTCCTGATATAGGAGCCCCACCAGTACAGCATTGAGCATCCAAATACAGAGGCGTTATCAAAATTAAATATACGATGAAAGAGTAGACACTATTCATAATAAGAAATTTTGTCTTTTAACTTTCCTCGTTAGTATTGGGCAATCAAAAATATTGATGTAAGTTTAAACATCAATCTCTCCATTAAAGTTAGGATAGAGAAAATAAAAGGTATGTCCGCTAAACTACAATAAAATTTAGAATCGTACTGAAAGCTGAAATATCTGATTTACAAAGATAGAAGGACTGAATAAGCCAGACATACATGAAAATTGGGCATTATAATCAGAATTAGTAATATGGGGAATAAATTAAGTGGTATTATTATAATTGACTAATCTTAGGGTACTTAATAGGTAATAGACAAATATTATCAATTAGAAAGAATACTAAATCGTATGAACTTCACTTATTTTGTAATTATATGTGTACTTCAATTTCCCATCTTGTGTATGGGGCAGTTATCTGAAGGTAATAATACGCTTTCAGGTAACGTCATAATGCCCAAACAAAAGAAATCCATTTTGGGATCGAAGGTAGATTATAGATCTGCACTGCCTGGATTATCACCTGCAGAAAAAGCGGAAATCGATGAATTAGTACATCCTGACTATAATTCTTTTGTTATTCTGCACCCGATGAATGGTAGTGCCCCTCTTCCTCCGAGCAAGAATATCGTCATTACTCAAAGAGCACAAACATTTATTCCCTTGATTGAAGCAGTAACTGTGGGATCAACTGTTTATTTGTTAAATGAAGATAATGATTACCACAATGTTTATAGTCGAACGCCAAAAGCATCTTTTAACATTGGGAGAAGACCTCCAGGGCATATGTATCCTCAACTCATAAAGAAAGTGGGGATCATTAAAGTATTTTGTGATATTCATGAACACATGAAAGCCTATGTCCTAAGTTTAGACACGCCTTATTTTGTCAGGATTGATAAACAGGGAAATTATCGTATTTCCAATTTGCCAGATGGGGTTTATCAACTTGAAGTATTTCATTTGGATAAACAAACAGACTTGAAAAGAGTCGAATTACGTGGAGGAGGTATGTTTACTGAAAATATAGATTTGAGAAATTGATCTATGAATTCAATGTTACTTAACATCGTTTGTATAGGGACATTTTTTATAGGATTATTTTATGGCCAATGTTCATATGGTCAATCCCGTCTTAGCCTGGGGGGCACCTTCACTATGGAATCAAGGCTTGGTGAAGAAGATTCGAGATTTTTTTATAATGAAATACCCAGAAGCGATGATGATCTTACTCTTACCTTTCGGGAGCTTAATGTATGGGCAAATTGGATCGTTAATCCTCAGTTTTCCATGCATTTTCGATTTCAGGGTAGGGAGAGAAATGGAAGGACAGCAGATGTGTGGTTGTTAAGTAGGGCTAGTTTAAGATGGAAAGATAAGAGAAATAGGTGGTCTGTAGAAGCAGGTAGAATATTAAGTCCCTTTGGCTTATTTTTTAAACGAACCTTTCCTCAAGACAGAGTATTTATTACCAGCCCTTTATTTTATAGTTATTACATCAATGCTTCTGAAATAGTAGGCTTTTCAGAAGGGCTTTCCGAACCTAACGAATTGAGGTTGGAAGGAAGGAACGGCCCTAGAGATTGGGGCCTCACTCAAGCCTACGACATAGGATACACTACTGGAATCAAAGGACGCTGGAATTTTTGGCCAGATACTGCCTTTCTGGATGTAGCTATTGTTAATGGAGCACCAATGAACATCCGCCAATGGAGCGATCCTTTTCATCCTGCAGTGATCGCACGATTAGAAGTTAAGCCTACCTATAATTGGAAACAAGGTATTTCTGTTGCTTATGGAGGTTTTTTACAATCTGATGCCATTAATGAACGTCTGGATGAATTGAGCACATTTAGACAATTGCTCATTGGAACAGATGTCACTGTGGGTTATAGATATGTTGAATGGTCAGGAGAATTAATTGCCGGAAGATATAAGTTGCCCGTATTTAATGCGGAAGAGACATTATTTGAACCTGCCTTTTCAGATGGTGCTATATTTAATACCCTTTCAGGTTTTGCCGATATGAAAATTGAATTACCCTTTTTCATCGGAAGTTATGTAGCTTACAGATTTGGGTTTATACGCTTTTATGGAGATGAGCCTCCTTTATTGGACCGCGAGGCTTGGGATGATAACGTCAGCCGACATACTATTGCCTTTGGCTATAATATTACTCGCTTTTTGCTATTGAAAACCTCTTATGCATTCCAGGAAGTTAGTAATAGAGATTGGGCATTGGACCATTGGAAAAGTACCTTGACACTTCATTTTTAAGGTAGAATCTGTTTAATTTAGTATAATGGTCCTCAGCGATACAGCAGATAAATCTTTTTCCCTGAAAAGGCGTCCTAAATAATCACTAAACGCTGGATTTTTTGAGTTAAAGGAAAAAGAAAACGATAATAGAGTCTATGAATTAGCCCTTTACAGTTTCTAGGCAGAAATATTTGCTTCTTGGAATGAACTCAATTGAAATGGATAATGAACGGAGAAAGCTTATATAAGTTTGTCAGAAAATGGGTGGTTTTAATAGCCATGTTACAGGCAGGTATCTTCCAGCTTCTTTATGCTCAAGTTGAAAATAAGGTATCTTCTGAAGATCTCAATCATTATTTGGAGAAGGGAAAATATCACTATAATGATCGAAGGTATGATTCTGCCTTATATTGGTTAACCCTTTCCCTGGAAGCGTCTGATGAAAAAGAGGATGCATTAGCTCAAATAAAATCACATCTGCTGATAGCTCAAATTCACGCCAGCCAGGAAAGCTTTTCCCAGGTTAATCATCATCTATCCAATGCGAAACAACTTCTGGCCAATAATTGGACATTTGATACAGGCGATTTCTGGTATGAATGCGGTTATCTTCATTTTTTATTGTCCCGACCAGATGCAACCGATTCACAATTGGATTCAGCCATCTATTATTACAATTATGCAGCTCAAATCTCTAAAGAAGAGGGAAATCTACCTACCCTTATTAAAGCATTGAATAGTGTTTCTCCATTGCTAAATACAAAAAATCGTCAGGAAGAAGCATTGGGCAAATCCCTCGAAGTGTATAAAATAACAGAAGGAATGGAGGAAATGGAAGAGGCTCAGTTGGAAGCCTTAAATCAGATCGCCACCATTTACTTCGCCATAGGAGAGGTGGATTCAGTAAAATATTATTTTGAAAGGCTGTTAGCAATCCGTCGAATGGATGGTAAAGAGGAAACCAGGATTAGTGATTTACAGCATTTTGGAACGTTATTTTCCCTGCAGGGGGAATATCAGAATGCACATAAATACTTTCAGGAAGGATTGGATTTGGCAGAAGCTTCTGGAGACTCTATGCTAATGACAGGGTTAATTAGAGATATAGGACAGAATTACTTACTACAAAATAATTGGCGAAAAACCATTGAATATGCTAATGCCGGATTGAACATGGCAGACAAACTGGGGTTTCCTCAAATGAAGGCAGTGAATTATAAGCATTTAGGGGAAGCATATCAGGGATTAGGAGAACTTGAAGAAGCACATAACCACTATCAAAAAGCCCTGGAAGTTCAGGAACAATATGTAAATGACCCCACTGAAATTGCTAAGCTTAACATAAGAATTGGCAATGTGCTGCAATCAAACGCTAACTACGGTGAAGCGTTGACTTATCTATCTGATGCATTGGCACTAAAGAAAAAAGTAAACGATAAATTCAGTACGCTGGAAATTCAGCTCGCAATCGCAGAAATAAAGATCAAACAAGGGAGGTTCATGCAAGCTATAAATGTATTAAGGGAAAGTGAGGTGCTTAGTACCCAGCTTAATAGCATGAGAGGAAAAGCTTCTACCTATGAATTATTAGCTACTGCTTACGCCAGTTTGGGTAATTTCCAGCAAGCGTTCGAATATCAGCAACTTCGTGGAATTTATAAAGATTCTATGCTCAATGAACAAAATACAAAAATTGTCCATGAACTGGAGACGAGGTATCAGGCTGAGCGAAGGAATAAGGAAAATGCCCAATTATCAGAACAGCTTGTAAAAAATGAGTTGACCATGGAGCAGGATAAAGCCAAATTACTAGAGAAAAAACAGCAGAATGTATTTTTGATTGTCGGCATCGTAGGCTTAAGTCTGGTTTTTTTGTTCAGATACTACCGAAATGTAAAGCAACAACAGCTCATGGATCAAAAGGTAGTCATGTTGCAAAAGGAGAATGAGGCCCAGCAGCTAAGGAGTGTAATTACAGGAGAAGAAAATGAGAGAAAACGAATGGCAAGAGAGCTACACGATGGATTAGGTTCTTTATTGGCTTCAGTGAAGGTGATGTTTAATGCGGTCCAAAATGAAAAACCTGAAGTGATTCGTTCCTCTCATTATCAAAAGGCTGAACATCTGTTGGATCAGGCATGCCAGGAAGTAAGACAAATTTCCCATAATATGATGCCCACTATACTGGAGCAAGATGGATTATCACAGGCTATTGGAGATCTTTGCGAAATAATGAACCAAACAAATAAAGTCAATATCACTTTCATAGAGCATGGCTTGGAGACCTCTTTAAAATATGATATTCAGGTATATGTGTATAGGATTGTTCAGGAATTGGTTCAAAATATCATTAAACATGCAGATGCTGAAGAAGCTATAGTACAAATTACCGTAGAGGAAGAAATGTTACAATTAACCGTAGAAGATGATGGAAAAGGGTTTAATATGAAAGAAAGTGAAGGAGGAGGGATAGGGATGGACAATATTCAATCGAGGGTTTCTTTCTTGAAAGGAAATGTGGAAATCCAGAGCGCTCCTGGAGAAGGTTGTTCCGTATTTATTGAAATACCATTAAATTAAGAAAGTTAACATCCTATTATATGGAGAGAATTCAATTACTTATCGTAGATGATCACAAGGTATTAGCAGATGGCATCATTGCTTTATTAGAACAAGAAGATGATTTAAATATCGTGAGACATACGATGGATGGAAGGGAGACCCTGGAATTTATCAAGGAACATCCTACGATTGATGTAATGCTTTTAGATATAAATTTGCCTGACAAAAGTGGGGTGGATATTTGTAAACAGGTAAGGCAATCCCATCCAGATATGAAGATATTGGCATTAACCATGCATCATGAACCGACCTTTATCTCCAAAATGATTAAAGCTGGTGCTCATGGATATGTGTTAAAGAATACAGGGAAAGATGAATTGTTGAAAGCCATCTATACGGTATATAAAGGAGAATCATACTTTAGTAATCAGGTAAAAAATTATTTAGTAGCAGGATTCCAACAGGAAGCGCAGAGATCCTCCTTTGGCCCCATACAAAAAATTACCAGAAGAGAGAAAGAGATTTTAAAGTTGATCGTAGAAGAATTAACTACAGAGGAAATAGCAGAAAAATTATTTATCAGTGCTACTACCGTCATTTCTCACAGAAAAAGTTTACTGAGAAAGCTTCAGGCTAAAAATACGGCAGGATTAGTGAAAGCGGCCTACGAATATGAATTGCTTTCATGAAAAAAGGTTGCCTCTGCTAGGAGACAACCTCGATAATATGAAAAAAGACCTAAGTGTTTCAGAAATATATATTTATAGCATCAAGTATGATTGAATTAGTTGATTACTTTCAAACGTTTGATCAAGCTGTTGTTATGCTGATATACCCTCACAAAGTAAATCCCTTCCTGAAGCATTGATACCTCCATAGGAAAAGTATGTTGTTGGTCCGTATGCTTGAATTGGTAAGTTGCTACCACATTACCCAATAGATCTAGTACTTCCACCTTCATCGGCTGATCCGTTGAGTGCTCGAAAATAATAGATAGTTTATCTTTAGCGGGATTCGGGTATAATTCGAAGGATAATACTGCACCTGACGGAAACGTGAAATCCTTAGATAGATCCTGATCCTGAATATCAATGGGCAACTGGCCCATACAGAGCATGTATGCTAAACTTAGTAAAGGTATAATGTAACTTAAATGCATGGTTATTGGCGTTATATGGTTGTTGATTACGATACTAAATTCCGAAAGAAGAAGGCGAAATGAACCCTCATTAATGGGGAGATTGACATATCCTCATTTTAGGGGAGAGATATTTTTGTGCCAATTCATTGATTATTAGTTAGTAAGGTAAATGGGTGTGCTAGATAAGAGAGAATAGTATGGGGGGAAGAAAATACAGATCAACAAAAAAGGCCATCTCTTATATGAGACAGCCTCGAGTAACCGTATAAAAAAATTGGACGCAGTACATGAACTAATAAACGTTCGATGATTATTGTGTGATATTCACCTTTTTGGTCATTTGGAATCGTCCTTGAATAACTTTGACGATGTACATCCCTGCTGAAAATGAATCGACGGAAATTTTTTGTGGCATATGAGCAGAAACTGGATATAAAGGAATAACTACTAATATCCTTCCCGACAGATCCATGAATTGTATATGAGCTGGTTCGGACGATTCACTAGCATAACGAATGCTTAACTCGTTCTTTACCGGATTAGGAAATAAATGAAGCGAACGAGAAGAAGTGGGGGGATCTTCAGAAAAAGAAGTTGCGGTTTCCCTTCCTCTTAAAAGATCCTCTCCCGTTGTTGTAAGCTTTTGATGAGTAGATAGCTGTTCTCCTTCGAAGCTTAGCGCTCGATGTAAACTGTTATCATTCATATAGGTATCCTGGAAATAGGTAAGGGGGGTAGTACTTCCTGACTGAGCTTTACCCGACATAAAGACAAAGATGAAGCTTATCGTGAAAATGATAGGGTTAATACGCATGATAAGTTGGCGTAAAGTGAATAATGAATTTATCTCAAGTTCGGAGTTAAAGCGGTGGCGCGAATCCTCTGAAAGGGGGAGATCAGAAAATCCTCATTTTAGGGGAGAGGGATCATTTGTACCAATGAACCGGGGATACATATTCAACCTTGAGATAAAAACATTCAAGAGATAAAGCTGGAAGGAAGAAGTGGATGCCAATGGGTCATATACAAAAAAGGCTGCCCATTTCACAGGGCAACCCGAGTACAAGCATGATCAATATATGATTCTTATTATGTTAGGGGCTAAGTGAATAATGAATATGTGTACAAGTTCGGATTTATAGGGGTAGGATGAATCCTCTTTTAAGGGGAGATAAAAAAATCCCCATTTTTGAGGGGAGAGAAATAAAAAGAAGAGGCTATTCCAATAGATGAAATAGCCTCCTACAACCAGTACACTAAACAAAAAATCGATTACGTATGTCCTGGATTAATTTGCAATAATAAGGCGTTGCATCGTTTCTTCACCGTCCATAATCACTTTTATGTAGTACAATCCCTCAGGTGCACCTTGTAAAGTGATAGGATATTCAGCAGTTTCCCAGTTTTTCTCCATAATTTTAGACCAAATAGGCATTCCATAGGTGTTCAATACCTGAATGATCATTCTTCCCTTAGATTCACCAGTGACCTTACACGTCAATTGATGCTGGGCTGGATTAGGAAACACGGTCAATGAAAGTTTTGCTTCAGCCGACGGATCTTCTGATAAGAGATTGTCATTACTATCGATAATTTCGAAACGGATAGTCAATGATTCCCCTTCTTCTCCTCCTGTTCTTGGTCTGGTGAAAGGCGTAGCTGTAAGTTCATACTTCCCAGGCCTAATAACAGCAGGATTGTTTCCGAAAAGCTCGTAAGGCACAACATTTTCTGTTCTTCTCAAGTTTCTAGGTCCTTGTAAATTGAAAAGAACGCTTCCCACTTCAGAAGGATCAGTGATAGCTTCAATATTGAATACTTCAGTCTCAAACGCTGCTATATCAATGACAGCTCCCTCCTGAATTTCGTCTATGAGAACATTCCCTTTCTCACCAGTGAGTTGGAATCTGGCAACCCTTATTTCATCTTCATTATCACCTTCATCCACCACTTCAAAGGAAATGGTTAAGGAAGTTCCTTTTTCACCTCTGGCATTTCTTCGAGAGAAAGGCGTCGCTGTGAGGGTGTAGCTACCTTTAGCAATTCTGCTGGCAATAGTTCCGAACAATTCATAAGGAACCACATTCTCAGTACGGCGAAGTCTCCTCTCCCCTGACAGCTCAAATGTTACACTACCTACATCAGAAGGATCAGTGATAGCTTCAATATTAAATCTGTCTGTATCAAAATCATTGAGATTAATAACAGTACCATCTGTCAAATCAGCGATTAAGACGTTTCGTCTGTTATCTGTCAGTTGAAACCTTGCTACTTGAATTTCATCACCTTCATCTACTACTTCAAAGGAAATGCTTAAAGCTGTTCCTTCTTCCCCTCTCCCGTTTCTTTCGGAAAAAGGAGTTGCTGTTAATGTGTAATCTCCTTCTGCAATTCTGTTGGCAAAATTTCCGAACAATTCATAAGGAACCACATTTTCCGTACGACGTAGTCTCCTTTCCCCTGATAGTTCAAAAGTTACACTACCTACTTCAGAAGGATCGGTGATCGCTTCAATATTGAATCTGTCTGTATCAAAATCATTGAGATTGATGATCGCACCATCTGTTAAGTCGGCGATGAGCACATTTCGTTTTGCATCTGTCAACTGGAACCTTACTACGCGAATATCATCATTATTATCTCCCTGCGCTTCCCAGAAATCAGGCCCGATGTCTTGAGCTCCTCCGATGTAGTTGAAAGGGCCTACGCCATCAACAAAGTCCTCTTCTGAGGTCCATCTTCCAGCGGTAACAGCTTGATCAACGCGATTCTGATTAGGATTTCCATATTGAAGAAAGTCCAACAAAATCTCAGGATCAGAAGAACCGAAGTTTCCACCAATCGCAAATAAAGCTAAGGCAGCTTCGTCATCAGGAAGAGCAGTTACATTCTGAGAACCAGAAGTAAGGTCAAAGGTAACAGTTTCATCCGGAGCTAAGCTAAGATCTCCATCGACATTGGAATAATCGCTCAAGGCGTTATACTGTCCAGGTCCAAGGCAGAAGAAGTAATCGGAAATATCGGCTTCTGCATCGCCAAAGTTCTTCAGGCTGATTTGCTCTCCAAAAGGATCTGCATTCAATAATCTCACAATGCCTTCGCCCACTTGTCCTTGGGCTTCCCAGAAATCAGCTCCTACATCGTCAGCTCACCGATATATACATAGGGTGATTCCCCTTCAATAAAACTGGCCCATCTTCCCGTAGCTACCGCATTTTCCACTCTCCATTAGGAGCATCCCATTGAGCGAAATCTCTGGTAACGAAAGGATTTTGATTGTTAAACCGAAGCTGTCCACTGGAGAAAAGGAAAATGCTAGCATTGTTGTCCACCACATGTAGTTCATCTGTTAGTACACGAACAGTCACTTCTTCAAAGGTCATCAAATCTCTGCCTGAGAAGGATTACCTAAGGTCCAGAAGAAGTCTCTCCATCGTCAAAATTTTTCAGACGTACCAGTCAGGCACAAACATGCTTGATCAACGCGATTCTGATTAGGATTTCCATAACGGCTTGAAGAAAGTCCATACTGAAGAAAGTCTAACAAAATCTCAGGATCAGAAGAACCGAAGTTTCCACCAATCGCAAATAAAGCTAAGGCAGCTTCGTCATCAGGAAGAGCAGTTACATTCTGAGAACCAGAAGTAAGGTCAAAGGTAACAGTTTCATCCGGAGCTAAGCTAAGATCTCCATCGACATTGGAATAATCGCTCAAGGCGTTATACTGTCCAGGTCCAAGGCAGAAGAAGTAATCGGAAATATCGGCTTCTGCATCGCCAAAGTTCTTCAGGCTGATTTGCTCTCCAAAAGGATCCGCATTCAATAATCTCACAATGCCTTCGCCCACTTGTCCTTGGGCTTCCCAGAAATCAGGACCGATGTCTTGAGCTCCTCCGATATAATTGTAAGGTCCTACGCCATCAACAAAGTCCTCTTCTGAGGTCCATCTTCCAGCGGTAACGGCTTGATCAACGCGATTCTGATTAGGATTTCCATACTGAAGAAAGTCCAACAAAATCTCAGGATCAGAAGAACCGAAGTTTCCACCAATCGCAAATAAAGCTAAGGCAGCTTCGTCATCAGGAAGAGCAGTTACATTCTGAGAACCAGAAGTAAGGTCAAAGGTAACAGTTTCATCCGGAGCTAAGCTAAGATCTCCATCGACATTGGAATAATCGCTCAAGGCGTTATACTGTCCAGGTCCAAGGCAGAAGAAGTAATCGGAAATATCGGCTTCTGCATCGCCAAAGTTCTTCAGGCTGATTTGCTCTCCAAAAGGATCCGCATTCAATAATCTCACAATGCCTTCGCCCACTTGTCCTTGGGCTTCCCAGAAATCAGCTCCTACATCGTCAGCATCACCGATATATACATAGGGTGATTCCCCTTCAATAAAACTGGACTCATCATCCCATCTTCCCGTAGCTACCGCATTTTCCACTCTGAAACCATTAGGAGCATCCCATTGAGCGAAATCTCTGGTAACGAAAGGATTTTGATTGTTAAACCCAAGCTGTCCACTGGAGAAAAGGAAAATGCTAGCATTGTTGTCCACCACACCTTCATCTGTTAGTACACGAACAGTCACTTCTTCATTAGGTGAAAGCATCAAATCTCCTTCAATAATTTCTGCCTGAGAAGGATTACCTAATTGAGGATATACTCCGGCTTTAGTACAGAAGAAGTAGCCAGAAATATTTCTGCTGACATCGTCAAAATTTTTCAGACGTACCAGATCTTCTTCAGGCACAATCTGAACCATGCGAATGATAGTTTCATCAATCCAGAAATCAGGCCCGATGTCTTGAGCTCCTCCGATATAATTGTAAGGGCCTTTACCATCAACAAAGTCCTCTTCTGAGGTCCATCTTCCAGCGGTAACAGCTTGATCAACGCGATTCTGATTAGGATTTCCATACTGAAGAAAGTCCAACAAAATCTCAGGATCAGAAGAACCGAAGTTTCCACCAATCGCAAATAAAGCTAAGGCAGCTTCGTCATCAGGAAGAGCAGTTACATTCTGAGAACCAGAAGTAAGGTCAAAGGTAACAGTTTCATCCGGAGCTAAGCTAAGATCTCCATCGACATTGGAATAATCGCTCAAGGCGTTATACTGTCCAGGTCCAAGGCAGAAGAAGTAATCGGAAATATCGGCTTCTGCATCGCCAAAGTTCTTCAGGCTGATTTGCTCTCCAAAAGGATCCGCATTCAATAATCTCACAATGCCTTCGCCCACTTGTCCTTGGGCTTCCCAGAAATCAGGACCGATGTCTTGAGCTCCTCCGATGTAGTTGAAAGGGCCTACGCCATCAACAAAGTCCTCTTCTGAGGTCCATCTTCCAGCGGTAACGGCTTGATCAACGCGATTCTGATTAGGATTTCCATATTGAAGAAAGTCCAACAAAATTTCAGGATCAGAAGAACCGAAGTTTCCACCAATCGCAAATAAAGCTAAGGCAGCTTCGTCATCAGGAAGAGCAGTTACATTCTGAGAACCAGAAGTAAGGTCAAAGGTAACAGTTTCATCCGGAGCTAAGCTAAGATCTCCATCGACATTGGTATAATCGCTCAAGGCGTTATACTGTCCAGGTCCAAGGCAGAAGAAGTAATCGGAAATATCGGCTTCTGCATCGCCAAAGTTCTTCAGGCTGATTTGCTCTCCAAAAGGATCCGCATTCAATAATCTCACAATGCCTTCGCCCACTTGTCCTTGGGCTTCCCAGAAATCAGCTCCTACATCGTCAGCATCACCGATATATACATAGGGTGATTCCCCTTCAATAAAACTGGACTCATCATCCCATCTTCCCGTAGCTACCGCATTTTCCACTCTGAAACCATTAGGAGCATCCCATTGAGCGAAATCTCTGGTAACGAAAGGATTTTGATTGTTAAACCCAAGCTGTCCACTGGAGAAAAGGAAAATGCTAGCATTGTTGTCCACCACACCTTCATCTGTTAGTACACGAACAGTCACTTCTTCAAAGGTGAAAGCATCAAATCTCCTTCAATAATTTCTGCCTGAGAAGGATTACCTAATTGAGCGATATACTCCGGCTTTAGTACAGAAGAAGTAGCCAGAAATATTTCTGCTGACATCGTCAAAATTTTTCAGACGTACTAGATCTTCTTCAGGCACAATCTGAACCATGCGAATGATAGTTTCATCAATCCAGAAATCAGGCCCGATGTCTTGAGCTCCTCCGATATAATTGTAAGGGCCTTTACCATCAACAAAGTCCTCTTCTGAGGTCCATCTTCCAGCGGTAACGGCTTGATCAACGCGATTCTGATTAGGATTTCCATACTGAAGAAAGTCCAACAAAATTTCAGGATCAGAAGAACCGAAGTTTCCACCAATCGCAAATAAAGCTAAGGCAGCTTCGTCATCAGGAAGAGCAGTTACATTCTGAGAACCAGAAGTAAGGTCAAAGGTAACAGTTTCATCCGGAGCTAAGCTAAGATCTCCATCGACATTGGAATAATCGCTCAAGGCGTTATACTGTCCAGGTCCAAGGCAGAAGAAGTAATCGGAAATATCGGCTTCTGCATCGCCAAAGTTCTTCAGGCTGATTTGCTCTCCAAAAGGATCCGCATTCAATAATCTCACAATGCCTTCGCCCACTTGTCCTTGGGCTTCCCAGAAATCAGGCCCGATGTCTTGAGCTCCTCCGATGTAGTTGAAAGGTCCTACGCCATCAACAAAGTCCTCTTCTGAGGTCCATCTTCCAGCGGTAACGGCTTGATCAACGCGATTCTGATTAGGATTTCCATACTGAAGAAAGTCCAACAAAATTTCAGGATCAGAAGAACCGAAGTTTCCACCAATCGCAAATAAAGCTAAGGCAGCTTCGTCATCAGGAAGAGCAGTTACATTCTGAGAACCAGAAGTAAGGTCAAAGGTAACAGTTTCATCCGGAGCTAAGCTAAGATCTCCATCGACATTGGAATAATCGCTCAAGGCGTTATACTGTCCAGGTCCAAGGCAGAAGAAGTAATCGGAAATATCGGCTTCTGCATCGCCAAAGTTCTTCAGGCTGATTTGCTCTCCAAAAGGATCCGCATTCAATAATCTCACAATGCCTTCGCCCACTTGTCCTTGGGCTTCCCAGAAATCAGGACCGATGTCTTGAGCTCCTCCGATGTAGTTGAAAGGTCCTACCTCCATCAACAAAGTCCTCTTCTGAGGTCCATCTTCCAGCGGTAACAGCTTGATCGACACGATTCTGATTAGAAGATTCGGAGGTCCATCTTCCATACTGAAGAAAGTCCAACAAAATTTCAGGATCAGAAGAACCGAAGTTTCCACCAATCGCAAATAAAGCTAAGGCAGAAAGGTCCTACGCCATCAACAAAGTCCTCTTCTGAGGTCCATCTTCCAGCGGTAACAGCTTGATCAACGCGATTCTGATTCAGGAAGAGAGTTTCCATACTGAAGAAACAGAAGAACCGAAGTTTCCACCAATCGCAAATAAAGCTAAGGCAGCTTCGTCATCAGGAAGAGCAGTTACATTCTGAGAACCAGAAGTAAGGTCAAAGGTAACAGTTTCATCCGGAGCTAAGCTAAGATCTCCATCGACATTGGAATAATCGCTCAAGGCGTTATACTGTCCAGGTCCAAGGCAGAAGAAGTAATCGGAAATATCGGCTTCTGCATCGCCAACGTTTTTTAGACTGATTTGATCATCCAATGGATCTACAGACACAATTCTTACCTGTGCCTTCATGATCAATAGACCAAACATCAGTCCCATCAAGGTAACAAAATGTTTAACTCGCATAAAATTTTTAGAATTAGAATGTATTAATAATGCCTCTAAGGTCGATGAAAGCAGGTAGGAATAAATCCTCCTTTCAGGGGATAATCAAATATCCTCATTTATGAGGAGGGTAATTATTCTTTTAATCTTATGTAAACTAGCTGACAATAGCCTATATAGGCTAGAAATGTTGCAAGGGTTAAGTAATATGTAAAAAATTTGCAAAGCAGGAGGGGATTTCCCAAATTTGCAATCACCAAAAAAGTAAGCCGCGAGAGTAGCTCAGTTGGTAGAGCACAACCTTGCCAAGGTTGGGGTCGCGAGTTCGAATCTCGTCTCTCGCTCAAGCAAAAAAACAGTGCAGTACTGCACTGTTTTTTTATTCCATTTACTTTTGTATTAGTTCAATTTGTAGAAATTATGATTAGTCGATGTGATAAGTTTGTGGCATAAGCATGTATTGGCCGCTCTCGGGAATAGTTTTTCTAAGAGCAGATACATCACGAATAACGTTCGCAGCTTCATGCCCCTCTAATAATTTCTGCAAATTTATTTCATTCATATCCCCAAGTAATGCCTCAAAAGCACTTTTGGGCTTTGGCAGTAACATAACATTGTACGAATCCATTCCAGCTAATTTAGCTGCTCCCTCCAACGCATCTCTCAAATCTCCCAATTCATCTACCAATCCCTTATCCTTTGCATCTTCCCCGGACCAAACTCTTCCAGCCGCCACAGCTCTGACCTTTTCTACATCCTCAAAACCTCTTCCTTCATTCACTACTTCCAAGAAGGTTTCATATGTTTGCTCTACGCCTTGTTGCACAATTCTTTTTTCCTTAGCTCCAATGGGAAAGTTTGGATTTAGATATCCTGCATATGGATGTGTTTGAACCCGGTCAAAGGTCACTCCCAATTTATCAGTAAACAAATCTTGCGTTTGGAAAAATACTCCAAATACACCTATAGAACCAGTGATGGTCGTCGGTTGTGCGTATATTTTACTAGCTGGGGCTGCTATATAATAACCTCCGGAAGCAGCATAATCTCCCATGGAAACAATTACTGGCTTAACTTTCCTTGTCCTTTCAATTGCATCCTTCATTAAATCCGAAGCTAAAGCACTACCTCCTGGACTATTAACCCTGAGTACAACGGCTTTGACCTGATTATTTTCACGCGCCTTTCTCATAGCCCTAATAATTGTCTCCGAACCTACCACCCCATCCGAACTTTTACCTAAATTAATATTTCCTTCTGCAAATACGACGGCAATGGATTCACCTTCTCTACTCAGTTTAGCAGCGGGAATATATTTTGGCAGCGAGACAAGATTGAGCTTCTTCTCATTCTCACCTACTTCTCTCAATAATTTTTTTCTCATCGGATCCTTATAGGTCAGTTGATCTATAAGTCCTGCATTCATGGCTTTTTTCCCATCTCCTGTAATAAAATCAGAAGCTAGTTCATTCAATTTGTCTGCATGAATACCTCTGGAGATAGAAACATCTTGTACAAAGTTTTGCCAGAAAGTGTCCATGAGCTCCTGAAGTTGTCTTCTGGATGGCTCACTCATATCCGTACGTTCAAAAATCTCAACTGCAGACTTATACTCTCCCACTCTAAAAATCTGAGGATCTACTCCTAGCTCATCTAGCAAATTCTTGACAAAAAACGGAGAGGAGGATAGTCCGTTTAACTCAAACGTACCTATTTTTGGCATAAAAATGCTATCTGCTACGCTAGCGAGATAGTATGTATCTTCCTGAAATATATCTGCATAAGCATATACAAATTTTCCCGATGTTTTAAAGTCCTGTAAGGCATCCCTAATACTTTTTAAATTGGCCCATTGGGCAAATGAAAACACAGGAAAGTCTAGATATATGCCCTCTATTCTGTCATCTGATTTTGCGTATTCTATGGCATCTAACATTTGGAATAGTCCCACTCTGCTGGTTGATCGTAATGAATTGGGCAATAATTCATTAAGCGCCTCGTCAAAAGGATTTGCCTCAGCATTTTCCACGATAGTCTGAGTAAATGTAAGATGTAGCACAGAATGATCAGCGATGGTAACCGTATCAGTTGATTTCCCTGCTGTCGCTACAATCCCTACAATAAACGAAAAGAAAATAATCATCAATACCCCCATGCTCACAATGACGGCCAGCAAACAGGCGAGGAAAGTTCTAAAAAATTTCATGTTACTAATATTATAATCTAATTCCCTAGTCGCTAAGTTATGATAACTATTACATTACTCCATGTAATTTGTTTTAAACATGTTAAATTTCCCCTGAGAAACCGATAGGAAAAAGAGTAAAAAAGCCATTTTCAGACTCATTTGGATGTTATCATATGATTTGGTTAGGACTGGGATCAAATTTAGGGCAAAAAAAGGAAAATATAGCAGAAGCTATTTTCCTGCTGGGGACTTATGGAATACAACTTGTTCGACAATCTGATTATTACGAAACAGCTCCCTGGGGAGTATTGGATCAACCATCCTTTATTAATTCAGTGTGTGAGATTTTATTTGATGATCACCCGGAAATACTCTTGAATAAGTGTTTAACTATTGAGAATCAAATGGGAAGAGTAAGGACAGAAAAATGGGGTCCTCGTAAAATTGATATTGATGTACTTGAGTTTAATGGGCAAGTATATGTTTCTAATAAGCTTATTCTCCCTCATCCTCTATATACTCAGCGGGATTTTGTATTAGTTCCAATGGCTGAATTAGTGCCAGATTTTATTCCAACCGGTCAAAGAGAAACGGTGTCTGAATTGGTACAAAAGATAAAGGAACTCCCGCATTGACCAAGAAAAAGATTAAATAAGTGATGGAATGATAGCACAAGGATATAAAAAGTTCCGAATCCTAAGTCTGGATGTTGTGTTGGGAGCGATCATTTCGGCAGCTATGGTAGTAAAGCTGTTAGAGGTTCAGATGCCATGGATATTTTGGGTGGCTTTGCCCTTAAGTGTATGGATACTTTATACTGCTGACCATTTGATGGATGCCTATAGATTACAAGATCAGGCGCATACCGAAAGACATTATTTTCACTTCCTTCATTTTAGATCTATTGCGATAGTTTGGTGTGTTGGGATATTGCTGGGAATAATTTTAGTTCCTATATACGCACCATGGCCAATGATTCTATTTGGGTTAGGACTGGGCCTGTTCTCCCTACTTCATTTGTTGTTAGTAAGTTTAATTGGCAATCGAACATCATGGCTATACCACAAAGAGCTGGGAGTAGGATTAGTATATACTTTAGGAGTTTGGGGCGGGCCTGTCGTACTCTTTCCGAAAGAATTAGATATAGGTATTTTGGGTGTTTATGTACAATTTTTTCTCCTTGCTATGATTAATTTATGGTTATTTTCTATGTATGAAATAGATACAGATGAAAAAGATGGGCATACGTCTTTTATTCGTCAGATAGGTCAACATGCAGCTCAATGGGGGATTGGAGTGATGGGAGGTGTGATATTAATATTGGGAACCTATTTATGGGGATTTCGACTATCAGATCCCGCCATTCAATGGATTTTTATAGCTATGCTGTTGATTCTATGGTTGCTGGCGTTTTTACCTCACCTCTTTAGACAGCATAAATTATATAGAATTTGGGGAGATGGTGTGTTTTGTTTTCCTGTCATTTATTTGTTGTTTTAAAGTGATTGGAGACTGGCATAGCAGGTAATTTACTATTTTCTACAATGCCCATCGAAACGAGTAGTTCATTAATCACTCTATTGTTAGCAGTTTTGAATTAATTCTATTTAAGATATTCTAAGGGGTAATATTTGAAAAGAGTGGAAAACTCCTTATCATTTGATTATTTGTTAAGATAAGTAGTCTTATTTCGAATAAGGCGCTTCAGTTGAATGTAAAACAAAATGAAAAGCATTATCCCATTTCTATTTCTGTTTCTCTTTATTAATTGGGTTCCGTGTCCAGCTCAAACTATAACTCCCAAAGGGGTTAATTCTTCTCATTTGTTAAAACAGAGTAAGAAAAAGCAGACTGAATTTTTATCATCTCTTCATGATATGTTTCTGCTAACGGATGAAGCCTTTGATTCTTTACTCAAGACCTATCAACTATCAGACCTTAAAAGACCTTTGGAATTAATTCGGAAGAGTGAACACGCGGTTATATTGGATTTGGATGAGCTTCCTTCCGATCCACTGGCTGCCTACAGAAAGATGTTTGAAAATATAACGTCTATTGTTCCGGATTGTGAAGATGCTCTTTTTACGATTCATTTAAACCAGGAGAAGGTGAAGATTCCTAAGGAAGTTCGCATTCATCAGGAATCTTCAGATAATAAGGTTGAAAAATACTACTTTACTTCCACTACGACCATCAAATCGAATATTCATGGACAGGAATATGAACATAGCTTTCCTTGCTATTATGCAGATACAAAGACCTTCATAAGTGAGTTTTCTTTCGATCATCTTGGATCTGATTCTGACTTACTGAAGCCCTACGGATTTTATCAAATATTCAATAAAATATTGATCGATAGAAAAGACCCAAGACGACTATATTATGTGTATGATTCCTGGGCCAATGATGAGGGGCAATATGAGAAAGAGTTTGGCCTGATCTTATTAACTCGGGAACAAGCAGATGAATGGAATGCTAAAGCACATAAAGATGTCTACAAATCAACATTTTATCTTCCGTTTATTTCTATAGAGAATCATGAAGGCACTTTTACTTCTGTGGTTACTGCCAACACGATAAATACTTACCAAAGATTAGGATTATTTTCCCATTTGAACAATAAACAGATTGAAGAAGGCAAGGAATGTGTCAATCATTCCATTATTCAACACTACAGAGATGTACTTAATTGTTTTCCAAATGTGGTCGCCAAACTTTCATTACATACCAGGGTGAGTGATGCGCCATATGTATCCTTATTGGAGCGTTTGACAGCCATCAGCGGAGGGACATTTAAACCAACAAAAATTGTCGATCAGTTTAATGAAACTGTCTTTGGCTCCTCTGACACTGTTATCTTCGAAGTAGCATTTTCTTTTAATAAAAAGCCATATAGTAATGAAGTCAATCTTACGAAAAGTTGGTTTGACAGTGATTTTTTAGTGTTCATTAATGAAGTGTTAAGCGATAATGGTGTCAATGGAAAGTTTTACCTTTTTAATGGCCGAAATGATTACAAGAGTATAATCTTTTTGGAGTCCGATCAATTTCAACAATTGCAGCAGTCTCAAGGTGAGTTATTTGAATAATTCCCTTATCGGTTGTTCTGGGAAGATGTTTACCTTCAATATAGCGTAATATACTTATACCCATTTTTATTATGGCCAAAGGATTTGATGTTGTAGCACCTTTTTATGATAAGCTTGCCTTTCTTTTCTTTGGAAATACCTTAAAAAAAGCTCAGACTACTTTTCTTTCCTGTATTCCCAAACAAGCAAATGTTCTTATTATAGGAGGCGGGACAGGTTGGATTGCTACAAAAGTCATGGAAGTCGCTAACCCTCAATCAATATGTTATTTAGAAGTTTCAGCGAAGATGTTAACATTGGCACAAGCCCATTGGCACAAATACTTTCCTCATAAATCCAGCCATATCTCTTTTATATGTCAATCAGAAAATTATCTCTTAGACCGAGAGTTATACTTTGATGTGATTATTACTCCTTTTGTCCTGGATATTTATAAAGGAGAGGAACTGGAACATATGTGCCAATTACTTTATACTAAATTAGTGAAAGACGGCTATTGGTTATTTACTGATTTTCACTTAGCAGGATTCCCACAAAATATATGGGCTTATCCATTAATTAGAAGTATGTATATATTCTTTCAATTAACCTGTGGGATAAGGCCATCAACTTTACCTGATTTTGAGGGAACGTTTAATTTAATAGGATTGACTTGCGAAGAAAAAAGGTTGTATTATGTAAAGTGTGTACAGGCAGTACTTCTCCGAAAATATTAAAGACTTTCGGTATTCTTTTACTGGAAAAAGGATAATTAGTATTGATTTAACTCATCTTTGATATTACATAATACATCAAGGATGTTAGCCACTTTAGGGGAGTCCGCATCTTCCCTGATAAGAAAAGGTAAAATAGCACCTAGTTCGTCTCCCATGATGTAAATGATACCGGAATCTACAGATTTGAGATTTACGACTAAATCCATTTTTATATCATCACTTAATACAATGTGACTAAATAGAGGGTCGTTTGTATGAATATCTATCCAGGGAGCAATTTGATGACTGATTTTTTGAAGATCTCTGTAAGGCATGTAGTCATTAAATGCAGAATACAAGGCGGAGGCTTTGGAAACACGTAGGATTTTCAAATTTGGATTGATCATCGGTAGCGTAATTTTCGTACTCCATAGTTTCCCTTTTTTGCGATCTGCTTGTTCCAATGCGAGAGGCTCTATCCTGACTGGGTAATTTCGATAATCTCCATAGAAGGTAAATTGTTGAGGTTGTGTGAAAGCCAATTTTAATCCCAGAGAATTGGCCAGTTTTCCAAATTGATCTTCTTTTTTTCGAAAAGCGCGATTTCTATATACTCCTATACCTATGCTCAAAAGTGTGAGAGAAATAACTATAATCAGCATGAAGGAATTAGGTAGTAACAAATCCATATTAATAATTCTTTAATGCCCGATCCAATTCCCTTTTCGTATCTTTACTTTTCAGATCCTCACGCTTGTCGTACAATTTCTTTCCTTTTGCAATTCCAATATTCATTTTTGCGTAATTACGACCATTAAAAAAAATCTTTAATGGTATAAGCGTCAGCCCTTTTTGGTCCAATTGTTTATTAATTTTTGCAATCTCCCTTTTTTTCAACAATAATTTTCTCTGTCTGTTGGGTTCGTGATTATTATAGCTTCCCTGAGCGTATTCACTAATATGCATATTTTTGATGAATACCTCTCCATGATCTACAAAACAATAGGCTTCTTGTAGATTTGCTTTTCCATCTCTTAAAGATTTGACTTCTGTACCTGTTAATGAAAGACCAGCCGTAAATTCTTCCAGAATATGGTAATTATGCCTGGCTTTTCTATTAGTGATAACTGTCTGATTTCTTCCTTTTTCTGCCATATCAATCCTATCCCTTTCTAACTAATCTATAAAAAGTTCTCATAACAACGTAATCAGTTATCTTTTGTTCATTATTCTAACGAACTTTCAGATTTTACATGAGTCGAAAAATGAGGACTACAATTATTCTTTTAAAACCAAATCTGCTGCTTTTTCTCCGAGCCAACTACCTAAGGCAACACCCATCCCACCAAGTCTTACTGCAGCGAAGACATTGGGAGTGATTTCCTCCAAAATGGGAAATTTACTCTCACCAAGCCCCAATATCCCACTCCATTCATGTGTGTATCGCACATTCTTATTGGGAAGAATGACTTCATGAACCATTTCTTTTAACGCATTTGTGATTTCTTCAGTAGTACCGGCCTCATCAGTTTGTTCTTCTTCAGGAGCGCGATTTCTTGCTCCTCCTATGAGTACCCTATTTCCTACATTTCTAAAATAAATATAGCCTCTGTCAAAATGAAAACATCCTTTTATGGGAAGGTCTGGGATAGGGGAGGTGAGCAATACCTGATTTCTAGCGGGAAACACCGGCAATTGAGGGAAAAGTTGATGCGTAAATCCGTTAGTGGCTAAGAGTAAATGCTTAGTAGTTAAAGGCATGTCTGCATCCGAATAAACTCTGATATGGTCCGGATCAGTTTCGATATGTTCTATTTTCCATTGAGATAAAAATCTGATTCCCAAATGTTGTGCTTGCTCGACCAGACTCAGCATTAACTTTCCCGGATGAAGCTGTGCTTCAGAAGGGATATTAATGAGCTTCTGGCCATTTGAAAATGGGTGAGGAGAATCAGAGATCTGAAAGTAATTTGGATTACCCGTAATTTTATTCATTTGCTCATTAAGAGAGGGAATTGCTTCTTGAACATCATGTAAGCTTTGGCTGTTTTCACTGGTAAATAATTCATAACCACCATGTTGTTCCCACTCCATATCTTCTTTATCAAATTGTTCACACAATTTTTCCAGGCCTTCATGCCTGGCAGCCACTAGATCCCATACCTGCTGCTCTCCATGTTCTTCCAGATCAGCTAGCAACTCAGAGGGAGACCCCAGGCATCCAAATCCTGCATTTCTGGTACTCGCACCTGAAGGAATAGAACCTCTTTCGCAGATGAGAATATCCCAGTCTTTTCTTTTTTTCTTTAAATGGATGGCTGCTTGAAGTCCCACAATTCCACTTCCCACAATCAAAGCATCTACTGGTCTGTAAAAACTACTCTCTTCCCAATAACTTACTTTCATATTTTTTTGGTTACTTTTTTTAATTCAATTGTCTTTTCACCATGTAAACTAGAAATATTGATCTATAAATTTGTCTTAGGTATAGTGTTTGTTCGTTTGTATATAGTATAAACGAAATACATCGCCCCAGCTCTATCCATATGAAGCTACACATTACTATATATTTTTTCATCTTTTTACTCCTATTCCAACATTCATCCTTTCTACAAGGAGACGAAGATACAGCTCCTTGGATGGCAACTTCAACTCTAATTAAGGGGGGAATTCCATTTATCCAAAACATTGGACAATGGAATGAAGAAATTCTTTATTTAGCAAATATTAATAAAGGAGAAATTCTATTTGAATCAGATGGATTTACCTATCACTTTCAACAAGGACCCATCACTCATCCTTTTCAGCAAGTATCCTATATGGGAATGAATCCCGATACTTCTGTGCTCCACCATATTGTTAAGACCAAATTTCTTCATTCAACATTATCTGCCGAAGTTATTCCATCACATATAGAGCCTTACTATCACAATTATTTTATTGGAAATGATCCCCAGCAATGGGCAAGTAAGGTACCAGTCTTTAAAAAACTCAGCTATGAAGATTTGTATCCGGGAATTGATATGCACATTTTCGGTGTGGAGCAGCAATTAAAGATTGAATATCATGTAGAGAGTGGAATTTCTCCATCCCAAATTGAAATAGCATTTTTGGGAGCTGATTCTATGTATCTCTCGGAGGGAACTTTGCATCTCAAAACACAGATAGGTGTGTTGAAGGAATCTCCTCCCTTTGCATATCAATATATTCAGGATAGAAAGGTGGTAGTTCCATGTGAATACCATTTGGATGGGGAAGTGTTAACGTACTTATTTCCCAAAGGATATAACCAAACCCTTCCCCTAATTATTGATCCCACCTTAACTTTTTCCACCCATACAGCTTCTATGGCAGATAATTGGGGATTTACAGCTACGTTTGATAATGCAGGTAATGCTTATGCAGGAGGGGTAGTGTATAAAGATGGACCTACTGCTACTGATTTGACATTTCCTACGACACCTGGAGCATTTCAAACGACTTATAAGGGAGGGTTGACAGATATGACCATTACAAAGTTCAATCCGACCGGTACTCAAATGATTTATTCTACTTACATAGGAGGAGTCCTAAATGATCAACCTCATAGTTTGATTGTAAATGAAAATAATGAATTATGGATCTTTGGCAGGACTAACTCAGAAGATTTTCCCGTGACAAATAATGCTTTCCAAGCTGCGTTGGCTGGAGGATATGATATTTGTGTGATAAAATTGGCTGCAGATGGCACTTCATTGATAGGATCTACTTTTATCGGTGGGTCAGAGGATGATGGAGTAAATGGAAATACCAGCTTTTCTTCATCGACAAAGCTAAAATACAATTATGGCGATGATGCAAGAGGTGAAATCATCATCAATCAAGCAGATGAAGCATATATCGCTTCCTGTACATTTTCAAATAATTTTCCGGTTACCGGTAGTGCCTTTCAACAGCAAATTCGCGGTGAACAGGAAGCTTGCGTGTTTAAAGTGAGCAGCGATTTGTCCAGACTTATATGGGCCAGTTATTTAGGAGGAGCTGGAGATGATGCGGCATATGGATTAAAGCTTTCCGAGAACCAGCATATCTACATTACCGGAGGTAGTTCGAGTCCTACCATGGCTTTTCCTTCTCGGCCAATTTCTCAGGGTTCTGGTCCTCCAGGATTAAGCAATACTTTTATGGGCGGTATGTCCGATGGATTTGTAGCTGAAGTGGAAGAGGATGGCTCTGCATTAATTGCAGGGAATTTTTTAGGAACAGCAGATTATGATCAGTCTTTTCTAATCGATACCGATCGATTCGGAAATGTTTATTTATCGGGGCAGACACTGGGGAATTTCCCTGTGGTAAATCCTGCTACTGGAGCGGTGTATGTAGATCAAAATGCTCCGCAATTTATTGTGAAATTAACCCCTGCTTTAAATGAAATTTTGTATGCTACTACCTTTGGAACTCCTAATGCCTTAAAAATAAATATTTCACCTACAGCTTTTTTGGTGGACATTTGTGAAAATGTATATGTAACTGGGTGGGGGGGGAAGACAAATTCTGGATTTGGAGATGCAGGTAATGTGAATAATATGCCCCTTTCAGCAGATGCTATTCAACGGCAAACGGATGGAAGTGATTTGTATACGATTGTTTTTTCAAAAGATGCTCAGGATGTACTTTATGGATCTTATCTAGGTGGTATAGATACAAATCCAGATAGCGGAACCGGAGAACATGTAGATGGAGGAACAAGTAGATTTGATAAAAATGGGGTGGTATATCACTCGGTCTGTGCTGGTTGTTTAACGACACCTTCTTTTCCTACCACTCCTGGTGCTTTCGGACCGGAAAGGTTAGGGGACAATTGTAATCTGGCCATTTTTAGAATGGATTTTGATTTAGCGGGAATAGAAGCTGCATTCTCTGCCTTTGATTCTTTGAGTCAGCTTATTCCAGAAGGAGAAGGAGGATGTGCTCCATATACTGTTACTTTTGAAAATGCTAGCGAGAACGGAGATGTAGATTTTACCAACTACATTTGGGACTTTGGAGACGGCTCTGATCAAAGCGATGAAGAATCACCTGCACATACTTATACCTCTCCAGGTTTGTATGAAGTGCAAATGATTATGATAGATTCGACGAGTTGTAATATTTCCGATACTGTATTCCGACAGATTCAGATTTACGGTATTCCCGAAGTAGATGCCGGAGAAGACCAACTGATTTGTGAGGGAGCTTCTGTAGCATTAAATGCTCAAGCTGTGGGAACTTTCAGCTGGGCACCCGCAGAAGGCTTATCAAATGCATCTATCCCCAATCCTGTTGCTTCTCCACTATCCTCTACTGTGTATACAGTTTCTGTTGAAAATGAAAATGGGTGTGTCGCCCAAGACGAGGTAGAAGTTAATGTAAGGGGCTCACTATCCTTAGAAATTGGCACTAATATGCAGATATGTGAATCTTCTTCTGCCACAATTAATGTGTCTGGCCCTCCAAACACTTCCTATCAGTGGTCGCCAGCTGTCCTATTAGATGATGCCAGTGTTCCCAATCCTACCATCACTAATTTGCTTGAAAGTACCTTATTCACTGTGATGGCAACAGCGGAAAATGGATGTACCATAATGGATTCCGTATTTGTAGAAGTAGTAGATCCACCTGTGACTAATGTGGATGAAGAGGGTTCTGTTTGCCAGAATGGGAGAGTCAGCCTACGTGCAACAGGAGGAAATCGTTATCTCTGGAGCACTGGAGATGAAGGGGATGTATTAAATGTTTCCCCAACTGAAGCAACGATATATACGGTACAAAGCTTTCTTGGAGAATGTGAGGGTAGTATAGCTTCTATCTTAATAGAACCTGAAGACCTGATTCCAAGAGCTGACTTTAGCTTAGATACCTTGGGAGCTTATGCCCCTTTCACTACCCAATTCATAAATAATTCAGAGAATGCGACACAATTTCGATGGATTATTTCCCCTTTGAACATAGAACTAGAAGGACGGACTCCCAACTTTACTTTCCCAAAAGCAGATGATTATCAAATCCAGCTCATCGCAGCTACTGAATTTGGATGTGCGGACACTTTTAGTAGGTTCTTAGAAGTAGATAATGTGAGATTATTTATTCCCAATGCATTTTCTCCTAATGGGGATGAAGTAAACTCCCACTTTGTAATTGGTTATCAAGGAATGAGTGCAGTCTCTGTGAAGATATTTAGTAGATGGGGTATTGAAATTTTTTCTTCCAACAATCCAGAAAATCCATGGGATGGCACTTATAATGGAGTTGAAGTCCCGGAAGGGGTTTATGTATATCTTGTTGAAGCTCTGGGAGAAAATAATGTGATCTATCGCAGAAATGGGACTGTAACTGTCATTCGATAAGTCAAAGTATAAATTTGTAGATTATTCCTGACAAAATGTCACTTCATTATTCTTTTTGCGTATATTTGCAGGATAATTTTTAATCCATATGCGAGATAAGATAACGCAGAAAGTTTTTACACCTGAATCTTTGGTAACAAAAATTGATGAATCTCAGCAAGGTCAGGTATATGAGGGAGTTTCTTTTAAGGCTGGGACGGGAAAGTTAGCTTACATTGAAACTTATGGATGCCAGATGAATTTTTCCGATACGGAAATAGTAGCATCCAAACTGAAGGAAATGAATTATGGATTTACTTCAAATGTAGATGAGGCAGATTTAATTTTTATTAATACCTGTAGCATCAGAGAAAATGCTGAAACTAAGGTATGGAATAGACTGCGACATTTTCGAAAAAGAAAGGAACGCCAACCCAATTTGTTGATTGGAATTTTAGGATGTATGGCCGAACGGCTTAAGGCAACATTGCTGGAAGAATCTCAATTGGTGGATATGGTGGTGGGTCCGGATGCGTACCGAGATTTACCTACCTTGATTGCCGATGTAGATGGTGGACAAAAAGCGGTGAATGTCCTATTGTCCCGAGAAGAAACTTATGCAGATATTTCTCCCGTTCGCCTTAACAGTAATGGGGTTACCTCCTTTGTAACTATTATGAGAGGGTGCGATAATATGTGTAGTTTTTGTGTGGTTCCTTTTACCAGAGGGCGAGAGAGAAGTAGAGATCCCTATTCTATTGTGAGAGAAGTAAAAGAGTTGGAAAGGCAAAGTTATAAGGAGGTTACTTTGTTGGGTCAAAATGTGGATTCCTACACATGGTCCCCCAGGACAGATTTAAAAGGAAAAGCACAAATTGAAAAAGAAATAAAGAAAGGAACTTCTGTAGAGGTTGTGAGATTTGCAGGCTTGTTAGCGATGGTAGCTGAAGCCGTTCCTAATGTCAGAATTCGATTTTCCACCAGCCACCCCAAAGATATTACAGATGATGTTCTGTATACAATGGCAGCTTTCCCTAATATTTGCAAATATATTCATTTACCCTTACAGTCAGGAAGTTCGAGGATATTATCTTTAATGAATAGAGGATACTCTGCAGCATGGTATAAAGAAAAAGTAGATCGAATAAGGACTATTTTACCCAACTGTGCCATTTCTTCAGATATTATCACAGGATTTTGTACAGAAACAGAAGAGGATCATCTTCAAACAATCGAAATGATGAAGTATGCAGGTTTTTCTCAATCCTTTATGTTTGCCTATTCCGAACGTCCCGGGACTGCTGCGGCTAAAAAGCTAGAGGATGATATTCCTTTGGCAATCAAGAAAAGCAGGTTAGCCGAAGTGATTGCCCTACAAAAAGAGTTGTCACTCCAATTTAATCATTCTCAGGTAGGAAAAATTCATGAGGTCCTGATAGAAGGGGATTCCAAGCGTTCTTCACTAGATTTTTGTGGGCGTACAGATCAAAATAATATGGTCGTATTTCCTAAAGTAGAGCATGTCCAGCCTGGAGATTATGTACATGTTCGAATTACCGGAGCTACGAGTGCTACCCTCAAAGGGGTAGTGATGTAAATTCTTGTTCTGGTTTTACGATGTACTAACTATTTAGAGAAAAATTCTAATGACAATCAGACAAATTAAGCAGCGATACGGTATAGTGGGAAACTGCCGGGAAATTAATTCTGCTGTGGAAGTTGCTTTACAAGTTGCTCCTACGGATGTTGCTGTATTAATATACGGGGAAAATGGAACTGGAAAAGATGTTTTTTCAAGAATTATTCACGATAACAGCAAACGTAAACACCGCCAGTTAATTGCCATTAATACAGGTGCTATCCCAGAAGGTACCCTGGATTCAGAATTATTTGGCCATGAAAGAGGGGCTTTTACTTCGGCTTATGAATCTAGGAAAGGGTATTTTGAAGAAGCAGAAGAGGGGAGCATTTTTCTCGATGAAATAGGGGAGATGCCTATGGCTACCCAAGCCAGACTTCTCAGGTTGATAGAAAATGGGGAATATTTACGTGTAGGTTCTTCTAAAGTGAAAAACGCAGATGTGAGAATTATTGCTGCCACTAATAAGAACCTTGTGGACATGATTCGAAAGGATCGATTTAGGGAAGATCTTTATTTTAGATTAAATACCGTTTCTATCAATGTACCTCCACTGAGGGATAGAGGAGAAGATATTGAGCTTTTATTTAACTATTTTGCTCATGAGTTTGCAGATAAATATAAAAGAGATGCGATAGAATTATCTACTGAGGCTGTCCCTATGCTTTATAAGTATCGGTGGCCCGGAAATGTGAGGGAACTTAGGAATCTGGTAGAAAAATTAACCCTGCTGGTAAAAGGCGAAGAAGTATCTGCAAATGTGCTTAAGAAAAATCTTCTGATACAAGAAAGCTATTTGCCTAGTGTGATTCCTTTTCCAAATGAGGAGGATGAGTATTTAAATGGAGAAAGCGATGGAGTTAGCAGGAAAGAGTTAGATATGTTATACAAGCTCATCTACGATTTAGGGAAAGAAGTATCCGATTTGAAGAAGATGATTTTATTAGGAATGAAAACTCGAGAGTATGAGACTGCTCCTGTAGGATCCTATCCTTCTTATTACGCAGAAGGCATTCCTAATGGAGAATTTAATCATAACATACAACCTAATAAACCTGCTCAGCCACTGTTAGAAGAATCCTTATCCCTCGAAAAAAAGGAAAAAGAGCTGATTGTAAAAGCATTAAACAAACACCACAATAATCGAAAGAAAGCTGCCTCTGAACTAGGTATCTCTGAGAGGACATTATACCGGAAGATAAAAAATTACGATATTGATTAAGAAGTACAAGGGTCAGATGAAATTTCACCTTATCAGATATAAACTACTATTTATCAGCACTTATACAATGCTCCTCGGCATCGGGTGTTCTGTGGGATTTAATTTTACAGGTGTACCAAAAGGAAGTGTAACCAGTAATCTGGAATCTATATCCATAGAATTATTTGGAAATCAAGCTCCCATTATAGTTCCTGAGTTGGCACAAGTATTTACAGAGGGTCTTCAGGATCAATTTATTTCTCAGTCGAGGTTGAAAGTTACCAATGGAGATGCAGATGTGATTTTATCTGGTACAATAACAAATTATGCAGTAACTCCCGTAGCGATTACCGGAGATGAAAGGGCGGCTCAAAGTAGACTGACTATCGGAGTTAGAGTGAGTTATGAAAATACGGTTGTACCAGAGGAAAGTTGGGAACAGAGTTTTAGTAAGTTCATAGATTTTGATGCTGATGAAGATTTTGTAAGCCTGGAAGAAGAATTATATCAAGAGGTCAACGAACAGCTTATTCAGGATATTTTTACAAAATCTCTGGGAGACTGGTAATAGAAATTAATGGGCAGAATAAATGAGGGAAGACGATTTAAAAAAAGTAGTAGATCTTTACTGGATTGTTGATAAGTCATCTCTGTCACAAACTGAGATGCGTTTGGTAGATGAAGTTCGGGTTCAATATCCTTTCTTTGTTATTCCCCATTACGTAAAAGCAAAATATTCGGGAAGTAAAATTGATTTGTTTTCGGCAAGTACCTACGCACCAAATAGAATCCTTTTGCAAAAATATGTACAAATTGATCAGTTTTCTGTAGATTCGTCAAATGATGAACCCACTGCTAATGAGGGTTCCGAGAGAGAGAAAGCTCCAGCACTAATTCCCGGTAAAATGGACCTTTTTTCCATTATTGATCCAGAATGGTTTTCTGAATATGAGCCACAAATCGAAGGCTTATTTACAGTCATTTCTGAGGAGGATCAGGTGGCTTCTTTTCCATTGTTAAATTTTGACATTAAAGAACTAAGCTGGCAATACCTTTATCTGGTAGAGGAGATAAGGAATCAAATAAAACAAACTATTGTTCATCGTTCTCAAAAAGAAGTGTTGAAGGAAAGGGAGATCGATAATTTCTTGCGGCATATTTCTTCCCTTAAAAATTTTCGGCCAGAAGGAGAAGATGAAAATGGGAAACCTGATCCTGGTGCTATGGCAAGTGTAGAAGAAAATGATGAGATAGTAAGTGAAACCCTTGCTAAATTGCATGTTAGGCAAGGGAATTATTCTGAAGCTGTGAGAATTTATGAAAAACTTAGCTTGTTATTTCCCGAAAAAAACATGTACTTTGCGGATCAAATTGAAAAAATAAGTAATTACTAATGTCTTTTCTAATTGGTTTTTTATCTGTGTTGTCAGTCCTTATAGCTATTGCCCTTATTTTAATTGTAGTAATACAAAATAGTAAAGGAGGTGGCTTATCTTCTACATTTGGTGCGTCTGGAGCTGCACAAATGTTGGGAGCAAGAAGAAGTAGTGAATATATTGAGAAGCTTACCTGGTGGTTAGCAGGTGCACTGGCGATTATAGCATTCACAGCTAATGTAGTAGGTACTTCCAGCTCCACAGAACAACAATTGAGAATGAGAAGAAGTATTGAGGAAGGTTCCCAGTATATTGAACAACCTACACAGATACTAAGTCCCGATGCATACGAGGCGCCAGGATCGGAACTGGAAGCTACACCAGAAGAATAATGTAATTCTTGTTTTTCCTCGGCATAGGAACATGCCTTTGTTTAATTTATGAATATCAGACCCAGAAGAAACCGCCGCTCTCGTGCTATTCGTGGAATGGTATCAGAGCATTCTCTCTCTTTAGAAAAGATTATTTACCCTTATTTTGTACTTCCAGGTCAATTATTGAAAATTCCAGTGTCCTCTATGCCTGGAATATTTCGCTTAAGTACAGATTTGATCCTTCAGGATATAGAAGAGTGTTTATCCTTAGGGATTCAAAATGTGATTCTTTTCCCTGTGGTACCGGAAGAGGATAAAGATCCTACGGCCAGTGTAAGTTATCAGGAAGAGCATTTTTATCTTAAATGCATAAGATCCATTAAAGAGAGGTTCCCTGAGGTGTGCATAATTACAGATGTGGCTATGGACCCATATAGTTCTGATGGACATGATGGATTGGTAAGAGATGGAGAGATTCTGAACGATGAAACTCTTCCTATTTTGGCGAATATGGCAGTAGCTCAGGCTCAGGCAGGAGCTGATATTATCGGTCCTTCTGATATGATGGATGGTCGTGTGGGAGTAATTAGAACTTGCCTGGATGATGCTGGATTTTCTCAAGTGGGAATAATGTCGTATACGGCTAAATACGCAAGTGCCTTTTACGGTCCTTTCAGAGATGCGCTTGATTCTGCTCCTAAATCCGGAGATAAAAAAACTTACCAAATGGATCCGGCCAACCAAAAAGAAGCTTTAAGAGAAGGCTTTTTAGACGAGGAAGAAGGGGCAGACTTTTTAATGGTTAAGCCAGCTTTACCATATTTAGATGTTATTTCATTACTGAAGCAACACACACAACTTCCTATTGTTGCTTATCAAGTGAGTGGTGAATATGCTATGATCAAAGCTGCAGCTCAGAATAATTGGTTAGAAGAAACGGCTGCTATGTTTGAAGCTATGCTCTCTATAAAAAGGGCTGGCGCTGATGTGATTATTTCATATTTTGCGAAGCAATTAGCCAAAGCTATGTAAATCTTTTTCTGGCACTTCATTTGTAACACCAATGCAATAAACCAGATGAATGTTAGTATTTTAGGCTGTTGAATTAATTTATTTTCAGCTATTTCCGTATAATCTGATTAATGTTAAATTGCAGA
Organism: Bacteroidia bacterium; assembly: GCA_965262565.1. Classification (GTDB taxonomy): domain Bacteria; phylum Bacteroidota; class Bacteroidia; order J057; family J057; genus CBDHFQ01. The sequence goes on from CBDHFQ010000031.1 coordinate 45,065, forward strand.
AGAAGATCCCTTAAATAAGCTCATAATGAAACGCGAAACTGCTCTTTTACTTTTATCTATTATTTTTTCCGGATCTTTGGTATGTGGACAGATTTCCCCTTACCAAACTTATTTAGCACTTTACGAAGAAGCCGTAGAGCTTTATGAAAAAGAAGCATATGCTGCTTCACAGCAAAAAGTTGAAGCGTTTCTCGAGGCAGAGAAAGAACTAAGGGGGAATAGAAATAATGATGTCCATGCTAATGCTTTGTTTATCAGGGCTTCATCGGCTTATTTACTTCAAAGGGATGATGCTGTCATTTTATTAAAAGAATTTATTCAGCTCTATCCTGAAAATACTAAATCAGAATTAGCTCGATATACTCTGGGAAAGTTTTATTTTGAGCAGGATTCATATAGAGAAGCCATAAGCCTTCTTCAAACTGCTTACGATAGTTTTAGTCTTCCAAGGGCAAAACAGGAAGAATTAACATTTTACCTGGGATATTGTTACTACAAATTATCCGAAAGTGATCCCCAGGCCATCAGTAAAGCTGAACGTTATCTGGCTAATGCCAGCGAAAAGCCTTCTGAATTTCAAGAAGAAGCTCAATATTATTATGCTATCTTATTATATGATCAAGCGCAATATGACAGAGCCTATTTCCAGTTAAAAGAATTACAGGATTCGGAGAAATATGGCGAAGATATTAGGGTCTATCTAGCCTATTGTATGTTGCAGTTGAGGTATTATGAAGAGTTATACAATCTGGCACAAACCTTGGCCCTCGATGGAAGAAGGAGAAGGAAGGATGCTGAAGTATTTGCTATAGCTGCTAATGCAAGTTACGAACAGAATAATTTTCCTACGGCTATTGAGTACTTTCAGTCCTATGAACGCTCAGCCAATGGATTGGATCGAACAAGTGATTTTAGATATGGATTCGCTCATTATAAATTACAACAATTTGAACAGGCAATCCCTGTTCTCCAGAGAGTGCTGACGACTGATGATTCACTTTCTCAGGTTGCAGCTTATTACCTGGGCTTTTGCTTCCTAAACGTAAACGATCCTGAAAGTGCGAAATTTGCCTTTTATAAGTCATCTCAAGCTTTTGGACGAAATGCTTACAGTGAGTTACAGGAAGATGCATTGTTCCAATATGCCAAAGTTGCTTTTGCTACCAGAGATTATGGCGAAGCTTTAACAGCTTTGCAACAATTGACGAATAGGAATCTGTATCCAAACTTTGTTCATTATCAGGAAGCCCAATCATTAATAGGAGAAATCCTCTTTTATTCCAAGAACTATGAAGAAGCCATTCAATATTTTGAGCAAAGTGGTAATTTAACTGATCCCAGAGCCAGAATTGCTTATCAAAAGGCCTGTTACTATAGAGGACTTGACCTGTTCAATCAAAAAGATCTTTCCCAGGCTGATATGTTCTTTCAGAAAGCTGTCAATATTAATGCAGACCAGGAGTTGACCCTTTCCGCTCAATATTGGATGGCAGAGTCCTTGTTCAGGCAAGGGCAATTTGATCAATCTAGAAACGCATTTAATACTTTTACAAGAATTCCCGGAGCTCCTTCGCATTCATATGCTCCATTAGCTGATTATGGGATTGCATGGACATATTTTAAGGAGCAAAATTACAATCTAGCTGTTCAGTTTTTTGATCAATTTATTAAGAAAGCTGGTAACAGGGCTCCTAAAAGGCCTTTTGTCGATGCATTTCTCAGAGCAGGAGATGGTCTTTTCTTAATGAAGCAGTATGATAGGGCTGAAGGGTATTATAATCAGGTAATTTCTCTAAATTATGGATTTCAGGATTATGCCTATTTTCAAACAGGAGAGTCCCAGGCAAGGCAAAGAAGATATCAATCATCCATCGGATCTTTTAGAAAATTAATCGATCAATATCGCAATTCAGAATTGAGAGATGATGCACTAAGTCGTGTTTCGGAGATATACGGAACTTCTCTGAATGACTATAGAGCTGCTGCTCAATACGCACAACAACTGATCAGAGAGTATCCCAGGAGTCCTCTGGCAGCCAGTGCTTATAACCGCTTGGCACTTTCTGCATACAATTCTGGTAATCAATCTGCTGCAGTCAATTACTTTAAAAAGGTACTTGAGGAATATCCATCTGATAGAATTAATAGTCAGGTAGCCCTTGATAATTTATCTGCTCTTTTACCTCCAGCGGAATTTGATCGCATTCTGCGTTCCTACAGAAGGAGGAACCCGGACCTTGATGAAGGGCTAGCAGAGCTTACCTTTAATACTGGAAGGGATCGATTTTTTAATGGAAATTATACTTCGGCTATCAGTCAGTTATCCGCTTATATTAGAGATTTTAAAAATGGCCCCAATTACCAGGAGGCACTTCTTTTCCGAGCAAGATCATATAAACAGCTTGGAGAACTAAATAACGCCTACTCCGATTATCAACAAGTATATAATGGTACTGTTTCAAATGAATTTACAGAGGTTGCATTATTAGAAGCGGCCCAACTTCACTTTGATCAAAATGAGTTTAATGAAAGTTTGAATTTATACCGACAATTAGATAATCAAGCTCAGAATACTCAAACTCGTACTGAAGCAAAATTTGGTATGGCAGAAAGCTTTAAAGCCATGAATAACAATAGAGGCGCGATAGAGGTGCTAGAACTTATTGCTACAGATCCGGAAGTGTCGGAAAATTCCAGAACTCAGGCTCGTTTGCAAATAGGTACTTCTTATTATAATTTAGGGAACCTGGAGAGAGCCAGACAATCCTTTGCAGATATTGAACGAGAATTCAATAATGAGAGCGCTGCTCAAAGTCAATATTACATAACTCAGATATTATTCGATCAAGGTAGATTTGATGATGCCTATGAAGCAGGCGTTTACATGAAAAATAATTATCCGAGTTATAACTATTGGAAAGCCAGAACATTTTTGGTCGTAGCTGAAGCAAATTACGAGCTAGGCGAAATTTTTCAAGCAAAAGGAACACTTCAAAGCCTTGTAGATCAGACGAGGGATAATTTTCCAGATGTATACGAGACAGCAAAAAGGCGTCTGGAAGAGATTGAAGCTGAAGAAGAACTCAAAAGACAAAATGTTAACAATAATTCAGGAGGACGAGAATAAATTGCAAGCATCCATGTTAATCAGGAATCCCATAATTTTTCTTATCATTAGTCTGGTGGTCTTCCCTTTTTCGGGCTTGACTCAGACTGATCCACTCCAGGGAAAAGATTCTTTGGTCTTAGTCAATGATAGGATTTTGGAATCTATTGATAAAGATAAACCTGTACAAAATACTCCTTCTCAACAGGTGGAACCTCCAGCTGGAGCTAATCTAAATTATCAGTCAAGAGACTACTTCATTGATACAGATTTTCAACCCGTTTCTCCACAAGCGGAACCTTTTGAATCAAATGCTGCGGCAAATAATAAAGAAGGATATATAAAGCTTGGTATTGGAAGATTCTTAACACCTTTATTTAAAGCAGTTTGGAACCAAAGCCGGAACACCGTTTTTGATTATGGAATCGGGTTTTCTCATTTTTCTGCTCATAATGATAAGGTAGAATTAAGACGTTTCAGAGAAAATGAAGGGAATATTCATGGAAGGTATTTCACCGATCAGCATATTATTTCTGCTAAATTCAATGTTTTTAACACCACTTATTTCAATTTTGCCGATACAATTCCAAGAGCCACCGAAATGGAAAGAGAGGAAGCATTGAAAATGACGTATACGAATGTGAACATTAAGGCTGAAATCGAAAGTACGCCAGGATTAGATTTACCATTTAGTTATAAAGGTGGAATTGGATTTCAGGTGTATAATGATAGAAGGACAAATGAAGAATTTCACTTCACTGTCGATCCACAGCTGAAGGTTAATTTTTCTCCTGAATCAGCCCTGGGGCTCGTTACTGAATTTATTTATACCAGAGGTAGAATCGCTGATTTAATTCAAAACAGAGGATTTATTTCTTTAGCGCCAGCATTTCATTATCAAACAGAGGATTTAAGAGTTAAAGCCGGGTTTAGATTCGATTTTTATAACAATGATATAGATTTTGATAGTGAAACAAATGTGGCTCCTCAGGTAGAATTAGGATATGCCTTATTCGGAGATGATTTGGTTATTATTGTGGGTGCAGGTGGAGGAATAGATTACAATCCTTATTCTGAAATGATTGTTGAAAATCCTTATCTGGCAACGGACGTTTCTATTCTTCCTACAATCGAGAAATGGAGTGTTTATGGTGGGATACAAGGAAATTTAACTGATGTATTCGATTATTCTGCTCGCGTTTACTACAAAAGAGTTGAACAAGCTCTTGTGTACACTATTCCGTTTGATGGATTTTTTCTTCAACCTTCATATGATTCCTTAACTCAGATATTTGGAATTTATGCAGAAGTAAATTACGATTTGAATTCTGATATTCGAGCTGGAGCAGCTGCCACTATAAATGTTTACGATACCGAAACGTTCGAAAGATATTTTCATGCTACCCCAGTGAGAGTTGATGTGTTCGGAGAATACCTATGGAACGAAAAACTGGTAGCAAAGGCTGAAGTAAACATTTATGGGCCTACAAAAGTAACGATAGATGCTGATGGTGAACTTGTTGAAAGGAATCCTTTTGCTAATATTAGCCTTACAGGAGATTATCGAATTACTGACCAATTTTCGGTTTATGGTAATATTCGTAATTTACTAAGTGGAAACTTTGAGCGTTGGCATAATTACGTGGAGCGACCTATTGATTTCAGCGTAGGAATTACCTTCGTTTTTTAAATATTTCAATTATTTTTGTTAAAAAACGTTATAAAACAAAAAAAAAATCGTTATCAATATATGTAAACTCCGAAAGTTAAAAAATAGGAGAAATGCGGAAGAATATTGATTTATATTTGCGGAGCGCTTTTAGAGAATTGGATGCTTTTGCTATTCCAAATGTTGGTACATTCAGTAAAATTTATCGCGCTGCGGAAGTAGAAGAACACATTACAGAGGTACGACCTCCTATGATTGATTTGGAGTTTCAGCCACATGTGAGAGAAGATGTTATTCTTACCCGATATTTTACGGAGAATATACACATGGAATTCTCTGAGGCTGAAATGATTGTTTTTAATATTTCAGAAGTAATTGTAGATGCGCTAGACAGAAAAGGGAAATATCACATAGATCAGATTGGAACTCTTATCCGTAATTGGAAAGGGGATTTGATATTTCAAAGAGTGTCGGATGATAAGGATATTTTTGCTCATGAGTTTTTCGGTCTACAGCCCGTATCATTTCAGAAAAAATTACCATCTGAAATGGAATCACTCGATAAAGAAGTGGAAATGCTAGATTCAAAACATTCAAAGTCATATTCTACCCAGGAAAAATTGAATTGGAAATCGTCCGTCCTAATTCTCAGTTTTTTAACTCTTACCGTATTAACATTACTCAACAGGCCTGAAAATGATATTGACTCAATGATGGTCAAAAATGACGCTGCTTCTCAAACAGATAATGTATCAGTAGATCAGTCTCTGGAAGAAATTACCGCTAATACCGACCAACTTCAGGTGGGCAATGAAGAAGAGCCTGTAATTACAGAGTATCAGGATCAAATTGAAAATGAATCCTCTTCTGATCAAATGATAAACTCAGATAAGTTTATTGCTCAAAACACTCAACCAATTGAAAATACAAGATCACCGGAAGTAAACTCGGATAAAACTGTCGCGACAAGTAGAGGATTAGAAGCTCGTCAGCAAGGTGTTCCCAGGGGAGTTAATCAAGAAAATACCGCTGAAATCAATCCTGCTGAGGAATTTACATCCAGAGGGCTAGACCAACTTTCTCCTGAAAGTTCTACGGTTTATTATTATGTCATAGCTGGTAGTTATAGTTCCCTGAGTGCTGCAGAGTCTTTCGTCAAAAAGAAAAAAGCAAATGGTGAATCAGCGAAAATTATCAAACCTAAAAATGAAGAAGAAAATTATAGAGTTTCTATATTTTGGTCTGCCAACAAAGATGAAGTGATTAGGTATTTGAATCAGGAAAAACAAAAAGGTGATAAAACTATTTGGGTTTATTCAGAAGAAGTTGAGTCCTTTTAAACATTTTTCTTTCTAATTAGGTATCTTTACGCTTAAGCACCTTTCAATTTCATAAGCCAATTAATATTTAGGATATATATTTTAAGTGCATATAGAGAGTTTGTTGCTATGATAAAATTAATTGGAACTCATCCAGCGTTTAATTGGTTCTTATTGGGATCAATTATTTTTCCTTTTTTAGCTGTTTCTCAGCCTATTGGTCAATCTGTTCAATTAGCTCCGGAAGAAGAACACTTCCTTGTTCTAGGAAGCTATCAAAGTTATGAAACCGCAAAAAACTATGCTGATCGCTTAGAAAAAGAAGGATATATGCCTTCTATTCTAGCGCCCTCCGCCAGTGGTAATTCATATAGAGTCAGTATTTTTCATTCTACAGATCGATACTCTGTTGAAGCTTACCAAAATCAACTTAAAAAAGCCGGTCAAAATGCTGGATGGATTCACACCGAAAAATTTAATACAGCAGACTTTCCTACCCAATCCAATTATGGGCCTCAAGGTAGCCCAAGGCCAACCTATTATTTGATTGCAGGTAGTTATTCTACATACGATTTAGCTGTTGAAGAAGCCGTAGCGTTACAAAATTCCGGATTTGATGCTTTTGTATTAAGGCCTCCCTTGAATGAGGTTCAATATAGAGTTACTACTTATTATACCTCTGACAGAAATGAAATAGAAGCTTATGCTGCAATGTTAGAGAAGCAGAATAAGAGATCTGGATGGATTTTAGAATCGTTTGAAGATTTACTCGTTAGAAATCCTGAAGAGTTACAAGCATCAGCAAATACCAAGCAAGCTTTAACTTACTCAAATGTCCCTCAGAACCAGGAAAATTTGTCTAATAGGACACCTGCTCCAAACGGTCAATTAGGCAATAATGAAGAAATGTTTCATTTAATTGGAGGTAGTTTCGAATCTAAAGTTGCCGCCCAGACTTATATGGATAATCTTAAAAGAAAAGGATTTAGCCCCTTGTTAATTTCACCTAAGCAAGGATCAGAAAAACATGTGTATAGAGTAAGCCTATTTTCTGCAGTTGATAGAGAAAGTGTAAAACAATACCAAGATAAAATGGGTGCCGACAAGTATTGGATATTAAAACAATAGATCTATCTTTCTTAATTCAATACAGTTTTAGAGAAAAGAGTAATCGGAAGAAAAACTGCTTCTTTTGCAAAACTACTTGAGTGAGCATATAGTTTTTTATTACTTACTCCATTACTAATGTTCTCATTTTGACCATCGGAGAACTTTAAAGACTGATTCATACCAGTAGCCTTATTAGACAACTTTTTTCTTCTCTAAGGGACATAATTCTATATACTCTATTATTTCTAAGCCATAACCTACTATTCCCGCTCTTTTTTGAGGATTGTTAGTGAGCAATTTTAATTTTCTTACGCCTAAATGCCTCAATATTTGGGCTCCAACTCCATAATCTCTATTGTCTTGAATAATCTCCTCCGAAGTAGTGATAGAATGGTCCTTTTTTACGGTACTTGAAGTGGAGGGAATATTTTTCACCACTTTCGATTGATTCATAAATAATAGGACTCCTTTCTTGGCTTCTTCGATAATTCGTATGGCGGTTAATAGACTATTATCCATTTGTGCGTAGAATTGACTCCTGTCCATACTTACGCTTTTACTTGAGTGTACTCTGGTTAATATAGGTTCATTTATATCCCATTCTCCCCATACTAGTGCTAGATGAATATCTCCTGTATTAATTTGATTGTATTCAAAGATCCTAACATTAGTGGAATCATAGGAATCGTATGTCAAATGAGTAGATGAAATTTGCTGAATTAAAGATTCCTGATTTAAACGGTATTCAATCAAGTCCTGAATGGTGATTAGTTTTAATCCGAACCGGTCTGCTACCTTTCTTAAGTCAGCAAGCCTTGCCATACTACCATCCTCATTCATAATCTCTACAATGACAGCTGCAGGCTCTAAACCTGCTAATCTGGTAAGGTCTACAGCTGCTTCGGTATGTCCTGCACGTCTCAGGACTCCACCAGATAGCGCCATCAAAGGAAAGATATGCCCAGGTCTACCAAAATCTTCAGGAGAGACATGGGGGTTAATAAGTGCTTGTACTGTTTTGGATCTATCCGAAGCAGAAATACCTGTAGTACATCCATCTTTCAAATAGTCAACTGATACGGTAAAAGCTGTTTTTAATGGGTCAGTGCTGCTACGTTTACCTAGCATTAGAGGAAGATTTAGGGTCTCACATCTTTTTTCTTCCAATGGTACACATATTAATCCTCTACCGTGAGTAGCCATAAAATTTATCACATCTGGAGTTGCAAATCTGGCGGCTATGATGAAGTCTCCCTCGTTCTCTCTGTCCTCATCATCCACCACAATGACCATATTCCCATTTTTTATGGCTTCTATTGCATCTGAGACACTATCTATCTGAATTCTACCCATGTATAAAGTCTATTAAAGGAATTTGAAAATACTATTATGGTTAATCACTGTGTTTTTTCAACCAACACTTTTAAAAACTGTTTAATGTAATCTTGGTACGATAACCTCTAACTGTCTAACAAAATTACTATTTTGTTGAAAAAATTGGTCGAATATCATCACATTATGTCTAAAATTTTGTAAGTTAACGGTGAGTTTGTTTAACTAATTACTAAATAAGCCTAATGCAGTTATCTACAACTAATATTGACAAGGCTATGCTTGAGAAAACTGCCGGCAGTCTAAAAGCGATCGCTCACCCGGTAAGACTAGCGATGATTGATCTACTCAAAGATGGTAGAATGATGAACGTAACCCAAATTTATATGGAACTGGGTCTAGAGCAAGCTGTCGCCTCTCAACATTTAAGCATTTTAAAAGATAAAAATGTTTTCGAATCTAAAAGAAGGGGAAAGCATTCTTACTACTTTTTGAAACATTCGTGTATAGTAGATGTCATAGATATGATTCTGAGTACATACGAAGATAAATTGTAAGAAAGAAAGTTTGTTAATTGTGAGCATGTCTTTTGAAATATTGATAGAATTTTTTTTCATCAATGGATCTATTTAAGATACTCCTACCTTCAGGCCCCGCATTACAAATTAGATCTATTATAGATAGACCCGCTTCAAACTCTCCAAATACTTGGTAGTAGGGGATAGGATTGAACCATTCAGGTATCTGATTTTGCTGGGGGATAAAAACCTCTCTGTAATCATTTTCATATTCCTCAACCGGTTTAAATTCATTCGTTAATAAGATCTTCTTTCTAATTCCCAGGCATTCCAGGCTAACTTCTATCGTATTCTTCAGTATTGGAACCAGTTTTGAACCATTTGAAAGAAAAAAATGCTGGAATTGAGATTCGAAGTATTCGAAAAAGGCGGAATTTCTGTAGGAATGCTGCACACTTCTCCAGTGAACTTCTCTCCATCTATCAGTAGTTGAAGCTGTTTTTTCATTGATCCTTTTTTTTTGTCCTTTTCTCCCTACAGGTATAATGAGGGGTAAAACTCCATTCGGGGACTTAATGTAGGTTCTTGTGGTAAAATGTTGTTTGCGATAATACTGGTAAGGATCGAGTAAGATAGTTTCTTCACGTACTGCCAGTGCAAACCATGGAATAGGAGGAAAATAGTATATCGGAAAAACATTCATTCCTATAATGATCTATTTACTGATGATTAAATTGTAATATATGAAGCTAAAACTTATTTTTAATGTTATTTCAAAGTAAGTGAGCATATTAATCTTATGTGCATTTTATGGTGAAGGTTAGAAGTTGGAAAAGATATATCTCTGGGTTTGTTTTGTTGATCGTGTGTTTATCCAGTCTGCTGGCATCTAAGGTAGAGCTTTATGTAGATGTGTGCCGATACCAGAAAACAGTAAAATCAAGAGGAATCAATAGGGGTTCTTATGTTGCATTGAATATAGCTGTAGCAGGAGGATCATTAAAATGGAAAGAAAGAGAGTCAGCAGACTTTCAAGCTAGTGTACATCTAGATATAGTCATGTCT
>CBDHFQ010000032.1:0-9519 GCA_965262565.1 Bacteroidia bacterium
ATCTGGAGTAGTATGGGTAGCAGGAATTTCTCGATTACCTATTTTGTAACGAATAGTTGAGATTAACCCCACCTTAAACCCTAAGCTGGTAAACAAATCAAATAGTAAGGTTACCACAGAAGATTTACCATTAGTACCTGTTACTCCTACAACTTTTAATACACTTGCAGGTCGCCCAAAGTAATTAGCTGAAAGCATGGCCCATGCTATCTGACTGTTTTCCACAACAATGTATGTTGTTTCTTTTTTCAATTGCAAAGGCAACTCCTCACATACAATTGCTTTAGCTGGCACTACGTCAATGAACGAATGTCCATCCACCTTGGACCCTCTGATAGCTGTAAACAAACTATCTTCATGGGCTTTTCTGGAATCTGAACAAATATTTTTTATCTCACTCTCACTCTCACCTTCGATCTTCTTTACAGATATACCATTAAGTAACTCATGTAAAATCATTAGCCTGAGTATAGCTTTATTGATGTATTTTTCCCTATAATATATCCTGGTTGAAGAGATTGCTGTTTAACTCTTCCCACTCCCTGCAACTCAACACTCACTCCCATGTTTTCCAATATATTCACAGCATCCCGAACAGTCATTCCCCTAAAATCAGGGATTCTTCTCTTTCCAGGCTCAAATTTCTCCAGATTTAGTTGGTGTCCATTATTTTTTGCTTTGATCCATTTAATGGTATCAGAAACACCACTAGTAGGTATTCCTAATTCGGCGTAAACTATCTCTGCTGAAGAAGAATGCACCTTCCTCATATTGGGACGACTAGATGGCTGAGGCTCCTCCTTATCCTTAATTTTTGCTAATTGGACATCCATAGAATAGATTTCTTCAGCAATTTCACGAAAAATAGGTGCTGCAACGGTCCCCCCTCCTATTCGCTTTCCCTGAGGATCATCAATGACGATGTAACAGGTATATCTTGGATTTTCCAGAGGGAAAAATCCTCCAAATGAAGATCTATACCTCATTTGATATTTACCATCAATATTTTTCCTTACTGTTCCTGTTTTTCCCGCTACTCTGAAGGGCATATTTTTAAAAGCTTTTGCTGCGGTACCATTGATTACGACCGCTTCCATCAATTCCCACACATGATCAATGCTCTTTTCACTACATATTTCCTCATGCATCACTTCAGGTCCATATGAGGCCTTTAGTTTGGCGTTATCCCATACTTCCTTTACTAACCAAGGCTTCATACGCTTACCTCGATTAGCAATAGCATTATAAAAAGCTGCCATTTGTAGTGCAGTAACTCTTAAAGAATACCCATAAGCCATAGATGGCAGGGTAGCTATGTTCCACACGTCATCTCCTGGCTGGTAAATAGTAGATTTAGGTTCTCCTAGTAGTTTAATTCCTGTAGAATCGAAGAAACCAAAATCCTTCAAATGGTCAATATACTTTTCTGGTTGCTCGCCATAACTGTCTACAATCACTTTTGACATTCCTACATTACTTGAACGGGCAAACACCTTTTTAAATGGAATTTTCCCATAAGCAGCATCATCCGAAATTACCCATTCATCATATTCGGTTTTACCATTTCCAGTATCGATAGTATCGGTAGGAGATACGATCGAATCTCCTAAAACTGCTACAGCAGAAGCCAACTTAAATGTAGAACCAGGTTCTATACTAGATGCTACAGCATGATTGTAGGTTTCAGGATAATTCGCAATTGCTTTAATCTTACCCGTATTTACTTCCAGGAGGATAGCTGTCCCATGCTGAGCTCTATAATTTTCTACTCCTTGCTTTAATGCTTTATAGACTACATCCTGCATATCTACATCAAGAGTAGTCACTATATCCCAACCATCTTCATCTTCGCCTTCTCCATACTTATCTAAAGGTATGTATAAATCGCCTGCCACTTTCTGGGCCAACATATATCCATCTTTCCCTCTAAGCTGTTTATTAAATGAAGCTTCAATCCCCCTAATTCCCAAAGTGTCTTGCCTCATTGTCCCCAGCGTAATTTTTGCCAGGTCTCCGTAGGGATAATACCTTCTATTTTGAAACTTTTCAACAACCAATCCTCCTTTAAATCTTCCCATGTTTAATATAGGCCAGGTCTTTACTTTCTTTAAATCCCTGAAATCAATCTTTTGCCGGAATAAATAAATATGTCTGTCTCCTTCCCTCATTGCCTTTGTAATGTCATGATATACCTTTAATGTATCTCTCTTTTTAAATGGAATAAATAGTGTATCATTCACTGTCAAGGTATCCCAATATTCATTCTGATAATTTTCTGCCACCAATGCAGAAAGCTGCATCAGTGAATCTCTAAAAAAAGGCACTGCCGTAGTATCTATAACAGTAGGATCCATTCCCACCTTATAAAAAGGAAGACTTACCGCCATAAGCTCTCCTTTATCAGAAAGGATACTACCTCTATCAGCTACAACTTTTTTAAAATAAACTTTCTCCTCAACTTCCAACTGCATCCACTTCTGCTTATTAAGTTGCAATCCCATAATACGGAATAGGACTATCATTCCGGCAAATAGAAATATACCAAATAGCAGGTAAATCCTAAGCAATATGCGATTTGACACCTTATTCATTTCCTTCAATAATTCATTATCAACTAATGTTATATAGCTTTAATTTTCACTTATGATTAGAGTATCCATCAATGTGTCCTTTGGAGATTCTCTCAACCTTCTTAACCTTTCGGACTTTTGATCTACAGATTCTTGAACTTGTCTCACTAATTTAAAAATAGGTTCTTCTGACTGTTTTAATCCCAAAGAATCTACTAACTCGCTTACTTCAGAAAGCCTCATCTGTGCATTCAAAGTAGACTGTTTAATCAAATATCTGGATTTTAAGTTTTTCGCCTCTTTTTTCAATTCTTCCATTTCCCTCACTTGTTTGACGGCATAATGAGAATTCCATATATAAAACATCCCTATTACGACGAGAAACAACGCGAATTTCAAATAATCATCCACCTGCCTAATCCTGATACCCTTCTTAAGCTGTTCTTTTTCTCTATTTTTCATATCATTTTTCTGAGCAAAGCGTTTATTTGTAATTAATTGCATAAGCTCTCACCTTAATAAATGCTCCCATCATGTGCTTCCGTTAAGTGTTTTTACAAAACCTTCATCGCCACTCTAAGTCTTGCACTCCTTGCTCGCGAATTAATGGCAATTTCTTCTTCACTGGCCTGTATGGCTTTTCTGGTAATCAGCTTCCAGGGAGTTATCACATTTCCATAAAAGTCTTTCTGCTGAATTCCACTGAAATTACCCGATCTTAAAAAATGCTTTACCATTCTATCTTCAAGTGAATGATAAGCAATTATGGCTATCCTACCTCCCGGCCTTAAGAGATCAAGAGATGTCCTCAGCAAAGTCTCCAGAACTTCCAATTCCCTGTTAACTTCCATCCTTAACGCCTGATACACCTGTGCCAGATACTTTGCTTTTCTATTTCTTGGTATACATTCCTGAATGATGGATTCTAATTGATGAGTATGCAAAATTTTCTCTCCCTCTCTTTCTCTCACAATAAACCTCACCAACTTTTTTGCATTGGGTATTTCCCCATATGTTCTAAATATGTAAAGTAATCGACTCTCATTTGCCTCATTTAATATCATCGAAGCCGTCAACTCTTTATCGGGATTCATTCTCATATCTAATGGCCCTTCAAATCGATAACTAAACCCTCGTAAAGGAGTATCAATCTGATGGGAAGAAATACCCAAATCCGCTATAATTCCATCTACTGGAAGTAAATTCCTTGAGACCAATATCTTTTCAATGAACTCGAAATTTTCAGGAACAAATTCAAAACGTTTATCCTCTACTATATTTTCCCTGACATCCGGATCTTGATCAAATGCAATCAATTTCCCATTTTCTAGTCTTTTCAGTATTTCCCGACTATGCCCACCCCCCCCAAACGTAACATCTACATATGTTCCATTAGGATCTACCTCTAACAAATCAATACTCTCTTGCAGCAATACTGGTATATGATACAATGACATCTAATACTTTTTGGAGGTAAGGTAATTCTTATTCTAATTCATCCATACCTCCCATAACTTCCTCTGCTAATTCTTCGAAATCAAAATCTGGCTCATTAAACCATTTTTCGTATTTCTCCTTATCCCATATCTCCACTTTATCGATTTGTGCTACTAAAATAATTTCCTTTTCCAATTCAGCGTACTCGCAAAGTCGCTTTGGTATTAAGATCCTAGAACTACTATCCAATGTTTATGGGAGTAGCCCCATTCAAAAACCATCTTGTGAACGCCCGATTCTTCTTTACATATTGATTCCGGGATTGAATTCGCGAAAGCTCTTTTTCCCATATCTCCGTTGGATAAAGAACCAAACACTTATCCAGCCCCCGATTCATTACAAATTCATCTCTCTGATCTTCTGGCAGCTGCTTTTTTTAAACCAGATGGAATCAGGAATCGCCCCTTTCCATCCAGCTTACAACCATATTCACCAATTAGTGATTTCATGCCATAGATCTAATACACATAAAAAATACCCTTTAGATAAAGGTACGATAAAAGTAATAAAAACTCCCACTTTTTCCCACTTTTCCCCACAAAACTTAAACATTTTTTACATATAAAATATTCACAGACAAATATTACACATTTTTTTAGCAAATAAAAATATTTAACTAATTTATATAGTAAAAATATACTAAAACTATCTCTATTAGCCTTTTTAGCTTTTTAAATTAGTACATTATTAATGGGAATTAGTGGGAAATCAGGGGAAATAATGGGAAAAATAATTGAGCTTCATTAGGCTGGAACACTCGTTCCCCTTAATACCACTCTTTCTTTCTGAACTTTTCTAGCGCACTTTGAAAATCTTGAGGGAGAGGTGTATCAAATTCCAATCTATCTCCCTTTATGGGGTGGGTAAATGCCAAGGTCTTTGCATGCAACGCCTGACGGGGCATCACATCAAAACAGTTACGAATAAATTGCTGATACTTTTTTGTTTTTGGGCCAGCTAATATCTTGTCCCCGCCATACTCCTTATCCTGAAACAAAGGATGACCAAGAAACTTCATATGTACCCGTATTTGATGCGTCCTTCCTGTTTCTAATTTACATCTGATTAAGGTAACCACTCTGAATCGCTCGAGTACTTCATAATGAGTAATGGCATGTTTACCTACCTCTCCATTGGGATAGGCATAAAAGATCTTTCGATTGGACCTACTTCTCCCAACATGCGCAACTATAGTACCTTTATCCTCTTTAACATCGCCCCAAACTAATGCGACATACGTTCTATCTGTAGTTCGATCAAAAAATTGCTTGGATAAATGTGCCATACTATACTCAGTTTTGGCCACCACCAATATACCGCTCGTATCCTTATCTATTCTATGAACTAATCCAGGTCTTAGAACTTCTTTTTCTTTCCTGGATTGGGGTAAATGTTCAAAATGCCATAGCAATCCATGAAACCAATGTACCGGTTCGATGCCCAAAACTTGGATGACATACCATAGCTGGGGGTTTTTGAACCAACATCACATCTTCATCTTCATGTAATATGTCGAGGGGAATATCTTCTGCTTCTAATTCAGGGGGAGGGGGATAAGGCAACATCAGTTTCACCACATCATCCGGCTTTACCTTATATGACACTTTCACCGGTTTGCCGTTGACAGAAATAGAACCAGTTTGAGAGGCATTTTTGATTTTAGATCGAGAGGTAAAGGGAAGTAAATTAGAGAGAAATTTATCTACCCTTAGCGGCTTTTGACCTTTTGTTGCAACGAGGGTAAAGTGATCAAATAAGGCATCTTCCTCTCCATCCGATTCCTGAGTCATGTCATCTGACCAGCCGCTTGAATAATGTTTCTTCCAGGAATTATTTTCTTTTGCCATAAATAACGCCTCTCCTTTCTATGAGTCATCCTTCTCCAAGTTTTTCGAACTTTCCAGGCTTATTTCTTTCTTATAATAGGATGCAGTATTTTGCCTCCAAACATAGGTAGTAACATACAGTAAAATGCCTCCTGCTATAATCAAGATCGCCGATATGAGCTTCTGCCTGCGTTAGCTGAAACCCAAGGAAATTCATATCGGGATTTACCCTTATTTTCTCTATCAAAAATCGCTCTATTCCATTTAATATTAAATATAAGGCAGACAATTGTCCCCAATAGGGCAAATATTTTCTCACACCCCAAAGCATCGCAAATAACGCCAAAGCCATAATGGTTTCATAAATAGGTGTGGGATATACAGGAGAAGCTAGTTGGTTACAAAATGTTCCTTCACAACCAGGAATAGGAACTCCTTCCTGAATAACATTATGTGGATATGTATATGCCCAAAGCCAATCCGGTAGCCAGGATAATCCTTCAGGTTTGGGATGCGTATTGACAATACCCCAATCTCCATCTCCTGAAAGTTGACAACCAATCCTTCCAATTCCATAACCAAGCATTAGTACTGGAGCAGCCACATCTGCAAAAGGTAGAATCGGATAGCCTTTTTTAATAATATAATAAGCAATCGCTATTCCTGCACACAGGAGTCCTCCATAAAATGTCAAACCGGAAAGAGATAAAAGTGATTCTACAGGATTGGCCACTAAATCTTCCCAGTACTCAAGATTGTGAAAAATTTTTGCGCCTAATAAACCTACGATAAATGCAAGGGTAAATATGTTCCCAAGTTCATCTGATACTCCCCAGTCGCTTTCAACTTCCACCACTTTTTTATCTTTATTAGAGATATATAAGTATAATTGGTAAGCTCCTACTCCTAACCCCAGAATAGCGGCCCATAACAAAGATCCCTTAGTTGAAAGTAAGGCCTCCTGAGGATTATTGGCAAAAGATTCGTAATCCTCTATCATTAGCCCAAACTTATATCCCACCAGTGCGAATATAAATGTATTTAAAGGTATTGTCTTCCATGATATGGGCCCATCTTTCTTTATGCTAATGATTCGCCTACGAAAAATCCCCAAGCCCTCTTTCCGTTTTAATTCGTATAGCGCCACGAAATACGAAATGATGAATACTGAAGCGAGAAAAAAGCCAAATGTCTGGATGGGAAGTAAAATATCTGTTCCCAGGAGATCATTTATTAAATCACTGATTCGTGGATACATATAATGTTGTTGTCAGGAAATAATAAGGCAAAGTTCGCGAAATATGTGGATATAAAAATGGAAGTAGGTATAAAAAAAGAAGAAATGTGCCAATGAATAAATAATCAGGCATGCAGGGCAGTGCAATAAAAAACAGGGGAGAACCTGGGAAGTTTCCCCTGCTAATGCACAATCATGAAAACACTTACCTAAATCTTTATTTCAAACTAACTTCGTTTAGTAACTATTGTTTTAACAAATTCAAATTTAGTTAAAAAAATTATTATTTACTAAAATTGTTACATTTTTTTTGACTCCAAAAGAAATTTGCAATTTCTCAAAATGGAACAACATTCAAGGCGCATTAACTCATTTTTCTAATCATTTTCCCTCAATGCCCCAAATCCATTTAACACTTAATGTAGTGTAACGAATAAAGTATTTCTATAGATTCACAAATCTATATATTTTTTTATTTTTTTCTAATTATTAAAAAAATTATCTAATTCATTCATTAAATAGAGGCAATAACCCCTGTATCCAGAAGAGCTAAAAGAAATAACTCCTCCATCCATGTTTTATTATGTTGCATAATAAAATTATACACCAGATATTGCCATATGAGTTTTATGGAAGCATCTTCAAATAGTAATGAAGAACTGGAAGCTATACTCAATAATTTAATTATTGTAGGTGACAGAGTATTAATTAAACCACTTTCCTTATCAGATACTACACGAAGTGGATTATATTTACCACCAGGGGTCGCTGAGAAAGAAAAAGTCCATAGCGGATATGTCATAAAAGCAGGACCAGGATATCCTATCCCTCTCCAATGGAAGAAGAGCCGTGGAAGGATAGAGATAAAACAGTTAAATATCTTCCATTGCAGGCTAAGCAAGGAGATTTAGCTATCTATTTACAAAGTGCTGCCATCGAAGTCATGTATAAAAATGAAAAGTATATCATTATCCCGCAAAGATCCATTCTTATGTTAGAAAGAGACGAGGGGCTTTTTGATTAATAGGCCAATGAGCAAGCGCTATATGTTCATCTCTCTTGGGACAATAGTATTCATAGGTAGTTTTTAGTAAATTACAGTATAAAAACCATTAACAGAATAGATACAAGATCTAATCTGATTAGAAAAAATATTGATATCTCATGAATTTTAGCTCAAAAAAATTGCTTTTAAGTAAAAAAATTAGCATTTTTGGTCAGTTTATTTTAACTGTATTATTATTAACTGTTATGGGATGTAGTCCACAACAAAATGGGAAAACAGAAAATATTTCTGAGGCAGATATTCTCATGCAAACGAGCAAAGGGGATATCTACATTTCATTGTTTGATGCTACTCCTAATCACAAATCCAATTTTATCAAATTGGCTGAAGAAGGATTTTTTGATGACATGGCTTTTCATCGGATTGTAAACAACTTTGTTATTCAAGCAGGCGACCCCAGAACTAAGCCCAATAGTACAACAAAGGAAGATGATGCAGGTTACACGATTCCAGCAGAGATTGTAGATACTCTGTTGCATACAGCTGGGAGACTATCAGCAGCCAGGTATCCTGATAATGTAAATCCTACTTGGGCTTCCTCAAGTAGTCAATTCTTTATTGTCACTGGGAAAGTACATACCTCCAAAGAATTAGATAATATTGAGGACATTATCAATAATGCCCGAGAAACTAAATTATACCAGGAATATGCAGAATTGCTTGAACAAAAGAAAATTTCAGGGGAATTCAACGATTTCCTGGCGGATCGAAATTTTACCTACTTTGGGTATACAGATGATCAACGAGAATCATATTTGGAAGGCAAAGGCGCTCCCATGCTTGATCTACAGTATACCGTGTTCGGAGAAGTAGTAAAAGGGATGGATGTAGTCCGCCAAATTGAACTTACACCTACTCGAGGAGAACAACCTTTGGAGTCGGATTCGGTAAGAATTCACTCCGTAAAAAGTATTGTCGGCCGAATCTTTAACATCCCAGCAGAATTAATTATGCTTTCACTAAAGCTGTCCACTTATTTTCTTTCTTCGCCTCTTACTCACAATTTAATTTTTAAGAAAACATGACACCACTTGATGTTAAAAAAGAAAAACTTAAGTCTTTACAAGTTACTGTAGATAAGCTTGAAAAAACTTATGGAAAAGGTATCGTTATGAAGCTGAGTGACGATGCCAGAGAAGAGGTTCCAGTTATTTCTACCGGGTCTCTTGGCCTGGATGTAGCACTCGGTATTGGAGGATTACCCAGAGGAAGGGTTATCGAGATATACGGCCCTGAATCCTCTGGAAAAACAACGCTCGCTATGCACGTCATAGCAGAAGCACAAAAAGCAGGGGGACTTGCTGCATTTATAGACGCTGAACA
>CBDHFQ010000033.1:0-417041 GCA_965262565.1 Bacteroidia bacterium
GTGGAAACGGCGATCAATAAACTTCTGGATGAAACTCAATTTCAACATTTAGAAACAGAAATGGTCCTTGCCCAATTTATCCAACAATGGCAAGGGAGTAAATCTCCTTAAGGGCTTATTGTTTAATATAAAATTTCAAAAACTTACAAAGTAATTACCAAAAGATATGAAACGGCTAATTAATCTTTCAGCTGCTCTTTTACTAGGCTTATGCTGTTCCTTCATGCCTCATTCTATGCTTGGACAAAACGATAACAGAATGAAAAGGGATTTGGCATTAATCGAGCAAATAGTTAAGGATCTGTTTAATGCTCATCCTTCTTTCAATGTGCAAATGGGACATCACAAGAGAGGCTGAATATATTTCTTCCTTTGGCTTAATCGTCTACGTACCTCAAATAAGCTCAAGCCCTCAACGTACATTTAATAGTTCCGGAGACGCTGATTCCCAACAGAGTAGACAGGAAGATATGTTGAAAGTAATGAAGACCTTTTTAAAGGCCTATGGCGATATAGCTTCTTTTGTACCTGAGAATGAAAAAGTAAAAATTGTATACAAACCTCATAGTCGTTCATTTTCCTCACCCTTAATCATAGAGAGGAATAATTTTGGAGTTGAGAGGCAACGTAAGAGTGAAATAATATCTGCTGAAGTCGTTAAATCGGATATTATGGCATATAGATCTGAGGAGATCACGGCAGAGGAGCTGGAAAACAGCATTGAAGTATATGTTAATGAAGATGTAGAAGATGATGTTTCATTTAGGATTTTTAAAAATATCCTGGATGAGACCCTCGACAATCAGTTTAGTACAAAAGATAAACATGTTGAAAATGGTTTCTATTTTGATGACAATCAGATAAATATATTTTCCACGGGTTCTCATAGCGTCGACTATGAATTGATTAAGGGACTGGGAGTAGTGTATCAAGTTGCATTGCGCATCCCTTCCGACATTAAGATTATTAAACATGGAAATAATCGTAGGAAGCGGATTATTATCAAAGGAGACAATGTGATTACCTATTCTGAGTCAGACTCAGATGATGATGAAATAATAGAGGATGCAGATGAAGAGGGAATAGAAGAAGATGAAATAATTGTACAGGGATTAGAGGAAGAAGAGTATGAAAAGCTAATAGCGTCTATTCAGGAAGTGATGGTCGATTATGGTAGAACGTTGAGAAAATTATCAGAGGACGAATACTTAATTGTAAGATTTGAGCTTCCTCCTTGTTCCGATTGTGATTTACCTGCCAAAGTCGAGTACAAAATAAAAAAGGAGGTACTTTCTAAATATGATCGCGGTTCTATAGGATTGGATGAAGCAACGGACGAAATCGAAGAAAGTGAAACAGGCAAGGCATCAGAACTTGAATATAAAAATAATCACTTTAGATGGGGCGATGGTTATGGCTTTAATGATAGAGATATCCATATTGATATGCCTAACATAGATATTGATATTCCAGAAGTAGACATTGATATTCCTACCTATTTGAAGTTAATCTTTCTGGAATGCAAGAAGGGCTGGAAACCCTTATGGAAGAACTTCAAGGAGTATTTGAAGAGGTCGAAATAGAATGGGAGTCTTCTAAAGACTAAGATAACAATTTGTAATTGAATTATTTAGAAACTGATATCAAAGATTGATGCATATATTGGGTCGTAGTCTCATCAATAGATACAGAATAGATTCCCTGTGATAAAGGTAAGTGATCAAACGTCAACTTGTGCTCACCAGAGAGAAGTATACCCTTAAACTGGTATATGACCTTACCCATCATATCGCTAATCGTAAGATTAATATGCCCGTTTTCAGGTAAGAACAATTTTACAGAAAGGTGGTGTCCCAAAGTGACTGGATTAGGGATACACATTGATTTCAATGTTTTCCTGAATATCCAGGGTAGCACCAAGACTGAATTCTAATTCTTGTTCCAGTATACATGGGGTATTAAGTTGAGTTTCTATGGGGAATTTCAAAGGAATCAAGTTACGATTCCCGCCTGCCCAGAAGTAGCTCCATTAGATATTCCTCCACATCCGTTATTTTGCCATCCAGGTATAGAAGCATTAGCTAAGGAAATAATTCCTTCCAATCCAGGGTTCACCGCATAATTGACCTGAATGGGTAATGGAAACCTGCTTAGAATAGCACCTCCTCCTCACACTTCCTCCAGGGCCTTGGCATTCTGGACCTTCCATGCTAGAGAAACCACCATCTCCGCCATTTGCACTTAGGCCAACATTCGTATTGAAAACATCTACTGCTAACACAATGGTTCCGCCACCACCACCACCAGCGCCTCCATCGGCAGATAAATTTGGAGAATCTCCATTTGTTCTGATGCTGTAATCATTCCCTATTAATTCTCTGGTGATCAAAATAATTATTCCACCTCCATTACCTCCAGCTTGACTCAACTCTGGCAATGAACCATTATGACCTGTACCACCGCCTCCACCCATAAAAATTCTTTTATCTACAACATTATATTCTAATTGTTGGCCACCTATTCCTGCGTCATTTCCTTCACATACAGAGTTAGTGGTACTACCTCCTGCTCCCCCTACACCTCCATTACTTCCACCACCACCTCCAGTGTATGGAAAATTACCACCACCACCGCCATTAGCAAGGTGTCCTTTCCCTGCTTGTTTACCTGGGATGTAACTGGCAACACTTTCTCCCTTCCATGCACCATTACCATTTACAGGATTTACATAAAATGAATCTACTGGAACACTGGTATTAAGGCATGCTACGGAAGATTGATCCACTATTCCTCCTCTAAATCCTCTTCCGCTCATGTCAATATCAGAAAAAAGCGTAATGGATTCCAAGGCTTCCAGCACAAGAACTCCTCCGGTGTTACCGTTCCAGGCTGGAGCAGTTAAGGGATCCGGCCCATTGATAACAATTTTTTCGTAAGTCGGAATTTTTATTACTTGTATTTTGCCATCGACCGCACCATTAGGAGCATAATTATACTTTAAGGCGTGGGTAAAGGAAATTTTGTTATCGAGAATGCTACACACACTTGAAATTTCGAATCTCCCGGTTGCATTATCATTTCCTACATCGCCAAATGAAACGTCAGGTGCTTCGTCAATTTCAGCTCCCTGCATTTTAATAATGAGCACTTTGTCCCCAACAAAAAATAATTCAGGTCTGTCTAATTCAAATGTTTGAGTCAATGTATCAATAGAAAGAACCTGAGCGGTTTCGTAAGTAATAGTTCCTGATAATTCCTGGACTTGACAAAAAACGGGAATAGCACTATAGCTAATGAGCCATGTGTAAATGAGACAAGGGAGTAGATTATATATTACAGAACGCTTAGAGGAGACGTGCGTCATAAATTAGGGTTTTTGTTACAATTGTTTAATCTATCAGTGATAAATCAACCTTTTCATCCTTTTCCTTACATTTATTTTCCCTTAACTAGTAGCAAAAATAATCAAATATCGAGCCATTCACCATATAAAATTTGTAATAATTTCCTCACCCTATCGAGTATGCCCCAATTTTCAGGGAAAATCTAACTTCTGTAAAAAAAAATGAATAATCTTTACGAAATATAACTCAAAATTCAATGCAAAAGTAATAACATTTTTATTGCGGGTAATAAATTTTTTGAAAAAATGGAAAAGCTTTATTGTCGTACAATTTCAGCGGAGAAAAACGATTTATTTTTCTAGGCCTAATTGCTTAAATTTTGGGATATGTCGAATATTGTAAGTTGGAGAAAGGCTTTTCTTCTGAGCCAGACGTTGACATTCCGCAAAGTGAAAAATGTATGGGATTTATACACCTCCTTTCACCTCTCTCGAAAAAAGGAAAGAGCAATCCTCAAAGGATATCCGGCAAAAATAGGGTTCGAGCCTACAACACACTGTAATCTGAGATGTCCTCAATGTCCCTCAGGATTGAGAAGTTTTACCAGACCTACTGGAATGGCAGAACGAGCCTTATTTGAATCCCTGTTGGAAGAACTCTCTCCATATATACTATATCTATTGTTGTATTTCCAGGGGGAACCATATCTAAATCCTGCCATATTTGAATTCATTTCCCTTGCAAAAAAACATCGGATTTTTTCTGCTACCAGCACTAACGGGCATTATCTAAGTAGGGAAAATGCCTTGAAAACGGTTGAGAGTGGATTGTCTGAACTTATCATTTCTGTAGATGGAACCACGCAGGAAGTATATGAAGAGTACAGAGTAGGTGGTACATTGGAACGCGTTTGGGAAGGTATTCGCCAGTTGGTGAAAGTAAGAAGGCAATTAAAGGCTATCAATCCTCATATTATCTTACAGTTTATAGTATTTAAGCCAAATGAACATCAAATTGATGAGGTGAAAATGATTGGTAAAAAGCTCGGAGTGGATGAAGTAGCCATTAAAACTGCACAAATTTATGATTACGAGCGTGGGCATTCCCTAATACCTTCCATCGAGAAATTTAGTCGATACAAGCGCCAGCCGGATGGAACCTATAAGATTAAGAATAGACTTGATAATCAATGCTGGCGCTTATGGCAAGGAGCAGAAATAACCTGGGATGGAAAAGTGTTACCATGCTGTTTTGATAAAGACGCAAAATATGAGATGGGAAATATATCTGGACAGTCTTTTGGGGATATTTGGCAGGGAGAATTATATCAATCATTCAGAGATCGGCTGCTTAAGTCCAGATCAATGATAGATATTTGCCAAAATTGTTCTGAAGGCACCCGTATTTGGGAATAGATGAGGCATCACTGCTAAGTATTGGTCACTCTCAAGACAATCTTTTTGCTGATTACTGATGATATAGGAGAGAAATACATAAGGTACGCACTATGTCAGATTTACATATTCTTTATTCCTATAGTTTGCTTGTTCTATTGATATGTAGCTTTGTCCCGACGAATGGCATGCCCGTTGAAATACATAATGATATGGTCAAAGTAGATTCAACAATTAATTATGAACAGCTTGCCGCAGATTTTCTTGAAAGAGTAATTTCAGGAGAGGCGCATGAAGATATACAACATGTCCTGGCTGATGCAGATCCTGTTCAATTATTTCGACAATTAGATACGGACGCTAAAAAGAAAGCTTTCTGGATCAACATTTACAATGCTTACATCATTGTTCTACTAAAAAAGAATCCTTCTCTATACGAAAACAAGGGAATGTTCTTTTCTACACCTCACTTTGAGATTGCGGGTAAAACACTGAGTTTTGATGATATAGAGCATGGGATCATAAGAAGATCCAGAATTAAAATTAGTTTAGGGTACCTGTCAAAATGGTTTCCTAGTATGTACGAAAAGGCAGCAAGAGTAAAAGAAATTGATTATAGAATTCATTTTGCGCTTAATTGTGGAGCTGCTTCTTGTCCCCCTGTTCGTATTTTCAAAGCTGAATCAATCAATAAACAACTAGAAGAAAATACGAATTCATACCTTTCTTTACATGCTACCTACAACCAGGACAATGAAAAAGTTACTGTCACTCCTCTGATGAGTTGGTTTAGAGCTGATTTTGGTGGTATGTCAGGAATACGAGATATTTTGCAAGAAAGAGGCATCGTTCCTGATAATGTCAGTCCATCAATTGCATTTGAAGATTATGATTGGACGATTGATTTAGATAATATTTATATTGACGAAGAAAGAACGGCAGAATCTTATTAAATAATTTCTTCTTTATGGAGCATGAGCCAATTCGTTGTGATTGGGTTTCGTTGGATGACATTTATATAGATTATCATGATAAGGAATGGGGAGTGCCGGTATATGACGATCGCTTGCTATTTGAAATGTTAATCCTGGAAGGGGCGCAGGCGGGACTTAACTGGTTGACTATCCTTAAAAAGCGCCAATCCTACCGAGAGGCATTTGACTATTTTGATGCAGAGAAAATAGCGAACTATGATGAGAAGAAGCGGGTTGAGCTATTATCAAATCCGGGTATTATACGAAACAAGCTTAAAGTAAATGCTACTATCGGTAATGCTCAGGCTTTCCTAAAAGTAGTCGAAGAATATGGAAGTTTTTCTCAATATATCTGGCAATTTGTAGATGGAACACCTATTCAACATCATTATAATCACATAGATGAGGTTCCAGCTACTAGTGTGGAAAGCGAATTAATGTCAAAAACCTTGAAGAAAAGAGGGTTTAAATTTGTAGGAGCCACTATTTGCTACGCCTACATGCAAGGAATTGGCATGGTGAATGATCATACCACTGATTGTTGGAGACATGAGATGGTCAAGTCACTATCCTAAACGGCCTGAATGTATCTTCTTTAAGAATCTTTTTTATTTCCTTTGATATTAATGGTCCTTTTCTCAAAATCATGAAGTGGTCCCCACCTTTAATAGAAATAGGTTGATGGATTTTTTTGTAGGGAAAAATTTGATCTTTAGTTCCGTGAATGTGGTAGGTTTTAGTAGGAAGCATATCATTTTCCCATTGGATAATTTGTTCGATACACCACATCCTGTATTCATCATCAAATTGGGATAACATACTTTGAAACAACCTCACCTCTGCACTATCGGTAAAACCTGCAAATGGAGCTACGTAGGGTAATAATTTAATTCTCCATTCTCCTTTGGTCAATTTATACAAAGGGAGATAATGCAGAAGATCAAATAAAAATGGTTTTTCCGCGGCATGTTTAATGGTCGACACTAGAATGAGGGTTTTTACTGGCAACATTTTGGCTATTTCCAACCCAATAATCCCCCAAATGAAACACCTATAATGATGGGATTAGGATGCTGGATCTGTTCCGTCATTCGATACACATAATCCTGTAATCCTTCCTTTTTTCGAGGGGGTATCCAATGCATAAAATGCAAAGGTCCAATATGTAGTCTTTGAAAAATTCTATAATCAGTTGCCATTCCCGGCATGCAATAAACAGGAGCTTCACAATACGTAGGCGTCATATACCCTTATTACACTTAAATCAGATAAACAACTTTACAACGTCTATTTAGTACAGGATGTTTATAGATTCGGGACAATGGGGATATTTCCTGTATGTTTGAATTCACTTTAAAACGCGTGAAATAATCTCAGTGGTGCGTATAGCTGATCTTCCCGTGCTGGGAGATGTGGATCCACCAAGCAATTCATCTACAATCGTTTGAATAAGAGGTTGATGAACATGAGGAGGGTCTGGAATATCGAAAATGTGTTCCCCATCTTTGTTAATAAGATGTACTGGGCTGGTACTAAAAAATCCCATACTTACCTGCCCTTCTGAACCGTACACAGTAACTAGCTCCTCTTCATAATTTGTGCTATAAGAGAAAATACCCGTAGCAAGGATATCGTTTTGATACTTGATAGAAAGCGTAACAGCATCTTCCGCTTTATAACTGTCTGCCTGATAAGCTGAGGCGCCCTCATACCATTCTGCCGGACCAAACACATAATCCAACCAATCCAGCGTATGAGCCTGCATATCAACAAAAAAACCACCTCCATTAATAGATGGATCAACTTTCCAGGACTGAGAAGGAAGAGCGTCTTTCTTTTTGAAGTGTTTAATAAGAATTGATCTGGGAGTTCCAATGGATCCATCCCGGATAAGCATTCTCATTTTTTCAAATCTCGGTAATTTCCTTCGATAGTAAGCTACAAAAAGCGGTACTTTATTTTTATCGCATACTTCTATCATTTCCCGACACTCTTCTACAGTAAGTGCCATTGGTTTTTCAACGAATACCGGTTTTTTTGCTTCTGCTGCTTTAATCGTATATAAATGATGCGTGGAAGGCGGAGTAGCTATATATATAGCATCTACATTTGGGTCAGCAATAAGCTGATCCGCATCATTATACCACTTTGGAACCTGATGACGCCTTGCATAATCCTCTGCTTTTTCTGCATTTCTACGCATGACTGCTGTCAGGGCTGAACCCTGAGCTTTCTGTATGGCTGGTCCGCTCTTGCGTTCTGTAACATCTCCTACACCAATAATTCCCCAACGAATGATATCCATGATTTTGTCAAGTTAACTTCAGCTGTTGTTTTGCTAATTCTTTTTTAGTGTATTCATATCCGATATCGATGCCTCTATCTAATGTTTTCCAATCCAATATACCAATTTCACCTACTGGTGGATTGAGAAAAATATCAGCATCGTTTATCACCACCTTCCTTTTTTGAAGACTCCCTAAAACACTTGCCTTCCAAATAGTGGTCATAAGATAAGGAAGTTTCAAATTTGGAGTAGAAGGAGATAGGAAATTTTTTAAAATTTTCCATGTAGAAGGAATTTTTTGATATTGGAAGTGAAAGTCCTCCGTCAGGTCCAGGTCTACCGCGATAATTTTTCCTGCGCCTCTCTCTCTCATAATATCAATAGGAATATTATTTAACACGCCTCCATCTACCAGGATTTCCTGATTTTCAAGTACAGGAGGAAATATTCCCGGTAAGGACATACTGGCTCTTACAGCCTTTCTCAATAAACCCATTTGGTGAATATGTAAAGATACTTTAGATAAATTAGCTGACACACAAAAATAATCCAACCAGAGATCTTCTATGTATTGATCACTAAAAAAGCGCTCTAATAAATGCTCTATCTTTCTCGACCTCATTAAAGAAACGAAAGGAATAAGATGATAATCCCTGAATGGATTTCCTTTGCTGATTTCTTCTTTAGCCTTTTCATAGATTTCAGCCATTTCCATGTCCATAGCAATCAAAGAGGAGAATAATGCTCCGATACTGGTTCCACCCGCCATATCGATGGGAATTCCTTCCTCTTTTAATGCTTTGATGGCTCCTAAATGGGCATAACCTCTTGTTCCACCACCACTTAATACCAGACCAATGGCATTTCCACTAATAAATCGAGCAATCCGGTGAAAATCTTTGGGTTGATCCCATCTGAGATGATGATGTCTAAATACTTGACGTTTGGTGAGAATAGACTGAGTAAGAGAGGGGGTTAAATAGGGTGGTTTATGAATTATGATTAATTCCTGGGAAGTTTCTCCGATCAGATTAGTCAACTGATAACAACTCTGTTCGATGGACCCTAATCGCTGAAGTTTAGAAGCTTCTCCGATAACTATGATCTTATCTGCCTGCCTCATACACCTGTTGGTCCATGAACTCATCTGAGTATCGCTTTCATACAGTACAAACTGATATTTATACTCTAATTCTTCCAACCAAAACGTTAAATAACTATGGCGTTTATCTGACTCGGAGCATTGTGCAATCTCCTGTCCTAGTAGCTCGTCCACTATTTGACTGTTTAGATGGATAGTTGTACCATATTTTTCAAGGGAAGAAGCTAGTCGCTGGCAAAATTCTCTGGATGCTACATCCGAATGCGATGGAATGATTGCAATATTACTCAGCTTGGGAGGAGCTTCAGCATAAGTATCCGAAGATAATCTGTTGATAACGTGCTTAGAAATATTCAGTAGGATATGGGGAAATTTTGAAATAATTTCATCAAAGGAGGTCTTCGAAATTTTCACTAACATACTGTCTCTGATAGCGTAAATAGAAGCACTTCGCTTTTCTCCCGTGATCATAGACATTTCTCCTACAGTCTCACCTCTGGCTAATTCCCTTATAATTTCAAGTCCTCCTTTCTCCGTTTCAATGACTACCTGTAAACGGCCACTGACCAAAAAATACATGCTGTCTCCATCATCGCCTTGCTTTACCAAAATACGTTTACTTGGAAGCTCGACCCATTCTATCTTGCTTTCTATAAAATTTAGGGCATGAAGACTTAAGGGACCAAGTAATCGTTTTAATATATGAAGTAATTGAGAACGACGTGAATGAACGGCCTCATTAGAATCAGTATGTTTTAAATTTTCTGGCTGAGTAGATGGATAGGATGACATCTAATTTTGTAATCGAATCAATTTGGCAAACTGTAAGTTAAAAGAATACTAGAAAAAAAGATAAATTATCCACAAATTCCTTAAATATCATTCATAAAACTACAGTGTTAATAAGTTTTAATCAATGTACTTTTATTCTCAAGCCATATAAAATCAGTAGATGTATGATTCCATCTTTCTGTTAGTTTGAGTGTTGCTGGGGTAGGAGAATAAGTAAATGAACCAAGAACAATATCTTGATCTCCATCTCTATCCATATCTCCCATTTCCATAGTTAACCACCTACCATCTAATACCTGCGAAAAATAAAAAGGGATAAATTGGAATTTTTCTGAGTCCCTGTTTTCTAAATAGTAAAAAGATCCTTCAGGATAATGCATAAAATCGGGGAAGAAGGCCGTTAATGCAAAATCTATATCTCCATCCAGGTCAAAATCATGTGCAATAACCCTTGTAGCTCCATACATAGGGAAAAAATAGGTCTCATGAAACGTAAAATCCCCATTATTTAAAAATATACGAAAGCCATGATAATCTTTGGAGAAATGAGAAAGATCGGCATTATCTCCCTGGACAATTCCAATATCTAAGTCTCCGTCTCCTTCGTAATCAAATATCTCAAACCAGCTAGAAACCGGATTCGGGAGGAAATTGTAGGAGTTGTTTAGCCCTAAAAACGCCATCATCTTGAGATAAAAAAAGGAAAATCCCTTCATTTCCCTGAGCAGCTAAACCAATGATATCTTCATCTCCGTCTGAGTCTGCATCTAAGGTAAGCGACCTGATAAATCCCGGAACACTCAAAAGGGAGGAGGATTGGTACACTGAATCAGCATTTGTATCTATATAAGTGGAAAATAACTTCCCCTTGCTATGTCCATATTCGCTTATAATGAGTTTGGGCTGACTATCTGGAGAACGTTGATACTTAGAAAAATGAACTGGGCGAACTATTTGATCCAATAAAAGAGTGTTACGATCCTGTTCCATTTTCCACAGTTTCCCCAGGGGTTGGTCTGAGGGGAAGATCGTTCCCATTTCCGTTACATACCAATGATCCTGTTCAGCCATTATCCAGGAAACAGGCGATGAAAAAGAAAAAGGTAAAGGTTCCAATTGGGAAGGAGTCCAGCTATAACATTTTCCTGTTGCAGTTCCTATAAGTAACTGTTGGTGGAGGGTATCCATCACCAAAGAAGTAATATTGGCTCCAGAAATTTGATCCAGCTCAAGAGAATGAACAGAAAATTGTGTTAATAGTTGAGTTTTAAACTTATTCTGTCTTGTTGTATCAGTATATGTGGTATCTGGTGCCAATGATAAAATGTATTGCTTTTATTTGTTTCCATTGGGATTCGGGAAGGTTGGATTGGGAAGGGTATATTGCTGTTTGTCTGACGTAAAAAGCTTCTTGCATGGACATAGCTTGATAAGGAGAATAACCATTTTCATATATTCCCAACCGTGCGCCCATTTCAGGCAAAATATGTTGTTCCCAAAAAAACTTAGGTATGCGTTTTATGTCAGAAGGTAGATGACAACTACCGCAATAAGATTGATAAGACTTTTCAGGGGAAAAATTTGATGGATGTTGGCATGAATTTATCCAGAAGAAAATAAATAGGCAGAAAAAGCCTGGATCTTCTTAAGCATAATTGTTCCGCTTCTTATAGGAATTAATCAACTGTTTAAACTTCTCTTCATTAGCATAAGCCTGAAAGGAAGGTTGTACCCATAGCATCAACTATATCCGTGTAGTAGTGTTCCAGGGCAAGGGTTAAATACTCATAGAAGGATTCTTTTTCATTCATATCTGCATAAATCTCTGCGAGAGTGGCATATGCTATGTGATGTTGGGAATCAATTTCCAGGGCAGTCTGAGCATCTTCGATTGCTTCATCGAATTTACCTTTTTTCCTCCAGATAGTCAGCTCTATTGTTATAGGCTAAAGGATTCGGGGCTATTTCCAAAGATTTGACATAATCTAATAATGCAGCTTCCTCATCTATATGGCTTTTTAGAACTCCTCTGTCCAAATAATAATTGGAATTGTATGGATTCAGGTCAATCAATCGATCATATGCTTTGATAGCTTCTTCTATTTGATTTAACTCCTGTAGGCAATAGGACATCCAAATATACAATTCTTCTTGTCCGGGATTGATTTCCAGAGATTTATTAAAATCAAAAGCTGCTGCAGCAAAATTGGGAGGGATTATTTTGATTTTAGCCATAGCTCTGAGGGCGTAGGTTTCCGAATCTTCATCCTCTTCCGAAAGAATTTGATCGAATATATCAATGGCTTTGGCAAACTGTCCCTGCTTCATGTAGATTTCCCCTATTCCCTTTCAAACTGGAAAAGTGATGTTCATCAAGCTTAAGAGCTGCTTGAAAATCTTCTTCTGCTTCTTCTAAATAGCTTTCAAAAGTAGCATGTAAGTGCATTTGGCCCCTTAAATATAAATAATCTGGTTCTTCAGGATTTAAATCGATGGCGTGATCATAATCATCCGTGATTTGATGGAAAATGTCTGGATCAGTGTATGCAGCTTGATTATCTAACATTAATAAGGAGATTCCTCTCATGACATATACTTCGGCAATAGTATACTCTTCAGTGATTACCGTATCTAATGATGAGGCTTTTTCTTCTATACTAAATATGGCACGACTTAGCTCAGTGAACGCTTCCTGATATTTTTTTTGATCGAAAGTTGATTTACCCTGATCTATCAACTGTTGTATTGTTTGTTCCATGGTTTAGATGCTATCCCTATATTGAAAAATGACGCCAGATTTCTGTGTTAGGAAGATGTATATTCAATGAAACGAGTTCTTTTTTAGTAGGATGAATAAATTCCAATGAATGAGCTAATAGCGCTATAGACTTATCGGGGAGAAAAGTTGTTTTTCCATATTTCACGTCTCCACAGATAACACACCCTATGCTAGCTAACTGTACCCTGATTTGATGTCGTCTTCCAGTTAAAGGCTTCACTTCTACCAATGCATGTTGCCCGATAATTTGTTTTGTTTTATAGTGTAGCTTGGCCTCTTTACTGTGGGCTATTTCTTTAACATAAGCGCGCATAATATTTTTTCCAGCTATTTTCTTAAGAAAGTGAATTAATTCACCTGAATCAGGGGAAGGTGCTCTTTCCGTAACCGCTAAATAAGTTTTTTGCACTTTCCGCTGTTTAAATTGTTCACTCAATCTGCTCGCTGCCTTCGATGTTTTAGCTAAAAGAATAATTCCCCCTACAGGCCTGTCTAATCGATGTAATAGACCGACATAAACGTTTCCCGGTTTTTGGTATTTTTCCTTAATATAGTTACCCACCCAGTCAAAGACATTCAAATCATTACTCGCATCCGCCTGGGAAGGCATCCCAAAAGGTTTATTCACAGCAATGAGATGGTTATCTTCGTAAATGATGTGGGGAGAGTAGGCCAAAATGAGTTATATTAATATAATAGGTTCACAATCACAAAAGGGTTTATACTTCATAGGACTCGTCTTCATTTGGAAAATCTTTTGATTTTACATCCTCAATGTAATTGCCAAAAGCCGTTAACATTTGATCATATAAATTTGCATATCGCCTTAAAAACCTTGGACTAAAATCCTTATTGATTCCCAGCATATCATGGCAGACTAATACTTGCCCATCACAGTAGGGACCTGCCCCTATTCCTATGGTGGGTATGCTTAGTGACTGACTAACCATGGCTCCCAATTCCTGAGGAATTTTTTCAAGGACCAGTGCAAAACAACCTGCTTTTTGGAGCTTCTTTGCATCTTCCTTCAAAAGTTCTGCTTCTGCTTCACCTGTGGCTCTCACGGCATAAGTACCAAATTTGTAGATGGATTGAGGAGTAAGCCCTAAATGTCCCATAACAGGAATGCCTGCAGAAACAATTCGTCTTACTGATTCAACGATAAAAGTTCCACCTTCCATTTTAATAGCGTGTGCACCACTTTCTTTCATAATTCTGATAGCACTTTTAAGCGCATTTTTATGATCTCCCTGATAATAACCAAAAGGGAGGTCCACCACGACCAGGGCACGCTTTACGCCTCTGACTACTGCACTAGCATGATCTATCATTTGATCAAGAGTGATGGGTAGCGTTGTTTCATGACCGTGAATCACATTTGAAGCAGAATCCCCTACCAGGATAACATCCATACCAGCATCATCTATAATTCTGGAAAAAGCAAAATCATATGCAGTAAGCATAGCTATCTTTTCTCCATTCCTTTTCATTTCACGTAGTACGTGAGTAGTAACTCTTTTTTTCGTTTTCTGTACCGCAGACATATAGATAAAAATATAATCTCATAAAAATTAAGGCAGTGAAATTACCTAAATAAATCTTTATTACATGAGAAACAGGAATATTAGTGTATATAAACCATTCATTTCGGCTTAATAATTAATGCAACAATCAATAATTTCTAACTTCAGTGATGTAGGGGGCTGCCCAAAAAAGACTTTGAATATCAAGGTAAAGAAATTAGCTTTTGAGAAATAGATAAGGTAAGTAGTTTCGGTCTGGAACCTATTCATGATCAGAATAATAATAACCTACAATTTTGTCCATTTATGATGAATAAAATCTTAGTAGTTGAAGATGATGAAGTAAACTTAATGATAGCGGAACACGTGTTAACCAAAGAAGGGTTTGAGGTTACCACTGTTAACAATGGGGAAGAAGCTATTGAAATCGTAAAAATCAAGCGGTTTGATATGATTTTAATGGATATTGAGATGCCTATAATGGATGGACTGGAAGCTACCCCTGTTATCAGACAATTGGATAATGGAAAAGGGATACCTATTATCGCTTTGACTGCTCATCACATGCCAGAAAAAATTCAGCAATTTAGAAATGCAGGAATGGATGATTACATTATAAAACCTATAGATCCTGTAAAGTTTACAAATATTTCTGATAGATATTTTAAGGCCGGAACAGCTTGATATATTAGTCATACCAGCATTTTATTAGACTCCAAGTATATATCTGATTGGTTAATTACCTCTTTTTCCATCAAGTATCTAATTTGATTTACTTTCTCAGTATGTAATTTTCTGTTATATTTGAATTGTATTTTACCTTGACGCAAGGTTTACTAATATTGGGGAAATTACTATGAGAAACCTTTTAGCATGGATTGTTTGCACATCAGTCACCCTATTACCATCCTTAGGGCAACAGTTCGTGATAGATACTACTTTTTTTGAATTTGATGAAGCTTCTTTAAAGCAGGAATTCACAGAAAAAATCGATTCATTAGTTTCGAGCATTCAGTCATATCCTAACTATTATATAGAAATTTTTGGGCACACGGACAGTATAGGTACAGAAGTTTATAATCAGCAATTATCTGAACTTAGGGCTAAGGCTGTGGTCAATTATTTGGTCGATAAAGGATTAAATGTAAATCGAATCGCTGCCAAAGGCTTTGGAACACAGAAACCTGCAGCACCGAATGATACGTTTTGGGGCAGAAGTAAAAACAGAAGAGCCGATATAGCGGTCATTTATACAGATCAGGAAGGTTTGGCGAGTTTAGGTGAAGGGTTGGGAATATTTGATGAATCGGGTACAGCAGGAACTAATAGAGATGGATCAGATGGAGGCCAAAATGGAAATTCTACAGGAACAGATGCAGACGGTAATCCATTGCAAGATGGTTCATCTGGTGATATGGATTTATCAGGAGCTGATGGAGAAAATGCAAATAATCCTGTTGATTTAGTAGATACAATTTATGCTGACTACAACCCTTTTTCCTTGAGACCAGCGGCTCAAACGTATGTATATACGCCCCAGGGAGCTAAAATAGTCATTCCTCCAAGTAGTTTTGAAACAGATAAAGAATCTATCAATTTTGAAGTGAATGAGTTATTGAGTAGAAAAGACATTTTACTCTCGGGAATGCCTACTGTCTCTAAAGATGGACCATTAGAGACGTTAGGAATGATTTCCTTGGAGGCTACAGATAGAGGTAGAAGAGTAAGAATTAAAGGGGATAAACCCATATTAATAGAATTTCCAGTGGTTGAGCAAGAGGAAGGAGTTGCGCTATATGAAGGAAAAGGAGGAGAAAGGGGAAGCAGAAGAGCTAGTGTATCAGGTGCGGTATCAGGATTTAGGCCAGTTGTTAGCTGGATTCTAGAAGATGACATACCTCTAGCATTCAATAATGCTGAAGATCACTATTCATTTAGCCTTACAGATCTGGGAAGAATTAATTTGGCTCGTCCACTTTTTGTAGCGGAAGGTACTGATAAAGAGGATGAAGGATTTGACGTATTTGTGAAGTTAAAAGGGAAAAGATTTGAAAAAAATACTACTGTATTTGTAGTTTCTCAAGAGCATAATGCATTTGTTCCTCTGAGAAAGGAAAGTAAAAGAAACTATGAAGAAAGTAGGGTGAGATTTTTTGATCCTGAATCAAATCTTACGTTGGTCGCTATTCAGTATGATAATGATGATGAACCTTATCTTGCGACCAAGTCTATTTCCCTAAGCAGACAGCTAAGACAAGGGAAAAAAGATCCTAGGCCTTTTGTTTATATAAAAGCTAAATTTAAGAAAGCAGATGAGGAAGAGTTCATCGAAAGATTAGAAGATATCTAGTTTAAAGATTTTAATAGCTTGCTGGTGCAGGGCCTGTCTGTGTATTTTCATAGAGAGGCCCCTTTCTTTGACTATCAAACATATATACCTCAAAAAAAGCAAGCTCTTCAATTAAGGTTCCGTATTGACGAACATAAGATGAAATCATCGATCCGTATTTACCATCTTCTTCAATTCTATCAAGCTTATCTTTCTCAATGAAAATAACATCTATCTCCTCTAAAACAGATTGAAATAATCCATCTTTATGATCCGCATATTGCATTTCAGCATTGTGAGCCCAATCGACTGGAAAAGGATTTTGTGATTGGGTAAAAAGATGGGCAGAAGGGAGCGAAGGTAGTACTGTATACGTATCTCCATATTTATGATATAAATCATTTAATTCGGCTAACTTCATATAGATAGGTTCTCCGCCGTATATATTTTTTAGGGTTGGAAAGATATCTCCCAAATGAAAGCTGATTTCTGATTTTGGTACATCACGGTAAGGATACTGATTGAGCAGTG
Organism: Bacteroidia bacterium; assembly: GCA_965262565.1. Taxonomy (GTDB): domain Bacteria; phylum Bacteroidota; class Bacteroidia; order J057; family J057; genus CBDHFQ01. Next base: position 17,056 of record CBDHFQ010000033.1, read on the forward strand.
TGAAAGCCCAAGCCAGAATTAAGCAAATCATGCCATAAAAATAACGTGGCACGCGGAATTCGAACTCATCATATAATCCAAATATAAAGCCGAATAGCATCGGAGTGAAAAAAAGCATTGGAGTCCTGTATCCCCAACTAAGGCTGCTACACCATGCCGTAACCAGAAGCATCAGTAATACACTGTGGGCTTTTGTGTTGATCCATGTTCCTTTAATACCTATTCCCACAGCGAGCAAAAACATAGCTTGACTCATTCCAAATGATGGTGCTATATATTCATTCGTTTGTATGGCTTTGATGACGTGCAACATGAGCAAACCTAAAAAAATGATCCAGCAAATGGCTGCGGGGGTAAACTTCCAGTGTCCCGGAAAAATAAACCTGTTTTGAATACGCCACAATATGATAATAGGCAACACAATAAGGAAAAATGGTTTTGCATATTTTATAATGCCTATTTCCCATAAATCTTTGAGGGTCGCTGCACCTGAAGTTTGTTGGATAAATGAATGGACGTAATCAGGATTTATATAGGCTAAACCTAGAAAAGCGATGAGGTTTATCCCAGCGAATATTCCAAAAATCTTAAAAGCGAATCTTCGTCCGTGGAGGATCGTCAGTAGAATAGGGCCGAAAAATATTAAGGGATAAAATGCCTGTTTACACAAGGCGGCAAACAGAAGAAACTGAAGCCCAATGAGGGCTTTGAACATTGGTTTGCCCACTACAAGAGAATATATTCCTATGGAAGCAAAAAGTAGCCCATCGACAGTATGCCAAGGCATGGGAGGATAATTATGTACACTGAGGATGAAGGCCATAATAGCAAACAGGGCAGGAGAAATACCTATTGCCTGAAAATCAAAGTATATTTGTAAGGTTCTGGTACATACCCATACAGTAATGGCCATAAACAAATAGAAAATCAGTCGTTCTGACCAGATAGGTTGAGAGAAGGTGAGCGGAATACTATGTAAATAAATACTTAATGGCGGTCTTACATAAGTAAAGTCTGTATATGGTGCCTCACCTTGTAGAATTCTCCATGAAAGGCCTTGTATGAATCCATGATCTGTATCTGAGTAGCCATACTTTCCAAATGCCACCATATATAATAGTCCCATGATTAAACACATGGTTCCAACACTAACCCAATCATCAAGCCTAAATTTCATATTTTGTTCAAACTCGGCACAGTTGTGAAGCGTAAGTTAGTAAAATTATAAAAAGAACAGCGTTGATTACATTTTATGCGATCGTAAAAGTTAATTTTGACTGCCAGGCGGGTTTTATTAATCTTTTTACCGATGGAACAAACCTAAGAAGAATAAGCTTCGTTCCCTTTACGGAATCTTGTAAGGATTTTCTAAGAGCAGCGTAATTTTTGTAACTTTGATGTCATGAAGGAAAAGAAAACAATTTTATATACTATATGTGCCCTCATATTGGTGATTTCGATAGGATGTTCAAAGGATTATAGAAAGTATAGAAAATATAGCACAAAGGGAACGATTCCTGAGCGTGATTCGGCTGCCTTTTTCTTTTATGAAAAAGAAGATTACGAAAAAGCGGGTTTTCTTTTGGAGGAATTATTGGGCTTGTACCGAGGGAATCCTAGAGCAGAAGAAATCTTATATCATCTGGCATACACAAAGTTCAAGCAAAGAAACTATTTATTATCGTCGTATTATTTTGAGCAATATGCCAATAATTATCCTAATAATGCTCGATCTGAAGAATGTGCGTTTCAAGCAGCTTATGGATATTACTTACAATCGGCCCCATATTATCTAGATCAAAGCCCTACGAAACAAGCTCTTGAAAAATTTCAGTTATTTGTGGTTTCTTATCCAGCTTCTGAACGAAACGAAAAAGCAAATACCTTAATTAAAGAATTAAGAGAAAGGCTGGCTAAAAAAGAGTATGAGCAGGCTAATTTATATTATAAAATTGAGAGTTATAAAGCTGCCGTTACAGCCTTCGAAGCCTTCTTGTCAGATTACCCTGATTCCAGATTTAGGGAGGAAGCTACTTATATGCTATTCAAGTCAGCTGTATCTTTTGCGGATATAAGCACTGAAAGAAGAAAAAAGAATAGATATTTAGATGCATTAGATTTGTATAAAGAGTTTGTGGATTTGTATCCTGAAAGCAGTCTCCTGAGAGAAGCAGAAAATATTTATGTAAAATTAAGGAAAACCTTGGAAAAATTGGAGGAGGATAGTGAAACATCTTAAGCTTTGATTAAGTATAATGAGGTTGTTTCATGAATTATACCTAATTTTGCATTCTTAATACTAGTATTATAAAAAGTTACGATTTATGACTAAGAAAGAACATTTTCTTCCTGTTGATGTGATGGCAAATGGTGATAAAGTTGGTAATGTTTATAAATCCGTGATCATCATGAGTAAGAGGGCGAATCAAATCACTGTGGATTTAAAAGATGAACTTACGCATAAGTTAGCAGAATTTGCACCAGCTTACGATAACCTGGAAGAAGTGATGGAGAATAAGGAGCAAATTGAGATTTCTCGTTACTATGAAAAAAAGCCTAAACCTACCCAACTTGCATTAGAGGCTTTTCAGGAAGATGGAGTATACTATCGCGACCCCTACGAGAACGAATTATAATTGTTGGCTCATAAACGTGTCATACTGGGAGTTTCCGGGAGCATTGCCTCCTATAAATCTGTTTACCTACTTCGATTACTCAGAAAAGCAGAAGTAGAAGTAAAAGTTATTGTAACAGAATCAGTGTTAAAGTTCGTAGGTGAGCTAAGCTTTAGCTCCTTATCTAATCAACAAGTTTTTAGGGATGTATGGTCTGAGGGATGGTCGGAACATGTCCATCTGGGAAATTGGGCAGATTTATTTGTTATAGCTCCTGCCACCGCCCAAACTATTTCCAAATTAGCACATGGTAATTGTGATAATGCGTTGACAGCTGTTTATCTGTCAGCCAAATGTCCTGTTATGGTTGCTCCAGCTATGGACGCAGATATGTATCTTCATCCTAGAGTACAAGCAAATCTGGAAATATTAAAAAAAGATGGAGTAAACGTATTACCTACTGGAGTAGGTTTTCTGGCAAGTGGACTTGAAGGGCCTGGAAGGATGTTAGAGCCAGAAGATATATTTAGGCATATTAAAGAATCCTGGGAACCTGGAATGTTACATGGGAAAAAAATATTGATATCAGCGGGACCTACAAGAGAAGCCATTGATCCGGTTCGTTTTATTTCAAATTACTCCTCAGGAAAGATGGGTTATGCATTAGCAGATGCGGCTAAATTTCTGGGGGCTAAAGTCACTTTAGTTTCTGGGCCCACAGCGATTTCCCCTCCACAAGGAGTACGTACCATATCAGTTGAATCTGGAAAGCAAATGCTTGATGCAATGATAGAACATGCTGATCATCAGGATGTGATTATTATGGCAGCCGCGGTGAGTGATTATGCTCCCTCAAACATCTCACCTCAAAAGATTAAAAAAAATGATGATACTCTTTCAATTTCTTTCAACAAAACCAAGGACATCCTTTTTTCGCTTGGCCAACAAAAAAAGGATCATCAAATATTAGTAGGATTTGCTCTGGAAACCAATGATGAGATCTCTAATGCTCAAAAAAAATTAAGCAAAAAACAATTAGATCTTATTGTATTAAATTCGTTACAAGATAAAGGAGCTGGGTTTGGATATGATACCAATAAGATTACCATTATTGATAAAAAAGGAAATGTATATCCATACCCTTTGAAGGCTAAACGTGAAGTAGCTATGGATATTCTGTACAAAATTAGCACCTTATTGAATAAAATGTAATTGGTCTATTTGGTAATATAGGATTAAGAACAAAGAAATATGGAGCATAGATTAATGTTGACAGATCGATTTTTCTTGCCGCTTTTGCTTATTGGTACTCTATTATTGTTTTCTAAGGCAATTTATTCACAAGAGCTTCTTTGTAATGTGAGTATAAATGCTAATCAGGTTCAGAGTGACAAACAAATTTTTGATGAGATGCAGCAAAACATTAGTCAGTATCTCAACTTTACCCGTTTTTCAAATGATCAGTTTGAACCTCATGAGAGGATCAGATGTAACTTACAGATTATTGTCAATCAAAGAAATACCGTAGATGATTTTAGTTGCAAGGCTAGTTTAGTGGTATATCGACCTACCTTAAATGCGAGCTATGAAACCATCATCCTAAACATAACGGATAATAATTTTGATTTTAAATATGCCCCGATGCAGCAGATGCAATTCGTGGATAATACTTACGATACAGATCTGACGGCACTACTAAATTTTTATGCCTATGTAATCCTGGGGTTTGATTATGCTACTTTTTCTGCTCAAGGAGGAAAACCTTATTTTACTAAAGCCCAAGAAATTGTCAATCTTGCTACTAGTGGTTCCCAAATTTCGGGATGGAGGGCTAGTGATAATAATCAAAGGAGTAGGTATTGGTTAATCGAAAATGTAACGAATGCGAAATACGACGAGTTTCATGATGCTTATTATGAATATCATAGAATGGGTCTGGATAAGATGAGTGGTGATCCTGCTCAGGGTAGGAAGGCTATCTTGGGATCATTGAAAAAAATGCAGGAAATCAATCGTCAGAATCCTCTCATTTATATTAATCGTATATTTCTTGATACTAAGCGTGAAGAACTTCCTCTCATTTTTTCCGAGGCATTTAGCAACGATAAAAAAGAATTCGTCGAAATAATGAGTAAACTCGATCCCTCTAATCAGGAAGAATACCAGGCGGTGATGACGGCAAATTAGGAGAATAAGCCTCCTTGCTGGTACGTTTTACCATAACAAAATATAAGTGATTATCTTTTTTCTGTCGGAATGTTTCTCCTTTCGCTTAAAAGATGGTTGATGTTGTGTGAAAGGCAAAACGGATCATTATAGGATATAGTGGCTTAGATCTTTTTGCTGGACCACATCTCCCAACTTATCTTGCACAAACTCGAAGGTGATATTGAATTTTTGAGCGATATTCAAATCGGGGACCTCGAATAGAATATCATTTAACATATTACTCATGATTGTATGCAACCTTCTGGCACCTATATTTTCGATTTCTTGATTAACCTGAAAGGCGATCCTGGCAATTTCCTCTATCGCCTTTTCTTCAAATTTTAGAACCACTTCTTCGCTTTCCATCAATGCCTGATACTGCTTAGTAAGGGCATTTCTCGGTTGAGTAAGAATTTTTATAAAGTCTTCCTCTGTCAATGAATTAAGTTCCACTCTAATGGGAAATCTCCCCTGTAATTCAGGGATCAGATCCGAAGGTTTAGCTACATGAAAAGCACCTGCAGCTACAAAAAGTATATGGTCAGTTTTTACACTTCCATGCTTAGTATTTACTACTGTACCTTCAACTATAGGAAGTAAATCTCTTTGTACGCCTGCTCGAGAAACATCAGGGCCACTGGAATTTCTCCCAGAAACAGCCACTTTATCAATTTCGTCAATGAAAATAATTCCGCTGTTTTCTACTCGTTCGATAGCTTCCCGCGTAACGGTATCCATATCTATCAATTTCTGAGCTTCTTCGTCCATGAAGTATTCTCTTGCATCTTTGACAGACATTTTCCGTTTCTTTTTCTTTTTGGGAATCATTCCACTAAGCATATCCTGCAATCCATCCATTCCCTCCATTCCCATAGGACCTACTACCTGAACATTATGAGATGGAACTACTACTTCAACTTCAATTTTTCTCTCTTCAAGCTCGCCCTTTTGTAGTTTTTCCCGAAACTTATCTCTCGTTCTTTCATTTAACTCTTCATCCGAAATGGCTTCTCCTTCTGAGTATTCTTTTGCGTCAGACTCATCCTCAGTTTCGAATACACTTGGCTGATTATTTCGTTCTCTTTTTTTTCTGATGGGGGGAATGAGAATATCCAGAATTTGTTGTTCAGCATTATCTCTAGCCTTTTCACGGATTTTCTCCTTCTGTTCATTTCGAACCATATTTACTGACTGCTCTACCAAATCCCTTACCATGCTTTCTACATCTCTACCTACATAACCCACTTCAGTGAACTTGGAAGCCTCTACCTTGACAAAAGGAGCTTCCGCTAATTGAGCTAAACGTCGGGCTATTTCGGTCTTACCTACCCCCGTAGGACCGATCATCATAATATTATTGGGGATGATTTCCTTTCTAATATCTTCAGAGGCATTTAATCTACGCCACCTATTTCTTAATGCAATTGCGACAGACTTTTTTGCATCAGCCTGGCCTATAATATACTTATCTAACTCTTGTACGATTCGCGCTGGCGTGAGAGTATCTTTCATGTAGCCTGTTTCTTCCAAATTTATCCTACTAAATTAGCAAAATAGCACCAGTTTAACACTGTTTGGCTAACTTAATCTTTATATATAATTAATTTGTAGCCTCAATAGCAAAAGAGTTAAATGCCGATTCCTTTTATATGACACTGTCTCAAGATTTTGCTTTAGAATACCTACTGGATGAATTGAGAATTGAATATGCTTCGGAGGCATTTGAATTAATTAGAAACCGAAATCAACTAAGAAGAATAACCTCAAATGGATTTCAGGCATTAATTTTAAGTGTAGCCGAATATCAGGAAGTATGTGTAATTGATTGTTTTGTAGGAATTCGGATACACGAAATTGAAGAAGTTGTACTACCTTATACCAAAACTTCTCCTGCCTATTATCAGGATGCCTTAACAATTATTACGTCTTATGGTAAGTTTTTGGGAAGGCCTTTTGACCGATTTAAGGCAAGTTCCGTAGATGATTTAGATGAAATTAGCCGTTACTTAATACAATTTATCTGGAAAGATGCAATCCCTTTTCTGGATCAATACTCAGAGTTGAACCAAATCGACTTACTCATTAATAGCGATCCTTTTACTCCCAGTTCTTATTTTTTTAATCAGGCCTACAGGTGTATGAAGGGGATTACAGCTGCAAAATTATCCCAAAATACAGAATACTATCGGCTAATTCCTGTTTACGAGCAATTATTAGATCAATTGCCTCAAGGGAAATTATTAATAAAGTCCTATCAAATGTTAATAAATCATCTGGAGGAATGGTTTGAATAATCCTGGTATACTCAGGAATCTAAAGACATTCTCTTTAAAAATTCCGATTTTCTTCTCGCCGAGACATCCAGAGTGGTTCCATCTGTCAGCTCCACATACCCACCTCTTCCTCTGGTATAATTTTTCAGGTAGCTTAGGTTAATGAGATGAGATTGATGAATTCGGAAGAAATTAAAATCGCTCAACATTTCTTCATATTCCTTTATCGTTCTGCTGACTAGTATTTTACGGCCATCGTTTAAGAAGATAAACGTATAATTTCTATCGGATTCGCACCTGATGATATTTACTGGATCAACGACGGTAAAGCCGTTGGAAGTAGGAAGAACGATTCGCTTAAAGGGTTGGTCAAGATTTCTAACGTTTTTGATGAGGGCCTGAATTTGTGAGGCATCGATTTTCTTTTCTGAAGATCCGTTTTTGGATTGAATTCTTTTTACGGCTTGCTGTAATTCTTCTATATCAATGGGTTTCAACAAGTAATCTGCAGCGGCAAATTTAAAAGCACGCATAGCGTATTGATCATAAGCTGTAGTAAAAATAATATCGAAGGTGAGCGCTTCTTCTTCTAACTTCTCTAATATTTGAAATCCATCTCCATCAGGCAATTGAATATCTAAAAATACCAATTCTGGTTCATGTAAACGGATTGTTTCTATCGCCTTAGACACGCTCCCAGCTATCGCCACCACTTTAACTGGAGAGCAATACTCTTCAATCAATTCTTTAAGTAAATCCTGACTATTTTTCTCGTCTTCTACTATGACAGCACGCATAACAATGGATTAAAGTTGAATCTAGTTAAATTATTATTCAATCTTACGAATATTTATGATGCCTGTTCCAATTCATAAATGAGCCTTTCCCATTCTCTTACTTTATGGACTTGTTTGCTATGGCGATAACATTGTGAGATAGATCGTATAAGGGCCATAATGATCCGTATTTTCGAGCTGGCCTGATAAAACTTTGGATTATTCTCTTGTTTCATTTCTTTAAGGAATCTTTTTAAATCGTTTTTAATAAAAAAAGTTCCTTTATTAAATACATCTACAAAAAATTCAGTTCTCTGATCTTTATAAGTTAAGACAAAATATCCTGGAAGAATGATTCCTCCTACATTGATATTAAGAGATTCACAAATAATGATGTATAAAATGCCTAACGAAATGGGGCTACCTTTTTTAGTTTCTATAAGTCCATTTAAGTAATAATTTAATGGATCATACAGACTCTCTGCATTGGGTTTATAAGAATCCCGTTCGAAAATCATTTTGTTAATGACCAGCAGCCTTTCCGGAATATTCATCCCTTCTCTCATTTCCAACCAAATGCGATTGACCAGCCTGTTTACTTCATTTTTATAGGTTGTAAAATCCAATTCAGCAAATTGGAACTGAGTAACTAAAAACCATCCTTGTAAAAGATCGTGCTCTGAACCATTGATCCATTCTCTCAAAGCAATAACCGTACGTTGACTTTGGATCACATGGATAATATCCTCTATCCTCTCTTGTATTTGAGCATTATCTTCAATTTCCCAAATTTGTTCTAATCTGGGAATCACTGATTCACCCATAGAAACCAGTTGGCTTTCTACATGAGCCTCCACACCAGGATCATCATCCTCTAATAGACTCACTAATGCTTTAAATTCCTTTTCTTTCATACTAAACCCTTACATGAACGTTCTATGCGAGAAATCTAGATGGTAGTCTTATTCTATTGAAGCAAGTAATTTACTTTATGTTTGAATTACTCCAGTGCTAAATGGTGGAAGGTCCCCTTGATGATTAGCTGCTTCTATACCCATAGATACAATATCTCGGGTATTAAGGGGATCTATAATACCATCTGTCCATAGGTGAGCAGCTGCATAGTAAGGAGACATCTGTTCTTTGTATTTTTCTTCAATTTCCTTTAAGAGTAGATTCTTCTCTTCCTCACTTATCTCTTCTCCCTTTTTTTTCCTGGATGATAATTGAATTTGCAGTAGAGTATTTGCAGCCTGACTTCCTCCCATAACTGCTATATTTGTGGAGGGCCATGCAAAAATGAGTCTGGGATCATATGCTTTACCACAAAGGGCATAATTACCTGCCCCAAAAGAATTCCCTATGATAAAGGTAAATTTTGGAACGACAGAATTAGCTACAGCATTCACTAATTTGGCTCCATCTTTAATAATTCCTCCTCTTTCTGCTCTAGATCCTACCATAAAGCCTGTAACATCCTGAAAAAAGACCAGAGGTATCCTCTTTTGATTGCAATTCATAATAAATCTCGCTGCCTTATCAGCAGAATCTGAGTAAATAACCCCACCGAATTGCATCTCCCCTTTAGCAGATTTGATCAGTTTCCTTTGATTTGCTACAATACCTACTGACCAACCATCTATTCTGGCGTAGGCAGTTATAATTGATTGTCCATAACCTTCTTTATATTCATCCCAGCTATCCGCATCAATAATTCTCCATAGTATTTCTTTGGTATCATAGGGTTTATTTCTTTCAGCTGGAAGAATACCCAGAATTTCCTTAGGATTTAATCCAGGTGGCTTGGATTTAATTCTATTATACCCGACTTGTGGGAAATCCCCTGTTTTACCAATAAGCGATTTGATTTTATCCAGGCAGGAACGATCGTCTTTCATTTTATAATCGGTTACACCTGAAATTTCGGAGTGCATTTGGGCACCTCCCAGCGCTTCTTGATCTATATCTTCACCTATAGCAGATTTTACTAAATAAGGTCCAGCTAAAAAAACAGAGCCTGTCCCTTCTACAATCAATGCTTCATCACTCATAATGGGTAAATAAGCACCTCCTGCGACACATGGCCCCATGATTGCAGAAATTTGTGGAATTCCCTGAGCACTCATAATTGAGTTATTTCTAAATATTCTGCCGAAATGTAATTTATCAGGAAAAATTTGATCTTGTAAAGGCAGAAAGACCCCTGCACTATCCACCAAATAGATAATAGGTAAACGATTCTCCATAGCTATTTCCTGCGCTCTTAGATTTTTTTTCCCCGTCATAGGAAACCATGCACCAGCTTTTACCGTGGCATCGTTTGCGACAATCACACAGAGTTTTCCTGAGATTCTCCCCAATCCTGTAACAACTCCTGCTGATGGTGCACCTCCATATTCTTTATACATATTATGAGCTGCCAATGCTCCAATCTCTATAAAGCTATCTCTGTCATCCAACAAATAATGAATCCGCTCTCTGGCAGTCATTTTTCCTTTTGCCTTATGCTTTTCAGTAGATTTTGACCCTCCACCTTTATATACTTCCTGTAAATGATATTGAAGTTGTCTTAGCAACTCCCGATGATGATCTTCATTCGAATTGAAAACGATATCTGAATTAGAATATTGGGTGGAATACTTCACGCTGTTTCTAATTGATTGGATGAACCTGATTGAAAAGTATGTTTAATCAGCAATTGACCAAGTATGAAATGAACGCTAACTATTGAAAATAGTTTTTCTATCCTGGATAAATGTCAATTCTATCTATCATCAGATGAAAACATATCGTATGATTAATCTGATGGAGCTGTAATTGAAAGTAAGAAAAATAATGACCTTTAGATAATCTAAATTACACTCCCACATTTGTATGAACCTCTTTGCTATTTTTATGGCCGTTAGAGGTAATGTCTTTGGTAATTTCTACAGATTCCCTCTGTTGTCTATTTATTCTTTTTAACCATCTGGGAAGGATTATTAACCCGATGAGTAGATAAGGATAATAACTGATGAGCCTCCAGAGACCGGCTAAAGCCAGATCAAGTCTATCTGGAATCAAATCCTGAAGCATGGTTTGAAACATAAACTCTGCGATTCCTGCGCTTCCCGGAGTAGGAGAAACGATCATCATAATAAACATAATTCCCTGACGGGCGAAAGCCAATATATGTTCTGCAAATCCAAGGCTAATGACAGCAAAAGCAGCTATGACACAGTTTAAAACGAGATATCTGGCTAACCAGGCAAGTAAGGTAGAGAGGGTAGCCTTCATCCAATAGCTAAAGGTTTTCTGCCTGAATTCCTGACTGGCAACCAAAAGGTCATTGGCCATCTTAAATCCCTTTCTCTTCCACCTCTTAAATAAATTAGTCAAAAATAAGCGCTTGACAGCTCTGTTAACGCCATTGGGATATATAAATAAAGCAAACGCTAAAAAGCAGGTGTAGAGAAAAATGACTGCATACACTATCCAAAATATAATCAGCACACTCGTCCCGAATACTGAGGTAGATGCCAGTAATGGCATGAATATAGGTCCACTACCTAGAAATAAAACGGTGAGCGGGATGATTAATAAATAAAATACCTCATCCAGAAAGATCGTCATGAAAATCAATGCCGTTCCTCTTCCAATAGGAATGTTTTCTTTATTCAATAAGAAAATGGCTATCGCTGACCCTCCTACCACTGAAGGAGAAACTGCTGAAGTAAATTCCCATAATAATACAATCTCTATGCTACTCAGCCAGCTCAGTTTATTATTCGATAGTATTCGCAGTCTCCAACTGTAGGCTAAATCTCTTATGACCATAAGAAGAAAGCCAATAGAGATCCAAATGAAACTTCGATATGTCCATGAGATGGAAGAGATCGCATTCCACGTATTCCCATCACCAGCAATCATATCCTGATAAAACATTAAGCCAAAGGTACCCAACAAGCCTATAAGGATGGGCCAAATTATTTTTCTTAATTTGAAATATTTTAATATGAAAGATTGATCTTTATCCATATAGTAAGCATAACGTTACTCAGGCATATCATGTTTTGTATATGTAACACGGAAGTAAACATTCTCTTGTAATGATTTCAAGCCTGAAAGTCCTATCGGTTCACTTTCCATCGAGTTTGGGAATTAGATTAAAGCGTTTCTGGTTGTCGATGATATATCGGGATTGATTAATTTTGAAAGTTGCCAGTACATCTCAGCATGATCGCGTTGCATAAATAATGCCAAGTGCTTTCGAATTACTCCTACATCTCCTCTGATGGCAGGACCTGTTTGGCTGTTGGTAGGACCTAAATCCAGCGCCTTTCTCAATTGTTCTTTGATCAAAGGATTAAATACGTTAAGATCAAGGTTATCATCTGTTAAGCTTTCTTTTTGCGTAATGGTTAATAAAAGATTGAAGAAATTACTTACCATTACGGCTCCCAAGTGCAATTTTAACCTTTGGGAGGAAGAAATTTCGTAAATCCAGTTTGACATTAGAGCAGCTATCTTTTTTAACATTTGGTATTTGCTCCCTGATCCTTCCAGAAAAATGGGAACTTCTTTCATAAAGATGGGAGTGCCTATAGTGAAGGTCTGCATAGGATAAAAAACGGCAGATGCGCCTCTCCACGAGTTAAATATATCAATAGAGGTACTTCCAGAGCAGTGAACGATAAGTGAAGAAGAAAGAGGGATGTTCGCTACCACATTTTCAATTTCATCATCAGGAACAGTGAGAAATAATATATCTGTCTCTGAAATAATAGAACTTAAATTATCACTAACCTTCAATGTGGAATATGCTTTTTGAAAACGGCTTCGTTTCTCTATGTTACGTGTTATGAGATATAGATTGTTAAATCCACTTTTCACCATATTGTAGATTAGACTCCACGCTATATTTCCACCTCCCACAAAAGCTATTTTTTTTGAAAAAAGGGGATCTTCTTGTAATTCTACCATAATACTAGCAAATTTGTCGTCATTTGGGATGTTAGCTCAGTTGGTTTAGAGCGCCGCCTTGACAGGGCGGAGGTCATTGGTTCGAATCCAATACATCCTACTTATCGGTATTCATTTCTTTTGGGATAAATCATCCATCGAAATCCTCCACTAATCCATCTACCTGGTAGACGTACAAGATTGGTTTCTTTGAACGGGGTATTTGCTACATTGGATATATTGAGAAATATGTGTAGATCCCTGGATTCATACCTGAGCTGAGTATTTAAAATAGCATAATCCTCTAAATTGACCCTATCGAAGTAGCGAAAAGAAAATTGTTGGATAAATCTTGGGTGATAACGAAAACTGATTCTTCCCGTAAATTGGTGCTGTAAATTTTCTAAAGCATATCTTGAGATACTGGCCTGATTCCCTGTGGTAGATGAAATATAAGTATATCCTAAATCCACTCGTTCTATCCATTTATATTGTCCGGAGCCAAATTGAGAAGGCGATAGCACTATATTCCCATCGATTCCCTGCATATTGACATCAATCAAATTAACCGGCCTCCATTTTGCTAGACTGTCTTCCTTGATCCAATCAATGATTCTGTTTCCATCTCTAAAAAAATAGCTTAGCTGTCCTAGTATGCCTGAGATTCCTTTCGTTTTTAATCCTAATTCATAGGTAATCGCATATTCTGCATCTAAATCAGGATTACCCTCATTCGCAGGATCTTCATAAAACAAATTAGTAAATGTAGGTATCCTGTAAGTATACCCTACATTTCCAAATGCAGCTAAATACTTCTCCAAGGAATATCCTACATCGATCCCTGGAAATAAAAAAGTACCAAAATCCGAATAATGACTCAGGTTGATACCTGGAGCGATGAGCAGTCTATGTTGGAAAGCAGATATTTGTTCATCCAGAAAAAAGTTAACAACGGATCTTTGTCTGCTTCCCAGGTTATTACTTGACAGCCAAACTCGTTGAACATCCAATCCAGTACCTAAAGAGCCCCATTTGTGAGCATAATTAGCATGTACTTCTCCGCCAATAGTATTTCCTATGTGCATATTTCTAAAGAAAGAGGGATCATTGCGAATAAATACATACATATCCTGATTCCTCCTCCAATAAACTCTCCCTTTCAGTTGTAAGCGATCTCCGACATTCGTTTTATAGTTCGCTGCTATTAAACTGGTTTGAATTTCTTCATATTGATCCATAAAATCCGGACTAGCATAAAATCCATTTGCACCGAACTTTCTGCCAGTAAATCCTCCCAAAATAGATAATTGCCCATTTTGTAGGGGAACTGTGCCCTGGTAAAAGACATTTTGGAGGGTATAATCCGTATTGTAGCGATATCCATCGCTCTCCTCTAATGAATAGGATAAATAATGTCTGAAATTCTTTTGAGGAAGAGAAGTGGCAGCTTTTATTCCCCACAATCCATTTTCTCCAACAGAAGGTTGTAAAGTGACAAATGTATCCACTGGATTTTTGGTGATAATATTAATGGCTCCCGCAAAAGCATTTTGACCATAAATTCGTGCGCTGGGACCTTTGATCACTTCTATACGCTCAATATTCTCGATATCTACGGGAAGGTTAAAATTGTGATGTCCCGTTTGAGGATCAGTCAGTTTAATACCATTTAATAAAATTAATACCTGGTCGAAGGTACTGCCGCGAATACCTGCATCAGCCTGGATTCCGTGTACACCCCTTCTTCGAATGTCTAATCCGGCAAAATAATTTAATGCATCAGCAACACTTCTGGCGGGACTTCTTAATAGTTCCTCAGAACGAATGACAATCATGTTCCTCGTTTGATCAGATAGAGGAGAACTTCTGCGATCCTCTTCAATAATGATTTCTTCCAATTCCTTGACGTCAAATACATCCTGGGCTGATAGAAAGTGGGGGAGAAGGGCGAAAAAGTAAAAAAAAATTACTTGAGTAGAGATTTTTTTCATACTGAGCAAAGTGAAACTCCAAAAGTTGGCAAATATATCGAAACATTACGGATAAAATAGGGTAATTTACAGGTATATCTGCTGCAAATAATCTTGTATGAAAAAATATTTGTCCCTGGTTAAATTTTCTCACACCATATTTGCGATGCCCTTCGCTATGGTGGGTCTCTTTTGGGGACTTCATTATTTAGAAGTCAATGGATTAACAAGCCCCAGACCGTGGTGGCAGTTATTAATGCTTGTAACTTTATGTATGGTGTTTGCCCGAAATGCAGCCATGGCTTTTAACAGATACATTGATAGGGATATAGATGCCCTAAATAATAGAACCCAACAAAGAGAAATACCCGCAGGAATTTTATCTCCCAGTAATGTTGCTTTATTTACGATGATTAACGCAGGATTATTTATAGCTACTACCTGGTGGATCAATGAATTGTGTTTTTATCTTTCGCCTGTAGCGTTGTTAGTAATTTTAGGCTACTCACTCACCAAACGATTCACGGTTCTGTGTCATCTTATTCTGGGACTTGGTATTTCTTTAGCACCTGTAGGAGCGTTTTTAGCAGTCACTGGTAGATTTGAATGGGAACCCATCATTCTTGGTATAGGTGTACTTACCTGGGTAAGTGGGTTTGACATCATTTATGCCCTTCAAGATGAGGAATTTGATCGTTCCAATGAACTGAGCAGTTTACCTGCATGGCTTGGAAAGCACAAAGCACTTTTGATATCTACCTTCTTGCACGTTATCACTGCATCTATGATTCTGTTATTTGGATGGGAGATTCAAGCGGGTATTATTTACTGGATAGGTGCTGGTATTTTTATTCTAATGTTAATTTATCAACATAGAATTGTATCTCCTAATGATCTCTCCAAAGTGAATTTAGCATTTTTTACCACTAATGGATTTGCTTCTCTGATATTTGGACTTTTTACCATCCTCGAAATGTATTCTTGATATGGCTGGATTCCTTACTGCCAATTGGGTAAATTTATTGAATATCACTTTTGCTGTTCCTCCTAGTCTGTTAGTTCCTCACTTACCAGAAGGATTGCGATTGGATGTGCGACAACAAGAGGCCTTTGCCAGTATTGTAGCGTTTGATTTTAATGATACGAAAGTAAAAGGAATAGCTATTCCGGGACATATCAATTTCCCAGAGATTAATTTGAGGTTTTATGTAAAATTTAGAGAAAAACGAGGAGTTGTTTTCATTAAAGAATTAGTCCCTAAATTTTGTATAGCTTTCGTGGCCAATAGATTATACAATGAGCCTTATCAATCCACTGCTATGACCAGCATTACCGAGCAAACAGAAAACTCATTAAGTATCACTCACAAGTTCAATGTTAAAAATAGAGAACACCATATTCGAGCAGTAGCGAACAAAAACAGCCATTACCCTTCAAAAGATAGTTTGGCTTATTATTTCATGGAACACGATGTGGGATTTGGTATTACAAAGCGTGGGAAAACATTATGTTATAGAGTTAAGCACCCAAAATGGGAAATTTATGGATTAGAAGGATACGAACTGGACATGGATTTTGGATTGATATATGGTAAAGCGTGGGATATACTGAAGGATCTCAATCCGGTATCAGCGATTTTGGCCAAAGGCTCTCGGGTAGAAGTATTTAATCCACAAAACTTGGCTATATTTGAAAGAAGCTTATATCTTGAAACTAAGGCTTAAGGTGTGCCTATGATTCCTAATTTAATTCGATTAATAGCTGCTAGATTTATTATTTCCAATGCTGTTCCTGGCTATTGGAGGATAGTAATAGTAGGTATATGCATCATTGCATTAGCCATGGGTACTACCCCTGAGGCATTAAATAATTTACCTTCGGTGTTTCGATTCATTGGCCCAAAAGAAGAGAAACTTAGCATGTCTACCAGGGGATCACAGGAATTAAGCGCAGATAATGTTGTTTCAATAGGTGCCAGAAAAATAGCTTTAACCTATTCTCCTCGTAAACTGCCTTCAGTAAATTTACCAACGGGAGTAGTAAAGCATACCTTTCAGGAAAAAATCAATATTGGCAATGGAAATCTTTCGATTCCCTCACAATTTAGTCGTCAGGGAAGTTCGACTGAAGAGGAAGACCTTAGAGGTTCTGTATTATCTACCGGTTGGACAGTAGCATCTTCTGGTACCTCAAGCGTTCCTCCACCTTCTGGAAAAAGTGAATTGAGAAGATATTATTCAAGAAATAATGCACCCCACCTTAAAAGATATGTTAATCGAATTGATAAATGGAAAGAAGTTAGCCCTCCCAGAACAGTTCGAAGAATGATACAGCCGAAAGATTCTACGCTCTTTTTGATTCCTTTACCAGCAAGAGCGACTATAAAAAATGAGTAGAGAATTATTTTCAGCTTACCCGACTTATTCAGCTAGCCATTTAGATAATTCTGTTGGAAAATACATGGATTAGCTCAACCTATTTTCTATGTAATTTTCGGCTAATGTATGATATGTAACGTTTCCTACAGCACAACTTTTTTGTTAGCGGATTTTTAGATAATTTAGATATCATTAACAATTACACCATCTTGTTGCCAATGGATAGCCGAATGTATGCATTCAGCCTACTTTGCTTTAGGCTTTTATTTATTTTCCCTTTGATACTTAATGGGCAACCTCTCATCTCTACCTTTTCACATTCTCCCAAATCATGGAATGAAGAATCGTGGGTTTTTCATGTCATGGATGAGCTTACATTGGAACAAAAAATTGCCCAACTATTTATGGTGTCCATCAATGATATCCAGGGAGGTGATAAGCTGATTAGTGAATTGCAGCCAGGTGGCATAATAATGACGGATGATGACTTTGTGGAACAGCTCAACCATCTTCAACATTGGCAAGCGATCTCAAAAATTCCTTTACTGGTGGGACAGAATTCAAGTAGAGGACTGGCATACAATTATTTGAGTTCTCTAAAATTTCCTCGCCAAATGACCCTTGGAGCAGTGCAACACGATTCTCTTTTATATGAGGTAGGAAAAGCCTGGGGACGACAACTGAAACAATTGGGAATCCACATAAATTTTGGTCCATCTTTGGATATTCTACACCATCCATATAATCTCTCTTTACATAACCAATCTTTGGGTCAGAATAAATTCAATGTGGCCAGGAAAGGAATTTTACTTTTTAAAGGGATGCAAGAGCAGGGGATATTGGCATGCACAAAACATTTTCCAGGAAAAGGGACGTTTTATTCCGATAAGGATGTCCAAACCCCTTCCAGTTTGCTAAACCTTTCCCAACTGGACTCTATGGATATCTATCCTTTTCAGCAAGTAATTAATGCGGGAATAGCTGCTTGCATGGTAGGACATGTAAAAATACCTTACGAAGGGTCTGGTCCTTGGGAAATAGCCTCCCTGTCTCCTTATATTGTTATGGATCTACTCAGAGAAAAATTAAACTTCAAAGGCTTACTCATTTCAGATGTGTTAAATGATGTATCTCTTAGAAGTAAATATTCGGCTGAAGATTTAGCGTTAAATGCTTTTTTGGCTGGGCATGATATATTACTTGCTCCAGATGAGTTATCCCTGTCCATAAGTGCGATTAAGAATGCTGTTACCAATGGAATTATCGATAAGTCTGTTTTGGAAGAAAGGGTTAAAAAAATTCTGGAGACGAAGTATAGGTTGGGATTAACTCACTATCATTCCCCTTACTTATCTTCCTATCAATCTGCATCCTCTTTGGAACAATTCAATGTGCTTATAAAGCGTATTTTTGAGTCTTCTATTACAGTTCCAGTTAATCATACTAGAGTTTTGCCATTGAAGAGGTTGAAGTCGAGGAAAATAGCATATGTACAGATAGGTGGAAGAAGTAGCAATACATTTGACAATACCCTAATGAAGTATGCCTCTGTAGATACTTATTATTTAAGGAAACATTTCAAAGAAGGGGAGCTACTTGATATTCTTAATAAACTGGATAAATATGACACTTGTATTATCGGTGTGTATGAATTGAATAACATTCCTTTAGAAAGATATGGTATTCAGCCATATGCACTTGAATTATGCAAAAGGCTATCCGCTGATAATCGCAAGCAAACCATCCTTACGCTATTTGGAAGTCCATTTTGTCTTCGGTTTTTTGGCAAAGAGGATGCTATCGTAATGGCTTATGAAGACCATCCATCTTCAGGTAAAGCTGCTGCAGAGGTTATTTTTGGGGGAATACCGATCAGTGGAAAATTACCTGTAACAGTTTCGGAGGAATTTCCTGAAGGTGCAGGATTCCAAATGGCTAAAGCTAGTAGGTTTCAAAGAGCTTTTCCCGCAGAGGCTCGAATGAATAGTAAAATTCTCAATGAAATAGATTCATTGGTACTTACTTCTATTAAACAAAAAGCAATGCCGGGTTGTGCCGTTCTGGTGGCCAGAGGAAATAAAATTGTTTATGATAGAGGCTTTGGAACTAAAGATGGAGTGTTCAGGCGAGAAAGAATCGATCCGTTTAAACATACATATGATCTCGCATCGCTTACTAAGGTAATGGCAACTACCTTAAGCGTTATGAAGTTAACCGAAGAGAAGAAACTTAATCTGGATGCACCTGTTTCTACTTATTTACCTGAATTTAAAGGGACAAATAAATCACATATCACTTCCCGTAGATTATTGCTTCATACTGCGGGTCTTCCAGCTTGGATTCCATTTTTTATTCAGACCTACTCGGATCCAGTGAGAGGAGTTCATAATCCTGATATTTTGAGTAGAATAAAAAAGCCTGGCTTTTCCACTCAAATATCTTCCTCTTTGTTTGTAGCAGATACTTTTCAGGATACTATGTGGAAAAAAGTATTAGAAGTACCTACCTCCCGTTCTCATAAAGCACGATATAGCGATCTGGGGATGATCATATTGGGGAAAGTAATTGAGAAAATATCAGGAAAATCTTTAGATCAATATGTCGAAGAGGAATTTTATCGTCCTCTTGGCATGAACCATACGTATTTTAATCCTTATCTAAAGGGGAAGCAATCTTTTTGTCCTCCTACCCAATTGGATATGCAATGGCGGAAAACAAAGGTTCAGGGTTTCGTGCATGATGAAACAGCAGCCTTAATGGGAGGGGTAGCTGGACACGCAGGCTTGTTTTCAAATGTTTATGATATGTGTAAGCTCTTGATGATGATCAAGGATCAGGGATTTTATGGAAATAAGCAGTTTTTATCTCAAGAAACGATAGCTTATTTTACACGTCAGCAGCTGCCATATTATAGAAAGGGATTAGGTTGGGATAAACCAGAATTAAGATTTAGAAGAGAAAAACACGTTTCAACTTATGCTTCACCCAGTACTTTTGGACATACAGGCTTTACTGGTACAGCTGTATGGGTAGATCCACATTATGATTTGATTTATATCTTCCTATCAAATAGAACTTATCCCTCGGTTAATAATACCTATTTTTATGAAAGTGAAATTCGTAAAAAAGTAATGGATAAGATTTACGAATCAATTGCATTATTCGAATATCAACAAGAGGGGCCTTAATATTTTTTATTATTAGAATGAAAGTGAGCTACACCTATGATTAGACATAGCTCGCATATATTTTTTGATCAAAGATGATGTACTAACAAATCTTTAATCATCTGATAGATTTGGATATACGTTACTTTAATAGTAAAAAAGCCTTGTTAATTATTTCTCTTATTATAGATGCTGAGATAGTACAATAAGTACGCTAGAGAAGTTAAAGCTGCTACTACATATGTCATGGCTGCCCAGTGCAAGCCTTTTTTCGCTTGTTCCAGCTCCTGACCACTGGTGAGTCTGGATGTTTCCAACCAGGCTAGCGCTCTTTTACTCGCATCAAATTCTACTGGAAGTGTAATCATACTAAATATAGTACTAAATGCAAAAAGGATGATTCCAGCTAGTAATATTTGAGGAATAGCTGCTACCACGAGTCCCGCCATAATTATGATAGGTGCTAATCGTGATGCAAAACTTACTATCGGAACAATTCCTGAACGAAATTGAAGAAAAGAATATTGAGTAGCATGTTGAACAGCATGTCCTACTTCATGTGCCGCTACTGCAGCTGCTGTAACACTTCTTTGACTGTAAACACTCTCACTTAGATTTACAGTTCTTTTGGCAGGATTATAATGGTCGGTTAATTGACCTCCTGTAGATATAACACTTACATCATAAATCCCGTGATCATGCAACATTTTTTCAGCTACTTCTTTTCCACTTAATCCTGAGGAAAGACGTATTTGGGATAGTTTTTTCATAGTGGATAACATTCTGTTTCTCACGAATCCACTTAATAGAGCTGCACCTACTCCTACTATAATGTAAATCGGATCGAAATACATAAAAAATTTATTTGTTTATTTAAATTAATAGAATTTACGATTATATAGACGACATTGCATCTACTATGTTTAAAATTTATACATTTCTTCTCATACATTTTTTTGCATTAACTTTACATTCAATTATATTTTGAAAAAAGGCCAATTTTTTCTCATATGCCTAATAAGATATTAACTTCTACTTTATCTGTACAGGAAGGCAACTTACACTATTATCACTTGCCTAAAGGACTTTTGCAGATCGAGCTAATCCAGTTAGCTGATGGAAATCAAATTATTGATTCAAAAGTTATTACTATACCGGATCCTAAGCACAGATATTACCTTACATATCACGCAAATGCTTTTTCAAGTGATGTGTTAGATATTGAATTTACTCAAAAAGGATTTTTAAAAAGTATTAAAACAAAAATCAAGGATGAATCTCTACAGATTGCACAGGAAGTAGCAAATTCTGTAAAAGAAGGAGTCGGCGTAGTAGCAGGAGTTGGTTATAGAGGGTTGGAAGGAAGGAAAACATTGTTTGCTGCTACATTTGATCCTTTTGATGAATTGGCACTAAAAAGAACAAACTACAATTTAGAACGTCATGGATACCAACTGGATATTCAATCCATAGGATATATTTCTGATCCTGAGTCTGAATCTGGAGATAAGTTTCCTATTCCCTCTCCCAAGAAAATAGGAGTGTATTGTAGGCCGGTAGAGACATTTGAATTAATTTTGAAAAGTGGTGAGCTTGAACAAAGAGATTTGATCACTCTTCCCCATCCACACTTGGTACACTTCATAGAAATTCCCAATGCACGTTTTGTACAGAATACATTTGTGATGAATTTTGACGAGAATGGCTATCCAAATAGTATACATTTGGAAAAGCCAAGTCAGGCTTTGGCTCTGGTAAAAGTTCCTGTAAATATTTTAAAAGCGATTTTAGAAATTCCAGCAAAAATATTTTCTTTTAGGTTTAATTATGATAATCAAGGTTCAAATTCGACGAAAGACAAGGCGATTATTCAAGAGACATTAGATAAACAGAATCAACAGATTTCTCAAATCAATCAAAATATTAGTCAAATTAGGGGAGTGAAAGAGAGGGAAAGGTAATCCTGGTTTCGATTGTACTTGTTACGAATCGGATTGTAGCTTAATTTTAAGCTAATTTTTTATCCGTGAGCGAAAAATTTTATTTCATTTTATAGTAAATTTCAAGATTTACCTGTTAGTATACGATTTATTAATTTTTGAGATATGCCTGCAAATGCAGAAATAGATAAGTTAGATCTGAAAATTTTATCCATGTTAATGGATGATGCTCAGAAACCCTATACTGAGATAGCTAAAAAACTAGTTGTTTCAGGTGGAACTGTTCATGTGAGAATGAAAAAGCTGATCAGTATGGGAATCGTTAAAGGTTCACATTTAGAAATTGATGCTGGGAAGCTAGGATACGATATTTGTGCGTTTGTTGGAATGTTCCTGGAAAAAGGTTCTTTGTATAACAAGATTGTTAAACAATTAGAATCTATTCCAGAAATTACGGAAATCCATTATACTACAGGTAGATATGGTATATTTATTAAAATAAATAGTCAAAATACACGTGAATTGCGGGCTATATTAAATGACAAAATTCAGCCCATAGAAGGAATTCAACGAACTGAAACATTTATCTCATTAGAAGAGAGTTTAAAAAGGCCCATCCAGATTTTAACATTCGAGGAAAACGGTATTGAATAAAAAAACTCCTGATATATTCATCAAGAGTTTTATAACTAAAAAAGCATGTAGCTTACGTGCTGTAGGGGAAGGATTCGAACCTTCACGAGGTGGTTAGCCACAGGGTATATCCCTGGATTTGTTCCGAGCCCTCGCCCCCGAGACAAGAGGGTATGGCTGCCAATTTCATCACCCTACAGTATATTTTTTAATGAACTATTCTTTCTATCCTTAACTGACATTACAAATATACCTTTCTTTCAATAATTTTACAAATTTATTAACAATAATATTTTATTTTTACCATTATCATAAAATTTTAGCCTTAATTTTGTGATTATCTAAAAAACTCCCATTTAAATCGTGTCTAGAATGATAAATTTTTATTTTGGGACTGCATTGAATAAATAGGTTGAAATATGAGGATTGATATTATTTCATGTGTACCTCTACTTTTAAATAGTCCTTTAGAACATAGTATAATTAAAAGAGCACAAGAAAAGGGCTTGCTATCGATTGCTATCCATAATTTAAGAGACTACACAGAAGACAAACACAAGCAGGTGGATGATTATCCATATGGGGGTGGACCAGGTATGGTTCTGAAAATAGAACCCATAGCAAAATGCATAAGAACCTTAACCGAAAAGCGTACATATGATCATATTATATATTTGACGCCGGATGGAGAAAGATTTAATCAGAAGATGGCTAATCGTATGTCATTGGCCACCAACCTCATTTTATTTGCAGGTCATTATAAAGGTGTGGATCAGCGTGCCAGAGATATGTTCTTCACAGACGAAGTTTCTATAGGAGATTATGTGCTTTCGGGGGGGGAGTTGCCGGCATTGGTTATGGTGGATGCTATAGGAAGGCTTTTGCCAGGGGTGTTGAGTGATGAAACATCAGCATTAATGGACTCTTTTCAAGACAATCTGCTGGATCCTCCTATTTATACCCGACCAGCTTCATTCGAAGAACAAGGGGTACCCACAGTGCTTTTATCTGGTCATAAAAGTAAAATCGAAGCATGGAGAGAGAATCAAGCAATTGAAAAAACACGAAAACTTCGTCCTGATCTTTTGGAGGATTAATCAATGGATTTTTTTGCAAACTTTTTGGTTAGAGAAAAAAAATCTACTAATTTTGCAGTCCGTCTAACTTAACGATACTCATGGAAGAGCTTATTAAGCTAATACAGGCTGAATATGTAAGAGATGATATTCCTGAATTTAAGGCAGGTGATACTGTTGTTGTACATGTAAGGATTAAGGAAGGTGATAAGGAAAGGATTCAGCAATATAAAGGTGTTTGCATACAAAGAAAGGGAAAAGGAGCGACTGAAACATTTACAGTTCGAAAAATTTCTAGTGGAATAGGTGTTGAACGTATATTTCCTGTTAACTCACCATCAATTGATAAATTAGAAGTAATCAGGAGAGGAAAAGTTAGAAGGAAGAGATTGTTTTATTTAAGAGACAAAATAGGAAAACGAGCCAGAATAAAGGAGTTACGCAAAAAGAGAGAGGAAGCTTAAGCTTTTGTTATCTAATTACCAGAAATTATTCGATTAAGAAGGATTTTAGGAAATATTTCTCTACCTTTGCAAAACTTTTTAGCTATTAAGCCGGTGTAGCTCAGTTGGCCAGAGCAGCTGATTTGTAATCAGCGGGTCGGCGGTTCGAATCCGTCCACCGGCTCGTCAAAAAGTAAGTTCATTGAATAAGGTATAGATTAGATACCTGAAAGTTATAGGGGAGATACCGAAGCGGTCAAACGGGGCAGACTGTAAATCTGTTGGCTATGCCTTCGTAGGTTCGAATCCTGCTCTCCCCACAGGTTATCTTATTTTATTCCATACTTTTAAGGTATGGTTTTATAAGCGGGAGTAGCTCAGATGGTAGAGCATCAGCCTTCCAAGCTGAGGGTCGCGGGTTCGAATCTCGTCTCCCGCTCCAGTTCTTAAGGGGCGACATATTTATTGGATTGATTATTTTTTATAAATACTTAGATTCTTTAGATAAGTTTTTCCCACTTCGGATTTGAACTAGGTGCCAATGTAGCTCAGTTGGTAGAGCACTTCCATGGTAAGGAAGGGGTCACCGGTTCGAGTCCGGTCATTGGCTCTCATAATTTATTAATTTTCTCTGAGACATTCTTAGAAACAGTAATTGGAAAGATGGCAAAGGAAACCTTTCAACGTAACAAACCGCATGTAAATATCGGTACCATTGGCCACGTAGACCATGGAAAAACTACCCTTACAGCTGCAATAACAACTGTTCTTTCTAAAGGAGGAGGTGCAGCAGTGAGATCTTTTGACTCTATTGATAATGCTCCTGAAGAGAAAGAGCGTGGTATTACCATTAATACTTCTCATGTAGAGTATGAAACGGAGAACCGCCACTATGCTCACGTGGATTGTCCCGGTCACGCTGACTATGTAAAGAATATGGTGACTGGAGCTGCACAGATGGATGGAGCCATTTTAGTAGTCGCAGGAACTGACGGGCCTATGCCTCAAACTCGAGAACACATACTACTTGCCCGCCAGGTAGGGGTACCTGCACTAGTAGTTTTTATCAACAAAGTTGATATAGTAGATGATGAAGAGTTACTAGAATTAGTTGAATTGGAGGTAAGAGATCTATTAAGCGCTTACGATTTTCCTGGAGATGATATTCCAGTAATTCTCGGATCTGCATTAGGTGCTCTAAATGGTGAAGCAGAATGGGAAGAAAAAGTACTTGAGTTAATGGCTAATGTGGACGAACATATTCCTACTCCTGAGCGTGATGTAGATAAGGATTTTCTAATGCCAGTGGAAGATGTTTTCTCTATTACAGGTCGTGGTACTGTAGCTACAGGACGTGTAGAAAGAGGGGTGATTAACTCAGGAGATCCTGTTGAAATAGTCGGATTAAGACCGAAGGAAGAGAAACCATTAACTTCTACTATCACTGGTGTGGAAATGTTCCGTAAAATTTTGGACAGAGGCGAAGCAGGAGATAATGTAGGATTATTATTGAGAGGGGTTGATAAAAAAGATATTAAGAGGGGAATGGTTATTTCAAAGCCAGGGTCCGTAACACCGCATACTAAGTTTATGGCTGAGGTTTATGTATTAAGTAAGGATGAAGGTGGACGTCATACTCCTTTCTTCACAAACTATCGTCCTCAGTTTTATTTTCGTACAACAGATGTAACCGGAGTAGTTTCACTTCCTGATGGTGTTGATATGGTGATGCCTGGAGATAATGTTTCCATTAAAGTAGAACTTATTTATCCTATTGCGATGGAAAAAGGATTGCGATTTGCAATTCGTGAAGGAGGCAGAACAATTGGTGCAGGGCAGGTAACTGAAATTGAGGAATAGTATTTAGTAATTACATCATCAGGCCTCCATGTTTGATGATGTAATTTCATATAAATTAAACGGGTGTAGCTCAACTGGTAGAGCGACGGTCTCCAAAACCGTAGGCTGTGGGTTCAAGTCCTGCCGCCCGTGCAACCGAAAAGAAGATGGATAGAATTAGAACACTCATTAAAGAATATACTGACGAATTATTGTATAAAGTTCAGTGGCCTTCTTTAGACGAATTACAAAGTAGTACTGTTACGGTCCTAGTTGCTTCATTAATTATAGCAATTATCATCTTTATCATGGACTTCGTTTTCAGTAGAACAATGGGAGGACTTTATTCGATATTCATTGGATAGTTACAATATTATAGCCAGATGTTCGACTACGTTATAAAGTGTTCTCATTCTGATTGTTTGTTAAAGATATTTTATTAACCAGGAGATATGTGATGGGAAAGGAATGGTATGTTATCCGCGCGATTAGTGGGAAAGAAAAAAAGGTAAAGCAGTACCTTGAAAGCGAGATAGAAAGACTTAAGATGTCTGACTATGTTGGTCAAGTACTAATTCCCACTGAAAAGGTATTTGAAATGCGTAATGGTAAGAAAAAGCTTCGCGAGAGGAACTTTCTTCCTGGATACATATTAATGGAGTGCGATATGGTATCAGAGCTGATTCCTATGGTAAGGGATATTCCGAATGTGATAGGTTTTGTAGGGGACAAACGAGGAAGCGACCCTGTACCATTAAGACAGTCCGAGATTAATAAGATATTGGGGAAAGTAGACGAGATGAATGAAATGGGTGAGATTCCAGAAGAACCATTCATCAAAGGGGAGACTGTGAAAGTTATGGCTGGTCCTTTTAATGGTTTTACAGGAATTATTGATGAGGTAAATGAGGATAAAAAGAAATTGAAAGTTGTAGTAAAAATATTTGGAAGAAATACACCTATAGAATTGAATTATTTTCAGGTAGAAAAGGAATTCTAGAATCTAAATAGATTTTTCCAGGAGAAAATTCAGTTAGAGGTTGGTCAAGATATAAAAAATGGCAAAGCAAATAGACACATATGTCAAGCTACAAGTGAAAGGTGGACAGGCTAATCCGGCTCCTCCTATTGGACCTGCACTTGGTGCAAAAGGTCTCAATATTATGGAGTTTTGTAAGCGATTTAATGCCCAGACGCAAGATAAGCAAGGGCAGACGCTTCCAGTAGTTATTACAGTTTATAGTGATAAAAGTTTCGACTTTGTCATTAAAACGCCTCCTGCTCCTGTATTACTAATGCAAGCTGCAAAAATAAAGAAAGGTTCTCCGGAGCCTAACCGAAATAAAATAGGAAAAGTGAATTGGGATGATGTTAAGGAAATTGCAGAAACTAAGATGCAAGATTTGAATTGTCATCACATACATTCCGCAATGAAAATGGTGGCAGGAACGGCAAGGAGCATGGGTATTACAGTTGATGGAACTCCTCCTTGGGAAAGTGAATCTTAAACATTCGTCTCTGAAATATTTAATTAAGGTAGAATGGCTAACAAATCGGGAAAAAAATATAAGCAGGCTGCTGAGAAAATTGATGCCTTAAAGAATTACGATCTTAAAGAAGCATGTGAGCTTGTAAAAGATGTATCATATACGAATTTTGTCGGGTCAGTTGAATTGCATGTCAGGCTTGGTGTAGACCCAAGACAGGCAAACCAAATGGTAAGAGGAGTTGCTACTTTACCTCATGGCACCGGTAAAGAGGTACGTGTGTTAGTGTTGACGACTCCTGATAAGGAGGCTATAGCTAAAGAAGCAGGGGCTGACCATGTGGGTTTGGATGATTACATTCAGCAGATTCAAGGAGGTTGGACCGATGTAGATGTAATTATTTGTTCGCCTGATGTTATGTCAAAAGTCGGAAGACTGGGAAGAATTTTAGGACCTAGAGGATTAATGCCCAATCCTAAGAGTGGTACAGTTACTCCAGATATTGGAAAGGCTGTAAAGGAAGTGAAAGCAGGTAAGATTGATTTTCGTGTGAACAAAAATGGAATTGTTCAGGCAGCTATAGGTAAAGTTTCTTTTGCAGCAGACCAAATACAGGAGAACGCTACTGAACTATTACAAACGCTACACAGACTTAAACCTTCAGCCGCTAAAGGAATTTATTTTAGGTCTATTTATATGGCTCCTACGATGGGACCAGGAATAAAAATTGATAAAGCTACAATACCTGGAATCTAAAGATCATACAACATATTAATATAAGAAATCAGGAACTCTAAGAATTATGACGAAGCAGGAAAAAATAGATCTCGTAAATGATCTGGTAGAAAAGTTTAAAGTTCATCCTAATTTCTACCTTGCCCAGACTGGTGGAATGTCAGTTGAAAAGATGAATGAGCTTCGCAGGGCTTGCTATGATGCGGATTTGAGTATAACAATGATTAAAAACAAACTGATAATCAAAGCGTTGGATCAGTTGGACAATGATTACTCAGAGCTATATACGGCATTGAAGCAGCCTACTTCTGTGATTTTTACTTCAGAAGATAATCCTAGCGTTCCTGCTAAAGTGTTAAAAGAATTTCGTAAATCAAATGATTTTCCTACCCTCAAAGCCGCTTGTATTGATACAGCTGTTTTTCTGGGAGATGACCAACTGGAGACATTAACCAAAATTAAATCTAAGGGCGAATTAATTGGTGAAGTAGTAGGACTACTACAAAGCCCGGCTAAGAATGTGATTTCTGCCCTAAAGTCAGGTGGAAATACACTTGCAGGTTTAGTCAAAACGTTAATGGACAGAGAAGAAGGATAATTATAATTAGCATAAATAATACTGATAGAATTTTATAATCATAATTGAAATGGCAGATCTTAAAGCATTCGCTGAACAGCTTGTTAATCTTACAGTGAAAGAGGTGAACGAGTTAGCGGCAATTTTAAAGGATGAGTATGGCATAGAGCCTGCTGCGGCAGCTGCTGTAGCGGTTGCAGCGGGACCAGCAGATGGAGCAGATGCAGGTCCGGCGGAACAAACTGAATTCGACGTTGAATTAGTAAGTCCTGGTGGAGCAAAATTAAATGTTGTAAAAGCTGTAAAAGCTATTACTGGTTTAGGCTTGAAAGAAGCAAAAGGTAAAGTTGATGAAGCACCAACTATCATAAAAGAGAAAGTTTCTAAAGAAGAAGCAGAAAGTATTAAACAACAATTAGAAGAAGCAGGTGCAGAAGTTCAGTTAAAATAAGCTAGAACTTATGAATCTCAAATTAGCCTGTAAATTTTTATAGACCTGATTTTATGAAATCAGGTCTATGCCCCTATATATAGTATACCATATTTCAGGTGTACTTTTATTAACAAATTACACGTTCTTTTTTTTAAGGTTTCAACTTAAAATCGCACAAATCTTGACGAATAACAAAGTTTCTAAGAGGGTTACGTTTTCCCGTATCAGGAAAGTTATCGACTATCCCGACTTTCTTGAAGTACAGCTCAGATCTTTTCGAGAATTCATGCAAGTAGATACCCCTCCCAACAAGCGCAAAGAAGAGGGATTATATCGAGTTTTCAAAGAAAACTTTCCAATTACTGATGCCAGGGAAAATTTTGTTCTTGAGTTTTTGGATTACTACATAGATCCTCCACGATACAGCATAGAAGAATGCAAGAGTAGAGGCCTTACACATTCTGTAGCTCTTAAAGCTAAATTGTTTTTGTATTGTACTGATCCTGAGAATGAAGACTTTGAACCAGTAACGCAGGAAGTATATTTGGGAAATATTCCCTATATGACTGCAAATGGTACTTTCATTATCAATGGGGCTGAAAGAGTTGTTGTAAGTCAATTACACCGTTCTCCAGGCGTGTTCTTCGGACAGTCTTATCATGCTAATGGTACTAAACTATACTCTGCCAGAATCATCCCATTTAAAGGTTCTTGGATAGAGTTTTCAACAGATGTAAACAATGTAATGTACGCCTATATAGATCGGAAGAAGAAGTTCCCGGTTACCACACTAATGAGAGCTATAGGCTACAGTACAGATAAAGATATATTAGAAATATTTGGGTTGGCGGAAGAAATGAAAATTAATAAAGCTAACCTGAAAAAATCTGTCGGCAGAAAGTTAGCCGCAAGAATTCTTCGAACATGGACAGAGGATTTTGTAGACGAAGATACCGGGGAAGTAGTGTCAATCACGAGAAATGAAGTTTTATTTGAACGCGACCATATTATCAGTAAAGATGATGTGGAAAAAGTATTGGATTCAGGTGTGCAAAGTATGATTCTGGTAGTAGATTCCACTAATGCTGCAGAATATTCGATCATATATAATACGCTTCAAAAAGATAACTCAAATTCTCAGAGTGAGGCTGTCGACTTGATTTATCGCCAATTGAGGAATGCTGAACCACCTGATGAAGAAACGGCTCGTGGGGTTATCGATAAGCTGTTTTTCAGTGATAAGCGTTATGACCTTGGAGAGGTGGGAAGATACAGATTGAATAAAAAGCTACACGATACATTCGAAGAAACCAGCCAAGTGTTAACTAAGCAGGATATAATTCGAATTGTTGAATATTTGGTAGAATTACAAAACAGTAAAACGCATGTTGATGATATAGATCATTTGAGTAATCGTCGCGTTAGAACTGTAGGGGAGCAATTATACTCTCAATTTAGTGTAGGATTGGCAAGGATGGCAAGAACCATTCGTGAAAGAATGAATATAAGGGATAATGAAATCTTTACCCCTTCTGATCTAATAAATGCCAGAACACTATCTAGTGTTATTAATTCATTCTTCGGTACTAATCAGTTAAGCCAATTTCTCGACCAAACGAATCCATTATCAGAAATTACCCATAAACGCAGGGTTTCAGCCTTAGGTCCTGGTGGATTATCGCGTGAGAGAGCAGGGTTTGAGGTAAGGGATGTTCACTATACCCACTACGGTCGATTGTGTCCAATAGAAACGCCTGAAGGTCCTAATATTGGTCTTATCTCCTCTTTATGTACTTATGCGAAAATCAATGAAATGGGGTTTATTGAAACTCCATATCGCAAGGTGCAAGAGGGTATATTATCCGATACTACCTATTATTTGAGTGCTGAAGAAGAGGATAATATTATCATCGCTCAGTCTAATGCCCCTGTAGATTTGGAGGGTAACTTTATAAATAATAAGGTTAAGGCTAGAAAAATGGGGGACTTTCCTGTGGTTGAGCCCGATGATCTCAGCTACATGGATGTGGCACCAAATCAAATTGTAAGTGTGGCTGCCTCATTGATTCCGTTTTTAGAAAATGACGATGCTAACAGAGCGTTGATGGGTTCAAATATGCAACGACAGGCTGTCCCACTTCTAAAACCGGAAGCACCCATTGTAGGTACCGGAATAGAAGAGAAAGTAGCTATGGATTCCAGGGCAATGATCTTGGCAGAAGGAGAAGGAGTTGTCGAATATGTAGATGGAAGTAGAGTTGTGATTAGATATGAAAGGAGTCCAATGGATGATCTCATTAGCTTTGAAAGTAATGTAAAAACATACTCAATTTCAAAGTTTAAGAGAACCAACCAAAATACTTGTATGAATTTACGTCCAATGGTGAGAGTTGGACAAAAAGTGCATCCCAAGACAGTAGTAGCTGAAGGATATTCTACCGAGGATGGAGAATTAGCCCTTGGAAAAAATCTCTTGGTTGCATTTATGCCTTGGCAAGGATATAATTTTGAAGATGCTATCGTTATTTCTGAGCGCGTAGTTGCAGAAGATGTTTATACATCTCTTCACATTGAGGAATTCGAGCTACAGGTAAGGGATACCAAAAGAGGAGAAGAAGAATTAACCCGGGAAATTCCAAATGTGAGTGAAGATGCCATTAAACATTTGGATGATAACGGTTTAATTCGAGTAGGAGCGGAAGTTAATCCCGGAGACATTCTGATTGGGAAAATTACTCCTAAAGGTGAGTCAGATCCTACTCCAGAGGAAAAACTATTGAGAGCAATATTTGGAGATAAGGCTGGTGATGTGAAAGATGCATCTCTTAGGGTTCCTCCTTCTATCGCAGGAGTAGTCATTGAAAAGATGTTATTCTCTAAAGAAAAGAAAGAATCGAAAGCTAAGGCCAGAGATAAGAAAATATTGGGCAGATTAGAGGAGCAATACCAAAATCAGATTAAAGAGATTAATCAGCAAATGGTATCTAAGCTCGTTACTATGCTGAGTGAAGAGAGAAGCCAGGGCGTAAAGAATAAGTTTAATGAGGAGATAATCCCTTCTGGAAAGAGATTTACTGATAAGACGCTCGCAAGCTTGAACTTTTTAGATGTTATTCCTGCCGACTGGACAGAAAATGATGAGCTTAATGAACATATTGAGCAATTGTTCAGAAATTATAAGCGTAAATATGACCGTATAGAAGGTAGGTTCCGCAGGGAAGAATATCAAATCAGAGTAGGAGATGAGTTACCTTCTGGTATCCTGAAATTAGCTAAAGTTTACGTAGCCAAAAAACGTAAGCTCAAAGTGGGAGATAAAATGGCAGGGCGACACGGGAATAAAGGGGTAGTATCCAAAATTGTTCCTGTAGAAGATATGCCGTTTTTGGATGATGGAACTCCTGTTGATATAGTACTAAATCCTTTGGGGGTACCATCTCGTATGAATTTGGGTCAGGTATTTGAAACCATCTTAGGGCTTGCGGGGAAAAAATTAGGAGTAAAATTCGCCACGCCTATTTTCGATGGAGCTACGATGGATGATGTAAATGAGAAATTGAAGGAAGCTAGCTTGCCTGAATTTGGGGTGACTTATCTTAATAACGGGCAAACAGGAGATAAATTCAATGAGCCTACCACCGTAGGAATCATTTACATGCTCAAATTAATTCACCTGGTAGATGATAAAATGCACGCCAGATCCATAGGGCCATATTCACTTATTACGCAGCAGCCACTTGGAGGTAAAGCTCAATTTGGAGGTCAGCGTTTTGGTGAAATGGAGGTTTGGGCACTAGAAGCTTTTGGAGCAGCTCATATTTTGAGGGAGATGTTGACGGTTAAGTCAGATGATGTCGTAGGTAGAGCTAAAGTCTATGAGTCTATCGTAAAAGGAGATGTGCTTCCAGCCCCGGGCGTACCTGAGTCATTTAATGTATTAATTCACGAATTAAGAGGTTTGGCTCTAGAAGTTACCTTGGATTAATGAGAAATGGAATGATATACCAGTGGATAAAAATTTCACTGGTATATCCGATCCTCTTGCATGTTTATATTGGTTAGATTTTTTTTTCAGCAATTAATATCGGAGGTCTAAATGCCTATTGCAAAAAACACTAAGATTTCCAGTGATTTCAACAGAATCACTATTAGCCTCGCCTCTCCTGAACAAATTTTAAATCGTTCAAATGGAGAAGTTCTAAAACCAGAAACCATTAATTACAGAACTTATAAACCTGAAAAGGATGGTTTATTCTGCGAAAGGATTTTTGGGCCGGTGAAAGATTACGAATGTCATTGTGGTAAATATAAGAGAATCAGGTATAAAGGAATCATCTGTGATCGTTGTGGTGTAGAAGTAACAGAAAAGAAAGTTCGCCGGGAAAGAATGGGCCACATTCAGTTAGTAGTACCGGTAGCACATATTTGGTACTTCCGTACATTACCGAGTAAAATAGGATATTTATTAGGTCTGACTTCTAAAAAGTTAGATCAAATTATTTATTACGAGCGTTATGTGGTGATCAATCCGGGAGTGATGGAGAAAGAAGGGATCCAACGTATGGACTTTTTGACAGAAGAAGAATACCTGAATATTCTTGAAACGCTCTCCAAAGAAAATCAAATGCTTCCCGATGATGATCCTGAGAAGTTTGTAGCAAGAATGGGAGCGGAAGCATTAGAGGATCTACTGTCCAATATTGATTTGGATGAGCTTTCTTATACATTAAGACAAAAAGCTGCTTCTGAAACATCCCAACAAAGGAAAAATGACGCGTTAAAAAGATTGAAGGTAGTAGAAGCATTTCGTTCCGCTAACAGAAGGATCCAAAATAATCCCGAATGGATGGTGGTGAGAATTGTTCCTGTTATCCCTCCGGAACTGAGACCATTAGTGCCACTTGAAGGTGGTCGTTTTGCTACCTCAGATTTGAACGATCTTTACAGAAGGGTAATCATTCGAAATAACCGCTTGAAGCGTCTGATAGAGATTAAAGCACCCGAGGTAATCCTTAGAAATGAAAAGAGAATGCTTCAGGAAGCTGTTGACTCTCTTTTTGATAATACACGTAAGGTTAATGCAGTACGTTCCGACTCGAATAGAGCCTTAAAATCTTTAAGTGATATGCTTAAAGGTAAGCAAGGGCGTTTCCGTCAGAATCTGCTAGGAAAAAGGGTGGACTACTCCGGACGTTCAGTAATTGTGGTAGGTCCAACACTAAATCTTTATGAGTGTGGTTTACCAAAATCTATGGCAGCGGAATTATTTAAACCCTTTGTCATTAGAAAGTTGATAGAGCGTGGAATAGTAAAAACAGTAAAGAGTGCAAAAAAATTAGTAGATAGAAGAGATCCGGTCATTTGGGATATACTTGAAAATGTCTTGAAAGGCCATCCCATATTACTCAACCGTGCTCCTACTTTACACAGACTCGGTATTCAGGCATTCATGCCTAAATTAGTTGAAGGGAAAGCTATCCGACTTCACCCATTGGTGTGTACCGGGTTTAACGCAGACTTCGATGGAGACCAAATGGCAGTGCACGTTCCTTTAAGTAATGAAGCCTGCCTGGAAGCCATGATGTTAATGCTTGCGGGACACAACATTCTGCACCCCGCAAATGGTACTCCAATTACTCTTCCTACCCAGGATATGGTACTGGGAGTTTACTACCTGACTAAAGCAAGACCGGGACAAAGAGGGGAAGGTCTATTATTTGGTGATAAAGAAGAAGTGGAGATTGCTTACAATGAGAATGTTGTGGCAAAGCATGCTAAGGTTAAACTTAGAATGCCAAAATTAGATGAAGAAGGAAATCAAATATTAAATGAAAACGGTAAAGTAGTTACAGAATATATCGATACTACCGTAGGAAGGGTACTATTTAATAAAATCGTGCCTGAAAAAGCCGGGTTTGTAAATATTCTTCTAACTAAGAAGAGTATGAGAAAGGTAATTGCCCAAATATTCCTGCGTACGGGTTTAGTAGCAACAGTAAAATTCCTGGATGATCTGAAAAGCCTTGGATTCATCGAAGCATTTAGAGGAGGGCTATCCTTTAGTTTGAAAGAAGTAATTATTCCTGAGGAAAAAGATATCTTAATCTCTAATGCGGAAGGTAAGATTGATGAAGTAATGATGAACTATAATATGGGACTCATTACTGAAAACGAGAGATATAATCAGGTGATTGATATTTGGACGCATACTAATTCCAAATTGACAGAAACTCTGATGACCCAGTTAAAAGATGACAGAGATGGGTTTAATAATATCTTCATGATGTTCCATTCTGGAGCAAGGGGATCTAAAGAACAAATTCGCCAGCTGGGTGGAATGAGAGGCCTGATGGCAAAACCTCAAAAGTCATTAAAGGGGTCCGCTGGAGAGATTATTGAAAACCCAATTCTAGCGAACTTTAAAGAAGGACTTTCGGTACTGGAATACTTCATCTCTACACACGGTGCCCGTAAAGGTCTTGCAGATACAGCACTTAAGACAGCAGATGCAGGTTATTTAACGAGAAGATTGGTGGATGTCGCTCAGGATGTTATTATTACTGAGGTAGATTGTGGAACATTAAGAGGAGTCTCAGTAACAGCACTGAAAGAAAATGAGGACGTTATCCAGCCATTAAGTGATAGAATACTGGGAAGGGTGGCATTAAATGACGTGTTTGATCCATTAACTGGTGAACTCATCGTAGCCGCTGGCGAAGACTTTACTGAAACTATTTCCAAAAAGATCGAGACCGATACGACAATAGAAGAAGTAGAGATTCGCTCTGTACTTACCTGTGAGTCCAAAAAAGGCGTTTGTGCCAAGTGTTACGGTAGAAACTTGGCTTTAGGAAGACTGGTAGAAGTTGGAGAAGCTGTAGGAGTAATTGCTGCTCAATCTATCGGTGAACCTGGTACTCAGTTGACATTACGTACCTTCCACGTAGGTGGTACTGCCCAACGAATCATGGCTTCCAGCCAGTTATTAGCGAAGTTCGCCGGTAAATTGGAATTGGAAAATGTAAAATTTGTAGAGCGAGAAGAAAAAGGTGAGTTGAAGAAAATTGTAATAAGCCGTGCTGGAAAGCTTAAGATCTTAGATGATAAATCAAGAATTCTGTTTTCTAACAAAGTACCTTATGGTTCCTACTTACATACAGAAGATAATGTGGATGTCGAAAAGGGACAGTTGTTATGTAACTGGGATCCGTACAACTCACTGATCATTTCTGAATACGATGGAAAGATCAAACTAGAGGATGTACATGAAGGACTTACCTTCCTTGAGGATATTGACGAACAGACAGGGCACAGAGAAAAGGTAATCATTGATAGTAGGGACAAGACGATTAACCCAACCATCATTATTACTGATAAAGAGGGGAATGAATTGAGGTCGTATAACTTGCCTGTTGGAGCGCATTTGATTGTAGAGGATCAGGAAGAAGTATTAGCCGGTCAGACGATGGTGAAAATTCCTAGATCTGGTGGTGGTACCGCAGATATTACTGGTGGTCTTCCAAGGGTCACAGAATTATTTGAGGCACGAAATCCATCTAATCCAGCAGTGGTTTCAGCGATTGAAGGAGTAGTTAGACTAGGAGGAATCAAAAGAGGGAACAGAGAGGTATTTATTACTTCTCCCGATGGTTCAGATGAACGAAAATATCTGATTTCTCTTAACAAACACATTCTTGTGCATGATGGGGACTATGTCATGTCAGGGGAAATGCTGTCAGATGGTGCCATTACCCCTAAAGATATATTATCTATCAAGGGACCAAGTGCGGTACAATCCTACATTGTAAATGAAATTCAGGAAGTGTATCGTATGCAGGGGGTACCTATTAACGATAAGCACATTGAGGTGATTGTAAGGCAGATGATGCAGAAAGTAGAAATAGTTGATGCAGGTGATACCATCTTCCTGGAGAAAGAAGTAGTGAATAAAATTAGTTTCCAGGAAGAAAATGACTGGATCTTCGATAAGATGGTGGTAGACGAGAGCGGTGGATCAGAATCCTTGAAACCTGGACAAATCGTATCTCAACGTAAATTGAGAGATGAGAACTCCAATTTACGTAGGAAAGACCAACCTCTGGTTTCTGCCAGAAAAGCGAGGCCGGCTGTTTGTAAGCCAGTACTAATGGGAATCACTCGTGCTTCTTTAGGAACAAAAAGCTGGTTGTCAGCAGCTTCTTTCCAGGAAACTACAAAAGTTCTCAGTGAAGCAGCTATCTCTGCAAAAACGGATGATCTTGGTGGGTTGAAGGAAAACGTAATCGTAGGACACCTCATTCCTGCGGGTACAGGACTTCGCAAATATCAGGATATCGTAGTTGGAGATATGGAGGAATACCAAGCGAGAATTGAACGAGAAAAAATGCATAGTGATGCCCGTTCCGCAGCTGGTGCTGTCGCTGATTAACAGTTCAATTCTTTGGACTTATATGAAAATAGTTATGGAAGGGGCAGATGCCCCTTCTTTTGTTTATGAAGATTCCTAATGCTTCTTATATTTAGGTTATGATGGCAGCAAAAATAAATATCTTAAGCGCTGAAGCAATTTCTACCAGAATAAAAAGAATGGCTTTTGAAGTATATGAATCCAATTACCTGGACGAAGAATTAGTCGTCATAGGAATAGATGAAAGAGGAGGATTTATTGCTGAGCAGCTCTGTGAATATCTCGAACGAGTGAGTGATCTATCTCTTCATTTAGTCGGTGCGAAATTAGACAGAAATCAAACTCCTGGAGGTATGGGGATAGAATTAGATCTTGAGCTTTCTGATCTTAGAGGTAAATCAGTATTAGTGGTAGATGATGTGCTATACACTGGAATCACTATGTTGAATGTAGTTGCTATATTATTACAAGCAGG
Organism: Bacteroidia bacterium; assembly: GCA_965262565.1. Taxonomy (GTDB): domain Bacteria; phylum Bacteroidota; class Bacteroidia; order J057; family J057; genus CBDHFQ01. The sequence continues at coordinate 55,429 of CBDHFQ010000033.1, forward strand.
TCCCAGAAAAATCCAAACTGCTGTACTGATTGATAGAGGACACAGAAACATGCCAGTCTCTCCCGATTTCGTTGGCGTGGAACTAGCTACTACCATCCAACAACACGTTTCTGTAGAAATTGAAGAAGGGATCGCTCAAGCCTTTCTTTTGTAAGATAGTTTGAGGTAGTACATCCGATTTTAATTTGTTTTTTCGTTAGTTTGTATTATTTATCGTTTTGCAGAGAGTGAAAGTAGAACAACAATATATAAATAAGTTAACATGGCTGAACCTACTATAATATCAGGAAAAACCGCTGGGTTGGAGGATGAGGTATTTAATATAATTGATAAAGAAGTAAATAGGCAAAAAGAGGGGATAGAACTAATTGCATCAGAAAATTTTGTAAGTGAAGCTGTACTTAGAGCCGCAGGGAGTCCATTAACCAATAAATATGCTGAAGGGCTACCCGGAAAGCGGTACTATGGAGGATGTCAATATGTAGATGAGGCTGAAGTTATTGCGCGAAACCGAGCCAGGGAATTATTTGGTGCGGAATGGGTGAATGTTCAACCACATTCGGGTGCTCAGGCAAATGCTGCTGTCATGTTGGCAATGCTATCGGCTGGCGATAAAATAATGGGCTTCGACTTATCTCACGGCGGTCATCTAACCCATGGTTCACCCGTTAATTTTTCCGGTAAATTATATGAGCCCGTGTTCTATGGAGTTAGAGAAGATAATGGATTAATAGATTATGATGAAGTCCGTGACATAGCTATCAAAGAAAAGCCACGTTTAATTATTACCGGGGCTAGTGCTTACTCCAGAGATTGGGATTATGCGGTATTTAGAAGTATTGCTGATGAAGTTGGAGCGATCCTCATGGCTGATATATCCCATCCTTCAGGTCTTATCGCTAAAAAGTTATTAAATGATCCATTACCTCATTGTCATTTTGTAACTACTACCACTCATAAGACATTAAGAGGTGCACGTGGAGGGATGATTTTGGTTGGGAACAATGGGCCTAATCCATTAGGGATTAAAACAAAGAAAGGAACAGTAAGAAGTATCGGGTCCATCCTAGATAGTGCTGTATTTCCAGGGACCCAAGGCGGACCCTTAATGCACATCATAGCAGCTAAGGCAGTAGCTTTTGGAGAAGCATTGACGACTGAATTTAAGACTTATGCAGAACAGGTAATATTGAATGCGAAATCCTTATCTAAAGCTATGACAGATCGTGGGTATAAAATTATCTCTGGAGGGACAGATAATCATCTCATGCTAATTGATTTAAGATCGAAAGACGAAAACTTAACGGGAAAAATGGCGGAAGAGGCTCTCGTTAAAGCTGATATTACCATTAATAAAAATATGGTTCCATATGATTCCAGAAGTCCTATGGTTACCAGCGGTATCAGATTGGGAACGCCCGCATTAACTACCAGGGGATTGAAGGAAGCAGATATGGTAATTATTGCGGATTTTATGGATAAGGTGTTGATGAATGTAGATAATGGTTCCATTATTGCGAACATAAAGAAAGAGGTGAATGAATTTATGGATTCATTCCCGATGTTTCAGTGGTAGCTTACCTCATTGGCATAATAACTAGCGCAAAAGTAGGAACAAAGCTCCCAAAAATAGATAATTAGTCATGAAATGAGCTGAAATCGCTCAGGGAGAATGTAATAATGATACTCGTATATTTTTATTCGTATTACAGAGGTAGATATAGAGATTGAGGATGGTTCTGCCTGAGCTATCCTCAATTTATATTTGCAAGGGTAAATACACAGAATAAGAGGCAACTTACCCAATTTGTCAAATGTCTTTTATAGAGATCCTATCTTCCTAACATATTATCCTATACCTATTGATATGATACTAACACATTACATTAAAATTAGTCTTAGAAATCTGTGGAGAAATAAATGGCATAGTCTTATCAATATTTCTGGATTAACCTTGGGCGTTTTTTGTGCCACTTTCTTATTTATTAAGGTAGTTCAGGAGTTAAGTTATAATCATAATATTGAAGACAGCCATAGAATATATAGGATTGTAACAGAAGAAAATGAATATGGTAGATTAGCTCATCACGCAGGAATTCCTTATCCTGCGTCAGAGGCTCTTCGAACAGATTTCAGTCAGTTCGAGCAAGTAGTCATGATGGATAATAATTTTACTCCGGCTATTATCCATGTATTGGATGATGATGGAAAAGAAATTAACCGTTTCAAAGAAGAGGAGATGGTGTTTGTAGAGCCTAATTATTTTCAATTAATAAATTACGATTGGATAGAGGGAGACAAACTTACTGCATTAAATAATCCTAATTCAGTGGTAATTACCACTGAACTAGCAGAAAAGTATTTTGGAACTACTGAGGTAATGGGAAAAACACTTTCATTGATTGAAGATAGTGTAACAAATTATTCCATTAGCGGAATTGTAAAACCTCTTCCTAAAACTACAGATTTCCCTTTCCATTTAATCTTTCCTTTTGACATGAAGCGTCCTCGGAAATATGGTATGGATAGTTTTAATAGCAGAAGTTCAGGGACCCAAGTATATGTAAAGCTGCCAGAGAGTTCAGATCCCTCCAGGATAGAGCCGCTTTTTGATGATTTTATTAGGAAACACAAAAGTGAAGAAGCTGCTGAAAATCAGCAATTTTTGCTTCAACCTTTGAATGAACTGCATTATAATGAGAAATTTGGAAGTTATGGAGATATATTCCCTAATTATGCTATTCTGGCTATTTCATTAATAGGCATCTTTTTATTCATCACAGCCTGCATAAATTTTATCAATCTTAATACCGCCCTCGTCTTTAAAAGGGGGAAAGAAATAGGATTAAGGAAGGTATTGGGGAGCCAACGATCACAGATTATTAGTTATTTTCTGGTTGAGACAGGGTTAATTGCTTTATTCTCATGGATATTAGCCTGGGGATTGGCTGCTTTTCTTTTTGAACCTCTTTCCAATTGGTTAGGAATTGGAGAGTGGTTAATGTCTTGGACTGATCCAGTATTGTGGGGATTTGGTATAGGAATATTTTTCCTGTTGGTCCTTTTTGCGGGTCTTTATCCGGCCGTCATGTTGTCTAATTTAAGTCCGGTCCTTGCTCTAAAAAACAAAGTGGATAAAAGATATGGCAAAGGATTGAATACGAGGAAAGTGCTTATCGTAACCCAATTTGCTATTTCACAGATCATGATTATCTGTTCCCTGACAGCCATGAAACAGATAAAATTCTTTCGCGAACAACCCACGGGTTTAGTTTCAGCCTCAGTGGTGGAGGTTCCATTACCAGATGCCGATACCAGTCTGGTATTTCAAGTCTGGCGAAATAAATTAAACCGAGTTCCTGGTATCTCTTCCATCACTTATTCAAATTCCGGTTCTACTTCTAATAGTACCTGGTCCTCCAATTTCTATTTTTACCCGACAGATACGGTTAATAATCCTATAATAGAGGATCAGGCTCATATGAAAACCATCGATGAACATTATTTCGATACATATGGGATTAATCTGATTGCCGGAAATAACATTAAAGAAAGCGATAGTATTACGGCAGCCATCGTTAACGAAACCTTCTTTTTAAAAACAGGAGCAGAAAGGCCGGAAGATATTCTGGGGAATATTGTCAAAGTTTGGGGACAAAGAGTACCGATTGTGGGAGTAGTTCAAGATTTTACTACCAGATCATTACATAATGAAATTCCGGCAGTAGTAATGGTCAACGATGTATTCCACAATCGACTGGGTATAAAATTGGAAACAGCTAACTTGAATGAGTCCTTAACAGAAATAGAAAGGACATTTAATGAAGTTTTCCCTGCTCAAATATTTGAATATGAATTTTTAGATGAGACCATCGAAGAATTCTACGAGAGCGAGCGTATAGCATTCAAAGTGTTTATTTTCGCTGCATGCGTTGCTATATTTATCGGATGTTTGGGACTTTTTGGTCTGGTTTCCTTTATGGCAGAAAGGAGAACTAAGGAAATTGGGGTCAGAAAAGTATTAGGGGCCTCTATTCAACAGATAATGGGAATGTTTTCCTGGGAATTTGCTGTATTGGTGATTGTTGGATTTGTTGTATCAATTCCCATTTCCGCCTATATTTTGCAATCCTGGCTGGAAGAATTTGCTTATAGAATTTCTTTGCCTATAGAGTCATTTATATACACCTTTCTGTTTGCTTTAGGATTTATGGCTATAACTGTAGGGTGGAAAGCCTGGGAGGCTGCCAAAACTAATCCTGTAAATGCTTTGAAAGACGAGTGATGTATAATATAAATAATAATCTGAGCCTATCTCTAGGCTAGCTCTTTTGCCAATTGGTACAGGTGATTCATATAGGTCGCTGCTGCTTCTGTGTGTTCTTCCGGAGCCCAGGAAGCAAAATCTTTATCCAGTGTTTTATTATAAGGACCAGGTTTTACTTCATAAATCACAGTATCCTCCTCCAGTGCAATAAACGAGTGAAAGGTTTCCGGTTCAGTATCAATTCCGAAAGATAAAGAACCTGCAGCTAATTTAAATTTGTTCGTAATGGTTCCCTTTTCATCGTAGGTAAAATAGGCAATAGCACCTTTGAGCAAAATGATTCCTTCGGATTTATTGGCACTAATATGACGATGAGGTTGGATATAACTATTCGGTTGGATAGCGTTAAGCATTCGGTGGAGCTTATCTTCCCCTGATTTGTGGAAAGGAAAAATTATTCTCTTTCTGGGACTTTTCCTGGACATTTGCACCACTTTATCTATCAGGGCGCTATTTATGGTAATGATTGGTTGAGCAAGTGGAGGAAGGGCTGCAGGAAATGAAGTCTGTGAATCATCCATAGTATTATGTTTTCTGGCAATAAATATACTATTCGTCTGTTTTTTTCAAATCCTAAAAAATAGTTTTTCCTTTTAATTAGTTATATCATTTTGGATTGTAAAGAGAAGATGTAGTAGGAATTATTTATGTTTGTAAGTAATAACCTTTATTCATAACTATGATTCATTTCAAATGGAATTGCTCTTCTTCAACATCTTTTATTAGAAGTATCCTTTTTTTTCTTTTGTTATTATGGGTTTACCCTTTTTCGTTTGGTCAGCAAATCATTACAGATCAGGTATTTGGCGTTAAAGGATATAGTTTATTCGAAATAGGATTTCCAAGCCGGGTAGTTCCTTCGGGTAGAGGACAGTTTGCTTTTCTGGAATATTGGTCTCAAGGCGAAGGAGAGGGAACTCAAAAGAGATTAACGGAGAATTACTATTTACAGTGTTATGGTATAAGAAGTTTCGTAGAACACTGGTTTGTGCCAGTTACAGAGGAAGGGCAAGAAACCATGCAGGTGAAAGAATTGGTGAATTTAGAGAATAGTTGTGGTGTATTTGGGGAACAATTTCGATCTGAAGTAAATAGGGTGTGTACAGTAGGGAGATTTTTTGATCTGGATGGACAGGCCTTAACCGAAAAACCAATCATTATTTCCTCTTTTGGTAGATCAGTGAATAGGAAACAATATCAGGAGACTTTTACTGCTTCCACTCAGGGCAAGTGCATATTATGGGCTGCTATAAACAATAATAAGTGTTTTATGAGTGCCTGGACATCTAAAGGCGATAGTATTTGGATTAAGGAATTAGATGTTGATCTCCCTAAATCCGGGTATGGTATTAAGGAAATCCAAGTAGATGACAGTGCCAATGTATATATGTTATGGACTAAGAAAATACCTACCTATTCGATGAAGGATAAAGATACACCACCTGTTGTTGTGCGATATTTACATAATTCTGACATGTTATTGAGTCAGAATATTGAAACTACGCAGGGGATTCCCAGATTGACGGACATGAAATTACAAGGGAATAGTAATGAACTGGTTATTGCTGGGATCATAGCTAATCCTGCATCTCAAGTGGGATTTGCTAACGGAATAAGTATAAAGAAACAGGAAGTGGAAAAATATGCACATGTTTTTTTACAACGTTGGAACAGCAGAACTTTTGAAACTACGAGAGAAACGTTAGAAGATATGCCTGAAAGATGGGAAAATGCCTATAAAGAAGAAGGCGCCAATTTTAATCATTCTGAACTGATATTAAATAGAGATTATGCGGTATTCTTATTGGAAGAACGATTTACTAAGAAAAAGAATATGTATTATCTTGATATTGGTTGTCTGAGTTTTGATCTGAAAAAAAATAACCTGATCTGGAATGAAATTGTGGATAAAAGGCAAATAGATAAAGAATCAAATAGATTTTTGTCCTATTCCGTAGGTATAGCCAGAGATAGGTTAAGACTCGTATACTTGAATAAAATGGGTGCAATGGGAGATTTACTCTGTACTTCACTAGAATTAGCTACAGGGAAAAGGAAAGATAGGATGTTGGCATCTAATGAAGAAGCTAGGTATTTATTTTTTACCGACAGATCTGGTATGGTTAGTACCCTAGAAATGGTATTATTAGGGTTGGGAAATCCGGGTCAAAATGATTTCAAATTGGTTACCGTCAGTTTTTAACAAATGATTCCATGAGTATCATTAAGTTTCTAAAAAAGAAAAAAACTAAAAAACAGCAAAAGATCTCTCAAGAAGCAGAGATGTCGTTCCTTGAGCATTTAGAGGTATTGAGGTGGCATTTACTTCGATCGTTTGCAGCAATATTTGTATTCGGAATAGTTATATTTTTAAATATTAAGTGGGTTGTCGATCAAATTATTTTCAAACCATTTGAACCAGATTTTCCGTTACATCGTGTCCTCTGTCGTTTTCAGGAATCTTTGTGCTTCGAAAAAATGCCCGTAGATTTTATTGTCATTGCAGCTCAGGAGCAATTTCTTAAATCTATCAGTGTTTCTTTTATTGGAGGATTCATTATCGCTTTTCCCTATTTTGTTTGGGAAATGTGGAGGTTTATAAAACCCGGTCTTCATCCTCATGAAAGAAAAGGACTCAGAGGAACAGTGTTTATTACAAGCTTTCTATTTTTCCTTGGTGTAGCTTTTGCCTATTATATCGTAGTACCATTTTCTGTGCAATTTTTCTCGAACTATCAGATATCTTCTATGGTATCTAATCAATGGAAAATGGGCAATGTGATTAATATGGTTGCCCAAATAGTAATTGCAGGTGGAATATTATTTGAGTTACCTATAGTGGTTCACTATTTATCTAAAATAGGGATACTTACTCCGGAACTTATGCGCCAATATAAAAGGCATGCGATAGTGGTTCTACTTCTCATATCCGCAGTAATTACTCCCCCGGATGCTATTACAATGGTGCTAATTTTTATTCCTTTATTTTTATTGTATGAAATAAGTATCAAAATCAGTGCCTTAGCTGTCAGAAAGCGAGAAGCTGAGTTAGCAGCTGACCTCCCACCAGATGAATAATAATTGTGTAATTGTCTTTTTATCAGCTAGTTATATTTTTGTGAATAAGCGAATTTTAATAAAGTATTACATATTAATTATTTAATACCAGTCTAATTGTATTTGATGCGTATATTGTGATCAGATTGGATAATATTTTATTAATCGTAAAAATAACCTCATGAAAAAAAGTTCAAATTTATTTTTGATGATTGTTCTTCTGGCATTCATATCTTACAGTTGCTCAGATGACGATAATCCACTAAACCCAAACCCAATAGTCGTTGACCCAAGTATTAGTTTTGATGCAGGTACAAATTTTGTTCAATCTGGAGATTCTGTAGCTGTAGATTCAGTATTTTCTGTTCAGGTAACGGCCTCAGCAGGAACTAATGGTCTAAGGTCTTTAGGAGTGAGGATCGATGGAGCATTATTGGATATAGATCAATTCTTTGTCGATGGAAGTCCGGCTACAGCTAATCCTTTCCTTTTGTTTGGATCTGATACAACGAGTTTTACCAAGACGATTTCTATTGTTGCGGATTCTTTGCCATTTGTATCTCATACTTACGAAATTGAAATAGCTGATGCCACTTCGCCAACTCCACTCAGAGAAGTAGTCTCATTTGTCATAACTACAAATATAGATATTACTTCTTTATCTGGAAGGTTATTATCTAATGCAGGAGGTCCAGCTGGACAAGGAGGAATTAATCTATTAACTGGAGAAAGTACGGGAACTGTTTCTGCTGGAAATGAAAATGCTCAAATAAAGGATGAAGGGATCGATACAGATTTAGTGCCTGCCGAAAACTGGATTCAGAAAATATCCACCATTAATGGATCTATCTTAAAATATCCGGCACCAGGCCTTGAGTTTGCTTCTATAAATTCAAAGGCTCAAATTAGAAATGCTTTTAATGATACAGATGCTACCGAATTTACAGTAAGTGAAGAAATTGTAATTGATGATGTGTTTTTAGTGGAGAACAGTGGTACGATATTTATCGTACGAGTAACAGATATTGTCGTAACTCCAGCTGACAATACAGATTACTATGAGCTAAGTATCAAGTATTAAATTCTATCTCCTCTTTTAAATTAGACAAAAAAATACGGCACCGATAACATCGATGCCGTATTTTTTATTAAATGGCAAGCTTATTGCACCATATTAATTCAACGAATCTAGGTAATTAAATTGATTAATTTGACGAGTATTTACAGTAGAGTTGAATAAAACCTTCTGGCTAAATTGCCCCAAACCATAAATAATCACGACCATGAGCGTTCCCCATAACAATTGAGGGATCAGAATGAATAGGATAGTACTGATTAGTACTAGTGAAATGATTGTTAGATCCATAATCCTGGTGTAATTCAATTAATTAACGTGCGTTAACAATAAGTTAATAAAATTTTTCAAAAAGACCTTAACATCTAAAGAAAATATTTTCAATATACTATCTACTGATGTATTAGTTTTATGTAAAAATTAGTGTAAAAAGTCATCTAAGGGAAAACAAAAAAAAGGAAAAAAATAAAGTGGGTAGGAAGTATCCAGGATAGAAATCATTACAACTAATTGTATAACAATCTAAGAATGAATTTACTGAATGTTTTAATAATCTAGGAAGAAGTTCTAAAAAAATTTAAACAAGTCCCTACATATGGTGTTTATATTATATATAAATTTTTATATTTTACATAAAAATGTATTAATTAGAGAAACTTTTCGTCAGTAGACCGATTATATTCATTAAGATAAGCAATTTTATATACAATTACATATATGCAAAGTCGTGAGTTATCATATTTTCCTTTGATGTGTGGGCCAGAATTTTTACCGTCTCAGGCATGTGAAAAACAAAGGTTATTGAGTGGGATAGAAGATTTAAAGGAATATGCAAATGAGCGTAGTTGGATTTGGAATCTCAATATAGAAAGATATTTTGCTAAGCCAGGAATTGCTATAATTGTCACAGATATTACCGAACAGATTGTCTGGATAAATAAAGGATTTAGTAGAATGACAGGTTATCATCTTCCTGAAATTTCTGGAAGAAGACCTTCAGAGTTATTACAAGGTAAAGGAACGTCAAACGAAACTAAAAAAAGACTTAGGTCTCAAATCAACAGGAAAATAGATTGTTCTGACAAAATTCTCAATTATAGGAAAAATGGAGAAGCCTATTGGTGTAAGCTGGATATTTGGCCTCTCTACAACAAAAGAGAAGAATTAGTGAATTTTATCGCATTCGAGAGAGAAATTTGGGATCAGAAAATTAAGTTAGCCAGTACCGTACTTGCTTCCTAAACACTAGTAAGATTATTCTTTGCGAGAAAACACAGTACATTCATCACTTTTATCCTATTAGTTTTTTTAAAAAAACTGTAATTCATCTGCCATTTTTTAATAAACTAAAGTTCATATTATTGGAATAACGTCTCATAAACTACCGAGATTAATGTGCCAATAATATGAACTTAATTCCTTCTTACATCCTCAGACAGTTATACACCAGAGGTAGTCTTAAATCACACCCCAAAGGTTTTTCTTTCGAAATCAAAAATAGGTTAAGTGATGCTACCTTTAATGAGTTGGTATCTTTTAAGATCAATGGCCAATCCGTTCCTGCTTCCTCCATTTTTTTGGAACTTGGGAATACCTTATCTCCTTATCTTGAACTTGATTTAAGTAATGGGCTTTCTTTTCCATTGGGTAGAAAAATATCCATTGTCTGTGAGCAAAGTGTTCAAAGCAACAATGAGTACACACTGGAAATAACATTGAAAACCACTCCTTTCGGATTATTGACTATTAGCGTTAAGGATGAAGTAAGTCAGTTTCATGCGGAAAATGGCACGCTAAAAGTTCCAAGAAGTGAGATCAACGATTATTCAGAAAAAGCAATTACTGAGCGTTGGGAGTTTGTGGAGTCCTTCACCCAAACCAATTTGAAGCACCTTAAATCATATTCATTTGAGCCAGAAAGAATAAGAGGGAACATAGAACAGTTTTCAGGAGTAATTCAAGTTCCTTTAGCCTTCGCAGGACCTTTAACAGTTAATGGCCAACAAGCAAAAGGTTCTTTTATCATTCCATTAGCTACAACTGAGGGCACATTAGTCGCTTCCTACAATCGAGGTATCAAGCTCATTAATCTATGCGGTGGAGTAAATTGTATAGTTTCAGATCAAGGTATGCAACGTGCTCCATTATTTGAGTGTGAAAGTGCTCAAAAAGCCATAGAACTGGTAGCTTTAATCCAAAAACATGAAGATTCATTGAAATATGAGGCAGAACAAACTTCTTCTATAGCAAAATTGATATCTATAGAACCCTACCAAACCAATAAATTCGTTTTCTGCCGCTTTAATTTTTTTACAGGAGATGCATCGGGACAGAATATGGTCTCAAAGGCTACCTTAGCTGCTGCAAACTGGTTATTAAGTCATGTTCCTTTTATTAAGCATTTTTACCTGGAATCCAATTTCGCACCAGATAAGAAATCCTCATATATAAATGTACAGCGTACCAGAGGGAGAAAAGTAACTGCAGAAATGATCATTAAAAGAGAGCACTTAGTAAGGGAAATGAGGGTAGAGCCCGAACAACTATTGCATCATCTATCTAAAAGTAGTTTAGCTGTACCGATTGCTGGTCTCAATAATAATGCTCTCCATTCTACTAATGCTATAACGGCCATGTTTATCGCTACTGGTCAGGATGTAGGAGCAGTAGTCGAATCTGCCTCCGCTCTTGCGTATTCAGAACTCACGAAGGAGGGAGATATGTATGCCAGCATTACTCTGCCATCTTTAGTTGTAGCTACTTATGGAGGAGGAACAGGACTGCCTACGCAAAGAGAATGTTTAGAGTTAATGGATTGTTATGGGGCCAACAAGGCAAATAAGCTAGCTGAAATAATAGCGGGAGTAGTAATGGCAGGGGAAATATCTCTAGCAGCAGCTATTTCCAGTTTAGACTGGGTGGCAAGTCATGAATCATTGGGACGAAATAGATCATAGAAAAAGTAAAAGGTGAATAAGACAATACTACAACATATCCCTCTGGCTAAATATGCTGTTATTAAGATGTGGGAATGGGATGCAAGGTTAAAAATGGAAAGGATTAGGCCACATATTAAGCATTCAGATGATATTTTGGATATCGGAAGTGGACTGGGAACTGTGGCAAAAGAAATGAGGCAAAATAATTTTAGGGTGGAATTGGTGGATATTGAAAATCATAGCATAAAAAAAGAATTGGCCCCAACTATTTATGATGGAAAGAGGCTACCTTATGAGGATCGGCAATTCGATGTTGCTTTATTACTAACTATTCTTCACCATACTCCTGATCCTGTTAGAATTCTTAAAGAAGCTCAAAGGGTTGCGGCGAAGATTATAGTAATTGAAGATATTTACCGGAACAATGTTCAAAAGCGAATGACTTATTGGGTAGATAGTTTGGTAAATGCAGAATGGAAAGAGCACCCACATCAAAATCACTCAGATACTGAATGGAAGCACATTTTTAATGAGTTATCCCTTAAATTATTAGATATCCACTATCAAAAATGGTTGTTATTTTTTGAGCAGGCTACTTATATTCTGGAATCCGGGTAACATTATCAATGCCTTTATAATGTGTTCGTTGATCTGGATAATCAGTTTAGGTTTCGATTACTTTTTAACATTAATTTTTGGTATATTACAATTGAATTTAGTGGAATGGATATTATTGCCAAAACATATTACGACACACCTATTGGTACTATAGAAATATCTGCTAATGAACAAGGAGTTACCCAGATATTGTTTATAGATTATCCCACTTATGAACTAAGGCCATCTCATCCTTATCTTCTTGAATGTATAGAGCAGCTAGATGAATACTTTGCAGGTAAGCGGAATCACTTTACTGTATTTATGGATTTGCAGGGCACAGACTTTCAGCGGAAAGTCTGGCATCAATTGCTGGACATTCCTTTAGGTACTACTCAAACTTATTTGGAAGTAGCTAAAAAAATGAAGGCCCCTAATGCTGTAAGAGCGGTAGGTCAAGCTTGTGGAAGGAATCAATTATGGCTGTTGGTCCCTTGTCATCGAGTCATAGGAGCAAATGGAAATTTGACGGGCTATGGAGGTGGATTGAAAAGAAAAAGGTGGTTACTTCAACATGAATGGGCCATCTTGCACGGAAAACAAACTGCACTTTTTTAAAATATGGAGCTACAAACGCCTGTTTTACATTCCAGAACGATCTGGGTACATCCAGATAATCCCAAAGTTATTCAAATTATTGACCAGCGAAAGCTTCCCCATGTATATGACGTAGTAGATTTAAAAAGCATGGAAGATGCTGCTACAGCTATCAGGGATATGTGGGTAAGAGGAGCTCCTCTTATTGGAGCTACAGCAGCTTACGGTATGTATTTAGCCAGTCTGGAAGCTAAGGATACTTCGGCTCCATGGGATTATATGAAGAAAGCCCATGCCTTGTTATATCAAACCAGACCGACAGCAGTCAACCTAATTTGGGCCTTGAAGCGGCAAGAGGTGATCCTTCAAAAGGATTGGAAAGAATGGGATGAAGTAGTATCCAGTTTATTCGAGGAAGCAGGCCAAATTGTAGAAGAAGATGTGGAGATTTGTTACCAAATCGGGAAACACGGTTTAGCACTTATTGAAAATATATATCAAAGTAAACAGACGACCGTCCAGATATTGACCCATTGTAATGCAGGAAGGATGGCTACTACTGAATGGGGAACGGCTACAGCTCCTATTTATCTTGCACATCAAAAGAAAATTCCTGTTCATGTCTGGGTGGATGAAACACGACCTAGAAATCAGGGAGCACATATTACTTCATGGGAATTAGCGCAGGCAGGTATCTCCCATACGGTTATTGTAGATAATACAGGTGGACATTTGATGCAGCACAGGATGGTAGATATTTGTATTGTAGGTACTGACAGGACTACCCGAAATGGAGACGTGGCCAATAAAATAGGTACTTATTTAAAGGCCCTAGCAGCCCACGATAATCAAGTTCCTTTTTATGTAGCATTACCTAGTCCTACCATTGATTGGAACATTAAAGATGGAATAAAGGAAATCCCTATAGAAGAGAGAAATCCTGAGGAAGTGACGCATATCCAAGGGTGGGATGAAGAGCATAAGAAACTGCGCAAAATAAGATTAACAGGTAATAATACGCAAGCAATAAATTACGGATTTGACGTAACGCCAGCTAAATATATTACAGGACTTATTACAGAAAGAGGGATTTGTAAAGCGAGTGAATCTGGCTTAATCTCTCTTTTTCCTGAAATGTATACATAAAAAATGATCTGCCATCCAAAATTTTTATATTAAATACTTGACTTTCACATAATTTTATAGAAGTATTACAAAAATATGTAACTTGCGGAACATTTGATACAAAATCTTTATGTTTGATATCAATACGAGTTTGTTAACCTTTCCTACTAACAATCGTGAAGATGAAAGGCTTAACATCAAAGAGTTTCCCTTCGTCTCTTACTTTTCTCTTGCTCCGATAATTGAAAAATGGAAAAATCTTAACAAAGAACAACATCTCGTTTATGGGGGACTTTGGGAAGGTTTGGAAAAATGGTTAGATGAGGTGCCTGAATTGCTAGAACCTACCCTGGATTATGATAGGTTACAGAAGCACAGAGATATAATTAAATTATTGCTCAGTCCTATTTTTCCAAATGATGGATGGAGCAATGACTATAAAGCGATTGCACCTCCTTTTCGACAACATTTTTTTCATACTACGCCTGAATTATCCCGATTTACAAAACTGGATGAAGCTACCTTTAGGGAATTGGAGAGGTTAACCCTCAGACAAAACATCTTTAATGCCTATAAATCGATCTTCAAGCAGCATTACCAGTTTGATTTTAGGGTAGAAATGCCTGTGATCTTTCCCTTGAAGAATACGGAGTCTAATGCTGTCAAATACTTTAAAGTTGACAGTTCCGACCATTATTATAACATTCAAGCCGTAAAACCACTACCGGAGCTTTCTTCCAGTGATTTTAAATATCTGATCAGCAATTATAGGAACCTGTCAGTCTGGATGGATTATTTACCCCCGAATAATTTCATTTTTACCGGATTTACACTCCTGCATTTATCTGATATTACCCGTGAACAGGTATTGGCTCAACTTAAAACCTTGCTTACAGGTGGAAATAATGTTAGTGATGATTCTAACTTCGAAGAGGTTCAGCATGCTGTTAGCACCTTTCTACAACATCCTAACATTAATCTGGGGATAGCAACCCTTAAAAATAATAAAGAGATTAATTTTCAGACGACTCATAAGTTTTGGAATAGTTTGAAAATTAACAATGATTCTGATACCAGGCAGGAAGATCTTGAAGGTTCTATTTATGCAAAAGTATTGGATGAAGGAGTTGCTCTGATAAATGATAATTTAGAAGAATACTCTTCAACGTCTGTTGTGGAGAAGAAACTGATTGATGCAGGTGTAAGAAGTATCCTTTTAACACCTCTTTATCATAAGGAGAAACTCATTGGGTTGTTAGAACTTACTTCTAAAGAAGCTAAGGATATAGATACCCAGACGCATCTTCATGTAAAACAGCTTATCCCTATTTTGGAACAGGCTATCCAGCGTCATTTACAATCGTTTGAGCAGCAAATAGAAACCGTAACCAAGGAGTATTTCACTGCCATACATCCTACAGTAGCCTGGCGTTTTAAGGAAGCAGCAGTAAATATTATTGCGAAAAAGGAAGCGGGCGAGAATCTGATTGAAGATCCCATTGTTTTCCACGATGTATATCCACTTCATGCAAGTGCAGAGATACGCCATTCAAATATGGCGAAGAATGCTGCTATTCAAGAAGATATGGTGGAACAACTAATGCTTGCCAAGGAAGTGCTAAGCAAAGCTACGCCCACTACCTCTCTGGTTCTTCTGGATGAAATCAACTATAAACTGGAGAAGACCATTAGCTTAATTGATAAAGGATTAAATGCTGGAGATGAAGCCACTATTTTCTCCTTTTTGAAAACTGAGCTTCACCCCTTATTCAGGCATCTTCAACAGGCGCATCCGGTTTTGAAAGATATTTTGCATCACTATTGGGAATATACAGATACGGAAACCGGAATCTTGAGTAGGAAGCGAAAAGCCTACGACCAAAGTGTAAATAAAATTAATGAAGCGATAGCGCAGTATTTGGAAAAACAAGCTGAAGAAGCGCAGGAAGTGTATCCTCATTATTTTGAGAAATATCACAATAATGGAGTAGAACACAATATCTATGTGGGAGCTTCCTTGATCAACGGTAAGGAATTTGATCATGTGTATTTAAAAAATCTCAGATTAAAACAGCTAATGTCCTGTTGTGAGATTGGAAGATTATTGAACAGATTGCAGGGAGAATTATCCCTTAGTATGGACGTGTCTCAATTTATTGTAGTTCACAATAAGCCTATCACAATTAGATTCAAGATGAATGAAAAGAAGTTTGATGTCGAAGAGAATCACAATCTTGAATACGAAGTAATTAGAAAGCGAATTAAAGAAGGCTTAGTGAAGGAAACACGTGAACGTCTGGCACAACCGAACAAGATAACTATCGTTTTCACACAGGATGAAGGTACCAAGGAATATTTAAGATTTATAGAATATTTGCAAGAACGACATTACTTATTGCCAGAAATAGAACATCTGGAAGTAGATGCTTTGCAAGGGATAAAAGATCTCTCAGCTATTAGGGTCCAGGTTCAACTCATTCCTTAAGTAAGGATAATCTTGAGGTATTCATTCAAATGGTTCGCATAGATAGTGAATAACTTCTTTGCGAACCATTCTATAAGAATGTATCATTAGGGCATGTCTTTCAATATTTTTTAGCTAATGCCAGGTATTTATATTCATATACCTTTTTGTAGAAAAGCGTGCCATTACTGCGATTTTCATTTCATAACAAATACTGCCCATAAATCAGAACTTGTCGAGGCTTTAACGGAAGAGCTGGCGTTAAAAAAGCATTTCTTTAACGAAAGTAAGGCTATCGATACGATCTATCTGGGGGGCGGAACTCCAAGTTTGCTCACAGAAAAAGAGATAGATTTAATTTCTTCTACTCTTTACAACTGCTTTTCCCTTGAACAATGTAAAGAATGGACGCTGGAAGCTAATCCTGAGGATATTACCCTGCAAAATTTAGCCAGTTGGAAAAATGCAGGAATCAATAGGTTAAGTATAGGTGTACAATCATTCATAGATGATCAACTTACGGCCATAAATAGAAATCACACCTCAAAACAAGCGGAATATGCCATAAAATTATCGCAGGATAATGGATTTTCAGCGATATCTGTTGACTTAATGTTTGGTTTACCTGGCCTAGGGCTGGACCAGTGGGAATACAATCTCGCAAAAACCATTGATTTTTCAATTCCTCATCTTTCCGTTTATGCTTTGACAGTAGAGGAAAAAACAGCTTTGCATTATCAAGTTAAACAGAATAAGGTAAAGCTTCCCAATGACAGTGTCTTTGAACAACAATACCTCTATGCTCACCGATTTCTGGAAGAGAGTGGATACAGTCATTATGAAATATCAAACTATGCTCTCAATGAGGCATATGCTTTACACAACTCTAGATATTGGGATGGAGATAAGTATCTGGGAATAGGACCATCTGCTCACAGTTATGATGGCGTTTTTCGCTATTGGAACATTAGGAATAATGCTCAATATATTAAAAAGATCAAAGAAGGGAAGCTGGTAGTAGATGAGAAAGAGGAGTTAGGGCAAAGGGAAAGGTACCATGAGTATCTTCTAACACATTTTCGGCAACAGAAAGGAATTCGATTATCTTATTTATTGGAACAATTCAACATATATTTGCCTGAGAAATTTTCCTATTCCTGGAACAAATGGGTTAATTCTGGTATAATTTGGCAGGAAGGAGATGTGTGTAGGTTGAGTCCTGAGGGCTGGTTTCTCTCGAACGAAGTGGTAAGTGATTTTTTTCTGGATTAAATTGTTAATTTTATCTCCTGTATATTTAGGCACGCATCATTTTATATAGAAAGGCGCATGAATAATCATTTGGAGTCGAAAGCTAATGTTCAGGAAATCAAAGGCCTTGAATTCAATTTGTATTATATATATGAATTGATTAAACATTACATTTGGTATATAGTAACTATTGTATTACTCTCGGGAATTTTGGCTATTGTATTTACGATGCCTGCCTTTTATAAACCAGAGTTTTTGTCTGGTACTGTAATTTACCCCACAAATCCAGAGAGATTTGATTTAGATAATCTTTTTTCAGTAGACAATACTGTTTTCTTATTCGGTAGCTCAAAAGAAGTCGAAAAACTGAAAAATATAGCCGATGCCAGGTCATTGAAATTAGCTGTCATTGATTCACTTGACTTATGGGATGCCTATGGGATCAACAAAGAAGACGATGAGTCGCCGGAACATTATGCCCTCGAAATTTACAACGGCTATGTTCGGACTATTCAGGTGGAAGGTAATGGCTTAAAAATAGAAGCTTACGATCAAGATCCCCAACGTGCCGCAGATATAGTAAACCTCATAGTGAGCCTTATTGACCGCAAGAATAAAGAAATGCTCATTCAGAATAAGGATAGAATATTAGCATTGTACAAAAGAACAGAGAAAGAACTACAACAAAAGCTCCTCCTATATAAAGATAGTGCCTTAGAGACACGAAGGAAATATAATATTTATGATTTTGAGCGTCAAACGGAGGCGTTAATGAAGGAAATTCTTTCTACAGAATCAAAAATATCCTTGGAAAAAGCTCGATTGGCGGCTTATAGTAACCAGCGATCTGCATCTGATGATACGCTGATGATAAATTCAAAAGCGAGATTAACGGGCTTAAATAATCACTTGAGTAAACTATATGGAAGAAGCGGCAATTCTCCTTTAAATTTGGAGAAGTTTGCGTTAGGAATGGATCAGATTAATATATTGGAACGCTTCTATCTTGATGCATACGTGAAATTAAAGGAAACGCAACAAAGAATAGAAGTGATAGAGGTAATGGCTAATGCAGACTATAGTACCATATTATCTGTTGAAAAAGCATTATCTTCTGACCGAAAAGCGAGGCCTGTGCGTTGGTTGATATTATTAGCAGCCTTGATGATAGGTTCTTTGGTGTCTGTTATAGGAGTAATACTGGTGGATAGGTTTGTGCAGCTTACGGAAAGAAAGTAAGGTAAATTGATACATTCCATATTACATATCTCTTCTTCCAGGCTTAAGTGGCTACTACTGCTGGGCTTGGGTTTACTAATGCTTCTTTCCATTTTTTTAGCTATTCGTTTTAGGTTGTTAGGCATTATGTTATTACCTGTAGGGATACTGGCTCTCCTTCAGGCTATCATAAATTACAGGCCTTTCTTCTTTCTTATGGTAGCAGCCATTCCCATTTCTATCTCTCTGGAAGTAGGTACCTTAAGTTTAGATCTTCCATCTGAACCGTTAATGATCTTATTTCTTTTTCTGCTATTATTTTTAGGAATAGGGAATAAATTATCGATTCAGGGAGTTAGATTATATCCTTTCCATATCCTGATATTTTTAATTTTGTTTTGGCTTGTTTTTACTACGATTAATTCTGCTGTATTCTTGAGGTCCCTTAAATTTTTACTCGCCAAACTCTGGTACATTGGGGCTTTCGTATATATATCAGAGCACATCATTCGTAAACCAGATGATCTGAGAAAAATATTCTGGGCTTTTTTCATACCGTTTTTGGGTGTTATGTTTACCATTACCATTTGGCATGCGCTGGAAGGATTTTCTTTTGAATCCAGCCATAATATCGTTTATCCTCTTTTTCCTAATGCAGTGATCTATGGTGCTACCCTAGCGTTGTTCATTCCTTTCATTTGGGGGGCGATGTTATGGTATTCACCTAAAAAGGTGGAGTGGTATATCATCTTGGGGGGCTTGTTGTTAGCATTGCTTGGGATTATTTTTTCATACAAAAGAGGTGCCTGGCTAGCGGTATTTATGCTTCCATTTATTTCCTTAGCCGTTATTCGGAAATGGTTTGACTGGTCCGTTTACCTGATGATGATTTGCTCCGTATTTACCATTTCTTACCTGCTTCATAATAATAATTTTTACAAATATGCTCCTAATTACGAACAGACCATTTTTCATCACGGAAACCTGGAAGGACATTTGGAGGCGACTTTCCAGGGAAAGGAGTTATCAAGTATGGAGCGATTTTACAGATGGGTTGCTGCAAAGAATATGATAGCGGCTAAACCTTTAGCAGGCTTTGGCCCCAGTACTTTCAATCAGGTGTACAAGGGGTATGCAGATGATGCCTTTAGAACATATGTTAGTGATAATCCCGAGCAATCCACAACGCATAATTATTTTCTGATGACCTTTTCAGAACAAGGTATTATCGGAGGGTTATTATTTTTAGGTCTCTGCTTGTATATGCTGCTAAAAGCTTATTATTTATATCATCGAATTTCAGATCCATTTTGCAGAAATATGGCCTTGGTGTGTTTATTGAGTTTATCGACCATCATATTTCATAATTTATTGAACGAGATGATTGAAGTGGATAAGGTCGGAGCTATGTTTTGGCTAGTATTAACCATTATTCATAAATTAGAGGTATGGGAGGACCAACAGACGATTTAGAGCGACCATTATATTCATCCAGGAATCAACCCAGACAATTCTTTGAAGATGTATATGAAGTAGTAAAACTCATTCCATATGGTAGAGTGACCAGCTATGGGGCTATCGCTCAATATTTAGGGGCAAAAAAAAGTGCCAGGATAGTGGGTTATGCTATGAACAGGAGCTTTGGGTATCCCGACATTCCTGCTCATAGGGTAGTAAATCGCCATGGATTACTGACTGGGAGACATCATTTCCCCGAAAATAGGCCTATGGAAAAGTCATTGGAAGAAGAAGGAATTGAAATTAACAATTATCAGGTGGTAGATTTTGAAAAATATTTTTGGGATCCATCTATAGAGTTATCTTTGGATTAAGTATGAAGCTTCATCATATAAACGCTTATTAATCAATTTCTACACGTTTGTTCAATTTGGCACCACGATCATATTTGGTATTAGATATATGGAATAATTATTGGGAATTATTCAAATTGAAGTATTAGTTATGTATTTGAAAATAATTCAAGTAGGAATAATTCGATAAGTCATGAAGATTGAAAAAAGTAGATGGTGGTTCGTGAGTATATTAGCTATACTTATGCTGAATTCTGCATGTTCAGTAAGGAAAAAGGCAGAGAGTTTTGATTACTTGGGGAAGAGGAGGCCTTCTTCTGTCCCTTCTGAGTCCGCTCCTGGACGGGAAACGCATGACGGAGAGGTATATTCAGAGGATAACATAGGAGGTCAGACTTATGAAAGTAGTAGTTCATGGATGGTCAAACATCGGGCAGTTAAATATGCTATTGATTATATAGGCACCCCATATAGATATGGTGGAATGAATAGAAAGGGAATGGATTGTTCAGGCTTGATTTATGTTTCTTACCAAAAAGCAGGGGTAGTTATGCCAAGAGTTTCAACTCAATTATCCCAAACGGGAAGAAAAATAAAAAAGCATAAGCTCAGTCCGGGAGATCTGTTGTTCTTTAATGCCAAGAGAAAAAATAACGTAGACCATGTGGGGATGGTAACTTATGTCAATGGAGGAAGTGTGGATTTCATTCATTCCACTACTAGTAGAGGGGTTAGGGTTGATAAGTTAAATGAAGGATACTGGGCGGACAAGTTTCTGTATGCTGTTAGCCCAAGTTTATAAAAATAGCCTTGGACTACTGGTCCAAGGCGATAATCTTTGTACAAAGAGCTAGTTATAATGAGCAAAGAAAATTAATACCCGGGTAAAGAAACCTTAGAAATTTTTTCTAAACCATCTACGAGAATACCAAACTGGTCTTCTTGCATTACCTGCTTCATTCTGGTAGATAATTCACGAAGAAAATCTGCATAATCCGATAACAACTTTTTGCCTTTTGTTGTAATGTGGACAAAGATAGAGCGGCGATCTGTTTTGGAGTTCACACGCTTAACTAACTTTTGGGTTTCTAAACGGTCAATGATATTAGTCAAGTTACTCAATTTAACCCGTACCCGCTCACCGATGTCTTTCATTTTCTTATCGCCTTCGTGATCCAGCAATTTTAAAATGTCAATCTCTACCGATGAGACTTTAAATCTCCTTTGTACAATTTCCTGATGCTTCTGAATAACGTCGCTCAGTTGGAAGAGGCTCTGCTCTAACCTATCCAGCCTGTCGACCTTCGATTCTTGGTTATCTTTCAGCATGGTAATGGGTATTAAATAAGTGGGTTGTTAAAAATTATACGAAGTAAATTACAAATTGGATGCTTGATTCGAAATTCTTAATTAAAAAAGATGGAAAACTTTCCCTTTTCCTTTCTAATTTATATATGTTATGTCAGATATTCAAAATAATTTTTTTGATGATTATTCACAAAAAAAACACTTTTTTTCTAAAAAGGCAAATAATGAAAGATAAACAAGATAAAATCTATTATCTATAGATAATTCTAGTCTTAAAAAGTTTCTTTAATTGTTCTAATGCCGGATTCTTTTCCCCCATGACCTTAAGTTTCTCTTCTTGAGTATATGGTTGAATGTCAGTACTCTCCTTGACTTTTTCATCGGAAGATACCTCCATAAACAGTTCATTAATAGCAAGTTTTTCTCTAAAATAAGGGACTATTTCGGAATCTCTTTTTATCCAGTGACTCGCAAATTCCGTAGGAACCTTACAATTCCACTTGTTATTTTCCAGTTCGTGATTCGCTTCCTGGAGAATAGATGCAAGGGTGTATTTATCTTTTTTCTTTAAAATTTCCGTGTAATCATGTAAACAATTGTTGAAAGATTCCCTGCTAATTTCAATATGAGAATGAATTTCAAATACCCGCTTGGTATCATCTGCCTCATCAGAATCGGAATCATTGGAAGAGGAACGTAACACTTGCTGCACCTGTTGTAGATTTTGGGACAACTTAAATTCCGCCTGTACTATTTTTTTTTCTTTGGGTCGTTTTTTATTGGAAGATTTCTCCTTCTCTTCGATTGGCTCTTTAGAATCCAACTTAACCTCCGGATCATCGACCTTCCCTCCAATATTAGTCGTTACATCATTATTTTTTTCTGGTTCAATTGAAGGCTTCTTCGGTACTTGATCAGGTGTAATTGGGGCTGAGGATAATTTCTTTTCTACCAGGGGAGTAGTAGGGTCAATATTGTTTACTAAGTTTTTTTTTTCAGGCACAGAATCAGACTGGTCGAGGACAATGTGTATGGCAGAAGTCAAATGAGCCAGTTTGATGAGGCTTAATTCAACTGTAAGCCTGGGTAAAGCGGCTGTTTTCATCTGGGATTCTGCTTGAGAACAAAGCTGAAATGCATTCACCAAAAAAGTGTTATCCATTTTCTTGCTTTGAGCTTCATATTGTTTCCGTACATTCTCAGATGTTTCCAGCAGGACGATAGTTTCCGGTGTCTGGCACATAAGTAAATTGCGAAAATGCTCCGTCAGACCAATTAAAAAGTCCTTTGCTTCGAAACCTTGTTCGATGATCTCATGCAGAAGTAGCAAAAGGGATGTGTGATCCTTAGCTAAGATGAAATTAACTGCTTTAAAATAATAGTCATAGTCGAGGATATTGAGATTTTCCAGCACCATTTGAAACGTCAGTGCTTGTTGCGAAAAACTCACCAATTGATCGTATAGACTTAATGCATCTCTTAACGCACCATCTGCTTTTAGAGCTATTTGTTGTAACGCTGCATATTCATAGTTTATCTGTTCCTCTTTTGAAATATATTCCAGATGCTGAGCAATATCTTCAACTTTAATTCTTCTAAAATCGAACTTTTGACAACGGGATAATATGGTGGGAAGTATTTTATGTTTTTCAGTTGTGGCCAAAATAAATAATACATGAGACGGTGGTTCTTCCAGCGTTTTCAGAAAAGCATTAAAGGCCGCCTGAGAAAGCATATGAACCTCGTCTATGATATAAACACTTTTTTTTCCATTAGGAGGTACATATCTCGTCTGCTCTATTAAACTTCGGATATCATCTACACTATTATTGGAGGCGGCATCCAGTTCGTGAATGTTCAGGCTTTTTCCCTGATTATACGTTTCGCAAGAATTACATTGATTACATGGTTCCCCATCTTCCCTCAGGTTCTCACAATTAATAGCTTTTGCAAGAATTCTTGCACAGGTAGTTTTCCCAACTCCTCTGGGACCGGAAAATAAAAATGCATGCGCTAATTGGTCCAGGACAATTGCGCTTTTTAAAGTTTGAGTAATATGACTTTGACCCACAACAGAGGAAAAAGTCCCTGGTCTGTACTTTCTTGCTGAAACAACATAATTACCCATATAACAAATGTAGTGAATTTCGTGGATTATTGGCCTAAAAAATAGTACGAAATATTGTGAATTTCATAAATTATTCAAGCATTCGAATTTAGTATGTTCAAATAGGCAGACACTGTAAGAGTTTAGGACATACATCTTTTAAAGCATGTTCATTTCAATTGTTCCAGCTTTAATTCTCTGCCAATTTGTACTCTTATTGGCAACATCTCGGTCCTTTAATTAACTTTGTTTACCGAATGAAAATAAAAAATATGCCTGAATCATTAAAAATTGACAGTATCCAAATAACTTTGCCCAACGGTGATATACGTTCCTATCCTAGTGGAGTGACTGGAGAAACTATTGCAAAAGACATTAGTGAAGGATTAGCCAGAAACGCCTTAGCCATTAAAGTCAATGATCAAGTAATTGAATTAAATAGACCGATAGATAAAAGTGCCGAGATAGCGATACTTACCTGGAAAGATGAAGAAGGAAAATCTACTTTATGGCATTCATCTGCCCATATATTAGCTGAAGCCATTGAGTCTGAATACGAAGGAATTAAATTGGGAATAGGACCCCCTATTGCGAATGGCTTTTATTACGATATAGATTTTGGTGAGAATGACTTTGGGAGTAATGATGTTAAAAAAATTGAAAAGAAGTTTCTAGAACTCGCCCGTTCCGGAGAAACATTCGAACGAAGAGCTGTAAGTAAAGAGGAGGCGCTAAACCATTATCGTGAAAAAGGAAACGAGTACAAAGTAGAGCTCATCGAAAATCTGGAAGATGGAGAAATCACCTTTTATCACTCGGGAAATTTTACCGATTTATGTAGAGGGCCACATATCCCCAACTCTAAAGTAATTAAAGCGGTAAAAATCCTGAATACTGCTGGAGCATACTGGAGAGGGAATGAAAACAACCCTCAAATGACCCGTATTTATGCTATTTCTTTCCCTAAGAAGAAAGAATTGGATGAATACCTGGAAATGCTGGAAGAAGCCAAGAAGCGAGATCATAGAAAGATCGGCAAAGAGCTTGAGTTATTTACTTTTTCAGATAGGGTAGGAGCCGGACTTCCCTTATGGTTACCCAAAGGTACCAAGTTAAGGGAAATACTGGTTAATTTCTTGAAAGAAGTTCAGGAGGATCAGGGATATGAACAGGTAGCTACTCCTCATATTGGTAAGAAGGATTTATATGTCACTTCAGGTCATTATGAAAAATATGGGAAAGATTCTTTTCAGCCCATTACTACTCCACATGAAGGAGAAGAGTTTTTGTTGAAACCCATGAATTGTCCCCATCATTGTGAAATATACCAGTCCAGACCCAGGTCTTACAAAGAGTTGCCATTAAGGTTAGCAGAATTTGGAACTGTATATCGATATGAACAAAGTGGGGAACTACATGGACTGACCAGAGTGAGAGGCTTTACTCAGGATGATGCACACATTTTTTGCCGTCCTGATCAGGTAAAAGAAGAGTTCAAACAAGTGATCGACATTGTCCTCTATATATTCAGGATACTAGCTTTTGATAATTTTAAGGCTCAAATCTCTCTGAGAGATCCTGAAAATGTGTCAAAGTATTTTGGGGAGAAGGAACAATGGGATAAAGCCGAGCAAGCCATTAAAGAAGCGGCAGAAGAAAAAGGCCTGGAAACTGTGACTGAGCTGGGAGAAGCTGCTTTTTATGGGCCTAAGTTGGACTTTATGGTAAAAGATGCCTTAGGGAGAGAATGGCAACTTGGGACTATCCAGGTAGATTATCAACTCCCCCATAGATTTGGGTTAACCTATATTGGGTCAGATAATGAAGCTCATCAGCCCGTAATGATCCATCGGGCTCCATTCGGATCACTAGAGAGATTTGTTGCCGTATTAATTGAGCATACAGCGGGAGATTTTCCATTGTGGTTAGCGCCAGTCCAGGTAATTCTGCTTCCTGTAAGCGAAAAGTTTAATCCATATGCCATAGGCTTAAAAAAATTATCCGTAAAACATGGCATTAGAGCAGTAGTTGATGAACGCTACGAAAAAGTAGGAAGAAAAATCAGGGATGCAGAACTTGGTAAATATCCCTTTATGCTCATTATAGGGGAAAAAGAAGAGGCTGGAAATAGTGTCTCTGTTAGAAAACGGAAAGAAGGAGATTTAGGAGAAATGAATCAAGAGGAGTTTTTTGAGTTTTTTAAAGATCAATTGAACCAATCACTCAATAAGTAGAAAGATGGATCATCCTCTATATGCATTGGCATATAGAGATAATTCTTCTAATATATATGATTAGAAAATAGTGGATGTTAATTAAATATTATCCCAATTTGGATTGAATATTATTAGAGGATTATTTAATTATTAATATCGGTATACATCCTTTGATCATACTGGGAATTGCAGAAAATTAACGCTTGGAATGAAATAGGTAATAAGGATCATTCACGCTTATATGTCTGCACCCAAAATATTAATTGTAGATGATGAAAAAGATATCCTTGATTTATTAGAATACAATTTAGAAAAAGAAGGATATCAGGTGTTTCGGGCAGAAAATGGATATGAAGCTGTATCAGTTGCTACTGATTCAAGACCAGATCTCATTGTTATGGATATCATGATGCCTGGAATGGATGGCGTTACAGCTTGTCATAATATCAGGGGAATACCCGAACTCAATAAAACCAGGATTGCATTTTTAACCGCGCGCTCAGAAGAGTACGCAGAATTAGCAGGATTTGAAGCTGGAGCAGATGACTATATTTTCAAACCTATTCGACCAAGAGTATTATTAAGTCGTATAAAGGCCTTGTTAAGGAGGTATGATGTTTCAGAGGGTAACATTATTCATATTCACGATCTGGAAATTATCAGGGATGAATATGTAGTCAGAAGAAAAGATAAAGTGATTTACCTTCCAAGAAAGGAATTTGAGTTATTATATTACATGGCTTCCCGACCTGGAAAGGTATTCAGAAGGGAAGATCTTTTGGCTAAAATATGGGAAAACGTACACGTTACAGACCGAACAGTAGATGTACACATACGCAAATTAAGGGGTAAAATAGGTTCAGACTATATTCAGACCATCAAAGGTGTTGGATATAAATTCCTTCCAGAATCAACTTAAGTAGTTTATTTACAAGATTCTTACATTTTTAAGTTTTAACGCTTTGTTAACAATTTATAAACACACCTGAAGTAAATTCAATAAATTTCAAAGTAAGAAACTTTAGAAGGATATGAGTCAGGGATTAGTCATCGTGATAGATGATGAAAATGATATTTTAGACTTGCTTGAATATAATTTTCTAAGGCACGGATTCGAGGTATTAGTATTTGATAGGGCGTTACCTGCTTATCATTACATTCTTAAGAGAACGCCAGATATAATAATTTGTGATTGGATGATGCCTGGAATGAATGGTTTGGAATTGTGCGAGAAAGTTAAATCAACGATTTCCTTAGCAGAAATACCTTTTATCATGGTTAGCTGTATACACGATCCTAAAGCCATAAATAAGGCTTATTCATGTGGTATAACAGATTATATCGTCAAACCTGCCAGAATAACAAATCTGGTTCAACGTGTGAAGGGGCATATGAAGGAAAAAAATCACGCCTGATTTTCAAGCTGTAACAGATGAGATTGGAGATGGGAATTTTTTCTAATAGCTTCCTCTATATAAGAATAAGTAGATAATATTTCAGCTTTACCATTTACGATTGCAATATCATGCTCAAAATGGGCTGAGGGCTTTCCATCATTCGTTACAACTGTCCAACCATCAGATAGACTATGTATTTCTTTGGTTCCCAGATTAATCATAGGTTCTATAGCTAATACCATTCCTTCTGTAATTTTAGGTCCAGCTTTTCTTTTACCAAAGTTGGGAATTTGAGGTTCTTCATGTAATTCCCTCCCAAATCCATGTCCTACTAAATCTCTGACAACCGAAAAACCATGTAATTCAGCATGTTTTTGAACGCTGCTACTAATAGCGCCAATCTTGTTTCCAACTCTAGCCTGATCTATTCCTTTAAAAAGGCACTCATAAGTAATTTGAACGAGCTTTCTGGCTTTTCGATCTACATTACCTATCATAAATGTATAGGCATGATCACCATAAAATTGATTTTTTTTTGACTCCACAATCAATAGAAACTATATCACCATCTTTTAATTTTAGCTTGTTGGGAATTCCATGAACGACTACTTGATTCACAGAGATACAGAGTGAGTTTGGAAATTGGGGCGGTCCTTTTACCGAGGGTCGATATCCCTTAAATGCAGGTTCGCCTCCATGATCGCGAATAAATGCTTCCGCCAGACGATCTAATTCAATGGTGGAAATTCCTTCTTTAATCTCCTCCGCCATCAACCCCAGGGTACGAGATACTAATAAAACGCTTTCCTTAATCTGGGAAATTTCCTCAGGACTATAAGTGTTGATCATGAACATTCAGATTAACTACCTACCTAATGTAAAACGAATCACAATGTACTAAAAAGAAATGGCTATCCCCTAGCATTGGGATATGATTGAAACATAGATAGAGGAAAATAAAGGTGAAAATGAGATGCTCTACTTATATGTCCATCAGTTATAGGAACGAAAAAGTTAAATGATACTTTACGATGCTAAAAAAGATTTGATTATAGAGTACCTTTCGAATTTTTGAGGTACTAAGTGATTGAACCAGGCTGTGTAGATAACAAGTCCATCTAGCAAATACCCACATACAGGAAAAAATGAAGCACTCCATTGTTCTACTACTAATCTGTTGGACAACGTTCCACAGTTGTCAGTTTTATCAGGAAGATTCCAGGGGAGATGATCCGTCTCAACATCAATTGATGCCAGAGGATGACCTTCAATGGACCCAAGAAGCAGAATTATTTAACATAGCATATGGGTGGAAAGATTCAGCGAATATAGATTCAGCCTTGTATTATTTCAATCTTGCCGCCAATAAGTCTTATGCCGCAGAGAATTGGAGCCATACGGTATTCGCCCTGAATGAAATAGGATGGTTATTTTCAAATCAGGGACTTAACGACAGTGCTAACCATTACTTTTCAGAAGCATACCATCTGGCAGATTCGCACCTCGGAAAAAATGATACCCTTACCTGGACCACATATTCTAATTTAGCCGAATCATATAGCTTTTTGGGAAAACAAGATATCGCTCTGGAAATGCACTCCAACGTAAAAGAACAACGACTGCGACTCTTGAAAGAAAAGGATCAACGAGTAGCGTATACAGAAAGAGAAATAGCCCATTGTCATTATAGAGCAGGAAACTACGCTAAGGCTATCCATCACTATAATATTGCTTTAACAACTTACATACATGCAAAGGGTGAAGTCAACTCAGATGTTGCATGGTGTTATCAAAATATGGCCAATTGTGAATTATCCCTCGGAAACAAACCTCAAGCGGTAGACCAACTTCAAAAAGCGATAGACATTAGAGAGCAATTATTTGAAGGAGAACACGAGGATATTGCCTGGTCCTTACACGAAATGGGAGATATTTACTATTCTCTCCAATCATATGATAAAGCTATCGACGTATTAAAGCAAGCCTATGATATGAGATTGACGCTGTTAGGGGAGAGTCATCCACTTACCATATGGACCTTGAGAAAAATTGGTTATTGCTATGGGAGCTTTGCAAAAGGGGTACCTCAAAAGCAATTATCATATGTACTCAAAGCACTTAAAGCAGCTGAACCATATTATGGACAGGATCACCTTGTATTAGCCTATACCTATTTGAATGTGGGGCAGGCTTATTCAGAAATGTACATTTACCATAAGGCGTTGATCTACCTAAAAAAAGCCTTGGAGATTTTTAGGAAAGTAGAAGGAGAAGCGAGTAATACCATAGGAACGATATATGATACTATTGGCTATACATATGATAATATGGGAGAAGAGGATAAAGCTACTTCTTACTATCAAAGAGCCTTAGATATCTGGAGAAAGAACCTTCCAGAAGATCACGAAAACATTGGTACAGCCTTTTTTCATTTAGGTAGATCCGCATTGGACTTGAACCAATATCAAGAGGTCATTTATTACTCGAACAAGGCAATTGACATATGGGAAAAAACGCTGGGGAAAGATCATTCTAGAATCAATATGGCAAGAGGGCATATTGGCTTAGCTCATATGGAAAACGGGGACTTTGAAACTGCCGAGGATATCTTTCTGGAATGCCTGGCAAAATACCATAGGACCTTTGGAAATAAGCATAGTGAAATTTCTATATACTATATATATCTGGGGGACCTATCCAGAAAGAAAGGTTTATATGATGAAATGATCCAATACTTCCAAAAAGCTCTCTGTGCTTCCTTGTATTCTTTTAGTGATACGAACATTTATGCACAACCTGATATATCCTCTGACTTCACTGCAGGATTCCGACATATCTTATCCCTGAAGAAAAAAGCGGAAGGATTTTATTTATTGTACCAAAAAGATAAAGAAATCCTCCATCTTGAAACTAGTCTGCAAACCTATTCGCTTCTTCGACAGTGGATTCAGTATCTTAGATCTCAATACGACTTATCAGAGGATAAAGCTTTTCTCATACAGACCGTTAAATCTTCTTATCGTCAAGGAGTCAAGTTAGCAACTAAGTTATTTAGACATACCGATGATCCCAAGTACCTGGAAATAGCATTTTCCTTTTTTCAGGATAATAAGTCTATAGTTTTGAACGAGTTACAATTAAGTGAAAAAGCCCTACAATTCGCTAATGTGCCAGATTCTATTAGAGCGAAAGAAAGCGAAATTAAAAAGGAATTAAACACCTTGTTGGTTAGTTTGAAAGACAAGGAAATGACCGATAAAGACACCGATGAACAAATAATAGCAGAACTTAGACAGAAGGTATTTGATAAACAGGAGGAATGGAACAATGTACTTAATCTGCTTGAAAATACTTATCCAGCATACTTTGAGTTTAAATATCAATACCATCATTCTTCTATTAATGATGTTCAAACTTATATAAAAGAACGTCCTGGAAGTTTATTTGTGGAATATTTTGAGGGAGATAGTGCGTGGTATATGTTGGGGATCAATGATGCAGAAGCAAATATGTATACCTTCCCTAAGGATAGCATATTTAAAGAACTGATGGAGGAATTTTTAGGGGAAGTGGGAAATGTAAACGAAGCCATTAAAAATGGACATTCTCCTAAAGAGATAAGCCAATTTTCTCAAACTGCTTTTCAATTATATCAATATTTATTGCAGCCTGTATTGACTCATTATGACCAAACCAAAGAAATTATATTGATCCCCGATGGCATGTTAGGCTATCTCCCTTTTGAAATTTTGGTCATGCTGGAAGAGGAGAAACGCCCAGACCTTCGATATGGGGAATTAGCGTATCTGCTAAATCAGTATACGGTTAGATATGCTTATTCTTCCCATTCTTTGCTAGGAGATAAGTTAGTACCAAAGAATGCGACAAAAAATTATGCAGGATTTGCGCCTGCCTATACAGAAGGAGAAGCCATCCCCAATTCATGGGACCTCAGTAAACTATATGCTCAGACCAGAGGAAGGTTAGGGCCATTATTACATAATCAGGATGAAATCAAAAATGTAGCTGAATCCATCTATGGTAAGGCAGTTTTGGGACAGAACGCTACTGAAACCATTTTCAAAGAACTAGCAGAGGATTATAAAATCATTCATCTGGCAATGCATACCACGATAAATGACGAGGAGCCTTTACTTTCGGGCTTGGTCTTTGCGCGAAATGACACAGCTAACGATGCTGTACAAGATACCCTATTGTGGATAAATGAAGAAGTATCTCAGGAGGATGGATACTTAAGAGCGCTGGAAATTTACAATTTATCTCTCAAAGCAGAACTTGCTGTGTTAAGTGCCTGTCATACTGGTGTAGGAAAACTGAAACATGGAGAAGGAATTATGAGCCTGGGTAGAGCCTTTGCTTATGCTGGCTGTCCAAATTTGGTCATGAGCTTATGGCAAGCAGATGATGCAGTAACAAGTAAAATAATACAAAATTTCTTCTCCTTTATTCGGAAGGGTTTGGGGAAAGATGAAGCATTAAGGGAAGCAAGATTAGCCTATTTAAAGGAAAACCCACCTCTGGACCATCCGTTTTATTGGGCATCTTTTATCTTGGTGGGAGATGATCAACCTATTATGTTAAATCATTCAAATAGAATCCTAACAGGCTTTATGTTATTAGTGGTATTTGTCTTCGGATGTCTGAGCATATATAAATATAAGAGCGACAAAGACTAAACCTCTACGACAAGGATATTTTGGGCGACCTTTTGGGAGACGTGAAGCAATTTCTCTTCTGAAATGAATAGTTGTAGAGAATCGTCAAACATAATCCGCTCCTTGATTCTCACATTAACACCTATACCAAGTCCGGTCGCATCCAGATATTGAAGGAAAGCGGAGGAATCATCTTTAACCCTGACTACTTTAAGTGGTCGATCAAGATTCGCTTCTGAGAGAAGAATGTTAGGTTTTACGTGGATATTTCCTTCTTCGTCTGGAATAGGATCACCATGTGGATCTACCTTGGGAAAACCCAGGAACTCATCTAATCTATTGATCAATACAAGGGATTTTATATGTTCTAATTGTTCTGCCAGATCATGGACTTCATCCCATCTGAATTTTAGCTTTTCTACCAGAAATACTTCCCATAATCGATGCTTTCTCAAAATACTAAGTGCCTGCCTTTTTCCTGGTTCAGTCATAGTGACCCCTTTGTATTTTTTGTAGCTGATCACCCCTTTCTTATCTAACTTTTTGATCATATCAGTAACAGAGGAATCCTTAGCCTGCATTTCCCTGGCGATAGTTCCCGTCGTTACGATCTCATTTGATAGAGAAAGTTGAAAGATTACCTTCAAATAATTTTCTTCCGATGAACTGTAACTAAGCATACTTTTTCGAAAGGCCTAAAAATTAGAATGGAAGTTAGTAAAAATCCGCGTGATCTTCCTTTTATTTTTAGAACATAAATAAAGAGCTTCACGAAAGTGTAAACAAATTGATTAGATTTATAAAAAATAATTATTAGTTTTGTCTAAAATTAACTAAATGAATTTATATAAGCCTGCTTTTTATAGTATTTATGGCCTAATATATTTCCTTTGCAGCTTAATTATTTTGACGACGATCTGGGGATGCGAACAACAACATCAACATGACGATTCTGAAGAGGAGAAACCTCTGAAGATTGTTACCACTACAGGGATGTTAGGGGATGCTGTAGCATTCATCGTTTCAACTAAGGCAGAAGTTGTTTCGCTTATGGGGCCGGGAGTGGATCCACATCTTTATAAAGCCACATTTGACGATTTACATCAACTCGAAGAAGCGAATATTATCATTTATAATGGTCTACATCTGGAAGGAAAAATGGGTGAAGTGTTAGAGAAATTATCTAGAACCAAGCCAGTAGTGCCTGTGGCTGAGCAATTAGATGAATCCTTATTAATAGAAGTCGATGCCACGGGAAAGGCAGTCGATCCTCATGTTTGGTTTGATGTTTCGCTTTGGGCAACCATTGTCAATATTATAGGAGCATCTGTGTCTGAATTGGATCAACAAAACGGGGATTTTTATAAAGCTCGTGCAGAAAAATATGCTGATTCGTTAAAAGTGCTTCATGCCTGGGTGGATTCATCGATTTCGACTATTCCATCTGAAAGAAGGGTGCTAATAACTGCCCATGATGCTTTTGGTTATTTTGGAGCAGCTTATCAAATAGAAGTAAAAGGCTTACAGGGAATTTCTACTGTATCTGAGTTTGGATTAAAGGATGTGAGAGACTTGGTCGGCTTTATCGTAGATCGAAAAGTGAAAGCAGTGTTTGTTGAATCTTCTATTCCCAAACGTTCCTTAGAAGCAGTGGTATCTGGAGTGGAACAACGAGGAGGTTCCCTGATAATTGGTGGTACCCTTTATTCTGATGCGATGGGTCAAA
Organism: Bacteroidia bacterium; assembly: GCA_965262565.1. GTDB lineage: Bacteria > Bacteroidota > Bacteroidia > J057 > J057 > CBDHFQ01. Next base: position 89,320 of record CBDHFQ010000033.1, read on the forward strand.
AGGAAACACCAGAGGGGACTTACATTGGAATGGTTGAACACAATGTTAATACTATCGTGAAAGCGTTGAAATAATAGATGATATGATTCAACCTATTACATCTCCAGCGTTAGAATTACATAACCTCACTGTGGCTTATGAAGGGAAGCCAGCATTGTGGAACGCAGATGTAAGTCTACCGGAGAAAAAACTGATTGGAGTGTTGGGGCCTAATGGTTCTGGTAAATCTACTATGCTAAAGTCAATTATGGGCCTGGTGGTACCTAGCAGTGGCTTTGTAAAGATTTTTGATCAACCTCTGGATGAGGTAAGAGATAGGATCGCTTATGTACCTCAAAGAGGTACAGTTGATTGGGATTTTCCCATTAATGTATTTGATACTGTACTAATGGGGAGATATAAAAAGAACAATTTATTCAAGCGTTTAACTAAAAGAGATAAGGAAATAGCCAGGGAATGTATTGCGAAGGTTCAATTAGAACCTTTTGTGAAACGCCAGATTGCTCAATTATCCGGAGGCCAACAGCAAAGAGTTTTTATTGCCAGGGCGCTAGCTCAGGAAGCTGATATGTATTTATTAGATGAGCCTTTTGCGGGAGTAGATGCTACTACAGAGAATGCGATCATGAGCCTATTAAAAGAAATGATGTTGGAGGGAAAGACTATTTTGGTAGTCCATCATGATCTGCAGACTGTAACCAAATACTTTGATTGGTTAGTGCTATTAAATACCAGAGTGATTGCTTCTGGCCCTACTGCCGAAGTGTTTAATACGGAATTACTCCAGGATGCCTACGGAGGGAGATTGAATATACTATCCCAGGTAGCTGAATTAGTCCAACGAGAAGACCTTCCGGTAAGAGAAAAATAGTACGCTAATGTTAGATTAATGAAAAATTTTATCTATTCCCTCTTATTGATCCTGGATCCTAATACTCAATGGGTATTAATGGGAATGGTATTAATTTGTGGAGCTTCTGCAGTTATTGGAACCTTTACGTTTCTTCGAAAACGAGCACTTATAGGAGATGCTATATCTCATGCCATTCTTCCAGGAGTATGTCTGGCATTTTTAATTACTCAAACAAAAAATCCTTTGGTACTTTTTCTGGGAGCAGTAATGAGTGGATGGCTAGGATTATTGAGTATTAATGCTATAACGAAACTTACGAAAATCAAAAGTGATGCAGCACTGGCGTTGGTTCTATCAGTTTTTTATGGTACGGGGATAGTGTTATTGACAGTAATCCAACAAAGTGGCAATGCGGCTCAGTCTGGTCTGGATAAATTTTTATTTGGAAAAGCTGCAGCCATTCTACCTCAGGATGTATGGGTCTATCTGGGATTTAGCTTACTATTAATAGCAGTTGTATTCTGGTTATATCCTATGATTAAATTGGTGGTATTTGATCGGGAATTTGCCTTATCTAAGGGACTTCCGGTAGCACGTATAGAGTTATTGCTTTCTGTCTTGACTGTTTGTGCGATAGCGCTTGGAATTCAGGCAGTAGGAGTGGTCCTGATGTCTGCACTATTAATAGCTCCAGCCGCCGCTGCAAGATATTGGACACATAAATTAAGGGATATGTTGGCGTTGGCAGCATTATTTGCTATTAGTTCAGGTATTTTAGGGGCGCTTATTTCCAGCACTTATCCCAAATTCCCCACAGGTCCCTGGGTGGTCAGTATCCTATCCTTTACCGCGATTCTTTCAGTGTTGTTTGGAAAGCGAAAAGGGGTACTTGCGAGGTACACAAAAAAGCAGCAACACGCCAGAAAAATGTTGAGGGAAAATATTTTAAAGTGCTTCTTTCATCTTTCGGAGAATGATGGAAAAATATTCGGAGTGAGAAAGGAGAAGGAATTGATGGAAAGAAGAGGATGGCAAAAAAGTGTTTTCCGTGCAGGAATGAAAGGGTTGGAGAGGGATAGTTTGGTTCAATATGTTGATGAAAAGAATGGATGGATAGTAACTAAGACAGGATACAACGAGGCTAAACGGATTGTAAGAATACATAGGTTATGGGAATTATATCTAACAAAGCATCTACAACTTCCCGCTGATCATGTGCATGAAGATGCTGAAGCCATAGAACATATTATAACTCCGGAAATAGAAGATCAATTAAGTCGAATTTTAAAATTTCCTGAAAAAGATCCTCATGAGTCTAAAATTCCCTACAACCAGGAAGTTAAATAGGCTAGCACTAGCTTATTGGTATAGATAAAAAAGAAAAATCATGACAGATGTTTGGATCATACTTACAGGTTCTTTAGTAGCTGCCAGTTGCGCTTTACTGGGGTGCTTTTTGCTATTGAGAAAAATGACGATGGTAGCCGATGCGATTTCCCATGCAGTTTTACCAGGGATTGTCATCGCATATTTTATGGCTCAATCCAGGTCTTCTGTTCCAATGTTATTAGGAGCTGCTTTTTTCGGAATGGTTGTCACAGTATTAATCGAAGTACTTCAAAAATATGCGAAACTTCAGTCAGATGCAGCGATTGGAATTTCTTTTACCTGGTTGTTTGCTGTAGGAGTGATATTAATTTCCGCTTTTGCTGGGCAAGTTGATTTAGATCAGGATTGTGTACTATATGGAGAAATATTATACGTACCGCTAGATGTATGGTATTTAGCAGATGGGACAAATATGGGACCTCGGGCTGTCTGGTTATTAGGTAGTTTATTAATCATCCTGTTGATCGGAATTTATATAGCCTATAAGCCATTGTTGCTGACCAGTTTTGATCCTGCTTATGCCACTGCCCTTGGAATATCTACTACTTTCTGGCATTATGCATTTATGAGTGCTGTCTCTTTAACTACTGTCCTTTCTTTTGAATCTGTAGGAGCTATCTTAGTCATAGCCTTTATTGTAGGCCCAGCTGCAACTGCGTATCTATTGACAGATGCTTTACCCAGGATGTTATTGATAGCTGTCATTGCTGGTATTCTTTCTGCCATCGGAGGGTTTTATCTTGCAGCCTATATAAATGCATCTATTGCAGGTAGTATGTCTTTTTGCATCGGGATTGAATTTTTACTGAGTTTTATGTGGTACAGATACCAAATTTCCCAACGAGTATTATCTGATGATGCTGGTAACATGTCGGAGGTACCTTTACAAGGGTAGAGCTAGCTACCTCACAATCGAATTGTTACTCCTCCACCATATAATAAGCCCGGATTCTCAAATGCGATATCAAAACGATCGATGAGTCTTGATAAGTCTGTTCTTCCAATCAGTTGTACTCCAATACGATTATTTATCATATATCCTGCTTTCCAATTCAATGATAGCACAAAACGATGATTGCTATTCTTGATACTTCTGTCAATATCGAATCGCTCATTTGAGTACCTATGATCATTTCTCCGATATCCCCAACCCATTGCCATAGAATTAGCTAAATACCATCGTTGATGTTGGAAAAGATATATTTTATTTGTTAAGGTGATGCCTAAATGATTGATGATCGAATTACCTGAAGTCTCCGTGGCATCTGAAAGCGCCACATGTTTGTCTATCAACATACATTCTTCTATCAAACCCGCTGAAAGTTGATATTTGGCATGTTTAGATTGGAACAACATCCTCTCTCCTTCTAATTGTATTCCGTATGTTCCTCCCCCATCCAAAGAAAGTTCCCATAGGGTATTAGCTTCCAGCGTATAATAGGGAGAAGCCATTTGCGCATTGGCACACATCCACATCCAACTACTGCAAATGATTAATGCGATTTCTTTCATTTTTTATGGGGTTAAGGTGAATAAGAGTCCATCTATAAATCCTTGGGTGGGAACTTGTCCGTGTGAAGCTCCTTTATATCGATTCCATTTAAGCGAAAAATTGGGATAGGCTCTGTTCCTAAGTCGGTCTACCATTTCCTCATTAGTAATAGCAATGTCGGGTTCTTCGTCTGTCCCAAATCCCACAAACAGGGACACGGGTAGATCTGACAGGTTTTCTGATAATTGAAGTTCCTGGCTGAATGTGTTTCCATCTGCCCACCACAGCGAAGCACTTAATGCCACAAATCCCGAAAAAGGACTTTCTGGATATCGAAATAAATTGAGATAAGTCATTAATCCGCCCAATGAATGCCCCATCATGATCCGGTGGGCAGGATCTGTAGCATATCGACCTTCGACCACTGGAATTAATTCTTCTTCCAGGAATCGAATGAATAGATCTCCCTGGCCATTGTCTCCAGGATCGAATTCAGGATCAAATGGAAAAGCCAAATCACGCAACCTTACTTCATCAGACGTATTTTCATACCCTACACCGATCAATATCATGGGTGGGATTTGGTCTGATTCGATCAATTCCTCTACTTCACGAGCCATTCGGTCAAAGTAGATATCTCCATCGAGCAAATACACAGTAGGAAGAGAGGAAGAGGAATCATCTACTACAGGTATGTATATGTCTATTTGATACGCCTGACCTACGATATTAGAGGAAACTATTTCCTGAAGGAGGACAGCCTCTGGATTGAAATCTTCTTTACAAGCGATCATGCCACAAACGCAACCTACAAACAAGGGAAAGTAGAAGGTATACTTAAGATGATACTGATATGTGCGCTGGAATATCCATTTCATATGAATAGGTTTTTACTTTCAATGACGGACATTCTCGGATACAAGTCGCAGGTGGAAAAGAAGTAGCGGTTCTAGATTGTCATATCTTGAGAAATGAGTACTCCAACACCCCTTTCCCTTCATAGATCGCCTTAGAAGTACGATCAGTTTGCATCTAATACCCTTCCAGATCCTGAAAAGGAAGAGGTCAATTCAGGATCTCCTCTGTACAATACATCTCCAGAGCCTCTAATTCGAACGTCTAATCTTTCTATGGCGGTAACCTGAACGTTACCCGATCCTGAAATAGATACATCTACTTGTTCAGAAAGTATGTCAAAATTATCTATGTCGGCCGATCCATCTATATCAATTTCCTGGACAGGTGGGGATCCGAAAAGAGAGATATTTCTGAAATCAGCCAATTCTCGTGTTTCCCCTATAATAATACCATCTCCCTCTACCGGATCTTCGCAAGCCCAGAATATCACTGGAACGAGTAGCGTAATGTAGGTAGTTAATGTGTTGTTGATTCGCATATTCATATGTGTTGTAATTATAAATGGATCACCATTAGACAAAAGACACATATCTAACGCATAAGGTAGCCGTAAATCCTCAATTATTGGAGGACAGAAGATTCAAATTCAGTGGGAAATGTGTAATTTTGTGCCAACTTCTATCTATTAACGATTTTGATGAAACGCATTCTTACAGGCCTGCTATTAATGGGAATCATATTATATGTGGGCATTTCCTGGTATTTCTCTTCGATCATTTTAAATCCCAATGCAGGAGATCCTGTAAAACGTTCTGCGAGAATGGCAGAAATTGATGGACCTAATGCTGAGCCTGTTCATGAGTGGGTCTCGATTCCCGATACATTTGCTATCAAAACCGATGATGGGAAAATGCTACGAGGATGGTACTTTTATGCAGATTCTGCTAGCTGTAATGTGATTATGGCACATGGGCATAATTCTTACCGAGTAGAAATGATTAAGTATATGTATTTATTTAAAGAATGTGGATGTGATATAGTGATGTATGATCATAGAGGACATAATGTGAGTGATGATGCTTATGCTACCTTTGGGATCAGAGAAGCGGAAGATCTATTAGCAGTTACAGCATGGGTGGAGCAGGAGAAAGGGTATGATGAACAACAAATTGGTTGGTTAGGCATTTCGTGGGGTGGTGCGACGGTCTTACAAGCGGGGGGAGATGAGACAGAAGTGGCCTTCATTATTTCTGATGCGCCATTCCAGGATTGGTATGCTGCTGTGATGGAACGTGCGATTAGAGATTATGGGAGTTGGGTGAAGGTATTTGTGCCAATGATTAAGATAATGATCGATAGTAGGGCGGGAGTAGATTTCGATGATGCCAGCGCATTAATACAAGCTTCTCATATATCAGAACCTGTCTTCTTAATACATTCCCGAGCAGATTCCGCTACCGCTTCCCGTCAGTCAGTAAATATTGCTAAAGCCCTCAATCCCGAAACAAGCGTATTTCATCATACCGATTGGGGAAATGATCATGCGGATGATATCAGGAATAATCCCGAGGAGTATAAATTGTTAGTAGATCAGTTTCTCAATTCATATGTGGATAAATTTGGTAAGTGTGAGTGAGGGGATATGGGTATCCATCATTGGCCCAAAAAACCTACCTAATGCTTTGAACAATTTTCGAACTCTTTAAATGCTCTGGGAGTCATACCTACTTCCTTTTTAAATGTAGTATAAAAGGCCGACTTAGAAGTGAAGCCAGCTTCTTTCCCGATAGCCAGGAAGCTGTAATCATCATATGCTGGATCACATAGTAACTTTTTTACTTCGTCTACCCGATAAGCATTAATGAATTGACTAAAATTTCGGCCGCTGGCTGAGTTGACAATTTGAGATACATAGCCGGAGCTTATGCCCAATTTTTCTGCTACAAGGTCTCTACTAAGTTGGGGATCTTTATATATTTTATCTTTCTCAAGCAGTTGTGTCAGCTTCTCCATATGCATGTTGGTTTTAGGATTGAACGCCTCTTCTGTCGGAGAAAACGCAGGAGTTGCAGACTTCTTGGGAGAGCGCATATTAAGTGATTCTCCGGATAGTTGAAGAATAAGTTGGGGATGATTCAGTAAGCGAAATTGGTATAAGCCTTTGACCGTTAGCCAGTAAATAAAAACGGAAACACCTACCCATAAACAAGAATCCAAGACGAAATCGGTTGTTGGACTGATGAATACGATAGCCCAAAGGAACAGAAGCATAGCACTAAATGTCCAGATATGTAAGAGCCATGTGTTCTCTTTCTTAGGCAAATCGGCCTTTTTGAGGTGTTTAAAACTGGCTATACATAAAGAAAGGCTTAATAATATTGCTGTGCACTCTTCCAGAAGGTATACAAAGGACTGATACCGATCAATATGGGGAATTTCATACCAATGAAAGTCAACATCCAAATTGATATGAATATTGAGAAGAAGGAACACGATAAATGGAGAACATAACCAGAAAGAGGAGTTGGTCAACTTATAAGCTGGGTTTGTAGCGACGGAAAAGAAAAAATAAAGAGGAACATACACAAGCAGCATCCAGGGAACATCGTCTCCCACCACATCTATCACGTAATATTGATCATCAAAACCTGCCTCACTTAAGTATTCATTCAGCCCAATAATTGAAGTAATAAAAATGGTAGATCCAAGGTACAAACTTTTTCTCCCACTGAACAGCTTGGAAAAACTGGTAGCCAGGAAGAAGATAATTCCCTGAACAAGGCTGAACAGAATGAGTAGTTTCAGCAAGTTGAGCTCCATACAAGATATCCTTAATACTTTTATGAAGGACAAATACTTCCAAAGGAAAGTTTGCTGAAGGTAATGGAAATGTACTTTTTATGTCGATGAAGGCCTCAAAATAAGGGTTGATATGCTATTATTCAGGTCTAAGAACATTTCTGAGACGCTTCCCAGTAAGAAGGAAGAAAGCGCAGAATGTCCCAATGCACCTAATATTACAAGATCTGTATAAGATTCAGAAGCATATTCGTGTATATGTCTCGCAGCATTGAAATAGGTATTTTGAATTAAATGGGTAGATAAAGTTCCATCCATCTCCGACGAATCAAATCGTGTTACATACTCTTCCATATATTGAAGCGTATTTACTTTAAGCTTCTCTGCATATTGAGTATAGGTCTGATTCAATCTATATTGAAAATCGGTAGGGACATTTAGGACATGAAGAAGTTCCACATCTGCTGCTGGGGTCACCGAACTGGCTAACTGTATCGCCATCTCAACGGCCAGATCTGCATGCGGGGAAAAATCGGTAGCTACCAATATCTTTTTAGGAACTGAGGCGGTTTCCTTAGTCACAAACCATACAGAGCTTTGCGTATTTCTTAAGAAGCGTTTAGCTGAAATATCATTATAGTGCGGTGCGGATTTTAGGCCCAGTAAAGTGAGATCTATATTTTTTGTTTTGGCCCAATGAAGCATTTGCTGAGTTACCTTTCCCTCTAATACGTCGAAATGGGATTGATCTGCTTTTTCTCCTAATTCTTCCTTTACCGCAACTTTCATCTCATCGACCAATTTTTCATCCATAGGGGTTATTTCGAATAACTCTTCATCCTTTGGAACGGTAAAAGGAGGAATCTCCAGAGAATCCAGAATTTGCAGGAAATAAGTTTGGGCATTTGGATGAGAACGTAATAACCAATTTACATAGGTTAGCAGGGATTTATCCATGTAGGAGGCATCCAGCCCCACTAATATGTTATTAAATGTAGGAAGCTTCATAAGCTAGGAGCTTGGGTTGAACAAAACAGAAATTGAATTTAAGTTATCATTTAATTCGATCTCTCCAATAATTTGGCAGGCTAATTTTGATAAAAGCGATTAGCTCAGGAATTATAAGATGTAATATGTTAAACATATTGCTGGAATGATAAAAGGTAGTTGACAAATAAATAGGAGTGTATGGGAAAAGAAACAGCTATTTTTTAACCTATCTCTTTTCCCACCTAATGAAAGCAAGCAAAATCCATTATTGTATTTCTGAGTTCAATGTTTCATACATCCTTTTTCTTGCTATGTTAAGGCTTATAAGAAGAGCCCCTATAGTAGAAAGTACCATGAAAAGTGAGACTAGCCATCCAATAAAAGGAATCCACATGATGAGTTTGAGACCTACATAGATAGCCCAGGCAATAAGAATTTTATGGCTTAATTTCCAAGGAGTTGTTCTACGATGACTTAACACCTCTACCAAGACAATAGAAGCCAGCATATGGCTAAAAAACAGGGTGAATCCAAATATAGATGCTCCGAATAAACCTAACGGAAAGCTTATGATAAATATCATCAATAGCCCAAGGATAATTGGTATAGTAAGGAAGAAAAGTGCTCCTACACCTGCCGATCGTAAATACTCAACATTCATTACCATTCCCGCTTTGTGGAACGTCCATGGAAACATCCACAACAAAAGGCCAATTGTTAATAGTGCACCGATCAATCTAATCATCCAAAACAATACCCAATATTTGCCAAGATGCTCTAGATCTACAGTTTGCCATTCATTTTTTAGATCAGGATCGTACGAAGGTACTCCTTCAAGCTCAACTTCTTCCCAATCAAGTTCCCCATCAGCTTGCCAATAGGTTACCTCGCCTGTAATTTTTACATCAGGATTCATTCTAATTTTCCGACCAATCCATTCATGTCCTCCTTTTAAGGTTCCACCGAGGGTTAACGTATTGCCTGCTTTGAGTTCTGTTCCTCCTTCTACCTCTCCTGATAAGAAGATACTACCACCATTAGCGGTTAAAAATCCTTGAATTTTTCCCAGGATCTTAACTTCTCCTCCAGTTACGATAACGTTTCCTAGAATGATGGCATTCTGATCAATAATGATCTCTCCCCCGGCTAATATAAGATCTCCGTGAACTACTCCTTTAATAGTGATTTCTCCTCCAGCTGCTCTTACATCATCTCCTATATTTCCATTTATCTCAATTTCCCCGCCAGCCGTGACAAGGTCATAATAAACACTATCATTGATGATGATGGTACCTCCAGCCAGGTATAGATCTCCATGGATAGCTGCTTCTGTACGTATTTCTCCTCCTGCTAAGTAATAATCACCTTCTGAAGTAGTGGTGATGACAATAGACTCATCTGCATTAATAATTATCCCTTTGGCAGGATAGGTAAAGGTTATCAGGAAGATAATTAATGCATAACATAATTTTTGAAGTTTCATATGACCGATATTAGGGTGCTGATAATCTAAATTGAGTTTTTTCAGTTCCCTAATAGATGACTCTTCTTAGATAGAAATATGAGTTTTATGTTTGATATTGAATAGCTTATGTCACTCTACTTAGTAAATTCTTGTGAGAAGACGGTTGGTGTACTTCTACATGTTACCTACGATCACTCATACGGTCCATAACAAAATACTAAAGAGGAATTAACTTTTATATATATATCAAGGTTGAGTTATCTCTTCCTCTACTTCAAAGCCTTGCTTGATTCCTTTTTCTAAAGGAGAAACTCCTTTTTCCATCCACATGGGTTTGGGGGCATTCATAAGATAGTGATCGAAAAACTGTTGCATCCTAAGACTAAAATCAACTTTATTTTGCCATTCTGTTAATCCATGAGGCTCTCCATTATAGTTGAGAAGCCAGGATGGTTTACCCAATCGGCGGAGGGCAACAAAAAATTCAATTCCTTGATACCAGGGAACGGCACCATCTTCATCATTATGTAGAATTAACACAGGAGTTTGAATTTTATCAGCGGTAAACAAAGGGGAATTTTCGATGTATCTTAAGGGATATTCCCAAATGGTTCCCCCAATTCTACTCTGTGTTTGTTCATACTGGAACATTCTACTCATACCTGATGACCATCGAATACCCCCATAAGCGCTAAACATATTCACTACAGGAGCTCCAGCTTCTGCACAGGCAAATAAGTTAGTTCTGGTAAGTAAATAGGAAATTTGATAGCCTCCCCAACTATGACCTTGAATTCCGATTCTCTCCTTATCTATAAATCCCTCATTGATTAAGGCAGTCACCCCCGAAACTACGGAATTGTAGGCACTTTCCCCCGGATAACCGATTTTGTAGGGAACATCAGGATTAAAGATAATATACCCTCTACTGTTGTAATAGGGATAGTTGATAGAAGATCGAGGCGGTTTAGGCGCCCTGTGCCTATGTAGAAGAGCCGAACTTTTTTCGTAAAAATTAACCAGTAGTGGATATTTTTTAGTTGAGTCGAAATCTTCAGGTTTGACGAGCATACCTTCCAGTAGTTGTCCATCTGTAGAAACCCAGGAATACAACTCAACATTTCCCCACTTGTATTCAGCTTGTTGAGGATTCGCTTCACTCACCTTATTCATTTGTTGAAAGTTAGTATCCGCAACGATAAGGTCAGGAAACATCCTGTAACTTTCTTTGGTAGTAATTAAGGCATTAGCGCTGAGAGCTTTTATCGGTTTGTTCGAAAAATGTACATCTTCCATCACCAAAGAACTTAGCTCTCCATTAGATAAGTCGAATCTTGCATATCCACTTTGTCGAGTTTGCTCATTAAATACATGTAAAAGGATATTAGCCTCCTGACCGATAAACTTTTCTTCGGGGTCCAATGAAACATATCTGTATTTTAGCTGATCGCTTCTGCCATTCGTTAAATTAATAGGATTTCCTGGATCTAAAGGATCAATTTTCCATATATCGTATCGATCGTATAGGAGAAGATGTTCATCATTTTCCGTCCAACCTGCAATACCATATGCATAAGGATGCATAGGACGATCATTTATCTCATCAAAAGCAACGATTTCATCTTTATGGGTCAATGGATATACCTCTCTTTTCGCAACTTGATATATCATCCATATAGAATCAGGTCTGCTATACCAGTAGACGAATGTGGCCTCGGGTGAAAATTGTGGGTCAGGAGAACTGAGGACGCCTTCAGCGATACGGGTAGTTTGCCCATTGGCCACATCCACCAAAAAAATATCTTCTCTAGCATCTCCTACCCAAGAAATTTCTTGCAAATATGGCTCAGGATTTCTTCCTAAAACGACATCAGCATTTCCTTCTTTCCCCCACTTGGTTTCAGGAATATCAATGGAACCTAGCTGGGTAAAAGCTTCTTCCTCAATGCGATAAACTACCTGATATGCTCGCTTTTTATCTTCATCTTCACGGACTTCTTGTTGGGTATACAATCTGCCATCCTTATATGACCACACTTCCACATTTACTATTTCTTCTTCCAGTAGGGTAGTATCTCTGAGCAATGGTTTAGGAGAAACGCCAAAAAAAAGCTTTGATCCATCCTCTGAAAATTGAGGTTTCATGTGCTCATTAATGATCCAGTTATCGGGTACTATTGAAAGGGTTGAATCGGCAAGTTCTTTAGCTTGTTTATCTTCTTTTTTCCAGAAGTAAACTGCCGTATTTTTGATCTCATTTTGGGTCGTATCCAGATGTGCTAGAAAGGATAATTGTGTTCCTTGATGATATATAGCCAACTGATGAAATTTGCCTATCTCTGAAGCTACCATTTGAGGATTATTATCCTCAGGATTAAGGATATGCACACTGGCTTTATCGTTAAGTGTATCCCCAGTACGTATAAAAGCCAGGGTAGGGGTTTCTTCTGCCCAAACATATTCTGTGACAAAGCTAAAGGTGTCTTCTCTGGTTGAGGATAATGCTCTAATAATCAAAGGATATCCATTTTCTTCATTACATTCTTTAGCTTTTTTATCTTCTTGTATCTCTTCCTCTTCAGATTTTTCTTCTTTTGAGTTTTCTTCTACTACATTCTCTTCAGAAGGTGGGCTAATTTGATAAGCCAGATACCCTGAATATTTTTCAGGTAGTTGAACATTGTGTAAATGGGGAATTTTAGTGAGTTGGTTATCTTTCAGGTGTAATATACAAAGGGTATCTTTAGGAAGATCTTTTTCATCCACTTTTCTGCGTTTAAGAGCTCTTATGGAATCCAGATGTGGATGTAAGGTAAATACTAAAAATTCAGCATCATGGGAAAATTGTCCATTTGAGGCGCGCTGAAATAGTAGATCTTTCTTATTCTTTAGCTCGTGTACCACCAAAAGGGGATCTCCTTTACCTGGACTAAGGGTATAATTTATCCAATTCCCATCAGAGGAAAGTGAAGGTTGTTCTATTGTTTTCCAACTGTCATATACAGATGGATCCATGGGCTTTTTTGAGATATTCTGGGAAAACAGATAATAGGGGAATGTCAGAATTACAGAGGCATAGAGGAACCTCCATGAAAAGAGTAATATTACTTTAGGATTCATGTCAGTAAGCTTATTGGTACAATATACGGGTAATATTGAAAAAGTTAATACCTAGTAAGCTGCCTGTCATTATTATAAGGATATTACTTTGAGCTAAACTCTTCCCAGTCAGAATATCCCATTGAGCGGTAATATGTTAGTTAACCACTTGATTACAAGGGTACAAAATAGGAATATTATGCTTTTTCAAATGATATCCAATCCTTAGGTTGTAGTAGTGCAAAGGTTTGTTCTTCTGGACTTCCAGGAATGGGGCGATAATCGTATTTCCACTGTGCGAGAGGAGGCATAGACATAAGAATAGATTCTATTCTACCTCCTGTGTCAAGGCCAAATTTGGTTCCTTTATCGTAGACAAGATTGAATTCCGTGTATCGGCCTCTTCTTAATAACTGAAAGTCTTTTTCTGTATCACTGTAAGACTCATCTTTGTGTGTTAAGACGATTTCTTTATAGGTAGGAACAAATGTTCTGCCCACATCCAAGACAAAATGAAATAACTGATTTTTTTGGATAACTTCTTTTTCCTGAAGATGATCAAAAAATATACCTCCTATCCCACGCATCTCCTGCCTGTGCTTGATGTAAAAATACTCGTCACACCATTTTTTGAATTTGGGATAGTATTCCGGATTATATGTATCGCATACCTTCTTGATAGATCTGTGGAAGAAAGCAGCATCTTCTGGTACAATATATATAGGAGTTAAATCTATCCCTCCGCCAAACCAGTATAAGCCATTCTCCATTTCGAAATATCGTATATTCATATGAATGATGGGTATCTTAGGGGAAGCGGGATGTATGACAATGGAGACACCAGTAGCGTGAAACACCTGACCTCTTGGAAGCTTGAGTTTATTAGAAATAATGTCAGGCATGATCCCATACACATGAGAAAAATTTACTCCTCCCTTTTCAAATACTGCTCCTTGTTGTATTACACGAGTTCTACCACCTCCTCCTTCAGGTCTTTGCCAGTTATCTTCCAGAAAATTTGACTTCCCATCCAATGCTTCCAAACCCTGGCAAATTTCATCCTGGACGGTTTTAAATTCCGAGACTATTTCTTCGAGTGTTGCCGCTTGCTGAACCATAAATAAATGTGAGTTGAATGTACGCTTGGATTAATCCCATTTTGGGGCAAATTCCGGGTTAATTAATCTTCCGGATGTTGATCTAAGATCAAAATAAGTTGCATTTCCTTTTCCGTCAATTCAAAATCAAAAATGTCGAAATTGGATGTAATACGGTCAGGATTTGAGGATCGTGGAATAGCGGCTACATTTTCATGCTGTATTAACCACCTCAATCCCACTTGTACTTCAGATTTATGATATTTTCTTCCTATTTCCTTGAGTAGGGAGTGTCCTACCACATTTCCTTTAGCGATGGGAGAATAGGCCGTTAACATCATTCCATGGTCTTGAAGGAAGCCAAGCACGCTTGACTGATCCAGGAATACGTGATATTCAACCTGATTACAAACGATATCTACATTGAGTAATTCTATGGTTTGACGAAGTAGCGTCGTATTGAAATTGCTTACCCCTATAGAGCGAGTGTATCCTTTGTGTTGTGCTTCTAGAAGTTCATCCATTGTTTCAGATAATGGAATGGATTCATTGGGCCAATGAATCAATAGTAGGTCGACATATGATGTTTTCAATTTTCGAAGACTATCCTCCACAGAAGGAATAAAATGTCTTTTATCTAATTTGTCATACCATACTTTTGTCGTTAGGAAAATATCTTCTCTTTCTACTGGTGATTCCTGTATAGCCATACCTACGGCTTCTTCATTTTGATACATTTGAGCAGTATCGATGTGTCTATAGCCTGTATCAAGGGCATGCAGAATTAAACTAACGGCATCTTTTCCTGTAAGTTGATAAGTTCCTAGTCCCAATGCTGGGATACGAATGTCTTTAATTTCTATAGATTGCATAATAACTGTACGTGATTCAAAACATATTCTTTCAGTAAACCATGTATCTTCACATTGGTTTTCTATATCACTAAATGGGTATCTTTATACTGGTTAGGCTGGAATTTTATTTTCCTGTACCGAAGGTATCGCTTTTTGGGAAGAAGTATTTTGTGAGGTCTTTAAGCTAGACAAGTATTTATTGAGAAATATTTTCGCATGAATAGGAACGTAAGTACTTCCTATCGCTTGATTTATCTTTTCCCATATATATTTTTCTAACTCTTCGCATTCAGCTTCGAGGGTATTAAACTCAAAATCAAAAAACAGTTCTGATAATTGTTGCCAAATATATACAAGTTCAGTATATGCATCGTGTCCTCTCTGAGGTTTTCCGCCCAACGAAATAATGATTTTACTTAAATCCGAGGCAAAATCAAGATAATCATCTGCTATTTGAAGGTAAGTTCCCTTTTTAGATGCATCTATATCCTTTGTCAGAAACTTTCTGTATTTTCTGCTTAGATTATAGCTTGCGACTACGATCTCGTTGAGCTTCAAATGGGTTCTTTGCTGAAGGTTCATATATTGTTTCGAATCATTAAAAAAGTTGAGCAATAAAATGAACTCGATGTTAATTCCTTTAAAGGATGTTAATTTTTTACCCAGAAAAAATTATGTCTTAGAAATCGATTAACAAGTGCGAGATACTACAAGCTAAGTAAGGATTAAGTAAAATAATCTAACAAAATTTCTTACTAATAATATATGTTAACAAATGTAGGAAATTGCTTTGTTCTTATCAAAATTATCTAAATAGATATTTCGGTTTTTATGATAGCCTTAATCATATTCTTCTACTCAATGAATTTTATCTTCTGATTAAGGTAAATGTAGGCTAGTATGATACATAATTAATTGTGAAAGTGATAGCTTTCTTCTAGTTTAGTGGAAGAACTATTGATAAGTTTTCTTCCACAAAAATCAATCTGCTTAAACACTATGGATGTTACCCTGGGAATAGACATAGGTGGTACAAATACCAAGTTAGGCCTTGTAGATATAGAAGGTAACTGCTTGGTAGACAATCGTATACCTACTAATGCGGATAAAACCGTAGAATTGTTCATTACTAATTTAATGGTTGCTATAGAGGAACTAAATTTAGAAGCTGGCGAGGATGTAAGTACAAAAGCTATCGGAGTTGGGGCACCTAATGCAAATTATTACACAGGTAAAATTGAACAGGCACCTAATATTCATTGGGGAAAAGAGATCCCTATTGCTAGTCTCATAGCGTCTAAGTGTAATCTACCTGTATGGATAACGAATGATGCAAATGCAGCAGCTATTGGGGAAATGAAATTTGGCGTCGCCCAAGGGATGAATAATTTTGTTGTTATTACCCTTGGAACCGGATTGGGAAGTGGATTTGTTATGGATGGCAAATTGATTTACGGACATGATGGATTTGCCGGAGAGTTAGGGCACGTTACAGCAGTACCTGGCGGAAGAGATCACACAACACGTAGAAAAGGTTCTTTAGAAACCTATGTTTCCGCCACAGGATTAAAACGTACCGTATTTGAGTTATTGGCATTGCGAATAGAAGATAGTATTTTGAGGTCATACAGTTACCAGAACCTAACTTCCAAAGAAATTTCTGAAGCAGCTGAAACAGGAGATCCCATTGCTCTGGAGGCATTTGAATTTACTGGAAGGATATTGGGACAACTTCTTTGTAATGTAGTACTAATCATGAATCCCGAAGCGATCATTTTATTTGGAGGCATGGCAAATGCAGGAGAATTAATTACTAAGCCTACAATAGAGACGTTAGAATTTTATCTTCCTGAAGAATATAAGGGTAAGACTAACATACTTATGTCTGACTTAAAAGGGGATAATACAGCTATTCTCGGTGCAAGTGCATTAGCCTGGAAAGAATTAGAAGGATATGAAGCCGTGTCATCTACTAGTTCTTTATCTTAAATGTGGTTTCAGTTAGTTGCTTGGTAAGCTTGGCAAAGGTAGACTCAGAAGTTAAATAACATCGAATAAGATTGATTTGAGTATCGTAGACTTCAGTGAGAATATTATTATATATTTTCAGGCGTTTGATGCTTTCTCGATCTTCTACCGGAAAGATAAATATCATTTTAATGGCCTGAGCGTCTATACCCATTTCCGAAAGGATCAAAGGATATTTTTTTTGATTGATGTTGACGCGCAATCGCTCCTGAATATAATCCATGATCACTTCCCGATGAGCTAACAATGAATCTTCTTGCATTAAGGATATGCGAGGAACTCCCTGCTGGATTAAGGCTTTTTCCATGTCATCTGCAAACACTCTTAAGATGACTACCATCCCTTTTTCTTCAGACTCATAATTTATTTCGGTTACGCTTAAATAGAGTGGGTGATTTTCTATTTGTACACAAAAAATACTAAGGAATACGAACAAATTTGTATATAATTGGTACCATATCATATTCGACATTTTCTGTTAATGAGTAATATAATTAATGCAGAAAGATCCGATTGATGCAACCTAACATAGGAAACTGTATATCGATAAGTACGCGAAAATAGGAAATTCATCCATTAATCAATTAAACAACCTTGGATAAAAAATTGCTGGAAGAGGGAGACATTTTACAATTGCAATTCCAAAAAAGGGGAGGTAAACTTCCCACTATTGTGCAGGAAGATCATTCAAACGAAGTTCTGATGCTTGGGTATGTCTCCGAAGAGGCACTTAGGCAAACTCTTGATTCAGGATATGCTACCTTTTGGAGTACCAGTAGAAACACCATCTGGAGGAAAGGAGAAACGAGTGGAGATTACTTGAAAATTAGTGAAATATGGGTAGACTGTGACCAGGATGCGTTGATTTTTAAGGTTAAATTATTGGGTGCTGGAGCTTGTCATACTAAAGATGAAACAGGAAATACACGAAAATCCTGCTTTTACAGATATATTAACGATAAAAATACCCTGAAAAAATGAGCCTAGCAGATAATACAAATAGCGCTGTTCCCTATTCTATTAACTTTTTATTAGAAAAACTAAAGGAAAAGCAGGGAGCCATATTGTCAGATCCTGCTTCCAGAACAATTCTGAATTTTTTATTGGAAGCCAGGGAAAGTGCTAAATGTGAAAAAGATTATCATTTAATGGAAATTATTACAGATGAGTTGGGCGGATTAGGCATTGAGTTGAATGAAAAAGTAGAAATTCAATTAACGGAAAAAAGGGATTAATACAACAGAAATCAAATTGAGAAGCTGTTTATATTTTCATACCATTGGTGGTATTTAGTTATTTGAAGATGGAAATCTTCACAAAGTTTTTCCGGGAGAGGTTTGCCGGAGGCAGGTTGTAATCTGAGCGGATTTATAGCTTTTCCTTTGTGCCAAACCCTAAAGTCTAAATGAGGTCCTGTGGACAAGCCCGTATTTCCTACATATCCAATAACATCACCTTGCTTCACCGCTTTTCCTACCAAAATGCCTGAATGGAATCCGTTTAAATGTAGATATCCGGAACTGTATCGATTGGCATGTTGAATTTTAATCATTTTTCCGGCGCCACCATTATATTGCGCAAAGGTAATGTTGCCATCAGCGACAGCATGAACTGGAGTTCCCAAAGGAGCAGCATAATCAACTCCTAAATGCGCTCTCCTTACCTTTAGAATAGGGTGCAAACGACTATAGGAAAATCTTGAACTTATACGAGTAAAGGATAAGGGAGCTTTTAAAAACGATTTCTTTAAATTATTCCCAGCTTCATCGTAATAGTCAGAACCTTCGTTAGTATCGAATAAATGAGCTTCATAGGAACTTCCCAAATGTGTGAAGGTAGCACTTAACATCCTTCCATATTGTACGATTTCACCATCTACTTCATAAACCTCATACAGCGCTTTATATTGATCCTCTTCCTGTATACTAAAAAAATCAATTTCCCAGGCATAGATAGAAGCCAGCTTTTCTACTAGAATAGGGGATCCACCTGACTCCAGAATGGACATATATAAAGAATTGCTGATCCGACCCTCTATACACTGTAGAACTGTATCTACTTCTTTCTTTTCTCTGACAATATGAATGCTATCACCTAATGATAACTTTACATATTCAAGCGGATTAATCTCATAAATGAAATGCGTGGCTGACCTAAGTGAATCTTTCTTATGAATAATCGAATAAGGTTGCTTTGCACGTATATGACGCACATTGAACACTTCTTTGGGCCAATTTCCTATTTGTGCCATCACTTTAGCAGGAACATGATATCTCGAAAGTATTCTACTAAGATTCTCGTTAGCCTGAATACTAGCCTGGTCTATAGCCAAGGAATCCACAGGAATTCCATAATATAGAGAAGGCGTGAGAACGGTGTCTTTTAGGACTGTTGTAACAAATTCCTTTTCTTCCGATAAAGAGATGCCAGGTTGAGAGGTATGATAAAAAAAGAGTGGACCGAGTAAACATCCCAGAAACAAGGGTAGAAGTACTTTTTTCATTTTAAGGTATAGAGCAAGTTCGTATCTTTGCAGATCAAACTTTAGGATTATTTTAGAAAAATGCAAATTCAGCTTTATGGCATTACATAATAAGCAAAACAGAGAGGAGCTAAAGCAGAAAATGCAGGAAGATTCCACTGAGCGAATTACCTTGTCATTCTATCAATACTTAAAGATTGATGATCCGCATTCCTTTAGAGATGAATTATATCAACAGTGGGAGGAGTTACTCATTTTAGGTAGAGTGTATGTAGCTTATGAGGGGATCAATGCGCAAATTAACGTGCCATTACATCATTTTGATGCTTTTCAACAGAAGATACGTGCCATTCCAGGTTTGGAAGATTTACGGTTAAACATAGCCGTAGAAGCTAAAGCGAAGTCCTTTTTCAAATTAACGATTAAGGTGAGGCCCAAAATAGTAGCAGATGGATTAAATGATGACGAATTCGATGTTACCCAATCAGGGATTCATCTGGATGCTGAAGCTTTTAACCAGTTGACAGAAAAGGAAGAGACCATCATAGTGGATATGCGCAATCACTATGAAAGCGAAGTAGGCCATTTTGAACATGCAATCTGCCCTGATGTGGACACCTTCAGAGAGGCACTTCCCGTAGTAGAAGAAATGCTTCAGGAAAACAAGGAACAACCCATTATAATGTACTGTACAGGAGGCATAAGATGCGAAAAAGCGAGTGCCTACCTCAAGCATAAAGGCTTTAAGGACGTTTACCAATTAAAAGGTGGTATTATTTCTTATGCGCATGAAGTAAAAGAGAAGAATCTGCCCAATAAATTCAGGGGAAAAAATTTTGTGTTTGATGAAAGACTAGGAGAGCGAATAAGTGAGGAGATTATTAGTCACTGCCATCAATGCGGAAAGCCATGCGATGTACATGTGAATTGTCAAAATGTAACTTGTAACTTATTATTCCTTCAATGTTCTGAGTGCGCAGCTAAGTACGAAGGCTGTTGCTCGGAAGAATGTCAGGAATTTATCCATCTCCCTGAGGAAGAGCAGAAAGTATTGAGAAAGGGAAAAGATAGTGGGATTAGAATTTTTTCAAAAGGTCGATTCAGCAAGCATAAAAGTGAATCTGTACGAGAATGATCAGCATATATGAAAGTTAATTTAGCTAAGCATTATGGGGTTGTGTTGCTCTTACTAATTTTAGGGGGGGAAGGGTGTGTAGATCGTAAAACTAAGCAATTAATAGATGAGGCTCCATTGATTTCAGTACAATTGACCGATGGGAAAAATAGAAACATAAGCCTCGATGAAATGCCAGAACATATTATTTCTCTGGCTCCTAATATCACGGAAATCTTCTATGCCCTCGATGCCGGGGAATTGCTTGTGGGAGTAAGTGAGCATTGTGATTATCCCGATATAGTACTGAGTTTGCCTTCGGTATCTATCTATCCTCAGCTAAATCTTGATGAGTTATTGGAGATAGAGGCAGACTTAATTGTAGGATTGGCTGAAAATATATCGCCGAACTTATTGAAAGAGGTAGAAAATGCAGGAACCCCTATTTATCTGCAGCAATATAATGAATGGGAGGAAATATATAAGGGCATAGCTCAAGTCGGTGAAATATCGCAAAAAACCTTAGAGGCGACCAAACTAATCGATTCTTTAACTGCACTAACCGAACGTATAGAAAAAGCTACCAGGGAAGAAGTTAAATACAAAGTAGCTGTAGTAGTTAATACAGATCCTTTGACAGTAATAGGAGGGAAGGGATATGTACATTCCATGATTCAAAAAGCTGGAGGGAGTAATGCTTTTGCTGATAGTGCTGAAAGTTTGGTTCAACTTACCTCAGAAGCGTTTGTCCAGGCTGCTCCTGAATATATTATTCTCCCTTTTCGCGACGATCAGATTTATGCAGAATGGGTTTCTCAGCATCCTATACTGACTACAACGCCTGCAGATATTCGAAAGCAAGTATTTATCGTGGAGCCTGATCTATTCGTTCGTCCAGGTCCCAGAATATTTGATGGCCTTTTGGAATTGACCCATATACTTCATAATAAATTGTCACCTGCTACTTTTCTACAAAAAAAGCTAACCGACCAATGAATGAAGACTCACAACGACATCTTGAATCACACATAGAGAGGTGGTCTATCCGAGTGATTGGAAGAGTTCAGGGAGTATACTTTCGTAAGTCTACCCAGGAAACAGCTAACCAATTAGGAATAAAAGGTTATGTTGAAAATCAATTTGACGGAAGTGTATTCATTGAGGCTGAGGGAAATCTTTCTGTACTCCATAAATTCAAAGCATGGTGCATGGAAGGCCCACCATTAGCTAAGGTGGAAAAATTAGAAGTTGAGGCAATGAAAAAGTTAGCCAACGATCAGGATTTTCAGATTAGATATTAGCCTGGGTATGTATCGATGCGCTACTATTCTCATTCAATCGTTCAATTCAATACATATAATCTCAATTTCATTACAATTCTTTTTTTATCCTCCTATGAGTCTCATTAATTGAACCTGAATATGTAATGGTTACCTATAAGAAAAATATGAGACAAATAGATAACATAAGATGGGCACACATCAGTTTGCTCTTTATCACTTTAGGCGTTCTTATCCCAATTCATAACTCTGCTCAATCGAGAAAAAAAAGATCTTTTGTCATCCATGTAGATGATCATAAAAGCAGAATGACGCTAAAAGAAAAAGGGGTTGAATATAATATTGAATATGAAGGCGATATAGAGCTAAACGATACAGATACAGATATTACAAGTATTTCCGGGGGAGGATTCTTTGAAATTAGTAAATCAGCTTTTGGAAGTAAGAGGAAAATTTTCATGGAATCGGATGGGGAAGGAAGTCTGATAAAAGAATATTATATAGGTAGAAATAAAAGATCATTTATACCTGAAGGCCAGGAATGGTTAGAAGATGTCTTACCCGAAGTTGTCAGAAAAACACCTCTCGCAGCAGAATCCAGAGTAGATAGATTTTTTGAAAAAGGGGGAGTAAGTGCTGTATTGAACGAAGTAGAGCAACTCAGTGGGGATTATATGAAAAGTTCGTATATACATCTTCTACTGAAACGGGATTTGTCATCGAACGAAATGGTACAACTGCTGAAGGTGATAGGCGAACAAATCCACTCAGATCATTATTTGACAGATATTCTAAAAAAGAACCTGAACGAGTTCACTGCTACTGAAGAATTATTGGAAAATTATATTGATGCTACCTCCACCTTAGGCTCCGATCATTATAAGTCAGAAGCATTAAAAGTGCTTATTGATAACCAAAAAATTCCCAATGAACTGATTCCTTCTTTGATACAGGCGACGCACGATATCAGTTCAGATCATTATATGTCTTCGGTTCTCTCCAAGATTCTTGCTGCAAATCAAGGGAATGACTTCGATTTATTACCTTTGATAGAGGCGGTCAAACAAATGAGTTCTGATCATTACCAATCCGAAACCCTCAAGAAAGTAATGTCCAGATCCTCTTTAAGTACAGAGGAAACACGTAAAGTTATAGATATCATGGAAAGCATCGGGTCGGATCACTATTTTACCGAATCGTCCAAATTGCTGTTGCAAAACCCGCTGGATGAATCATCTCTGGCTTATTTGATTAACTCTATGGCATCTAATGTTTCTTCGGACCATTATTTGACAGAATTATTAAAAAGAATGGTGGATAAAGATCTGATTTCTGGAGAAAGTTTTGATGCGTTGATTGAAGCTTTAGGGACGGTAAGTTCGGATCACTATTTCACAGAGGTTATGAAAAGAATTGCTGACCTAGCTGACCTTTCAGATGCTCAAATTATGAAAGCATTGAAAGCTAGTGAGTCAGTGAGTTCAGATCATTATCTCACATCTATTCTTACCACTTTTGCACCGAAAGTGAACAGGTCGGGAGAGGAGGTAAAAGCTGTCTACAGAAATGTAGCTAGGACTATTGGATCTGAGACATATTATGGAAAAGTAATGCGCGCTTTAGACTATTAATGCAACTAAATTCCTCATTATTTCTACTGGTTAATTAGCAGTTTAACTCTCACTACCTAAATGAAACGCTTATTAAATAAACACTTTTTTATTGTTACCATTGGGATGGTAGTAGGATTATTGCTGAGTTTCTATTTAATCTATAGTGAAGATATTGATATCTCCTACCCATTCCTTGTGAACTTGAGCTCAGCTTGGATAGGCGTTCTTTTATGCTATTTATTGTATACCAATTCCCTGTGGTTAGACCGAATACTTCCCTGGCAAAATTGGGGAGGAATCAGATTAATTAGTGGTGTATTGGCCAATAGTTTAATATGTTTTTGTGTGGGAATGGCGATGCTCTGGAGCTACAAACTGATAGTGACATCTGGAGAACAATTAACAGACACTGACATACAATTGGCGATAAAATTGGGAATAATGATTTTGGGCGTGGCTATTGTGTTCTCCATTGCCTACTTCGCTCTGTTTTCATACCAACAATATGCGAGAACCCAAATAGAAAAGGTAAGGATAGAAGGAACCCAAATCGATTTGAAGTTGAATGCGCTAAAATCCCAGTTGAGCCCACATTTTATGTTTAATGGCTTTAACACTATCTCAGCACTTATCCAACAGGATATTCAGAAGGCCGAGTATTTTATCAGAGAACTGGCGAAACTTTATCACTATACCTTGGAAAGCTACAGTAGGGATTGGGTGAGTTTGAAAGAAGAATTGGAATTTGTTCAATCTTATGAATATTTGCTTAGAACCAGGTTTGAACATTCTCTGGATATTTGCATTCGCATCCCTTCTGAATTAATGGACAAAGCAGTATTGCCGTTAACCATTCAGATGCTGGTAGAAAATGCAGTAAAACATAATCAATTAAGTATAGATACTCCCCTACATATCTCTATTGAGGCTAATCAGCAATGGGTATGGGTCAAGAATAATAAAACACTCAAGCCTCATCATGTAACCTCTTTAGGGATTGGATTGTCTAACATAAAGTCTCGCTATCAGGTAATGACTGGTAGGGACATAGTGGTGAAAGACAAACAGGATTTTACCGTGAAAATACCGTTGATAGCGGGGGCTAATAAGGAAGTCCAACAGACTAGGATGGAGTAGTTTTCTTCCTATAGCTGTATCTGGTCAATGATTAAATAAAACCAGAGGAACATATGTTCTAACCTATTATCTGTGAAGAACAATTTAATATGAAACGACCATTAATTTTTTATCCTGCTTTTAGATTAATTGGGCCAACTATATTTGGTGCCATGATCTACCTCTTTATTTTATTGGTCAATAATCAGGTGTATCAACTCCAGGATCAATTTATAGGACAGGAATTATATTTGTGTATTGCCTTGTCATTTCTCATTCAGGAAAGCTGTGGGTTATTTCTGTATTACCTTCCACCTCATATAGTATCACTAGACAACAGGATATGGGGATGGATCTATTGGTTTCTATTCATTGCTTTCCCATTAGTCATAACTATAGGGATAGTTACGGTGAGCATGATATTGTACTACGAATTGGTATTAGGATTTAGCGTTACTATGTTCGAGTTAATCATCTTTAATGGAGTATTCATTTGTTTTACAGGGGTTTACGTTGCTCTTTTTCTAATTTATAAAATTCTGCATAGAATGAAAAAGGAGCAAATGAAATGGGTGCTACATACGAACAAGGACATTGCCCAAAGATACCAACAATTCAAACAGGGAATACATACAGATCTGCTATTTGAAAGTTTGGAGAGCCTCATCGTCATCATGAAAAACGATAAATCTCTGGCACTTTCATTTATTGGAAAGTTATCCGAGGTATATAGATATATCTTATCGGATAGAAAAGGAGAGTTGGTTCAATATGCAGAGGAATTAGTAATATTAAAAAAGTGGGTGGCCTTACTAAATCATCTTCCCTATCGAAATATTGTCATCGAAGAGGGGGGAGAAATGGATAGTTGGTTGGTTCCTGGCTCATTACTACATATTGTTGAAGGGATAGCCAGAAGTAGTATTCTATCCAGAGAGGAGGTGCTTGTGATAAGTATAGAACAAGAATTCGATTCATTGTTAATTAGTTATAAGATGCAAGAGAAACTGATGAAGTCCTTTGAGATAAAGCAATTAGAGGAACTACAACGAAAATATGCCTTATATAGCGAGCGGCCATTAACAGTAATACAAAAGGAAGGGATCAAAATTATAAAGCTGCCGCGATTAATTTCCGTAAGTCTTGAAGTATGAAGGTATTAATTATCGAGGATGAGAAATTAGCTGCTGATCAGTTGGCACGATATCTTCACCAATACGATCCTCAAAGCCATGTACTAGATCAATTAACCTCAGTTTCTACCGCTGTATCCTGGCTTCGTGAGAGGGGAGAAGAACCTGATTTAATTTTGCTTGACATACAGTTGACAGATGGGACAAGCTTTTCTATTTTTGATCAGGTGAAGGTGTCAAAGCCCATCATATTTACAACGGCTTTTGATGAATATGCGATCGATGCCTTTAAAGTAAATAGCATAGACTACTTACTCAAACCTGTCAGTTATGAGCACTTCTGCCAGGCGATACAAAAATGGGCCTCTCTTCAAGCACAAGTCTGGTCCCAGACCGACTTGTCCCAATTAGTACGACAAATGAAAGCCCCACAATATAAGGAACGATTTGTGGTAAAAATGGGCGTTCATATTCATGCGATTCCCGTGTCAGAAGTGGTCTATTTTTATGCTGAGGGAAGGACGGTTTTTTTGGTCAATAATGCGGGCAAGAAATATATTGTTGATTACACATTGGAACAACTGGAACAACTTCTGAATCCTGGTATGTTTTTTAGGGTCAATAGAAGTGTTATTCTGGCGATGCATGGAATTCAGGATATTGTAGTGTTTTCCAAGAGCAGGCTTCAAGTATATCCTGAGGTAAAGATGGATAAACAGGTGATTGTGAGTAGAGAAAAAGTGAGTGCGTTTAAGGAATGGTTGGGAGGATGAGGGGATGTCATTAGTAGGGAATTAATAAATTTACATAAAAAATACCTCCTTCCGATACATGATCGAAAGAAGGTGTTCAAGAATCCCTACGCCACTAACATCGGCTTTCTACCCATCTCTTCTGCTTTCAACTGCTTCTTGACTATGTCAGCGATCTGTGCCAGTTGCTCAGGACTCAATCTCTCTGCAATGTGTGCACTCATCTCTTTACCCAATTTGACCTTCAAGGCTTTTGATTTGAACAAATCTTTCAACTGGGTGCGAATCATATCTTCTATGGGAATCAGTTGACTCATGGCTTCCAACTCCTCCTTGGAGAAAGCTCTTTTGATCGCTTTCATTTGCTGTAATTGAAGGGCCAATGATGAATGCTCATGCCTAAGGCTCTTAATGTCAGCTTTCAAGTTATCTAATTCAGTAAGGAGTTCAGACGTATGCCTGGTTTCTTGTGCTACCTCTTCATCGCCCTTCTCTTCCAACAATGCTTCTACGCGAACGATCTTTTCCTTTAACTTCTCATATTTCTCTTGATTCGCATGAACACTGTTTCTTAAATCAGCTTCCAATTGCTCTATCTTCGCATCAAAAGATTTTTGTTCCATAGATGCATGATAGTGAGAAACATCAGCATAAGAGTTAAGGACTTTTTCAGCGACAGAAATAGATCCCGTATACTTACTCTTAAGTCCCACTTTTTTCATGATAAATTGGATCAAAGGATACAATAAGACGGTAACAAGGATGATGGTCATTAAGAGGAACACTTTGTAATGCTCATAAAAAAATAATTGTGCATTAGCTAAGAAATCACCAAAAGCAGCGTCAGAAGAAAAGTAATCATCTGAATATTGCGTAAATTCGGCAGATTCGATCTGACTATCTGTTAAGGTAACATCTTCCTGATGTTCCTTCTCAGTATCTCGTTCATCGGTTATATGCTGAGTGATGGTATAATCTACATATGCTTCTCTATAGGTTGCCATATGTTGGGCAATTCTTCCATTTCCTAATTGTTCGGGATAGTCCAGGTAATCTCTGATGATGAACCTTGCTGTAGTATTGGCTAAACGCGCACGAATGATATCATCCGAATCTTTCGATGCAAGTATTTCCAACAGTCTATCCTGAAGGGTAGGAAACTGGATTCTCCTTCTGGCTATTTTTTCCTCAGATGTTCTACTTCCTATATAGGCTCCCTGAAATTCAGGACCTTTAATGAAGGTGAACAAATGTTCATCTTCGTAAAAGTGGTCCAACAGGAAGTGAGCGGGCTTATTATGTATACCTATCCTATGATAGATCGTATCTTTTGTCAATTCATAACTAGGCAACACATAATCCAGGATATCATCAGTAGATGATGTGTGTTGTGCATGTAGCTGTAGCATAAATGACAACAAAAGTATAGTGACGGCCTTCAATAAGGTGAAGGTGTTAAAGTGCGTTTTCATGATTACCCCAACTTAAAGGTTTAGTGTTTTCTTGTTTATTTATTAATGGCGTAAACGATAAAGGTGTTACCACTATATTCAAAAAAATTAAACATTTAAGTAAATTTTCACAACATTCATTCAGCAGCACCGTAGCTCATTCCTTGTTCTATCGTTAGTTTATGATGATAGATGATACTAGGGAGAGGTGGTAAAAAGGTTGGAGTAGCTATTTACTTGATTCTCCAATTATTCTATCTTTATCCAGATGATGTTCTTAGGATTGCCTTTATGTATAACATAATATATGTCTGATCATAAACCCGTATGTCTTTTTGCTTTTGCCAATGATTTTCGCCAAAGCCTTGATCTGGAAGATGAGTGGAGAAAAGCGGAAGCTGCATTGGAACAAACCCACGATCAGGGAAAAGTAGAATTTCACCTTATTCCCAATGCTTCTTTGGACGATCTCTATAGCAAATTTAATCGCTTTCATAATCGAATCGCTGTATTCCATTATGGAGGGCACTCTGATGAAGAAGAACTTAAGTTAAAAGGTCGAGCGATTAATGTTTCTCAATTGGCTACCCTTATTTCTCAGGAGAAGAATTTAAAGTTGGTATTTTTGAACGGTTGTAGCAATCAAGGACAAGTAAAAACCTTATTCGAGAAAAATGCGCCAGTGGTGATTGCGACTTCTACCCCAATTGAAGATGAAAAAGCGCGTCAGTTATGTACTCAATTTTATCATGCATTGGCAGCCGGGAGAAATATTAAACAGTCATTTGAGTTAGCAGCTTCTTATGTCAATGATCAAGAAGATACCAAACTCGTACAGTATAGGGGCCTAAGTGTAGAAGACGAGGTAGAAACAGTGGCTTTTCCCTGGGGACTTTACGCAAATAAGGAAGAGATATTGGCGTGGAAGATCGGGACATCCTCAAATGCGCAAATGTCTACAGAACATCAGCGGCCTGTTGAGACTCCTTCACATTCTGTCCAATATTTACCCGCTGAAACCATAGATCATTTGCAAAATTTATTGGCCAAAAACAGAATGAAGGAGGTGATTAAGATCCTGGAAGCTGAGTTAACTGAAGGCGATCCCAAAAAAGAACTTCAACTTCTTTCCAGAGATTTCCGAGATTTGCAAAAGCAAAAACGAATGGGAATTATCAGCTATGATGAAGAGACCTTGAGAAAGAACAAACTGCATTATGCTATGTATGAGTTGATCGAGGAATTGAGAGCATGATGGTATGTGGTGAGGAAACAATTGATTATATTTACTGAAAATAGAGAGAAGATGAAAGCTATTGAGATAAAAGGGAAAGTTGATAAGGATGGTAAGCTCCATTTATTTCAATCTTTGGATATAAAAAATGCCGAAGTAAAAGTGATTATTTTGTATCCTGATGCTGAATTGGAGGAGCAAGAATGGTTATCCATGATTTCTCATAATCCTACTTTTTCTTTTTTGACGGATGTAAAGGAAGATATATATACCCTAGAAGATGGTAAACCCTTTCAGGCAGAATGAGATATAAGATTATATTAGTTCCTTTTCCTTTTGATGATTTTAGTGAGCTTAAGGTAAGACCCGCTGTTTGCCTTACTGATCGAATAAGTCCACATAACCATATTGTTATAGCCTTCATTACAAGCAATTTTGATATTGAAACTGAAGAATCTGATATTAAAATGTTAAGTTCGGAAGAATATTTTTCTCAAACAGGTCTGATTACAAGTTCTATAATCAGATTGCATCGTTTAGTAACCATTCCCATAAATTTAGTTAGACGAGAGCTTGGTTTATTACCCTTAACTCTTCAAAAAGAAGTAAGGAAGAAGTTGAAATCCCTATTCGATATTTAGTATGAATTCATAATCGCGGCATCGAGGCATAGATGATAAGTGTTAAGAGAATATTGATACAAAACTATTCTCGCTTAACTCATATTTTTGTATATTTATGTGAAACAGGAAATTGACCTTCATGATAGAAACTCAGCATAAGCGAGAGAAGGAGAAACAATATATCATTCATGCTGCCTTAACCTTATTTAGGCAACATGGTATCAGGTATGTTTCTGTGGAGCGATTAACAAAGGAGGTTCATGTTTCCCGAAGAAAATTGTACCAACTATTCGGAGATAAAAAGGGCTTATTAAAGGCTTGTTTGGCTCAACATTATGCGGAAGAAAAAGCACAGGCCATTGAATTAAGGGAACAGGCTAGGGATGAGATTGAGTATTTCCTCATGAGCGGAAAAGTAGTGATAGAAAGAGAGCTGAAGTTGAATGTCAATTTCTATTATGATCTACTCCATTTTTATCCGGATTTGAGAGCAGCTGCTATTCAACATAATGAATCATTTAACTCTATGTTGGTCGAGCAGAATCTAAGGTCTGGGAAGGAGAACGGGCTGTTCAGAGAAGAACTGGATACTGAAATGGTGGCGAAGGTACTCATTCTACTGTACGAATCTATATTACAGAAGGAATTGTATCGTCAGTTTGAGTGTGAAGCAGGGAAATTTGTTGACAGAGCCATTCAGCCTTATGTGAGAGGAATATGTACAGAGAAAGGCCTCGACTTATTGGTACAATATGAACAACAAATGGATGCAATCACAATATAAGTATGCTCAACATTCTTTTATTCTAACAATAATTACCTAAGATGAATAGAAAAAGGACCCTACTTATCGTAGGAATATTACTACTAGCTGTAGCGGGAATATATTCTGCTTTCTTCTCTAAATCCCGGGATATTAGGGTACTAGTGTTTTCAAAAACAGAAAGCTTCCGCCACGAATCGATAGAAGCTGGAAAGAAAGCCCTCTTTGAACTCGCTAAAAAGCACAATTTCAAAGTCGATACGACGGAAGATGCTTCTATGTTCAAAGAAGCTGTGCTCAAAAATTACAATGTAGTCATGTTTCTCAACACGACCGGAGATGTGCTAAATGATGCCCAACAATTAGAGTTTAACCGATTTATTCAGGCTGGAGGAGGCTACGTTGGGGTTCATGCAGCAGCCGATACGGAATATGACTGGGCCTGGTATGGAAAATTAGTGGGAGCGTATTTTTCAAGCCATCCGAATGATCCAAATGTTCGAGAGGCGGTTGTTCAGGTCTTAGATAATAACCACCCTTCGACTAAATCTTTTGATAAAAATTGGAAACGTTCGGATGAGTGGTACAATTATACATCTATTAATCCTGCGATTAATACCTTGATGAATTTAGATGAGAGTACATATGAAGGGGGGACCAATGGGAAAATTCATCCTATTTCATGGTATCACGAATTCGATGGGGGGCGCTCTTTTTATACAGGAATGGGACATACAAAAGAAGCCTATGAGGAACCAGCCTTCCTGGAGCATTTGTGGGGAGGGATTAGTTATGCTGCTGGTGATGGAGTGCCAGTAAATTACAACATAGCTACAGTAGCTCCCGAAGAAAATCGCTTTCAAAAAGTCGTCTTGGATGATTATCTGGATGAACCTATGGAATTAGAGATCCTGCCAAACGGAAACATCCTGTATATCGAAAGACCTGGAAATATAAAAGTATTTAACTTCGAAGTTGATAGTTCTGCACTCATTACTACACTGGATGTTCACACCGAACATGAAGATGGTTTATTGGGAATGGCGATAGATCCTAATTACAAAGAGAATCAATGGATATATTTATTCTATTCCCCCGTTGGTGATGAGGCTAAACAATATGTGTCTCGTTTTACTTTCGACGGGAAGAACTGGGATCCTTCTTCCGAAAAAGTGATGTTGGAGATTCCTACTCAACGCGATGAGTGCTGCCATTCTGCGGGTTCATTAGAATTTGGGCCGGAGGGGATGCTATATATTTCTGTAGGAGATAACACAAATCCTCATGCTTCAGATGGGTATGCACCTATAGATGAAAGAGAAGGAAGGTCGCCTTGGGATGCTCAGAAGTCCTCAGCAAATACCAATGATTTAAGAGGAAAGATCCTTCGTATTCAGCCTGAAGAAGATGGTACTTATTCTATTCCCAACGGAAATTTATTTAATACAGATGGTTCCGAGGGGAGGCCGGAAATTTATGTCATGGGATGTAGAAATCCTTATCGTATTTCGATCGATCCTCATACAAAATATGTGTACTGGGGAGATGTAGGACCGGATGCAGGAGAAGATAGCGTTTCCAGAGGCCCCAGAGGACAT
This sequence comes from Bacteroidia bacterium, assembly GCA_965262565.1. GTDB lineage: Bacteria > Bacteroidota > Bacteroidia > J057 > J057 > CBDHFQ01. The sequence goes on from CBDHFQ010000033.1 coordinate 121,403, forward strand.
GATGAAGTCAATCAGGCAAGAAAAGCAGGATTCTTTGGTTGGCCGTATTTTGTGGGGAACAATAAGCCGTATCACGATTACGATTTCACTCAGCAAGTTTCCTACAAGCCCTTTGATCCCGAAAAACCCATCAATAATTCCCCTAACAATACGGGAATAGAAGAATTACCTCCTGCCCAGGAAGCATTTATTTGGTATCCTTATTCAGCCTCAGAAGAGTTTCCTGATATGGGAACGGGGGGACGAAATGCGATGGCGGGGCCCGTTTTTTATGCCAATGATTATCCCGAGAACGATTCGAGATTTCCTTCATACTATAATGGCAAGCTATTTACATATGATTGGATGAGAGGTTGGATGATGGCGGTAACGATGAATGAAGAAGGTGATTTAGAAAGGATAGAACGATTTTTACCCAATATGGAGTTGAATAATCCGATTGATATGTTGTTTAGCCCTCAGGGAGATATGTACTTACTAGAATATGGTACCAGATGGTTCACTTCTAATCCAGATGCGCGTTTAGTTCATATCCCTTTTATCTCTGGAAACAGACCCCCCGTGGCAAGTATAGAGGTAGATAAGCAGATTGGTGCCATTCCTATGAATGTAAATTTATCAGCGGATGAATCTTTAGACTATGATGGGGATAGCCTGACTTATCATTGGTATGTGAATGGAGAGAAAATAGATGGTTCCGGATCACAAAATACCTATCAATTTAGCTCAGCGGGAGATTATAAGGTAAAGGTGGTAGCGGAAGATACAGAAGGTGAGCAGGGAGAGGCTGAAATCAAAATATTAGCTGGAAATGAATTACCTGAATTAGCGATCAACCTGGAAGGGAATAAGAGTTTTTATTGGGACAATGAAGCAGTCACTTACGAGGTTTCCGTCAAAGATGCCGAAGATGGTTCCATTGGACAGGGGATTTCTGCTTCTCAAGTGATTCTGAGCATGGATTATTTAGCCAGAGGCTTCGATAAAAATACGATAGCAATGGGACATGAGGCTCAGGTAGCTGCTTCTCAGTCTTTTCTTGGGGAGCAATTGATTAACGAATCGGGCTGTAAAAACTGTCATCAAATGGCGGAAAAGTCTGTAGGCCCAGCTTATGTAGAGGTGGCTGAGCGTTATAAAGATAGAGAAGATGCGGTTGCTTATTTGGCTGGCAAAGTTATTAATGGAGGAAATGGAAATTGGGGAGAGATTGCGATGGCTGCACATCCACAATTGAGTAATAAGGAAGCGGAACTTATGGTGAACTATATTCTTTCTTTAGGAGATGGGGGCCAACAAGCAAACGGCTTACCACTGAACGGTACTTTTACCTTTAATGAACACGCTCAAGGGGAAGAAACGGGAACCTATGTAATTTTAGCTTCTTATACCGATAAAGGAGCTTCTGGGGCTCAATCATTGACAGCTAGAGAATTGATTACATTATCCCATCCAAAAATTCAGGCGGAACACTTTACTGAAACCAATAATGCGATGACATTCGAAGTCAAGCCAGATATGATGCCTGGAATTAAAGAAAGTTTTGAAATTGTGATTGGCAGTCATGGCTCGTTTATCACTTTTGAGGATTTAGACATGACTAATGTTCGTTCCTTAACATTAGCGGCATCAGCTCCTTCGATGTTTTTATCAGGAGGAAATATCAAATTGTTTTTAGATGGGCCTGAAGGAGAATTGATTGGGGAAGTAGAGATTGAAACTGTGTTAAATCCTACTGCAGCAAAACCGGTAGAGATGGATATTAAGCCTGTAGTGGGAGTGCAAAAGTTGTATCTGGAATTTGTTAATCCAGAAGCAGAAAGGGGAGTGGCTACCTTGGATTGGATTTATTTCAATAATCAAGCTGGATCTCTGTAGATATCTTGAATTAAAGAATTTTTATTCTTTCTTCTTTTTTGGCTCTGTCTCATCCTGATGAGATGGAGCCAATTTTTTATTTGGCTCAACTCTTTGAATCTTCTGGCTTATTAGAGAGTTGAAAAGAATAAGAAATATGAGCCTGCTTTTTAATGTGAATTTTTAGTCTATTAGCTAGTTTGAATAACGAAAAAGAGGATGGCGACTTATAAGCTATCCTCTTTTTCGTTACAAATAATGAAAAGTAAATAATACGGGATCTCAACATTAAGAAGCCATATAGCCATCGATTCGTCTATAAACAGGGACCGACTGGCTGAGGCAGACTAAATTTCGCCATGATCATTCGATCACAGAAACCCAATCCTCACTGCCACTCAACATGTCGGTGACCCATTGCCGAACGGTAGTGTTACCCACCTCAAAATCGAAACGTCTCAGGATAAAAGTATGTTCGTTACCATCAGTAATCAAACTGCGGAAGCGATCGGGAAAAGCTTCCTGGAGTTCGGTCATCGCAGGGAGGAGTTCCGCTTCAAAGGCAGGACCACCAATCATCAGCCTTTCATCGGCGACCACTTCATCTTGTTTGGAGCTTATGAAACCCATGCGGATATTCTCATCTTCACCAAGCTGGTATTTGTGGTAGTCAGTCAAGTGGCCATCCTCTCCTATACAAGTGTTACAACTCGCGGGAAAGAAAGAGGCAGAGTTCCAATAAGCATTCAGGCTTTCTTGAACACCAGGTTGTATGATGCCTACGCCAGAGTCATTGATAATCTCAATTGGCACGTCTGGATATAACTTCCTGACCAAAGGAAGAGCGTAATGAACCCCAGACCCACCTGCACTATTCCCGGTGAGGAAGATCTTGCTGGGTGACGGGTAAGTTCGGACAATCACATCGAGAGAAGCCGACAGATTCTGAACGCCTCGGAAGAAACGGTCATTAACTCCATCGCCATCACTGTCTACATCTCTATCGCCCGTGAACAAAGAACCATCACAGTAAGGCACATAGCCCACATTGAAGGTGGCCGCTGGATTTTCTGTATCTGCAGCGTTTAAAACTCCTAATGGGGGGATATTTGATGTCACTTCGACAGCATCACAATTTTCTGGCCCACAGGCACCACCACCTTGAAGGAAGATCATTAATTCGTTACTGCTACCATCTCTCGTAGACATTGAAAATTCGTTGCCCGTGAAGCAGAGTGGACCATCAATACCTTGGAAGGTGTGTATGGTAAGACCACTCTCTACAACTTCAGAAGAAGTCGGGCTAAATGTACCGAGGTATCGGTCCACACCTTGATCATATAATTCCTGGAAGGGGGAATTTATAGGCTCAATATCAGATAGCTCATTGTCTTCTGAACAGCCTATGCAAAGTGCCAGTATTCCTAATACTGGAATTAAATTGATGTTAGATCGTATCATGTTGACTTTATTTTGTTTGATACAAACCTATCTCAACTCAACGTCAGATAACATTAACAAAAGATAATTAAGGAAAATAGGCTAATTTTTTCTTGAAGCAATTCGTTTTCTAATTCTACTTAAAGAAACAGGAGTGATCCCCAATACATTGGCAATATATTTGTCTGGTGCTCGATTTATAATGTTTGGATAATCTTCCACATATTTTTGATAGCGTTCCTCCGGCGACAGTAATACAAGTGATTCAACACGCAGATACGCTAGTTTCATCATCCTTCTACCAAGATACAATCTATTTAATTCTAATAATTGAGGGTTTTTGGAGGTCACATCTAAAAAAGAGGAATAGCCAATTTTGTAGAATTTCGTAGGTTCCAACGCCTGGTAAGAAAATTTTGAAGGCTCGTTAAATAGAATGGTATTGATATTAGTAACGATATGATATTCAGGATACAGCTGAAAGGTAATTTCATCGGTCTTTTCATTAATATAGTAGCTACGTATCAATCCTCTCCTGATAAAATAAATGTCTTTGTTAGTAGCCCCCTCTCGTATTAATATTTCTCCTTTTTCAATGGAGTTTATGGAGACATGTCTAAGCAATAATAGCAAATTTCTTATGTTCATAATTCTTTGGCTCGGGCCCTTAAATTTCAACAATCATATACGGCATAAAAATAGTTCATTATCTAATGATAATTGGCCGAATGATTCTTTATCGCCACCACATAACTGATGTAGAGCCTTTCAGAAGGGGTAGTTAGTAATCCTTAGTGATCCTTTCGCCTTCATCTGGAATTTCCCACTCTTTCTATGTCATTTTCATGTTCTTTTGCTGACCTAAATCCTATTAAATTCCCATCAGGATCTCGAAATTTCGCAATTGTCCCCCAGTCAAATTCGTAATATTCATAGGGAATGGAATTCTCATCTAATATCGAACATGCCTTCTTTACATTTTTTACATTAAGCCTAATACAAGTCCTATCTCTATTAGGCAAAAAAGGGTTCGATTGTTCCGTTTCATCATCTATTTCTACCATTAAATAACTTCCATAAAAATCATAGCAAGTAAGGGTCTGTTTCCTATATAAGACCTTTAATCCTAATAATTTTTCATAAAAATGGATGCACTCTCCATAGTTAATGGTATACAGAATGAATCCAGTTTTGATTATTTCCATGTCTAATTAGTCGATTTTTTCTCAGATAAGATATTGTATGCCAAAATACTAAGTTCACATAGAATATTCCCAATGCCGCACTTGAAAGTAAAAGATGACTTTCTGCCATCATTTTTTCTTCATCTGACAAGTATAAAAAGTTTGCGAAATTCTTCGACACCCCCTGTTTTATTCAGGCAAATGTTATTTGAGTATTATTGAAAATCTTGCATTTATTCGTATACCGCTTGGAGATGGTCACTTTCTCACAGATTTCACCTATAAACCCAACTCCACCTGATCATAAGAAAAGGGAGTCGTTATTATATTCGTATCTCGTTATAAGATGCAAATACCGACGATTTTTGATAAATGAGGGGTAATTTTTTTTACTCAACAGTTAACTGTTGTTGATCCACTATAAATTCATAAGCTAATTCTTCTATTCGTTTTCCGTCTACTGTAGCATTCCATGGGCCGTGGCCAGATCCTTCTAAGGGATAGTAAGCTAAGGGAACTCCATTCGCCTCATAAATTACTTTTAATTCTTCAGCACTACTAAAAGGAACAGTAGCATCCTCTGTCCCATGAGCAATAAACAAGGGAGGATCATTACTATCAAAGCGCTGATGACCATATATCTCTTCGAGTGCATCCAAAGCAATTTTTGACCCCCAAAAATCGACAATAGTATGCACTTCGTAGGATTGTTCCAGATGGGTACTGGTAAGGGTAGGATCTAAACTGATATCTATTTCATCTCTAAAGTCTTCGTGGTCTGAAATCCCGATACTGATTGCCGTGATAGCTCCGGCAGAACCTCCTCCTACAGTAATATAATCAGTGTTAATGTCGTATCTATCAGCATTACTCACTATCCAGCGAAGGGCGGCTTTAGCATCTCGATGCGCCGGATATATTGCACGAAATTGAGAAATAGTTTCTTCTTCCACTGTAATCGAATAGTCAGCCCACGCTTGGGGGATGGTCCCATTATCACCACTCAGCCGATAATCAATAGAAAAAAAGACCCAACCTCTCGAAGTGTAATAGTTGGCTAAATTTATAATCGCGTTGGTCTGTTTACTCCCTCCCTCAAAACCTCCACCATGAATAAACATAAAGGCGGGTCTGTTCTCAATATTGTTGTTTGGAGTATAAACATCCAGCGTTAAGGGGATGGTGGTTGCATTGGTACTGTTAAGGCTGTCGTGACTCAGGCCTTCTGCATATACAATGTCCTCTTCAATTATGATCTCGTAAGTAGATGTAGATTGAACTACAGGAATTTCCTGAAGTGGATCAGGAGAGATCGTTTCATCATTTTCACATGCTATGAATACAGAGGCTAGGACAACAAAGTGAAAGAGTCTTTTCATTCGTTTGATTGTAAATATATGAATGGTTATTAGACTGTATATTCTCTAAATGGTTTAATGGATGATTCATTAAGGAATGTTGTATATCCTTAATTTATGTTGATTTATTTGATAAATATTGGAAGGCAGGCGATTTTCCACCCACCTTTGAGTTTTTCTAGCTGGATGTATTGATAAATGCTATTATCCTAACCAAAAATACTGAAGTAGATGTTTAAGATGACCGTGAAGCCGATCTTTTTCAAGGTATAAAATAATTCGTAGAACGAATAATTGGCATATCCATGAGAATAGCTTCAATCTATCCAAAAGTGACAAAATTCATTGTCTATAAAAAGAAGAACTATTAGCTTAGGTGGATTGAATGAATTATGATTGAATCATGAAAATATTTTCTATTGTTATCGCTGTATTATTTGCCCTTTTTGCATTTTTTCAGCTGAATGATCCAGATCCCTTTGTATGGGTGAGTATTTATTTGCTGGTAGCTGCTACTGCGGGATTATTAGCTTCCGGTCGTTTTTATCCTGTATTGGTATTGATCTTAATCGGGATATGTATTGATAGGTGTATGTTAGCCTGGCCTGGGGTTACAGACTACATATTCAATCAGGATGGGATGACGATCGTGGAAGGTATGTCTTACGATAAACCATATATTGAAGAAACAAGAGAGTTTGGGGGAGCATTATTAGCACTGTTGGCACTGATATATGTATATGTGCAAGGAAAGAAATTATCTAATGGATAGTATTAGTTGTTTGTGCCAATGAATAAGTTATAGGTATGTTGAATGAAGGATAGGTGTTAGTGAGCTCAGGCAGAGTTTCCATTAAGCGTATTTCGCTAATGCCTTCTTGGTAAAGTCTGACAATACCAATGTCCCACTCATTTCCGCTCGTGATGCTAATAATTCCGACCAATGATCACAGCCTTCCCAACACACCTTCTTCAATAATCTTTGGGCCTCAGGATTGGTCCCTAATAAAAAATCTGCAAGTCTCATTACCTCTTCATCCAGCTCTTCTGCAGATGCTAACACTTTTGCATATAATCCTCTATCTCTCGCCCATTCCGCAGTATAAAACTCTGTAGCATTTATCGCTAATTGACTAAAAGCGGAAATTCCTATTTTTCTTTCCACTGCCGGACCTATAACAAAAGGGCCAATCCCTATATTTAATTCACTCAGTTTAATAGATGCGTATTTGGTGGCAATACAATAATCTACTGCTGATGCTATTCCTACGCCACCACCTACCGATTTTCCTTGTATCCTGCCTATGATGAGTTTAGGGCACAACCTACAAGCATCAATTACGCTTGCAAATCCCATAAAGAAGTTCGTTCCCGTATCCAGATCATTGATAGCAATCAATTCATCAAAGCTGGCACCTGCACAAAAAGTTCTGTTTCCTCCACTTTTCAGAATAATCACCTGTACATCTTTGTTGATTCCTGCCCCTGTGATCGCCTCAGCTAACTCCTTTAATAAATAGCCTGGAAGGGAATTGTGTTTAGGATGGAAAAATTCAATTTCCAATAAACCAGGCTTAACAAATCGGTTGTTGATATATCCTTCTTCCATAAGCTTTGGTTAAGGTAGCTGACAATTGATGTTCTATAGATAAACTCGCCCTATCTTCAGGTTATTATTATTGAATTTGCTCCTTTCCTGTTTCTCAATCTCCTTCCTGCATATTTTTTATCTGGGAAAGGTTATTTTCCTTTAAAGATAGGCTTCCGCTTCTCGAGAAAAGCTGCGATTCCTTCTTTAAAATCATCTGACAAGATGGCTTTGATTTGGAATTCCTTTTCTACGTCCAATTGTTCCTCCAGCGTATTAGCAAAGGCTAAATTAATGGCCTTTTTAGTTAAGCCTAAGGCAAAGGTAGCCTTATTTGCTAGGGTATGCGCTATCTTGTATACTTCCTCCTCAAATGATTCGTCAGGAATCGCGCGATAAATCATGCCAATTTCCTCCGCCTTCCTTGCAGAAATTTCATCCCCCAGCATCGCGTAAGCCATAGCTCTTGCACGGCCAATTAAACGAGGTAAAAAATAAGTTCCCCCTACATCAGGAATCAATCCTATCCCATTAAACGCCTGAATAAAGGTAGCACTTTCGGTAGCCAGAACAATATCGCACAACAAAGCAAAATTAGCTCCCGCGCCTACAGCCATACCATTTACTGCTGCTATAACAGGCTTTTCCGTATTTACTATTCTTCTTATGATAGGATTATAGCGTGTATCTAGTAGGGTGTGGAATTTGGCTATGATTTTAGGATCTTTAGCCTCTTTTAAATCTTGTCCTGAGCAAAATGCAGGACCTGATCCAGTGATAATGATTACCTTCACCTCCTGATCATTAATACAATCATCTAAGGCATCAATCCATTCATTTCCTAATGCTTCATTTATACTGTTGTATGCTCTGGGGCGATTAAGCATAATCTTCCCAATGCCATGTTCTTTAGTTAGTATGATAGAGCTCATTGAAAAATCATTTATGTCAAAACTCTCAGGTAAATAAAATGTGCTAAGTAATTTGCATGTTTGTTAACGTCTCTAACTTCCCCATTCTTTATTAAAATCCTCCCAATAGGTTGCCACCGTATCTTTCATATCTTTTCTCAATAAAAAGATGCCTATAAGGTTGGGAACAGTCATCAAGACAATCGTAATTTCTGAAATGGTCCAAATGATGGCTGTATCTGTAAACGCCGCTAAAAAGAAGCCTATCACATAAACTACCCTGTAATATATGATGGATTTCGAACCAAATAAATAGGTCATGGCTCTACCTCCATAATATGACCAGGAGATAGCCGTAGAAAAAGCGAATAGCAGCAAGCCGATACTAACGATGTATTTTCCCCATTCCCCAAAAAATCCGCGGGTAAATGCTTCTGTCGTTAATGGAGCGCTATGTATCAATGATTTTCCTGTTAGTACTACCTCAGTATCCTGGAGTATACCTTTATCTATTTGGAGAGGACCAGTATACGGATTTCCTTCTTTAGTAACAGAAACATCTTCTGCAACGGATCTCGCATGAAATACAGTAACTTCATCAGTAATTTTTCCACCTTCCACGGATAGATCACCAGTAAAATAGGGAAGTTGCTCTCCACCGAGAAGGTGAGTCGCCAAGGCTGATTTTTGTTGCACATTACTTTCATGATACGTTCCATCCAGAAAAGATAATTCTGCAAAGGCAAATTCATTTTCCAGCTTTTCCGTCCAGACGCCTGAGGAAAGGATCGTCAGGCCTGTGAGTGTACAGATGATGATCGTATCTATAAAGGGTTCAAGGATAGATACAATTCCCTCAGATACAGGTTCATCTGCCCGAGCTGCTGCGTGAGCAATAGGAGCAGATCCCTGACCGGCCTCATTCGAGAATAGCCCTCTGTTGACCCCACGCTGGAAAGCAAAGGCAATAGTAGCTCCCAAAAAACCTCCCGCAGCTGCTGATCCGGTAAACACATCGCTAACTAATGCCACAAAGGAAGGAATGATATTCTCAGCATTATAAAGAATTACAGCCAGTGCACCGATAAAATATAACAATGCCATACCTGGCACCAACTTCTCTGTTACCTTGGCAATCCGTTTAATTCCTCCTATAATGACAAATCCCAGCAGGATAGCTAGTAAACCCCCCGTGAGAATCTCACTGATTCCAAAAGTAGCTTTCACTGTAGCAGCTATATTATTAATCTGTGGTAAGTTCCCTGTACCAAAAGAAGAAAGAATGGTAGCCACTGCAAACAAGGCCGCCATCCATTTGATGTTGAGTTTATTCTTCATGTAGTACATAGGACCACCTGCAATGGACCCATCTTCTGCCTTTTCTCTGTATTTATGTGAAAGCGTTACTTCCACAAATTTGGTTGTCATTCCTAAAAAAGCGGTTACCAACATCCAAAAAAGAGCCGCAGGCCCCCCCAGAAAGATGGCAAAAGCCACTCCTCCTATATTTCCTGTTCCCACAGTTCCTGATAAGGCTGTAGTTAGCGCCTGAAAATGAGAGGTGTCCCCTTCAGTGCCCTCTTTATCGTATGTACCCCGAACCACACGCCAGGCATGTCTAAAATATCGGATTTGAGGAAATTTGAGATAAATCGTAAAAAATAGACCTACACCTAGTAATAAGAAGACGAACCAAGTGCCTCCGAGAAAAGCACTGAGATCCTGTAAAATACTGTGGAATGCTTGCATGTGGTTTAAGGGTAAAGCTTTTTGATGGAAAATAGAGAACTTTAAGGTACCCTGCAAATTGCTATGGGATTCCAGTCCCTTACTATTTTGTATGACGTTAGCCTAATAAATAATCATAAGAAAAAGGCTCTCGTCCTCACGTTTGTAAGAAAATTCCCCAATTACTGAACAATGTTAATAATTCGAGGGAAATATTCAAATATTGGAAACAGATGCATTAATTTTATATCCTTATGTCATATCTCATTTCCATCGTAGGCCCTACAGCGGTAGGGAAAAGTGCTTTGGCACATATGTTGGCAAAGACTTGGAATACACACATCATTTCTTGTGATGCACGACAGATATACAGACACATGGATATTGGAACAGATAAAGTTTCTCATGACTTGCGAAATGAAGTTCCTTATCATTTTATAGACATTCTTAAGCCGGATGAGACTTATACCGCAGCCACGTTTGAGTCGGAAGTAGAATCCTTGCTCAAAGAGTTATTTGTTACAGATGATATCGTCATTGCTGTAGGAGGATCTACCTTATACATGGACGCTATCTGGCATGGTTTCGATTTTATGCCTGATATTCCTATTCACATTCGTCAGGAGTTAAGGGAAGAGTTTGAGGAGGAAGGATTAAGTAATTTGTTAAGGGAACTTGCGGAAGTAGATCCTGTAACTTATGACCAGATTGACCGACAAAATCATGCCAGGGTCCTAAGAGCCTTAGAAGTGCATCGTTCATCAGGAGAACCCATTTCAGCGTTCCGAAAAGGGCGAAGATTAAAAAACGCTCCACACACTTTCCTGAACATTGGCCTACAAAAAAACAGAGCAGAATTATACCAACACATTAATCAGCGGGTAGATGAAATGATGCTAGCTGGCCTTGAGCGTGAAGTTAGCCAATTATTAGATATGGGGTATACTTCTGATCTTCAAGCGATGAGATCCATCGGATATCAAGAAATGATAATGTATTTGAAAGGAGCCATCTCAAAAGAAGAAACCGTAGCATCAATAAAGCAACATAGCCGACGTTATGCTAAAAGACAACTTACTTACTTTAGAAAATTTGACCATATTCGCTGGTTTGAAGCTCATGATAAGCACAGTATCCTTCATTGGTTAGAGGAAAAAATGGGAAAGAAATAACTTAAACATACATACATGAAACGTTCGACGCTGTTAGGCCTGCTTTGTGCGATAGGAATAGGAGTTTGTTCTATGGGAGAGTCCCATGCCCAGAAAATGGATAATCAAACATTGGGAGAAATTATAGAAGCCATTGGGGATAGTATAGAAGGAGACGATGGATTATGGCAGTTTCAGTTACATGGAAGGTTAATGGTTGTTATTACAGATGAGAACCATAATAGAATGAGGATTATTAGTCCCATTGTAGAAGTAGATGAACTAGAAGAGAGCTTATTAAAAAATGCTTTAATCGCTAATTTTCACACCGCTTTAGATGTGAAGTATGCTATCTCGGAAGAAATTCTTTGGTCCGTATTTTTGCATCCACTTCAGGAACTCACCCATCAACAGGCAGAAGATGCGTTAATACAGGTATATAGGGCAGCAGATTCCTTTGGCACCACCTACTCAAGTACAGATTTGGTATTTCCTGGAGGTGGAGAAGAGCCAGAAGAAACCCCTAAAGAAAAAAAGAAGAAGACATCGAAGATTTAACCTTTTCCTTAGGTGCTGAATTAAAAACCGATCAACCTTCTGACCTTATCTAAAGAGTTTTCCTAACATACCTGTCGAACGAGGTTTAATTTGAAAACCAGCCTTTTCCACCACTTGCATGATCTTTTCTATGGGAAGATGTCGATCTGTTTCTATTTTGAGAATTTTATCTTTGTGAGCGGTATCTACTTCCCATTTTTTGATGGCTTTATTGCCTTCCAGGAAGGGTTTAACTTTCTCGACACAGCCACTACAATTTATATTTGTCTTGAATTGGAATTTCATAAACTTCTAAACTATATAGTTTAACAAAAAATTATGCTTTGGTCAGTAATTTGGTTCTGAGCCACAGAGAGTTGCCGATAACAACTATATCTGATAGGCCCATAGTAACAGCTCCTATAATGGGAGAAAGGAAGCCAAAAGCTGCCAGAGGAATCGCTAATACATTATAGATAAAGGCCCAGAATAGATTTTGCTTTATCGTCCTTACTGTCAGTTTACCCAATTGAAACATATCTTTAATCAGGAGCAGGTTATCATGCAGCAGTACAATTTGGGAAGAATCTATCGCTGTTTGAGAAGCATTCCCCAGAGAAATACCTACAGAAGCTCTGCTCAAACTAGGGGCATCATTAATTCCATCTCCTATCATGGCTGTAGCAGAAGTATTAGAAAGAGACTCAATAATATGCAATTTCTCCTCTGGTAATTTTTCTGCAAATACCTTTTGTATACCTACCGCTTGAGCTACTTTTTCGGTCGTAGATATTCGATCACCACTCAACAATATCGTTTCAATTCCCTGTGTGTGAAGAAACTGAATTAAGGGCTTAGCTTCGGGTTTTATCTCATCTTCCAGATCAATGGTAGCGAGTAAATCTCCATCTTCCAGCAAATACAATGAGTGATCTCTATCCATTTTTTGAGGAATAGATAGATGTTGAATAAATTTGTGAGAACCTAGCTGATATTTTTTTTGTTCCAACGTGCCAATCCCTTCTATTCCTACCCCCTTGATTTCTTTTACGTTATTCAGAGACATAGAGGGGCTGTCGGCTAATTCAATGACTAATGAACGTGCGATGGGATGGTTAGAGTATTGTTCAAGACTCAATAAAATAGAGCGCACTTCTTCTATTCTCTCTTCTGGACATTGAATATGGGCGATCTTGAATTTTCCAGTAGTAATAGTTCCCGTTTTATCAAATACCATCCTTTTTATCTTTGCAAACTTTTCGATCGTTCTGGCCCCTTTAATCAGAATCCCTTTGCGGGAAGCACGACCTAACCCAACGACTACGGCGGTAGGAGTTGCTAGTCCCATAGCACATGGACAAGAAATCACCAGTACAGCAACACTATGAATGATCGCCGCTTGTAAACTTAATCCGAAGACAAAGTATGACAAGATGAAGGTCAATAAGGAAATTCCCAATACTGTTGGAACGAATACGGAGCTTATTTTATCAGCTAACAGCTGAATGTCCGGTTTGTCAGATTGGGCCTTTTTTACTAATTCTATGATTTTACCCAGCACTGCATCTTTTCCAGTGTTGGTAGCTTTCATGCGAAATTGACCTGTTTCTACCAGCGTTCCTCCTATCAAACGATCTCCTTGTTGCTTAAATACAGGTCTACTCTCTCCGGTGATCATGGACTCATTTACTTCTCCTTCTCCTTCCAATACATATCCATCAGCTGGAATTCGCTCTCCATCAGGTACGAAAAGGTGATCATCTACCTGGATAAGTTGAGCATCCATCTTTTGATGCTTCTCTTGACCATCTTCGGTGATAATTTTTGTGGCGACCTGTTTTTGTAATGTATTGAGTTCCTTAACAGCAGTCGTAGTCTTCTTCACTGCGCGGTGTTCTATGAAATTCCCTATCATGACGATAGTGATAATGCTGGCGGCAGTTTCATAAAACAGAAAATCCGGTCCTTTTCCGGTGAAGGTTCCATATAAGCTGTATCCGAAAGCTGCTGTAGCTCCAATGGTAATCAGTACATCCATATTGGGAACTCCACTCTTTATTGATCTTAATGCTGATGGTCCAAAGTGCCACATTCCAATAAGGTAAACGGGGATAGCAAGACCTAACTGGACCCATGGATAGTGTAAAATCGGAAGAGGGAGGATCATATGTAATAAAAGAGGGATCGTAAATGCGATACATATGAGTAATGGGAAAGGGAGAGCCGCATGTTCCTCTTGAGGGTGTTGTTCTCCTGTGACAACTTCGAACCCTAAATTTTCTATTCCTTTGACAATATGGGAAAGTCCTTTTTGTTGTCCCATATTAAACTGCACCTCTTCTAATGCAAAATTCACTGATACGTCATTCATTCCTTCACGTTCCAGGTATTTCTCTATACTTATGGCACAATTTGCACAAGTCATTCCTTTCACCTGGAGTTCTATATGTTCTGGAGACATAAATCTATATTTGTCCTTGAGTCATCATTTATATGGATAAACAAATATATCCTAATTACTGTATACGAAAAATGATTTGAGTCGTTGAAATGCTATAATTATTCCCTCTTGAAAATGGAACTCCTTTAAAAGGGATGCGTAGAGATAAGGTATTTAGTGTCAGAAATGAGAATCGATATGATTCTTTGATCTATACGTTCGAACATATTTTCATCTTAATTTTAACCCAACGAAACGATGATGAAGAGGTATTTGTTAAGTATACTTATAATACTGGTTCTTGCTCCAGTCGCCTTATTTGCTCAAGAAAAACAATCTGCCAAAGCACAAATCATTCAAATTCTGGATAACTTAAGTCCTGCACAACAGGCAAAGCTTCTGGATGCCGCCAAAACCATTCAAAAGGAAAGCGCTTCTATACAGGATGTCTCTATGGATCAATCCACAGATAAAAATGCTTCCATTTCGCTTTCGGGTAATTCCTCTTCAGTGCAAGTAGCACAGGAAGTACCAAATGTTCAACGACCTGATTATATCGTAGAAGCTGAGGCTATGGAAGCAACTACTGTTGAATGGGATCAGGAATTACACGATTTTGGAAAAATAATTCAAGGGACCAAAGCAAAGCACACCTTTAAGTTTACAAATACTGGGGAGCATCCATTGAAAATTACCCGAGTTAAGCCTAGTTGTGGATGTACCTCTCCCAGCTATTCAAAAGAAGAGATTGGACCAGGAGAAGAAGGGTTTGTGGAGGTAGTTTTCAATAGTGCCGGTCGCAAAGGAACCCAAAATAAGGCTGTCACTGTTACGATGAACACTGAGGAAAAGAATAAAGTACTGAGATTTAAAGGGGAAGTAGTCGAAAATGATGATACCCAATAATTAAGAATACATATTCTACAAGATCATCAAAAGTTAATTTAACTAATTGGAGCTTTTGATGATCTTTCTACTGCTATCTCCTTTGACTGTCTGAATCGTCATAAAATATACACCCGAGGTAATAGACGAAAGATCAATTTCCATCTGTTGTCTCTTATTTCCATCCAATATATATACAGTCTGGCCCATTAAATTCTGGATAAATAATTTATCGATGGCCACGGAGGAATTAACGTTTACGATATCTAAAAATGGATTTGGAAAGATGTTAATCTCACTATCCTGAAGAATGGGTTGATTTGATACCGTATTCTGGAAAGTGATACAATAGTCTTCCACCTCGCCTGCTTCAAAAACCCCGCAGGCATTTGGTGCGTTTCTGTATTGCATAACGATACGCATACGCGTTGGACCTTCAAGTATGGGTATTGTATCAGGCAATTCAATAATAGCATCTACCGGATCATTAGAAGTAGTTCCCGGATCGTATACTAACTCATCTATTTCGGAAAAGCTCCCATCTTGATTTAGATCGATATATACACGCCAATACTCTTCAAAATTGACATCCTTAAATCCGGGGACCAGATTTAGGACAATAGGTTTTTCTGGTTGAATGAATAGTGGTACTGTTGTGAAATCTCCATACCCATCGTTTTCTCCAGATGTTAAAGGTGTCCCATTGACGCTGATTCGCTCGATCCATTCATCGCTCACATTATTTCCTCCTGATACGCAGTAAACACTGTCCTGGCACGTTCCACAACCCAGGGTTCTGGTAGTGTCAATCACTGAAATGGAAATAGAGTCTTCACATACCGTATTAAAAACAAACTCGTAATTCGTACAAGGCTGAAGGTTTTCAACACTAATTCCTGGTACATCCGAAGTTAAGGTGAAATTGTTTGAATTTCGATTGTTTAGGGTGTCTAGAGACCTTACATCAACCGTATAAGAAACAGCATTAAAGGTAGGGTCCCACTGCCAATCGATAAAGTTTTCTCCTTTGGTTACTACTTTCGGATTTGAAGGTGCCAGACATAAGGTAGAATCCTGAATAATGGTTACACAATAATCTTCTACCTCTCCAAAGCGAAAAGACTCACATGGAACGGGTTCGGAATCAAACTTCATACTTACCCTCATTCGGGTGAGGCCTTCTTCTACATTCGTAGGAATAGTAATTTCTCCTGATACAGCTTGTCTAAAAAATCCGCCTGAGTCGAATAATAATTCTTCGGGATCCTGAAAACTACCATCCTTATTTAAATCTATCCACAATTTCCAATATTCAGGAAATGAATTACTGGGAAAACCAGGAATGAAGGATATGGGATAGGTGAGTCCTGCTTTAAAGGAAATGGATAAATCAGTATAATCACCAAAGCCTCCATCTGCTCCGCTTCCGTTGACAAAATCTCCAATAAGAACTGAATCTATCCATTCATTTTCTGTATTAAGACCTTTAGAAGCACAATATTCTGTATCCAGACAAAATCCGCAGCCTATCGTTGAAAAAGTAGAAATAGCAGATAGGACACTTAAGCCTGTATCACATAAAGTGGCGATTTGAAATTCTATATCCTGGCAAGTGGCTACATCTGAAGCGAGAAAAAATGTATCTGCTATTGAAACTGTATTCCATTCTGTACTTCCCTTTTCTCTGAACATGAGTTCATAGGCTTGTGCCGCCAGCACTTCATCCCAATTGACCAATAAACTATTTTCTGTTGCAGATATGAGATTGATAGTTTTAGGTGGAGAACAACAACCATCAGTCTGAAAAAGGTAACTAGGAGAGAAAGCACTTGTATCAGCACTACAAATGGAAGCTACCTGAAATTCGTAGAATTCACAGGGAGATAAATTCTGAATGGGTAAATCATTAGTATTTATCATTGAGGTTGTCCAGGTAGAATCAGTAGTTCTCTTATATCTGGCAATGAAAGACGAGGAATTAATGAATTCCCAGCTTAGTGATGCCGTGGTATCGATCAATTCATTTACGGTTAAATCGAAGGGTGGCACACATGGAGCTAAACCCTCACAATAGGCATTAAGTAGATCTAAGCTTCTTTTGATATTAAGTCTTCCTCCCGTAACAGTCTTACCACTTAAACTGGAAAGCGTATCTACCCCATTTAGAATGAATTCCTTCATTAATAATGCTACTTCTGCAGGATTATTTTTATACTGAGCTATTAATTCAGGACAGGCCGCGGCATATAATAAAGAAATAGCTCCGGTGACATGAGGTGCTGCCATAGAAGCTCCAGTATTAAATCCATAAGCGTTATTAATAATAGAGCTAATGATGTTATCGCCTGGTGCTCCTAGATCAATACTTACTTCTCCGAAGCCTGAGCCTGAAGGAAGTTCATCAAAGCGATTTGTTCTTGTAATGCCAATAAAGTGATCACTCACACATCTTGTTGGAATATCACCCTGGATTTCTACATTTACTTCCGTATTCACTGTCGCTCCTACACTGAGGATTCCAGCTTCCCCCAGAGAATCATACATAGCGCACCAAATGGGGAAATCTTCAGGCATGCCTCTATCAACTCCAAAAGAGGAATTGGTAGCAATGATAAAAGCACCAGAAGCTCCATTAGATTCATTAAATCTTTTGCGCATATTTAGGACGTAGCTGTAAGCTGAAACTACAGTTGCCTCGTCTGTGGTTGAACCAGCGACTGCTAATAGGGGTACTCCCCAACTTATTCCAGCTATTCCCGTCCCATTATTTCCTATGGCACCAGCAATTCCTGCCACATGAGTTCCATGAGATTGCGAAGGAATGATGCCATTATTATCAAAAGCATTCCATCCATCGAAATCATCCACATAGCCATTCTTATCGTCATCTATATTATTATTTGGAATCTCTGATCGGTTTTTCCAAAAATTCAAGTCTTCATGATCCATTTCAAAGCCTTGATCCACAATAGCTAGCACCAAACTATCTCCAAGTGAGGTGACCTGATTATTTGGAATTAAATCCCATACTTCTGTTACATCTACATCAGCATCTTCTATTCCATCTTCCTGCCCGGTATTATTGAGGGCCCATTGGGAAGAAAATAAATCGTCATTGGGAATAATATCCTCGCTATTTCTAATACTTACTCTATGATTATGCTGAGTAAGTAGAGTGAGCTTTGAAAGTATTTTTTTTGCCTGAAAAGCGGGTACGATGTTCGAATTGTAGGTGAGTAAGTATATTCCTTGTTCAGCTGAAATCTCTCTACCCATTTTGGGATAAATCGCTTGTCCTTGCTCATATCCAACTGGAGTCCTTAATACTTTTTTCAATTGGGTATCATTTTCCACCATCACGATGAGTTCTCCTGGAATTACGCCTGGATGTTGGCCAAAACCAGAGAAGCTAATAAGAAGAGGGATGCATAGAATGAAAGGGTAAATAACAGAATTCATATATGATTTAAGAGCATGTTTAAAATGACGATTTAAATTGACACAGATAATATTGGAATAGATATTATCCTTATGACCAATATAACTTTTTCTCATTATAAGTGTAAACTAATTCTCTTATGTAGTATGTTAGAAATTCCCAAAAACCCTATCAGATGAACCTTTTCCAGTCTATAAATCCTGCTAATGGAGCTATTATTCAATCCTATGATATGATGTCTACCCAAGAAGTAGAAAAAGCTGTAGATCAATCCTTCGAAGCATTTGAGAGGTGGAAACATACGAAAATAGGGGTAAGGGTAAAATTACTTGGGAGTCTCGCTACGCAACTAAGAGCCAAATCTTCAGAATTGGCTGAGTTGATGACATTGGAAATGGGGAAACCAATATCACAGGGGCAGGCAGAAATCGAAAAATGTGCCTGGACTTGCGATTATTTTGCTGAAAATGGAAGGGAGATGTTGTCAGAAGAGCTAGTACATACAGCTTCTTTCAAAGGGAAAATTATTTACCGCCCATTGGGTATTATCCTTGGTATCATGCCCTGGAACTTTCCTTTTTGGCAAGTGTTTCGCTTTGCTGTATCAGGAATATTAGCGGGGAATACCGTTCTGTTAAAACACTCACCAAATGTTCCTGGGTGTGCGATATCTTTAGAAGATCTATTTAATAGTTCAGGGTTCCCGAAAGGAACCTTCACTAACTTATTTATCGATCATGAACAGACGGCCACACTTATAGAAGACTTCAGAGTAAAGGCTGTAACTTTTACTGGAAGTACAAGTGGGGGAAAAGCAGTAGCCGAATTAGCAGGAAAAGCGATTAAAAAGACTATCCTTGAATTAGGGGGAAGTGATCCTTATGTGATCCTGGAAGATGCAGATCTGGACTTAGCGATAGATACTTGTGTCAAAAGCCGGTTATTAAATTCCGGTCAAAGTTGTATTGCTGCCAAACGTTGGATCGTAGTAGATTCCCTGAAGACTGAATTTGAAGAAGGAGTAGTAGCTAAGATGGAGAAAGTCTTGATGGGAGATCCCTTTTTAAATACTACGGAATTAGGTCCATTAGCCAGAAAAGATTTAAGAGATCAATTACACCTTCAGGTATCCGATTCAATTTCACGAGGAGCTACTTTATCATGTGGTGGATACATACCTGATAGATTAGGATGGTTTTATCCTGCTACGGTGCTTTCTAATGTCAAAAAGGGAATGCCAGCTTATGATGAAGAGTTGTTCGGGCCCGTAGGAGTGATTATTTCTGCGACCAATGAAGAGGAAGCGATCAGAATAGCTAATGATACTACCTTTGGGTTAGGTGCAGCTGTTTTTACAAATGATGTAGAGAAAGGAGAGATGATAGCTACGAAACAATTGAATGCTGGAAATTGTGTAGTGAATCGCATGGTTGTCTCTGATCCGCGAATGCCTTTTGGAGGAATTAATAATAGCGGTTATGGTAGAGAGTTATCTTATTTGGGACCTAGAGCCTTCACAAATGTTAAAAGTGTAGTGTTAAGTTAAAAAAAAATTAGGGGACTCAATCCGCCCTAGACGGAGAGTCAACCCTAACCCCTAGCTTCTGTATCTGGCGTAATGCCTTAAAGACAATTCAAATGTAGGCGATGCGGATTAAAAATGTAA
Organism: Bacteroidia bacterium; assembly: GCA_965262565.1. GTDB lineage: Bacteria > Bacteroidota > Bacteroidia > J057 > J057 > CBDHFQ01. Next base: position 141,587 of record CBDHFQ010000033.1, read on the forward strand.
ACTATGAAAATTCGTAATATATCATTGATAGAATATATGTAAATATGTATTAGTTGTTTTGGTTTAGCATTGAGATTATTTACTCTGAGATAGGAGATTATATTGAGTTTAATAAGAATTGGGCTGGGGAATCTTCCTTATTGGTATAGAAATAGAAAAAAATTTTATGTTATATCTCCCTTTAACCTGAGTGTATAATAGGTACTAATGGGAATGGTGAGTATATCTTACATAATTAAGTGTTCCGTTCTTAAGGATAGTAGGGATTTTTGAAGGTAAAAGGCAGGAGATCTGGGATTCATCCTCTTTTTGAAATAATAAGATCTCTAATCCTATTCAAAAGGTAACTATGGTTCATTGGCACAAACCTATATCCAGCACTTACACCAACTAAATGAGAACAACCTTTAATATTTATTGAACCCATACCTTAAAATAGATGGGATATCTTTGTTTAAACTCTATCCAGGATATGACCTGACGAGAGGGATTGCCAGGAAAAGGATCTCTCAGTACCACATGTTCAATAATAGGTTCCTGATATTGATTCACTGTATAATAAACCGCTGTTAGCACATAAGCATGCGCCTGTTGAAGGGAGGTTCTGTTTCTCAATCCTACAATAATAGGCCATTTAGCTGCCAGATTATTAATGATATCTAAAGGGGAGTATACACCATAATCAGAATGGATAGTTGAATAGCCGCCGAACTGATTGGGAGCCCATCCACTTAAAGCACTTAGTACATGTTCCGGATTTCCAGGTAAATCTATAGGACTGCCAAAGATGCGGGTAACTATTTGTTCCTGATCAATTTTCAGGCCGTGGTAATTGAGGACCATTTGAATACATGCTGCCCAACACCAATTTTCCTGCCGCTGTCTACCAGATTCTAAGGGAGCAGCATAGTGTTCGAACTCTTTGGTGGGTATTCCTGCGGTAAATAAATTGTTTCCAATTTTTAATACTGATTGTGCATGTAATGGAGCAATAGTAAGCATGCAGGTCAAGAGAACAATACCTTTTATTCCAAGATTGCGAATCTGATGTACCATGTACTAAGGAGTTGATAGCAATATATTGTGATGATCTGTTCAATATAGCAAAAATCATAAATATCCATAATATATGTTTTACAAGTTATGTGATTATTGGTAATTTTTATTGGTCAACTTCTTACATGTCTGCTTTCAGGATAAAATGTATAGGGAAAACCTGATTTACAATAAAGCTCATCTTTGGCGATTTCATATATATTGCTTGGAGGTATAATGTTAATTCCTGGAAATCTCCCTCGTCCCGGGCTAATACACGTATCTGCCGGGGGATTATCCCTAAACCGGGAGTTTGACGATTGAGAAATTAAGTAGTAAAATAGGCAATATGATGCTAGCAGATTAAAGATCCTTTATGAATCAATAGGAGTGCTATATTTTTGTATTTTTTGTCATGCCGTATATTAAATATTTCGTACATGATAAGCATATTGATCTTAGTTGTAATTATCTGGAACTGTTGGGTAGTTCATCGGTGTTACTATGCTTATAGGCTCCGGATATCGATGGCAAAAGAAAGATAATAAATGTTAGAAAGTAGTGTAAGGTGTTAGTATATATGGAGGTAAAATAGATAATAATCAGATGTTAACATGTCAAAAATGCAGTATCGATATTTTTGTTAAACCTGAACAATATCAAAGATGGTAAGCTTAGCACATAAGCGATAGGCCGGGTTATATTAATTTTCTATAAGCAATGTTATCTTATTGTAAATAGGTTGATTATCCCCTCACATAAAGGGCAGATTATTGAGGTGGTCTGTCACCAAAGGATAGAAAATTTTCTGGTTATGATATCCTTTTTTGATTTGTCTAAGCAGATTTTAGAGATAGATTTGAAAAGAAATAATTCAGCTTAGTTTGTACTGATCTGCGCAATAAAGGAAGTAAGATATTCTAAATACACACTTACATTTTACGTTCACCGATTAATGCTAACCATTCAAGAGGAAGAGTAAACATTTAACTAAATATATACATTATTTTTATATGTATAAAAGTTCATGATGTGAATTTACAATACGGATTATTGATTTGATAATGGAAATTTTTGGATCAATACAGATTCGAAATTACAGCTTGAATTTTTTGGATTGATTATACTTTGTATTAGATCATATTTCTCAACTGTTAGCTGAAAATTGATTACTCATAATTGAAAAAGGAAACCCATAGAATTTGAATTAATTGAAAATCATGATTTCAAGTTTACGCAATGTTATTTTGGTCCTTTCTCTTTCTGTATTCCTCCTTTTGTCACATAGCATTTATGGACAATCTATTAATTTTTCGGTCAGTAAATTAGAGGGGACACAGAATAGCAACCCTACTAGCCTCATGTTTGGTCCAGATTTCAGGTTATATGTTTCTAACCAATTCGGTATCATCAAAGTGTATCAAATCAATAGAAATGAAAAAGACGATTATGATGTTACGGATGTAGAGACGATAGATATCATCCAAACAGTTCCTAATCACGATGATAATGGGGAGAGGAATTTCGGGATTAATAGTAGGCAAATTACCGGATTGTACGTAACCGGTACTGCATTGGTGCCAATTATTTATGTGAGTCATAGTGATCCAAGACAAGGAGGAGGGTCAGGAGGAACAGATAAAAATTTAGATACCAATTCGGGGATGATTTCAAAATTGACCTGGAATGGGAATGATTGGGAAAAAATTGATATCGTTAGAGGGTTGCCACGTTCGGAAGAGAATCATGCCCCTAATGGGATGGCATTAGACGAAACGACTAATACTTTATATATAGGCATTGGAGGTCTTACTAATGCGGGTGCCCCTTCGGCTGCTTTTACCTACATCAGTGAATATGCCTTATCTGCTGCTATTTTATCCATTGATCTCAACTCGGTAGAGGCCTTACCTACTCAGTATTATGAGGGGCAAGCCTATAAATATGACATTCCTACCCTAGATGATCCTACCAGAGAAGGGGCAGAAGATAATAATGATCCTTTTGGTGGAAACGACGGGTTGAACATGGCTAAAATTATTTCAGGTGGGCCGGTGCAGGTATATTCATCTGGATGGAGAAACCCATATGATGTAGTATTGACGGAATCTCAAAAATTATACAGTATAGATAATGGAGCCAATTTGACCTGGGGAGGTTATCCTAAAAATGAAGGGACAGGAGAGGCATCCAATGAGTATGTTGAGGGAGAGCCAGGATATGTCAATAACCTAAATGGATTACACTATATCTCAGAAAAAGGATATTATGCTGGACATCCGAATCCCATTCGGGCAAATCCTTTTGGAGCTGGTTTGTATACAGACGATGATGGAACGGGCGTATGGAGAAACAGCATAGAAGGAGATAATCCATTGCCTGCAGATTGGCCGCCAGTTTCAGAAGCTAATCCGGTAGAAGGGGATTTTAGACAGCCAGGTGAAGATGATGGCTCCTTGGTAGTTTACGTTCCTTCGACCAATGGATTATGTGAGTATACTGCTTCCAATTTTGATGGTACATTAAAGGGAAACATTATCTCCGCTGGATTGACAGGAGAAATTTTTCGAGCTGCACTAAATGAAGAAGGTAATGAGGTAACGAATGGGGTAGAAATTTTAGCAGAAGGTTTTGGTAACATTCCCTTAGATGTAGTGGCGATAGGAGACAATAACGGACCGTATCCTGGTACTATTTGGATCGCTGATTTTGGAAATAGTAGTATTTTTGTCATGGAACCAGCTGATTATGGCGGTAAAACAGTGGCACCATGCTTCGGAGAATATATAGAAGCGGATGATGATGAGGATGGATTTCTCAATATAGACGAAATTGACAGTGGAACCAATCCATGTTCAGCTTCTAGTAAACCGGATGATGCAGATAAAGATTTTATTTCGGACATAAATGATCAGGACGACGATAATGACGGTATTCCAGATGTTAATGATCCTTTTGCGCTGGATCCTGACAATGGGTTGACTACTGACATTCCATTATTTTATGATTTACTTAATGGAGATCCGGGATTTGGCTTTTTCGGTTTGGGGATGACAGGGATTATGGTGAATGGGGAGACAAATTATCTGGATCAATATGACCAGGAAAATATTATTGCAGGAGGAACTTCTGGCTTATTGACCACTCCTACCACAGATGGAGATGCCGTGAATAACAATCAGGATAATGGATTTCAATTTGGGATCAATGTAAGTGATGAAGATTGCCCCTTTACGATAAAAGCGAGATTGAAGACTCCGATATTTCCCGTAGGAGGGCCATATGGGCAACAATCCCAGGGAATATTTATAGGTACAGGCGATCAGGATAATTATGTGAAGGTGATTATTAATAATAATATACAGGTCCTAAAAGAAGATGCTGGTATTGTTACTTCTGTAGATCATATCGACCCGGATATTCAATTTAGTGATCCTAATTTTATAGAATTATTTTTAACCGTTTTTCCTGCAACCGGTCAAGTTCAGGCTTCCTATCAGTTGGGATCTGATCAACCCATACAACTAGCAGGTCCGTTAATTAACGTAGGGGAGGAATTAAAAGATGTGCTGCAGGCGTCAGACAAGGCATTGGCTGTGGGAGTTATCTCTACTTCCATAGGGGCAGATTCCTTTAATCCCACATGGGACTTTATTGAGATTACTCAAGCAGATGTTGCTCCTGGAGCTGCATTGATGGAAATTAAATCATTTGATGGACTGGAAAGTTCTGTGCATACTACGGAGTCTTTCACAATTGAGAATCTTGCGCAAGAAAATCAAGATATTACCAGAGTTTCCCTGGATCTGTCTGTAGCAGCTTTTGCCAATCTTATTTTTGATACAGATAATACTTCTAAAGATGCCTTGAAGAAAGTATTTACTGTCGATGGCGGAGAGGTTGAAACCGGCTTCATCAGGGCTGAATTATCAAAGCCTTTAAGTGGTGGTTTTCAAAGGCTTGATATGTTTTTTGAGGATTTTGACGAACAGGAACGATTTACATTTTCGGTAGATATTGATCCTGTTGGCATTTCTTCTTTGGGAGTTCCCCTGTCGGGAAATATTGGGGATGTAGGTCCTTTGGAATTGACCGGAGCGGAAGTAAGCTTTGAATATGCATTTTGCGGTGAGCAAAAAACAAAGATTTTTCCACATCCTGGAGAATCTCTCTCATCCGAAGCAATCTCATTGGAGGCACCTATTAATGAACCCACATTAAGGCTAAAAGGTATTCCAGATGGAACCTCAAATGTTACCAAGCGCAAGCATACAGTAGAAATTGCAGATGGGCCTGCAAATGCTGCTTTTACCCTTTTCCATTTGGTGTCTCAGGAGCGTTTATCTGATAATGGATTGGGTTCCAATCCGCTAATAGTGGAAAATTTGATAAGAGTAAGAGAGGTACCTACCATATTGGATGAGAATGGCAATGGGCAGGTAGAGATTAGTTTAATTGCTTCTTCTGAGAGTGATTTGGTCAATTATGTCATCGGAGTAGCTGAAATCAATGGTGAAGAAGGCCAAACGATCTCTTCTTCCATCAAAGAATATAGAGTTGTGCCGGAAGATTGTGAGACGATTCGGATCAATGGAGGAAGCGAAGTAGCTACCCTTGCGGCAGGAGTTTCTTATGATGCAGATAAATATTTTGATAAAGGTGGAAGTTGGGGAGGATTTTGGGTAGGAGAGATTGAAGGAACTGATAATGATCCCATTTATCAAGTAGAACATTCTCAGTCTGCAGATGGATTTACGTATAATATTCCGCTTACGGAAGAGGGAATAGTCAGTGTACAACTTCATTTTGCAGAATTATTTCATGAGGAAGCCGGAAAAAGAGTATTTAATGTAAATCTTGAAGGGGGAGAGATAGAATTGGAAAATCTGGATGTGTATGCCGAGGTAGGTTACAGAACAGCTTTAGTTAAATCCTTTGACATCGAGGTGAGTGATGGAGAGCTTACTATTGATTTTATTCCTAATATAGACCAACCTATCGTTTCTGCCATTGAAGTTTCCCAAGTCTGCGAAGGTACCCTTCTTCCAGTAGAGTTTCTGAACTTTTCTGCAAATGTAGAAGGAAGTACTGTCTTACTCAATTGGATTACAGCAAGCGAAAGAGATAATGATTTTTTCCAGATTGAACGTTCGATTGATGGAAGAAATTTTGATCCTATTGGGAAAGTTACAGGTTTAGGTAATAGTCAAGATTTTACGAATTACCGTTTTGTGGATAATAATCCTGTCGTGGGCATTACCTATTACAGATTGGGACAAGTAGATGTGGATGGCAGAATGAGCTATTCCAAGCTATTAAGTGTAACGTTCTATTCGGAAGCTGAGAAAGTTGAAATATTTCCCAACCCTATGGAAAATCAGGCAGTTAATGTTAGACTTTTTGGATTTGAAGAAAATAAAGATCTAAAACTTCTCCTCTCGGACACAAAAGGCAGACAGATTTGGAAGAAGCATATACAGACAGATGTTCATGGATTTTATAGCGGAGAAATTTCTGAATTGAATCTGGGAGCCGGAATTTACTTTATGCAGATATCTGGCAGGCAAACAATCGTAGAAAAACTAATTGTTAGATAATTGATAATTTTTAATGATTAGAATTTTTTACTTATGATATAAGTTCTTTCAAGAGAGGCGAGCTCATCCTCATAGGTGAGCTTTTTCATTCTAAGCTATTCACCAATTATGACCTTTTTTTTTGCCCAATGTATTTTAATTTTAAAATACTATAGAAATAGTATTTATATATTTTGAGAATATATAATATTGGAATATTCTGAGTATTTACTTTTAGTTGGGTAAAATGGATCGATTTGTGATTGCGGGGATTCTTTGCTTATGTTGTTGGAACACTAGCTCATTAGGACAACAATCAATTTCTATAAATGGCTATATCAGAGATGAATCTTCTGGAGAAACGTTGATTGGGGCTGCTGTTGTGATACCTGATAGGGCAAAAGGAACATTTTCGAATGGATATGGATATTATTCCATTACCATTAAGGTTCCTTCAGATACTACTGCCTTATGGGTTAAACATTTCGGCTATGAGGATCAAAAAGTCTCCATTAATGCTGAAAAAAGAGAGCAAACGATCAATATTTATTTAACACCAGAACCTACTACTGTCGAAGTAGTAGAAATTTTAGCTAATTCTCAATATGAGGAAATACATTCCACTGAAATGAGCGTAGCTAAAATAAATATAGAAGATGCGAAAAAACTTCCGGCATTTTTTGGAGAGGTAGACATCATAAAAACTCTTCAGCTAAAACCAGGTATTTCTACTGGGAGCGAAGGTTCCTCAGGATTATTTGTCAGAGGAGGAGAAGCGGATCAAAACCTGGTTCTACTTGATGAAACGGTCATCTATAATCCTTCCCATTTATTCGGTTTCTTTAGCACTTTTAATTCAAATGCGGTAAAAGATGCGAAATTGCATAAAGGTGGCTTCCCCGCTCAGTATGGGGGAAGGCTGTCCTCAGTGATTGATATAAGACTGAAAGAGGGAAATAGAAGGAAGCTTTCTACTCAGGGAGGAGTGGGACTGATCTCTTCACGCCTGACACTTGAAGGACCATTAAAAAGAGATAAGGCCTCATTTATGCTGGCAGGGAGACGGACATATGCTGACCTTTTTACCCAAATGATTAATCAATCTCAGGAAGGAAAAGAAGATTTTAATCCTATTCCCAAATATTTTTTCTACGATCTCAATACAAAAATCAATTACGATCTCAATCAGCACAATAAGCTTTTTATTAGTGGATATATAGGACGGGATAAATTCAATTTTTTAGAGGATAGAGACTTTAACTTTGAGTTAGGTTGGGGTAATACGAATCTAAATCTAAGGTGGAGCCATATCTGGAGTCCTCGATGGTTTTTTAATGGTACATTGAGTTATACGGATTATCATTACCAACTCAATAATCAATTAGACATTTTTACCTTCCAACTCGGATCTCGAATTTCAGATTACAGTTCACGAGCCGATTTTACTTTTATTCCTAATGATAGACATTTAATCAAATTAGGAAGCCAAACGACTTCGCACAGATTTGAAGTTGGTAGCTTGGATGCAGGAGCAAGTGATAATAGCTTTTCTTTTGAAGCAGGAAACAAACTTACAGCTAAAGAATCGGGTATATATTTTTCCGACGATATCAAGATAAGTAGAGATGTACAGGTAAATGCAGGACTTAGGGTTTCAGGGTTTAAGCGAGGGGAAGCAAATTATTTTGGGATAGAACCTCGGCTGAGTGCACGTTGGAGTATAGGGGATCACGCATCTATTAAAACGAGCTATGCTGCGATGACCCAATATTTACATTTAGTAAGTAGCTCAGGAGCATCTCTTCCCACAGACGTTTGGTATCCATCAAATGAAAAGGTGAAGCCACAACGTTCCCATCAGTTAACTGCAGGTTATGTAATTAGTCTGGCAAAAGGCAAACTCTTATTTACGCATGAATGGTACTACAAGTGGCTGAAAAATCAAATAGATTTTAGAGATGCGGCTAATTTATTCGTCAATGATAATCTGGATGAAGAATTTGTATTTGGCCGAGGTTGGAGCTATGGAAGCGAATTTTATTTGGAGAAAGCCAAAGGGAGATTAACTGGGTGGCTTAGTTATACATTGGCCTGGTCCTGGAGGGAATTTGATGGTACCTGGAGGACAGGAGAATTTATTCAGGAGGATGCGATTAATAATGGAGAAATATTCCCCAATAGAAATGATAAAAGACACGATATCAGTTTAGTCATGGTATATGACCTGACCAGTAGATTGAATTTGAGTTTAGCCTGGGAATATCGAACGGGGAATGCTGTTACGCTTGCTACGGGAAGGTATGCTGTTTTTAATCCTGATCCATTGATAAATCCCAACTTTAACATTGTTCCTATATATACAGATCGCAATAGTTTTCGAATGCCAGCTTATCACAAATTGGATGTAGGCCTGGTGTATAAGTTAAATTCAAATAAAGGTGAATCAGAACTCTCACTGAGTTTTTATAATGTATATAATCGGCGAAATCCCTTTTTTATATACTTTGATAAGATACTAAATGACCAGGAAGAGATTATAGGATACCAGCCTAAACAAGTTTCATTATTCCCTATCATTCCATCCATTACCTACAATTTTAAATTTTAGCTCATGAAAACCTGTTTGTATATATGTGTTATACTTTTTGTGATAATAGGCTGTACCACTGAAAAAGAGGTCGACATAAACCTGCCTGATTTTGTTCCATCTTCCGTGGTCGAAAGTTATCTCCAAATAGGAACCCCGTTCTATTTGACACTGACCAATAGTGTTGGCTTTTTAGATGCAACTAAATTTTCTTATATAAGAAATGCTAATGTTACTATTAGTTACAATGATAGAATAGATAAGCTGGAAATGATCGGTGGAACATTGCCCGATAGTATCCTAGGGCTAAACTTTCAGGGATTTGAAGGAGATTCTTTTTTTGTATACATAACCCCTACCTTGGTTCCAGAAGATTATGAGAGTTATTTCTCGCTCAATATCGAATTACCTAATGGCGAGGAATTGTCAGCAGAAACATTTCTACCCAGACCTATTCCCATAGATACTGTAGAATGGAAATTTAATGCAGACTCTCAAGCAATTGTTATTATGCGCTTTCAGGATCCTCCTATGGAAGAAAATTATTATTGGTACGTTAGGCATAAAGGAACTCTCGCCAATAGTCCTGCGGAGTCTACTTCTTTCGATGATGTGTTAGGTAATGGCCAGCAAATTACGCTTAGCTCGGGATTTAACTATGAAAAAGGAGATACAATTATCGTTTCCCTTTATCACATTCCGGAGGATTATTACCAATTTTTAGAGAATAACAGAGCAGCCCAAAGAGCCAATCTCAGTCCATTTGGTTTGCCTGCAGGTGCTTATACTAATATAGATGGGGGTATAGGGATTTTTGCAGGCTTCTCCAGATCCAGGAAAAGGATAATTATTCAATAGGCATCAGTGGTGTACATTGTCTTTGGAAGCTAAAACTTTATCTTTGCATTGCTAAAGAATAATAAGTTTATGCTTCAAACAGACGCTGTTTCATATTCCTACACCTCACAACAAAGGTTTCAATTTCCCAATCTGAAGGTGGATGAGGGAGAACACCTGCTGATTTTAGGAAATTCAGGTAAAGGGAAGACTACTTATTTACATTTATTGGCAGGATTGCTGAGGCCTTCTTCAGGGACTATCGTTATAGGAGGGGTAACGATTAATCAACTAAGAGCTCAGGAGTTGGACGCTTTTAGAGGAAAGCACATAGGGATTATTTTTCAGCAGACTCACTTTGTTAATGCGCTTAATGTCGAGAATAATCTACTATTAGCTCAATATTTAGCTAATAATCCACAGGATAAGCAAAGGGTAACACATCTCTTACATCGCCTTGGATTAAAGAGTAAGTTGACACAAAAGACAAAAAATTTGAGTGTGGGAGAGCGCCAACGAGTAGCTATTGCAAGAGCTATGATAAATCATCCTGAAATTATTCTTGCAGATGAACCTACTTCTAATCTGGACGATGAAAATACTCAATATGTCATTGAGCTGTTATTGGAGCAGGCAGAAGCAGTGAATGCAAATCTTATCATCGTTACACACGATCAACGTTTAAAAGATGTTTTTCCTAACCGAATTGAATTATGAACCTGTTATCCTTGAGCTGGAGTAATTTGTTAGCGAAACCACTGAGTACCGCTTTAAGTCTTTTATTATTGACATTAGGTGTTGCGATAATCTCCCTTGTACTTTTACTGGATCAACAAATCCAGCAATCTTTTAATAAAAACATTGAAGGGATTGATATGGTGGTCGGAGCGAAGGGAAGCCCTTTACAATTAATTCTTGCCAGCGTTTATCATATTGATGCACCTACAGGAAATATTCCATTGGAAGAAGCTAATGGATTGAAAAAGCATCCGTTAATCGCTAAAGCTATTCCATTAGCATATGGAGACAATTATGAGGGGTTTAGAATCGTTGGTACGGATACTTCTTATGTGAATCATTACGAAGGAAGATTATCTGATGGGAGATATTGGGAGAAACCATTAGAAGCAGTTATAGGTGCCACTGTTGCTGCCACCACAAATTTATCAGTAGGAGATCATTTTTTTGGTGCTCATGGAATTACTGGGACTTCCGATGTACATGATGAAATTCAATACGAAGTGGTAGGATTGCTTTCCCCATCTAATACGGTCCTGGATCAATTGATATTAACTGAGGTTGCGAGTGTATGGGCAATCCACGATCACGACGAGGATGCAGAACACGAACACGACGAGGATGCAGAACACGAACACGACGAGGATGCAGAACACGAACACGATGATGATGCAGAACACGAACACGACGAGAAGACCACGATCACGAACATGATCACGACGAGGATGCAGAACACGAACACGAAGGAGACCACGATCACGAACATGAGCACGACGAGGATGCAGAACACGAAGGAGAACACGAACACGAAAACCATCAGAAAGAACATTCAAGCGACGAAAATGATGTGAACCTAGCGGAAAAGGAAATTACAGCCTTGTTAGTCACATTTAAAAGTCCTTTAGGAAATGTTACCCTGCCCAGGATGATTAATCAAAATACTTCCATGATGGCAGCATTACCCGCTATAGAAATCAATCGATTATTTAGTTTACTAGGGATAGGAATAGATTTACTCAGGTTATTGGCCATCACTATTATCATTATTTCTGGAATTAGTGTATTCATTTCACTGTTTAATTCTCTCAAGGAGAGAAAATACGAATTAGCTCTCATGAGAACGATGGGGGCATCGAGAATAACACTATTCATGTTGATTATTCTGGAAGGATTAATTCTTTCAATCATAGGATTTGTACTGGGATTTCTGATCAGTAGGGGAAGTTTGGTCTTTTTATCTAAGGTAGTTTCAGATACTTATCACTATGATTTTTCCAATATGGGTATTTTAAGGGAGGAATTTATTTTGTTAGGGATAACTTTATTAATTGGATTAATCTCTGCATCTATTCCAGCTTTCCAGGCGTATAACACAGATATATCAAAAACCCTTTCGGATGCTTAAGTTGTGTTTTATATATTTACTTGGAATTAGTTCAATAAGCGCTCCTCCTGACACGATTAGCTGGGAAACTTTAGCTGATGTAGAATACGATTTTCAATATATTGATCATTTAAATACTTGGTACGGAAAACCCTCTTTTGGCGAGAAAGTAAAAAACCTGGATGGTAAGGAAGTATCTATTACTGGATATGTAATTCCTGTAGATTTAACTGGAGGACTTTACATGCTTTCCGCTTATCCATATCAAGCATGTTTCTTTTGTGGGGGAGCAGGGCAAGAGTCCATTATAGAGCTTAGATTTAAACATAGAAAACGGAAGTTTGAGATCGATGAGTTACAAACATTCAAGGGAATTTTGGAATTGAATGATAAAGAATTGGAAATGAGTTATATTTTAGAAGAAGCTGAGCTATCTCGATAAGACTTATTAAATCAATGTTTATGAGACATTATGTATACATCCTTGGCGTGTTTATTTGTTTGATGGCCGCATTATGGGTAGGATGTAGCGAGACAGAAGGGGAAAACGTCGATCAAAAGCCCCTATCTGATACAGTTGAAACGTCTTCTGCCGAAAGTAACCAAACTGAAGTTGAAGGAAATATTCCAGGAGAATTGCTGATTCCTACTACCAGGGAAATAAATGAATCTGCTAGTGAAATTGCCAGTCCCAACAATATCGAAGGTAATCCCAATGACTGGAAAAAAATTACCTGGGAGAACCTAAAAGATGTGAGCTTTGAGGATGTCTATTATGAGGAAGTAGATCAATATTTTTTAACTCCAAATTTTGGGGAGCAAATAAAATCATGGCAAGGTCAGCAGGTATTTATTTCTGGCTATATGATTCCCATTACTGAAGATAAATACGTGCTGTCAGCTAACCCTTTTTCATCTTGTTTTTTTTGTGGTAATGCGGGGCCGGAATCTATTTTGGAATTACAATTTTCCTCTCAGCCTAAACAGTATTTTACGGACCAATGGCTTACTTTCAAAGGAGAATTTGATTTAAATAAAGACGATATTGATCATTTAAATTATATCCTTAAACAGGCTGAAGAATATAAAGATTATCAACGAACCATTGGAAGAAATTAGGACAAGCTTCATGCGTATACTTTCGTTCATTGCTATTCATGCCATCCTTTTATCCTGCATTCAATGCGTAGGTCAAGAAGTTGAGAACCTGGGAGTAGGAGTTAACTCTGCCTATGAGGAGCGTGAACCCATCCTGTCTCCTGATGGGAAGACCCTTTATTTTTGGAGGAGATTAAGTCCAGACAACACAGGTGGTATACCCGATCCAGGAGATATATGGTATGCTTCGATTCTTCCCAATCAGATGCTGTTACCTGCCGCGAGGATGGGGGCTCCCTTGAATTCTAAAGGGCATGATTTTGTGTGGAAAGTATCTGAGAGAGGAGACACCCTTTGGCTGCATCAATCACCCAAAAGTAACTCATCTGATGGCTTGGCTTATTCTATAAAAGATCGCTATGGTGATTGGACATATCCGAAAGAAGCTTTCATCAATAACTTTAATTACTCCGGAAAATACAAGGACTTTTTTATGACAAGGCAGGGGCATATGTTGATCCCAAATGCTGGAGAAGGTACCTATGGTGGAACGGATATTTATGTGTGCTTTCCGATAGACGGTGTCACATGGTCCAAACCTATTAATTTAGGCCCAGTGGTTAATTCTGCCGGAGACGAAGATGCTCCTTTTATTTCTGCTGATGGAAAGACGCTTTATTTTAGTAGCAATGGGCATGGTGGATATGGCGATCATGACATTTTCAGATCCAGACGGCTGGACGATACTTGGCAGAAATGGTCTGAACCCGAAAATCTGGGCCAACCTGTAAATACCTCTGGATATGATTTTGATTTTATTCTATCTCCTGACGAGAAGTTTGCCTATTGGGGGTCAGATCGAAACAGTTTAGGAAAGAATGACCTTTACCGGATGCCTTTAGATAAATGCGAGGTAGATCTATATCCCGAAGGAGATCAAACATTTTGTGAAGGAGAAACAGCCCGGATTGAAGCAGGATTTTCACTGGCAGAAGATACACTAATATATGAGTGGTATAAAGATGGAATGAAATTAGAAGGTGCCCATGGAAGAATTCTTGATGTATCTTCTCCTGGGAATTATTTTGTGAAGCAGTATAAAGACGGCTGCAGTTTCCTGTCAAAGCCTAAAAGAATTAAGTTTAGGAAAGGTCCCTCGGCCCTCATTACTAAAACGGGAGAATTATTATGTGTTGATGATTCCCTGGCATTACGAGCGGTTAAAACGGAGGAAGGATTGACTTTTGAGTGGATAAGAAATGGCTTAACTATTCCTCAGGAGTACAATCAGCTCATGTATGTCAAAAGACCTGGAAATTATCAGGTAAAAATAGCTAATGAAGTGTGTTCGGCTTTGTCCGAACCTGTTAATATCAAGCGGATTAGTAGCCCAAGTATTTATTTTTCTCGCGATACAATGGCTAATGCCCGCCTTAGAGTTCCCAAATGGACCTGGACGAATAAACTCAGCAGGCAACGCCTGGGTACTATCCCTCATTCGATTGCGGTTGGAGAAAATCAAAGTATTTTTACCTTAAGTATGATTCCGAGAAAGAAAGGATTATGGCGGGAAAGAATCACTCAATTCTTTCCCGCGGGTCCGGTGCGATGGGAGATTGAGGGAGAGAATTCATCACCGGAGGTAAAGAGGTATATTTGTGTGGATCCCAATGGAAATCTGATTATTACGAGAGATGATAAATATTTGGCAAAATATAGCTATTCGGGAGAGCTTTTATGGGAACTACCTAGAAGAAGGGAACAGGTAAGTGGAGTTACTACAGATCCTGCTGGATACATTTACACACTTGGGAGATTTAAAGATACCTTATATATCGGTGATGAAATATATCCTGGCGTAAGAAGGGGAAATATGTATGTGGCCAAGCACGATCCGAATGGGGATCTTATCTGGGTTAACACTTTTTCTGCAGATTGGGAAGAAAAAGAATTCGGTAATGCTATTCATACGGACCAGCAAGGCAACATTTATCTCGCGGGTGCATTTAATAGTATCGCTAATTTTAGAGAGCGAATTTTAAGAACGTTACTTAAGAGTAATAGTTATTTCTTAGCCAAATTCAGTAATTCAGGGCAATTTTTATGGGCTCAGAAATTGGTAACCGACAGGACCAGCGTAAAATCGGCTGATATGCATACAGATTCTGAAGGGAATACCTTTTTATTCCTAAATTATAAGCTCTTTATGCTGGATAGAGAAGGTAACATCAAAAGGCAATCTGTACTTGAAGCTCCTGGTATACCTGAACGGATTCGAATAGCCAGCCATAATAAGGAGCTATTCGTCTCAGGATTTACAAAAGAAAGGGGAGAATTTTTCACCACTAAATGGGATAGAAATAGTAGTCAGATATTGCTGTGGCGTTCAAAAGAAACAATGGACTTGGAACGACAGTCTGTAGATATAGCTGTAGGACATGATGGGAGTCTTTTCATTACTGGTTCAACAAAAAAATCCTTACCTCCAGGGGTTGCTTTGTCTAAGCCCACAGCTTCTCCCGTTTTTGTCGCTAAATATGGAAAACCTCAACAAGAAAAGCGCTTAAGGCCTATTTCATTATGTGAAAGTGAGTCAGGTACTTTTGAATTATATGCGAGAGTAGATGAAAATGTAAGTTATCGATGGATAAAAGATGGGCAAGAAATTCCTGGCGAACATCTGGCATCTTTATCTGTAAGCGAAGCTGGTAACTATCAAGTAAAGGTATTTACTGCTTCCTGCGAACAACTTTCTGCGGTTCAGGAAATCCAGGATTGTGGGGAAAGAGTTAAAAAGAAGGAAGAAGCTGTTACTGTAGTAAGCGAGCCTGCCTTGTCCAAACCAATGGAAGATAGAGATATCGAAAAGAGTCTTGTTAGAAAATCCGATGGACAACCCAAAAGAATCAGAGGTCGAAAAGCAAAAAATCAGGGAGAAGTAGTTATCTCGGATCCCTTTGTAGTGATTTCCGTATTCGATCATGCTGCTTTCGATGGCGATACGATTTCACTCAATGTAAATGGAAAGTGGATATTGAATAATTACTGCTTAAGGAAAAAGCCTAAAGAAATTCCGGTGACCTTGAATGAATCTGGAGCTAATTTTGTCATTTTATATGCTCATAATCTAGGAAGTACCCCACCTAATACCGCTTCTATCATGATAGATGATGGTAAAAAACCGAAAGTAGTCAGATTGAGGTCCAATCTGAAAAGTTGTGGTACAGTTGATATTAAATTCGACTGATATCAATTCCTGCGATCTTCTCAATACATCACTTTGATAGAGAATAGGTATGAACGACCTCGTATATTGACCCTTTGGGTGTCAAGGTAGATTTCCAGAGAATTAAATGATCAACGTATAACTTCTCTAATAAAGGAGAATGATGGAGGAACAGTTGAGATGTATCTATTATGTCTGTTTTTTTAATCCTTGCCAACGTTATATGAGGAATGGGACTTTTTCTTTGCTGAAAAGAGGGGTTTATCTGTTGGTATAAATGAACAACCGAAAGAACTAATTGTCGAAAGGATGCGTTTTTTTTAAGTCTGCACCAAACCATCCTTTTTTCTTTTTTAGAGGGGCCAAACATATAGCGATCAAACCTTAGCTCAAAAGCTGATTGCTTCTGAAGGGATAATCCGATGAGAGCATGCAAATTTTCCAGCATTTCCTCAGGCGTATTTCCAAAAAAGCAAACCGTGATATGAAGATTTTTCTCTACTACCCATTTTAGATGATTAAGATGCTCATTTTGAGATTTAAATAAGTTAATATTAGATATAACTTCAGAAGAAAGAGGAATCCCGAGAAACAAACGCAGATTATTCTGCTCTTGTGATTCAGAAGGTAATTCATTCATTTCTATTTCTCATTAAAACAAAAAGAATGCTATTTTAATACAGAAAGATCCCCTCTTATAGGTAGTCCCGACTTTCTGTAAATATCATCTATCACACGCATATTTGCTATTGCATCCTGTGAATCTGTCGGCAGTGGATTTCCGTTAATGATCGCCTCTTTAAATGCTTTTAATTGATAATAGTAAGTGGTTTGTCCCTTAATATGTTCTTCCTGTTGCTGCTGGCCTTCCTTATTGATGGTGATTTTATTTTTCATCTTCGAGGTGTGCGGAACAAATGGATTTCTAGCATTGATGTTGCCCTGAGAACCATGCATGATAAGATTCCTTTTATTCATATAAAGAGAGACCATTCCACAATAAACCTTAGCTTTTACACCATCTGGAAAGGAAAGTTCAGCTTCCATATATCGATCTATAAATTTAGTGGCTGTTCTTGCTACTGCTTTTTCTACCTTGGGTTCCTGGCCTGTCAAGAATCGTAGCAAATGAATAGGATAACAACCCAAATCCATGACTGATCCTCCGGCCAAATCATAGCGATATCGGATGTCTGAGAAATTCCAAAGCGCAGCACAAAAAGTAGATTCAAGCAATGTAATGGGGCCTATAATTTGGCTATCGTATAGATCCTTTAATCTTGTTGCCATAGGATGATATCTATAATGAAAGGCCTCACAAAGAATATTCCCTGTTGTTTGTGCTACTTCCGCCATCTTCGTAGCTTCTTCGGCATTCGAAGCTATAGGCTTTTCGCAAAGAACGTGTTTACCCGCCTGCAACGCTTTAATGCTCCATTCTGCATGCAATCCATTAGGTAAGGGATTATAGATGATATGAATGTCAGGATCTGCAATGAGCTCTTCATAAGTAGCATGCGTACGGGGAATTTGATGCGCTTGAGCAAATAATGTCGCTTTTTCTTCCTTTCGAGCTGCTACAGAAACTACCTGAACGTCTTCAATAATGGAAGCTGGTTCTATTACAGCTGGCGGAGCAATTCTGGCAGCTCCTAATATTCCTATGTTTAGCATAAGTTGAGACTCATCAATGTAGCTGAAGGAGGTATATCTCTAGGCAAAAGTAATTACATGAACCCTGGGAAGGTAGTTAGACAAACATATCCATTGATCTCCCAGATTGTCGGAAAGGAACACATTTCCCGTAGTAGTTCCAAAAGCAAGTTGATTTTCATGTAAGGCCAATCCATGCCTGAAGACAATATCGAAACAAGCTTCTTCAGGCAAACCGTTTTGTTGCGCATTCCATGTCTTTCCTCCATCATCCGTCCGGAAAACACACAAACTCAATTCTGAAGCTACTCTGACTTCATCACTTATGGCTGGTATCACCCAAGCCCTATCCTGATCTGCAGGATCAACTGCAAGCGCAAAGCCGTAGTGAACGAATCCTCCTTCCTCAGAAATGTTATGCCAGCTTAATCCCCGATCAGTGGACCTATAAACACCACAATGATTTTGCTGCCATATCACATGAGGAACTGCCTGGCAAATCAGTAAACGATGGGGATCGTGTCCTACCTCTACGGATGGATTGGGAAGGTAATCAGCTCTCAACCCTTTGTTGCGAACTTCCCAGCTTTTTCCTCGATCAGGAGAAAAAAATACACCTGCGATACTTATCCCTACATATAAGTGATCTGAATGGTGGGGATCAATTTCGATAGAGTGAATTCCCGGATAATGGCTTCCGCCTGCTCCAAACCAATCTGTTTTCCTGGAAGGATGATTCCACAGACTTTCCACGAGTTCCCATTTTCTTCCTTCTTCATACATGTGAAACAATCCGCCAGGTTCAGTCCCGACCCACATCTGATCTGGAAATTCTTTCCCCGCATGAGATAACATCCAAATCATCCTGAGACTGGCAGGTGTTCCATTCCTGAGAAGAGCATCTGGAGGAAAGCTAGGAGGAGATATTGCTTCCCAATGTCTTCCTTGATCTTTAGAACGATGTAATTTGGGACCCCAATGTCGATGTGATAAGGCTACCCACCAATCTTCCGTAAATGGATGAACATACACCTGGGAAACAGGAAATCCCAGAAAATGTACCCTGTTATATTTCCACTTTTGAGTTCGCTGATCCCTAAGAAAAATAATAAGTCCTTTTCCCGTACCTATAAGTAGTTTGTCCCCTTTCATGATAATCAATAATTTACCCTTGCGACGCTTCAAGGATTGATCAATCTTGCCTCATTCTTTTTCCTATGCACAATCCAATAACCCTTTCTCCTCCTGTGTGCCTTTTAGCAGAATATCGGTGTCTGCTCATTGACCCAACTCTTCATCTACAGCATCCCCCAGAAAGCGCTTGGAAAATATATATTTCATCATCTGGACCCAGCGCATCCTTCAATTCCTTCCGATCGTGGATCAATTCCTCTCCGATAAAAATGTTTATATGCTCTCTCAATGCACCCTGTTCATCTACTAAATAGTGCTTAATTCCCGGATGTAGTTGCTCTAAGACGTTAAGAACCTCATAGACAGTTTTTCCATCAATACGGCCTTTTTGCAATTCTGGAAAAAAACGCTGCAAAGCTTTGGTAAACTTAACAATCGCCATAAAATAGTTGTTTGCACTTAATATCAATAATCAGTAAGATACAAGAAAGCCATTTACATTAACAAAATTGTCAAATATGCAAGACATTTTTCAAGGACTAATGAAGTGGGATGAGGAAGGACGCGTTTATGCATTAGCTACAGTTACTCGTACCTGGGGATCTGCTCCTAGAATGGTAGGTGCTTCTATGGCCATATCACAGGAACAGGATATTTTAGGTTCCGTGAGTGGGGGATGTATAGAAGGAGCAGTGATCAGAGCTGCTAATGAGATCATGCAATCTGGAGTATCACAACATCTTTCGTTTGGGGTTTCAAATGAAGATGCCTGGGCTGTTGGATTGAGTTGTGGGGGGAAGGTAGATGTGTTTGTCGAAAAAGGGATCAGTGGAAAAGGGCCTCAAGCAGAGCAGGATATATGGAAATCATTAGAGGAGGTACATCGTCATCATCTTGGAGCTGTATTGGTGAGTAAGATAGATGCGGAACAACGAGAACATGCCTTGATACTCTCAGATGGCAAGGTAGTGGGAAAGGAGGTAGGAGAGGAATTGTACCAACAAGCTATGCTAGCCTTTAAACAACGAAAAAGCCAGATAATCACCTTGGGGGAAGAGTCTTATTTCGCCTGGGTATTCCCCAGAAGGAGTCAGCTAATCATTATTGGTGCGGCCCACATTACCGTTGATTTAGTCGATTTAGCTGATAAATTTAATTTTGAGACGGTGGTCATTGATCCCAGAGGAATTTTCACTGATCACACGCAATTTCTGACAAAGCCCTCTCAATTGCATAATGCCTGGCCGGAAGAAGTATTGAACAACTTTACTTACGATCCCTATACCTATGTGGTAGTGTTAACACATGATCCCAAAATAGATGATCAGGCGCTACATATACTACTTAAGACAGAGGTGGCGTATATAGGAGCTTTAGGTAGCAAAAGAACCCATGCGAAAAGGGTAAAGCGCCTCCAGGAAGAAGGGGTTAGTGAGGAAGAAATTGAGAGAATCAAAGGCCCTATAGGAATAGATATCAATGCCAAAAGACCCAGAGAAATTGCTCTAAGTATCATTGCAGAAATGATTCAGGAGCAAAATCGGTATTTATAACCGATCAAGAGTTACGTTATTTACTATTGGACACTTTTTGATGTTCCAATAAAAGTTTATGCATCGTTTCCCAACTCAGACTGGCACAACTCGTTCTTCCGGGATGAGCTTTTGCTGCCCTAAAAGCTTCAAAATCGGGATAACTTAGTTCATCTTTGGTTGGTGCTATGTTGTCGGGAAGTACGAGATTCAGGTAATTTTCGCATAGGGAAATTCCTTCGGAAAGCGTTTTCCCCTCCATACTTTTGGCAAGGACAGAATTAGCAGCCCTGGAAACACTGCATCCATATCCATGAAAATATACCTCGTTTACGCGTTGTCCTGAAAGGAATAAATATAAATTAAATCGATCTCCACACAGCGGATTATAAGCTTGAAGGATGACATCTGCATCTGGTCTTTTGTCATAGTGATAAGGATGTTTGTGATGCTGTTTAATAATGTCGTGATAGAGATTAGGTAATTCCTTAGCCATAGGATAGTAATCAATTGAATTTACACAAAAATTTGGCGAGCAGTTCGCACCCCGCGCAGGATGGCTGGAATTTCTTCCTGAGTATTGTAAAGTGCAAAAGAAATTCTAGCCGTTCCCTGTGGTACATTAAGTAACTCCATTAAAGGTTGAGTACAATGATGTCCTGCCCTGATAGCCACTCCCTCTTCATTTAAGACCGTCGCCATATCATGTGGATGCACCTCTTCCAAAGAAAAGGAAATAATTCCACTTTTGTTAAAAGACGCTCCATATATGCATAAGTTTGGTATTTCCTTTAATAGGTGTTCGGTCCGTATTCTAAGTTGATCGATATGATTCCTAATATGCTGATGGTCGAGTTCTGATAAAAAAGTTAAGGCTGCATCTAGACCTATAGCTCCTGCAATATGTGGGGTTCCGGCTTCAAACCTTTGAGGATAATCGGCGTAAGTTGTGTGTTTGTAGGTTACTTCGCGAATCATATCCCCTCCAAATTGAAAAGGCGTCATTTCTGCCAGATATTTCTCTTTTCCATAGAGTACACCTATTCCTGTAGGGCCGTAAATTTTATGTCCTGAAAACGTAAAAAAATCACAATCCAGCTCTTGAACGTCTATCTCGTAATGGGCAGCACTTTGGGCACCATCTATTAAGACTGGAATTCCTTTATGATGAGCTAAGGAAATCATTTCCTTCACTGGATTGATGATTCCTAGTGAATTAGAAATATGGACTATGGACACCATCTTTGTCCGGGGAGATAGCAGTTGGGTATAGGCCGCTAAATCTATTTCTCCTTGTGAACTAATTGGAATAATTTTCAGTTGCGCTCCTTTTTTTTGACAGCTAACTTGCCATGGAATTAAATTGGCGTGATGTTCCATAGCAGTGATGAGTACTTCATCTCCGGCTTGCAGGCGGGAATTTAGGAAACTTTGGGCAACTATATTGATAGATTGAGTAGTACCTGAAGTCAACACGATTTCACGTTCACTTTGTGCATTCAGAAATTGTTTAACCTTGGAGCGTGCCTGTTCATATCCAGCGGTAGCTTCCGTTGCTAGTAGGTGAACTCCGCGATGGATATTAGCATTTTGTTGAGTGTAGTAATGTACCAATGAGTCAATAACTGTCTGGGGCTTTTGGGTAGTGGCTGCATTATCTACATAAATCAACGGCTTGGATAAATGATTCTTTCTTTGAAGGATGGGAAATTGTTCCCTCAATTCCAGGATATATGGAGAAGTAGTGAGATTTGAAGAATGGGACATATTTGGAATCATAGAGAATTACTTAATTTAAGGAAAGTATTTCAATCCTTTGATACATGATCCGAAATAACATTGATACTATGATAAATGTTCAGGAAGCCAGCCAACTCATTATGGCCCACAAAATCCCTTTAACGACAGAAGAAATTTCTATATCACAGGCTTTAGGGAGAGTGTTGCACGAAGAATTAAGGGCTGACAGGGATTTTCCTCCTTATGACAGAGTGACTATGGATGGTATTGCTATAAATTTTGATGCCTATCAGGAAGGTCATAGGACATTTATTATTGAAGGAATGGGGGCCGCTGGTCAACCTCAAACTAGGTTAGAAAACAAGTATGCTTGTATAGAAATCATGACTGGCGCCATTCTTCCTAAAGGAGCGAATGTAATAATTCCTTATGAAAGGGTTGAGATTAAAGATGGAGAGGCTAGCATAGGAGATATAGACCTTTTTATTAATCAAAATGTTCATAATCAGGGATTAGATCGTAAACAAGGAGATATCATCGTTCGTATGGGTACAATCTTGGGGCCACCTGAAGTAGGTATTGCAGCTACAGTGGGAAAAGGAAGGATTAAAGTAGCCATTCCTCCTGCTGCTGCGATTATTTCCAGTGGAGATGAATTAGTGGGAATAGATGAAATTCCTTTACCCCACCAAATCAGATCATCCAATGTAGCCATGATCAGCATGGCACTTAAAGGACTCCAAATGCATACCGATGCGTATCATATGCCTGATAATATGGAAGAGACCTTAAAAACCCTGGAACATATCCTCAGTTCCTACCCAGTAATTATCCTGACAGGAGGCGTTTCAAAAGGAAAATTCGATTTAATTCCCAAAGCTTTGGAACAATTAAACGTAAAGAAACATTTCCACCGAATTGCTCAGAGGCCAGGGAAGCCATTCTGGTTTGGGAAGGCAGAAAATGGTACTTTGGTATTTGCACTACCTGGAAATCCCGTGTCATCGTTTATGTGTGCCAGGCGATATGTACTCCCCTGTTTACAGCAATCATTGGGTCAACCAATACCTGAGGAATATGCTTTGCTCAAACAAGCGGTAACTTTTAAGCCTGACCTGACATACTTTGTACAAGTGAAAATTAAGGTTGAACAAAATGGAGAAATCGTTGCTTACCCCATTGAAGGGCACGGTTCAGGTGATTTTGCGAATTTAGTAGACGTGGATGGATTTTTAGAACTAACAAGAGGGAAGGACTTGTATAAAGAAGGGGAATCTTACCGCTTGTGGAGGTTGCGATAACATTCTCCCTCTGATATGTTGTTAAATGTTATATGATGATTCAGGGATGGTGGGCAGCTAATTGGGCTTTTAATTTATCCAATTCCTTTTCAGAAATAGGCTCAGAGTTGAGGATTTCTTCGACGGTGATATTAGGATCGTCATAGTATGCTTCGTTTAGCTCGCTATTTACCTTTAGAGAGGTACCATCGAGGCTAACTCCTGCAAAAAATCCCTTTGTTTGAGAATATGAATATATTTCTGCCTCAAATTTGTAATCTGTACTTGCTGAGGTCTGTCTTCCGACAGGCCCGGCTGCTACAGATGCATCTCCTCCGAGCGTAAAGGTGCTATTACGCATGTCTTCCACGAAGGAAGGCTCTTTAAATACTAAAAATATATCGATAGATTGAACTCCAATCTGAAACCCAACACTTCCGCCTGTTACATTAATAAAGACAGGATTACTCCAGCTACCATCTTCTTGTTTAACCATAGCAATGCCTTTGCCATGTCGGCCTCCCACAACAAATCCTCCTTTAATGACTTTAGGAACGATAGCTATTCCATTTGCTTGATCCAGTAAGGCGGGGGGAACACCTTGTTCAGGAATTTTTACAATATCTTCAAATACTTTATTAGCCTCTTTAATGATTTTATCAGCTTTCACTTCTTTTTGAGCAAATAACGGGAAAGCATAAAGAAAGACTAAGAAGAAAGATATACTGAAAAAAGGTATACGAGCCATAAGGTATTTATTTTTTATGTCAAAATTACTTTGACTCTAACTACGTGCATTAGGATAGATAAGTTTTTCCGAGATTCTGTAATATTAGTAAAAAAAGATAATAGAAATCCGAAATCGCTGATTTACACAGATTCTATGAAAGTTAAAAATTAGTATAACAATAATTTGTGCACTTATAAATAAATTAAAAATAGTTACGCTAGATATTAAATTTATTTATTTACTTGAAGTTAACATATGTTTGATGGGACTAATTTTTACATTTATTTTTAATGGTGCCCATTTGCGCTACTAACAACCAATAATATGAGCGACAGAATTTTTGTATTTGATACCACATTAAGAGACGGGGAACAGGTACCAGGATGTCAATTAAATACATTAGAAAAAATTGAAATCGCAAAAGAACTGGAAATTCTGGGTGTGGATGTATTGGAAGCGGGATTTCCCATTTCGAGCCCAGGTGATTTTCAGTCAGTGGTAGAAATATCAAAGGCTGTATCTGAGCCGATTATCTGCGCTTTGACACGTGCAGTGGAAAAAGATATAGACTGTGCTGCTGAATCTTTAGCTTATGCCAAGAAGAAACGTATTCATACAGGGATAGGGGCCTCAGACATGCACGTATTTCACAAGCTCAATTCAACTAGAGAAAAAATTCTGGAAAGAGCCATAGCTGCTACAAAATATGCCAAGAAATATGTAGAGGATGTCGAATTTTATTGTGAAGACGCGGGAAGAGCAGACCTGGAATATCTTGCTAACATGGTAGAGTCAGTAATTGAAGCAGGAGCTACCGTAGTAAATATTCCTGATACTACAGGTTATTGTCTTCCAGAGCAGTATGGAACCAAAATTAAGTATTTGATGGAAAATGTTTCCAATATCGATAAAGCGATACTTTCTGTTCATTGTCATAACGATTTGGGCATGGCTACGGCTAATACCATAGCTGGTCTGGTTAACGGGGCAAGACAAATGGAAGTTACGATGAATGGAATAGGGGAGCGGGCAGGAAATACCTCATTAGAGGAAGCTGCTATGGCTTTGCGTTCTCATTCTTCATTGAATCTTCAAACGAATATACAGGTAAAACGAATTTACCCTGTTAGCAGGCTCATTACTCGTTTGATGAGAATGCCTGTACAGCCAAATAAAGCGATAGTAGGTAGGAATGCTTTTGCTCATTCTTCCGGGATTCATCAGGATGGAGTACTTAAACAGAGAGAAAACTATGAAATTATCGATCCTAAGGAAGTTGGAGTACCGGAGACTTCGATTATCCTGACGGCCAGAAGTGGGCGCCATGCCTTAAAATATCGCCTGGAAAAGCTTGGTATTACTTTAGAAAGGGAAGAGCTTCAAGATGCTTATGTGAAGTTTTTGGATTTTGCTGATCAGGCTAAAGAAGTAAACGATGAGGATTTATTGAGAATACTGGGATATCAAACTGGGCAAAGAATATTGAAAATCGAATCTTTGGAAGTTAGCTGTGGTATGGGAAAGCCTTCTAAAGTTCGGTTAACATTAAATAGAAATAACAAGCATTTCTATAATGAGGCTGAAGGGAATGGACCTGTAGATGCGTGTATTAAGGCTATTGATGCAGTGATGGGGCTAGAGGTAAAACTGGAAGAGTATTTGGTACAGGCCATTACGGGAGGTAGCGACGATATGGCTAAAGTACATATTCAAGTATCTAAGGACGGAATCTTTTATTATGGATTTGGTTCGGATACAGATACAGTCTTTGCTACAGCTAAGGCATATTGTGATGCATTGTACAAAATTGGCTGATGTCTAAAAGAAGATTGATCCGACATTTATATAGTTTATTCCTGCCAGAAATATTTTGACGAGGATCATGATATTGTTTGGATAGATGAAAGAACTTATCGTAAAGTGTCTTGAATGTTAAATTCAAGATGCTTTTAGGTTTGCGAAATCCACATTTTTTTGAACAATTACACAGCATTTTCTGAACGAAAACGAATTCTGTTAGCGTACATTACTTATACAAAGAAATTTGTGGGTCGACTAAAATTTTGTCTGAATGAAAGAAATCTCCATTTAGAATGATCCAAACTTTCCGCGATAATGTTGTAACTTTAAGGGCAGAAATAAAATTAGCAAATGAAATCTATTTTTACTTGTTCCTTGATTTTCCTGGGGTTATTCGGCTTTTGGAGTGATCAGCCTTATTGTACAATTGAAAGAGATACAGATATTACCACTGAAACAGCTTCAAATCCCATAAGATTTGGAGGATTAAAGGTGAAAGAGGTAAATGCAGATGGCTCTTTGTCAAGATATATTATTAAGCACAAAATCTATATCATTACTACACAACCTTATAAAAGAAGAAAAAATAAACCTGAAGGGAAAAGGCGTATAAGTTCAAGCTTTAAAAAACGTGATGTTAGCCACATTAGAAATATTCTTCACATCATGTTTAATGGATTGAATGGAAATGGAGCAACCAGTGAAAATGGTGAATTGGTTTTCTTTGATTTTGATGTACAAGAATGGGCAGTAGGGGAAGAAGAGTTTTTAACAGAAGATGATTTGATTAAGATTGCGAACGAAGGATCTTTTGAAAGTGGTGAGTTGTTATTTGACAATTATAAGGGAAAAGAAATTTATTTAAGAGTACCTTCTCACTTTTTGATAAGCACGAATTTAGTACAGAGCCAAGGGTTTAATGCAGGTGTACTGACAAGAATAAATGCTAAGTATAAGTTAAATCCTCAAGTATATTTACACGAAATTTTACACCAACTCCTGGACAGAGGTGCATCATCTGAACATAGATTAGGGGGAGGCCTATCTATCCCTCCTGGTATATTAACAGCTAAAAATGTTAGTGCAGTATTGGAAGATGCGTTGGAGGCTAAAAATTCTATTGTTAAAGTTAATTAACTGTTGTATCGATCGAGCAGGAGATACTTTCCACTAACAAAGGTAAGAAAATGTTTATTATATCAGAATCGCATAGCGACGCTGCCAAATGTTAGTCCTCCTCCAGATCCAATAAAGTACAGAAGATCTCCTTGTTTAATTTTTCCTTGTTGAAATGCATCATCTAGCGTGATTGGGATACTGGCAGAAGCGGTATATCCATAGCTGTGCATAGAAGTATGAGCTCGTTCAAAGGGTACTTTTAAATTTTTCAGTGTTTTCCGAATACTTTTAATATTTATTTGAGTAAGAAAATAATGTTGGACATCAGTAGGTTGGATAGAAAGTGTCTGACTGAGGTTTTTTGCCATTAATGTCCACATTTGTGGATTTAGTTCAGGGGGAAATCGATAGTGGAATTGTAACAAATGTTGATTTTGATCAATTAGTTCATGAGAAATTGGCTGATTGGTACCTCCTGCATATATTCCCATTCCATCGTAATATTGTCCCAGAGTAATTAATTCACTCGCCATATATCCTCTGTCCGTATGCTCTTCAGCTTTTAGAATGACAGCACCTGCGCCATCAGCAAAAATAGTCACTGTACGTTTATCATTTCTGTTTAGATATTTGCTGAAAGCTGAAGCTCCTATTACCATGACATATCCGTACCTTTCATCCGTTCTAATATATTTAGCACCTACGTCTAGCGCAGTCGTAAAGCCTGCACAGGCACTATTCAAATCAAAAGTTCCTGCCCATCCTGCCTGTAATCTAAATTGAACCACAGATGCAGTAGAGGGGCTGAGATATTCTGGTGTATCCGTAGCCACTATGATCAAATTAAGTTGGTACGGCTTAATTCCAGCCCTTTCCATAGCTATTTCAGCTGCTTTAACACAAATATCAGCTGTTGATTCATCTTTTCTACACCATCTTCTGGCGTATATTTCTAAATTTTCTGTCAACCAGGAATCTACGTCTTCCCCTAGTAGGGCATTAAAGTAACTATTGGGAAGAACCCAATCTGGTACATAGGCTCCTGTAGCAGCTATTACAGCATTTCGCATGGTAAAATGATTCAGTAAGCATACTTATATTTAAATTACATATAATATTTGATATATAAGTCATGGAAGTGAATAGAAATTAGCCTCAAGATATAAATTAGCTAAAAAATAAAGGGTAATAAAAACGGGGGAGAAAATATAGATCTAGGTAAGGGTACATATAATGATTTATCAATCCTTTAAAGACTGTCAAAAAGGCATGATGGAAGGAGGTGAAATTCTTCCAGAAATAAATTTTTGCTTTATGCTGTTGGTTTCCCCTTTTTAGCAGCCGTCACAAAAAAAGAGGATGTTAACTTGTATGCCATCCTCTTTTTTTATTTATCAATAACTTAATAAAATATGTTAAATGCTTTATATTTAAGCAGTTATTGCACTCAAAATATTAATATCTATACCTGAAACTCGAAGAGAAATACTTTTGAGGCAGCCTCATCCATATGTATATCTCTTTTGAGGCTTAAAATATTTCTTCTTTATCCACGTCCGACATGGCTTCCTGCCAACTCTGTCCGAAGTTGATAGCTTCTAGAACGGCCATAGATAATTTGTTCTCAAGGCTTCCATATTTAGTTTTATAATCAATCATACTTCTACGAATAACTTCGCGGGCCTCCTCTTTGCCATATGTATGAGTTATTTCACATCTGCGTTTATCCTGTCCCGGCATTTCCTTGTAAGTAAGAAAATAGTGTTTTAAACGCTTAACAATAGGATCTGGACATTCGGAAATATCTGTCCATTCCTGATAAACAGCATCTCCCTTGAGAATGGCGATAATTTTATCATCAGCTTCTCCTCCATCCAGCATTCTGAAGCCTCCAATGGGGATGGCCTGTACGAGAATATCTCCATGGGTGATATCCCTTTCAGTTAACACGCAAATATCGAGTGGGTCGCCATCTCCTACGATATCATCTCTCCCCGTTTTCTGTCTACTATATTCTGCTATTTCTTCAGCAGAATAAGTTTGAGGGAGAAATCCATATAGAGCTGGAAGTAGGTTAGAGAATTTATGTGGTCGATCTACTTTTAGATATCCAGTGGTTTTATCTACCTCGTACTTTACAGTATCAGTAGGAACCATTTCAATAAACGCAGTAACAACCTCAGGAGCTTTCTTACCTAATTGAACCCCATGCCAGGGATGAGATTTATACCTTAAACCTATAAGGTTCCACATTCTTGCTAAGGTGTTGTTTTTCATTTTTCAGAAATTTAGTTAGTCGGTGTAATTACAAGAACTAGTAAAAGCAATTTTAAATCCAAAGAGGATTTAGACATTAACCTAAAAATTGATTTGTTATGTTAATCGATATGCAAGTTCGTAAGTAATTGAATATAAGATATGCTTATGTACTTGAATAAGCAAGATAGTTGTATGAAAAGATAAAAAGCTGTACATAAACAAATATTCTGCAAGAAATATATTTAATCTTAGGTAGTCATTTTTGGACAAGGGGTCTTGCAGGGCAACCTATATATGTTATACCGCCTTCTAGTCTTTTCGTGGCCACAGCTCCGGCACCTAATACGCACCGTTTCCCCAGAGAAACTCCTGGTAAAATTACTGCTCCACTGCCTACTTCAACTTCTTCTTCTAACACAACATTTCCACTTATATGGACACCGGGCGCTAATGTAGAATAGTCATGAATAATGGCATCATGACCTACTGTGCAATGAAGATTGATAACGACATATTTCCCCAGCGTTATATCAGTGGTGAGGGTACTTCTGGCACAAATAATATTTCCTTGACCAAAATTAATGTGTGGGGAATGAATAACCGACGGGTGAATAACAGATTGAGGAATGAACCCTCGGGATTCCCATTTACGCGCTAATTTCTTTCTAACACTTCCATTCCCTAAGGCGATGATAAAATGTGTGTTAAGAGGTAGATTCTCGTGTGCCCACTCGTCATTCCCCAATATTTTTACTCCATGAATAACGGTTCCAGACAGTTCCTGAGATATGAACCCGAGAACCTTGATTTTCGATTCAGTCTGCGTATTAGAATTGTAATCTCGGATGAGAGATAAAACTTCTATGCCAAATCCACCTGAGCCAATTATTACCGTGGGAATCATGAGTTATTTTTAGAGGAAATGGTACCAAACCTTACATGCTCAGTAAGAACCTTCTTGAATGACGTTTTGGAAATTGTTAATGTGCTTAACGGATTCTATATTGAACACATTGAATATAATAAGGAATTGTTTTGAATGATGCGAATTTTATCCTATTCCGCACTATTACTTTTCGGACTGTTTGTTTATTCATGTGATCTTAGATTAGATCAGCTGGATGCAAAGGCTAATAACGAAGAGTCTTCCCGAGAAGATTCAGTGCTGGATAAATTAGCGATTTCATTATGGGATGGTGCTGGTTTAAGGGAAGAACCAGGTCGAAGATCCAGTATTAAATACTTAACCACAGTTTATTTTGGTGAGAGAGTTGAGATGTTGGACACCACTTCTTTTATCGCTGGAGAAAATAGAACATACATGAAAGTTCGATTGTCTGATGGTCAGGAAGGGTGGGTAAATCAATATCTTTTTGTAGAAGGCAATGAGTTGGTAGCTGTCACTAAAGATGTGGAGCTATTTAGGAGACCGGATCAGATGACTTTTAAGGATGAGTTATTTAAAAGAGGAGAAATAGCTGTTTTGGAAGATCAGAAAGATGATTGGATGAAACTTGTAGGAATAGAAAGAGAGAAAAGTGGTTGGATCAATGCAAGAAACCATATTTCCAGAGTTCCTGAGGACGTGAGATTAGCGTTAAAGTTAAATCGTGCCATCAGAACCTCATCAGGCCAGGCGAGAAAAGAAAAACTGGAATCCATTTTACAAGATGAAAAGAGCTCAGGTTCTAACTTAATTGATCTCGTCAGCAAGAATATTAGGAAATTAAAGTCTGTGGGTTCAAGTGCGACCAAGAAAGAGATGCCCAAAGTGGCTAAAAATGATTCCAGCAAAGAATTACGTATTACTGTTCCTAATACACAGATATACAAAATACCAGAATTGAAAGAGGAAAATATTCTTAGTCAAATAGAGGTAGGAACTCTTTGCAAAGTTATAAGAAAAGGTCCTCAGTCCGTTGTTGATAGTATGGAAGATTATTGGTACCAAATTAAACATGAAGATTTAGTAGGATGGGTTTACGGTTCCAATACTTCAATTAGCCTGGTTGATAATTAAGAACGACTTTTTTTCAATTTATTTGTAACCTTTTACCCTAAAAATACTATTAATATTAAAGTGGAATAGTATTTGTTTAAAAGTTTATGGATTGAAACGACAACTAGTATGAAGAGAATTGTTACTATATTATGTTTTGTGATGTTGTTTAGCTCGGGTGTCTTGATGGGACAGCATATACTATTATCGTCTTCTCCTTTTCAACCTTTTTCCTCGATCATTCAGGTGTCTTCATCTGATGAAATAGTTATAGCCTCTGGCAATACATTAACATCTTTTTCCACAGCTACTGTCGAACCTATAGATAGATTAACTTTATTATCTAATCCTTACCCAAATCCTGCGAGATCGCATACAAAATTAGATTACGAACTTCCTAAAAATACTGGTGAAGTTGTATTAACTCTTTTAGATCTTATAGGTAATGTTGCTGCTTCTCATAAAATTATTGATCCTAAAGGAACCATTGAAATTAACACCAGCCAATTGAACTCTGGAGTTTACTTCATTTACATGAAAACAGCAGATGAAATTCTTACCTCCCGAAAATTGATCGTGTCTAAGTAGTAATCTTTTTGACCAAATTCTTAATATTTGCAGTAAGTTAGTATTCACGTTTATTAACCTGCAAATCAACACTTGTGAAAGAAGTCTACTCCGTTGAAGAACTTACCCAATACATTAAGTTTAAGTTAGAGGATGATTCTGGTCTTCAAGATATTTCAGTGAGTGGAGAGATATCTAATCTTACCTACCATAGATCAGGGCACGTATATTTTGCTATTAAGGATACAAAATCTCAGCTTTCATGTGTGATGTTTAAAACCTATGCCCAGCATGCTACCAGAATGAAAGAAGGAGATCATGTGACCTTATCTGGAAGTATCAATGTTTATGTTCCCAGAGGATATTATCAGTTAGTCGTTAGAAGTATCAAACAGGAAGGCGTAGGAACTTTATACATTCGATTTCTTCAATTAAAAGAGCAATTGCAGGCAGCGGGTTTATTTGATCCTATTCATAAAAAATCTTTGCCCATCTTTCCTAAGAAAATAGCTGTAATTACCTCTCCTACCGGAGCAGCTGTTAGAGATATCCTTAGAACACTATACAGAAGATTTCCCCATGTTCATATAGTCGTTATTCCTACAGTGGTGCAGGGAGTACATGGCAAAGATAGTATCATAGGAAGTTTAGTCACTGCTCAAGGCATAAGGGCCGATTTGATCATTCTGGCCAGAGGAGGAGGTTCTATTGAAGATTTATGGAATTTTAATGAAGAAGGGGTAGCAAGGGCTATTTTTCATTCTTCTATCCCTGTGATTAGCGGAATCGGTCATGAAACGGATTTTACTATTGCTGACTTTGTGGCCGATGTAAGGGCATCGACTCCTACAGCTGCTGCTGAACAATCTGTACCGGAGGTGAGCTTAATTATTGAAGGACTGGCACAAGCGAAAGCGAATCTAAGGCACCAGCTCCAGCACTTTATTAATTACAAAAGGCAATCCTTAGATGATCTGAGCTTCAGACTGAACCAGTATATGAAAGAATGGATCAATCAGAGAAGACAGACACTAAACATATTAGCGGCTAAGCTGGAAAGTATGGATTTGACCGCGATTCTTAAGCAGGGCTATTCAATTACTACTTATAATGGAAAAGTCATAAGAAATGCTAATGAGATAAAAGAAGGTGATGAAATAAATACTATCCTGTCTAATGGGCAGATAGAATCAGAGATTAAACGTTTAACATAGAGTTATGTCAGAAGAAAATCTACAGAAAGATGAATTTTCATTAGAGGATGCCCTCAGTGAAGTGAAGCAGATCGTCCAACGAATGCAAAAAGAGATTAACGATTTTGATGAACAAATAAGCCTTTTTACCAGAGGGAATGAGTTAATACAATCATGTCAGGAATATCTTGACAAAGCTGAATGGAAAGTAGAGCAACTCATTGATGGAGATTTGAGCAATTTTACCTCTGATCAAGAATAAATTGTGAGTTAACTCTTTTATCCTTTTTGATTTTCAACGTGCAAGTGTATTTTTGTCAAAATGATCGCCTAAGATGAAGATTCAAGGAAAACTACATAAGAAATTCGATACGAAACAAGTTACAGATACATTCCGAAAGCGCGAATTTGTCATAGAGTATATTGATAATCCTCAATACCCTCAATACATATCTTTCCAATTGATACAGAACAATTGTGAAATGGTTGACTCCTATCAGCCAGGAAGTATGTTGGAGGTGGAATTTAACCTCAGAGGAAGGGAATGGACCAGCCCTCAGGGAGAGACAAAGTATTTCAATAGCCTGGATGCATGGAGAATTACTCCCGTTCAGCAGAATCAAGGGTTTAATGCCCCTGCACCATCTCCTCCACCTGATGTATTAGATGTTACAAAGATGGATGATGATGATCTTCCTTTTTAAAGAGTTTGTTAGTCCAACATTTTCGAAAAAAAACTAACACCCTGGATGTAATTTTCATTCCCTGCCTAAAATCATTTCCTCAGGAGAATATTTTTATAAGGTGTTATTTTTAGTTGATTAAGAGAAAGTTAAGCGTTTCTCATTAGGGATTTATTTAGATGACGATCCTCATGTGATTGTGGGTGAGTTGGATATGTAATAATTCTTACATGACTTCTATTATGCTCAGATGATGAAGTCCCACATATTTTCTATTTTAAAATGATTTTTATAATAGGTAATTTATTTATTACTAATATCATATCAGAATATGGCTACGTACAATAGTGTCATGCTGGTTGACGATAACGAGATTGACAACATTATTAATGAAAAGATTATTGAGGCAAACAGCTTTGCAGATCGAATACTTGTATTCCAGACAGGGCAAGAGGCATTGGAGTTTTTAGAGGCTAATCAAAATGATGAGAAAAACCTCCCTGAGATTGTGTTCCTGGATATCAACATGCCTATCATGGATGGTTTTCAATTTTTGGAAGACTTTGAAAAGTTTTCAGAAATAGTTCTCGATAAGTGTAAAATCATCATGCTTTCTTCTTCTATTAGCCCTAAAGATATTGATCGCGCTGCAAGTAGCAAGTATGTGAAAAAATATCTGAATAAACCATTAAATGCGCGCTACCTAGAAGCAATTACTGTGTAAAATATTTACTAAACTAAAGCTCTTATTTCTGAGATTTATCTTTCAAAAAATGGTAAGGATGTATATCTAAAGACATCCTTGGTTTTTACTTTATCATTTTTTCAATCTTATAAGCTGAGTTTATTTACCATGTTTATGAATCATAAACCAATTACCCGCTTTTTTTAAAAGATTGATTTACAAGTACAATATTTCGTCAACTAGCAAAAAAAGAGAATGCCTTAATTATGGCATTCTCTTTTTTGTTTACTAAGCGGATAAACTAATTTCAAACAGCTAAGGTGCTTACCTCTTCCTGCAGAAATACTTCCTCCATATCAATTTCCTCCAACAATGCATATCTTCCTACATTTACTTCTTTCCACTTATCAATATTCGCTCTTAGGTTTTTCACCTTTGTCCTTGGCTTTCCTCCCAAAGCAACACTTAAAATCTTTAATAATACTTTAGCATGATCGTACTTTGCCATGGAAGCCTTGCGTAATTGCCTCTGTAAACTTAAGATAAGCTGATTAGCAAGGTCAAAATCTTCTAATAAAACATAATTCAAGGCCAGGAAGAACTTGACCTCAATATCCATATGCAGGGTCTTCCTTAAGTTGACCTCGTTGCGAACATTGTATAATATTCGGGCAGATTTCTTATAATTTTTATTGTAGAAATATGCGTAGGAGAGGAATAGATGATAATTGATAAAGAAGGTGATTCGGTAAGGTTCCATTTCAATTTGGAGGATGTAATTGTCAATGTCTTTAATCAATTGTTCAACCGTATTGGTCCTGATGTGGTATCTCAATTTTCTGAATAAAAACAGAGAAGTATTCGCATTGAAATGATAGCGCGTTAATAATTCGTCAATCTTATAATCGAGGATTTCGAAGTAAATTTTAGACTTATCTCTGATGTTATTGTTCTCGTAATAAATAAAGCGAAGGAAGTTGAACAGAATATTGATATTTAAATAAAAAGAATCATCCTTGTATTCTCCTAATATCTCGAAAGAGCGCTCAAACATCCGCTCAGTATCTTCCAGCTCACATCTGATCGTATCGGGAATTTCGATAAACAATTTGGCAAAGATGTGAATGATTGCTTTGAAAATGTATAAACGATGAGAATCATACAGATTATTTAAATTGTCAATTTTTTCCATCGTGGTGATCATATCTGAATGATCTTTATCCTTCCTGGACAAGAAAAAGGCATCGTAAGAACGGAAAAACTGAACGACAAGATCCACTGCCTTGTCCATAGCAACTGCGTAGGCTACTTGTTGATTGTATCTGCTTTTGAAATAGGTATGATTTTCGTCAAACGCATGAAGATTTTGAAGCTCCTTATATACAATCATTAAACCATATGGAAAATCAAATTTTAATAATTCCTTCTCCAGCTTTCTCAATGCTGCTACAGAAATCTCTCTCGGATTATTAAATACAAGATCATTGACACTCAATACGCGCCTCATGACGTGTAAATTCGGATCTCCTACGCGATTTAATAAATAGGTTTCTATCTTCTGGTTCAATCTGGATTTAAGCACGTAAAATGCAGAAGGGGAGATGTCAAATTCTGCTAAAAACTTTTTATCCGGTGATTCAGGATTTTCTCGGATGATTTTCAAAAAAGCAGCACTTTTATCCGCCTTATTAGCAGTGAAATTATTGTAAATTTCAGTGAATTCTTCTTCTGTCAACTGACTAATAATCTTGTACAAGTCCATATACTATTCTTTTAAAGGTTCAATTGCTAACAACCAAGGGAGGTAATTCTGTGTCTCTTGAGGATAATATTTAACAAGAACTTCAACTCATATCCGTATTTTACTCCTTGATAATTTTTTATGTATAAATTTTATATATAAAAATAACTGTTTTTTTAATCTTATGTGTCCTTATTTGTAATTTTTATGTCTCATTTTTAAATTTTAGGGATAAGGTTTCAATTTTTGTGCCGCAGTTTTTAAAATTTTTACTCAAGATTTCAAAAATTGATCAATACAATTCAAAAATTCACCTCGATAATTTCAATTTTCACTCGAATCTTTTTAAAACTACATCTACCCATATTAGTTTACTAGCCAAAAGAACAGTAATCTTAACATGTTTTTACGCTGAAATTTGTATTGTGAGATTATTGATAGCTTTTTTTTTCATCTTGCCCAGATGAGAAGTTAATATGTCACAGGGATGGTAGGAATTTTTTTTATCTCTTGATTTCCGCTTAAATTTACCCCTGAACTTAGTCATTATATGATATTTATCTTTTTCGAATAAGCCTACAATTAGCATATGGATCTATCAACACTTTATTGTTTGTCTCATTTGTCTTATCAACGCATTCCCAGTAGAGTAGTACATATTGGAGATGTTCCATTAGGAGGAAACTACCCTATTCGAATTCAATCTATGACTACTACTGATACGATGGATACCATAGGTACGGTAGAGCAATCAATCAGAATGGTGAATGCAGGCTGTGAATATGTTCGTATCACAGCACCAAGTAAAAACGAGGCTCACAATTTAAAGGAAATTAGAGATGAGCTTCATAGACGAGGCGTTAAGGTTCCCTTAGTAGCAGATATCCATTTTACTCCAAATGCCGCAGAAATCGCTGCTCGAATCGTAGAAAAAGTAAGGGTAAATCCGGGTAACTACGCGGATAAGAAAAAATTTAAGGAAATTGACTATACAGATGAGTCTTATCAGTCAGAATTAGATAGGATATACAAAAGATTCTCCCCTTTGGTGAAAATTTGTAAAGAAGAAGGGACAGCCATGCGAATTGGTACGAATCATGGATCCTTATCTGATAGAATCATGAGCAGATATGGCGATACTCCTGAAGGAATGGTGGAATCAGCAATGGAGTTCGTACGAATATGCGAAGATCATGGGTATTACGATATTATCATCTCGATGAAAGCCTCAAATCCTCAGGTGATGGTTCAGGCTTACCGATTGTTGATGCAGCAAATGTTGGAGCGCCAACAGGTATATCCCCTGCATTTAGGCGTGACAGAAGCAGGAGAAGGAGAAGATGGTAGAATTAAATCTGCTTTAGGGATCGCCACTTTATTGATGGATGGTATAGGTGATACCGTAAGAGTATCTTTGACGGAAGAACCAGAGCATGAAATGCCCGTAGCAGACTTTTTGGTAAGTCATTATATTAATCAGGCTCATCTGAACAGAAAAAATCAACAAGAAGAACAGGAAAGCATCTTACTGCCTTTTGATCCATATGCATTTGACAGAAGGAAGACCAATGAATTAGTGAATATAGGCGGTGAGCAGGTACCCAGAGTAGTAGCTGATATCAGGCATAAATGTAATTCCGCAGAAGATTTGGCACCAGTCGGTTATACATATATTCCAGCCCTTGATAAATACAACTTCTCTGATATTGCCACAGACTTTGTCTACCTGGGTGATCATGTCCCTGTTTACGAATTACCAGGTGGCCTCAAACAGATTTACAATTATTCTACCTGGCAATTATTGCATAAGGATAAAGAAGTATTCCCTTTCTTCACGAATGTATCCGAATTTTTGACAGCTGGAACCCAAAGTGATATATTGAATATGGTCCAATTAACCATAGGTGAGGTGAATCAAGTTGTTGAACGCAAAGAAGAATTTGACAAGGTCGTTTTTGCTATTTATTCTGATGAGGCGATACCTACCTATGATTGGAGAGAAATTGTATATCGCTTGGTGCAGGCAGGATTACATCGTCCGATATTGATCAAGATGAAACATAGAACGGATTTTTCCTACTATGATGATCAGCATGTTCCCGATGATATTAAAATAGACCAACAGGCTAAAATTCAACTGGCACAGGCTTCAGATGGCAGTACATTACTAGTAGATGGGTTAATTGAAGGGATATGGTTGGAAGAAGCAGACGAAATTAGGCTCAAAGCTGCCTTTGGGATGTTACAGCTATCCAGATTGAGAATAACTAAAACGGAGTATATTTCTTGTCCTTCCTGTGGACGTACCCTATTCGACCTGCAGGAAACTACCGCCAGAATAAGAAAACGTACAGAACATCTAAAAGGAGTAAAAATTGGAATTATGGGATGTATCGTTAATGGACCTGGAGAAATGGCAGATGCAGATTATGGATATGTAGGAGTAGGACCAGGAAAGATTGCGTTATATAGAGGAAAAACAGTAGTAGAAAAA
Source organism: Bacteroidia bacterium (assembly GCA_965262565.1). GTDB lineage: Bacteria > Bacteroidota > Bacteroidia > J057 > J057 > CBDHFQ01. The sequence goes on from CBDHFQ010000033.1 coordinate 180,677, forward strand.
GCTGTTCCAACGGCCGAGGCAGTAGATCGGTTAATAGACCTGATTAGAGCAGATGGAAAGTGGATAGAAATGGGGGCCACAGAAGTTGTATAGAATGCAGACATCTTTCTATTGTGGTGGAGTAGAATTGTCAGGAAAATTGCATTTACAAAAAACAGAGTCATAGCCTACGCCTATATAGAATTTATTCCTCCATATTGCAACACTACTTGCGGCCGATAAGGAAGCGCCATCGTCCGAATAGATCGTATCAATGGCAATAGGGGTTGTGCCTACATCTACCATAAATATGACGGAAGGGGAAGGACTACCTTCTTTCCGATGTCTTGCTAATGCCATAAGATTGGGTTGGGAAGGTATGTAAAGCCGATGAGGTGAATGAACATAGATATTGTCCAAGCCCACGCCTATCTGATAACGGGATAATTCCGTTACTTTTTCTGGGGTGTTCATAATCCTGTATATGCCCAATTTTCCACCAATCGTTTCACTAACGTACAAACTATCTTTTGAGGTACTCAACGCTATTCCATTAGGAAATCCTAAGCCAGAGATCACTTCGTGAACGCACTGTCCATCAAAATATAAAACGGTTCCCATGTTCAACTGGAAAAATACATCCAAACTTCGCATAAGGGTGGACCGAACCTTGCTATCATTAGTTACATAAAAAGTACTATCGCTGGTAGCTGTTAGATCATTGGGCGAAGAAATAAGCGCATCTTCAATGGTGCGGATATGTGCAAATGTCGTAATAGAATCTCTTCTAAAGATTTCTATGGTGTGTTCTACCTCAGTACGGTGGTTGATGACAAACAGATAAAACATATTTGATGGTGATGTATATGCGCTAATACCATGTGGGTGAAATGGGAATGAAATGGGGAGGGCCATACGTTCTGGTACATGACTGGAATCCGCCAAATCCAAAAAATAGAGAGTTCCTTCTGACGAATTGCCAAGATTTCTTCGGTCGAGTCCTGCTATATACAGAATGGATAGGCGCTCATCCAGAACCATATCTTCTGGTCCTGGGATATGGTGAAAATAGTCGCAGTGAAAGGGTTGATAGTTATTTATATGAGCAAAAAAACCTAGTGAGCTTATCTTTACATAAAGGTAAACAAGCATTCCAAGGATCGATACGCCAATCATAGATCTATACCACCACCGTATTTTTCTCATAAATTCTTATTTTAATTCTGACTGGCAGAATAGAAGTACGCTTAACTATGGCAAAGTTGTTCACAAAATTGAAAAAGACTAACTTGTATCCATTCAAATATTTGAGATTAATACAAAAAATAAAGCGATAGCCATTCCAGCATGAGAGATCAATTTATTCAATCCGTCAATGAAGGATATACATTTAAAGGAAAGACAATTATATTAGGCGCTGCAATGCTTGAAGGAGAAGCGCAGACGGGGACATTGGTGAAAATCCCTTTGGAGACAATGAATAGACATGGATTAATCGCGGGGGCTACTGGAACAGGGAAAACTAAATCTTTGCAAATACTGGCGGAACAATTATCTCAGGAAGGAGTGCCTTCTTTACTAATGGATATGAAAGGAGATTTGAGCGGGATAGCAGCAGAAAGTGAGGGCCACCCCAAAATTGATGAGAGACATGTACAAATTGGTATCCCTTTTAGATCTGGAGCTTCGCCCGTTGAGCTTTTAACCCTATCAGATGAGCCAGGTGTCAGACTAAGAGCCACTGTCTCTGAGTTCGGACCTGTCCTGTTTTCTAAAATCCTTGATCTTAACGAGACCCAGTCTGGTATTGTCTCTATTGTATTTAAATATTGTGATGATAATAAATTACCTTTAGTAGATTTAAAGGACTTTAGACAAACCCTGCAATATCTGACCTATGATGGAAAGGAAGAGGTAGAAAAAGATTATGGGAAAATTTATCCAGCTTCTACAGGGGCGATTTTGAGAAGATTAATAACGCTGGAACAACAAGGAGCGGAACGTTTTTTTGGAGAAAGATCTTTTGATGTAGAGGATCTCACAAGAGTGGATGATAATGGGAGGGGAATCGTCTCTATAGTGAGACTGCTGGATCTGCAGGATCGGCCTCACTTTTTTTCCACTTTTATGATGAGTTTATTGGCGGAAATTTATGCAAGCTTTCCGGAAGAGGGAGATTTACCTAAACCCAAGCTAGTCATATTTATAGATGAGGCACATCTATTATTCGAAAAAGCTTCTGACGAATTGATGAATCAAATTGAAGCTATCATTAAGCTTATCCGTTCCAAAGGAGTAGGAATTTATTTCGTAACCCAAAATCCGGCAGATATACCAGATGAAGTACTCGGTCAGTTGGGACTCAAAATACAGCATGCCTTAAGGGCTTTTACCGCAAAAGATCGGAAGCAGATTAAATTGGCTGCCCAAAACTTTCCTTTGACCGATTATTATAATATATCAGAATCGTTAACCTCTCTGGGAATAGGAGAAGCACTCGTCACAGCATTAAATGAAAAAGGTATCCCAACGCCATTAGTACATACCTTGTTAAGAGCACCTGAATCCAGAATGGATATTCTTTCTTCTTCTGAAATTACTCAATTAGTTAACAATTCTTCTTTAGTACGTGAGTACAACGAAGATTTAGATAAGGAAAGTGCTTATGAGATTCTTGTTGAAAAAATGGAGCAGGCACAGAAGGAAGAAGAACAACAAAAACTAAAAGAGCAAAATGAAAAAGCTCGTAAACAGTATTCTAAAAGAAGATCTAAAGAGAAATCAACCATAGAAAAAATAGCTGACCATACTTTGACAAAGCAAATAGGCAGAACGGTGGCGAGAGAATTGACGAGAGGTATTTTAGGTGTACTTGGAATAGGAAGAAGAAGAAGGAGAAGAAGTTGGTGAAAATTATTTTAACCAGCTCAGTAGTAAAAAAGTATTAGTCTCGTTTTCTTCCGAATGATCAGTTCGATAAACCTTTTCTTCTTGTGTAATAACATATTCATCCTTATTCTTGATGAAATCGTGTTCCGAATCCTGTAAAGTGATATCTATAAAAATAAAGGCTGCGAATACAACAATTGTTTTAACTAAGAAGCTTCCCAGGGCTATTACATCGTTCCTCGTAACTGTTACTACAGAAACTCTCTTCATTACCCCATAGCAAATGGGGATAAACAGGATTACGCATAGGAAAACTAAAAAATAGATAGCCAGGAAACTCATTGCGTAAATTCTTAGTCTTTAACACTCTTAATTAATACACTGTTATATTCTTTAAGAATATATTACAAATTAAAAAATATATACAAATAAGATCATCTGTCTCTTCATGAGTGGTAGATTATCAAGACTGAATGGCAGTATAAAAAAGATGAGTGGTATATTCTTATAATTCATGGAATTTTATTAGATTGCATGAAAATAAAAAAACGGCCAGAATGTTATTCCAGCCGCCCATCATCCATAAATAAAACAACCCTAAACCCAAAATTCATTAATACCTGTGTGTATTGATTATATGTTCTATTCCTTTATTCATAATTGATTATATTCAAATCTATTTTTTTTAACGATTATTTAATATAGTTCATGTGATTAGTGGTGAGACTTACTGTATATACAGTTACTATTGAGCTTTGGATGGATTTTGTCCCTTTTTCATACCCCAAAAGACATTTCGTTTTTATCTTTCCCTTTAACTTTCCACAAAAGATTTTCATATTTGTGTCTTGTCATTGTAATAGATATGGAGCCTAAGAAGATTTTGTTAAGATCGAGAACATCCTTTTGGGTGTTGGTATGTCTGAGTATCTTATGTAATAGTTGCCAGTTTAAAAGGGCATTTGTAGATCCTAAGTATAATAATTGGGAATCAAAACGACCATCCGCTGCCCAGGATATTAAGCATACAGTATTGTTAGTCGGTGATGTAGGAAAGAAAGGACTTGCAGCGAATGAGCCTACCCTTAACCTTATACAACAAGAGTTAAGCTCATTAGACGAACATTCATCTATCGTCTTTCTGGGAAATAATATTGTTCCCCATGGAATGCCAGCGAAAGATCATCCTCGAAGAGCTCAAGCTGAAGAGATGATCGATGCTCAACTTGATATAGTAAAAAACTTTGCAGGTAAAACGTATTTCATAGCAGGAAATAAAGATTGGAACGATGCTAAAGCCGGAGGAAGAGAAGCTGTTCTTAGGCAGGAGGAATATATAGAGCAAGTGCTTGAGGATAAAGATGCTTTTCAACCTGGAGAAGCTTGTGGAGATCCGGGAGTGGTCGAGCTAGAAAAAGATCTTACGCTGGTGTGTTTAGATTCTCAGTGGTTTTTGCAGGATTGGTCCAAAGAAACGGACATGAACAAAGGCTGTAAAGTAGATACCCGTTATGAACTCAGGGATAAGTTGGCAGAAATTTTTGATGAATATGATGATGGAGATTTTATTATCGCATTTCATCATCCGTTAATGAGTGGAGGGCCGCATGGAGGTTACGCTTCATTTAGTGATCACGTTTTTCCTTTAACAGCCCTTAATCCAGGTCTTTTTATACCTCTTCCGGGCATAGGATCTATTTATCCTGCCCTTAAAAATGCCGGGGCTTTTCCTCAAGATATCCCTCATGCTGATTATCAGAAGTTTATAGATTTAGTATCAGATTTAACTTTCGACATAGGGCATGCTGTATTTGCTTCTGGACATGAACATCTTCTTCAGTTCCACTCCGATCAGGCGGGATTTAGGGTGGTTAATGTGGTGAAGAGTGATCGATATTATATAGGAAGTGGTTCTGCCAGCCAAACCTCATTTTTAAGGGCTAATTCAGATGCGGACTTTGGGGTTGCTAAAAAAGGATTTTCAAAAATTCTTTATTACGAAAATGGAGAAGTCTGGATAGAGATGTGGCATCCTATCAATGATGGAAACGAGGGAGAATTATTATTCAGAAATAAAATTAAGGATGCTGATCAGGCAAAAATGGAGACTGCTGTGGATTCTAAAGCAATTGAGGAAATCGTTCAACAAGATAGTACAGTCGCTGTAGCTGATGATATCTATTCTGCAGGAAAAACTAAACGAAAATTACTTGGGAAGTTGTATAGAGATGCATGGACCGCTCCTATTAAATTTCCCGTAGCTAATTTAGAGGAGTTGCATGGAGGATTGACACCGATTAAGAAAGGGGGAGGAATTCAAACTAAATCCCTGAGATTAGTAAATCCTCAGGGAAAAGAATATGTCATGCGATCTGTAAAAAAAGATATTTCTCTTTTGATCCCGGACTTTGCTAAGAATACGGTCGTTCAGGAAATTGCTCAGGATGAATTATCGATGTCCCATCCATATGGAGCAGCTGTCATTCCTACCCTGGCAGAGGCTGCCGGTGTTTTTCATACAGTTCCCACATTTTACTATGTCCCCAAACAAGTAGCCTTGGGAGAATACATAAATGATTTTGGAGACCAGGTATATTTAATAGAAGAGCGACCTGAAGAGCCAAAAGAAGGAAACGCCAGCCCTTACTTTGGAGGAGGGAAAGAAATTATTTCTACCAGAGCTCTATTGAGAAACTTAAAAGAATCTAATGACAATAAAGTAGATCAAAAAGCGGTGCTAAGGGCGCGAATTCTGGACTTGTGGTTAGGAGATTGGGATAGACATGACGATCAATGGCGTTGGGCAGAATTCAAAGAGGATGGTAAAGATGTATACAGACCTATTCCAAGAGACAGAGATCAGGTGTTTTTATCAGTAGATGGATTTATCCCCTATTTACTAACGAGAGAATGGGGAGCAAGAATGTTCCAGGATTTTGATTATGATATCAGAGACATTCAGGGACTAGCTTTCAATGCTCGATTTTTTGACAGAACCTTTCTCAACGAACAAAATGAGGAAGATTGGAAGGAAATGGCAAATGATATGAAAACTTCGTTGACGGATGACATAATTGAAGATGCTATACAAAGATGGCCCGACACATTGTTCAACTTAAACGGAGCTGAAATTATCGATAAACTGAAAGTGAGGAGAGATAAACTGGATGAATTTGCCACGAGATATTATACCTATTTGGCCAGAGAAGTGGATGTGGTAGGAAGTGAAGATAGAGAATTATTTCGCGTTACCAGAGTCAATGATTCGGATACCAGAGTAGAAGTGATACACCTGAATAAAAAAGGGGAAGAAAAAAGAAACATTTATGATAGGGTATTTCATCGTTCGGAAACTAAGGAGGTTAGGCTTTATGGACTCAAAGGAGATGATCAATTTAACGTGCAGGGAGAAGCAAAGAAAGGAATACTGATTAGAATTATTGGCGGTTTGGATGATGATGAAGTAGTAGATAAATCCAGGGTTGGAGGAGGGAAACGGACCATTGTTTATGATACAAAAGAAGGGAATACATTTGATTTTGGTACGGAAGCTAAAGATAATACGGATGAGGATGCTTCGGTGAACATTTACGATCGCAAAGCATTTAAACTAAATAGCTATTTACCATTAGCTTATCCAGGATTTAACAGAGATGATGGAATTACTTTAGGGGGAGGGATTACCTGGACCCGACAAGGTTTTAGAAAAGAACCCTATAAGAGTAAACAACAAATCTCAGCTACTTTTGCTGTGGCTACCAGAGCTTTTCAGGCCAGTTATACAGGGGATTTTATTGGTGTTTTAGGCAAATATGACTTCCATATCGATGGACTGACTAATGCTCCTTTCTTTGTATATAATTTCTTTGGCTTAGGTAATGAAACCGTTTATACCCAGGAATTTGATGATGAATTTGACATTAATCGGGTGAGATTCAACGGAGTTCGCATATATCCCGGTTTCAAAAGAACCTTTAACAATCAAACACATTTACTCAAACTGGGGCCGATATATGAATTGACGGAAATTGAAGATACGGAAGGCAGATTTGTGACCAGGGAAGAATCAGGTCTTGGCCCCGAAGATTTTACTGTCAAACACTATACAGGGCTAAGATTTTTTTATCATCTGGATACGAGGGATAATTCCTTAGTTACCACCAGAGGATTTCAATTTAAAGTAAATACAGGATGGTATGTAAACGCCGAAGATATGGACAGAAACTTCTTTCAATTTAAAACGGAAGCGTCGATCTACCATTATATTAAGTCTCCATTGAAAATGATTTTCGCCTCGCGTGCAGGATATGCTACTAACCAGGGGGAATATGAGTTTTTCCAGGCCAATACTCTTGGGGGCAGGAGTAATTTAAGGGGCTTTAGAGGAGAACGATTTGCAGGCGATGATGCCTTTTTTCACAATACTGAGTTAAGAATCCCCTTGTACCAAAGTAAGAATTATTTTTTACCTCTTCGTTTAGGTATCATTGGCTTCTTTGATTATGGTAGAGTCTGGCTGGAAGGAGAAAATTCTGACCAGTTTCATACAGGATATGGTGGAGGGATATTAATTGCTCCCTATTCCACTGTAGCAGTAAATCTCTTGTATGCAAGGTCAGAAGAATTTAATAACATCATCTTTAGGTTGGGTTTCTTCTTTTAGTAGAAACCTTCCTTGGAGAACTTTCTTGATAGGATAAAGGTAAATCATATGCCAGGTCGAGCTTAGCCGTTCATCGGTGGGAATCTGCCTGGCAGGCTTAAAGGTTTTCGTCAAGTGTTTTCTGAAACTAGATCAAATTCAGCCTTCAATTGCCTTAACTCAACGCATTTACAAGACTTGCAGGTACAAGAAACAGATTGGTTCTTCTTTTCATCATGCCATTCATCCAGATAAGTGTTCATCAGTCGGAAATATGAAAACATATGCTCCATCTCAGCCGTTTTTTCCGGGCCGTTATCCATTTGTGATACCCTGATAAATTCTACTTTCGCACGAACATTGGCACGAAACAACTTATAATAGAGAAATAACTTTTCCTCAAATGGAGTTTTCAAGGAGGGAAATAGGCTGAGGTAGGATTGTAAAAAGATGTCGCTTAATTCCTTCTTCCCATATTTTTCCAGATCCATACACAGAAAAGCAATCTCGTTTAGTACATCTATCGTCCTGAATTCATCATTATACTCGATACAATCAAAAACGGTAGGTGTATCTGTCAAAAAGATATTTCCTGCGTGAAAATCTCCGTGAATATCTCTGATAAAGCCCTGACTGATACGCCTATTGAGTAGTTTTTCGTATTTTTTGAGAAAATGATCCGAAGTTGCTATGGCTAAAGTGATAAGTTGTTGAAAGGAATCCCCCAGCTGTTGACCTACTTCTTCCGCCATAAGCCCTATACCATTAAAGGTGTCCTTCATTTGAGCTATCCATCCAACAGGTGCATTGATGGTAGCTTCCTTATGAAAATTGGCTATTACCTCAGCTAATTTCTTTAAATGGAGTGGGGTAACGGACCCACGAGACAACATCTGATCCATTTTCAAATGATTATCCATACGCTTCATCTTTACTGCAAAGTCAATTACCTGTCCTTTGGTGGTCATATGTAAATTCGTCAACAACAAGCGCTGGGCTTCTTCCGGCGTAAAGAATTCTCTTTGGTCCCCTATATGAACATGGTCTTTCACCATTTTTATAGGCACAGTATCTATGTACATATGAGGGGCCAATCGTTTATTCAATACCACTTCTTTGATACAACAGGCTTTTCTTGCTTCCAGAGTTGAAAAATCCAGAAAGTCTAACTGTATTGGTTTTTTAATTTTGTAGGCATGCTCTCGGGTAAGGATAATCCAGGAAATATGAGTTTCTATACAGGAAGGATGGGGATCTAATTCCGGGAAAGCTTGTTGTGCCAATATATAAGAAATTTGGTGTTCAGTCATAACTATTCCTTTTCATCTATCACTAAGGTCAGAAGGAAGTAAAGAGAAAGGGATAACAAAAGTCATACGGGGGCAAGAGTTTTGTAGGACCATATATCTACTCCAACCTCTCTATCAATTTACGTATGGCTTCCATGTGAGCATTAAATACATTACCCACCGTAAATACATTCAACTCAATGTCAGGAGGTACACCCCTCACTTCAACATAGTTTCCATCTGATGACATCAACCGTTGGTTAGAGATCGTTAGATATGGATTTCCCAGAGATTTACCCAACATGCCGGAAAGAATACCTAAGGTAGAAGTACCCACGGTAGTTACATGAGGGAGCGCTTTCATGCCCATAGCAAATCCCTCCGCTGCACTTCTGGTAATGTCCGTAGTAAACACATACACTGGCTTTGTATACTGGATTTCCTTGGCGGGATAGATCATTGTACTTTCCCTATCATAAAATTGTCCCTGAGAAAATACTTGCGTTTGATAGGCCATCACGGGACGATCCGTAAAATAACTCGCTACAGTTAATGCCGCTGCATCAAAGCCCCCAAAGTTGAAGCTTAGATCAACAATCATTGCTTCCGTATCTTTTAATGAATCAATTATTTGCTCCATATAATAATTGATACTATCCAGTTGTCGTTTTCTTGAATGATTGGCACGACTAAATCCTGCAAATCCATGAATGTGAATGTATCCCAGTCCAGGATTGAGCTTACCCCATTCCAACTTATCATTTGCTACTTTGTAACCTTTTCCCTGAAGCAAGCTATCTGTGATATTGGTATAACTTGTTTGGAAGAATGATCCGTAATAAGCATCCACCTCTGTGATATCTGATTGTTGTAGGAAGGATTGATACACCGTATCACCTGAGGGAACTTTTCTGTATTGGAGCGTTTGGCCTGCAAGACTGATCACTTTGGTATGATGATCCTTGGTCAACGTCACTATTTCTCCCATCAGCCGAAACAATGAGTCCTGAGAAGTAGTATCATTTAGCCTGCTTTGATATGCAGATTGAATAGAGTCCCAATGAATTCCTCGCTCTTTACTAAAGGCATGATTTTCTATGAGTTGCTCGAAGAAGAGATCTAGCATTATATTTGGGTTGAGGTTCCATAATTGTTCTCTATCTATACAATTCTCTGGAAGTCGCTCTATCTTCACAAAAGCACGTGGAGGCATCAATTGTGATGTTTTTTCTCCATAATCCGCCAAATAGATATAAAGTGTATCTTTTTGGTCATAAAATGTAGATTCTGTATGCATCAATTGTTCCAGGTAGCGATTTTCTTCTCGAAAACAATAATTTGAAGTATAGCTATATAGAAAAATACTATCTCCTGAAGCATCCCAAATGTATCCATCTCCTATAGATTTCCAGATGCCTTTGAGTTGAGGGTGAACGGTGGCTTCTTCAAGTATATAAGTAGGGGAGAGAATATGCTGCTTCGGCCCATTGGTCCAAAAACTACAAGAAGAAAGGAGGAAGAGCATGAGATATGTCTGGGCCAAAAGAAGTCGATATTTCATGGGGTTGAGCTTAGGTGGTGGTGATGGGGTTGTGTCTGTTAACATATGAATAAATGAATTTTGTACATCATTCTTCATCCATAAGTTAAATTTATCATATTTGAATGAGATATGTGGGGTAAGAACATTGGGGTAGTAATTATAAAGTTTGGATCCTAGCCAAATAGGTATCAACACTAAGAGAATCAACGGAAAATATGCTGTTTGATGAGCAGAAGGAAGAAAGAGGGGAGTATTTTTCGTGCCAATGAATAAGTCTATGCGTATGGAAAAAAGCATTGTAGTGATAGGAAGCACTAATACGGATATTGTAGTGGTGAGTGAGCGATTGCCGAAAGCAGGAGAGACAATTCTAGGAGGAGATTTGCTGATCAATCAAGGGGGAAAAGGAGCGAATCAGGCAGTGGCAGTTCATCGATTAGGGGGGAAGTTGGCATTTATAGCAAAAGTAGGGAACGATATGTTTGGTCAACAAGCCGTAGCTCATTTCGAATCAGAAGGGATAGATACACAACACATCTTTCGGGATGAGGATGCTGCTTCTGGGGTCGCGTTAATTGCTGTGGATAGGCAAGGTGAGAATAGCATTATTGTAGCTCCTGGGGCGAATGGGAAATTGTGGCCGGAACATGTAGATCAAAAACAAGCAGTGATAGCTCAAGCTTCCTATATATTGATGCAATTAGAAACGCCAATAGAAACGATTTTGCATGCCGCTAAGTTGGCTAAATCTGCTGGAGCTATGGTCGTGCTGAATCCCGCCCCAGCTCAGGCGCTGCCGGAAGAGCTATGGTCATCCATAGATATCCTTACGCCCAATGAAACGGAAGCGGAATTATTAACGGGGGTAGCAGTGGTAGATGAAAAGACTGCTGAGAGTGCTGCCGCCCAATTAAGAGACAAGGGGATTGAAACAGTGATCATTACGCTAGGTGCCAACGGAGCTTATGTAGATAGTCCGGGAGTTAAGGGAATGATTTCTGCTCAGCCGACCATCGCGATTGATACAACGGCTGCTGGCGATGTGTTCAATGGTGCCTTGGTTACTGGATTGTCAGAAGGAATGTTTGTAGATCAGGCAGTAAAGTTTGCGCATCAAGCTGCTGCTATTGCTGTGAGCCGGAGAGGGGCGCAGGCTTCTATTCCTTATAGGGAGGAGGTGTGATATATATTATGTTTATAATAGGTAAGAGAGGATGCCAATTGAATTACCCTTGATCTTCGGGAAAGCTTTTGAAGGGAGGATTCATACTCACTGTCAGATTTTATCGTGACTACTTCACTTCAGTTAATCATATGGTTCCCTTCCAGCTTTTCCAAGGATGACCCTTAATTCTTCATGTTTGCATGAATTGCTTTGACTCTTTCCACAGGTACTTTTTGAAGCTGTGCAATATCTTCATAAGTCATGATGCCTTCTTTGAAAAACTTAGAGATTAAAAGATTCTCAATAGATGCTACAATTCCTTCTTCTCTTCCCTCTTCTCTAATAGTATGTTCGATATACTCGTTGATTCCCATAGCTGTTAGTGTTAGTCCTGGGGTTGAAACCCCGGGTTAATATATATCACCCTTTCAGGGGTTATCTAGAGATGAGCCTTTTTGTTGCATGGCTTGATGAATTGCTTTAACCCTTTCTACCTCTATCTCCTGGAGCTTCGCTATATCTTCGTAAGTCATTATTCCTTGTTTAAAGAATTTTGACTGAAGTAAACTTTCAATTGATCTAATCATCGTTTCTTCTTTTCCTATTTCAATTCCTTGTTCGATTCCCTTGTTCTCTTCCCTCTTCTCTAATAGTATGTTCGATATACTCGTTGATTCCCATAGCTGTTAGTGTTAGTCCTGGGGTTGAAACCCCAGGTTAATATATATCACCCTTTCAGGGGTTATCTAGAGATGAGCCTTTTTGTTGCATGGCTTGATGAATTGCTTTAACCCTTTCTACCTCTATCTCCTGGAGCTTCGCTATATCTTCATAAGTCATTATTCCTTGTTTAAAGAATTTTGACTGAAGTAAACTTTCAATTGATCTAATCATCGTTTCTTCTTTTCCTATTTCAATTCCTTGTTCGATTCCCTGTTCAATTCCTTGTTCGATTCCCTTTTCAATTCCCTGTTCGATCCCTTGCTCTCTTCCCTCTTCTCTAATAGTATGTTCGATATACTCGTTGATTCCCATAGCTGTAAATGTTGGTGTGATGTTTTCTAATTCTTGCTTAAATAATTTCTCTGTTTTTTCCTTTTCAAATCTGACATATCTCCTAATAAAGTTAATCAATTTCTCAGTAAAAATTCTGTCATATCCTCGTTGGGCCAACAAACGAATCAATCGAATTTTATACTTCAACTTCTGCTCATCTGGAGCTTTCTCCAGGTTGATCGCTTGTTTGGCTGCTAATAAAGCTAATGCAAAGGGATTCGAATCTGATGCCAACTGCTTTTCATCTGCTTCCCAGAGTTTATAGGCTTTATACTCAAATCTCAGATTCGAGTCCAATACTTGATGTTCGTAATACAAAGGAGTTGGATTGGCAGAAGGATGAATGAATATAGCCAGGCTTTCTACCGGTACTTTCAATCGATCAAATATCCTGTAATGATAGATAAACATTCTGAGGGCGAAATCGGGATCTCTCTGAGCCTGAACCTCTACATGAATATAGATGGTCCTTGTTGCTCCATTATGCAGATACACCTTGGCCAACTTATCGGCATACCTTCGATCCCGATATTCAGGGTGAATGATATTTTCTAGTTCTTTATCCAAGAACTCAATCCGATCTATCTCCCTAAGGCGAATAAAAGCGGAATAAAAGAAATGCAATAAATTTCCAAAAAAGTCTTCCAGCAATCCTTTCCACAATCCATCTCTGTTAAGGCGGGATTTTTTTTCCATAAGCTATCATTGAATCATTAAATGAGTAAACATTCACCTTCTTAGCACTCTGGAAATGATTCAATAACACTACTAATGGAAGGTTTCTATCTATTTTAGCAATTCCCGTGCCAATTTAATTAGCCCATTACGATAAACTGAGCCTTCCATCTAAGCATTCAATTAACCTCACCCAATAGACCAATGACATAAAAGCGTTTATTATTATCCAATAGGTTGAAAAAGTAGAAGATATGGGGCATCCCCTGGAGACAGAATGATCTGCCTCCAGGGGATCGGGCCCTTCCGGACTCCACTATCGTTTCGGTCTCAGCTCGATCCAACCCCGCTATCCAGACTAAATCCTCCAGGCCCCTTCGCCGATGGAACGCCTAAAGGCATTCCAAAGACAAGGAAAAGCATTCTCGTTTAGTCATTTAGAAATACCTAATCATTCCCATACTGGAAAATCAATGTTATGCTAATTCAAATAAATAACCCCAGAATATAGTCCTTCAGGCTATTCGGCTATACTTAGTAAAATACATGAGAAGACAATTGTTCCGTTTTTCATGGGTAAAAAGCTTAAGGATTCCCATCCGATATTGTTCTACGATACGATAGCGAAATCGACACGAATTTGGACGATACTTAAGTTTGTTTAATTGGTTTATTGTTAACAGTTTGTGTAAACACTGTCAACCTATTTTAGTACAAGACAGGATGTCCTATAAGTCCCATTATGTAAAGTAGGATGAGATGCTAAATACCGTAAATCTGTTTTTTGTATAGAGTCCTTTTATTCCTTCATCTTTTCGTAGTAAAAATAGTCTTTCAATAATTGTCCACTTTTTTGTTGTACACTTCCAATTTATATCTTAAAAAGTTAATAAACTTTGTTATAAAATTCTCCTCAAAAACCTCTATTTCATGAATACTAAACCTGTTGTATTTCTGGCCTTTGCCAATGATGTGCATCGCCCCCATCGTTTTCTTGAAGCCTTGGAGCCAGAAAAAATAGGAATTCAGGAAGCTTTAGGAAGCTTCTTTGGAAAGGGAGGAATTGTGTATACAGCACCGTCTTCCCATCCTGATTGGATGATGGAAGATCTTATCCACTTTCACCAGGATCTCACCATTTTTCACTTTTCAGGTCATGCTAATGGGACCCAGCTTCAATTAGAAGACCCAAATAATGAACAAGCTTTTTTGCATAAAGAGCGACTCAGAGATTTGTTAAAGAATGCTCCTAAGTTGAAGATCGTGATCCTGAATGCATGTGCTACTGTCAGTCAGGTTCAGATACTAAAAGATATAGGTATTCCTGCAGTGATCGCTACGAACTTCCCTGTAGAGGATGAAAAGGCAAGCCTGTTTGGAACCAGACTGTACCAAGGGATAGGCAAGGGGATAGCTTTAGTAGATGCTTTTGATAAAGCCCTGGCCGCCGTAGATCCGTCCAATAAGAACATAATTAATATCAGAGGGCTTGATTGGGGAGACTCAGGAAGCAATTCCCTGATTAAACCTTGGACTTTATTTGACTCTGGCTCGCAAATCCAGGATTGGCGATTGCCTACCCCGAAGGTAAGCGTAGTTGACCTCAGTGCTCAAGGTTCCGAGGGCATTAAAACGTACTGAATTTGTGGGGAGGGAGGAAGACCTTCGTAAGCTGATGCATAAGCTTCAGAGAGAGTCCTCGGTCTTGTTGTTAAATGGACTAGGAGGAATAGGAAAAACTACTTTAGCAAAGGAATATGTATATCGGCACCAAAATGAATACAGACATATCGCCTGGGTCAATGTCCTTCAAGATCAAACTTCCACGAATAACTTTTCCCGGTCAGCCTACTCAGCTCTGGCTAATCATACTGGTTTATTTGCGCAACTAGACATCCACTTTGATCTGGAGATACCTGAGGAAGATCGTTTTAGGACAATAGTGGCCGAAATGAACCGACGTGAAGGACCTAATCTGTTAGTACTTGATAATGTAGGGAGTGCTATCATTACTTACTATGAAGATCTTCCTAAAGCTCCGGGCTGGAAAATTCTCGCTACTTCGCGTCTGGAATTGCCCCCTTTTAGTACCTATTATCTAGATGAGCTTCCTATGGAGGAAGCTGAAATACTGTTTACCAACTTATATCCCGAGGGGAAAAAATATGCACGGGATGTTCATGATCTCCTTAACCATATTGGTCGACACACGCTAACAATTGAACTCCTGGCTAGATTATGTGTAGAATATCCTTCAATTCATCCTGCAGGTATCCTAAAGCTTTTACAAGACAAGCAATTCACACAGATCTCTCAATCTGTTTGGTCTCACCACAGTAAGCGAGAAATAGAAGTATATGGTTATCTGATGGCCGCTTTCTCCCTTACTTCTCTTACCGAAGAAGAACGACATCAATTAATACAATGGGCTGTACTTCCCTCTATTTTCGTGGACTGGAAAACTATCCTCCAACTATTTGAAGTAGATTCCCTTGAAGAAAATAGTTTTGAAAATGCGTTGCGTGGATTGTGGAAGAAAGGGTGGATTACTCTAGAAAAGAAACAGGAAAGTATCGATGTCATCAACTTATTCAAGAAATCATCCGCTATCAAGTTTCCCCCCACTGTAGAAAAATGTCGAAGGATTATTCAAAGTATTACAGATAAGTTATTTATCGATCAAAGTAAGGACAACCCAATAGATAAATATTACTGGGTTCCTTTTGGAGAAGTTTGTTTAAATCATCTAAGAGCAAATCATGAAAAACTCAACATATTAAAAAATAACCTTGCACAAGTTTATAGGGTAATGGGTGATTATAAAAAAGCAGTAGATTTTTTTGAACAAGCTTTGTTGTCAGATACCCAACTACTTGACGAATTACATCCTTATATAACCACAAGGAGATCCAATCTCGCAACAACATATATAGAACTAGGAGAATATGAGAAGGCAAAGGAACTTTTAGAAAAAGCTCTTAATTCTGAACTTCAACGTTTTGATGAGCAGCATCCTAATGTCGCCAAAGTAAAATCCAACCTAGGTGTTGCTTATTTTTATTTAGGTAAATGCAAAGAAGCAGAAAGCCTTTTGAAGGAGGTAGTTGAATTGGGATGTTATCATTTTGGTGAGCAAGACCCTGTAGTGGCCAAAAGG
This sequence comes from Bacteroidia bacterium, assembly GCA_965262565.1. Classification (GTDB taxonomy): domain Bacteria; phylum Bacteroidota; class Bacteroidia; order J057; family J057; genus CBDHFQ01. Next base: position 197,072 of record CBDHFQ010000033.1, read on the forward strand.
AAATCTAATCTTTCGTTAGTATATAATAAATTGGATAAATACGAAGAAGCTGCGACGCTTTTAAAAGAAGCATTTGAATCCGATTGCTTAAATTTTGGCGAACAGCATCCTACTACGAATACGACGAGATCTAACCTAGCAATAGCATATAGGAATTTAGGTAAACATGAAGAAGCAATTCCGCTATTAGAATTAGCTCTAAAATTAGATCTCCAACACTTTGGCGAGCTCCATCCCAATGTGGCCATAAGTAGATTCAACCTGGCTAAAGTATATGTTAGCATGAAAAACCCACACAAAGCACGACCTCTTTTGGAAAATGCTTTTACTACCTTTCGAGATAAACTAGGCATAAATCATCCTAATACACTCACTGTAAAAAAATGGATCGATAGACTAGAAAAACCCGATTAATATACTAGGACTCATATTGAGATCAATTAGGTACAGTTAGGGTATACCTCAACTGTAGCGCAAAATAAGGGCTATTTTCTACTACACTTAATCAAAAAATATATTTATACTGTAGCATAATTAACGAAACACTTATAGTGTAGCATTATGCGTATCTATGCCTATCTCAGAGCCAGTACCGATGACCAGGATGCCACTCAAGCCTGAACATTCTGGGCCTAAATGTCTTGTTTTAAAAAGAATGTCCTATAAGACCCCTGATGTACGGTAAATCATAATCGAATCCTTTAAAAAGATGAGGATGTTACACTAAGATCATGAAGATATGCTGTAGATCCATTAGGTGAACTTTAACAAAAGCATTCGTTAATATCGTAAGATATTGATGCTATCGTGCAGAGGTTGATTTAACGTTCTCTAAAGCGAGGATTTGTGAGGCTTGGTTAGTCTTCCTCAAAAGCAATCTGTAAATAATACTGTACCTATATACAGTTGTTAGTCTAGAACTCTTTTAACAACCCAATTAGTTTACAAGGGGTAGCTTGAAAATGTGAAATCCTGATTTTGCATGTAATAATTCATACATTGAACGAATGAAAGACAAGAACAATATGAAATACACTTTGATTCTATTATTATCCGTGTTTACATCAAAGATATATTGTCAGCAAAATGAAATATTATGGACAGTAGCTTGGAGTCCTGATGATGCTTATATCGCTGTTGGAGGAAATCAAGGAGATCTAAAACTATTTGATGGAAAGACGTTAAAGCTATTGACGTCATATCCCGTGGAAGATGTAATCCTCAGCAGGTTGAAATGGCATCCCTATCAAAACAAATTGGCCGTTATAACACAAAGTGAAACATTCAAAGCTCGAATTCTTGACTTGGATACAGATCAATGGATTGACCTCAACGATCTTCAGAACAGTTTCAGAGGCCTTGATTGGAACTATACTGGCGAATATTTAGCGGTATCGGAATTTGAGGGATCAGTTTCCATCTTCGATATCCAAGGCCAACTAGTAAGCAGATTTATGGCGGATCCCAAAGGAGTTGCAGGAATAGATTGGCACCCCACCAAGAATATCCTAACCACAGTAGGCAGTCAAATAGGGATTTATAATGACAACGGAGACACTTTACACACTTTTCAACCTCGTGAGGTAGAGGCTTTTCTTCTTTGTGTAGAATGGCACCAATCAGGTGAATTTTTTGCAGTAGGAGATTATGGCGACTCTAAAAGAGGCGAAAAACAAATTAATTCAATTCTGGACTGAAGAAGGGAAATATATGAATCAAATAGAAGGTAGTATGGGAGAATACAGAAATATTCGATGGAGCCCTGACGGGGAAAAATTAGGCAGTGCGAGTGATGCCTTAAGAATATGGAATAGGAATGGTGAATTAATGCATGAATCTGCATCTTCAAAAGATTATTTGTGGGGGATTGATTGGAATTCGGTCGGTAATAGAATAATCACAACAAGTCAGAACGGAGTAATTGCCATTTGGGATGAAGAGGCAAATTTGATTGGGCACATGGAATATTGAAGAGTGAGATACTATATTGATTATGATTTAACATACATAGAGGATAAAAAAAGATATAACAATGATAGGAAAAACTAAGTATAGCCGTCATAGGATGAATCCTGGTATAAGGTGGGTTAGATTTCTGTATGAATATGTTGTTAATTGAGTAAGCGAGGGGTTAGCGTGGGAATTTCAATGTGCACTTGTATATTCATGATAAATTTTGTTTCATTATTCATTACGACAAAATGAATCATCCTATGAAACTTACTCATATTCTGTTGATTTCACTTATTAGTTTGATGGAATTCGGATCATTATGGGGGCAACAACAAGAACCTCTATCGTACCAGACACCGCCACAGCCTATAGCAGATTTAGCAAATGCTCCTCAAACACCTAATATCTCTCTAAATAGTACTGGGGAATGGATGTTGGTATTACATAGACCTGGATATCCCTCACTAGAAGAACTCGCTCAGCCGGAATTAACATTGGCAGGTTTACGAATAAATCCACAGACAAATGGCCAAAGTCGTCAGTACCATTATCATAATTTGACCTTAATTAATACTTCCACAGCGGAAGAATTTGCTGTGGAAAATCTACCCAATGATCCTAAGATTGGGAATATTAGTTGGAGTCCTAATGGAGGATTGATTGCTTTTACGATCACTACTTCTGAAGGAATTAGTCTATTTTTAGCAGATGTAGAGACTAAGGCAGCGAAAAAACTAACCGACCCTATCCTTAATGATGCCCTTAGAGGATTGCCTTATTCCTGGATGCCTAATAGTCAATCCATCTTATTTAGAGCGGTAGCAAAAGATAGAGGAGAAAGACCAACAGCATCAATAGTACCTCAGGGACCCGTCATTCAACAGACGGATGGAAAACAGGCCGCTGTTCGTACTTATCAGGACCTTCTCAAAAACCCGTATGATGAAGCCTTATTTGAATATTATGCTACAGGAGAATTATACCTAATCTCCTTGGAGAATGAAGCGATTTCCCTATTTAAAACAAAGGGAATTTATGAAGACTTTTCCCCTTCCCCTGATGGTGCTTTTGTGTTAGTCGAAGAAATTCAAAAGCCCTTTTCTTACTTGGTCCCTTATTCTCGTTTTCCGCTTAATTATGATGTGTTTGATAGAAAAGGGGCTAACGTTAAAAGATTGGCACAAATCCCCCTGGCAGAAAATATACCTAAAGGATTCGGTGCAGTAAGGAAAGGAATGCGTCAAGTAGGCTGGAGAACCGATGAACCTGCTACCTTGTACTGGGTAGAAGCGCAGGATGAAGGAGATCCTTCCATAGAAACCGAAGTCAGAGATCAGCTTTTTTATTTAAGTGCTCCCTTTAGTGATGAAAAAGAGGATGGGATTTCTTTTCAATTGCGCTTTCGGGGAATAGATTGGGCATCGAGTAACTTAGCTATTGCTTACGAATACTGGTGGTCCACACGTAGAGTAATCACTAGTACATTCCAGCCAGCGAAGCTTTCTACTAAGAAGATTTTATTTGACAGATCTTATGAAGATAGATACAATGATCCTGGGAATTTCGCCACCTATAAAGATGAAAACGGGAATAGAGGACTGTTAACAGATGAGAATAAGGAGTATCTATACCTAATGGGAGATGGGGCCTCGGCAGAAGGGGATCGACCTTTTATCAGATCCTATCACATTGCAAGTGGAGAGATAGAAGAAGTTTGGCGATCAGCATCTCCTTACTTTGAGGAGCCTATTCAGTTGTTAAATGTAGAAGAGCTCCAATTTGTAACAAGAAGACAATCTAAAGATACCCCTCCCAATTATTATTTACATCAGTTAGGTGAAGGAAAAGTAACAGCATTAACTGAATTCCCGCATCCCTATCCTGAATTAGTGGGGGTAGAAAAACAGCTTATCTCCTATCAACGTGAAGATGGGGTAGATTTATCGGGTGATTTGTATCTCCCTAAAAACTATACCCAAGGAGTGGATGAGCCTTTGCCTACGATTTTATGGGCCTATCCGAATGAATTCAAAAGTGCTGATGCGGCTGGCCAGGTTTCTGGTTCTCCTTTTGAGTTTATCCGTTTGAGTTGGGGGACACCATTATACTGGGTGACGAGAGGATATGCAGTCTTAGACTATCCAAGTATGCCCGTAATAGGAGAAGGAAATCAGGAACCCAATGATACTTTTCGAGAGCAGTTAATAGCTAATGCGAAGGCAGCTATTGATAAACTGACGGATATGAAGGTTACAGATCCAGATAGAGTCGCGATCGGTGGGCATTCTTATGGCGCTTTTATGACGGCGAATCTTTTAGCTCACTCTGACTTATTTGCTGCGGGAATTGCTAGAAGTGGGGCCTATAACAGAACCTTAACACCTTTTGGTTTTCAGCGGGAGGAACGCACCTACTGGGAAGCCCCAGAAATTTACTATTCCATGTCTCCCTTTATGCATGCACATAAGATCAATGAACCTATGCTGATGATTCATGGAGAAGCAGATAATAATAGTGGAACTTTTCCTATTCAAAGTAAAAGACTATTTGCGGCTATGAAAGGATTAGGTGGAAAGGCCAGATTAGTAATGTTACCATTTGAAAGTCACGGGTATAGAGCAACTGAATCTGTTATGCATATGCTGTGGGAAATGGATCAATGGCTAGAAAAATATGTTAAGAATAACAAGAAAGGTTCTAGCTCTACTGAAGGTAAATAATTTATGACACTAGAAGAGAAACTAGTTCCCCCATTTATTAAATCGCTGGACATAAATGTTGTGCGGTAAAGTTAGGTTAGATACAGTGGGAAAAATAATGAATAAAGAGATGTGTTAGCTTGGAGAAAGGATACTGAATGGGATAAAGTGAAGGTGAGTATGTAAAGAAACCTCCTAAACTTTATAATATACTATCCTTGTTTTCGAACTAAAATAAAGTTTATATTTTTTGATGCTCTATTTCATTAAAAACTGTTTTTTTGCTATATTAAAATTTATATAATAGAGTAATATTAAGAATTACGGTATAATTTTTTCGATTCTAAGCTGGCAATATTAGCGGAATACAACAGGTGAATTATTAGATTAATTTAAATCTATCGTTCCTACCGATGCTTTACATATGAAACTTTCACATTACACTATCTTTTCAGATAACATTAATGAAAAGAATGAATCAATCGTTTTTTCAACAAGAACTTCAGAGGGATTCGTGATTTCAAATAACTTAAGAAGAATCATTTTTGAAGGAGAAGTGGCTAAGCTATCTAATGAAACTATCGAAGCCTTAGTGGATAAAAAAATATTAGTTGAGAGTTCTGAAAATGAGCTAGCCGAAATCATCAAAGAAAATAAGGAAGATATTAAAATATATGATACTCTTTATGAAGTTATTCAACCTACTGCTTACTGTCAATTAGCCTGTGATTATTGTGGTCAGAGTCATACGAAGGACTTTATTTCGGAAGATCTGGAAAATGAATTACTTGAACGAATAAAACAAAAATTAGAGAGGAAAAGGTGGAGTTCATTAGCGATTGGTTGGTTTGGTGGGGAACCACTCGTAGGTTTACCACAAATTAGATCCCTAACTAAAAAATTGAAAGAAACAGCTGCTAACGCTGGCATTCCGTATTATGCAAAAGTTGTTTCTAATGGACTTAGCTTAAAGAAAAATATTTTCCTAGAGCTTGTAAATGAGTTAGCAGTAAATAGTATTGAAGTAACACTTGATGGTATCGCTAATTATCATGATAATGTCAGACATACCAAAAGTAAGCATGCGACCTTCGATATTATAGTTTCAAATCTTGAGGAGATCTTTTCTATACCCAATTTTAAGGATTTAGGTTGCTCATTATCAATTAGATGTAATGTTGACCATCGGAACTGGGAAGGAGTTTCTCCATTAATTCGATTTTTATCAGAAAAAGAATTTAATAAGTTTATCTCTAACTTTTATGTAATTGGGATTTATTCTTGGGGGGGGAATGATGCGCATACTAAGTCCCTTTCTAAAGAAGAATTTGCGGATAAAGAAATTAGTTGGCTTATTGAAATGATTGAGAATGGATTTACTCCAAGGCTAATCCCTACAAGATTAAAGCAAGTATGTATGGCTGTGAATGACTACTCTGAAATGTACGATGCTTTTGGTAATATTTTTAATTGTACAGAAGTTTCATATACAGATTTTTACAAGGATACATCTTACATTTCGGGAAATCTAAGAACAACTAACTCCATAGGTTCTCCAAATAAACCACTAACTAATTGGAATGATACCATACAAACCGACGCAGCATTACCTTGTCATACATGTAAAATGTTACCAGTATGTGGTGGAGCTTGCCCAAAAAGCTGGCACGAAAATATGAGAGCTTGTCCTACAAGTAAGTTTAACATTAAAGAGAAGCTTGAGCTTGCTTATGTTATTGATAAAAATAATGGCGATATAAACTTTCCATTCTTAGCCATTTAAGATGAATTGTAAATTTGTAATACTAAGAGGGCAAAAGGGTAAGTAAAGTCTTTATTGTTTAATTTTAATGGTTATACTATTGCCTGAGTATATACAGAAATCACCCTCTCAATAGAAGAGCTTGGTGTTTAATTAAGTAGTTGTCGTTTTTTGAGATATTTATACTAGAATTAATTCATTACTCTTAAAATTCCAGATTTAACAAAACCTTTCAAAATATCTAAGAGTTTCTTTTCTTCTTCTTTGGAAGGAGATACTTTTTCTCGAAAAAGAGTTAAAAGATTCAATACCGTATTTTCTCCATTGATCTCTTGTAAAATTAATACTACTAACTCTGCGCCTTCGTAGACTTCTCCATTAGCAAAATGGATTTCAGTATTTACGTTATTTCCCATTGATACCTCAGTTTTTACTATATAAGTTTGGTTCATTTCTAGTATCATATCTTCCTCTAATTTGTTGGAAAACTCTTGTTCCAATTGAAAGCAATAAATCAAATTGTTGTAGGTTTTGGTACACAATGAGTTTCCAACAGCACAATGTTTGGTGTACACCGAGTCTTTTTTGATTAATTTAAAGCCTTGAGATGAGAAAAGCTCGACTATTTCATTACCACTATACATTTCAACTGTTTCAGTAAAGTGATAATCAAGTGGTCCAAGGTGTACGAAATATCCTTTATTTCGCAATACTCTTTTTAGCTCAGGAATTAATTGGGATAACGGAATTACGTCAGTGAAATATATGGAGAAGTAAACAGAGATGGAATTATCGGGAAGAGGGATATGTTTTGCATCGGCGACATAATACATTAGATTAGATTTCGGCAATGTGGAGAAACTTTTATTTTTTGTGGGGGGGGTAAGACTTGCTTTCATAGGTCTAATTATATCTCGGTTGTGCACTACATTTTTCTTAGCTATGTCATAAAATACTATATCTTCTTCCAATAATTTGTAAAATAAAAAACTCATAGTAAGCGAATAATCGATAACAGTTAAATATTGAAAATATGCTTGTAATTCGTAAGCTATTCTACCAGTTCCTCCTCCCATGAAGAGTGCATTTCCATTAATCTCTAGCTCATTAATGATGTTTACTAGTGCTATCCTCATTTGATCTATTTCTTTCTCTCCTTCATTTACCCAGCACCAGTCCCGTCTGATATAATCCAAGCCTATCGTATATGGAATTGAGTCGTTCTCATTCAAAGCATCAAATAGGTCTTTTTTGCTGAAATACGGATCTATCAAAAGGAGTATTTCCTCGAAAAGCTTATTATTATTTTTTGTTGCATGACTAATAGCTAAGACCCTGCTTTTAGCAATGGGATTAATAGTTACTTTTTGAGCCATGTCATCGTATTTTTCATTAATGGATTTTACATATTGGGTTAGGGTACAAAATACAGATGCAAGATATTTTGTTGAGTTATTGACAAGAATAGGAACTTTTCCATCGATAAGCGGATACTTAGTCTTACATATAGCGCATACCAAGTAGTCGGCTTGTTTCTTTAGATGTACGATGTTCTCACAAGACAAACATTTTATGTTATTCATTTATTGAAATAGGATTTGCCTCTAATAATTTTTTTAAACTAAATACATAGGGCTGATTGGATGTATCAAGTGACTCTATTGTTGATGCATTTTCTTCATAAATGTCGTGGTATGTCTCTTTAAGTGAATGGTAAAGTTCCCAACCCTTTTTGGTAAATATTTTTCGATAGTTGAAAACTTCTAAAGCTGTCTTGAACCGCTTCATGTTATCAGAAAGCCTTCCTTTAGCCTCATATAGCTGTAACCCTTTAAAAACATTTTCACGAATGCATCTTGCTAAACAAGTATTGATATTTGTTAAAGTAAATAAAGCATGAAATGAACCATAAATTTTGCCATGTGCAGCTTTATGACGGCTATTTTTTTTCACCAGGCTATACGGATCTACGGCGAATACATCATTTGGGAGAAGAACATAATAAAACATATTATGTGAAGATTGGTGAATAATATCTTCTAAAAAGGAAACGATACTATTTTCGGGTTCAACATTGATATAGGAGATTCCAATAGACTGAAGTGAGGCGAAGGATCGTTTACCATTCCTGTAAAATAAATAAATCCCTCTGATTACTTTTGAAAACTTATCATAGTATTCTGGATAAATTGATTTGATTATATCAATTGCTTTTTCGACTGTAGCAGAATGCCTAATATATTGTTCTTCTACATTTAAACTACCCTCATTTTCTTGACCTGCGAAATAACTATCTAATTCTGCGATTTCATCTCTATAAATTTCGAGTTTAGTCTGTATATAAATCGGTTTAACAATGCGCAAGACGGTGATATTTGTATTGTCTTCCTTCGAAAAGGTACTTATTTCAGTATTCCATTTAAGCTTTAATTGTTTATTAGGCGTATTAGTATATATATAGCCAATTCGGGGAATGTATACCATTCCTTTTTTGTCTGTCTTTATTGTTAGTGAATCTGGTTTGGAATTATTAGGGATATAGCCGAAAAGCAGTTGTTCCAAATTTTGAAATTCAGCAGGTAAATGGGGATATAGGAATAATAGTGGCTCTAAAAAAATATCATCATCATTGAAATCTAGTCTATCAAAGACATTTGGAGACTGCCTATATACAATTGTTCTATTTCGGTAAGATAATTCTACTCTGTTATCTATAATTCTTTCTTCTACCAAACTATTTAAATAAGAGTGTAGCATTTTTAGGATTAATTATCTCAAGGAATTCATTGATAAATACTATAAATAGGGAGTTAAATAGGATTAAGCTAAATAAAGAGTGATTTTTCCTATTTTAAGAGAGAAAGTAATCCAATAATTATTTGTAATATTTTAGCGAACCTGCTTTCCAAACATTGTATTTGATTTATATGTAAAGACTTAAGTCTAATAAGAATGTTAACTTTAATACTTTGAAAACAACCTATTATATCAGTCTTAGCGAAGAATTATTTTCATTCTATAATTTAAAAAACGGATGTCTACTCATTAAGAATACTTCTAATACTTCCTTAGCTTATATTTTAGTTGGTCTAAGGATGGAAATCGACGAATAGGACTTTGAAAAAAATCTACACTACTTTCCCGTATTATATAAGGTGACTTTTTTCTTTTAAATCAGCTTCCTTCATAAAGTCTTATCATTTATACTATGTATCTCTGTAATAAATTGTATATCAGTAGTTTACTTATTATTTTATTAATAATAGTACTACATTCTTTTAATTATGTCTTTATTCATAAAAAGGAAGATGTTCACCTTCGAGCAATCCACTATATTTTACCTTAATTTTTAGTTAGGCTTAGGATGGCAATCGTCTTCAGATTTTAAAGGCCAATTTATGCAACTCTCATTGTCGATTTGCATTCCGCCTTTTGCATAGGATAATTTTTTATGGTTAGCAGCCATTTTCTTTTTAAAGTCATCCAGGACTAATCTCTTATTTCTCATAAGTATGACAATTTATATTGAAATGTTTTGATGAATAATATATAAGGATTTTTATGCCACATTAAATTATGGCATATAAATTATATGAATGTTGAATAAAATTTTTGATGAATTAACAAAAGAGCTTATCTTCTAATCATTTCTATTATCTCTCACCAGTTGATTTAATCTCTCATAATTAAAAATCTATAATTAGCTTTATAGAGTTATTTCTAATCCCTACAGCAAATTTTCTATTAAAATAGAAGTAGTGATATTTTATAGACTGTCATTTAGTTAGGCCTAGGGTGGCAATCGTCTTCAGATTTTGAAGGTCCACCGCAATTCGTGTTGTCTACATGCATTCCACCTTTTGCATAGAATAATTTTTTATGGTTAGTAGCCACCTTCTTTTTAAAGTCATCTAGACTTAATCTTTTACTTTTCATTATTGTAAATTTTTGGATTAAGTATTATACTGTTTATTAAATTGTCTTTCTAAAGATAACTACTCTTTTTAGGGTAAAAGTGCCAGATTACATGACAATAGTGCCAATTTGGAATAAAAATTCATTTCCGCTAGAGGAGATTTATCGTAGTAAATATTAGTTCTATTATATTTATAAGAATATAAATGTTTTATTATTTAAGTACATACTCCATGAACAACAATTCAGATGTAGTGAATTATTAACCATGAATTTAAATTTAGGCATCTTTCAATACACCATATTTCTCAGTATGACTAGCACTTACTCCAATTATATACAAGACTGCTTTAACGGAATCAATCGATTTTCTTGATAAGGCTCAGTTTTTCGATGGATGTTCACATTTTGCATGCTAGAATTGATAAAGTGGATCTTTAGTAGAATATTGATACTTTTTATTCAAAGGCTAGTAGGGTTTTCATTCGACTAAACGAAAAATATACTATGGTCAATTTTTAACTTAGGCTGATAAATTTGTACTCGGCTAAATTTTTCTTACGAACAAGCTACTCCCATCTTAAGGCTTGACATAATCTTTATAGTTGAAAGGGATAGAAATTAAATATTATCTGTTTCAGCCAATCTTTCGTCAGAGGGTATATCTTGATGATCCAATCGCCTCTTTAAATCATAAAATATTCTTTGAATTAAATTAAGCTCTTCAGTGATTATCTCAATATTTCCGCTCATTTCTTCTCGAAAAGTAAGTAGTTTACCGTATGAAGTAATCAGACCATCAGGCAAACTGATTTCTACGGCATAAAGATTGCCTCTAGGCACAAGAGAAACTTTTGTAACTATACCAGTAAGTGTACCAAATTCCTGGAATAGAAAATCATCTAGCTTAATGATTGCCTTTTGACTAATTTTTAACTTGCCTGAATTCCTTATAGGGAGTAACACTTTACCAATTCTATCCACATCTTGTGTAGGAACCACAGTAAAGATTTCCTCAAATCGATTAACGAATTGATTATCACTCCAGTAATCAAAGAGGGACACTTTGCCATCAATGGGGGATTTTAGCACAAAGTTTTTTTCCCAGTTTTTTATAGAAAACTGAAGTTGTTTATAACTATCAAATAATGAGAGTCTAAGGGATTGATTTTTTTCCTCTTTTTGAAAAGTAAGATCTGAAAGCATTTTACGACTATCAGCAATGCTAATCTTGACCTCACTTATTTCGAGGAGGTTGGATTGATATTGCCTTCTTAGTAAAAGGAGCTGTCGTTCTTTGTCTTCAAATTGTTTTTGAGAAATAACTTTTTGTTCAAATAGTTTTTTGTCCCTTTCGAAATCCTTTGTAAGTAATTGAATGTCATTTTCAAAGAGATTACCTTGCATTTCAAGTTTTTGCTGATATATGTTAAACTCCTTTGACCGATAGCTCTCTTCATTTATTTGGTTATCTAAAGGATTAAATTTTTTGAATCTCCAATACTCATAATATCTAAGTAGAAAGTTGGCATAGTTTTCATTAATAACACCAAGGTTTAAATTCTCTGGCCAATGTATTTCTTCTTGAATAAGCTTCTCTATCTGATTAATGCTAATTTTTTCGATCGATGCAAGGAGTGAAAAAGCGTCATTGGGATTTGTAGTGGATTTAATAATGGCCAAAACCTCTCCTTCCTTCACTAAACTTCCCTCGGAAACACGTATATCGATAAGTTCCCCATCGCTATTAGCAATTATAGGTACAGGTGGTGTGTTAGAAGTAATAGTAATTCTGGCTTGAAGAATATCTGGATATTTGATAAACCAGCTTATTGTAAATAGTGCTATTATAATTAATAAAAAAATGGTATTTCCATATCTGAAAATTGCTAAAGGAACATCTTCAAGAATTTCTCTTACATCTTCGTTTCTATCCGAATATAGTAAATCAGGCATAGGTTATTAATTTCCTAATTCGAGTTGGTTTTTAATTAATTTATAATAATTACCATTTAATTGTACAAGTTCATCATGAGTACCTGATTCAATAATCATACCTTTATCAAGAACAAGTATTTGATCGGCCTTTTTAACAGTACTTAGTCTATGTGCAATGATAACCACTGTTTTTCCAATGAAAAACTCATCCAAATAATCCATAATGACTTTTTCATTATTAGCATCTAATGAACTAGTAGCTTCATCAAGAAACAGGAATTCAGGATTTTTATAAACTGCCCTTGCGATCAAAATACGTTGGTTTTGCCCACCACTTAGATTTATTCCATCTGAACCAAGTTTAGTATTCAACCCAGCAGGAAGTGTTTCGATAAATTCTCGAAGATTAGCTATTTTTATAGCATCTTCAAGTCGTCGTTGATCAATACGAAAGGATTGTTCAGATTCAGTGATATTATTGAGAATACTGTCGTTAAAGATAAATCCATCTTGCATAACTACTCCACATTTGGATCGCCATGTTCTCGAATCAATGTTTGTTAAAAATTCCGATCCAACTTTAATGGCACCTTCATAATTGCTGTAGAATTTAAGTATTAATTTTAGCAGTGTTGTTTTTCCACTTCCACTGTTCCCCACAATAGCTGTAACTTTTCCTGCGGGTATAGTGAAGGAAAGGTTATTGAGAATAAGTGGAGAGGATGGACCCCCATATCTAAAACTAAAATTATCTTCAAAAGTGATGGAAGTATTGTCTAATATGCTACTTAATGTTCCTTCATATTCATCTTCTGTTTCTTCCTTGAAAATTTCACGTATTCGAGACATGCTTAAGCTGGCATCTTGATACGATTGTATGAAGTTAATAAACATAAGTATTGGACCGTTAAGCTGGCCGATTATATATTGTATGGCCAGCATAGTTCCCAATGTCAATTGACCGTTTAATACCAAGACCGCCGCATAAAATGTTACGAATATGTTCTTAAATTCACTAATGATTCGACCTCCGTTACCCTGTATATGTTGCAAGCTCAGACCTTTCATACCTATTTTGTGCAATCTTATTTGAATGGATTCCCATTCCCACCTTCTCTTTCGTTCGGAACCATTCAATTTAATTTCCTCTATTCCATTAAGGAGTTGTACTAGGCTGCTTTGATTCGAAGATTGTTCATTGAAAGATTTGTAATCAAGTTCAGCTCTCCTCTTAAGAAAAAAGAGTACCCATATAATATACATGACTGTTCCTATGAAATATATGAGGCAAATAATCGGACTAAATATGAACAGAACAATACCAAAGGTGATAAAACTAAAAGTAGCGAATAGAATATTGATGGTTTGTGATGTTATAAAAGCTTCTACTCTACGGTGATCTTCTACCCTACGCAGTAGATCGCCAATCATCTTACTATCAAAAAATGATATAGGAAGTGCCATCATCTTGAACAAAAAGTCAGATAGTAAAGATATATTTACTCGCATTCCCAGGTGAAGGAGCAACCAATCTTGAATAATGCGTACTGCTGCACGAGAAATAAACAAAACTATTTGAGCCACAAGAATCAACCTGATAAAGCCGATGTTTTCATAATTTATTCCATAATCAACTACTGCTTGTGTAGCAAAAGGAAAAATTAGTTGTAGAAAACTAGATACAATCAATCCTACAATTAATTGGATAATAAGCTTGTAATAAGGTTTAATATATTGAGATAATATGCCCAAGAAGCCTTCATCTCGGAGTTCTAGGTTGTTGATGGCATAAAATTGATTACTTGGCTCAAGTAATATCACTAGGCCCTCGCTATTTAGCTGGTCTGTTATCCATCCCTTTTTAAATTTACCCATATCGTACTTGACCCTCCCAAATGCTGGATCCGATACATGTACATACTTTTTGTCCACTTTATAAACCACGAAAAAATGGTTTTGCTGCCAAAATGCGATGGCCGGTAATGGGACTTCATGAATTAAAGTTTCAAAGGAACAGGAGAGACCGAGCGCTTTTAAGCCTATAGCTTCTGAAGCGTCAATAATGTCAAGTGCAGATATGCCTTCTTTTGTTATATGACTTTTTTTCCTTAGAAACTCAATGGAGAAATCTTTCTTATAATATTTTGAGACAATCTTGATACATGTAGGCCCGCAGTCCATTTGATCAAATTGTCGATAATTTGGAAACCTCTTCATTGAAGAAATTAAATAAGTATGTTATAGCTTGTAGTAGTAAGTATTATTCGATTAACTTCAATTCTTCCTCTATTTTGGATAGATGATTTTTATTCATACAGTGAACATAATAATATTGAAGTTTATAAGCATTTTTGTATGACGAATAAGCTCTTTCTATATACGACTTTAGAATCTCCGTCTAATAAAAGCCTTTATCATACTCTCTAAGATGACTGAGAACATGTTAAAATACAATTAGATATTAAAAAGAAGATAAATCTTACCAGCCCATTAATAAATAATTTAATGCGATATACTGTACTAATAAATATGTCAGAATTATTAAAAAGTGTACTTTTTGTTTATTATCTGTAATTCAGAGCGTTAATGCTAAATTTGCAACTTTTAAAAATTTCTAATCCGCTTTATGTTTCTATGGTTAGCTTCAAACATTGAAGTAGATAATATTCGATGATTTTCGACTTATTGTAACACCTTACCTATAGCTTCTTCACTTATTTCTCAGAAGATTCCTCTGATCGCCCTCCATCAGAGAAAGACCAATTTGGCTTCTAATATATTCTAATAAATTATAAACAGTTGCATAATTTTGATGTTAACTCTAACTGTGAATGTTAGGATAATATATCTCTACAAAAGGGAAAAATAATCTATTTATTTTTTATAGCTAGTACGTATTAAGCGGCTTTCATAAAATAGATCTTATTTGTACGATATCTTTCCTGCTAATCTTTTGTTTATTTGATTACCAATACTTATTATTAATTTATATGCATACTGTCAAATTTACTGAATCACAAAAGGAAGCCGTTTGGGATGAAAAACATGCTAGCATTTTGGAACTAGCAGAATCTATCGGACTTAATCCCCCTTATAGTTGTAGAATGGGGATTTGCACAACTTGTGAATCAAAATTGGTATCGGGAAACATTACATATAACCCTGAACCTGAAAATGATCCTGTAACAGGAAACCTTTTTCTTTGCTGTTCTCAACCTACTTCAGATGTGGAAATAGAGATTTGATGATCAGCTAAGGTGGATTTTGACAAAAATTACTAATTCCTTCAAGTAGATAGTTAATTAAGGTGAATAAATGTTTCTGTAAGTAAACCCACTTACAGGACTTGCGTTCTATATACCAGAAAGCAACTACCTTAACCACTTTCCTCAGATGGCAGAATACGACATTAACAGAGTTAAAGATCTTATTGGTGCAAACAGATTAGATGAAGCAATTTCTCAACTTGAAAGCATAACGAACAACACATTCCCAACCTATCATGAAAATGTCTTACAGCTGAAACGAAGATATCATAGCCTAAAAAATAAGGAGACTTCTGGAACTATCTCCTTATCAGAATTTACCCTAACAGAAAATCAAATCGGGGCAAGCCTACTCAAATTGGTTTCTTCCATAGAGAATGAGGAAGCGTATATTCCTGAAAATAATCAAGAAAGTAATTTCTGGAATCGCCTTTGGAAATGGTCTTCCTCAAAAAAGGTAAAACGTGCTGGATTAATTGGACTATTTTCTGGAGCAATCATAGGAGGGGGTACTTATATTAACAATGGAGGAATTCAGAATATTAATGATGGAGATGTCTATATTAATCCCGGGGCAGATAAACATTTTGTAGGCGCCTGGAAATCCGTTCAAGAAGAAATTCAACAAAATGTCACTGCATGTATTAGCTTGATAGTCCAACTGGAAAGTGATCCTCCTCAGCCTTTCTGGGATGTGAGAAAATTTAATGAAACAGATAGCCAATTTCAAGACAGAGCAAGGGAGTACTTTAGAACCTATCAGGACAATCTCCAAATGTACCGACGCAATTTTCCGGTGAAAGAAAGGCAATACGAAGTTCAAAGCGATAATTTATCATATGAATCCAATGTTAAATTAGCCGTGGATAACATTTATGCCCACTTTTCCCAGATAAACCAACACATTTCCAGTTATCAGGATGAATTGGTCAAATTGCAAAACCAAGCCTTTTTAAGTGATGAGGAGAGAATAGAGAAAGCTCGTTTCACTCATCGATTGAAACTAATAGATGCTAAAATGGCACTTATTGATATCATACAAGATTACTATCCGATCACAGAGAAAGAAACGAGATTTTGGAAAGGGCAATTCAGCCTGTTGCCATTACCTGAACACTTTCCCAAGGGCAACTTAACAATGAAAGATTGGTCAATGATTCAGGCGAACTTAGCTAAATCCAAAAGTGAACTATTTCATTCCCAGACAAATCAGTATGTTCAGGCACAACAAAGGGAAATCAAAAGAAAAATCAATGATCCCTATCTGCTCTTTTTGCGAAGGATGATGGGAATGTCTGATTCTTTAAGTGAGGGCGAATGGGTAGCCTTGAAAAACAAGGAATTAGATGTAAATGAAGAAGATCCTATCAAATTAATGCAATTGGCTGGGCTTTCTTTTATTGAATGTGATGCGGGAGCCACCTTATTTTATTTAAGACAAGCAGCAAAAGCTACCTCTCTAACTCCTAAGCAAGAATTATATATTCAATTATCAATAGATCGCATCGAACATCCAGATATATACCAGGGAAGTCTGGGTGTTGTGGTATTAGAGGTAGAGGATGGGGCTAATTTGGCAGAATCCGGTGTTATAGAAGGCGATGTTATTGTGGCTGTCGATGGAGAAGTCATCCAGGAGCCGCTAGAGATTGCCAATTATTTGGGGAAGGCGAATAATAAAACGAGTGTTTTCGATATTATACGCTCGGGAAAAGCTGAACGAATATCTATTGACTCAAACAGATCTTTAGGAGCTCTAATGTCTCAACTCGTCGTTTTACAAACGGTGAGAATATAATTAACTTTTTTTGTGGCTAAAGGAAAGACTACTAAGGGAAAGTTTAAATTATTATGTTATAATTTATAACACCGTTATTTCATCTTCTTAATCTCTCCCAACAAGGCTTTTAATTCTTCCACCTTCTCAGGCTCATCTGCATATACATTATGGGTTTCCATAGGATCTTTCTTCAGATGATACAATTGCCCAGGAACTTCTCCTTCTTTAGGTTCATATATGGTCGGCTCAGAAAATCCCCCGGAACCTCTGCCTTCGATGAGTTTCCAATCTCCTTGACGAATAGCGAAAAAAGCTCTGGAAGAATGATGGACCACGGCTCGTTGGCCTATCACTTCATCAGCTTCACCTAATAAAATGGGCAGAATACTATAGCTGTCGATGGCTTCGCTCTGTTCCATATCCACTCCTATGATATCTGAGGTGGTTTGGAATAAATTAGTTAAACAGGTCAATGCGTCAGACTGACTTCCTGCTTCCACTCTCCCTGGCCATTGTACTATGAAAGGAACCCTATGCCCCCCTTCCCACGCATCCGCTTTCATCCCTCTCAATACACCGGCTGCCCTATGATCATATGTTTCGATTAATTCAGGCGTCCAAAACGGACCATTGTCACTCGTAAAAATTACCAACGTCTCCTCCGCTACATTCATGTCGTCCAACTTCTTCAAGATCCTCCCCACCATATCATCCACCATATGCACAAAATCTCCATAATTTCCCGCACTTGATTGTTGAGCATAATCATCTTTGGGTACCCAGGGCGTATGAGGCGCGGCAAAGGGAAGATAGAGGAAAAAGGGAGCATCAGCAGGAGGAAGCGAAACCCCAGAAGCAGCGGGAGAATCATTGCCAATAAATCCAAGCGCTTTAGAGACAAAGGTAGGAAGTACCTCCTCAAATGTGAAGCTCGGAGCCATTTTCCCTGCTCTCCAAAAAGCTTCCGTATATCCCGTATTCAAATCATTGCCAGAAGTTGAATCTGAAGGAAGCTCCGTCAGCACATCATTCTCCAGATAACAGTAGGGTTCCATGTCCAAGGAAGCCGGGAGAATGAAAGAATAGTGAAATCCGTGATCCAATGGCCCATCCGTAGGCTTTTGGGTAAAGTCGATGTGCCTGGGATGCATATCACTCACCATGCCCAGGGAATTTACCTCAGATTCATCAGAAGCTAAAGCGGATGCATGTCCTTCCTTGATCACCCAATCCAGCCCCAGATGCCATTTTCCCACTACGCCCGTTCGATAGCCATGATCTTTGAGAAGTTGGGCCACAGTCATTTGGTTTTGTTCCAATAAGGCCCTGCCATATCCTCTCAACACACCTCTCGGCAATTTACTTCGCCAACAATACCTTCCTGTCAAAATTCCATAGCGGGTAGGTGTACAGACGGAGGAAGGAGAATGTGCATCTGTAAACATCATTCCGCTACTGGCTAATTGGTCTAAATGAGGGGTAGGGATATGGGAAGCTGGATTATAGGCTCTAATATCTCCATAGCCTAGATCATCAGCCAGAATATAAATGATATTGGGAAACTTCTTTGTGTGAGGAGTATCAGGTAGCGTAGAGATAGAATGAGGTGAAGCAACTGCGGTATGAGAATATTGAGAAACCATAATTCCCACACACAGAATAGAGATAGCGTAGTAGTTGGTAAAAATTTTCATGTCTATGTTATTGGCCTAAATTAAATAAAACAATCTTTTTCAATTTCTCTTCTTTTCCCGTCCTCTTATTTTGTGTATGTTAATAAAGGGCTATGCTAAACCTCTTGTCGTATGAATCTGATGCCTCATCTCTTCAAATTAAGTCTCCTTTTGTTCTTGTTGGCCTCTTGCCAATCTTCTCCTATCTCATCCACCGATACTGATAATGCCTCCAACGCTCAAACATCCCCACCTCCTAATGTTATTCTCATCATGGCAGATGATTTAGGATATAAAGGAATTAGTTGTTACGGAAATCAAGACATTCAAACCCCACACCTGGACCAGTTAGCTGCAGAAGGAATCCGGTTTACGGATTATCACGCGAACTGTACAGTCTGTACGCCCACCAGAGCGGCCTTATTGACAGGAAGATACCAACAAAGGAGTGGATTAGAAGGGGTAATTTATGTGAGGGGGCCTACTCGTCAACTAGGAATGTCATTAGATGAAATCACATTGGCCGAATTACTTAAGCAAAGAGGATATGCTACGGGAATAATGGGTAAGTGGCATTTAGGATATAAGAAGGAGTACTTTCCTACGCGTCAGGGATTTGATGAGTTTTATGGATATGTGAGCGGCAATATAGATTTTCACAGTCACTACGATAATTCAGGTATATATGATTGGTGGCACAATGAGGATTCCCTGATAGAACAAGGATATGTTACGGACTTGATTACTCGGCATTCCGTTGATTTTATAGAAAAGCATCAAGACAGTTCATTTTTCTTGTATGTAGCTCATCAGGCTCCTCACGCTCCTTTTCAGGGAAGAGAGGATTCTGCGTATCGATTTCCAAACCGAGAATTTTCTTATTATGGAAATGTGGAAGATAAAGAGGCCGCCTATGTGGAGATGGTAGAAGTGATGGATGAAGGTATTGGAAAAATAATGGAAACTGTGGATCGATTGGGCTTGGCAGAACATACTCTCATCATTTTTGTATCGGACAATGGTGCTGAGCAACACTATGGGCATAATGGGGAGTTAAGAGGATGGAAGACGACTTTATTTGAAGGTGGAATTAGAGTACCAGCGATTGTGAGGTGGAAAAATCATATCAGCCCAGCCGTTTCCGATGAGTTGGTGATGAGTTTTGATTGGATGCCTACCTTATTGGCACTATCTCAAATCCCTATCCCCGACGCTTTGACATTGGATGGAATAGATATAACTCCTTTACTATTGGATCAATCTCCTCTAACAGAGAGAATGCTATTTTGGAGGTATAGACAGCAAAAAGCCGTTCGGGAGGGGGATTGGAAATTGTTGTTGGATGAGGAGCAGGGGCCTATGTTATTCAACTTGAAAGAGGATAGGGGAGAGCAGGTGAATTTGGCGGAAAAGTATGAGGACAAGGTGATGCATATGAAAGAGGCCATTATTTCTTGGGAGCAAGAGGTATATGGAACAAGAGAGATGCTCACTCAGTAGCGTCTCTCTCAGGTGAAGTACAATACACTCTATTTATGCCAATCCGATATATCCTACTGCTTTATCTACCATCTCATCCAGCGTCAATTTTCCTGAATCAAGGCGTAGATGTTGTTCTGTTAAAGGCTCAAAATCGTCTTTTACTTTCAGATGTACCTTAAAATCTGCTTCACTGTATTTTCTCTTTTCCTTCAATCTCACCTGTACTACTTTTTCGTGGGCGACGATTTGGATAAAATAGAAATCCTCATCTCGGAACAGTACATAATTTGTAAAATAGTCTCGAATCTCTTTCTTGTAAAAAGTAGCATCTATGATAGTTACCCCTCCATGAATGTAGGATTTTAGTACATCTTTGCGCATTCTTTCATAGATCTTCCATTTATCTGCCTCCGAATATTTACCTCTGAGTCCTAATTCATCCCTCACCATATCGCTATTGATATGATGAGCATCTAGCCTTTCAGCCAAAGCTTTTGCAAAGGTAGATTTACCAGTGCCGGGTAGTCCTAATACCATGATAATCATTTCACCTACTCATTAGTTCACCTCTTTTTTAACACCTATTTCCACATCTTGAAAAGCAAGTAAAGGTATTTCTGTATGAAAAGCCATTTCCTTGGTTTGGCTATGAAAGAAAACGCGCTGGAACAGATTTCGCTTTTTCATAGACATCACGAGTAGGTCTACCTTATTGTATTTGATATAATCTGAAAGTGCCTTTTGAACGTCTGTGTGTTCCAGTAATTCAAAGAAAATATTGTCGTAGGGAATTTCTTGCGCCACGGTTTGTTTATACCAATCAAATTTTTTGTTTTCATAATTAGAGAAAGGATCATGGCCTACATGGAGAACATGGATGTTCGCATTGAAGGTGATCGCCATAGAAGCCAGCTGTTTAAGTACTTCCAAGTCTCCTTCCTGATAATCTGTAGCAAAAACGATGTTGGTAATTTCATGGGAATGGTAATTGTGGGGAATCACCAGAACAGGGCAATGTGACATACTAACTACATCGGCCGCATTGCTCCCAAATAATCTACCTACTCCTTCAGCACCATCTGTTCCCATAATAATGAAATCAATTTCTTCTTCTTTGGATATGCGAATAATATCTGGAGCTACTCTTCCGATGGTAGTAATAAAGGAGGAGTTTACCTCCGGTGCTTCTAAGGCTAATTCTTCCTTCCATTCTGCATATCTTTCTTGTACTTCCTCTTCCCACTTTTCCATATTAGGATGGAAATAGATGTAGGGATTATCTGTACGCTCGGTAATTAACTGAGTATGCATCACAATAATACTTCCTTGAATCTTTTTGGTAAAATCCATGGCGTATTTGAACGCATTATTAGCTGTTTCTGAAAAATCGGTTGGAACGAGTATCTTTTTCATAGTGCCTTATCTTTTGATTTAAACTAAACAGTTAACACCATGAAAGAGATGATAAGGGTAAGCTCAAATGATGACTTTATTCCATAGCTCCTTTTATTATATGGCTAACCTTAATTATAGGGTTTAGGAGGATCTTTTTCGGGAAGTGGGAGAGAACCAGGAATACCCAGTAAGGGGAACTCTTTGCGCATGGGAAAAAATTCAAAGTCTTCAGGCAAGTACATTCTTCGGAGATCAGGATGATTGTGAAAACGAACTCCCATCATATCAAAGGCTTCTCTTTCGTACCAATTAGCAGAGGGCCAGATATCCGTTACTGTATCTAATACAGGATGCTCTTCTTCCACTCTGGTGGCGATGCGTAGGCGTTGGCGATTTTTTAAACTCACAATATTATAAGATACTTCGAATCGTTTCTCGTCTGTATATCGATCGACCGTACTGATATCTACTAAATAATTAAAATCGTACATATCCCTGAGTGTTTTCAGCACTTCATGCACACTTTCAGGAGATACTTCCACGGTAAGTTCTCCTGCATATCCGCGTACTTCTACAATGAAATTATTTAATGGGCCTTTTTGAATCGTATCTAACAACTGGTTTTTACCTTCTTCCATAATGTATACTTGAACTAGACGAAATTATCCTTAAGCTTTCCAATCTGCTGGATTTTCCTGCCACTTTTTTATAGTACTTAACTCTTCAGCGGGAAGATAGTTACTTTGAGTCGCAATAGACAACAATGTGTCCATATTTGTCAGCGTAAAATAAGGACAATTAGCTGAAGCGAATCTTTCCTTGGCAACAGAGAATTCATAACTGAACACAGCGGCTACTCCTGCAACTTTTCCTCCAGCTTCACGAATGGCTTCTACCGCCTGGAGACTACTGCCACCTGTGGAAATCAGATCTTCAATCACCACATAAGAAAGATCTGGAGTTAACTCACCCTCTACCAGATTATTCATTCCATGTGATTTTGCTTTACTGCGAATATAGATCATGGGCCATTGATACGTATCTGCTATTAAAGCTGCCATGGCGATGGCCCCGGTGGCTACGCCTGCTACAGCATTTGCTTGCTGGAAATGATGATCAATCAGGGAGGTAAAAGCTTCTTTTACGTTTGTTCTAAGGTCGGGATAGGACAGAATCAGCCGATTATCACAATAAATAGGAGACTGCCAACCTGAACTCCATGTGAATGGAGGTTGAGTACGAAATCTAACAGCTTTGATTTTAAGTAAATCCTCTGCAATTTTGAAATTATCCACAATTATTCTTGTTCACGAGCAGTTAAAATTATGAAAATTTTCGCTTTAAATTTGTGTTTGCAATTTGAAGTCATCTCATCCCACCAAAATTATCATTTTACGATGCTATCCTTCCCTGAATTGATGAGTGTTTTTTTTAAGGGAACGGATTTTGACGAGCAAATATACTACGTGGAAGTTCCTGAAGATAAGGAAACTTTCCTCAAGGAAGTAATCGAATTACAAGCTCACCAATTTTGGCGGGAAGTTAATACGACAGTTTGCTTTTTATTCAATAAAAAGACCGAACGCAATGCTTTCTGGCAGTCTTTTCAGGATTCCTTCCGACTTACGGATGCTGCCGGAGGATTAGTTATAAATGAAAAAGGATCGTATTTGTGTATTTACAATCGAAAAAAATGGACCTTACCCAAAGGAGTGTTAGAATGGAGAGAAGATCCGGAGGTAGCTGCTATCAGAGAAGTTCAGGAAGAGACAGGAATACAGGAGGTAAAGATTATGGAAAAAATGGAAGAAACCTATCATACTTTTCAGCGGGGCAAAAAGTGGATTTTGAAGACCACCTTTTGGTATCGAATGAGTGCTTCATCTGATGAGATTCTAATACCACAAACATCGGAAGATATAGAAGATGTGAAATGGAAGACTAAAGAGGAATGGTTAGAAGTGGCGGATGAATCTTATCCGCTGATCAGACATTTGTTTACCTTGGAATTTACACGGATATTAAGGACCAGGGAGCAGATGAATTAGAGGTAGATTAAAGTAATGAATGTGAATTGCTTACTCTCAAGAAGATAACAAGTGGATATTGATAAATTATTGCCAGGAATATTGAGAAAGAGAGATTGGATCAAATTAATCATTTGCTTTGCTGCTGGTATTTTTATGATATGCAGTGAGATGTATAGTCAGGTGGCTTTTTGGCAGCAGTATTTTGGAGGAAGTGGTTTTGATGTTGGGGAAATAGTGATTGTTAAGCCTGATGGAGCGATTGTAGTAAGTGGGCAGGTGTCTTCAGTAGACGGAATAGGCAAAGAAAATCATAGCGTAGAGGCAGACATTGCCCTAATAAAATATGCTACTCAAGGGGTGATATTTTGGAAGAGAACTTTTGGTGGTTCAGGGGAAGAGCGCCTGGAGTCTTTAATTGAGACTTCCGATGGAGGATACGCCTTTATTGGAACCACGAACTCCACTGACGGAGATATTGAACAGCCCAAAGGGGAATTGGACATTTGGGTAGTAAAATTAGATGATTTAGGGAGAAAGCAATGGGCCAAAACTTTTGGTGGCTCAGGAAATGACAGAGGATATTCGATCGTAGAAACGTATGATGGCGGATTTTTCATCGCGGGCGAATCGGGAAGTGTAAATGGAAATATGAGATCACCTCACCATGGTGGATTGGATAGTTGGTTGGCGAAGTTGAGCCCCGATGGGAAGTTACTTTGGGAAAAACACTATGGGGGTACGGATAATGAAAGAATCACCCATATTCTATCTCTCTCCAAAGATGTGTACGTGCTTATCCATGCTTCAAATTCCAAAGATGGCGATAGGAAAGAACAACTGGGAAAAAAGGATGTATGGATTACCCAAATAAATTCTTTAGGAGATATTCAATGGTCAATGTCTGTAGGTGGTGAAGACAATGATGAGATCCATGATTGTTTATTGGATAATGAGGGAAATATCGTAGCAGTAGGTACCACTTTTTCATCTACTCAGGATGTGAACAAACACAAGGGACTTGGAGATGCATGGATCTGTAAATTAACCCTGGAAGGTGAATTATCCTGGAGTTGGACCTATGGTGGAGAAAAAGCTGATGGTGCTAATTCTATTATACAGACCCAAGATGGAGGGTATTTAATGGCTGGAGTGACCAGATCAAGAGCAGGGGACATACAATTTTCTTATGGATATTATGATGCATGGGTCTTAAAAACAGATAGAAATGGAGCAATGATATGGAGCAGAAATTTTGGCTTTGAAGGGAAGGATTTGTTTAGTGATGTAAAAGAGGTATCCACGGGAGGTTTTATCGCCATAGGTTGTTCTGAATTAGTAGAAGAAGGTACTCCCTTACCTGGTCATCAGGGAGAACTCGATTTTTGGGTGTGTAATTTTAGCGATCCTAGAAGAGAAGGGGTAAAGCCCTTTGTCACGCCTCCTATGTTAAAAGGGAAGGTGTTAGACAAGGAAAGTAAACGTCCACTACAATCTATTATCCAACTTACCCAAAATGAAACCTTAGAGGTGTTAAGCAATGCAGAATCAAACCTTAGCAATGGGGAATTTGCCCTACTGCTCCCACCTTATGGTTTGATGAGTATTAATGTGGTGACAGAAGGATATATGTTTTATGGAGAGAATATTAGAGCTGATAGCTTGAATTTCAGATCCAAGGTCCAACGCAACATAGAGTTGGAACCTATTAGCTTGGGAGCCAGCCTGGTATTAAGAAATATCTATTTTGATACAGGTAGGTGGGATTTGCTTCCGGATTCATATGCGGAACTGGAAAGATTAATTTACTTTTTAGATATCAATGCTCGGGTAGTAATAGAAGTGAGTGGTCATACAGATAATACCGGAGATAAAGAAGATAAGATAGAACTTTCACTCAATAGGGCAAACGCTGTAAAAAATTATTTAATAGACAGAGGAATTGCTTCCGATCGTTTAGTGGTCAAAGGATATGGAATGTACAAACCTATCGCTTCCAATGAGACTTATATGGGTAGGCAGAGAAACAGGAGAGTTGAATTTATGATCATCAGTATGTAATCTTTCTGTATCTTCATATTCAAATTCTTTCATAATTTACTTTTAGGATGGATTCATTTATTCTTGTCCTTGTATCTAGTGATTCAGTGTACGCTCCTGTAGGTAAAGTAGTATTTCTGTTAAGTATTACGTTAGCTATATTAATCAGATTACCACATCAATTTCAGTATCAATCCATGGAATTTGAGATGAAATTTGGTTCAATCACTGAAGCTATTTTGCTATTAGCAGCCACGATGGGAATGATCATGTTCCTATATGGTATATCTGCACGGATTGGTTGGTCTTAGCTGACTACAATCTTTCTCCTTTAAGCTTATTAATCGGAGTTATACTTGAAATGTGTGGGCTATTTATTTTTTATCTGGCGCATAGAGATTTAGGCTTAAATTATTCCGCTTTATTAGAACTGAGAGACGAACACGAATTAATCACTCATGGTATTTATCGCCATATCAGACATCCCATGTACGCAGCTATATGGCTGATGGTGTTAGGGCAAGCCTTTTTATTAGCCAATGTGATAGCGGGATTTGGAGGGATTTTGGGATTTGGATTTTTATACGTAACTCGAATTGATTTTGAGGAACAAATGCTGATAGACCGATTTGGAACAGCTTACAGAGACTACATGGAAAGGACAGGACGGCTTATTCCTAAAGATTGGTTCATTTAGCATTTCTATGAACAATTTTATCAGATATGAATTATTACATATAAAATTCTAAACTTATAAGCATATGAAAAACGCGTTTTTATTAAGTCTTTTATCATTGGTCCTTTTAGGATTTATAGCTTCTTGTGGAGGAGGTGCAACTTCTACTGAAGCTTCCGCAAGTACAAGTGAAGTTAAAGAAGAGGCTGTGTCATCTACCATAGAGGTATTACTTACAGGAAATGATCAAATGAAATACAATAAAGATTTGATCGAGGTTACAGAAGGCCAAAATGTTAAGCTAACTTTTAAGCATGTGGGTGAGTTGCCTAAAGAAGCAATGGGGCATAATTTTGTGTTGCTAACACCAGGAACTGATGTAGATGAGTTCGCTCAGTCTGCGATTACTCACCAAGACACAGATTATCTTCCTCCTTCAGGAATGGATAATATTATCGCTCATACCACCATGTTAGGTGGAGGTGAATCTGATGAAATAGAATTTGCTGCACCAGCTCCAGGAACATATGATTTTATCTGTACATTCCCGGGACATTATGGCGTAATGCGTGGAAAATTTGTAGTAAAACCTAAAGTGGGATAATACTTCTTCTGATTAATTGTTCCAATATACTGACCTCATCATTTCTTGCAGTTAAGATAGAAATGATGGGGTTCTTTTTATTGCATCACATAGAAAGTAGTTGATAGGTAACCAAAGCCCCTACATATCCTAAAGTGGTCAAATATAACAGCATGATAATTGCCCAAAACCATCCCGCTTCTTTTTTGGTAACTGCCAAGGTACTCATACACTGCATCGAAAAAGCGAAAAAGACTATCAGAGCCCATACTACGGCAGAAGTATAGACGGGCTTTCCTGTATCTGGCCACTTTTCTTTTTTCAGTCGATCAATCAAGCGTATCCTTCCCACTTCTTGTTCTTTTTCTGAGGTCAAATCCTCGATATTCACCTGACCGTAAATAATACTCATTGTCCCAACAAATACTTCCCTTGCTGCAAAAGAAGTGATTAAACTGATGCCAATTTTCCAGTCAAATCCAAGAGGGCGAATCACTGGTTCTATAGCCTTTCCAATAACTGCGGCGTAAGTAGCTTCCAGCTTAGCATTGTCGTATGAAAGTTGCAGGGTTTGTTTTGCTTGATCAGACAAATCGGTTTGAGTGAGCTGAGGCTGATAATATTCATCTATTTGTTCCATTTTGTCTCCGGGGCCGAAGGCTGTGAGGAACCATAATATGACGGTAATGCCAAGGATGATTTTTCCAGCACCAAAAACAAAATCAATAGACTTTTGCCAAACGGTGATGCCTACGTTTTTCCATCTGGGAAGTCTGTAAATAGGCATTTCCATGACAAAAATTCCTTCCGATTGATAATTGAGAATCTTTTTAAATACAAATGCCATAACTAAGGCTGCGACAAACCCAAGCAAATATAATAAACTCATGTATAATCCCCTTTGGTCAAATCCCAATATGGTATTTGCTGGTATAAACATGGCAATGAGTAAGGTATAGACTGGAATTCTTGCTGAGCAACTCATTAGTGGAGTTACCAGAATCGTGATAATCCTTTCGTAGCGATTGGGAATATGTCTTGTCATCATAATCGAAGGGATAGCACAAGCCATTCCTCCCATAAGTGGAATGATGGATTTACCGCTGAACCCAAAGGGACGCATAATTCTGTCCATCAGAAAGACCACTCTGGCCATATATCCCGTTTCTTCCAGGATAGTGATGAAGAAAAATAAAAAGGCAATTTGAGGAATAAATACAATAATGCCTCCAAAGCCCGTAATGATACCTTCGGTGATGAGATCTGTTATCCAACTAGTGGGAAGTATGTTGTACAGTCCATCCTTTATCCATGAAATCGCCCCATCAATGAGGTCTTGAGGATAACTGGCCCAGGCAAAAATCGCTTGAAAGATCAGCAACATCACAAATGCAAAAATGAAGTATCCCCAGAATTTGTGGATGAGAATTTTGTCCAGGCGATTAGTAAATGCTTCAAGTAATCCGGTGGGAACAGTAATCACTTCAGAGGTAATTTCTTCCATTCGGTCCCTTCTTACCAGCAACTCATTAGATATGAGTTCGTCCGCCTGGGTATTTTGTATTCCTGCCTGATCTCTCGCAGCCGTAGCTTCCCAGGTAGTCAGGCCTGAAAAGAACTCAGGTTGTATAAGTGCGTGATAGGCTGCGTAATTACTGGAAAGTTGCAATTTTTGGCTTAAATCCTGAACTGTAGCGTGGAATCGTGCAGGGATAGTAAAAAACTTTTTGGATGAAGGTGAAACTTGCTGGCTTAGATAGGCTTCGAGTTGAGGAATGCCCGTTCCTTTTCTTGCAGAAATTTCCAGGACCGGAACATCCAGTTGTTCCGATAATTTATTTATATCTATTTTTTGTTGAGCATTTTTGATTAAATCAATCATATTTAATGCTACTACCACAGATAAACCCAGATCAATGAGTTGGGAACACATCACCAGGCCTCGTTTTAACTGAGTAGCGTCGATTACACAAATAACCAGTTGGGGATGATCGGGGTGTGCAGACTGTCTCAGAATGTCGGAAGTGATTTGTTCATCTCTGGAATTAGGATATAGAGTATCCGTTCCTGGGAGGTCCATTAAGCGAACTTTTTGATCGCCATTGAGGGTAAGCTCTGCTACCTTCCGTTCTACGGTAACCCCTGGAAAATTTCCTACGTGTTGATGTAATCCAGTTAAAGCATTGAAAAGAGATGTTTTTCCGCAATTAGGGGCACCTACCAGAGCAACAGTATACAATTCTTCCGATGCAGAGTATGTTATCGATTTCTTTACATCACTATGTCTATTCCAAAAGTAATTGGAGGGACCGTCCATTTGCGTTTCTGACATGGCTCCTTCTGAAGGATGTCCGTTTTGATTTCCTACTGTCATCTCAAAACCTTAAATCCGGATAATTATTTAGATCCATTCTAAGTAGAATAGTTCTAAATATACAAGTTCTGAGTTCAATATCCGCATTTTGAGTTATTCTTTACACAAAAACTAGCTTTCATGAATGGTATAATTGTAAATAGTAATTTATAAAATTCTGAAAATAAAGCTTTTATCTTATTGTTGACTATTCAGTGAACCAGCTATCGCGGGAAAGTAAGTAAAGTGACAATTTTTTTGAATTAACCTATTGTAATTCAACTTTATAAAATCGATAAACGTCAAAAACCACTATCATGAGTAAAGAGAAAATTAAGTCGATAGGTTATTTCCTGGCCAGAGCTCTTGCTGCGGTTATTTTACTACAAACCCTATTTTTTAAGTTTACTGGACATCCGGATTCGGTGATGTTATTTAGTGCATTGGGAGCAGAGCCTGTGGGTAGAATCGGATTAGGTATTCTGGAATTAATTACTGCGATTTTATTGTTAGTACCTTCTACGGCCTGGATTGGAGCTGTCTTGGGTATAGGTATGATGTTAGGAGCTATAGTTACTCATCTGGGAGTGATAGGAATCATTTTCAACAATGATGGCGGCGCTTTATTTACGCTGGCTATAGTAACACTTATCGCCTCCATTATCACTTTTTTATTTAACATACCAAAGTACAAGAAAGTGCTGGGTATAAAAGCTGAGACAACAAGCGTTACTTCGGCTTAATTATTTATCGCTTTCTCCCATTACCGGGTCGAGAGATCCTATGAGTACTACCGTATCGGCGATCATGCACCCATTCATAAGCGACTCTAAAATTTGAAGATTGTTAAATGAGGGTGCATTGATTTTACATCTCCATGGGGAACCCGTACCATCAGAAACCAGATGAAAGCCAAGCTCTCCTTTAGGTGCCTCGATAGCGTGATAAATTTCTGCTCCTTCTGGAGGAATAACTCCTACATCAGTCATCATAAAATCGTGAATCATTCCTTCCATAGAGTAGTATACTTCTGTTTTTGAGGGATAGCTTTGTTTAGCATTATCTACTCTGATGTCTCCCGACGGAAGCTGATCTAACAATTGGTCAAGAATTTTCACACTTTGCGCCATTTCGTCCATCCGTACTAAGTATCGGGCGAGGCAATCTCCTTCTTCTCTAATGGAGATATCAAAACTTACTTCATCATATACAAGGTAGGGTTCGAATATCCTTATGTCATGCGCAACTCCTGAAGCACGCAGATTAGGACCCGTTATTCCCATGGCAATGGCCTCTTCAGCAGATATTGTTCCTACATTTTTATTTCTATTGATCCAGATAGCGTTGTTCCTCAGTAATTTCTTCCATCCATCGAGTTCTTTTCTGAAATTATCTTTCCAGCTTTTTATCTTATCTGTTACTGACTCTTCTAAATCATACTGAATTCCCCCGATTCGGGAATGACTTACTGTAAACCTGACTCCGGCTAATTGGTCAAAAATATCATATAAAATTTCTCTTTCTCTAAAGGTCCATAGAAACATAGAGACCGCTCCTGCATCCATCACCATAGACCCTAACCAAAGTAAGTGGGAGGAAATACGGGCTAGCTCACAGGCGATAGTACGAATGTATTGTGCCCTTGGAGGTACTTCTATCCCTACAAGTTTTTCTACAGCCAAACAAAATGCCACATTATTAGAATAGGGAGAAAGATAATCCATCCTGTCGGTGTAGGGCATAAATTCCTGATAGGTTTTATTTTCAGCAATTTTTTCAATTCCTCTATGGAGATATCCTATATCAGAGACTGCTTTAATAATTTTTTCTCCATCCACCTGTAATACTACTCTTAACACACCATGGGTAGCAGGATGTTGAGGACCGAGATTAATCACCATCTGCGTGCCTAAGGGATCTCCTTCTATCTCTACGGAAGTGTGCTTATCTTCCAGTCTTTTATAGATAGCATTTTGATGCTTTGGAAAAAAGACTGGATTAACCTTACTTGAGATACTCTCTTTAGAGGGAAAAATATCAGTGCTCATGGATTATCTTTTTATTATAAACACATACTTCTTCAATAGTGTTTGTCTAAATCGCATTGGGAAATTAGTGATATCTTTATAGGATACCAACCATATCTGAAAGTTGTGATATTCGAATATCAGCTTGCGAATTTTTAGGAGTTACTTTTTCAGGAGAAGCTGTAGGGTGGAACAAAACCGATGTAAGATGTACTTTATTCGCTGCTAATATATCTCTTTCACTATCTCCTATCATGAAACTTATACCTGGATTAACTTCATACTTGGAAATTGCTTTTTCCAGGAGCAAAGAATTGGGTTTTCGACACAGGCAGTTACCCGAAAAATCAGGATGATGCGGACAAAAGTATATATCGGTCAGATGAATTCCACGTAATAAAAATTGATTTGTTAAGTGGTGATGAAACTTAAATAGATCCTGAAGGCTGAAATACTTTCTGGCAATACCGCTCTGATTTGTTATAATTATGATTAAATAGGCTTGTTGCTGAGCGAAACGACATAAGTCGTATATTCCTTCTACCGGACGAAAATCCTTTATTTTGTGCACATAACCATAATCTTCATTAATTACTCCATCTCTATCTAAAAAAAGGGCTCTTTTTTTTAAGTTGATGTTGAGCATAAGAGATGTTGGATTTTTAGAGAAACTTACATGATTTAATTGAGTGAAAAAAGATAGATTACTTACTGTTTTTAGGAATTTTAGATTGTTAAAAACATGATTCATTCAAATATTTGATGAATATTTTATTATTTATGTGCAGCGTAATAGAAAAATAAAATTTCATTCAATTCATAGGATTTATAGATAATAACTAATTTACAGTTGTAACGTTTATTTCATAGCATATAGCTCATTCCAGATGATAACGAGAAGGCAAATTCGTGCAAAAGTGATGCAAGCAGTTTATGCTTGTACTATTTCAGGTGAACGCCCCTTGGATGTGTTTGATTTGCTGTTAAAGGATATAGAGAAGGAGGTGTATGAGCTTGAAAAAAAGAAAAAACTCTCAGGAGATACCGAACTTTTGAAAGCACTTTATTATGATGCCATTGAGAATGCTGATTGGTATGATAATTTAATTAAAAGCAAAGCGGAAAACTGGGAACTGGATAGGATTGCCAGGATAGACCGAATTCTAATGCATATGGCCATATGTGAGATGCTGAACTTCGAAGAGATCCCTGTTAAAGTTACTATCAATGAATATCTGGAATTAGCTAAAACGTATAGTACCCCAAAAAGCAGTAAATTTATTAATGGAATTTTGGATAGCCTTTATAATGATTTCAGGAAAAATGGCCGTATAATCAAAAAGGGAAGAGGCCTAATCGATCACTCAACACCTAAAAAAGCTAATTCACAATAGATTAAGACAATAAATGACAAAAGTTATCCTTATTCCAGGAGATGGAATAGGTCCGGAAATTACTGATGCAGTATTAAGAGTCATTCAAGCTGCTAATATAGATATAGAATTTGAGAAGCATGATGCCGGTCTTACTTCTTTTCGACAATCCGGAGATCTCCTGCCACAAACCTTAATAGATGCTGTAAATCAAACAGGTGTAGCTTTGAAAGGGCCAATCACAACTCCGGTAGGCACCGGATTTAGGAGCATTAATGTAACTATGAGGCAAAAATTTGATCTCTTTCAAAACATTAGGCCCTGCAAATCTATTAAAGGACTGAATAGTAAATTTGAAAACATAGATCTTGTTCTTTTTAGGGAAAATACAGAGGGAATGTATTCGGGCTTTGAAATATTTGATGAAAAGAATGGCATTGCCGATGCGATAGCGAGAATATCTATAGATGGTTCAAGGCGTATTATTAAAGCAGCATTTGATTATGCTGTATCAAATAATAGAAAAAAGGTCACCATTATCCATAAAGCTAATATTATGAAGCAGTCCAGTGGATTGTTTCTGAAAATAGGGATGGAAGTTGCAGAGGACTATCCCGATATTGAAGTGGAAGATCGGATCATAGACAACATGTGTATGCAACTCGTCATGTATCCCCACAAGTATGATGTACTTGTAACCACTAATTTATTCGGAGATATTTTATCGGATTTATGTGCAGGCTTAGTAGGAGGATTGGGAATCGTTCCCGGGGCAAATATAGGGGAGGGTTGTGCTATTTTTGAAGCTGTACATGGAAGTGCGCCAGATATTGCAGGTCAAAACAAAGCAAATCCTACAGCTTTATTACAGTCCGCGATCATGATGATCAGATATTTAGGAAAGAAAGCCAGTGCAGATTCTATTGAGAAAGCGCTCATGGATACTCTCGCAGTTCCAGAATGCAGAACCAGAGATTTAGGAGGAGAAAAAAATACAGACGAGTTTGCATCATGTATTATAGAGCGAATAGGATAGTGGAAATCTAATAATTATTATTTATTTTTGTGGTTCATTTCCTTAAGGGGAGTATCAATCAGTACGAATATATTAACATCTTAGGAGAAATTATTATTTAGTTCATTATGAAAAGATTTGCATTATTAATCCTTGCAGTTGCGATGGTTTCCTTCTTCTCTGCTTGTCAAACTTCTAAGGCAGATGCAAATGCTGAGGAAGAAGTTTCTGCAACACAGGCTCAAAAAGTAGCCGAATCTAAACCAGAAACAACCTTACCTAATCGCCCAGAATTCCAAACAAAGGCGGAAGGAATGGAACGTACAACGGTTGATTTTGCTACTGAAACTTATGATTTTGGTACAGTCGTAGCTGGAGAAAAAGTTCCTCACAGATTCAAGTTTACAAATACAGGAGAAAATCCGTTTGTTATCACTAATGTAAAAGCTTCATGTGGATGTACTACACCAAGTTATTCTGCTGAGCCAGTGGCTCCTGGAGAATCTGGATATATTGATGTAGAGTTCAACTCCGCCGGAAGACCTGGAGTAGCTAACAAAGCTATTACTGTTACAGGAAACTTCGATGGAGATATTCGTCGCGTTCTCAAAATCACAGGAGAAGTAAAGAAAAGTGAATAAGCACTTTTGTTAACAAATTATATTTTTAGGATGATCTTTTTTTACTAAAAGATCATCCTTATCTAAACATTAAGATTTCATGTTGACTACAATTGTTCTTCTACAGGAATCAGGGGTAGGTCCGATTCCTTCCGATATGATAAACATTCTGTTTCTTCTCGCTTTTTTACTGATCTTTTATTTTTTTCTTATTCGTCCTCAGCAAAAACGCGCCAAAGAAGAAAAGTTGTTTAGAGAAGGTCTACAGAAGGGAGATAAGGTAATTACCATTGGGGGGATTTATGGAAAAATCACCAAAATTGAGGAATCTGCGGTTGAAGTACAGATAGATGATTCAGTGAAGATTAAGGTAGACAAAACAGCATTACGGGCCGAGTCCGATCCTGCGGCTAAAAAATAATTCCTTTGAGAGATTGGTTGAAGAAAATTATAAAATCAGTATTTACTTCCTCCTCTAAGCAATCCCGAAGAGAAAGAGGAATAATGGTTCTGGTTTCTTTCTTTCTCACCTTAATGTTATGGTTTTCTGTAACCCTTAATGAGAACTATCAAGTAAAGTGCTCCTATCCCGTAAGTTTTATTAACGTTCCGGAAGATATTCAAATCACTCAGGAGGGAATACCCATTCTTAATGCTATCGTAGAAGGTACTGGCCTGGATGTGTTAATAGGTAAATTTCAAAACAGATCAGATACCATTTATCTTCCTTTTAAAACTTCAGGAAACATCGGATACATAAATACTTCCGATGGCATTAGAGAAATTGATGCTAAATTTCCACCTGCCGTACAAATTAAAAGTATTTCTCCCGATACTTTTACCGTTTCCTATGCCAAAAAAATATCTAAACGAATCCCTTTGATATTGCAAGCTAAAATAAATTTGGCGCCCGAATATCAACTGGATATGGAGCCATTACTTATTCCTGACTCTGTCGTTATTATAGGTCCTCAAACAATACTAGACACAACTGAAAAATGGTATACCATGAATCTCAGGACGAATGTAGTGTCTGAAACAGTTCAATATTTATCTATTCCTATTATAGATACTTTCCCCGAAATCAAAATAATTCCAGAATCTGCCAGATTAAGTATAAGATCTCAAAGATACACACAAAAAAATCTCCAGATTCCTGTTCAGGTAAAGAATGTTCCCCAAAGTACGGAGGTAGTACTAGAAAGAAGTTATATTAATATTATCTGCCTTGTACCCTTGGATAAATATGAAAAAGTAAGTTCAGAAGATTATGATATAGAAGTAGATTATGAAACCATAGATACCAGTATTCCTTTTCTCATTCCCAATATCGATTTTTTACCCGATTTTGTGAAAATTGTATCTATTTCTCCTGCCCAGATTGCATATGTGATAGTTGGGAACAACATAATCAATTCTTAATATTTGATTTGCATCCTGTTGGAACAATATTTTAAGATATAAAGTAACATGAAAATTGTCGGTATAACCGGAGGGATTGGTAGTGGGAAAAGTTTAGTAGGAAGTATGCTTAAATCCTTGGGCTACCAGATTTATGTGGCTGATATTGAGGCTAAAAAATTAATGGTTTCAAATACAGCACTCATAGAACAGATAAAACAATTATTTGGAGAAAAAGCCTATTTCAAAAATGGTGAATTAAACCGAAAATATATAGCATCTATTGTATTTAAAGACCATCAAAAGTTGAAACAACTGAACGAAATTGTCCACCCCGCTACAAAAAAAGATTTTGTTCGTTGGATAGATCAGTTATCTGACTATAATAAGCCTTTAGCTTTTAAAGAAGCGGCTATTATGTACGAATCTGGAAGTGATCAGGAAACAGATGACATATTGTTAATTTATGCTCCTAAAACCTTAAGAATATCGAGAACAATGAAAAGAGACGAGGTGGATCAGGAGGCGGTACTAAGCCGAATGGATAAGCAATGGCCTGCACTACCCAAACTACAGAGATCTTCATTTGTGATTTACAATGATGGAACTCATCAGTTGATCCCTCAACTCATCGATGCCATTCGATTTTTTTCCTGATGAAAGATTTTTTTAAGGAAAGGCTACACCGGGATAATCTGTGATGCTAATAGTTGGAATACTCGCACCAAATGCTTCATTTGCAGTTCTTATAAATGCATTTGCAACTATCGCATTACCTCTGGGAGTCAGGTAAATGCCATCCAGAGAAAACATATCACCCGTTAAATAATCGTTAGTCACCAGCAGCCCATCCTGCCTCAATCCATTAGCTACTGTATAAAATTCGCGATTGAGATTTACGAGCACCACTTGTTGATCCCCTACCTGTAAATTATGATTTAACACGGTGCTTCGAATAGCATTGTTAATGATATCGGTTTTCAGTCTTAATCTTTGAGCTTCAGTTTGATCTAGCACAAACTCATCAGGTAAAGGTGCGTCTGCTCCCAAGCCCCAACGCAGGGAACCCGCACTACTACCCGTGACGGTGCTGGCTAACAGTGAATCTGCGGATAAGAGAATATAATCTTCTTCAGTAGCTATTCTCACTATATTTCCCTCTTCTACGCCAGTAGTAATATATATGGGAGAAGGAGAAGAATTACAATCATTTAATGGACGGTATTCGTGTGGCAAATGATGAAAATAAGGAAGATCAGTAGGGTAGGGAATGTTGCCCACTAATCCTCGTAACCTGGCAAAACTACTTTCATTTAATACCGCTAAGGCTCTAATCAATTGATCCGAAAATTCCTCTTGAGTAGGAAGTTCGTCTATTCCTATGCCTCCTGTTAAGCCAACAGATAATATATCGTAGGTTCCCAACCAAAAGGTGAAAAAGTCTGGATCGAATTCTTCTAAAAATTGAAGATAGGATATATCAGATGTTGGAAGTATTCTGGTAAAAAAGGGATTGGCAGATAAACGACTACTATCTTCAATATCCATTAACCGTAAAAATGGTACCCCCAGATTAGAAAAAGGTCCTTGAGAGGAGATATTTTTATCCCAGTTAGGATTACCTGAACTCCACAATAGATTGGCTTGAGGAGGAATATCATCACAAACACTTTCCGTTAAACTATCTAATACCCAATGACCACTGCCAGAACCTTCTACTAATGGCAATCTAAAATCAGTTGGGCCAATCAAATTCAATTGTTGGGATATGAGAAATGGATAAGAGGTTTCCTGTGAGGCAGCAGTCAAGCCTTCATTACTGTATCCCGCTGAATAACCATCTCCAAGAGCAATAAATTGTGTAAACCGGATTTCTCCTGAGGTAGGATCTGGAGCTTCCAATTCTTGTTGGCATCCGGTAAAGGAAAGCGTGAAAGCAAATATTGACAAAAAACGTGTAAAAATATTATACATAGAAGAATTTAAATCCACCTGCACTTTTATATCGAAATGTATCTGAAAAGGGTTGACTGGAGGATTATTATTTAGCCCGATTGTTCCCCCCCTCTCCTCATATTTTCTGTCGGGATCATTGGTACATAATCGCATTCTTTTCATTAAAACGTGTATGTCATTCCTAACCCCAGAATAGGAATAGCTGTTTCATATTTCCCTCCAAATCCAGCCTCTTCTAAGACATCGGTTCGCTCTCCGGTAAATTCATATAGATAACTGATATCTACTTCAATGCCTTTACTAGCCTGTAAACCGAATCCTACAGATAATCCCAATTTATCAGCATCCGGTAATTGGGGACTCAGAAAGCCCGAAGGTACAGGAGAAGAAGTATAATACCATCCTCCTCTGAAAAAATACTTTTCCTTCCATTCATATTCTCCTCCAAATCGAATAGAAAAGGTATTGGAAAAATTCTGAGGAATATCTTCATCCCGTATAATTTTACTATTGGTTTCGTAATCAATGGATAAGGTATCTACTATTTTCCAACCCGTGAAGCTGAAATCCATGCCAATCACAATATTGTCTCTTGGATGGTACCCAAATCCCAAATTGATCACTTGAGGAAATCTTAAAACACTGGAGAAATTTGAATTGGGATATTCGCTTTCAAGGGAAATGGGAACCTCGAAGACGGCCTTCCCTTCTTCTATATCAATGTTGATACGAGATCTGTAGGTAAGTCCTATGGTCAAATAATAATTAGCTCTGTAGTATATACCTACCTGATATCCAAAACCAGTTCCACCTCCGCTTAA
Source organism: Bacteroidia bacterium (assembly GCA_965262565.1). Lineage (GTDB taxonomy): Bacteria > Bacteroidota > Bacteroidia > J057 > J057 > CBDHFQ01. The sequence goes on from CBDHFQ010000033.1 coordinate 235,827, forward strand.
TTCTGCTCTTCCTTCCGTCTGATCTGAACTTATTACCGGAAGTGCTCTCCTTTCCAGCATATTCCCTATCCCATACATCAATCCAACTCCCAGACCTAATTGGTCATTAACCTGATAACTCATCGTTCCTTGAATGTAATATGCGCGGGTAGCGGCCTCCTGGATGATAAATCTTCCTTTCCATTCATCCGGCCAGGAAAGATTATAGCCGAAAGGATTTGTCAGACTCAATCCCCAAACCAGCCGGGAATTATTTAATCTCCACGACGTATGAAAATAAATCGGCGTGTGAATGGTGGATGGCTCATTTTCCTCGCTATATACACTCGGAGTTTGAGCTAAAAAGCTAACCTTAGCCAACATGACACTTGCTCCGAATTGAATATGGTTGCGATAAATAAAGGATAAAGCTCCAGGATTAATAAAAGAAGAACTTGCATCCAAGGCAAGACCTACACCTGTGTTTGCCATACCCGACTGACGATGACCATACAGACTTAATTCTATCCCACCAGCTTTTACTTCCCAACAAAAGATCGACCAACTCAAGCACATATATGCAATGATGTTTCTCCATTTCCTCTTTTTCTGGTTTCTATCCTCTATATCTAATAACTTCATATGATCAGTCGGCTTTCTATCCATTTACCTAAAGCTTATTAAGGAAATACCCGACATTAATATTCGGAATAATGCAGGAGATATACTATACCAATTCTGATGACTCTGCGCGATTTTTAATGGGACGTTTTCGAGCCAACCCGATGATTGTGATGGGACTTAATCCAAGTAGGGCCACCTTGGAAAAATTTGATATGACCATTACCAGAGTTCATCGCTTTTCGCAGCAGTTGGGGTATGACGGTTGGATCATGAGCAATTTATATCCACTAAGGTGTACCCATCCTGATTTATTACCCGAAGAAAGGAGTGAAATCTTGTGTCAGCAAAATTTGGAATATATGGCTGAGTTGTTCACATCCGTAGAACAACCTGTAATTTGGGCAGCATGGGGGAATCCTGTGTGTCTTCGTCCATATTTTTTCGATTGTTTAGCGGAAATCGTAACTATGTTGGAACCTTTTGAGGTAGGATGGAAGCATCTGCATATTCCTACAAAAGCGGGACATCCCAGGCATCCCTCTCGCCTGGCCTATCAAGTCTCTTCCTATCACATGGATATAGAAAACTATTTAGTAAATTCAGGCGTACATCCGAAAAAATGAAGAGGTAAGTAATATGCGAACTTTTTTCAAGTTTGTCATTTGGATTTTTTTACTATCAATTGCTGCTTTGGCGGGTTACTTTTTCCTATGGCCAGATGGTAAGCATAGAAATATCCTTTCTTTTATTCCCCGAGATTTTGTGTATGCGGTTGAATCAAATCGACCTGTTGAAAGTTGGAGGGAATTCAGTGATAGCCAGATTTGGCAGTATTTGAAAAGGATAGATTACCTGGAAGAGGTGAGTAGTTCTGCAGATACGCTCGATCTTTGGCTGAAGGATAATCAAAAAGTACTGGATTTAGTGAAATTAGGGGATATGGTGATTTCCGCCCACCTGACTTCTCCGAATACTTATGAGTATATAGTGTTAGTGGACCTCAGGGAAAAGAATTTGAATAAATTTAAGCAGGTCATTATCCTGTTGTTTAAGCAGCTCGACTACACATTTACTACTGATTCCTATTTCAATATTGATATTTATGATCTTTTCGATGAAGAAGAAGAAACTACTTTATCACTTGCCATAGTAGATAATATCTTGATTGCTACCTATGACAAGGAATTACTCAAAAAATCTGTGTTACAGTCTGAAGAACCAAGTATAGTTGAAAATAAAGATTTCGCTTTAGTGAGGGAAAGGACCTATGGAGATGGAGCTTATACACTATATTTGAACTATGCGTTGATGAATAATTTTGTTTCTCTCTATACAGAACAAATTCCCGAATTATTAATAGATATTCCTGAAATTTTGTCTTTTTCTTCCTTTGAAATCAGTTTAAGAGATGAGTTAGCTGTAATGCAAGGATTTCTAAAACATACTGATTCAGTTGCATCCCTGATGAATGTTTTTTTAGATGTGGGGCAAGGGGAATCCACCGTTAAAGATGTGTTACCTCGTTCTACCGCTTTTTATACCAGTTTAGGTTTTGAGGATTTTTCTGATTTATACCAACGATTCGAAGAATATTATCAATCTACAGACTCTATGGGGTATCTCGCTTGGAAAAAAAATCAGGACAGGGTAGAAGGGTATTTGGGGATCGATTTCGATGAGCACTTTTTTAGCTGGATGACTGAGGAGGCCGTTGCAGCGATTATTCCTACCTATGCCAATGAAGATTCCTTTATCAGTGCAGCCTTCTTACATTTCGATGATTATGATTTAACGTTGGAGCAATTGAATTTTGTGGAGAGAAGGGTGAGAAAAAGAACGCCGCTGAAATTTGAAACCATTGATTATAGAGGATTTCAAATAAAGCATTTAGAAGTGAAGCCTTTCTTTAAGCTTTTTCTTAGGGGACTTTTTTCCACTATTCAACAACCTCATTATACGATTATAGATGATTATGTGGTTTTTGGAAATGATACTTCCTCTTTGAAAAGAATGATTGATGATTATTTGCAGGAATTTGTACTAAGGAATGATGATGCCTATAATGCATTTGTCGAGAATTTCTCTAGTCGATCTAATATTTTCCTTTACATCCAGCAAAAAACCTTTTATCCATACTTTCGCCAACAATTAGATGCAGAAACTCAGGCAGAATTAGCGAGGTACAAATCTTACTTTCTAAGCTTTCCACAAATCGGATTTCAGTTGCATCCTGGAGGGCAATTATATGAAGCTTTCATGCTGAGTAAATTCAGTGAAGAATATTCTGATGTAGAACTTTGGGAATAGTCGGACTATATGATTTAGGAAATAGTATGGACTTCACAGGTGATGTTAGAATTCCGTCAGATCAATCCCATTTATTAGCCACTAAAGCCCGAGTATTTTTTCTTATCCTTAATATTAGTTTATTTAGCTAATGTATTAAAGATCAGGATTAAAAATTCGTGTTGATCCACTATTGCCCTTAGTCATTCCCAATAAAATACCGTAATTATACTGTTTGACATTTTTTTTTGACTATTTATTATATAAATAATTTAAGTTTATTATTTTTTAATGAAATATAAATTTATTGAATATATAATTAGTAAATAACAGTTCGAAAGAATCGCAAACATTTTTATAAAGTTAGTTTTTATTGCCTTATTCATTAATTCGCAGACATTTCAACATATACAGATCGATAGACCTGTGTTTTGCTAGCTGACTATTTCAAGAATTTGTCTGCAACCTTATCCACCGGAAGGATGACATCCTTCCGGTTTTTTTTATGTTAGCCATTAGAAAAACATTCGAGAATGTAGGGTTTTCTAAAAACATATTGTAGATTTCTTTGAAAAGTTCGATTTACATGAGGATTAAAACTTTTACTTACTCATCGGTATATGTTGCGTTATTATTGCTAGGTTTATTATTGATTTCCAGTTCATTAAATACCTTACTTGGTCAAAACAAGCAAAGGGAAAAGAAGCAAAACCGAGTTGAAAAGAAGCAGATAAGGCTGGAAAAAAGGTTTAGCAAAGAGAGGTTTATTACTATCGGGATAGGGGGATTATATAACCAGACGCAAGATGAAAGAATGGAGTTGAGTACCTTCGATGGTATAGGAGGGGCAGGTAGATTGGCCTATGAAAGTTTAGGAGAGAAGTATTTTTGGTCCGTTGAACTATCTGGCTTAGGGGGTATTTTGGAACCTGACCATGCGGAATCCCAAACCACTAGTGCAAGAGGGGATGCCATCATCAGCGTTTTAAGGAATATTCCTCCAAAAGAAGAAAATAAAGGTATGTTTTCTGTGGGATTGTCGGCGAGTTCGTTGTTCCAATACCGATTCAATAGAAGGTTAGCAAACAGTGCGACTAATAGGGATTGGATTTCGTCGCTGGAGTTGGCAGGAACCTGGAGAAAAGATCTGGTTCTGTGGAATCAGCATATGCTATTTCAATATGCTCTCCGGTTACCCCTCGTTTCTTATATTAAGCGTTTTCCGGAATTTGCCACTAGCCTGGATGGTTACGATAATACTTTTACCAGTTGGAATACATTTACGAGATTTGTTTCCGAATTAAGTGTAGAGAAAAGATTAGGGAGAAAAACGGAGAATAAAATGCGTTTAGCGTATCAATGGGATTTTTATAGCCTAGATGAGTCAATAGTTCACCAATTACGCGTGGCCAATCACACGCTTATTTTTTCATTATTAATTAAGATGTAATTATTCAAAGCAAGATACATGTCAAGATTCATTACGCTCGCTTTAGTGTCATTAGTCCTTATTCTGGCAAGTTGTGAAGAAATATTTTTGGAAGCTGATCCAGGTATGTCTCCCGAAGAAGTTTTTGATGAGGCATGGAATTTTGCTGATCAGGAATACTCTTTTTTTGAATTAAAGGGGATAGATTGGGATGAAGTATATACTGATTTCAGGCCTAGAGTAAGAGCAGATATGTCTGAGAGAGAACTATTTGATTTGATTGCTGAAATGTTGTTTCTCTTGAGAGATGGTCATGTGAATTTAAGATCAGCATTTGACCGATCAAGAAACTGGGAATGGTATCTCAATTCACCGGAGAATTTTGATGGCAACCTGTTAGAAAGAAATTATTTCAACCGACAGCAGCGGTTTGTTGGCCCTTTTACAGTAATGGATTTTGACGATATAGGCTATATACGATATTCGAGTTTTTCCTTGCTTACAGAAGAAGAAGATGTTGATTTGGTGGTAGCAGATTTTCAAGATAAGCGAGGAATTGTGTTTGATGTAAGAAATAATGGAGGAGGTTCTTTAGGCAATGTCTTCAGGATCGTAAGCAGGTTTATGGATGAGGAGCGATTAGTAGGCATTATTCGAGAGAAGAATGGACCTGGCGAGAATGAGTTTAGTGAATGGGCCGGGTTTAATGTAGAACCTGAAGGGCCTATTCAGTTCACAAAGCCCGTAATTATTTTGACCAATAGAAGGTGTTTTAGTGCGACTACCATCTTTACCACTTTCATGAATGAGTTGCCCCATGTAACGGTCATGGGAGATACAACAGGAGGAGGCGCAGGAGCTCCTTCAACAACAGAATTAGCGAATGGATGGAGTATCAGGGTATCTAATACTCAATTTGCTACTCCCCAGGGATTTATTGCAGAGGAAGGTATTCCTCCAGATATCAGGGTAGATTTAACTATTGTAGCCCAATTGAATGGGGTAGATAATATGTTGGAAAGGGCCTTTGAAGAATTGAGAAGATAAAAAGAAAGCCCCCTTATTAAAGGAAGCTGTAGTTTAAGAAAGACAATGCGAACATTTATTTGAATCGAATATCTCCAGAGCCTGAAGTACTTATCTTTTCTTTTTGCGGATTTCCAAAAACGGTAATATCTCCAGATCCTGAAGCAGAAGCACTAATGCTGCCAGTGGCTCTCACATCTGCATCTCCAGAACCTGAAACGCTAACATCTACTTCATCAGCACTAAAATTACTTCCTTGAAAATCTCCTGAACCACTTACTCTTAACTCAAGATACGTAGAGGAGCCTTCCAGGGAAATATTGCTGGCTCCTGATACTCTTGAATTGAGCCTATTAGTTTCAAGTGTTTGAAGGTTGATATCGGAAGAGCCACTGGAGCGAAGTTCAATATTCTCTCCTGATAGATCGGATTGAGCTTTTGTAGTTGAAGCTCCACTGGCATATAAATGATCAAAATTTCTTAATTGAACATATACATTCATCGCATTGGCATTCCTGATTTTTACTTTCTCCTTCGTATAGATTTTCAGTGTACCTCCTTTGACATCCGTATTAATATATTGTAGTAAATTTTCGTCTGCTTCTACGATTACAGATTCATCTGATCCTTGAGTAAGGAACAGATGATATGCTCCGCTTACAACCACCCCATTAAATCCTGATACTTCCCTGGTTTGTTTCACGACATTATTATTCCCTCTCACAGATTGAGCGCTGGTGTGTAGAGATAGTCCACCTATTAATATGGCGAAGCACAATAGTAGCTGATAGACGTTCATTTTCATCATAGTTTGTTGATTTAAAGAGTTGTTTGGATTTATCTTACCGAGATATCACCGTAAGCAGTGTTTACAGAAATTTTTGAAGTTGAATTACCACCAGTTTCACCTACCACCTTTTCTTTATCTTTAGTAGAAATTCTCTCCGAAATTTGGGTAGCAGAAGGGTACTTGATAGAACCAAATACAGTAGAGAGATCAAACTGATAATTACTTCCTTTTATGATAGAGACATCGACATCTGTATAGGCTCCTTTAATATTGACAGATTGAAAACTTTCGGACAACTTGCTGATAGAAACATCTCCAAAACTCAGTTCCATCTTTCCCCAATAAATCAATTCCCAAATATCAAAAGAAGAATGATTTTCCTCAGAGTGAAGATAGTCGACTTGTCCCAATTCATAATCTATATAACTTGCATCAGTATACATGCTATCTGCTTTTCCGATTTTTACATCTGAATATTTACCTGCAAAAGTAATATTCCTTGCATAATCAATGGCGATATCTCCATATGAAGCACGGATTTCCCCTTTTTCCAAATAATCAATATCTGCATCTCCATATTTTAATACGATATTTCCCTGCCCCTCTAGTTTGTCTATGTCAAGATCTCCATATGACAGATAGATATTAGCTCCTTTAGATAGTTCGTCAATTTGAATATCGCCATAGGAATGTTCCATCTCCAGCTTAAGGGATGCTGGCATCTGTATGGTATAATGTAAAGACAGAGCCTCTAACTCATATTTTTTGCCATTTTTGAATCGGATAGATATTTTTCGATTAGATTTATTCCAATGGGTAATATCCTCTATATTTGATTGTATACTGACTTTATCAGCATTTCCATCGATAGATAATTGCATGTGATCAGCGATCTCCTGAAGTAGTTCGGCACTTTTTCCTTCAGCGCTCATCTCTATTTTTACACCGACTCTATCCTGGTTCCAGGATCCTATGTATACGTCTCCGTAATGGGAATTAACACTTACCACTGCATCTTCTTGTACTTCAAATTCTTTGGCGAAATTGAGGGATTTGGACTGACTACTTACGGTCAGAGGAAGCAAACCCACTCCTATGATCAGATATATATAAATGTATTTTTTCATAATCCTATGGTTGGATGTTGTTAGCTAATGGGATCAGCATTTCCCTCATGTTGAAGCTGTTGCTCTTGAGTTTTTTCTATGAGTAACAGTAAGTTTTCTAATAAATCCAGCTTTTGGCGGTTGATTTTGATGATGGCTTCCAACAGATGTTCATTTATACCTCTTTCCGAAATGAGAAGTTTGAGCCTTTGTTCATCCTGCTCCAGTTGTTCCAATGATTGCAGGTAATCGCCGCTGAAGGGAAAAGAAGTCAACTCAAACTGGTCGATCTCCATCCAATATTGACTTTCCTGCATGGTATAAAATAACTCCAAATCGCTTAATTCTGAAGGGGAAGACTTATCCTGCCATTCCACCCACATATCTTTTATGCTATCAGGAGGCATATGAGATAACAGTTGATTAGAAGTCTTCTTTCCATCAAAATGAAATCCCAGATAGCTTAAAAGGATAGTGATGAGGATAATAGCTGCTACTTTCCAATAGGGAAAATAGGTGAATACGTATTTGGGTTTTTCATCAGTATCCAACTTTTGTTCTATTTGCTCCCATATATGTGGACTTGGCTCTTCAATGTCCAACTCCCTTCTATGTTGTTTTATATATGATTCAATTTGTTTCCACATAATTCTTTATTAAGCAGTTTCTTGGCTCGATGAAATTGAGATTTTGAGGTAGAAACTGAAATATTGAGAATATTACTTATTTCTTTATGGTCATAGCCCTCTAATTGATATAAAGTAAAGACAACGCGAGAACCTTGAGGTAAATTATTTATGGCAGAGTGGATATGTTCCACAGATAGCTGTTCCCTGGTGTCTTCTTCTATAAATTCTGTTTCCTCTGGCATATTATCTTGAAGTGGCTCCCATAACATTCGATTCTTTTTGATAATACTCAGGCATTTATTAATAACTATTCTCTTTAACCATGCACCAAATGACGATTTTCCCTGAAAAGTATCCAATTTAGTGAATGCACTCAGGAACGACTCCTGAAGAGCATCCTCAGCAGCGTACCTATCTCCGAGGATGCGCAAGCACAGATTGTACATAGCTTTAGAATAAAGCCTGTATAACTTGTATTGAGCCTTTCTGTCTCCAGCTTTACAAGCTTTTATGATATCAATATGCTTCGGGACGTAAGTGCTGATAATTTTTTATTTTATAGACCAGCAAATCCTCGACAGGTTGGAAACTAAAGAGAAAAAAATAGCATTACACTAATCATTTCCTCTAACATTATCTGAGATCACCTTAAATAGGCTGGATGATGGGTCAATGTCAAATTCATAAGGTTGCAACCCCTTCGAAGGATATTCTTGCCATTCCTTTGTCGCAAATAGTTGTTGCCATTCTCCACCCAGAAAAACACGTATTGGCAGGACGAATCCAGGGCTACGAGAAATACATCTATATTGAAATGAGGCTTTTTTCCCTTTGTCCTTAAATCTATAATCAAATATAGGGAGCTCGGCAAAGGTTAAGTATTCCTTGAACATAGGAGATAGATCCTCTTCCAGTTCTTCGCTAAAAAAGCTAATCATCAAGTCAGTATCTACCGTCTTATGTAAATGTTGCTGGACAAATGACCTGATAACTTTAAACCAAAGTCGATCATCATTTACGAGTTGCCTTATCGTATGAAGAATCCATGCGCCTTTATAATAGGAATCTGTATCATCAATAGTTGCTGATGATAACTGATCTTCAGCAAAAAGTGGAGACAGGTTTCGAATTTTATCCCTGAAAGAGCGTAGGTATTTCATATGTTGATCATAATCCTCCTCACATTCCAGATAATAACCTTCCAGATATGTAGCAAAAGCGTGATGAATCCAATGATCTTTGAGGGTAGCAGGCCTCATCCCAAATAATAGCCATTGGTAGGCTGCTTCGTGAACCAGCACTTGATCAAACCCCCAGGAATTATTAGCAAAATGATGTCCATACGCTAACATATTTCGAAAAGATTTTCCTACATAAGGTGCTTCTATTACGATAAAAGGCTCATCTCTGGAGGGATAAGGCCCAAGAATTTCTTCGAAACAATCTAGCACCTGATGAATCTGGCTTAAATGAGCTAATCCTTTTTTTCTTTCCGGGAGTAAGTAAGCATAAACAGGATGCTGTTCTTTGGGAGTCGAAGGAAAAACATATTTTCGGAAATCTCCTATAAATAAACTTAGTTCCTCAGCTCGCATAGGAGAGTCTAATTGATAATTAAATTGTAAAAAATTGCCTGAAATCTTTTGTCGACTTAAGAGTTTTCCATTAGTTATTGCTTCCAGCTCGTGTGGAATAATGATAGAAAAATGCATACTATCTATTAACTCATCAGGAAAATCGGAGATGGGCCACCACATACTTGCAGGCTCATTTCCACAACTTACACTAATATGAGGACGTTTAGCTTCATCTTCCTTCCATACAAATCCGCCTTCCCATGGAGGGTTAATCGATTCTTGAGGAGTTCCTCCATAAATCACTTTAAGGCTTAATTGTTCTCCTTTTTCCACATAATATGGGAGGGCAATCCTTATCTCTTGCTCCTTTCGCTCATAGGGGATAGAACGACCATTAAATTCTATTCTCGCTATGGACCAATGCGCATAGAGTGATAAAGATATGATTCGAGTTTTCTTAAGGATCTGAAAATGAATTATATTACTTCCAGCAATTCTCCTTAACTCCGGATCAATCTGAACCTCTAGCTGATAGAAGTAAACGTCATATAATGGGTCCGGTGGGATAGGTAAATGATGATTTTTCGCCAAAGAAATAGAACCAGGCAAATACCATAGGTAAAAGATTAAACCAATTTGACATCTTAGGAACACTAGTTTTCTCATGAACCAAAAATAAATAAATGCCCGAGATTTTTGAGCGCATATATATTCTTTCTCAGATCTCAAAATTGTTGCTTAATTTAGGATAGATAGTAGCTTGTATCATGATTTTATATCCTCAGTATAGGGCAGAATTTTACTGGAACCTGGTTGTAATTGCTTTTTCTACTTATATCGCTATTTGGATTCCCTTATATATAGTGTTTCCGAAGGAAATTCTTCCAGGAATGACCTTTAGGATATTAAATATAATAAGTTATCTGATTTTCTTGCTGGATATTTTCTTGACTATTAGAAATTCCAGGCACTCAGATACAGAGTCAGCCCTCCAGGACCATTTTAATCTTAATAGTTACTTAAAAGGATGGTTGGTGTTAGATGTGATTGCCCTTATTCCTTTTGAATGGCTGTTTGATGATGAATTACTTGCACTGTTCCGGTTGGTAAAATTGGGGATAGTAGGAAAGATCATGCTGGAATCGTACCAAAGAAGGGTAAATTACCAGTATGTATTTATGCTGGGGTTCTTTGTTTATTGGATTGGGCTATCTGCACATGGATTAAGTTGTGGGTGGATCGCTATTGAGAATGTAGTAGAGATGGATTTTGAAGTGGAAGAAGAGGATACTACAACAAAGTATATCAAGGCACTTTACTGGGCAGTTACTACACTGACGACTGTAGGGTATGGAGATATTGTTCCCAAGGGAAATTTACAGATTATTTACACCATGTTTGTACAGATATTGGGTGTGGGACTATACACTTACATGGTAGGGAATATTGCTGGAATGCTCTCAAAAAGCGATCCAGCCAGAGCTCAGTATCTTGAAAATATAGAAAAACTTTCAGCCTTGATCCACTACAGAAAAATGCCCTATGATTTGCAAAGGAGAATTCGGGATTATTACTTATTTATGTGGAAAAAAAGGTTGGGATATGATGAATCCATCTTTCTACAAGGGCTTCCTCACCACTTGCAGCAAGAAGTAGCATTATATCTGAAAAAAGATGTTATCGATAATATTCCCTTATTTAAAGGAGCTGGAAATGATTTTATCAGAGATGTTGCCTTTCACTTGGAGCCTTTAATATTAATTCCAGGAGATTATATTTGTACCAAAGGAGAAATTGGAAGAGAGATGTATTTTGTCCTGAAAGGGAATCTATCTGTCCTGGCAGAAAATAATGAGGATATCCTGGCTACGATGAGTGATGGAGATTTCTTTGGAGAAATAGCCCTGTTTAACAATATCAGAAGGACCGCTTCTGTCAGAGCAGAGACCTATTGCGATATTTATAAGTTGGACAAAAGTGGATTTGACAAAGTATTACAAAGATTTCCTCATTTTGCTAAAAAAATAGAGGAGAAAGCAAAATCCAGAGATTCATAATACCAAGCCATTTGATACATTAACATTCATGAATATACAGGAAGAAGTACTTGATCGCTTTTTAAGATACGTACAAATTGATACTCAGTCTGATCCTAAATCAACGCAGTTCCCCTCTACGGAAAAACAAAAAAATCTGGGTCGCATACTTGTAAAGGAGCTAAAGGCCATGGGGGTGGTTGACGCTGAGATGGATCATTATGGCTATGTCTATGCCACAGTTCCCTCAAATTCTGATAAAGATGTACCTGTCATTTGTTACTGTTCGCATATGGACACCTCTCCGGATTATAGTGGAAGGGAGGTAAAACCCATTGTCCATAAAAATTATCAAGGACAGGATATCGTTTTACCAGATGATTCTGCTCAAGTAATTCGTCTATCCGAACATCCCGATTTGCAAGATCAATTCGGAAGCGATATCGTTACAGCCAGTGGAAAAACTTTATTAGGAGCTGATAATAAGGCAGGGATAGCGGAAATCATGACTACTGTGTCCTATTTAATGTCACATCCGGAAAGACGTCATGGAGATATCCGAATATTATTTACTCCTGATGAAGAAATAGGTAAGGGGGCTGACCATGTTGATCTGGAAAAATTAGGAGCTCAATTCGGATATACGGTGGATGGAGAGCGACTGGGTTCATATGAGGATGAAACCTTTTCCGCAAATGGAGTAGAGATAACTATTTGGGGTAACCCGGCTCATCCAGGATTAGCTAAAGGGACATTGGAGAATGCCTTAAAAATAGCTTCGCTTGTACTTACCAAACTACCCACAACAACCTTGGCACCTGAATTGACAGAAGGAAGAGAGGGGTTTATTCACCCGGTGCGTATGCAAGGAAATGCTGAGAAGGTTAGTATTCAATGGATAATAAGGGATTTTGAAACAGAGAAATTAGCAGCATACGAACAAATTCTACAGGATATTTTGACAGAGGTTCTTCTGGACTTTCCAAAATCAAGAGGGGAGTTGGTGGTGAAGGAACAGTATAGAAATATGAAAGAAATTTTAGATCAACATCCCAGAGTAATAGCCTTTATTGAAGAGGCGATGAAAAGGGCAGACATCACTCCGATCAAACATAGTATCAGAGGAGGAACAGATGGTTCGAAGCTATCATTCATGGGATTACCCTGTCCTAATATTTTTGCAGGAGAACATGCTTTTCATTCGCCCTTAGAATGGGTTTCAGTTCAGGATATGGAAAAAGCGGTGGAGACATTGGTTCATTTAGCAGAAGTGTGGGAAGAACACTCATCATCAGAGGAATTGGCATAAGCTTTCTTCATTTTTTAGAAAGTTTCCTTAATTTATATGTAACTTCTACTATACTATAATGCATATATAAATAAATGCGCGATGGAAGCGCTAATGCATTATATCATACATTTATTCCATGAGTAATGGAAACCAATAAATCAATCATACGCAACCTAACCATCTTCTCTTTTACCCTTGCTGGTATTTCACTGGCGATCATGGCCTATTACTTCATTTATGTCAATAGTAGAAAGGAGTACCTGGACCAGCGAAACTATCGGGTACTCAAAAGAATAGGGGAGAATATTCAGACAAAAAATGAAACACTGACGCAGAATCGAAAAAGTATTTATCAGGAAGAACTCATACAATTAGAAAAATATGTTGAATCCCACAAAGATTCTTTAGGCGTTTTCCAGAAACCTTTGTCAGATACTACTTTATATCCTATCGAAGATTTAAGAAGAAAGCATTCCTCTTTTTTCCACTTTCATACGCTGGGAGAAAAGGAAAAAGAAAGGAGCTTTACCTTTTTTAAACATGAGAATGTGTGGCACGTCAATTACGATAAAATATCCGGCATAAAGGATAGCCTCGCGAAAGTAATAGTCTCTGTCAGAGTAGACGATGTAATGGATAATCTGGCGAGAAAAGACGTCTATGATGAACTGTTGATATTCAATGTTAAAGAAGCGAAGGATTCTTTAACATCCCATTTAATGTATTCGAGCCTGGAGGGGAGCTTTGTCCCTTACGAAATTCAGGATAGTTTAAGTTTTTTTCTCGATCATCAATTAGATGTTAGAAAGAGACATAGGTTGGGAGACGTGCCTTATCGAATTTATGTCCAGCCATTAGATTTTCACGATACTCAGTTAATTATTTGTGGATTAATAGGGGAGGAACGCTTTACTAAGGAAGCACAGTACATTTCGGCTTTTGGTGTATTAATTATCTCTCTGCTAATAGCCGTTTTGCTACTGGCACTATCTCCGCTCAGACTGATATTTATAGGAAAAAACGAACAACTTCGGACCTCGGATATCTTATTTAATACTGTATCTACTATTCTTACTGTTTCTCTCGCAACGATGCTTTTGTTGGACTTTTATTCCTTTCAGCGATTGGATAGAACCAGAAGTTATAGTCAACTTGAAACATTGGCCAAAAAAATTGAAGGTGAATTTGTGGCTGAGTTATGTCAAATTGTCGGGCAATTATTAGCCTATGATGCAAAGGAGTTAACATTGGAGGAGAATGATTCTCATGTTGCTGGGATGTCAAGTTCTAGTGAAGAGGCACTGAAGAAGAATCTTATAGTGAATATGCTGGATAGTGCCAATTTCAGCTTGTTCCCCAATAAATACGCTTATTTTGATCACATAGTCTGGGTGGGAGGAGGAGATGTGGTGCAACAAGAATGGACCATCAGGAAAGATCCTGAGTTATTCTGGAAAAAGACCAGTGAAATTGGGTCAACAGCCTCAGGATTGGAAAGAGCCATTCATAAGAGCGATATAGAGTACATCCCGAAGGTGAGCATAAAAGGAAGGGAATATTTGGAAAAAATTAAACAAGGCTTGGGATGGAAGTTACTTGATTGTGATTTTGAACAATTGATAGATTCATCTCTTGTGGTTAATGAAGAGCAATTAGCCTTTGTGCTTGAATCAGTAAAGACGAGAACAAAAGGGGAGAATCTGGCTGTTGTATCTAAAAAAAGTGATAAAAGTTGGAAAGGAAGTCAATCAAAGGAAGAAAAAGCACAGATCATTTTTCTTTCTACTTATTTGTACTCGGTCATTCGCCCAGTCCTTCCCGTAGGTTTGGGTTTTTGTGTGATAGATGATAAAGGAGAAGTGTTATTTCATTCTGACCCAGGGAAAAATTTACAGGAAAATTTTTTAGAAGAATGCAGGCAACCTGGATTGGCATCTGCTATCAGAGCACGAACGGAATACTACACTCAGGGTCAATATCAAGGTGCCGAACATTATTTATATTTGAGATCCATCGGGAATTTACCTCTGCATCTTGTCACTTTTCAGAATAAGACCTTTTATAGAAGTATACATGAGCAAATTATTAGCCTCACGGTTATCTTTATTCTGCTTACTTGTATTCTTAGTCTGGCATATATAGGGGTACTGATCCTATTTAATCCTGGAAGTTACATTCTTAAGCGAAATTCGTTTGTATTCGATTGGCTGAGGCCTAATCTCCATCAGGGTGGTAAGTATAGGGTCTTAACTATCAATAATATAGTTACGCTCACACTGACTTATTTCTTCACTATAAATACCTCCATTCCCGCTACGATGAGCATCATTATTTTTAGCTTCATCGCTACCTTTACCAGTGTTTTTCTGGTGCTGAATATTTCGAGATATAGAGTGTTCAAATGGGAGGATCACGGGAGAATTATTATTTGGGTATTAATCTTGTTAGCGATTAGTAATGGTAGCTTATATCTTTTCTTAGGGGATAGTGATCAAAGTGAAATCAATCATGTACATCTTTATGAGGTTTTGATTGTGATGGTATTTTTAATCATGAGGTTGATTCTACTCGTCTCCAAAGAATATCATTTTAAGCATCTTAGTAAGCTTTTTAATTATTTGAATTCATTAGTATCTGTTGTTCGAAAAACAATTAAAGTAAATTCTCCTTATCAGGGAGACAGTTATTTGTGGTTCGTGTTTTCATGGTTATTGATTATTAGCGTACTCCCAACGTATAAATATTATCAAATTGCCTATAACAGAGAAAGTAAGATGTTGCTGCAGCATACACATATGATGCTGGGTAAACAATTAGAAGAAAGAAACCGGTGGATACAAAAGAGGTACAGGTTGTCAAATGTTGACCCCCAGATTACGAGGGAGTTGTATTCAAAGGGAGTTTATTACCCATTGTTTTCCACAGATTCCTTAATTAATAATCCTTCAAATGTTAATCTTTTCTCTAGCTTAACGCATAGTAAGCCTCATTCAACGCCTGGAATAGAAGCGTTTTTTACCTTTTTGAGACCTAGGTATGATCAATGGGCCAGAACGACCAATCAAATTTTTCAAAATAACCGTATATGGAATTGGGAAATTGAAGAGCCAGCATTTTTTACTGAACCCAGGAAACTTCATTTCTCTTACAAAAAAGATCCTTTCGCTAATATTTACATTATCTCCAAAGTACCCACTTTTAGTTTTTTAACCTTTTCATCAGGCAAAAAGGAGATCTTATTTATCATACTGTTTATTCTTGGAATGGGCGTTATCCTGACTACCGCTTATTTTTTGGTCAAGTTTAGTGTAGATAAGTTGTTCGGTCAAAAAGTCCTTCAATTTCCTACGCCCGATGCTGTTGCTTTAAGAGCTACAGTACGGAAAATAAAAAATCGTCACATCTTTTTAGTAATTCCTCCCAGAGTGATACGTGTGGATTACATGGACATACTTAAACATGACGATGATTTACTTCCAGGGGAGCCCGGTCGAAATGTGGGATATGTACATCTGGCAGATTGGATGCGTCAGGATGGACCTCACAGAAATGATATGATAGAATATATTAGAAATAGCGATAGTGAAGGGCCTCTGGATGCGATTATCATTGATTATTTTGAAGAGGCAGTGGAAGTAAAAGAAGGAGGATTGTCGAAATATGAGATTATCTCTGAACTCCTAGAAAAAGGAAAACAGATTATTATTGTATCTACCTTGAACCCTCTCCAAATAAGTGAGATATATACCTCTTTGGAAAAGGCAGGAGATGACGTTATTAAGCGGCAAGAGATCCATCGGAACAATGTGAAATGGAGCGAGCTATTAAGTGATTTTAATAAGATTTATTATCCTCAGGAGCATTGGGGAATCGTTCATCGTCCTTTTGAAATCAGAGAATTAATAGAAGGTAAAGATGTATTTCTTCAGGTTCCCCAAATCTTTCAATCTAGGGAACGTATTAATGGAGTAGCTGAAGAAAAGCGCTTTCCCCTCGAAATTATGCAAGAAGGAAATCAGATTTCCTTAAAAGTATATAATGAGATAGTAACTAATAAGCATATCATTATTCTGGATGGTGAAGATGATCATATAAATATGGATCAAAAGTTGGACGAGATAGCCTATTTACGATTGAAAACTGATCGGGAGTCCATATTGATTATATCAAACCTATCGCCAGTAGATATTTATTGGAAAGTAAAATCACCTAACCAATCCAGATCTACTTATTCATTGTCTTATAAAAGAGGGATAAAAGAACAAGCGTGGAGGTTATTATTATCCTACTTCAATAAGGGCTTCTTTCGGATGGATGGAGGGCAGCTTGATAGAAAAGAGTTTATTGAAAACGTAATTCGGCTGGAGTGTTTGAGGAGTGTTTATTTACAGGAAATTCAGCATGATCTTATTAAAAGATTGAGACAAAATTTAATTAATGCTGATGATAAAATGAATAGTGATAAAATTATCCTGATGATCAAAAGTCAGGCCCAGTTATATTATCACTCTTTGTGGTCCTCCTGTTCCGAGGATGAGAAGTTTCTTATTTACGATATGGCTAATGATGGTGTATTTAATTCTGATGATGTAGACGCAGTCCAATCCTTGATAAGAAAAGGAATATTTGTAAAAACGGCGAATGGCATTTCTCTGATGAACCGTAGTTTTCAAACCTTTATCCTCTCCAATGTTTCGCTCACTTCAACTATGTTAAAGGCAAAGAAAAAAGATGGAAGCGGAACATGGAACAGTATCAGGGTACCTATTTCCTTGACGGTTATCGCTCTGGCGGGGTTTTTATTCTTTACTCAGAAGGAAATTATTGATCAAACCTTGGCTTTTTCAGCAGCTCTGGCAGCATTTATTCCAACTATCCGTACTATTGCTGATAATTTACGCTTGTTCAGTTTTGGAAAGTTTATTCCTAAAATTTCTCTGTCTAAAAAGAAATAGCACATGATGGCCAAACCAATTAATTTTCCGCTCCTAACCAGCGTTTGAAGGCCTTGGCTTTTTCTCTGCTTACAATGATATCCGAATCCATAGCTGGATGCAGCTTGAGTTTTAGTCGGCCATTAAAAAAGGGGTGGATTTTTTCTATTGCACGTAAACTGCTAATAATCTGGCGATTCAAACGATAAAATTCATTAGGATTCAGTAGATCTGTCAATTGTTCAAGGTTGAAATCTACCATGTACTTTTTCCCATTTAAATGAACCAGATAAACGATTTCATTAGAGGTGTAAAAATAGGCAATCTGATCTGTGTGTACGGGAATTAGCTGATCTCTACTTTTGACCAGAAAACGATTTTTGTAGGAAGGTACTGGAGTATCCGTATTCATCATATGAAGAAGAGACCCGAGTTGCTCCTGAAATTGAAGATGAGCGAAGGAATCTTTTAAACTTTCGTATTTGCGAAGAGCTGTTTCTACTTCAGACAATTTTACAGGCTTAAGCAGATAATCAATGCTTTTTACTTTAAACGCTTTGATTGCATATTCATCATAGGCTGTAGTAAATATAACAGGAGTATGAATATCTGAAATAGTTTCAAAAATTTGAAAGCTTAACCCATCCGATAATTGAATGTCAGAAAATATGATATCCAGTTCAGAAGCCTCCTCATTATTCTCGAAAAATGAAACTGAGCTAGATACACTATCCAAGACGGAGACAATGTTAATCTTGGGAGCCGCTTTGAGCAGTAAGTTTGTCAACCTTTCGACCGCAGGATATTCATCCTCTATAATTAATACTTTCATACGTAGGCAGGCTTAAGTAAAGGAAGTTTAACAGAAAACTTATCCTGTCCATTTTCTATCTCAATGGGCTGTGTTGTGAGTAGTTTATATCTGTGAATCAGATTATTTAATCCCAATTTGGTAGAGCGTTCTAAACGTGTCTTTAACTGTTTGTTATTCAATATGGTAAGATAACCTTGATCTTGAAAAATATGTATGTTCAAAGGAGATTCTTTACTAATAATGTTGTGTTTTATAGCATTCTCGACTAAAAGTTGCAGACTTAAAGAAGGAATGTGGTAATGTTGAATATCCTGAGGAATATCTTTCTTAATCTGAATATTTTCTCTAAATCGAATTTTATTAAGGTATAGATAAGCTTCTAAAAATTCCAGTTCTTCTGTCAGCGTAACGGTAGGCTTATTTCTCGTCTCGAGTACATATCTGTATACATCTGATAAATGTTCAAGATACAGCTGGGCCGATTCATTATTAATATCAATGAGCGACGCCAGCGTATTTAAGCTATTGAAAAGAAAATGGGGGTCTAACTGCTTTTTTAAGGCTTCAAATTGAGTTTCTAAGTGCATGGAAGCTAGTTTTTCCGTTTTTCGGACGTTTTCTTTCCATGCATTGAAGAAATAGACACTCTCGTATATGGTGGAGATTAATACAACCGGAATAAAAATAAAAATAAAACACTCAGGATCACTAATATCTGATTGAGGGTCCACGTCTAAATAGCCAAGGATTAACTTAACTATGATATTAGTTAATATGGTAAATATAATAGAAAAGATCCCTTGGAAAATGATTCTTTGTTTAGTGTTTTCAAATCCGGGATATCTTTTTCTTGTTCGAACGTAAATTTGGCAATTGACTTCCCAAATGAAAATGGTAAAAATAGCTGAAATACCAATGGCTTGTAGGGTAGGTAATCCAGGCTGTAGCCAGACTTCTTTATGGAATATATAGGACATAAAGATAGCTGTAAGGGGTATCCCTATAATCCTTAGCCATTTATCATTGAGGTAAAACATAGATTATTAATAATATACCTGAATTAAGATAAATTATTTATTGTTTTTCAGATTAATATGGGTGAATAGTATACAGATCGAAGCGAAGCCCACTTTTTTATGAGTGAAAAGGACTATATTATAGCTAAACTTAGGATTCATTCAACTGATATATCAAAAAGCTTCTGCTATATTCAGATAAAAATTTTGGTCCTCCTCATTGATCCCATAATCAAACCTTATATTCAAATTTTCTTCAGGAACTATATTTAATCTCAGTCCAATCCCAAAGGAGGTTCTCAGGTTTTGTAGTTTAAAGCTTTGTATCCGAGGGGCGACATCCCCCATTCCAAAAAACGCTACCAATCCAAGTCTGTCCATTATAGGGAGGCGATACTCTACCTGGCCAGCCATTAAATGATTATCTCTATATCTTCCCTCGAGATAACCTCTCATTATTTCGTCTCCACCAAATGAAGCTAGTTCGGATAATGGTACATTCCCATTACTGTAAAATGCCTTAAACTGGAATGCTAATATGTCTCTTCTGCGTTTAAAGGGAAGTAGATAATATCGCAAGTCAAAGCGAGTCAATTGAAATACATTATCGCCTCCAAGTACTTTGCCATAGTATCCCTGAGTGAATTCTAAAAGTACTCCTTTATTTGCGTTAAGGACATTATCTCTGCTGTCATAACTAATCGCTAACTCCGCCCCAAGTGAATTAGAGCCATCGAATCCTCTGGGTCTTTCCGTATTCAAAATGCCATCCATATCCAGTTCAATATCAAAAAAGTTACTATATCTTATGCCACCACCGATAAACAGCTTTCCTACCACTCTTTTCAATAGGATGGGTTCTATCAGCACATTTTTAAAGGCATAAATTTCCTCATCTTCCTGATTACTTTCTCTGCTTAACCCGTAAAAAAGCTGGGGAAAGTCAGCAAACTGGATAGTGCCTTTGAGCAACCATGATTCCCTGTTAAAGAAAATAGTATATCCTGACCACAGAATATATTGGT
This sequence comes from Bacteroidia bacterium, assembly GCA_965262565.1. GTDB lineage: Bacteria > Bacteroidota > Bacteroidia > J057 > J057 > CBDHFQ01. Next base: position 256,389 of record CBDHFQ010000033.1, read on the forward strand.
TTTTCAATGTGTAGGTAGCTGAGATGGGCATATTTGAAGTCCTGGTATCAGGTGTCGAATTTTTAAATTTGAATAAATACTTAGCCCCAACTCCAAATCCAAGACTGGTTTCTGGTGCGTAATTGATGATGGGAGCAATGACCATCGTATTCTCATATCTTGAACTATCTTCCTCTACTTGCCTCTTATTGGTCGTGAATTCGAAAATGTCTAAAAAATCATCTAAGAATTGAGCTTTTGATTGTTGTGGTACCAGGATCAGAAGAATCACCTGGCTAATTAAGATTCTAGCCTTGATTTTACAGCGGTCAAATTGTTGCATATGATGTTAGCTAACACTTTATACTATTCTAAACATTTAACATTCGAATATGGTTGTTTAATACATTAAGATATTTCCTTATTAATCTCTCAACAAATATAAATATTGTTAACATCATTATAATAAGGTTACAACAATGATTTAAATTCAGCTTGTTAAGTTGCATATTACATACATAATCCATGAAGCCTTCTATTACCTTAAGCAAACTAAAATCTTCCTCATCGCTCAAAGCTGGAAATGAGAAAACAACCATTCGAGAATACGAAAAGAATGAATTCATTTATCTCGGATGGGAGACAGTTGACAGTATTTACGTAATTATTAATGGATACGTTAAGTTAGGGTACTATTCTGATGGAGGCAAAGAACGGATATCTGCCATCTTATCAAAAGGAGATATGTTGGGTAATCTTTCTATGCGAGACAAAGTAATCCAGGAATATGCGCAAACATTGACCAAAGTAGATGTTAAGGTGATAGATGCAGACCAATATTTTTCTCATTATGTCCATCAGAATTCATTCATGCAAAAGGTAGTGCAATCTTTGGAGGACCGCTATCATTTTGTAGAGCAACAGATGCGTTCAGCGGCCTTTCTGGATGTAAAAAGCAGAATCATTTCTTTTCTGGATTTTCTTGCAGACTCATTTGGGAAAAATTTTGGAGGAGTTATACACATCCCCAATTTTCTTACCCACGAGGATATTGCCAATTTTAATTTGACCTCTCGACAGACTGTAACGATGATTCTCGCAGAACTCCGCAGACAAGGAACCATTCATTACGATCGACACCAAATAAAAATCTATCCACAAATAAAGGAATTAAGCGAAAGAAGAAAAGTTTCCTAAGTGCTGTCGGTATTTTTATTGACAATGATTATTTAGTAATTCTCTGACTTCTGTTAATTCCTCACCGGAAATTCCATATTCCATGCTTTTTTTGAAGGAATCACAGGCTAATTCTTTATTTTCTTGGGCCAAAGTTATCAGTCCTTTGTAATAGTAAGATTGAGCGCTTAAGACATTTACGGCAATCGCATCTTCCGCGGCCTGTAAGGCTTCTTCATACTTTTCGATTTGATACAAAGCCCATGCCTTTCTATTATGGGAAGCGATTCGTAAATTTGAGTTAGGACTATTTTCTGCTGCAAAAGTCAAATCAGCAATGGATTCTTCAAATTTCCCTGCTTCTGTTTTATAGTATCCTCTGCTGTAGTATAGTAATTCATCTTTAGGGTTACATTCCAGCATTTTATTATAAGTGTCGATGATATTATCATAATCTTTTTCGGCTAAAAATAGTTCAGCCACGAGTGGATAAACAGCACAAGCTATCCCTGGACTATTACTAATGACCAATTGATAATCTTTTAATGCAGCTTCAGAATCCTCTAATAAAAAATGAATATAGCCACGCTCTGTATATGCATTAGGCAAAGTAGCTAGTATGGTGGAGTCAGGATTATTTATTGCTTCGCCTTCTTCAATAGCCTGAGTCAGGTCAACCAGCGCACTATCGTATTTACCCACACTTCCTAGTGTCGTTCCTCTGGCGAATAATGCATAGAAACGGTATTGTTGTGCGAGAAGCACTGAGTCCATCATATGCTCTGTAGAATCGCTTGTGATGGGCTCCGATGAAATATCGGCAGAGTCATTTTTTTCAACCGGAGGATTATATGTAAGGCTAGAAGTAAAATCCTTGATAGCAAGATCAAATTGTCCTACATCCTTATACTGAAGTCCTCTCTGCATCCAGGTGATATAATCTTCTGGATCTTTATTAAGTTTTTGTGAGAATAAGGTAATAGCTGCCTGAGCTGAATTTTCTTCTGTAACTAATCTGAAAATAAAAGGAAGATTTACCCAGTAATCTACTTCTTTTCCATCCAGAGTAGCAGGAGTAAATACCAAGTCTGAAATATATGTATCTACGGCTTCGTTAAGGATCGAATCTGTTTTACTGATGATCTTATGCTGCACATAGTTCCCTTCCGAATTAACCAGGGTCCGGGCAATCACTGTTCCTTCCAGGCTGGAATCTATCGCTGCTTGAGGGTATCCAATGGAATCCCGAACAATGGACATATTTTGAGGTACAGGTTCCTGATCTACAAACATAAAATCATTTATTCCAGGTGCCCCATCATTTTGTCCCCAACTTACGTTCCAGATCAACAAACCAACTACAAAGTAAATGCTATATTTCATGCCGTAAAATTTTGCACAAACTTACAAAAACGATCAAAACCTTACCACTTTATCACAATCTTTCCCATGGTTTTACGTTTTTCGAGGTTTTCATGGGCTTCTGCTAACTGGCTGACAGGAAAAATGCCACCTATATTCGGAGTCAGAATTCCTTTAGCACCAGCCTCTATTGTTTCTTTCAGGACTCTTTGAGCAGTAGATGGCCTATTATCGGATAACGCCAATAAATTCACACCAATAATAGATCTGCTTCTCCCTATCAGCTTCATCGGATGATAGGTTCCGAATTGTCGGAATCTCCACAATCGAGCAAATATATTCGGGGCAGAACTAAGGCTGGCAGCACCAAAAGTAACTATTCTTCCTCCAGCACTTAACAGGTCTAGTCCATCATTGAATGTTTTTCCTCCAACAGAATCAAATATGACATCTAAGCCAGCTTTTCCTCTTAAGGTACGGATGGTTTGGGCAAAGTCATTTTCTCGATAATTTATAGGAAAATGGACGCCTAGTTCTTGAAGGTAGGTGAGCTTTTCTTTGGTACTGGCAGTGCCATACACAATACATTTGCGGTGAAGGGCTAGTTGGACCAATAAAGACCCTACCCCTCCTGCTGCTGCATGGATAAGAACGTGATCCTCAGGAAAAAGATTGACGACTTCACAAGCACTGTAATAGGCTGTACAGCCTTGTGTGGTCAAAGCGAGCGCTTTTCCTACATCTTCCTTCTGCGAAACAAGGCTAATGCCATTTGAACTGGTACAAACGTATTCTGCATAAGCACCAAAACGAGTAAGCGCTGCGACCCGGTCTCCTACTTTCCATTCTGTTACTCCTTCTCCTAATTCTGAAATAAATCCAATAGCCTCATATCCCAAAATGCCGGGTGGTTTGGGAGCAGGAGGATATAATTTCTTTCTGGCCAGGACATCGGCAAAATTTAGCCCAAATGCTTCTACGCGTATTTGAACTTCTCCGGCTTTGGGAGTGGGCTTAGGCACTTTTCGTATTTCAAATGCTTGATCAGCAGAACCGTAACTGACCAATACTGCAGCATTCATTTCCATAAGAATTATTGGGTTGGGGTGTTTGTTTCAAAGAGAATATTACCAGCCTGAAGGACCGTTAAAGGTTTTGTCAGCGCCTGAATATCTTGTAAAGGGTTTGCAGATAGCAATAATATATCTGCCTGAAATCCAGGTTGAATTTTTCCTAGTTCGTGATCAATTTTAAGTAATCCGGCAGGAATAAGAGTTACAGCTTGTAAAATGTAGGAGGTTGGAACGGACGATCTGGCCATTAACAAGATTTCCCTCAAAAATGCCTTATGTTTGACCTCCTGAAAGATAGGATTCATCCCATTACACAAAGGGATGCCATACAGATAAGCTCGTTGGATATTCTCCAAATAGTTCTCCAGTTCAAGTTGATTATCCGGGACAGAGCTAAAAGAAATAGCTGCCCCTTGCGTTTTTATTTGGGATAAGATGAATTCTGATAAGGTATCTTTTCCTGTATAGATAATTAAGGAGGGTCGTCCTTCTAGTCCATTAACAAGTATTTCTTTGCTGTCTGTTTCAAGAATCGCTTGGGTCGTCGAATCTGAAATAAGGATTCTCGGACCTCCTATCTTACCTTCCTGGACTTGAGATTGAACCAATTCAATATTGTTAAGGGGATCTAATCGAGATTGCAAGGTAGTAATTCCCGATTCGTGATATGAGCGGCGCAACCGGGGGCGTAGTTTGGTATAGGCCATGATCTGTTTCCAGGCTGGTAGCGTACTCATTGTACTATCCATAGAAAAAAAGCTGGTATTTATATCAATGAAGGCGGGCATGACCCATTGATCCTCAGCTTCAATAATATATGCATTATCTGGAAGGGAGCACGTATCGCCTATACACCTAATTTTATTCGATTCAATCACAATGGAAGCTGCGTATTGAGGTAAGCTATCTGTTCCGTCCCAATAATTTGCATGTTGAATAACAATATAAGGATGAGTAATTCCCGTATACTGATATCTTCCTGAAAAATAGAATGCAAAAAAAGCCACACCACTAATGGAAGCTAACACCATCATCAATATGGCAATTAGCTTGATATAGCTGCCATTTTTTTTCATGAGCAATAAAATTACGCACTTCTGTAAGAATCAAACCAGGATAAAATTCCCTTTGAAGGAGGATAATTCCTTAATAAAGTGGCAAAATAATTAGAATTCTCGAAATGTACTTCTAAAGCTACTAAGTAGGGGAGTAGATGCATTTCGGTTTGATCTAAATAGGGCAAGTTTAAAATATGATTTTGAAGGTAATTTCTAAACTCCTCTATTTGGATTTTGATGCGATGCCCTTCAGTGGTATGCTTGGGAAGTTTCTGGTATGCGACTAAATGAAGGAAAATGTGGGGAATAAAAAGAGGAAAAAGAAGACTTGAAAAATGACTTTCCAGCCAAATTAATACCAGACCTAGGCCAACCATACTTATAAGCATCAAGGTAAATTTTATCCAGGATCTGGTCACATAGGAAATTAAGGTAAGATACGTCAAGATGGATAATACCGGATAAATGATAATAATATAAATAGATATAAAATGGAAAAGATCCGGTAAAAACAGGTAAGCATTGATGGTGAGAAAACATATAGATAGCAGCATGCCCCCAAATATGATTTCTTTAACACGCGTAAAATATGAGTGAAAGCGTTTTTGTAGAACCTTTTCCATCCTAAGTTCAGCTTTATCTGTATTTCTGTCTCGTTGATGGGTAATCCTCATTTGTTGTTGGAAAAGTGATCCATTTGAGGAGAGGGCAGCCTTTTCTTCTTTAGTTAGTAGGGCAATTCGACTAAAATTAACCAGAGAGACGTAGAAAAAATCCTTGTCCCAATGTACCCGATAGCAATTTTTAACCACAGCGCTAAGAATGGCAGCTAATAGGCAATTGGAATCAAAATAACTAAGCCAAAGATATCGAATAGCAGCAGGAGATAATTGGTCTGGGGGAGATGTTCTTTCGATGATGGAGGGATGGCCTGTATTTTTGTGTTTGTAGAAAAAAAAGGAATAGTATAAGAGGGTCAACAGAATTGAGACTCCAGTACTAAGAAGTATAGGCGTGTTTGAAATAAGAGCGGACCAGTTTTCCAGATATGTTCCTGATTGTAACATAATCGACCCACAGCGGATTAACGTATATTCCACTAAAGATTATTCTCATATAATAATGCTGAACTTTTAAAAAGCAATGTTATTTCGCCAAAGAATTATTACATCTGGGACCTCATGTTTTTCAGCTCTTGATTTAGTAATTCACGGGCGCGAAATAATTGTGCTTTTACGGTTCCAAGAGGAATCTGAAGTTCCTGTGCTACCTCTTCATATGAAAGTTCTTTGAAATATCGAAGCTCTACCAGTACCCTATATTTTTCAGGAAGTCGTGCGATGGCCATATTTAAGTAATGCTGGCGTTGTTTCTTCTGAACTTTTTGATTCGGATCGGGATTTTCATCTTTAACATCAAATCGCATATTACTTCCATCGTCTCCCTCTACCGGTTGATCAATAGAAACCGTCTGAACACGCTTCTTTCGAATAAAATCGATACAGTTATTCGTGGCAATTCTGAATAACCAGGTAGAAAAAGCATATTTAGAATCAAACTTTTCTATCGAGTTAAATGCTTTCGCAAATGCCTCCTGCGTCAGATCCTCCGCATCATCTGCATTTTTCACCATTTTCAGCAACATATAATAAACAGACTTGCGATATTTTTTAAGCAAGGATTCGAAAGCCTTATTATCTCCCTTCTTAGCATTCGCTACTAGTACTCGATCTTCTTCAGTATTTTTAGATATTTTTGGTTTTATTTCTTCCATGCTGGAGTCCTGATTAACCCTATAGGCACTATGATCAGATTATATATGAACGTGAGCAGGTCCAAAATCGGGAACCAGTTGATAATCTTAGGCTCCTGCATCACCTTATTGATGTTGTGAAAAATAATATACCCTACAAGGGTTTTTATACCATATAGTATAGCTACTTCCCAATGCGATTCTCCAAGACTTAAACATACAAGTATTCCACAGTAAAACAAAGCATGTGAAAAATGAAATAAGCCTAATAGAAGTTTAGTTTGCCATCTATAATCATGAGAAGCACTAAGGTGTCTGGTTTTTTGATAAAAAAGTCCTAAAAAAGTGTGTTTGGGTTCTGAAAAGGTTGTACTATCTGGCGTTATCATTAAGCCTATACGTTTGTTACCCGCATATTTATTTATCAAGATATCATCATCGCCCGAAAGTCGGTGTTTAATCTCATTCATCCCTCCGCTGGATTCATAAAAATGTCTGGTATAAACTAAATTTCTTCCTACCGCCATATAGGGAATTCCCAGTGATGCTAATCCCATGTATTGAAATGCGGTATAAAAGGTTTCAAATCTGATAAATAGGTTGATCCATTCAGGATATACCTTATATTTTCCAAGGCCGAGTAAGACTTCTTCATTATTCTGTAAATGTAGGGTAATTTCTGATAACCATCGGGAAGAGACCGTACAATCCGCATCAGTAAAGGCAAAAACATTGTGTTCTGCATGCGAAATTCCTACCTCTATGGCCCATTTCTTTGGACTCCAGCCTTTTGGTGTATCAAAGATTCGAATGATATTTATAGGTGCAGTGGAGGAGACAAAAGAATTTACTACGTGTTCACTTCCATCACTACATCTATCCAAAACGATAACAATTTCATATTTACCTTTATAGTCCTGTTCGATAAGACCAGAGAGGAGATGTTCTAAATGATTCTCCTCATTGTGAGCAGCAACGATAATGCTGATTCCAACAGAAGATACTACCTGCCCTTTAATTCTTTTATTCATAATGTTGTACCAGCCAATGAACATGATACTCAACATAAGTAAGTAAATGGATAAGGCCCCTCCAGCTATTAAGACAGGTAATTCACTTAATTCCATAAGATTAGTGATAAACGATAGCAGAAATTTAGCGACGATGGAGTCGATAATCCGCACTGACAGGCTTATGATCCGATAGACGAATTTCTGGAATTTCGTGTTTTATTAGTTGCCAATCAGAAGAAAAGAATTGATAGTCAATTCTAATACCCATTTCAGGCTCCTTCATGTAGGGAAAAGACCAACCTATCCCATTTCCCTTTTCCAAAAAACTATCGGTATATAACGAAAACAGATGTCGTAAAATATGAGTATGTGGCATCGCATTCATGTCCCCTGTGATGATGAGAGGTGTAGAAACCTTTTTAAGCTTTAAACTTGCAATTTTCAGTGTTTTGTCTTGCTCTATTACTATGTAATTACATCGTTTTATTAGCATAGGCAACCGTTCTTTCAGTTTTTTCCTTACCCAGTGCCAGGAAGGAAATTGAAAGGAATGCAAATGAATGTTAGCAACCGCGATGGTATCTTCATGTACCTTCATATAAGCTAAATATCCGCTATTTGTGGCATTACTTAAGTGAAAAAGGGTGTCTATTTGAACGATCGGGAACTTTGAGAAAAATATAGCACCATGGATATGATAAGGGAGCTTCACAAATTGCACATGCGGTAGGTTAAGTTCTTCTTGAAGATAGGGGATCGCACGATTTCCTCCGTTCATATGTTGGTTCCTAAATTCCTGCATACAAAGGATATCAGGATTTACTCCTTTTAGTGCCTTGGCGATATCTACTACCCTTTTTTGATTATGTGAAAAATTGCGAATATTAAATGAAGTAATGCGGAGCGTTTCTTCTGCAGAAGGAGGATCATTTTTCCAATCAATCTGAACTTCATAAGACAATACATAAATGCATAGGCAAATACCTGGAAGGGTACATGCGATGTGAGATAACTTTTTAGCGATTAAGCTAATAAGTAATCCAACGAAGTGAATCACCCCTAAATAGGGTATTAAAATAGGCATCAATTGTAAAATGGGGAACCATTTTACGGGAATATATGGAGCCGAACATACAAAGATAGTAAGTAGAAGGACTACAATATACAAGGTCAGAACTATACGATAAACCGTAAGTTTGAGGCTATTTATCATTATCTTTTTGGCTCGATGCCCGAAATAGCAATTCTTTTTCTTCTCTGGTCAGGCTTTCATATCCCTTAGCAGAAATTTTATCGAGAATACCATCAATCACATGTTGAGGAATATCGTCAGGAGAAATCTTTTTTCCTGTATTGGCATATTCTTCATTAGCTTTAGTACCATACTTCACTTTCATTCGAGGCTTATTCTCTTTATCCTGATAGTAGGACCAAATAAGTTCTGTTATATCGGTTCCTCTTCTTAGAAGAATGATGTGGAAAAAACCAAGGGTAGCCGCGATGATAATGGCTACTCCCTGAGGAGTGACAAAAGTATATGACAGCTCTAATAATAGCAGAACTAAGCCTATCCAAAGGATTTTCACCCTTCCAAACAAAAATAATTGGATAGGGTAATCTGGAACCAATGTAATACTCGAAATGATTAATGTAATCATTATTGTAGATATACCCGCTACATACGGAACCGGATACACAGGAAGAAATGAACAGGATAGTACAGTTAGAATAGCTACCAGAGGAACAGTCAATATGACCAATCTTTTGGTTCTGGTATCTCCTAGGAGCTGTTGATGAATTTTTCCAAAGATAAATAGAATCCAAAGGTCAAAAAACACTCGGATAAGCATGTAAAATCCCATATCGGGGACAAAGAAAGGATAAGTAAAAATGGTCCAGGGTCTGAAAAGAAGTACTTGACCTTCAGTGGGTAATAAGAGATATGGGATTAATTCTTCAAAAATTTTTCCATCACCACCACCGAATATGAGGGCGATAATAGCTACAATAATTTCCAGGATAAGACCTGCTACAGCTAATACGACAAGCCAACCTGAAGTTTGATGTACACCTATAAAGGCTCTTAATTGTTGTTTAGCATCCATGATAAATGATACCCGTATTCATTAGTCCAAAAATGGAATATATTTTTGTATTTTATAATAAATAAATGCTGCTGCCATACCTGACAAATGGCCAAAATGGGAAATAGAGTCTGCTGCTCTCTCAATCCCTGCTATATCTACCAATACAAGCACAGCAGAAATTGTTCCTATCCCTAAAACGAACCATTTGGCCTTGATAGGGATGAGAAAATAAAAGTAAAACTTTTCTTCCGGATAGTTCAATGCAAAAGCAACCATGACACCAAATATAGCCCCTGAAGCCCCTAATACTGGAACGGATGAAGGGTCAAAAAAGGTTACCAGGAATCCACCTAAAATTCCACAAAATAAATAAAACTTTAAAAAACGTCGAGAGCCTAATATCATTTCTACTGCCGGGCCTATAAAAAATAAGGCAACCATGTTGAACAACAAATGCATAATGCCTCCATGATTGAAAAACCAGGTAATAATTTGAACAGGCTTAAATTTGGCAGGCCCACTTAAGCGACCATCACTGTAATATTGTTTGGCTTCCCTTCGAAAAGAATCATCGCTATTGAATTGATCTTGATAATAGCCAGGTAAATACATTTTAGTGAACCCTACATCTACCGTCTCTCTAAAACCTAATATGTTGGATTTATGTAGCTTAAAATAATCATTAGCTATTTGCCTCCCCTGATTGGATTGTACAACAAAAAGATTCAACCCAACATATACAACAATGTTAAGAATGATTAACTGTTGAACAATAGGAGTTATTCTAAGATTCATATAATCAACTTAAAAACTATTATCTTCTTCAATATCAACTTATTAGCCTAGAGCAATCACTAATAAAGATTAACTGGATTGCCAGGAGATTTGTTTGTAGACTATTTGAAATAATCTTCTAACTCTACAGTGGGAATCACTTTGAATGTGGGCGTACCATTAGGCGCAAAACTAGGAATCTCACATTGAAAAAGCTCCTTAACAATTCTATCCATCTCTATGATACTCAATTTTTGGCCCGAAGTTACAGCACTTTTCATTGAAATAGCTTTAGCGATAGCTTCTGTGATACGGGTTTGAAGATGGGTGGTGCCTGATTCTTTAACTTCAGCTAAAATTTGCTCGAAAATATCTCTTATTCTACTGGTGGGGATTTCAGAAGGCGTCCCATATACAATGAGTGTATCCGGACCAAAATCTTTCACTTCAAATCCCATATGAGTAATGGTTCGTTCTACTTCTTTGATAAGATGATAGTCCGACTGATTTAACTCCAGTGTTTGGGGAAATAATAATTGCTGGCTGGGAATAGCACCATTTTTTCGAGTTTGAAAAAATCGTTCAAACAGAATGCGTTGATGAGCCAGATGTTGGTCTATGATGTAAAGTTTATTTTGATATTGAGTGATGATATAATTTTGTTGGAATTGTACCAATAATTCTGGCGAATCAGTTTCCTGTCTGTTCTTCTGGCTAAATAAGGGGGGAACCGGAGGGGAATGATCGGTGGAATTATTTGGCTGATGTAACTGATCGGAGTAATTATTTTGGTATAGGGGATCCCAGTGATTTCTAGTGGGGGAGAGGTTTTCCAACTGTTTTTGCTGATAATTTTCTATGGTTTGAGCGTTTGCTGGCTGGGAATCATAAATGGTTTTAGCTAAGGTATTGCTCCCGAAATCAAATTGAGGTACGTTTAATGCATCTCCCAGTCCTCCTTTTGCTACACTCTTTAACAGCTCATAAATGGTCCGCTCATCATCGAATTTAATCTCGGTTTTTGTCGGATGAATATTTATATCGATATGTGAGGGATCTAATTCCAAAAATATACAATAGAATGGATGTGTATCTTTGGGAATAAAATCTTCATACACGGTAGCTAAAGCATGATGGAGTAAGCCGTTTTTGATGAATCGGCCGTTGACGAAGAAAAATTGATCTCCTTTCTTTTGTCTGAAGATAGACGGATCACCTACGACGCCCGAAATACGCACGTATCCGGTAGATTCATTTACTTCGATCATCTTTCCTGATAGTTCCTCCCCCAGCAAAGAGGCTACTCTATCGCTAAGACTAGCAGGAGGAAGATCATATACTTCTGTTTCGTTATGAGTAAAAGAAAAGGCGATATGTGGGTTGGGGATGGCTACCCGAATAAATTCCGTAAGGATGTGTCTTGTTTCTACAGGATTAGATTTTAAGAAGTTTCTCCTGGCAGGAGTGTTGTAGAAAAGATTGCTGACCTGGAAACACGAACCAGGATGACAAACACAGGCCTCTTGCTTGATCATTTTCCCTCCTTCTACTTCCACTTCTATACCTAATTCTTCAGAGTGCATTCTTGTACGAAGCTTTACTTGAGATACAGCGGAAATAGCGGCCAGGGCCTCACCTCTGAACCCCAGGGTTCGTATATTGAATATATCTTCTTGCACCCTGATCTTAGAGGTAGCATGCCTGGAAAAGCTCATCCTCGCATCGTGAGCACTCATACCACTTCCATTATCACATACCTGAATTAATGCTTTCCCAGCATCCTTGATGAGAACATTGATTTCTGTTCCTCCGGCATCTATGGCATTTTCAAGTAATTCCTTTACTACCGATGAAGGCCTCTGCACCACTTCGCCTGCTGCAATCTGGTTGGCTATAACATCTGGCAGTAACTGTATTATATTTTGCATATTTTCAATCCGAACAAGCTATATAAGCTAATAAGTTTATTAAAACTTACGCTAAGCAGAATGTTATGAATTTGTAAAAAATAGAGATATGTGGATTTGGAAAATTAATGTACATGATCTCTTGCACCGCATTTGTCATTCACTACAATCATCCTCTTGATAGATTATGGCTTTTGAATAAACTTCAAATTTAAAATTTTTATAAATAAATTCCAGTTTTTGAATGAAAATTTCCTCAAAGATATGAATTCAACATTTTTATGCATTTGTATCATAATAACTTTTACTTTCTTTGGGCTTACATAAAGTGTTCTCTGTTGTAAGCATCGATAGTTGATCATTAGAGCACTTACCTCAACTTTAATCTTAAGGATTTATGCGAATCATTGTATATACTGATGGAGGTTCTCTGGGAAATCCAGGGCCTGGAGGCTATGGAGTAGTAATGAGATATGGAAGCTCTTATCGAAAGGAATTATCAGAGGGATTTAGGAAGACGACTAATAATCGGATGGAGTTATTGGCCGTAATTCGCGCATTGGAATCCATGAAGAAAGAGGGATTAGAAATAGATATATACACTGATTCTCAATATGTGATGAATTCAGTGGAGAAGGGTTGGGTATTCAATTGGGAGAAAAAGGGATTTAAGGGGAAGAAAAATGCAGACCTTTGGAAGCGATTCTTACCTTTATATGGAAAGCACAGGATTAAATTTCATTGGGTAAAAGGACACAGCGGCGTTCCCGACAATGAAAGATGTGATGTTCTCGCCAAAGCCGCAGCTAGCGGCCCGAGACCTACGTTAACTATAGATGAGGTCTATGAATCTGGCCAGGCTGGTTAGATATCTAATGTTGATCATTTTCTTTTTATTGACATTATTCTCTTTGCATTCGAATAATTAGGGTTGATGAACAGTTATTTGTTATAGAAGCTGATAAAAGCCAATCATGTATGAGTAATAAATATTTATTCTTTTTCTTTTTATCCTTAATTATATGCTCACCTAAGGGATTTTCCCAAATTCAGGCTCAGTATAGGATAGAACTCGTAAGCCAATTATCTTATGAGGTTGATCTGAATGATATTTGGGCCTATGTAGCACCTGATGGGACGGAATATGCCTTAGTAGGAACTACAGAAGGTGTTTCTATTGTAGATTTAAGTGAACCACTTGAGCCAGAGGAAGTAGCTTTTATTCCCGGAGCTAGTTCGTCATGGAGAGACATGAAGACCTATAGAGAGTTTGCCTACATTTCGAATGAAACGGCTAATGGAATTAACATACTTGATCTATCTGATTTGCCTAATGCTGTAGGCTCGAAGGATGTAATTATTTCTAATGTATCTACAAGCCATAATTTATATGTGGATAACGGACAACTATTTGTGGTGGGATTGACCTCAGGTATTTTCAATGGAGGAATGATGGTGTGGGAGTTAGAGCCAGATCCTTTCAACCCTCAATTAGTTGGCGTATACGATCGGACATATGTTCACGATGTATTTGTGAGAGATGGTAAAGCTTATACTGCGGAACTTGGGAGAGGATTGACTATCCTGGACATCAGTAGTCCGGAGGAGATAGAATTAGTAGGTAATAGGGACTATGTTTCAGCTTTTACCCACAATACATGGTTAAACGATGCTGGCACGGTATGTTTTACCACAGATGAAAGACAGGGAGCCAGCATAAGAGCCTGGGATATTACAAACCCTGAAAATATAGTTCAGGTAGATAGTATTCAGGCTAGTCTTAGTGGAGGTGCTTCTGCTCCTCACAATGTCCATGTGTTCAACGATTTTCTGGTTTCTTCCTATTATCGAGATGGCATTCAGATTGTAGATGCAAGCAGACCCCATAATCTCATCGAAGTAGGATTTTTCGATACTAGTCCAGATGAGGGGGCTGGATTTTCAGGTTGCTGGGGAGCTTATCCATTTCTTCCTTCAGGTTTAATTCTGGCCACAGACATTCAGCAAGGGTTATTTGTCTTAGAACCAGAATATGTCAGAGGAGCTTATTTTGAAGGATTAGTATTAGATGCAAATACTGAAGAACCCCTGGATCAAGTTCAAATTCAATTCATCGGGCAGGATATAACGAGCTTTACAGACGAGGAAGGTAATTTTGCAACAGGATCTGCAGAAAGCGGTAACTTTCAGGTCGTATTTTCTCGATTTGGATATAAAGTAGATACCATTGAGATCCAATTAGAAAATGGTGTATTGACGGAAGAAGAAATCAAACTTACCCCAGGTGATAATAACCCCATAGAAATTGTTGTGATAGATGCAATTTCAGGAAGTCCTATTCCAGATGCCCAGGTGAGGCTGGGTCCTGCTTTTGGTGAGTTCGGATCTGTTGATTTCTTTACTAATCAGGTGGGGCTCGTATCTTCCGAAATTGTTCAATCCCAATACAATGTCATTGTCGGAAAATGGGGATTTAGGACAGAAGCCACTATTTTAAATTTCGATGGAAACGAAGGTCGTATAACTTTTGAGTTGCAGCAGGGATTTTATGACGATTTCTCTTTGGATTTTGGCTGGAGTACTTCCTCGAATGCATTAACAGGGGATTGGGTAAGAGAAATTCCTAATGGTACAGATTATTTCGATATTCCCATGAATCCTGGAATAGATGCGGAAGGTGATTTAGGCTCTTTTGCTTTTGTTACCGGAAATACTGGAGTAGATTTCGAAGATGATGATGTGGATAGTGGTAGAGTTATTTTGCAATCTCCTATTTTTGATCTGAGCAATATTGACAATCCCGTTTTGAAATATAGATGGTGGTTTATCAATTTTATTCCATTTACTCCGGGAAATTCAGGGAATGATTCTTTGGTGGTACAATTGTCAAATGGAGAGGAAGTGGTAACAGTAAATGCCCATAGAGATGGTTTTGCCAATAGATGGATACAGGAAGAAATTCGTATTGAAGAATTTATTTCGCCTACTGCTGAAATGTCTTTGATTGTAATGACCTCTGACAATACGCCAGATAATATCGTAGAGGCTGGATTTGACGTTTTTGAAATAGAAGGCGAAATAGCTACTTCCCTGGAACCAGAAATTTCTGATACACCATCTTTTACCTTATTTCCAATACCGGTAGAGGATCAACTGACTATAAAAGCTAATTTGTCTATCAATGCTAGCGCTTCTGAGGTGACATTAAATATATATACGATCACTGGCGTTTTAGTATCCAGCACTAATTGGAATGTGAATCAAGGATTATTAAATATAGATTTTCCTTTTTCCCATGGAGTTTATATTGCAGAGATAAAAAGTCCCGGAAGAGAAATGTTTCACATCAAGTTTTTCAAATAGCGTAGGTTAGCTTAATCATTAGTGCTATTTCAACCTTTTTAATTGTGGTAGGTAGATTTACTTCATTTTTATTTAAGAATGGGATAGGAACTTTTATTTTAAATAAAAAGATAATTTCACTATATTAAATTGAGTTGAAAGTATTTCTGTTTGCCGTATTGTTAATTATATGCTCCGTGAAAAAAACGTTACTAATTTTAGGTATTTTTAGTATTTCTGTAGGATTCACAATGTTATTTAAACATCATCAAGTAAGTGAATCTAACAAGGAACAAAGGATACCTCCTCCTCCCTTAAAGAGATTTTCTCAGATGACTAAACCGAATGAAATTGCCCAGTTTTTAAAGGTATCTTCAGGGCAAATGGATCAGCCCTTATCAGCTCATAAAAAAAATTGATGCTTAAATTGTGAGTGATTTGCTTTGAGCTATTTTGGTTTATAGTAATTTCTATGAAGATAAGTATCTGATTGAATGAGCTTTGAATTTTTTTTTTATAAAAGTATCTCTTGTTTGCATAGTTATTGCTTAATATAATTTATTGTACTTTACAGCGTTTAAAATTCTGGTAGTACCCTAGCAATAGACCAAGTATGAGAGAATTTTTCCTTTTATGTTGCTTGCTCTTTTCAGTAATAACAAATTATGCCCAGAATGAATGGTTTATATCATTTGGGAAGACTACTGATGAAGTAAAAAATTATTTGTCTAGTAAAGATTATTTTAGGTTAATCAAGGAAGATCCAGAAATGGGACGTGTTTTAGCAATTCTTGACGAAGGAAATCAAGTAGAATATGTCTTCCAGGCAGATAAATTGTTTGCTACTTCTATGAGAAAAGAGTATGCTTCAAAAACGGAAGCTAAAGTAAGAATGCAGAATTGCCTGGAATATATGGATGCCATTAGTAAGGAAGATGTAGTGAGATCTACTGATGGACCTACCATTTGTTATACTGCTTCCGCTAAAAAACGGATAGTTAAATTATTTGTAATGAATGATGCTTCTTCTAAGGACGGTGCCCAGGTATTACAATTGACAGCTATAAGTAGTGCACATGCAGATAAAATAGGTGATAATAAATTCTACACTGATATCGGATTGATGGCGAAACCTGTCACTTTGGGAAATGATAAATCTTCCATTACAGCTGAGAATAAGATGGATTAAAGCCAAGTTAGTGCTGCAATATCCATATGTATCCATAAATTATGATTGGACATAGAATTAACGTTACCAGTCCCAATGAATAAAAATCTGATTGTTTAAGTAATCCTGTGCTAAATGCTATGGCATTAGGTGGCGTGGATACTGGAAGAAGTAAAGCAGTAGAAGCCGTTATTCCTATGATCATTATGGCCCATGTCTCATAGCCAACTAATAATATACCTGCAATTGGGATAAAAATAGAAGATGTAGCCGTATTACTCATGATATTAGAGAATATGGCTGTGGCATAAGCAAACGCTAATAAAGTGATAAAAACAGGTAAATCATTTATTTGCAGTTTACTGATAAAAAATTCTGCTAATCCTGTGTCAATCAAAGCAATCCCTAAAGCAAGTCCTCCAGCTACCAGCATCAATGTATCCCACGGAAGGCTTCTTACTGTATCCTGTTTTATTACTCCCGAAATCGTAAGGGTTACTATAGGAATTCCTGCAACTACTGAGGCAGAGATGTGATGCCAAGGCTGTGAAATCCATAATCCTATAGTAATGAGAAGCGTAAGTCCTACGATCCATCGATCCAGAATATCTATATGCTCTTTTTTATTGAATAAACGATCCATATGGATGTGCTCACTTGAAGGGACAGGATAGATGAATTTTAAATACGCCCACATTCCCAATGTGAACAGTACAGCCAATGGTGTACCGTATAGCATCCATTGAAGAAAATCAATTTCTATTCCAATATTTGATAAGGCACCTACTGCTATGGCATTCGGAGGGCTTCCAATAATGGTCCCTATTCCCCCCAACGCTGCTGCAGAAGGAATCCCCAATAATAATCTCTTACGCATAGGATTATGCTCATCCTCTTCTTTGATTAATGGAAGAACTGTAGCGATCATCATAGCAGTAGTAGCAGTATTAGACATGATCATTGAAGCCAGCATGGTCGTTAACATGATTCCTAAGCTGAAGTAGTTGGGATTGGAACCAAAAATTCTGGCACTTACCAGAAAGAGGGCCTTATCCATTTGGGTCTTTTTCATTCCCTCAGCAATAAAAAAACCTCCTAACATTAACCATATAACTGGACTGGACCATGTATTTACATATTTAGATACATCCTGAGGATCGCTATTTATGTATTCATTCCCCAGCGTCCAAACTTCAAAACCTATGATGAGTATTCCTACAGCATAAGGTGGAATAGCTTCGGTGACCCAAAGGCCTACAGCTAAACAGAAAAGAAATAGAATATAAGTAGTGGAATCTGAGAAGGAGGGTTCATGGAACAGGTAGGTAAGCCAAGCGGCTAACAAAATAGTACAAATAAACCATAATGCCTTCCATCGGATTTTCCATACACGGCCCTTGTAGTGAATCAGGGCAGCATGTCTAGAGTCTGCCATATGCTTTTTGTTGTAAAAAGAGACTTTTTACGAAAAGACAGCTGCAAACTGAAGTAATTTTAATTATAGATAAACAATTATTCTTAATGCGGAAAGTGATTTATATCATTTTCTTTAAATCCTTGCAGGTAAACAAAAAGAGGCTGAGCCTAATTAAAGGCAGCCTCTTATTTATAGGATGTGTATAATTATTCGCTTACTAATACATAATCATCGTTGTTTGAGGCTGATCAAGACCTCTGCTCGTTTGTGGAGGAAGTGAACTGTGAACTGACTTCATTTCAATAGTCAACACCTGAGACATTTCGTAGGGCCCAATTTCAATAGAAACTCGATGATCAGTAAGGACAAAATGAGCTTCTATATCTATTCTGTTACCATTGGCATCTTCTTGATATGCTATTGGTGCTGATTCGAATATAGATTCTAATGAATTAATAATGGCAACTCCTCCATTAGCCATTAACTCAATGTTGTCGCAATTTTCAAATGATAATTGAATGGCAGATACATCACCTCCTGGAAAGACTTCGAATTCGTATCTTTGCTCCTGCATCATCTCATTTCCTCTGGATTCAAAAAATACGGAGGGGTAGTTGATTAAATGAATATTTTCATAGTAGTGTTCTTTCACTTCTACGGTTCCGTTTTGACCAAATACATTGAAAGCTGCGGTAGTAATGCTAATTAGCAAAGTGGTGAATAGTATCTGTTGGCGAAGCATAATATCTTTGTTAAAAGTTTGTTCTGCTTACTTGACTTCTTACGAATAAAAAAGAAAAGGTTTTCAAAAGTGCTATCCTCATTTATTTGTTAAAGATCCCTCATCTTTTTTGTAAGCTTTTAATTACCAGTTTATGGTTGCTTGATTTAAAAGGTAACCATGTCAAATAAATTTTTTTCTTTTTCACAATAAAGTTAATCCAAATGGATTTTTCTCGTACAAAAGTTTTTGAAGGGAATGATTAATATTAGTGAATCATCCTTATGTAAGAATGAAAACAGCCTTTCAATAAAATGAAAGGCTGTTAGACGATGAATATCTAGACAGAAGTCAACTTATTTCAAGATGTTACATCTAAATATTGTGATAGGGTTATGCCCAAAGTTTAGAAGGGTAAATACCTTTATCGATCAATACCAATAAATTTTGTTCTACGATAGGTTTATCCTCTTTATAGGTAACTCCAAACCATTTATCCCCACTGGTCAGCACTTTAACTTTCCCTTCATTTCTTTTTATCATCGTATTTACTACCGTTGGAATATAGAATTCTGCTTTAGGATTCTGACCGTGTTCCTGGATAAAATCTACAAATTGATGTTGATGCTGATCAAAAATGGAAGGAGTGAATCCCCACATATTCATAGAAACAATGGCGTCAGGAGAAAGGGGAAATGCTTCCTGATGATGATCTTGGAAAAAGATCTGATCATTCTTTTTTTCGATGTGCGTACGTTCAATAACATTCGTAAGCCAACCGGCCCCATCTGACTGACAAATACCTCTGGAAACATATCCATGATCAGATAAGGTGTTTTCTAACCTGTATCCTACCATACAATGATTCGTGTGTTCATTTTCCAATTGAGATAAATAGGCAAATAATTCTTGATATGCTTTAGGGCCATAGAAGTCGTCAGCATTAATGACTGCGAAAGGTTCATCGATGGCAGGAGCAGAACAAAGGACGGCATGCCCTGTACCCCAGGGCTTAACTCTTTCAGGTGTGTAAGCAAGGCCATCCGGTACGTTACCCAATTCTTGATAAACGTATTCAACCGGAATTTGCCGAGAAAATTTATCGCCGAAGGAAGCTTTAAATTCTTTATCGATATCTTTACGAATAACAAAGACGATTTTGCCGAATCCGGCTCTAAGTGCATCATAAATGGAATAATCAATAATAGCTTCTCCTGAAGGACCTACCGGATCTATTTGTTTGAGGCCTCCATAGCGACTTCCCATCCCGGCAGCTAGCACTAGTAAAGTTGGTTTAACCATTTGAAAAGAGTAATTAAGGTATCTGGTTTATGGCGGCAATAATACAAAAAAAGCGCATGACAAAAATCCCGAAATGGGAAAGAAATTGTCATACGCCTAACCAAACCTAACTTTAACTACAAATTTAATTTATTGAATATTTGTAAAAGATGCATGAAAAAATGACGATTTTTATATATTAAATTATCAATCTTATATTCTGATATTCTTATCACTACTACTTAAGCTATTATGGAACTTGCATGGATCGACTGGGCGTGTATTAGCGCTTTTTTTGTGATATCTCTGGCTATAGGGATAGCCGTAGCGCGTAAAGCGGGAGAAAGTACCGCGGAATTCTTCTTATCAGGAAGAAATATGCCCTGGTGGTTGCTAGGGGTATCTATGGTAGCTACAACCTTTGCTGCTGACACGCCTAATCTGGTAACGAATATTGTAAGACAACAAGGAATTTCAGGTAATTGGGTTTGGTGGGCCTTTCTCTTAACGGGAATGTTAACCGTATTTGTTTACGCAAAATTGTGGCGTAGGTCGGGAATTCTCACTGACTTAGCATTTTATGAATTAAGATATAGCGGGAAGATGGCAGCCTTTCTAAGAGGATTCCGCGCTGTTTATCTCGGCTTTTTCTTCAACATTATTATCATGGCGACCTCCTGTCTGGCAGCGATTAAAATAGGAGGAATTATGCTTGGATTGAGTCCTCTACAAACCTTGTTATGGGCATCGCTGGTAACAGTATTTTACAGTTCTCTAGGGGGACTAAGAGGAGTACTTATTACAGATTTCTTTCAGTTCTTCATCGCTATGATAGGAACCATTTGGGCTGCATCATATTTGGTCAATTTACCAGAAGTTGGAGGGTTAGATGCTTTATTCGCTCATGAACAAGTATCTACTAAATTAGATTTGATTCCCAACTTTTCCGAAGTGGGATTTAGAGAGTTGTTGCCCTGGTTTATCTTGCCATTAGCCGTTCAATGGTGGAGTGCATGGTATCCAGGATCTGAACCCGGAGGGGGGGGGTATATAGCTCAAAGGATGCTTTCAGCTAAAAATGAGTCCCATGCTATGGGAGCCACATTATTCTTCAATGCTGCCCATTACGCGCTAAGGCCCTGGCCATGGATGTTGATAGCCCTGTGTTCTTTAGTCGTATTTCCTTCTCTTGCAGATATAAAAGCAGCTTTCCCCCATATTGAGGAGAATATTTTAAGAGATGATCTGGCATATTCCGCCATGCTAACCTACCTGCCCAGTGGCTTATTAGGGGTAGTGATTGCTTCTCTGATTGCGGCCTTCATGTCCACCTTATCCACGCATTTAAACTGGGGATCTTCTTATTTAGTACACGATTTTTACAGGAGGTTTATTCGTCCTGATGCTAGCGAGAAACACCTGGTATTTATGGGAAGATTGAGTACCATATTGATCATGGTTTGCTCAGCCCTATTTGCTTTGGCATTACAAGATGCTTTACAAGCATTTCAAATTATTATTCAGATAGGAGCAGGAACAGGTCTATTGTTTCTACTGAGATGGTTTTGGTGGCGAATCAATGCCTACAGCGAAATTACTGCCATGATCGTTTCATTTATTGTAGCGATATATCTTCAGCAAATACATATTGCTCTGGGATTCGAACCCATTCCGGATGAATTTCAGTTATTAATGATCGTAATTATTTCTACAGTAGCGTGGCTTGGAGTAACCTTATTGACTCCTCCTACCGATCGAGAAAAACTTCATTCTTTTTATAGATTGATCAGACCCGAAGGGCCTGGTTGGGCAGCAGTAGCCAAAGAAGTAGAAGAGGAGGATAGCGCGCAGGGAGTTGTGCCAATAAGCAGGACGCAAAACATTTCCCTGGAGCTATTGGGAATGGTATTGGGGTGTGTGGCAGTATATAGTATATTATTTGCTACGGGTTTCTTTTTGTATGGAGAATGGACTCAGGCGCTGATTGCCTCAGTATTTGTTATAGTTTCTGCCTTCGGCCTATGGCGGATTTGGATGAGATTGCAGCAGAGATCCAGAGAAGAGGAAATCGCTCGAACCAACTCACATTTATAGGACCAATAACAAAAGGAACTATCATGTGGGTTGAATTCACAAATAATCGTTCCTATATTTGCCGATCATTAAAATGTAACCTTTTAAGATCATGACACAAGATCAATTAAAAGATATTCAAGCGCGGACGGATGCGTTGGGGAGGTATCTTTGACGTTGCTGGCAAATTGGCACAAATAGAAGATAAAGAAGCGATCACCCAACAACCGGATTTTTGGAGCGATCCCAAAGCAGCTCAAGGAATATTGAAAGAAATAAGCGCTCTAAAAGTGTGGACCGATGCTTTTAACAAAGTGGAGGAAAGAGTAGGAGAGGTAGAAGTCCTTTTTGAATTTAACAAAGAAGGAGATGTGGGAGATGAAGAACTGGACCATGCCTACCAGCAAGCTATTAAGAGTATAGAAGATCTGGAATTTAAGAATATGCTGTCTCTGGAAGAAGATCGCCTGGACTGCATTCTGGAGATCAATGCTGGAGCTGGAGGAACTGAAAGTCAAGATTGGGTACAGATGCTGATGAGAATGTACCTTATGTATGCCGAAAAAGAAGGCTTCAAATTTGCTGTTGTTAATGAGGTGGAAGGAGATACTGCGGGAATAAAAAGTTGTTCTATTGAAATTAATGGAGATTTTGCCTACGGTTATTTAAAAGGAGAAAGTGGTGTTCATCGATTGGTAAGAATAAGTCCTTTTGATTCGGGAGGAAGAAGACATACTTCTTTTGCTTCTGTGTTTGTATATCCCCAGGTAGATGACAGTATAGAGATTGAGGTAAATCCGGCTGATGTAACGCTAAGTACGTTTCATTCCAGTGGTAAAGGAGGACAGAATGTCAACAAAGTAGAGACAGCGGTACGACTCGTCCATGAACCCACCGGTATTGTAGTGGAATGTCAACAGGAACGTAGCCAACTGAGGAACAGGGAGAAAGCGATGCAAATGTTGAAGAGTAGGTTGTATCAGGTAGAAATTGAAAAAAAAGAAGAGGAAAGAGCGAAAATAGAAGGGAGTAAGATGAAAATTGAATGGGGCTCCCAGATCAGAAATTACGTTTTTCACCCATATAAATTGGTAAAGGATTTGAGAACTGGTAAGGAAACAAGTAATGTTAATGCGGTGATGGACGGGGATTTGCAGAATTTTATCAAATCCTATTTAATGGAATTTGGAGGTGCTCAACCGGAGAACACCTAAATAGAAAAGATATTAATTAGTTAAGGGTGATTGTTAAAGACTAATTTGTTTTAATAGCCCTTAACATTTCCCTTTTTCCAGGAGGTCCTGGAAGTTTATTTACCTCATAACCTACTTTTTGGAGAGCTCTCCTAACATCTCCTTTTGCAGAATAGGTAGTGAGTGCACCATTTGTTTTTGTTATGTGAAACAGTTTAGCAAAAATATCTGTGGTCCATAATTCTGGCTGAGCATTTGGGGCAAAGGCATCAAAATAGATCAGATCGAACAATTTGGTCGATTCATAATTTTGAATGGTACCCTCTATTTTATGTAAGGTGAAAGTAGGAGAAAGATCAGCGGGTTTATCCCAAGGTATTTGATGAATACGATCATAGATCTCCGCATGTTCCGGACAGGCCATTTGTTCAATATAATTTAACTTTGACCACTCGGAAGGACCTAAAGGATGTGCTTCCACGCATGAATAAGAAATCTGTTTTTGCCCTGAATGTAAATATGTTAGCAGAACATTTAGGCCTGTTCCCATGCCCATCTCAAATATGGAGACTTCATTTAGATGTTTCGCCACAAACTGAAATCCTGCTTCTATAAAGACGTGCATAGATTCAGTGATAGCACCGTATACAGAATGGTAATGTTGTTCAAAACGACTGGAGAACAAGGTAGATGATCCGTCATTCGTAATTGTATGACGTAATTCTGTATCCGACATACATTGTTTTCAATTGCTATTCTAATTTCGAGTCTGTCTCTTCAGATTTTTTTCCATTGAGGAGGTTCCCAGTTAATTGCTCGGGCAACGACTCTACGTATATTGAACTGGATGGGAAAGCAAATGAAATCCCAAGTTCTTCAGCTTTTCTCATGATGGCCAAAAAGATTTCTTGTCTGGCTAACAACCATTCACCATAATCAGTGAGTTCTGAAATAATGGCAACGAAGATTTTCAAAGCTGAATCTCCCATTTCATAAAAATGGACAATCGTACTTTGTGTACGAGTTTTTGGGTGAGTATTGATAATTTCTTTTACATCTGCAACGAATTGTTCCATTTTTTCAGGCGTAGTGTCGTAAGAGACAGTTAAATCAGTAGAGTACCTTCTATAAGTTCGTATAGAATGGTTAGTCACTGTCAGATTCGCTAGTTCTCCATTGGGAATAGAAACTGTGGCTCCATCTAAGGCTCGAATCCTGGTAGAACGAATGCCTACTTCTTCTACTGAACCGGTTACTTTATCAGTTACGATGAATTCACCTATTTTAAAAGGTTGATCTACAAAAATTGTCAATGAACCGATAAGATTTTTTACAGTATCTTGAGCAGCTAAAGCTACTGCCAAACCTCCAATTGAAACACCCGCTAATAAAGCTGTTACATCTACACCAATATTACCCAGAATAAATATGATTCCAAATGTTCCAATGACGAATTTTATTAATTTTTTCAGTAAAGGGATAAGTTGGTCATCCATGGTCGTATCGGTCTTGGAAGCTAATCCTTTACTCAACATGGCTATCAGGTCGATCAACCTAAACAGAACAACGATGATAAGAAGTGGAATGATTACCTTGAAAAGATTAACGACAAAGGCAGAAATTTCAGGGGGTAATGTTAATTGTGGAATTAATGTCGAAGCGATGACAGCTACAATTAACAAACTGGCGGCATTAGCTACAGGTTCTACCTTATCTACTGAGATAGCAGTGAAATCTCTTACCAGAGGGATTAATTTTTTAATTAAAATACTGGATACATTTCGAAAGAAACTGTAGAGGATGTAAGTGAGGAATAAGACTAAAAGGATTCCGATATATTGCCATAATTCCAAGCCAAAAAGCGTTTTTCGAAAACCGCTGGGTAAGTTTTTTCTTAAGAAATCAGAACCCAGGGGATAAATCTTTCTATGAATATTATCTATGCTGGTTACTGTTTGCTGACTGTAAAGCCACTGGTTGTTTCGCTTGATGAGAAAAATTTGTGGAAATTGTTTTTGGTTGATTCTATAAATGGGTCTTGAATCCACCGAATCCACATAATTGGGATGATCAGGTATATCGGCTAATTCTACATAAAAGCCTGAACCATCATATATTTCTTTTAATTTTTGTGCTAAATCGATCAACTCGCCTCTGGAGTAAAAGCCTCCATCGAGTTTTTCATTTGTAAGCGTGTAAGATGAAAGTGTATCGTTATAACTTTCTTTTTGGAGGAATAACAGATGGCTTCCAATAGTACTTCTGGGAGAAGACAGGCTAAACTCGGTAACATTAAAAATTTCCTCTGAAGGTTGATCAAATGAATCTGAATCGCCAGCAGTAGAAATTGAATCAGTTTCAAGAGGAGAAATAGTATCAGCATTCATACTATCCACTTTCTGCGCTTTCACCTTATGAAAACCTGAAAGAACCAGAATAACAATGGATAGGATATAGGGTAAACGTGAGATAAGCATATGGATATGAAAAATCTCTGATTTGATGATGGGTACAAAGGTAGGAAATATTAGCTAATCATATTCAGGTTGCTTTGCAATTAATATATACATAAATTGCTATAGTGTAAATTAAATCATAATAAAATTTTTTCGTTTTAGAAAGCATTAAAATAAAAATAGATTGAAGTTTCAAGACCTTCCTTTGGTTCCTAGTCTCCTTGACGGCATACATGCGTTAGGTTTCGAAGAAACCACTCCCATTCAGGAAGAAGCGATACCGGAAATATTAAATGGTAATGATGTTATAGCTTGTGCACAAACAGGTACCGGAAAAACGGCTGCATACTTAATTCCTACTATAAATAAATTTGCGGGCAAATCTTCTGAACAAATACGAGCTTTGATCGTGACACCCACCCGGGAGCTTGCGATGCAGATCGATCAAAACGTAGATGCATTAGCATATTATACAGGTGTATCATCGATTTCCATTGTAGGGGGTGGAAGTTCTTCCAGCTGGGACCAACAAAAATTCGGCTTAGAGAATGGTGCCGATCTTGTTATTGCTACTCCAGGTAGGTTGAAAATGCATATTTCTTTAGGGTATGTAAATTTTCAACACGTAGAACTAGTCATTCTGGACGAAGCAGATAAGATGCTGGATATGGGATTTTATGCTGATATCATCCAGATCATTAAACATTTGCCTAAAGAAAGACAAACGCTTTTATTCTCGGCTACCATGCCCAAAAAAATCAGGGAATTAGCCAGAGAAATCATGAATGCTCCCACTGAAATTTCCCTTAATCTGGCCAAGCCAGCAGAAGGTATTCTACAAACTGCTTACAGCATTTATGATGAACAAAAACTGCCGTTATTAGAGTATCTCATAGAATCAAAGGAGATCGAAAGTATGATCATCTTCGCTTCAAGTAAGAGTAGTGTGGATGAAATAACAAAAAAATTAAGAAGGAGAAACTTAAAAGTCGATTCTATACACTCAGATAAAGCGCAGGAAGAGAGGGAAGAGACTTTGCGCAATTTTAAAAATAAGTCCTTTCCCATATTGGTGGGAACAGACGTCTTAGCGAGAGGGATAGATATTGATAATTTAAGTCATGTTCTTAACTACGATGTTCCCAGAGATGCCGAAGATTATGTTCACAGAATCGGAAGAACAGCCCGGGCTAGTGCTACCGGAGAGGCAATCACATTAATTAGTCCGAAAGACCAGCGGAAAATGATGCAGATTGAAAGATTGATAGAGAGTGAAGTGCCAAAGGCTGAAGTACCTGAAAGTTTGGGAGAAACCCCGGAATATAGGCCTGTCAGAAACAACAAAGGCAAGCATAAACAGAGAAATAAGCGCTACAAAGGTAAATCGAGAAGCGGTTCCGGAAATAGAGACAACAACTCCCGCTCTCAAAATTATGCTAAACAAGAAAGAAAAGAAAAGAATCATAAACAACGGGAAGAGAAAAATAAGGATGAGGCCCAAAAACAGCCCATTAGAGGCAAATCAACTCAGGAGGATAATCCTAGAAAACGCAAAGGACGAAGTCGTAGAAGACCAAGGCCAAATCCAAGCCCTGCTGCAGATGAAAATATCAATTAAGTAGTCTCAGGTATCATTTCTCGCCACATATATTTGTTAGCAGACAGTTCTCAATTCTATACAATGAGGGTTTATTACTTCGCATAGTTTACTATTAAACTTAATAGCTATCATTTCTTTCATATTTTCCATCTTAATGATTAATTTGAATCATATTAATTTTGTTAATATTACTATCCTTTAAAAAAGTATCCTTTTAGGGTAGTGATACGTTTTCTTTATTGTACATCAACTAAAGTTAAGTGATACAAATAAAAATTAATGAAAAGCTCTATCTAAAGGACCCGGAAAGTAGTGAATTAGGAATTAAGATTGTTTCGGCCAGCATTACTTTAATCGATAAATTGGGATTTGAGCAATTCACCTTTAAAAAATTAGCGGAAAATATTCATTCTACGGAAGCTTCTATATACAGATATTTTGAAAATAAACACAAGTTGTTAATTTATCTTGTATCCTGGTATTGGAACTGGCTGGAATATCAGTTAATGTTTAGTACAAATAATATTAAAGATCCCGAGGAGCGATTAAAAATAGCTATCAAGATTATTGTCCAACCTTATAATATGCCTTCCAACTTCGGGCATATGGATAAAGCTGGACTGCATAGGATTGTTGTTTCTGAATCTCCTAAAGCATATTTAAGCAAAGAAGTAGATGAAGATAACAAAGAGGGGGCTTTTTTAAGTTACAAAAGGCTGGGAAAACAAGTGGCCTCAATTGTAAGGGAAATAAATCCGAACTACGATTATCCTACCTCTTTAATCAGTACCGTGATTGAAAGTGCGCATAATCAAAAATACTTTTCAGAACACCTCCCATCATTAACAGAAATTAGTGGAGGCAATGAAGATGAAGTTGCCCATTTTTTGATTGACTTGGTTCTTAGGACATTAAGGTAAGTATGTCCACCGATATTAAGATGAACGATATTCAATAAAAAAAATAGTTAGAACCTGAAATCGAGTTTACCCCTAACCCCAAAGGTCACTATTCCAGGATGATCTTTGTGAGTCAGTCGCCATATAGCATCGAGCCTAAGAATTCTAAAGATATTTTCTATACCTGCAGAGGCCTCTGCGAATGGAGTATCCAGGGAAGAAGTGAAATCGGGTAATATGAGGGTTTCTCTATTTTCATCGCTTATACTTCCAACTACGGTTTTGGCACCAAGAACTTCTCGAAATTTTAGCTTTCTGAATAGAGGGATTTTGTTAAAGATAAGCCCATCCAGATGCCAGGTGATTGCCCCTTGAGCAAATCTATCACTAGCAAACTCGAAGAAATTCATGGTATTGAAGGCTCTTTCATTCAAAATAAGCGTTTCATTGCCTTTATGGATTTCTAACAATGGAAACGGAACTGCACCCCAAATTTTCCCCCCTTGGAAATAAGAATCCAGTTTTCCTAGTCTTCCTAATTTAGTGTTATAACGGAGATGGACTAAAAGCTTATCATATTGGTAATCGCCTCCCCACAAATCTTTCACCCCTCTGCTGTAGACAATATCCAGGGAAGGAAATTTACTTCCTAAGCTTACTCGATCAAAACCACTTGAAAGAAATTGTTCTTTGGGTCTCAGGTGCATGTGAACGGACCATTCCGACGTAGTGATTTCCGAGAGAGATTGAACCTGACCTAGATGATTAATTTCTTCAAAATTAAGAATACCTAAAGGAGTCAATTCTCTTCTTCTAAATTCAAACGTATGCGAAAAACCTGGAAACCATTCTCTTTGAAAACTTATATGAAAATCACTAACTAAGTTGAGCCGATTAGCAGGAGATCTACGAAGGAGTGCATTAAATAAATTGTCGGTTCTAAAGGGTAGGCCAGAAGTAGTTCCTAGTTGTTCTACATCTTGTTGATATCCTACCTCAAACATTTGTAAGGGTTTTTTGCTGATAAGTTGTTGTATCGTGGTACCAAATTTTAATCTTTCATCTCGAAACCCATAGGCACCGTAAGCAGAAATAGATGACCAGGTGCTAAACCGATTGGTAGTTCTTCCTCCTAATCTTATTCGGTGTCCTTCTATATTATTAAAACTATAGGTGGAGAAAAATGGTCCTAATTCTATAGGCCCCATTTGATAGTATCCCCTTCCAAAGGTTTTAAGTAATTTGACCACTGGCAGATTCTTTAGCGAATCAGTCAATTCATAAATATTTTCTTCTCTCAGGGAAAGATCTTGGTGTCTGGCTGATTCCCAATAGGATTCGGACTTATCGTGTACATCATCAGCGACAACAGCCTGTATGGAACCCTGGTAAAATTCTTTCTTCTTTGGTTCGTCTATTAAGTAATCCTGGTATGAGGTAGCTTTTTTGGCCAAAAACTCCTGAGACTTGCCTTCATGAGGGAGGAACATTTTTGCCAGAACAAACAGGCTATCTTGAACCAACATCCATTTATCACCTTGAACTGGACGATATTTCTGAGAAAAGCTAAAGTCAGAAATAAAATTGAGGTTAACCTCATCGGCCATGTGAGCATCTATTTGCTCCAGGACAAACGTTGAATCTTGTATCCACATATGTCCCTCAAAGGTAAGTTCTTGTCTTCTTTTGGGCTTAAAGGTGATTTTGTAGGTCTTGACTCCTTCTTTTATAATGCTATCCATCATATTGAATCGATAAAAACGAAAGCATGCCTTTGATAATGGACTCACAAAACTCTTCTTAAAAAGAATGAGATTATTATCATATACATTTACCTTTTGATAGGATGTCCCTAGCAATTGAGTGACACTTTCACTTTTAATCCCGGACATGCGTGAAGCTTTGATCCGTTCTTTAGGACTGCAGGTTTTTTTATAATAAAAGAAATCGGATAAGGTTTCCGTGAAAAATACGGGTATACAAGGTTTTTCTTCAGTCGTATCTACATAATCAAATAATACTTGAAAAGGCTTAAAAGTAAGACGGTCTTTGTCCTGTTCATCTACATCGAACAGGTCAATTTCAATTTTATTGTATACTTCGCATTGATATGAAATTACATTTTCAGGATTATTTGATTCTTTTTGTGCCAAAACCTTACGCATGAATGGATATGCTGGATTTTCTTTTTCGTCAGGTAATATAACCACTTCCGATAGTGAGTAATCTGAAGGAACCAGCCAAACATCAAGAATATTGTCGCTTTCTAGGATGATATTATACCATGCAGGATCAAATCCTATAGAAGATATTTTAATGGAATCACTCGGTAGTTGATTGTAAGTGGATAAGTGAAATGTACCACTATTATCCGTCACGGTTCCTATTTGGGTATTTTTTACTGTGATCGTTGCATAGGGAATAGGTTCACGGGTAATTGCGTGAAGTACTTTTCCATGAATAGTTGTTTTTGATTGCTGTGCATATAAAGAACAATCAAACCAAAAAATAAGTAAGGAATAACATATTACATTTGACCATAAATATATTTTTCGAAATAGCTTCATCTTACCTTTAATAAATAAAAGACATACAATATCCCTTTAGCTGTAAAGGAACAATCCAAAGAAATCCATGTGATTTAGTGTAGATTTGCTAAATACGTTTTCTTATTTGAGATACTACGGTTAAAATGATCGAAACCAAGACGGAATAAGGTATGGAAAGGTTGCCCGATGAATTACAAGTTAATATATTGTGCTTCTGATGTAACTACCATAGTAACATATCCGTAATGATTATTTAATATAATCTCAAAAATCAAACCAATTTATTTCACGAATTATAAAAAGGTTATGAAAGTTCAGATTCAGGCTGTCAATACAGAAATTACCGAAAATTTAGAGCCCTATATTCAGGAAAAATTGGATAAGCTTGAAAAGTTTTATCCGAAAATTGTTCATGCTGAGGTGTATCTAAAAAAGCAAGAAGGTAATCCTGATAAGGAGAAGATTGTAGAAGTTGAGGTATATGTTCCAGGCCCCACCATTTTTGCTTCCGCTAAATCCAAAAACTATGTTAATGCGATGAATGAGGTAACTGAACAGTTACGCAAGCAGTTGATAAAGAAAAGGGAATTAGAATCTGATCATCGTTCCAAATAGGCGAGCCTGGTCTACATCAGATAGATTCTAAGGTATTGGATCCCATAGCATAAAGAATTGAAATGTAATGGCTAATACTACCAAATAGAACGAAAATATGCCAAATGGCATGATGGAATTTTAATCTTTTCCACACATAAAAAATGACTCCCAAACTGTAAAAAGCTCCTCCAGCTACTAACCAGCTAAGACCGGCAAGAGATAAATTATCAAAAATTGGTTTCCCTATAAAGATCACGAGCCATCCCATTCCCATATACAAAACGAGGGAGAGAAATCTAAACTTATTTATGAAGAATACTTTGTAAAATATCCCAAATAATACGATGCTCCAGATGACGATCATGTAAATAACTGAATAGATTCCCTCCATAAAGATGAGAATAAAAGGAGTGTAAGTTCCTGCTATTAAAAAGAATATACTAATATGATCCAGAATGCGAAATACGTGTTTAAGGGAGGGTTGTTGGAAACTGTGATAAAGAGTAGAAAGGAAATAGGTCATTAATAATGAAATACCGTAAATGCTTACTGCCCAAACTTCGCTGATAGAACCATTAAAAATAGCATAAGAGATCATGACCGGAACTCCTACGAGACTTAGCAGAATCCCAAGGCCGGAAGTAATACTATTAGCTAATTCATCCTTAAAGTGATCTACCGTCATAATTACATATGTCTTTTTTCTAGTACAGTAATAATTATCCTTGATATCGGATTAGCCAGAGATGCTAGTCAATTTCACTAATTTTACTTTTAGCCAGTCCAAAGACCTTTGTTATTTGTTCCTCTTCTGTCATAGCCGTGGTATCTACAGTAATAGCATCCTGGGCTCTCATCAATGGGCTTTCCTTCCTGTTGGTGTCTAGATAATCTCTTCGCTTTAAGTTACCAATTACTTCATCAAGTTCAACATTGATCCCTTTTTTGGCTAGTTCACTCTTCCTTCTCTGAGCTCTGGTCTTTAGTTCCGCCGTCATAAATATCTTTAATTCAGCCTGAGGAAAAACTACCGTACCTATATCCCTTCCATCCATTACTACTCCTTTGAAATTCGCCAGTCTCCGTTGTTGTCGGACCAACGCTTGTCTGACCACCTTATGAGCACTTACCTGGCTTACAATATCTGAAATATCAGGCTTTCGAATATCCAGCGATACATCTCTTCCATTCATAAACACTGAAGGGGCATTAGCCTCGGAAAGTAATTTAAACTCAATATTTAATCGGTCAAGTGCTTCGGACATTTCCGGCGTTTCTATAGAATAAGGAATGCCATTTTCAGAAAAATACAAGGCTACCGTCCTGTACATGGCTCCTGTATCAATATAAGTGTAAGACAACTTTTCCGCTACTCGTTTAGCCGTGGTGCTTTTCCCTGAACCGGCATACCCATCAATCGCTATAATAATTTTTCTCACCTGTAAATAATCGTCTTCCAGCATTTCTTGCGTAAAAGTAAGAGTTTGCGGATTATCTTGGCTATGTTTCATAAAAAAATCTCAAAATTAATATTGCTTTTACATTCCTCGTTAGCGTATGAAAAAATCATACCGCCTACTAAGGGTTATTGTATGGCAAAAGTGGTTTCTCCGGTTTTCTCATCCTTCAACTGGACCCCTAATTTATGTAATTCATCTCTGATCTTATCAGAAGTAGCATAATCTTTTTTCCCTCTGGCATCCTTCCGGATGTCGATCAACATATTAATCAGCGAATCAACTAATTGATTATCTTCTTGTTGTTCTGGCACTAATCCCAATACCTCACTGATGACCTTTCTGAAGCTCGACTTCAGATAATTAAAGGTATCGGCAGAAATAGTTTGCATGGATAATTGTCCGTGATAGAATTGGTTAATTTTACCCGTTAAATCAAACAGAGACGCGATTACTTTGGCCGTATTAAAATCATCACTCAAATGCGTAAAAATAGAATCGACCTGTTGGCGTACTTCGTGTTCTATACTTGAGTCTACTTCACCAAATCCGGGATGCGATAGTGAATCCAATAATTCCTGACTTTGCATTAAACGTTTATAGGCCTTTTCCGACGCTTGCAATGCCTCATTAGAAAAATCAATGATACTACCGTAGTGTGCCTGTAACATGAAAAAGCGAACAGTCATTGGCGTATAGGGTTGTTCCAATAGATCGTGATCGCCTGCATAGAGTTGCTCTAAGGTGATAAAGTTCCCCTTGGACTTAGACATTTTTACTTTATCCAAAGTAACCATATTGTTATGTATCCAATATCGAGCATACACTTCCTGATGAGATTCATGGGCTTTTTGACCGAAAGCTGCATGCGCTTGGGCAATTTCACATTCGTGATGTGGAAATTGTAAATCCATTCCTCCTCCATGAATATCAAATGGTGCCCCCAGATATTTTGTGCTCATAGTGGTACATTCCAAATGCCACCCTGGAAATCCTTCTCCCCATGGAGAATCCCAACGCATAATATGCTCAGGCTTTGCTTTTTTCCACAAAGCAAAATCGTGAGGATTTCGCTTCTCATCCAGTCCTTCCGTTCCCCGACTTCCAGAGATAAGATCTTCGAGGACTTTCCCTGATAGCTGCCCGTAATTTTGCTGCGTTTGATATGCTTCCAAATCAAAATAGACAGAACCATCCACTACATAGGCTAACTCTTTATCTAATATTTTCTGAATGATCTTAATCTGTTCTACAATATGACCTGTAGCAGTGGGTTCTATGCTTGGTCTCAATATATTCATCTTATCCAGTGCGGAATGATAACTATTCGTATACCGCTGGACAATTTCCATAGGCTCAAGCTGCTCAAGGCGTGCTTTTTTAGCAATCTTATCCTCGCCTTGCTCAGCTACTTCATCTTCCAGGTGTCCTACGTCTGTAATATTTCTAACATACCTTACCTTATATCCCAAAAAAGAAAAATATCTGAATACAAGATCGAAAGTAATGGCGGAACGTGCATGACCAAGATGGGGATCTCCATACACAGTAGGACCACAAACATACATTCCCATTCGTTCAGGATGCAAAGGTTCAAATAACTCCTTTTTTCTATGAAGAGTATTATATATATAAATAGGAAAGCGTTCGCGTATGTCTTGTAATTCTTCCATGAATAATATTGTATCCGTTAACTTTTCTCGATCTTATCCTCTACTATAAGAGTAGTGATTAACCGCTAAATTCCACATAATTACGAGGAGTCTCATATAATATTACTTCAATCTCGTAATGGTCTTCAATATGTTTCCTCAAAACCTGCCAAATCTTTGCCGCTAAGTTTTCCGTACTGGGCATAGAATCAGCAAAATCCTCTACATCTTCATACAAATTCTTATGGTCGTACCGATCTTCCACATGCTCTTTGATCAGATCTTTTAATTTTTTAAAATCGTATACCATCCCCGTCTCCGGATCTATTTCACCCCTTAGCTTGACGGTCAACTCATAATTATGGCCGTGATAGTTCTTGTTGTTACATACTCCAAAAACGGCTTCGTTTTTTTCGTCTGACCAATTTGGATTGTGAAGTCGATGAGTTGCGTTAAAATAAGCTTTTCTACAAATCGTAGCCTTCATATAATGCTTTCTTCTTATCCTTGCCATACAAATATGCCCGTGCAAAAATATTCAAATTTTTCCATATTTCGCGTTACCTTGGGTAGAATTAGCTTGATTTTGGTCTGAAAACATGAATAATGTCTGGATTGTGTTCCAGATAAGGGCCTTCAATTAAATCAATACAATAGGGAATAGCAGGAAAGACAGCATCCAAACATTCGCGTATAGCCTTAGGCTTTCCAGGGAGATTTACGATAAGGGTGTGATTTCTAATGCCAGCTGTCTGGCGAGAAAGAATGGCTGTAGGAACATATTTTAGACTTTCCTGCCGCATCAGCTCACCAAATCCAGGCATCATTTTTTGGCAAACTGCTTCAGTAGCTTCTGGAGTGACATCCCTCTTGGCAGGCCCAGTTCCACCTGATGTCACAATCAAACAACAACCTTCCTCATCCGCCATTCGAATCATGGTAGCTTCTATCTGATCCTGTTCATCAGGAACGACAGCATATACCTCCTCCCATGGAGAAATAAGATATTCTTTTAAGGTTGCCATGATAGCCTTCCCAGGAATATCTT
Organism: Bacteroidia bacterium; assembly: GCA_965262565.1. Lineage (GTDB taxonomy): Bacteria > Bacteroidota > Bacteroidia > J057 > J057 > CBDHFQ01. The sequence goes on from CBDHFQ010000033.1 coordinate 292,024, forward strand.
CATACACACCTGCAAAGGCTCTGTCAGAAACATTGATAATACCAATTCGGGCAGTTTCTTTTGGAGATGTATTCATTGTTGCTTAACATTTTGCTATAAGGGTACTGGAGATCCAGTTATGCGAATAAGAGGTCCCTTCTAAAATTGTTGTTCAAATAAACAGATAAGTAAATCCTCTTCGAAGAAAGGATATATTCTCATAGGAGTCAAAAGATTATTTACTAATTTATGCTCGCTAATATGAATAGGTGGAATAACTCACCTTTAGTTTTGCGTTTTTTTCATTGAGCTTACTTTATATAGAGTATAATGGATTTCTTTCTAAGCATTTCATGGACAGTAGATCCTGAAATTATTCAAATAGGTTCACTACGGTTGAGGTGGTATGGATTGCTATTTGCCACAGGATTTTTACTGGCGTTGGAAATGGCGAAAAGAATGTGGAAACACGAAGGACTGCCCGAGCGATGGCTAGAGTTTGCTTTTTTGTTTGTATTTATAGGGACAGTATTGGGAGCGAGATTGGGACATGTGTTTTTCTATGACTGGGATTACTATAAAGATCATGTAGCCGAAATCTTTCAGATATGGCGAGGTGGACTAGCAAGTCATGGAGCAGTAATAGGGATTTCTCTTGCCTTATGGATTTATTCCAGATTCGTTAGTAAACGTCCCCTATTGTGGATCATCGATAGGGCTGCTGCTGTGATCCCTTTAGCAGGAGGATTTATCCGACTAGGAAACCTGATGAACCATGAAATCTATGGAAAGCCTACAGATCTTCCCTGGGGATTTGTTTTTTCCAGAGTAGACGATATAGCACGACATCCTAGTCAGATTTATGAGGCGCTGGCATATTTCGCTATTTTCGCCTTCATGATGTACCTTTATTGGCGGACCAATGCTAAAGATAAGATAGGTTTTCTCAGTGGTGTATTCTTTATCACTACTTTTGGTTTTAGAATATTGGTAGAATTTCTGAAAGAAAACCAATCTGCCTTTGAGTCTGATTTACTCTTAAATATGGGCCAATTATTGAGTATTCCACTGGTATTGTTAGGGGTATTTCTAGTAATTCGCGCTCAGAAAAAAGGCCCTGTATATTTTGATAATCACCTGAAATTAATAGAAGAGAATAAAGCAAATGACAAAAAAGCACCCAAAAAGGAAAAGGTTAAAACGAAACGTTAATAAATATTTCTATTTATTTGCTTGCATCATTGGATTGAGTTTGTCGGTAAGTTGTTCAGATAATAAAACAAAAGCTAACCTGCAAAGTGCCACACAAGCGAAGCCTTTCGAACCCTCTTTCACTAAGGAAGGAGAATTGACTTTTTGGGAGGTAAATGGGAAAGATGAAATAAAGAAAATTGACATAGAAGTAGCTCGGACAGAAGAAGAAACCAGTCGTGGAATGATGTTTAGAAGAAATGTAGCAGATACTACAGGCATGCTTTTTATTATGCCTGTAGAAAGGCAGCAAAGCTTTTTTATGAAAAATACCCTTATTTCTTTAGACATTATATATGTGAATTCCCAACAACGAATTGTCGATATTTACAAAAATGCAGTACCAAAATCTGAGGAAAGCCTTCCCTCCTCAGCGCCAGCCAAATTTGTCGTAGAAGTTGTAGGGGGATTTTGCGACAAATACGGAGTAAAAGAAGGGGATTATGTTACTTTTCAGGGACCTGGATTGTAAATGGGGTTATGATGATTTACACATCACTGGCTGGAAGTAAGTGCTGATAACGTTGACAATAGATGCTATTGCATAGATCGCACAAATCATTAAGAAAGGTAATACCGAAACTACAAATCGGGACTCCTCACCATCTTCTCCTATAATGGGCATTAAACTTAGGAAAACAGTGATACCTATCATAACTATTCTTATACTGGAGATTTGACGAATATTCCTTACCATCTTGATCGTACTCTCTATCATAAGATATCCCAACAATATAAATAACATCCTTCCCACCATTTTGTACAGGAAAATCACAGGACCTTTAGGATCATAATGATAGATCTGTGTTCTGGGGCCAGTAAAAATCATCGTCTTGTATACAAAATGTTGAATCGCCTTTAGCGGTTGAGTAGTAATAGCAAGGACGGCTGCTTGTTGTCTTTTTTGACTATTTAAGAAGTGTACTTCCGTATTGATGTTAGGCGATAATCCTTCCATGAGCGGTGGCGCCTCGGGAAGCATTTCCTTTGCTAGCTCTTCATGATCAGCTAAATGAGTCCATGCCTGCAGAAAATTGTATCCCGAATGATTTGACCAAATAAGTTGTTGATGTCGGTAAAATAGCTGAGTGTGCCATATTCCAGAGAAAATGAGGATAGGTAGCAGAAAGTAGGCACATCTCCAGGTTCTTTGGATGTTCCAATATTGGTATAAATTCCATAGCACCAGGATAGGGAGCAGAGCAATCATAAAGGGTCTGCTCAATTCGGCCCAACTTAAACACAGTCCACTAAGGATCGCGTAGCTATTTGCCAACCAGGGAGTTAGGTTACATTTCCATGAAGCTTGTGCCAGGAGTATATAGAGCATGAGAAACAATGGGAGTAAAATGTCATAATACTGTGGATTAATCCCATGAACTCGAATAATTGCTTCTAAAAAAAGAACCGCTAAAAGGAATAGGATGGTCAGGTTTAGTTTGCTTCTTTGGTGAAAAAAAAGTGGGAGAAGTAACATGATGATGATGCCCTTTCTATATAATCCCTTAATGATCCAGCCAAATCCCCCTGAAAACTTATAGGTTAGTATTTCTGCGAAAGCATATAAAGGTGGAATACCCGTTCGTAACTCCAGAAAAAATCTCTCAATTTCATCCCAACTTTCAGGCCATGTTCCCAGGTCCGCTGGTGGAAAAATATTCATCCAACCCATAGCGATGACGGCGGTAACACCATGGGTGGCCCACGAAGCATAATATATCCATACAACATATATGAACAAAAAAACTCGATGATGCCTTTCAGGAAAGTAACGCCTGAATAACTGGATCATATTGGACATAGCAGAAGTTAAATTCACAGATTGGAAGATAGAAAGAAATGGAATATAAAGTTACTGATATGGCACATTGGCACCTATTCATAAATATCTCTCCTACTCAATAATATTACAGCTTTTCCCGATCAAAGGAATGCTGAAATATACACAAGAAGAAAGTACCTCAAAGGAATTCCCTGCACCAATTTAAGTGAATAACCGACATAAGGAAATATGAATCATTACACACACATTGCAGCATTCTTCTTTCGATTATTACCTCTCATGCTCATATTTGGAGCTTGTATGGATCGAGAAATCATTCCAGATACCGTTTCACAACAAATAAATGCAGGTTTTAGGGTTGAAAACGATAGTTGTACCGCTCCCTGTGAGGTGAGATTTTTTAACACTTCTCAAGGCGCTACATCATTTATTTGGAGATTTGGAGATGGGACATTGTCGGAGGAACCTAATCCGACGCATATATATGATGAAGGAGGCACTTTTGATGTGCGGTTAACTGCTCAGGGAGAAGGGAATGTAACAGATGATACTATAGGGACTGTTTTTATAGCTATGCCCAGTCCCAATGCAGTGATAGCTCGATTTGACGTGGATAATGATAGCTGTATTGCCCCTTGTACCGTTTCCTTTGATGCGAGTAATTCTCAAAATGCCACTAGTTTTTCCTGGGACTATGGTGATGGTCAAAGTGAGAATGGCTCATTAGTATCTCATAACTATGATATAGTGGGTCAATATGAAGTGAGCCTTATCGTAGAAGGAACGGAAGGCAAGGATACCCTTGTGCGTACGATTACTATTTTGCCTAGTGGTTTAACAGCTTGCTTCAATATTGACAGCATAAGTAATAATGGATTTGCTCCAGCGACTGTATACATTTCCGATTGTTCGGTAGATGCAGTCTCCTATAGTTGGGCATGGGGAGATGGGACAAGTCCTTCTTCAGAGAGTGGTCTTATTAATCATGTATATGAAAGGGATGGAGAATTTCAGATTACCCTTACCATTTTTGATCAACAAGGGAATGAAGATCAGGTTACTAAGACCGTTACTATTTCTGCGGCACTTACTTTTGAGAAAACATTTGGGGGAACTCAATCGGATTTCGGTGTCTCTATAATTCAAACAGAGGATGGAGGGTTTATGTTGTTGGGAACCACCGCAAGTAAAGGCTTGGGAGGATTTGATATATGGTTGATAAAAACGGATGAAGGAGGAGATGTGGTATGGGATCGAACGTATGGAGGGTTTGGGGATGACTTTGGAGAGACGGTTATTCAAACGCAGGATGGAGGATATGTATTAGTGGGGGATACCTTTAGTAAAGGGGCCGGGAATGCGGATACCTGGTTAATAAAGATAGATAACAACGGGAATGTCTTATGGGATCGCACATTTGGAGGAACGGAGATAGAGGATGTTTCTCCCCAAACAGTCATCCAAACAGATGATAATGGATTTGCTATTATAGGAAATACGACGAGTAAAGGAGCAGGTGATTTGGATTTTTGGTTGATTAAAACAGATTGGCAAGGGAATTTATTGTGGGATCAGACATTTGGAGGGAGTGGGGAGGATTACGCTCGGGCGATTGTTCAAATGGATGATGGAGGATTCGGTTTATTTGGTCAAACAGTAAATAAAGGAGCGGGAGGTTTTGATTTTTGGTTGGTTCGTACCAATGGATTAGGCAATCAGCTGTGGGATCAAACCTACGGAAGAGAAAGCGGGGAATTTGGTTATGGCTTGCTGAAAAGGGATCATGGAGGCTTGGCATTATTTGGTAGTGGTGCTGGGAAAGGAACAGCTACAGATGATTTTCTGCTCATATTAACAGATGATGATGGGAACATTTTATCAGAATCTTTATATGGTGGATTGGAGACAGATGGTGCCAGGACCTTTACCCAGACGATTGATGGAGGCTTTGCTTTAGCTGGAACGACCAACAGTCAAGGAGCAGGTGCATTTGATTGGTGGTTAGTAAGGACGGATAAAGATGGGAACCAGCTTTGGGATCGAACATTTGGTGGAGGGGGGAATGAGCAGATTCTATCCATTATACAAACAGCCGATGGAGGATTTGCGTTGTTGGGAGAAACAGAGAGTAGAGGTCAGGGTAATTTCGATTTTTGGTTGATAAAAACAGATCCTGAAGGTAATGTGAATTGAGGTTTAGGCCTTTATTTCCTATAGTTGTATTGAATATAAAATACAACGACACATGCGCCTAATACCTTTACTCAGTATATTGCTATTCTTTCTAATATATTCCTGTGCAGATAGAGAAATTATACCCAACGAAATTGTAACTACTGTAGAAGCCAGTTTTACCGTAGCAAATGATAGTTGTACCGCTCCATGTGAGCTTCAGTTCAACAGCACTTCCCAAGGAGCTAATTCTTTTCTGTGGAGATTTGGAGATGGAGGAGCATCAGAATTAGAAAATCCCGCGCATCGCTATGATAATGGTGGTACTTATAATGTTACTTTAACGGTTACTGGACAAAATAGTGCAACTGATGATACGACTGTAGCTGTATTTATTCAGGAACCCGCACCTGATGCTGTCGTAGCTCGCTTTTCTGTAAGTGATGATAGTTGCCTGGCTCCTTGTATAGTTTCTTTTGATGCGAGTAATTCCCAAAATGCGGATAGTTTTAGCTGGGATTTTGGGGATGGGAATACAGCCTCGGGAGAGACCACGACACATCAATATGAAAATGCAGGTATATATGAAGTAACCTTGATAGCTGAGGGAGGCTCTGGAAAAGATACCAGCACACAAAATATATCCATCCTAATAGACACTACCCCTATTTCTACCTTGAAAGCTTGCTTTACCATTGATAGCATTAGTAATGGAGGATTTGCTCCTGCCACGGTATTTGTTACTAATTGTTCTGTAGGAGCTATCTCTTATGCATGGCTTTGGGGAGATGGGTTTACCGGTTCTACACAGCAAGATCCCGGAAGTCATGAGTATGATGTTCCCGGAGAGTTTGAGATTAGTTTAACAGTGAGAGATGGAGATGGCAATACGGATGATACGGTGATGGTTGTCAATATTTCAGATGTACTTACCTTTAATAAAACCTATGGAGGAAGTGAGGAAGATCACGTAGAAAGGATTATTCAAACGAATGATGGTGGCTACGCTTTATTTGGTCAAACGGAAAGCAAAGGAAATGGAGGAACAGATTTTTGGATGATTCGCACGGATGTAACAGGAGAAGTTGTGTGGGAAAAAACGTTTGGAGGGAGTAGTGATGACGATGGAGAATTTATTATTGAAGATACAGATGGAAGCTTCTTTTTGTCTGGAGAAACGCGAAGCAAAGGAGCGGGAAGAGGAGATTTTTGGGTCATAAAAACCGATCCTGATGGGAATGTTATCTGGGACAGGACTTTTGGTGGGGAGGAAAATGAAATACCACGCTCTATGATCAGAGCTACTGATGGTGGTTTCGCTATTATAGGGAATACGACGGCCAATGATGTATCTGATATTTGGTTAGTAAGAATTAGTAATCTGGGGAATATTATCTGGAGCGAAATGTATGGAAGGGCGGGATTTGATGCTGCGGGAAGCGTTACAGAGTCTGCCAATGAGGGATTTGTGCTTTCAGGAAGTTCAACGGCCTTGGCTCCTGAAAGAACCAGTGGTTGGCTGATAAGGGTAGGGTCTAGTGGAGATACTGTTTGGAGTAATTTTTATGGCGATCGTGGCAATGATAGATTTATCACTCATATTTCAACTGAAGATGGAGGAATAGCAGCCATTGGAAGTTCGGGAGAAGTAGGCTCTTCGGAAGCAGATATTTGGTTGGTGAGGACAGATGGTGAGGGAAGTCTATTATGGGAAAAGAGATATGGAGGATCAGAAAGAGAATTTGGGAATTCCCTCATTCAATTAGAAGATGGTGGTTTTGTGTTAGTAGGTGGGACAAGGAGCAAGGGCAATGGATCGAATGATGTGTGGGTGATCAGGACGGATGCGAATGGGGAGATCATCTGGGACAAAACATATGGTGGGGTAGAAAATGATTTTGCTGAAGACGTTATTCGTACAGCTGATGGTGGACTGGCCATCGCAGGAGATACGGAAACAAATAGTGCCGGATCTGCCGATTTTTGGTTTATCAAAACAGATGCTGAAGGGAATGTAGAGTAGAAAATTAAATAGTATTTTTCTTTAGGGATATAACAAAATGTTGTATAATTGCATTGTAATGTGATTCCTGATTTTTTTGATTAATCACAAGCTATACTGTAAGACCTTTATCCACACGCTGATTGCATAACGCATGTACCTAAGACATATACCCATATTGGTGATCGCTTTTTTTATTGTCCTTTTTGCCTGTAACGATCGAGAGCTTGTTCCTGATACTACCTCTTCCCAGTTGGTGGCTAGCTTTAGCATAGAAAATGATAGTTGTACTGCTCCTTGTGAAGTGAGATTTTTAAATAATTCTTTAGGAGCATCATCATTTTCCTGGAATTTTGGGGATGGTAATAGTTCAGAATTAGTCAATCCCGAACATCGATATGAAAGTGGAGGCACCTTTAGTGTTAAACTGACAGCTTTCAGTAATAATAATATCTTTGCTGATACGACAAAATCAGTATTTATTAGATCTGCCAGCCCTGAAGTTGTGATTGCTCGATTTACTTTCGAAAATGACAGCTGTATAGCCCCTTGTACGGTTTCCTTTGATGCAAGTAATTCTCAAAATGCTGATAGTTATATTTGGGACTTTGGAGATGGGAACACAGATACGGGAAGTGCAGTATCCCATGAATTTGAAACTTCGGGAGAATATAGTGTTAAGCTAATTGTTTCTGCAGACAGTGAAAACGATACCAGTACTCAAACAATTCTAATACTGGACCAGCCTGTGAATCCTGCTCCCACTCTCAGAGCTTGTTTTACGATCGATAGCATCAGTAACAATGGGTTTGCACCAGCGACGGTCTTTTTATCTAATTGTTCAGAAGGAGCTACTTCCTTTTCTTGGTCTTGGGGAGATGGGTCAGAAGCATCTACTGAAGAAGCTGGTAGTCATACTTTTGATCAAGCTGGGGAGTATGAAATTAAGCTTACCGCTCAAGATATAGATCGTAATTTAGATGATACGAGTATAGTAATTAATATTCTGGCTCCAAATACTTTTGAGCAAACACTAGGAGGTCCTCAAAGAGAGGATGCCGAATCATTAATAATTACTGAGAGTGGGGATTATGCTATATTGGGTAATACTTTTAGTCAAGGAAGTGGAGGAAGCGACTTTTGGCTGATAATGTTGAATGAAAATGGAAACGTGATTTGGGATCGGACTTATGGAGGAACAAGTGGAGATTTTGCCAATGATATCATCCAGACTTCGGATGGAGGATTTGCCCTTTTGGGTGAAACCCAAAGTAAGGGAGAAGGAAGAGCTGATTTTTGGCTCGTGAAGACTGATATAGATGGAAATGTTCTTTGGGATAAAACCTATGGAGATTCAAGGACTAATGCTGGATTTTCTCTAATCCAAACATTTGACGGAGGATTTGGATTGCTAGGAGTCACTGCTCAACAAGATACAGGGGCAAGTATTTTTGATTTTCATTTTATTAAAACTGACCATCTTGGAAATACAATTTTTGAAAGGATTTATGGAGGGGTAGAAAGTGATTTTGCCAGATCCATTGTCCAAACAACTGATGGAGGATTTATATTATTTGGACAAACGGAAAGTAGAGGTGCAGGGCAAAGGGATTTTTGGTTAATAAAGACGAATACTATTGGGAATGTATTATGGGATAATACCTATGGAGGGGGGCAAGATGAATTTGCATTTAAGCTTATCCCTCTTAGAGAAGGAGGTTTCGGATTATTTGGTAGTACAGAAAGCCAGGGTGCGGGAAATTTTGATATGTATTTAATAGTAACAGATGAAAATGGAAATATAATATTTTCAAATACTTATGGAGGTATTAGTTTTGATTCAGGTAGATCTATAGTACAAACTTCAAACGAGGAATTCACTGTAATTGGTATTACTACTAGTAAGGGACAAGGAGAGAATGATTATTGGTTAGTTCACACAGATAAAAGTGGAGATTTAGAATGGGATCGAACTTTTGGAGGAACAGAAGATGATTCCGGAATTAATGTCAAGCAAGCTAGTGATGGGGGATATATAATAAGCGGTATTACTCAAAGTAAGGGGTTAGGAGATGATGACATCTGGCTCATCAAAACAGACTCCGAAGGAAATGTAAATTAAAAGCCTACTCCTCCATTCCCAACTCCTTTAATCGCTGGCGAAGCCGTTCGTTTTCGGCTTCGGCTTGATCGGCTCTTCGTTTTTCGGCCTCTACCTTTTGTTCCGCTGCTTCTAATTGATCTTTTAAGGCTTCCGGGGTATCAAAAGGTGCTTTATCGGGCATCAAGGCGCGAAGTTTTCCATCAAACACTTCCAACCAAATCATTAATCTCGAACTTTGCCAGGGAACATGCCCATCTTGTTTACTAGTCAATTTGCCATCTACTCGCTCATACACAAAGAAAGCTTCATGTTCAGGGTCCAGCATGATATATTCCTCTACACCATAAGTATCGTAAAACATTAATTTCCGTGCCATCTCTATCGGAGAATTGCCTGGAGAAAGGATCTCCATCACCACCTGAGGAACGATTCCTTCTTCTTCCCATTGCTTATACGAACCTCTATCTTTATCGGGTCGACCAAACACCACCATTACATCTGGAGCGACCTTAGTCTTATTATCTCCTTCTACCGGATACCAAAAGAGATCCGTCGCAACAAATACTTCTTTATTGCGAAATAATAAGCGGAGATTCATGTACAAGCTGAATATCCACCTGAGTTGTATGGTGTTCTCTGCCAAAGGTTGTCCGTCTGATTCTGGATAATAAATATGGTCAGTCGCAGATAATATCTTGGATTGAGCTTTCATTTCAGTCTCCTTATTATCCAATAAGATAATCAAAGCTATCCTATGAAGCAACAAAGAGTGCCAGGACATCATAAAGCGGAAAAGTAGTAGACAGGAATTTCCTCATTGGCACATATCCCTCCATCCCATAGGTTTCTCTTCATCTCTACTATTTTACCCAAATATTTCTTTCCCAACATCCAATCTTACCCACCACCCGTAAGTATCCCGAATTTTTAAAGTTTAACACTATCACATCTTTGATTGTATGAATGTTATTTATTCGATGTACCATGAGAATGTCAGGTGCTTTCACACATGTTTGATGTTATTGCTTATCAATGTGTGGGTGATACCGATAACTCAGGCTTCCAGCCATAGAGAAGCACCCTTGATTGCGAACGATCCCCTTGCGGACAATACGGATGTCTATGCCTTCCGAAGTCCAGACGATCCCAGCACCATTACCTTGATAGCCAACTATATCCCTACCGAGCTACCTTTTGGTGGACCGAATTATTACAATTTTGGGGAGAATATTCGTTATGAAATTCACGTAGACAACAACACAGACACGCCCGGAGACGATATTATTTACCGAGCTACCTTCACCCAGACTAATGAAGATCCTACCACTTTTTTCAACATTCGATTGGGACTACAAAATTTGTTGACCACCTATACCCTTGAAAGAAGTACAGATGGAGGAGAAAATTTTGAAGTGATCGTAGAAAACGGAATAGTACCACCTAACAACATAGGCCCGCGTTCTATTGAAGATCCTACGGTAGGATTAGGGGCAGCGAATTATGAAGCGTTGTTCCAAAATGCGATTGTCACGGCTACTACAGGCGAGACGGTATACTGTGGACCGGTAGATGATCCTTTTTATGTGGATCTAGGAGCTATTTTTGATTTAGGAGATTCGCCTCGTCAAGCTTCAGGAGAGCCTAGAGATGCGATCATGAATTTAAATTGCCATACGATTGCGATTCAGGTACCTATTGCGACCTTACAAAAAGATGGACTTTCCGTAGATCAGGCAGAAAATATTCTGGATGGTAATTTTGTGATTGGTGTGTGGGCTTCAGCCAGTCGTCCGATGGTTCGTACCTTAGGTGAATTAGGGGAAAAGCCTACCTTCGAAGGAGAATGGGTACAGGTATCACGCTTGGGAATGCCATTGACCAATGAAGCTGTTATTCCCATCGGAGATAAAGACGAATGGAATGTTCGTACCCCTTACAATGAAAATCCAGAGCATTTCGAATTCTTCTACAATCCTGAATTGGCACTCTACATGGACGATGACCAATTCGGAGGAGCTGTACCAGCCTTTGCTCCCTTACGCATCCAACGCAATTCCCTACAAGCATTCGATTTCGGCAACGGTCAGGATGGATTGTTTTCCCTAAAAGGAGCTGATGCCTTAGCCGGAACCGCGTTAGATGATGCTGTATTCGGAACCTTATTACTACCGGATTCCGCTAAACCTCGTTCGGTCGATTTATGGCCTATTTTCCATACGGGCGTTCCCAATGTGATTCCTTACCAATTAGCTACCGGAAAAGGAGGCGACCCACTAGCCGCTGGTAAACCTTTTATCAACAACTTCTTGCCTAATGGGGGAGATATGCTGAGGTTGAATATGGCCGTTCCTGTAACAGATAGAACCGACCCTAATTTTAGTTCTTTAGGATTAGTTCAAGCAGCTGTCATAGGCTTGACAGATACTACCTTCGCCAATACGGACATAGAATTTATCCCCAATATGGATGGGTTCCCCAATGGAAGAAGATTAGAAGATGATGTTACCAGAATTGAGTTACAAGCAGTGGGAGGGGTGGTATTAGCAGCGATCGGACTGTTCTATGACGATTTTACGGCTGGAGGAGACAATCCCGTTACGCAGGATTTATTGGATGTGTTGACCTACACTACAGGGGTAGAAGCGAATGATGTTCCGTTCCGCACCTCTTTCCCTTACATGGCATTACCCTTCAGAGGAACCGAAGTAGATGTCAATTTTTAATGATTTCACCATTGACCAAACCGCAAAAAAACAATTGCAACAAATCATTTTATGAAAAAATATATAATTAACTTCGTCATTATTAGCTTCATGTGCTCCTTGGGCCTTAGCCAGCTCAACGCATCGAGCCACAGAGAAGCGCCACTCATCGCAAATGACCCCCTGGCGGATAATACAGATGTATACGCTTTCAGAAGTCCAGATGATCCTAATACCATCAGTATCTTAGCTTGTTATGTTCCTTTCCAATTGCCCTTTGGAGGTCCAAACTACTATCAGTTTGGAGAAAATATTCGTTACGAAATTCACATTGACAATAATGTGGAAACTCCCGGAGATGATATTATCTACCGGTTCACCTTTACCAGGCAAAATGAAGATCCTACGACCTTTTTTAACATCAGATTAGGATTGGAAAACCTGAAAACGACCTATACACTTGAAAGGAGTACCAATGGAGGAGAATCATTTGACCTGGTAGTGGAAAATGGAACCGTACCGCCTTATAATATTGGTGCCAGATCTATTGAATCTCCGGTAGGCTTAGGGGCCAATAGTTATGAAGAACTGTTTGAAGCAGGAATTCTAACGACCTCGGAGGGCGAAAAGGTATTTTGTGGGCCTTCTGACGATCCTTTCTTTGTGGATTTAGGTGGGATTTTTGATTTGGGGAATTCTCCAAGAGTAGATGGAGAGGTGCGTGATAATATCAAGCGGCTCAATGTCAATTCTATTGCGCTACAAATCCCTATCGATATGTTGCAGAAAAGTGGGTTGCCTGTTGATTCCGCTGCTAACATTCTGGACCCTGATTTTGTGATAGGAGTATGGGCATCAGCAAGTAGGCCACTTATTCGTACCTTAAATGGAGATGGAACGGAATCCGTAGAGGGAGAATGGGTGCAAGTATCTCGTTTGGGAATGCCGCTCACGAATGAAGCGGTGATTCCGATAGGCGATAAAGATGAGTGGAACGCCAGAACGCCTTACAACGAAAATCCAGACCACTTTGAATATTTCTTCAATCCTGAGTTGGCTTTGTACATGGATGATGATTTATTTGGAGGAGCTGTACCGGCTTTTGCTCCCCTTCGCATTCAGCGCAATTCGCTACAGGCATTTGATTTTGGCAACGGACAAAACGGACTTTTCGGATTGAAAGGGTCCGATGCTGTAGCTGGAACTGCCTTAGATGATGCGGTGTTTGGTACCTTGTTGTTGCCTGATTCTGCTAAGCCTCGCTCCGTAGATTTGTGGCCCATATTTCATACAGGGGTTCCCAACGTAGTACCTTACCAATTGGCCACTGGAAAAGAAGGAAATCCCTTAGCAGCAGGTAAACCATTCATCAACAACTTTCTGCCTAATGGTGGAGATATGCTTCGATTAAATATGGCGGTTCCCGTTACAGATAGGGACGATCCTAATTTTAGTTCTTTAGGATTAGTTCAAGCGGCAGTATTAGGGTTGACAGATACTACCTTTGCCAATACAGATCTTCAGTTCATTCCCAATATGGATGGATTTCCCAATGGACGTAGATTAGAAGACGATGTGACGAGAATTGAGTTACAGGCGGTAGGTGGGGTCGTGTTAGCCGCTATCGGATTATTCTATGACGATTTTAATGCAGGTGGAACGGACCCGATGGCAACTTTATTTACTTCTACCAACACAGGAGGAAACTTTGGGAAACTGAGTCTGGATGGATCTGATTCAGGATTAATGATTTTTAATACGGATTCACTGGATGCAGATGGGGTGTATGTTGATGCGGCGAATGATCGTTTGTTTCAGGTGTCTCGTTCCAATAATCGCGTGGATGTGTATACAGGGATTAGCGGATTAATGGATGGAGATAATGTAACTCCTGCATTTTCCAGTACGGCAGACTTTTCTAATGGACGTGAAGTGGCTGTAAGTGGAGATCAATTGGTCGTAGCAGATGATGTAGATGGGGCCAATCGTTTTTATGTATATGTCATTAGTGATAGTAGCCTCATCTTAGAGGATACAATAGATGTAGATATCAATTTGTGGGGAATTCATGCTGAAGGAAATGATTTATATGCCATCCAGGACAATTCAGATACTCTAGCATTCTATCAGGATTTCTTCGACGCCACTTCTGGATTTTTAGCTCCTACCCAGAAAACGCAAATTGAGGGAATCGTTCGTACACATGGCATTACTTATGATGCAGCCTCAGATATCATGGTCCTAACAGATGTAGGTGATGGCACAGTAGCAGATGATGGTGGATTTCATGTCCTCACTGATTTTAGCACTAAATTCAGCACCGCAGGAGATGGAGGAAGTATTGCCTTAGATGATCAAACGCGTATCAGCGGGCCAAATTCTTTATTGGGTAATCCAGTAGATGTAGCGTTCAATCCTATTGATAGCGTGATTTACATTGCTGAGAGAGCTAATTCGGGTGGATTAATATTAGGATTTGATTTCCCAATGAGCACAGGAGATGCAAGTCCTGTTGTCAACCTAACTTATCCAGGAGCGTCAGCCGTATATCTTGACTTTGCCGCTTCTATGCCCAATAACCCTGTAACTCAGGATCTGCTGGATGTATTAACTTACTCTACTGGAGTGGAAGCCAACGATACTACCTTCAGAAGTACTTTCCCATACGTCCAATTACCCTGGAGTGGAACGAATAGCCAGGGATTAGGACCGATTTCTACTTCTGTCAATGATCCTATTGGATTAGGCTTGGGAGCAAAAGATATCTTCCTCAGCAATTTTCCTAACCCATTTACCGGAAGCACTACCTTAAAGTACAGAGTAGCAAATTCGGCAGATGTCAAAGTGAGCATCTTTGATATGCAAGGAAAGTTGATCGCTAATTTGGTGGATAGAGAACATGCAGAAGGGATTTTTGAGGTCCAATGGAACGATAATACCGTAGCCCCTGGAGTGTATATTGCGACCATCTATTCCAGGAAAGCAAATGTGTTCCAATCCATCAAACTTGTTAAGCAGTAATACCTATTCATGTAGTGAGGATTTATGAGATCATGTTCTCTCAAATCCATCGTTCATGATCGATCAAACCGGGTGATAATTGCTTTTGGTTGTTTGTGTAAGAGAGGATACTGATAAAAGGTATCCTCTTTCTTATTCTTAAATTATGTGTTTGTCATTTTTCTCCTAAATACCCCATAGCCCAGCCCCATTATTACTAACATGCTTAATAGTATATAAAAAATGATCGTTTTGCGAGAGCCAGAATTGTGTGAGGAAAGTTGGATAGGGTCGGTGTTGCCAATGAGAATAAATCCTGCCCAATAAAAAGGGAGTTCGCCTGATTCGATAAATTCATTTTTGGTATGAAATAGAGCCGTATGTTTTTCATACCCCGCATGGATATAATAATAAAAGCGCTCCATAAAAACGGCTGAGACTTTATCATTGACACTCCAAAGCGTAGTTAAAATGGATTTAGCTCCAGCATAAGAGAATCCACTCGCCAAACTCATAATGCCTTCGCCTGGATATAATTTCCCTTTTCCTGTTTCGCAGGCACTTAACACGACCAATTCAGGTTGAAAAGATAAAGTGAACAAATCTGACAAATAAAGCAGATTATGCTCCTCTCCATGTTGATTAAATACAATGCCTGAAAATTCTATATCATCATCATCTACAAAAGCATGAGAAGCTATGTGAAGAATTTGATATTGGGACGCATATTTTAAAAAGTTGTTCAGGGTTGCTTTTTCCGCGATAAAAATATCTCCTCCCATGAACTGCTGGATGTTTTGTACCTCATCCATATTATGTTCCAATGGGCCAAAAGCTCGATTTCTCAATCCGGATGTGGAAGGAGTTGTTTCTTCTAGCGCCAACATTTCATTTGTATGAAATCCTTCCTGAAAATCCGGAGCAAAGGCCAGATATCCTTTTTTCGATTTAACATCTGAACGAGGATTCATGTAATTACTGAGCGAATGGTAATAACTGATTTGATGATCATTCACTAAATAGGAACGAAGATTGGTGGAGTCGCTTAGTAAGGTTTCAAAAGGTAAATAGCCTAATATACCATCGGGAATAATAAGGAGTTTTTTAACCGAGGAATCTAGGTTGGGAGGAATTAAATACGGGTAAAGTTTTGAGGCTGCTGACTGATACAATTCGTTTGAAATATGCTTGATAGAGTCGCAAGAAGCTTCATTCACAAATGGGCAACTTATTCCCCTGATCACATGATTGACAAGTTGAATTAATTGGATAGAATCACAATGTACTGTTCTTAATTCGAATGTATGATTTGTTAACAAAAAACTGACAATCTCATCTTTCAATAAAAAGTATTCGATAAGAACAGCATCACTTTTCAGCTTTGCCTGTGTTTCTTTCACGTTGATTTCTTGACTGCTATACATTAAATCGAAGAATTCAGGATGTTTGCTACGGATGTCGTCCAAAATGCTGTCTAATGTTTGGTTCAAGCTCAATAGTTGCTGTTGCAGATCCGAGATGTTAGGTCCTTCACTGGGAGAAACTGCCAGATCGTGTAAAGCTTTTTCCGTTTCATTAATTTTTGCTATTGTTTCTGTTTTAGCTTTGATCGCCTCTGAAAGGGCACTTTCTGAGGTAGCGAAATTACTCTCGTTAACAGCGTATCTGATGAGAGAGGCTTTATTTAACTCAGAGAGTTTAAGGGCTTTTTCCGCATAAATGTCTCTATTGTCTGGATCAAGTTTTCGTAGCAATATTAAATTTTGGATACTGATCCTAAATGTTTGACCAAAAATGCTTTTAAGCCATAACTTATTGTCAACTTGACTTTGTTGTTGCTCTAGCTTTTTAATCCAATAAATGGCTTTTGAGAAAGTACTATCTGCCAAGGTTAATTTTTTTACCTCTTGGCTTGCAGTGCCCCATTGATGGAAAGCAATGCCCTTATAATGAAGCGAGGTGATTAATCTATGGTAGTTGATGACTCTTTCTTCGTTGGAAGGTAATTCAATATCAGAATGATAAGAAAATGAGGGGACTACCGTTTTTATAGCAATTTGGTGATGCCTGATAGCTTCTTCGTAATTTTCTTTGTTTCTATATAGAATTCCTAAGGAATTATTGATCTTGGCAATATTTGGATGATTGGGACCAAATTTTTTCCGATAAATTTCAATAGCTTTTTCCAATGAAGCTTTTGCCTCTGGAAACATATTAAGCTCCCTATATACAGCTCCTATATTGAGGTATCGAGGGGCTAACTCGTGGTGAGATTCTCCCAGGGAAGCCATGCTTAAGGTGAGGGCCTTCTTATTGTAAAACAATCCTTTTTGAGGATCATCAAGATCTAAATAAATAATACCTATATTATTGTAGATCTTAATCATCAGCGCAGTATCTGGCGTTACCTGCTTAAGTTGAACGTCTATGGCTTTTTCATAAAATGAAATCGCTTTTTCCCTATCTTTTTTTACATGAAGGATGGTGCCTACATTAAGGTAACTTCTGGATAGCTTTGATTCATTCCTGACAGGGGCATTAAGCTGTACATTTAGCTCCTGCTCAAATATTAATTGGGCATTTTCCAGATCCCTTAATTGAAAATAAATAGCACCTAGGCCATAATAAGCATTAGACATTGTCTCTGAGGAAGTCTCCGGATTATGTTCGATGATTTCAATGTGTTTTAATCGAAATTTTTTGGCACTTTCATAATCTCCTCTCTGATAGTTAATATTAGCTAGAAAGTTGTGTTGGATAGCAGCCAGGGAAAGGTTTTTTAGCTCCGATTTATCCTGATCTGACATAGATTGCTTAAAATGTTTCTCCGAGAGATCAAAATCTTCAAGTACATAGTAAGCTTCTCCTAATTTACACTGAATATCGGCTAATAAAGGGGAAGAGGGAGCCACGTCAGAAAATAGTTGGTAACTATCTTTCAACGGCAAAATCGCAGATTCAAGCTTAGCCTGATTTCTGTTTTTGTAATACAGGAACATAGAGCTACCAAACAAGTAATTCAGCTCGGCCTCCCTTAACTTGCTCGCTTTCTCCTCTGTATCGAAAAACTTTGTGTTTTCTTTCAGCTTACTATTAAGTTCTTGGAAGTCAGAAAATTTCATATCATCGGCATACGGCAATAATTGATGATGAATAAATAAATATCGATCCCAAATAGGCATTTGTTGGGATGTTCTCGCCTGCTTTTCAAATAAGTCCGCAGACAACATCAAATACTTGATCACTGAATCGGGGCTGGAAGCTTTTTCTGCTAAGGCACGGTCCAAATAAAGGCGAGCCATTGCAGTATCGACCTTTTGTCCCACAACCACTGTATGAGAAAAAATGGTCAGCAACAAACAACAAATAAATTTAATCATAGAACGAATTACATTTGATTTCCATAAGGAAATCATAGATGTTAAAAAGGTATCTGTAAATAATAACGGGAGCTAATAAGGTTGAATAAAAAGTTTGTCCTAGTAGTGTTTTACTGACAGGAGCTTTCCGGAAAACTAATAACCTATATTCTTATGGCTTAACCCTCTTTTTGCTTTGTTACATCCTTAAATAAGAGGTGCTTTGGATAGGGGATACGAATTTTCTTTTCTCAATGTTAAAAATTTTCTACTTAATCGTGCAATTTGTGTTTTTATTTCGTCATATAGTTAAAAATTAGCGTGGTTCATACACATTATAGATAGATCAAACAATTATAAGTTATCAAATTGTCTTTTGAATATCAATGTTTGGTCATTTGATATTAGATGAATATTAGTTTCTGAATAGAGGACCTGTTTTCAAAACTGTGTATCAGGATTAAAAGAGCTCATATGCTGTTTCGTGCATTCTGGATTGGGAATAATGAAAAAGAACCGTTGGTATGGAGAACATTATCTGATGTAGAATTATTAAGCTTATATCAACGAACCTTAGATGATCATATCATCATCATTCTGTTGAGAAGAGTAGAAAGCCGTAATCATAGTATATCAAGGATATGCTTAAAATATTTACAGGATGAGGCGTTAAGAGATGATTTTTGTCAGGATCTATTTTTCCAGCTTCAACGTAAACTTCGTCATGCGGAGGTGAAAAAGAACTTCTCACCCTGGCTTAAGAAGGTAGTGGCAAATCTCTGTATAGATAAACTTCGGAAGGTAGGAAAAGAAGAAGGAAAAAGAGTGCCTATGGAAACCTTGGTCGTAAAGGAATTACCGACCGTTAAGATGGAAAATAGCTTTGGTGAACATGGGGAATTTAATCTAAAAGAAATGATAAAATCTACTTTAAATGATCAACAATGGCTGGTAATAGAAAAAAGATTTTTTGAGGAGAAATCGTACAAGGAATGTGCAGAAGAACTGAATTTGACCTATAACGAATTTAAAGGCAGATTTCAGCGTGCCATGAAAAAAATCTGTAATGAATTGGGCCCAGAGATATTAACTAAGATGGACTTAATCAATTAGCAATTATGTTTAGTTGGAAAAAAAATAAGAATATCCATAGTTTTGAAACCATAGTAGCCTATCATACTAACCAACTTTCTAAAAGTGATGAAGCATTGATCGATCAGTTGATGCGGGAAGATGATGAATTCGCTAAAGAAGTCGATAGCGTCTACCGCGAGCTACTGATTAATCCAGATTTGGAAATGGATATTAAGATCTTCAAGCACAAGTTATTTCGTTCATTAACAAATGTGAGCGAAAAAAAAACCTCCTATGTCTTTAGGTCTGAGGCATTACCTAAAGGGATAATATCTCTGCTTGAAAAACCTGGCTTAATGTATGCCACCTTTATATTGCTTTTAATTGCTTCCGTGTTCCTGGGGAGAGAAGTCTTTTTTAGTGCTCAAATGGCTGGAAGTGTACCATGTTCCATAGAAGATGTGTACTGCTGGATATCCCAACATCCTTATGATGCTCGAATAACTCAACTTCGAAGTGGACATACGTCAAAAAATCGGCAAGGAGTGGATTCTTTGTTGCAAAGAGGATATTATTATTTTACTCTGGAAAACTATCAAGCAGCTATCCCAGAATTGCAGCAATATTTAGGTTCAGCTAAGGACAAGCTTAATTGGCAAAAACCCAAAGTCAGGGAAGCTACGCTCATGCTGGCTATATCATATCTTGCTAATCAGGACGTTCAGAATGCACTGTCCCAATTAACCATAGTTCATAAAATGGCGGATATAGAACCAAGATTATTAACTGAATATCAATGGTACGCGGGCTTATCACATCTTTATTTTGGAGATGCCGAAAAAAGCAGGGACCTCTTACATGCTAGTGCGAATTCCAGAAGTCGATATCAATTTTCCGCCCAAACCTTGCTTCATGCCCTGAAACATCAATAGAGTACCGAATACCATAGACTAATTCATTCCTTCAAGCGTTCATCAGGACATACATACTTACACACAGAATGCAGCTCCTTTATCTATGACGATTTCGATAGAGGCATTAGAAGAGGGAGCATCCTGGAACACTTCTGATCTGTGACCTGCATATCCATTATCGGGCGCACTTCTAATAAATGCCAATGCTTTTTGGTAGGAAAGGTTTCTTTTAGCTTGTTGAGCAGCATCCAGACGGCTCCATAGATCTTCCAATTGCTTTAAGCCTGTAGATTTGCTAATCATATGTCGACTATCACTCGGCCAACTCAATGAAGCACTGAGATCCGCTCCTTTCATTCTTAAATAAACGATATGTCTGTCATTAGAAAATGCTGCTCCTCTGTAGATTTCTATATCTATTCGCGCATTTTTCACTTTTCTTCTTTCATCCTGGAAAGATTGGCTCCAACTACTGCTTGAATTAATCCCATTGATAGGGGCATTTGCTATATAGTCTCTGGCGGCTCTGTAAGCATTGGTTCGTTGCCCTTTTTGAGAAGCTGTACATCGATTCCAGGCGACATTTAACATATGTGTCCCTTCCTGTTTCGTGATAATGATACCCTTTTGCCACTTTTCGACAATGTCTACTTTTACATCATCTCCCTGAATCTGAATTTTACAAACGTGATTAAGAATGCCCATGATGGAATATGTATGAATTTATTGATGTGATGTTAATATAAATATACATGTTGATCCCCCTGAAATAGTCATCAGGCTAAATGAAAATAGAAAAGTTTTCTTTTATATAAGGGCAAAGTCGATGTTTTATTTGATTGATAAGCTGATCAATGGTTATTTAGACTTAGAATTTAATGATATTAATATACTTATCACAAAAAATAACGAACCCTATGATGGATATCTATATGAACCCTCGAACTTTGTTTGGCTATATGTTGGCGTTGGCTGGAATGATGTTTTTCTTCCCTATTTCTGTTACAGCTCAGGAAGATGATGAATCCGGATTTATTACGTTGTTCAATGGAGAAAATCTGGATGGTTGGGTCGGAAATAAAGAAGCTTATCAGGCTGAAAATGGGATGATTGTCGTAGATCCAGAAGGGAAAGGGAGTGGTGGAAATTTATTTACTGAAAATGAGTATAGTGATTTTAGCTTGAGGTTTGAGTTCCAATTGACGCCTGGAGCTAATAATGGATTAGGAGTTCGCGCTCCCCTGGAAGGAGATGCCGCATATCAAGGTATGGAGATTCAAATTCTGGATAATACAGCAGAAAAATATGCAGAATTAAAGCCGTATCAATATCATGGATCAGTATATGGCGTCATTCCGGCTAAACGTGGCTATTTAAATCCCGTAGGAGAATGGAATCAGGAGGAAGTTATTGTAGAAGGAACGCACATTCAAGTAATTCTTAACGGAACGAAGATAGTTGATGGAGATTTGGTGGAGGCAACAACAGATGGCCCTATGGATGGGAAGGATCATCCCGGTTTAGAAAGGACGAAAGGGCATATCGGGTTTTTGGGTCATGGAGATGTGGTAAGATTTAGGGATATTCGAATTAAGGAGTTGAATAAATAGAAATACCAACTTGATGGGAATATAAAGAAGATGAAGAATCTATTTATATATCCCAGATCTTGAACCTTCAATGAGAAATTTAGATGACTCCAGATTGAGAGAGGATAACTAAGGTAAGGACTATGATTAGGATAAGAATGAATGTATTTTTTCTTTTTAGCATGATGTAAAGGTTTATTCTGTTCAAAAGATAGTCTAATAAATATTAACAATATACTAAACGATATTGATGAGATACTGTTCAGTTTCTTGATCTAAAGAAGAACGCATTGATCTTGAAAGATATTTGTCCCTTGATTTATTCATCCATTCAGCTAAAGCCAGAGCTAAGAAATTAATGGTCAGCCAATGTCAAGCCTAACACAAAAATTGGACAAGCAACGGAAAAACGTTTACCATGTAATAACGCAGAGCGTTTAATCCAGAGGAAGTTACTAATGGAATCGAATGACTCCCCTTAATCGCTGCAAACAGACTCCTCCAGCTTCATCCCTTCCACTTCCTCCATGGTATGAGATTCGTGAAAAAAGACGATCTGATCTACGTTCCAATTGACAGAGCGTCCAGATAAAGTGAATGTATAGGTTTCGCCAGATGTGAAGTGATAAATGGGGATGCGTTTATTTTGGTGTCCTCCCAGATCTAATTGCTTGGCCCAACCCCATTCTTCCGCTTTACCACCGAACAATTTGGTATCGCTCATCAAGGTTTCTTTGCGTGCTTCGTCTAAATGATGATCGCCTACCTTGGATCCCTCATCAAAATCGCCTTCTACCCGCACATAACCATCATTATTTTTATCGGGAGCTTGGCCTTCCAATCTTTTCCTTGCCCGAATCATTAATCGATAATACCCTTCTGTATTGACTTTGAAGGAATAGGTCAAGGGAGAAAGGGGATCGCCTCCATTGGGACCATTTCCGGTGAATTCTAGATGTCCACTTCCGCGAAAATCCGACACCTCCTTTTTCACTACCCATATATCCAATGTGGAAGGCGTATGTTCTGCTTCCATCACTATAAGCCCATCTGCTTCTTCATATAGGTTACAGCCCTGAGAGGATTGGGAGGATTGGGCATAAGCGAAGGAACACAGCAGGCAAAATGGAATCATCCATTGGCACAACCCTAATAAAAGTGAATAATAATGAGTAGAGCGCATAATAGGAGTGAGTTAATAGCAAGGGAAAATGTATGTGTTACAATTAAGATAGGAAATGGATGCTTGCTTTCCAACCCCAATGTTTTAATAGGGGCGATAGACATATCCTTTAATATTAAAAAAAGGAAACTGAATATGCTGAGGATTACAATAAGGGGGCGGTTAAGGCTATAACCTCTGCATTAATACTTTGGGAATACGGAAAAGAAGAGGGATTTAGCTTAGTATTTGACAGTACATAGCATAATAATTTCAATAATTTAGGTATATAATATATTATTTCGTAATAATGTCGATTTAGATAGTATTTTATTTATATATGTGATATATAATTTTAGTAAGAGCATATATGTTTATATATTGCATATAATTGGCAAATTAATTCATTTATTATTGCTCAAATCTCTTAAAAAAAAATCAAAATTTTGCACAATGGAAAAAATCAACTCATTGAAATCTATTGCTTATATTCTAGGTGGTTCTTTATTGTATCAATTTAACGGGGTTTCAGACGGCTGGACCGCTGGCTTAGCGGCCATTTTCGGATTTATCATATTTATCATAGGGTTAGATAAATTTAAATCAGGAGTAGATCAAACTGGTCAGAGTGGTGCTAAGTTCATGCGAATAGGTGCGATATTAGGGGGAATTTCATCACTAATTAGGCTGATTCCGTTCATTGGTTTATTAGCGGGAATTGGTTTTATTGTTGCTTTTGTCTTAATACTCATTGGGTTACTTCAAGTCCGAAATTCAGTTTCTATTGGTTTTGCAGGAAAGGATGGCGCTACTAGAATAATCATTGGAATGATTTTATCTATTATAGCGGCTATGTTGAGCATAATGCCTTTTGTAGGAAGTATTGCTGCTTCCATTTTCGCTTTAGGAGCGTTGATCCTTTCTTTTACAGGGTGGATAAAGATTCAAGATGGTTTGATGGAGGGTCGTGAAGAAATGGCTAGAAAAGAGAGTTCGAAAATTAAAATACCTTCTTCAATGTAAGTTAGTGTATTTTGGGGAGAAAGATTGAGCTTTACTCCTTGTTGATATTCTATTTTATTATTGAAACATCTACTAGAAGCTTTATTTATGAAGTTGTTAGTAGATGTTTGTTTATAATATTGACTTTTTCAAGTACATATTTTTTAATATTAGTTTTAATGTGCCTTTAGCAAATTTGAGATCTTAGATGATCTTTATCAAGGAGGCGGCTTTTAGGGAGAATAATAGTTATTGGTTTTGGTGGATAAAGGTTATTATAGAATCTAATTACATTTTATGATTCTAATCATTCGGATAGTGAATATTATTTTACATTCTTGAAGGCTCGTGGGTCAGCGACCTTAACCTTTCCCGCGTCTCCAATCGCAGCAGCTACCATCCTCTCTTCCGTAACCTTATCGGGTTTCGTCTCTGCTGGCACTAGCTCCGAAGGAGCTTACTCCCTATCCCTCTTACCCCCTCGCTGAGCGAAGCGAAGCGACGAAATTTTTATTAAAAAACCGCCCAGGTTCCCACCCAGACGGCTACAGTTAAAAGGATCACACGTATTCCAACTACACATTCTTATATCATCAGCTACTAGCTCGTACGTTGTCCATTCTCTATATGATGTCCATTGGCGATATACTCCACATGTTCCCTCCGCCTGGGCGTGAACCACTTATACAGAATCGGCACGATCAACAAGGTCAAGAGCGTAGAGGACACCATCCCACCGATAATCGTCCACCCCATAGGCGACCATAAATTACTGTTAGTCAACGTCAAGGGCAACAGCCCACTGATCGTCGTCAAGGTGGTCAACAAAATGGGCTTGAAACGGGTCTCTGCCGAAGTTTTCAGCGCCTCCATGACCGATTTTCCACTTTCGAGCAATTGGTTTGTATAGTCAACCAAAATGATAGAAGTGTTGACGACAATTCCCACTAAACTGGTAAATCCTACGAATGCGAAAAAGGAGAAGGAATAACCTGTAAGGAATAAAGCGACAATCGATCCGGTAAATGCTAAAGGAATGGCAGATAATACAATAAAAGGTTGGGTGATGGATCGAAATTGCAAAATCAACACAGCAAATATGCCTAAGACCGCCACTAATAATAATTGTCCTAAATCGCCAAAAGACTCCTGCTGCGTTTCGTATTCTCCCGCAATATAAAATTCATATCCCGTTGGCAAGTTGATCGTTTCGAGTTGGCCAATAATCTCTAAGGTCACCAAGTTGGAACTAACACCTTCCTGCACATTGGAAGTAACCATCGCAGAACGTTCTAAATCATAATGGTCTATTTCCGCCGCTTCTGAACTAAATTGGAGTTGGACGACTTGCTTTAACGGAACTTGCATACCACTCACACTGGGAACATAAATGCGCGAGAAATCATCTATGCTCAACTTATTCGAAAAGGGAAGCCGCACTACCATACCATATTCATCCCCATCTTCGGTATTCATCGTCCCAATAGTCGTTCCATTCATCGCCGTTCGAATGGCCAGATCAATATCAGCTACTTGCACCCCCGCTATGCCTGCTTTGTCTCTCAAGATATGCGCTTTAAGGTCCGTTTTACTGAAAGCCAAGGGGTTATCCACATTGATCGTTCCCTCTGTTTGTAGCATGAGTTGTTCCAGGGCGGCGGAATACTTAGCTAAGGTATCCAAATCTTCCCCTATCACTCTGATCGCAATCGGCGCTTCAAAAGGAGGGCCATTTTTAAGCTCATGGACGCTGATCGTAGCTCCTGGAAACGTTTGAAAAGTATCTCTTAGTTGGTTCAATAATTTGTAGAAGGGATCAGCTTCCCAATAAGGAAGGTTGACCAGAAATTGAGCGTGATTTTTCTTGGTCCGCTTTGGAATGACATTGTAATAAATTTGAGGATTGCCATGACCCACATTGGTACTATATTGATCCACATAATCTATCTCATCCAATATTCCTTCCACAAATTCAGCTGCTTCATTCGTTCGTGCCAAACTACTTCCTTTAGGCGTATCTACATCGATCACGAAAATGGGTTTATCAGCTGTAGGGAAAAAGCTGATCCCGACCAAAGGAAAGAGGGCAAAACTCCCGAATAAAGAAGCGATAGCGATGAACACCACCACCCAAGGGAACTTCAATGAAAAGTTAAGTACAGGACGGTATCCTCGTTCGATAAGGTTCATCAGGAATCGATCCATTCGACTGATACTGTCCTTTATGTTAGAGGAAATGATTTTGCTGGCTAATAAAGGAGTGAAAGAGAGAGAGAGTAGGAGAGAGGCGACCAATGCGTAGATCACGGTAATGGGCATGGATTTAATAAACTCTCCTGTTCCTCCGCCCAATTGAGTCATGGGTAAAAAGGCTAAGACGGTGGTAATGGTGGAACTTACAATGGGCCACCCCACCTCCGCGGTTCCTCTCACCGCAGCATCTTTGACTCCAACCCCCATTTTTACAAAGCGCGTAATATTTTCAATGACCACAATTCCATTATCTACCAATAATCCCAAGGCTATCACCAGTCCGGCAATAGATATTTGTTGAAGCCCGAATTCACTCAAATCCAGTAAATTGATAGCAATTAAGATAGATGTGGGAATCACCATCATCACGATCAATGAGTTTCGTACGCCTAGAAACACCAGAATCAACAAGCCCACTAACCCAATTCCTTGTAATAGATTAAGGAAGAAATCATTGATACGGGTAGCAACCGCCGGGCCTTGTTTGAAAGCATAATGTAGGTCAATATTAGGCGGAAGGTCTTGTTCGAACTCATCTATGGTTTCATCTAAGGTATTCGTTAGCGTCAATATGTTGACCCCTTCTTTTTGAGTGACGGATAGGAAGAGGGCCGTTTGTTGATTAAAGCGACCGATATAGGTTTCATCTTCATAGTCCAATGACACATTCGCGATATCTTTCAGGTAGACGATCTGGGAACCTCTGGCTGTAATGACGGTTTCTCTTAATTCCTCCAGTGTTTTGTATCCCCCATTGGTTTTGATGGAGAAATTTAGTGGACCTGCATCGATGTCGCCGCCTGGGATATTGGCACTATTAGACTGAAGAATACCCAAGACTTGATTGATGGATATTTGGAACTGCGCCATTTTCTCTATGTCCAGGGAAACTCGCACTTCTTCTTCCGGATAGGCATCTAATTCTACCGTTCTCACTCCTGATACTTTCTCTAATTTTTTCTCCAACTTTTCGGCTATATCAATCAGATCGCTATAGCTCGGTTCGGCCAGGCCCTCTTTACCAGTGAAGGCGAGCTGTAAAATGGCCACGTCCAAAGGAGTAAATTGATTGACATCCAGAAGGGCAATTCCATCTGGCAAATCCGGAGCCACGGAATTCACGGCAGCAATCACTTCATCGTATTTATCATCTATATCAATGCCGAAAAGGGCCGTAATTCCTATGACAGCTAATCCATCATCTATAGAAGTGGCGACTTCATCG
Organism: Bacteroidia bacterium; assembly: GCA_965262565.1. GTDB lineage: Bacteria > Bacteroidota > Bacteroidia > J057 > J057 > CBDHFQ01. The sequence goes on from CBDHFQ010000033.1 coordinate 319,595, forward strand.
ATATCTTCTAATTCATTGATGGCATCTTCTATAGGATCCACGATCAATTCTTCCATATCCTGAGGGCTGGTTCCCGGATATACTGCGACGATATTATAGCGAGGAAATTCCAGCGTAGGATCTTCTGATCTGGGCATGTTGAAAAATGACAGTAAACCCGTCGCTACTGTCAGGAAGACCAGGACCAACACAAATTGGTAGTTTTCTATCGCTATTTTTGGGAGTCTCATAACTTTTTGTGCTAAATGAGAAATAGTTACAAATAGATTGAGGTAGAGATTAATGAGTGGCTACTGCAAGGCTGGGCTTGATGTCACTTCCATCCTTGAGATACTTGGTGCCATTCGTGATGACGTGGGTAAGCTTCCGATATTGATCTATGGGAACAGCGATATAGTCAGAGCCTATTTGGTAAGGACTTAGCTCCATCCTTTTGCCTATCGTTTGATCTTCATTAGGAACGTGAATCCATACAGAGACTTCATTCGCTTCCACTAAAGCTGACATAGGAATTCTGAGATATTCACTACTCTCTCCCCGAGGATATAATTGCAATTTTCCGATAAATCCATTTTTCAATTTAGCTGTGTGGGGAAGTAATTTCGCTTCTACTTCAAACGCACCCGTTTGAGCATTGGCACTGGCAGCAATTTCACTGACGATGGCGTAAAAAGTCCGGCTGGGATACGCATCGAAGTGAACGCGGGCCGTATCTCCCAGATTAATTTTGACCACATCTACATCTGATAAACTGGTGCGAATTAAAGAAGAAACCTGCGTTGAGGCCCAGGAAACAATAGGATCGCCTGGATTGACCACTTCCCCTTCTTCCTGGAATTTAGTGAGAATCGTACCCGACTGAGCAGCTCGTATAGTAGCATAACTCTGATTAAACGTGGCGATGTCTAGTTGTGCTTCAGCCACTTCCTTCGACGTTTGCAGGTTTTGTACTTGCTCCAGGGTAACTACTGTGTCTTCGTACAATCGTTGGGCTCTTTCCAGGTCGCGAATGACTTTATCCAGATTACTTTGAGCCTGGGTTACTTGTGCATTGATCTCGGATAAGTTCAATCTTGCCAATACCTGTCCGGCCCTGACGCTTTGACCTTCTTCTACATAAACCCGATCTATGACACCACCTACTTTAAAGGATAATGTTTTTTCTTCTTTGGAGGCCAATATGCCGCTGCTGATAATAGGAGCCGCTTCACTCATCCGCTGGACTTCCTCTATCAGAACAGGAACAGCGGGTAATACTTTTGGGGTAGCGGTTGCTTCTGGTTCATTAGTACCAGAAGGAGATTGGCAAGCTACCCATACCGTTAGAAAGAGGGCGAAGATAAACCAATTGGTGCGCATGATATAGCTGTAATTAAATTGTTGAAATAGTTGGAATAAGGAACATCATCTATCTTAAGGTTGAATGAAGGTTTGAGCATTTCCCGAGGCCCAGGCTAGTTCTACTCTTCTAATGTAATACTCATAAGTTCTGACAGCCAGATTGATACGGGCCTGGGTGTAATCGGTTCTGGCTTCGAGTAGTTCCAATAAGCTAGCCTGATCTTCCTGGTATTTTCTGTTGGTCAATCGGAATACATCTCCACTTTGTTTCCACCCATCTCTGGCCGCTTCCACCCCTCTTTCTGCCGCTTCCAGATTGTAAAAAGCTTCTTTCACCTGTAATTGAATTTGAAGGGCGAGTTCATCTTTTTGGATCTGCAGTTTTTGCTGTTCGATGACTGCTTGCTGCTCCCTGGCTTTATTGCCAAATCCCGTAAAGAGATCCCAACTCAGGGAGAACTGGGCCAACCAATAATCCTGATCTGAATCGAAGGTGTATCCAAATCCCTGGTATCCCACGTCTAATACCGCATTCACTTTGGGCAGGATTTGAAATTTTCTGAGAGAGACATTTTGTTCATTGGCCTGAAGGGCATAATCTAATTGGCTAAGTTCTTTTCGTTGACCCACCGCCATCTCTTCATACGCTTCTAATGCCTGAACATCACTATTGAAGACAAAGCTGGAGTCTATGGTAATAGGAAGTTCGAGCTCCTTGTTGAGTAAGAAGTTGAAATAAGTTCTCGCCAGTTCCACATCCCGCTTCCCAATGGCCAAATTCTGGTTAAGCTCGCTCAATTGGAACTGAGCAGAAGAGATCGCATCATAGGTAGCTTTATCATTCTCCACCAATCGCTTATTTACCCTAAGAATTTCCACTAATAAAGGTTGAGTTTCTTCATAGATGTTGAGGACGGATTCAGTTTGAAGGTATTGGAAGTAAGCTACCTGAATATCCTTTGTCAATTCATCGGTATAAGCATCCCTTTGTGCGGATTCGGCTAATTGTAAGTTTTGTCTACTTCTATAATTGAACAGAATATCGGAATCGAACAAAGGCTGGATGAGGCGAAATTTGGTATCGTGAAAGTCGTTAGGGAGAAATTGTTCATCTGAATTAGGGATGTCTGTAGGAAAGCTATTCTCTCCTGTCAATTGATTCAAGGTGGCGTAGACTGGATTGACCAAATCTCCTATTGGGATGGCGATATTTCTCCCTCCTCCTGCCAGCGTGTAAGAGGCATTAAACGAAACGCGAGGCAGAAACAAGGATTTAGCTTCTCTTAAGGCCGCTACACTTTGGGCGTATGATAAATTGCGCTGCTTCAGGCTGAGATTGCTTTTGATCCCTTCCTGAATATATTGGTCCAGAATATCAGACTGTGCCCATAATGAGTTAACCGATAAAAGCATCATACTGATGATCCACCCAGTTCGAAAGTGATATGATGGAATGATCTTCTTAATGCTGTTCATGATACAAGCGTTTGAATGTATGTTTGAGGTGAAATTCGGATAAATGAGAAAAGAATGAAGAAAATGATATGTGAACTTGAATATTCTTTCTGTCAAGCGATGTTTATAGCTGTTAAAGCGAAAGATCCCGATATGAGTAGGATATGAGCACATGGTTAACTGTTTTTATTAACTGAACGTTGTTTAGTTTTAAGCAAAAAAAATATCACCACTTTGTTAACATCTCTATCATAATATCCAATGTATGATTCATTCTTTCAGGTAAAGACTCCGTTTCATACATTTTCCAACGATTTCTAATAGCGAGGGAGGTCATTCCGTGAATGGTGGATAGAATGAAAAAACTGATACTATCCACATCTTTATGTTTAAAGTGCCCTTCCTCTATGCATTCTTGAACTGTATGTCTCAGTAAGTCATAGGCTTTGCGCCCATTGCTCCACTCCTCTTTCGTTTCGGATAATACATTTATGGGCGAGCGGAGGATGAACATCAAATCATAGTATTCGGGATTCTCATAAGCGAATTTGACATATCTGCTTCCCATATTTCTCAGTTTCTGCATAGGAGGTAAAGAAGGATCTACCTGATGCAAATAGGTCAGGAACTTCTCAAATCCCAATTGATGTACGCCGAATAATAATTCATCTTTATTTTCATAGTACAAATAAATCGTTGCGGGACTATATTCAATTTCTTTGGCAATTTTTCTGATAGTTGCTTTTTCAAAGCCCTCTTGAGAAAAGATATGAGCTGCAGCCTGGAGAATTTTTTCTCTCAGCTCTTGTTTCTCTCTTTTTTTTCTCTCCTTAATCCCCATAGGTTAACAACGAATATTTACTGAACGATGTTCAGTTTAATGTAGATAATTTACTTGATTTATTGAAAAATTTCCAAGTTTATGTTGAGAAATGAAATTAGTAGCCTGATTCCCACATAATGAAATCATTACGAATAAGGAAACGTTCAGCATAGCGCAGGATAACTTTTGTAAAAATGGTAGTGATAGCCACGCATCCTAATACCCAAAGGATAAAGAAGAGATCATTTTGAAGAACATCCAGGTAATAGCTTGTCGTATACAGGGCGAATTTTAGAAGTACGAGCCAGAAAGCCAGAACCATAATGGATTCCAAATTAGCCAGAACAATGTACCAGTTTTTTAATTCCGTCCCCTGTTCAGCTTTGAGTAACATCATGAAATGATTTTCTATCTGACTCTTTCTCAATAAGATTCTTGAATACTCGTAAGCAGGAAGAAATAACATTAGGGACAATAATATCGGGCTAATGGTATAAGCTCCCGGAATGTACTCGAAAAATAGTTCACTGGAATAAAACCACCACAGCCAGAAAAATATCATATGGGAAATAAAAAAAGGCATTAAGTCCGTCAAACAAGTCTTAATACGCTGTTTGTAGAGCGTATGACTATTTTCCGTTTCGTGATGTTCTTTGGAAATAGTTAAACTGAGATAAATAGCAAAGGCTAAAGAGAGGGTACCAAATAATATAAAGGTGCTTATTCCTTTATATTCAATGATCCAAGCCGGTTGAAAAATAGCTAAGGCAATAGATAAGAGACCTATTAGCCAAAACGGAGCAGAGGAAATACCACCATATACTAAACCTTTCACAATGATAGCGCTGTTTGAAATGATCATTTTGAGCATGGTCATTACTTAGTGGATGGAGGCATTACACTTTGAGGTCGCAATATATCAAGATAGCCTCAAAAAAGAAAGCCCGCTTAGTTAAAAGCGGGGCACACACATGCTAGTGTTTAAGTAACCTTATCTAACACTTAAAAAAACGAATGAAAACACAAACTGATTTTTCTTAATGTATTGTATTAGTTGATATTAACTCCTGTTGGGTAGCTTAATACTTTTCCTCCCATCATAATGGATGATCCGTTGATTCGAGTTTGTCTGAGGGGATTAATGTATTCTTTGCGTTGGCCATTTGAATATTCAAATCCATTGACTGTTCCAGGTACTCTTCTGTAGGAATCACCGTCGGGGTGCTGTTGCCAGTTTCCTTGTTGGTTGTATTGCTGATTTACATTATAATTTTGGTTGTTGTAATTCTGATAAGGATTTTGACTGGCTACCATTTGATTATACATCTGGAGTAAGTTGAACATAGGAGCCTCTCCCTTTTTCCCAAAGTTCCCATTCTGATCAAAGTAGTATTGTCCTGGGTCGAGCTTTCCTGCAAATTGTTGTAAGGCTTGAGCTTCATGGGCAGGTAATTCGTATCCATTGACATAAACACCTGAATTGGAACTAGTAGTGTAAACACCTTGATTGGAACTGTTTCCTGATTGGCAACTACATTGAGCGAAACTCGAAAGCGTAAGAATGATTAACGCGTACACTAAGCTAAGATTTTTGGCAAACATAGTATTCATGGTTTGTAAAGTTTTTATTGTCTGTTACCTACTCTGTTAAGGCTTTTCGGTATCTGCCTGTAACGTGTCAAAAGTTATTTTTTAAAGCTTCATTTTGATCACGTTTTCAATTGCTTAGTGGAGAAGGAGGTACAATCGTACTTACATGAAGTGATATTTTTTTAAAAAAAATGTAGAAGGAAGGGCTGACACAGAATTTGTACACATAATATTGCTTTGTTTATCAATTTTTTAGAGGTTTATATTGCCTTTCACTACGCTCCTTATTTTTTACATGAATAATTTTACTTTTACGTTTGCCCGTCCCTAAAACCATTGTATGGATACTGAGTTGGTCTAATCTGGTAAGGGTAAGCGGAAAGCTTAAGTGGAAAAACAAACACTCTTTTTAAATTTTCAGTAAGGAAATCTGTGGGATTTTTTTTCTAATAATGAGTACCTTTTGATAATTAAGTACACTAACAGATGAGTAAGAAGATAAGATATACTGATAAAGAGCTCATTACATTGATCAAAGGGAATCGATCAGAGCAAAACAAGGCTATTACTTATCTATTGAGTCAACCCAAAGTGATAGGGACCATTGCTAAATTGGTCAGAAACATGAAAGGGAATGAGCAGGATAGAGAAGATGTCATACAGGAGAGTTTGCTAAGATTGATGAAACAGATTAGAAGTGATGCTTATCAACAAAGAAGTGCCGTGACTACTTATTGGGTTAGTGTGGCAAAGTTTGTCATGATTGAACGAAAGCGAAAAGTGAAGGAGGTGATTGTCGATAATCCTTTGGCGGGAAATAATTCTCAGGATTATAAAGCCAGTCCCGAAGAGGAAATCATTGAACTGGAGAAGGATAAGGAACACAAGAGTGCAAAAGCGTGGTTATTTGATCAATTGGATGTGGCCTGTAAACGCATATTGAAGATGGTGGCGAATGGTTATTCAAGAGAAGAGATCGCCACAGAAATGAATTATTCCAGCGTGCAAACAGCTAAGAATAATGTTTCCAAGTGTAAGAAAAGATTGGTCCGATTTGCATTAGAGAACCCAGATATTATGAAGATTATCAAGACAGAACTATGAACAATTACGAGCTAATAGAAGCTTATTTCGAAAACAGGCTTCCTAAAGAGGAAAAATCTGACTTTGAACAACAATTATCCGAAAACACAGAATTAGCCACAGAACTGGAAGCCTATAAATTCGCCATGGCATCTATTGATTTAGCTGCTGAGGTTGAATTGGCTGAACGAATTAAGGAACTCAGCCAAACCACTATCGTACCTGTAGATGAGGAAGAAAAAAGTGAAGCACGAACTATTTCAATGACTCGATGGACAATTCCTGTAGGCATAGCTGCAGCTGTACTGGTACTTATCAGCTTCTTCCTGTTTAGGCCACAGTCTCTTGTTACCTACGATACTATATTAGACGAGGAATATACTTTCACCGCCAGAATGCTACGAAATAGTCCCGATACGGATTCACCTTTTCAAAAAGGAATCACCCTCATGAATAAGCAGGAGTTTGAAGCAGCTGCAGTAGAGTTCGAAACATTAGTGGAGGTCGATTCGCTAAAAGTTCAGGCTACCTATTACCTTGCTCATGCCTATTTCAAGTTGGAAGATTACAGTACATCGAGAACCCATTTTCAGGCTGTCATCGATAGAAAGGATCAGGCTGGCCATTTGTTCAATGAAGCTAAGTGGTATTACCTCCTCACAAAAGTAGGTGATGAACAATTAGACGAGGATTTTTATGAACGACTGGACCAATTAAAGGGAAAGGATAATAGAGTATTTAGATTGATAGAGAAGTTGAACCTTCTACCTAATCATTAACCCTCCATATCATTAAAGATGGATCTTACTAGCTTGTTTCATCTTCGTCATTTCTGCTTTGTATTGTTGTTGGGGAGTATCTTGAAGCTATCTGCTCAATCTCCAGATGTAGGTGAGATGGCCAAAGTACTCACAGAAATGGACGTACTAATGGATTCATTGGAATACGAAGCTGCCATTGAAACAGGAGAAAGTTGGCTGGAGACATTTGAGCTTTCTGATCAGGATGAAGCGCTACCTGCTGAACTGTTGCTTAAGATGGCTAAGGCTCACAGTAATTTAAAACAAAATTCCGAGGCACTCACTTTGGCACGTAAAGCACTTCCTATCAATATTCACCTTCATGGAGAGGAAAGTCTACAGGTGGCTCAAAATATAGCTAGCATCGGAAATGCATTGAGGTATCTGGAGGAGTTCGATGCGGCTATTGATACGCTCTTTAGGGCTATAGAAATTGCAGAAAAGCTATCCTCTGCAGATACCGTTCTGGTAAATTGCTATCACGATCTTGGGGCGAGTTTTAGAAGGCAGTATAGATTAGAGGAAGCAAGAACCTATTCCCTAAAAGCATTGGGGTTAGCAGAAAAAATATATCAGAAAGACGATCCTGAACTTGCTGACATATACAATCTCATGGGAGGATTTTACTATCAGGAATCGATGTTTGACAGTACGATCTTCTTTTTAAAAAAGGCCCTACATATATTTGAACATCACTTTGGGGAAAAGCATCCCAAAACGGGTATATTATATGGAAATATAGGGATCTTTTTTTCCAATCAGGAAATGCCCGATAGTGCTTTATCTTACCATTACAAAGCATTGGAGGCAAGAAATAATCCCGATGAGCGGGCAGTATCCATATCCTATATTGGAATGGGATTAAAAAGGAAAGGATATAATGTAGAGGCGGAACAAAAATTGAAAGAAGCGGTCAGAATTTGGTTTGAATTGTATCCTGAAGGGAGAACATATATGACCCTTGCAATGGAAGATCTGCATTCCATTTATATAAGTAAAGGAGATTTTGTTAATGCACAATTTTTAGCCGAAAAAATCCTTTCGATCAACCAACGAGTATATGGGGATATTCATCCAGAAAGCTGTTTATCCTATTCCTTGCTTTCCAGAACCTATGGATTGATAGGAGATACGGACAAGGAAGAATTATATCTCAACAGATCCCTGGAAATTGCTGCTCAGCTTCCTGAATATGCGAATTTTTATTCAGGCATCATTCATCACGATTTAGCAGAATTAATGCTAAAGGCTGATAGAGTCACAGAGGGAACGATGTACGCCACTAAAGCAGTAGAGGAATTGAGTAGTATCTTTGGCGAGTTAGATCCTTCATTAATAGATTCATACAATGTGCTGTTGGAGACATATACCACATTGGGCAATTATGATGAAGCGCTCAAGATATGGGAGAAGGTGGGGAACATATATGATACTCATCAGGACAATCTTTACGCTGACTATTTATACTCTGTATTAGACTGGTATAAAAATGCTGGGAAGTTGTTTAGGGAGTTGGGCCAATATGACATATCTAGTCAGCATCTTAACAAAGGGCTTACGTTTGCGAACACTTTTCCCGATTCTCTACGCACTCAATTTCCCATTTTTGTCTCCAATTTGATTTATGAAAGTGCCCTTACCTCAGAAGCAATATATAAGCAGACTAAACAAATAGATCAGCTTTTGGCTGCGCATGCATATATAGATGAATATGTGCATTTCTTGGATCGTATTAAGCGTTTTCAGGTAGAAGCTAACTCCAGATCCATCCTCATCAGTAATTATATCAATAGGTATGAAAAGGCGATAGAAATAGCGCTAAGACTGTATGAGACCCACAAAGAAGTAGAATATCTTCATCAAGCGTTTACCTACTCTGAAAAGACCAAATCCATGTTATTACTGGAATCGGTCAAAGACTATGATTTGGTAGCAACCCACTTGGTACCAGATTCCTTATTAGAAGAAGTTTCCAACTTGAATGCGGATCGAAATAATTACTCTACTTTACTGGTCAAAGCAAAAACGGATGATAGGTCTGATAGCCTTTCCTCAGTGTATCGCCAGCAATTGTTTGAGATCAATAGAAGGCTGGATTATGTGTATGATGTACTGAAACAGGATTATCCAGAATATTATCAACTCAAATTTGATTATTCTATTTTTGAGATAGCTGATATTCAGGAAAGCTTATCTGATAATCAGGGGATTGTTGAGTATTTTGTAGGTGATAGTAGCTTGTATTGCTTCCTGATAAAGCAGAAGAGCGTGGAGGTACATACCTCTGCCTTGGATGTTCCCCTTGTAAATTATGTCAATGAATTAAGGAGTAGCACATATAATTACTGGATAGATCCCCCAAAGAGATTTGACATTGTATCATCAGGAAAAGAAGGCTTTTATTCAGGCGGCTCACCAATTGTATACGATATTGTTGGATCCTATTCGAGATAAGCTTCCTTCAGAGCTTATCATTGTGCCGGATGGCGTCTTGGGATATGTATCTTTTGATGCACTGTTATCTTCATTACCCGAAGATGAGGCGTATATAAATACTTTCTCCTTTTTAATAAAGGATTTTCAGATCAGTTACGCCTATTCCGCTACGCTTTTGATGGAGATGATTCAGAAAGATCATCATCCGAATAAGCGGTTATTAGCATTTGCTCCCGCTTTCGAAGGAGAAGAAACTTCAGATAAGGAAATTGCCACTATGAGAAAAGGATTGGGGCGATTAACGTTTAATGAGCCGGAAGTACGAAGTATTCAAACCCTGATGGGAGGAGATGTCTATGTGAAAGATCAAGCGCTGGCTTCTACCTTTCAGTCTAAAGCAGAAGAATACCAAATTCTCCACTTATCTACTCATGCTAAGGCTGTTGACGAAACAGAAGGCCTCTCCTTTCTGGCCTTTACTGAGGTAGCAGATACCGTAGATCATAAATTCATCTATATGAATGATCTGTATAATCTCAAATTAAATGCAGATTTAGTGGTATTGTCCGCATGTGAAACAGGATTGGGGGAGTTAAAGAAAGGAGAAGGAATTCTTAGCATCGCCAGGGCTTTTACCTATGCAGGGGCCAAAAGTATCGTCAACTCTCTATGGAGCGTAGATGATGAGAGTACCAAGTTTTTAATGGAGCACTTTTATTCCTATATAAAAGAGGGTAAGAGAAAAGATGAAGCCCTACGCCTTGCCAAATTAGATTATCTCAACTCAGAAAATATGTCAGATCCCTTTTTTTGGGCGGCGTTTATTCCCGTGGGGGATATGAGTCCTATTCAGTTTGTGGATCAGGGCTGGACGAGATATATGTGGATAGTGTTAATCATCCTAACTGCCATCATGGGGTATTTTTTTCTAGGTCCTATCATCCGCTCCAACACTTAAGCATATACAACAACAGACTATTCATTTATAGATCGAATCAATCTAAATCCTGAGAAAAAAAATATTCCCCCTAGTATTCCGTACACTGCCAGATCTGTGAAATCCCCAGGTCCATTAGAATAGGAGATAGCTGCATAGATTAATGCACCTACTCCAAGTGCTGTTAATACTACTCCTAATATCTTTTTTAGCTTCATACCATAAAATTAGGGAAAAAAATATTCTTATGGATATTTTTCTGATATGAGTTGCAACCTTCAGATGTGTAGGACCTCTTTACTAGACAAAGGTGAAACAAATCATATGAAAGGAACCCATCTTGGAGAATTTGAAGAACTTGTACTGTTGACCGTAGGGATCTTATTTGACGATGCCTATGGATTAGCTATTACAGACGAGCTGTTTAAGCAAACAGGACGAAAGAGTACCATTAGTTCTGTACATAAGGCACTAGTTCGCTTAGAAAACAAAGGCTATCTAAGTTCGCACATGGGAGGAGCTACAGTGGAAAGGGGAGGCCGGAAAAAGCGTTTGTATCTATTGACTCAGGCGGGAAAGCATGCACTTAGCCGGTCCAAAGAATTGCGGAATAATATGTGGAGCAGGATTCCAAAGATTGTATGGGAGGGGGGGACGATATGAAACAGATACAACCTCCCCAATGGGCCATCAACTTCCTTCTTTGGTTTTGCCGTGAAGATTTGGCAGAAGCGGTATTAGGAGACTTGGAAGAAATTTACTGGAGAACATATCAGCGTCATGGAAAAAGACTCGCTGACAGTCTGTTCGTTTGGCACATAATCCTCTTTTTCCAACCCTTCGCCCTCAAAAAAAGAACCTCACATTTAATTTATACAGCTATGTTCCAGCACAATGTAAAAATTGCCTACAGACATTTTATCTCCCATCCTTTCTATTTTCTGGTCAATATTATAGGACTGATCATAGGATTGAGTTGTAGTTTAATACTGATTCTAATTATTCGTGATGAAATGCAAATGGATCAATTTCACGAATATGGGGATCATATTTATAGAGCTTATTTTTATGGCTTTGATGAAAGTGGAGAGATATCTTATACCCAAGGTGCTTCTCCATACCCTCTTTATACTACATTAAAAGAATTAGATGGGGTAGAGGATGCAGTGTTTATGGATGATGATTTTGAAATCACCTTAGAACATGAGGGGGAAATTTATAAAGAAGAAGCTTGTTGGGCGACACCCACCATGTTTAATGTTTTTTCTGTTACCCTCATTGAAGGAGACATAAGTACAACAGAAGAGAATCCACAATCCATTTTTGTTTCAGAAAGCGCAGCTGAGAAATGGGTCGGAAAAAATTGGCCAGGAAATACAGTAGGGAAAACGGTTAAGATCGATGAAGAATTTGATGTATTGATTGCAGGAGTATACGAGGATATTGGTACCAATTCTTCTTTTAGACCCAATATATTATTGAATGCACATGCTCTGCCTTTGTTGAGGGGAGAAGATTGGGCGGGAAATTGGGGAAATAAAGGGATGATTGTTTATGCTCAGTTAGTGGAAGGTGTAAATCCTAAAGACGTAGAGGCTCAACTAGATGCCATTTATAAAGACAAACCTGGTTATGGCGTAGGGGGGGAGGCTATTATGCTATTTCCTTTTGAAAAAAATTATTTGTGGACGAGGTTTGAGAAGAATATAGCTATTGGGGGAAGAATAGAGTATTTAAGAATCTTTTTAGGGGCAGCTATATTCCTGTTAATCATTTCTTGCATCAATTTTATCAACTTAGCTACAGCCCAGGCATCGAGTCGGGCGAAAGAAGTAGGAGTTAGAAAAACCGTTGGAGCAAGTAAAGGATCCCTATTTAGCCAATTTTTGACAGAAACAGGTATGTTAGTGATCATTAGTTTAGGTGTTTCCCTATTGGCCACAGCCTATCTACTACCCAATATTAATGAACTTACAGAAAAATCGATTATAGTCCCCATAAGTGAGCCCTCCTTTTTATTAATGCTGTTAGGGCTTGGAATAGGCCTGACGTTATTGGCAGGCTTATATCCTTCTTTTATTTTAACATTGTACCAACCAGTAAAAGTCCTGAAAAACAACTTAAGGCTACGATTTGGGTATCAACGCATTCGCAAGGGATTAGTCGTGTTCCAATTTGTGTTATCAGCCTTTCTCATCATTTCTACATTTATATTCCAGCGGCAAATTCAATTTATCAAGTATCAAAATTTGGGATTAAACCGAAATAACGTCATTCATTTCAGTTTTCCTGATCCTTACATTGAAAAATATGCAGTGATCAAAGAAAAATTGGAAGCTGATCCCAAGGTAAGCAGAGTCATATCTTCAACCAGTTTACCTACGAATATCGGATGGATTGTTACTGATTATGAGTGGGAAGGGAGAGATCCTGAGAATGGCGGATATTTTTATATGTTGTTGACGGATTTTGGCTTTGACAAGATGTTTGAGATTGATATGAAAGAAGGGAGGTTTTTCGATGAAAGGATAGGGTCCGATTCATCAGGTATAGTGATCAATGAGAAAGCCTTGGATTTTATTCAAATGGATGATCCTGTAGGGAAGACTATATATTCAAATGAAGGTGAACTCTTAACCATATTAGGTGTGATGAAAAATTTTCCTTTCAAACCGATTCGTCATGAAATAGAACCTTTAATGATCAGAATAAATTCCGGATCTTCTTATAATGTACTCGTTAAGTCTCAGCCTGAAGCTACCGCCGAAACCATTGAGTTACTACAAAAAACCTGGGAAGAGGTCATTCCAAATTATCCCTTGGAGTATTTTTTCCTGGATGAGTCATATGAGCAAATGTACAGAGCTGAAACCTTATTAGGCCTGTTAGCATGGTATTTGTCAGGGATTGCCATATTGATTTCCTGTTTGGGATTATTTGGATTAGCTACTTTTACAGCGGCAAAAAAGACCAAAGAAATTGGTATTCGAAAAGTATTAGGTGCTACAGTAATGAGTATTGTTGGATTATTATCAAAAGATTTTGTCAAGCTTATCATTATCGGATTGTTCATAGCTATTCCATTATCCTGGGTTGCGATGAACTTTTGGTTGGAAAATTATGCATACAGAGTAAATATAGAGTGGTGGATATTTTTAGTTGCTGGGGTATTGCTAGTGGCCATCGGATGTTTGACGGTGAGCTTTCTAAGTTTAAGAGCTGCCTGGGCTAATCCTATTGATTCATTGAGAGATGAGTAGCTTTTGTAATGAATGAGCATTGGCCAGTTGATGTATAAGTTTAAGTTATATGCCCTTGATCGACATTTTCTTTCAAGGGCATATTTAATAGATTATTCATCTCGCAAACATTCTACAGGATTTAAATGAGCTGCTTTAAATGTCTGAATAGCTACAGTAGACCATGCTATCCATAAAATGAGTACAGCTGCTCCAAAGAAATATATACCTTGTAGTTCGATGCTAAATGCAAATTGATTCAACCAATATCGGGCAATGACATAACTGATGGGGATAGCTATAAAGATGGCCGCTAATACCATGCTAATAGTATCTTTGGACAATAAAAGGACCACTTTCCATACGCTAGCACCCAGAATTTTCCGAATTCCGATTTCCTTGGACCTCATTTCTGTCGTATATATTGCGAGCCCTAATAATCCTAAACAGGAAATAATGATCGCCATCATTGCAAAATATTGAGATAAGGTAGCCACTCTACGCTCTGTAACATATAATTTATCATAATCATCATCCATATAGGTAAATTCAAAAGGATAGCCAGGATGATACCTCTCATACAAGGTGGCGATCTGGGCAATAGTAGCTTTATCTATACCTTTTTGTAATCGAACCATTACGTTTTTTCCGTCTGGTAAAAACCGAATGAAGGTTGGTTTTATGGGTTCACGCAGCGATTGGTGGTGATAATTATTGACAACACCAATAATAGCTAATTCATAAGTTCCTCTATATAAGGTTTTACCTACAGGTTGTTCATATCCCATCAAATCGGCTGCTGCTTGATTAATGATCACCTTATTTCTTTCATCAACATATCCGCGAGAAAAAGACCTCCCATCAATTAATTCCAAACCTAAGGTTTCCACATATCCATATCCTACATGCGGTCTGGGAAAACTGATATTTTGTAATTCAGCAGCTTGACCGGGCCAGGAGGGAGGAATTCCATGATTCCTGTTTTCCAGAAAATTTCCCCCATGCATATTGGTTACTTCTATGACTCCAGCTACATGTTTGAGTTCCGATAGGAAAGGTTCCAATCCATGTTCTGTTTTCCCTTTACTTTCGAAATTGATGATGTGCTCCTTCTCAAATCCTAAGTGTTTATGCTGTGCGAATTGAATTTGTTGATGAATTACCCATACTCCTACCATAAATATGACAGATAGGGAAAATTGAAAAATGACTAATCCCTTACGAATCCATTGCTCTCCCATAGAAGTAGGTAATCTCCCTTTCAACACAGCTACTGGATGGAAATTTGATAAGTAGAACGCTGGATAACTTCCAGCAAGCAATCCTGTAAACAATACTATCCCCAGAATAATCCATATTTCTTGTGAGGCCAGATGTAAAGATAAATACTTAGCTGTAATATGATTAAATTGAGGAAGAAATAGAGTAATAAGCAATATCGCTATCCCTAGAGAAAGAAAGGAAATGAGTGTTGATTCGGCTAAAAATTGAGATATTAAGGCATTCCTTGATGCTCCGATGGCTTTTTTGACCCCAATCTCTTTCATCTTTTTAGTAGCCCTGGCGGTAGATAAATTCATAAAATTGATACATGCGATCAACAGAATGAATAAGGCAACGATCGTAAATAAATTGACATAAGTGATTCTTCCTCCTACAGCTATCCCTTGTTCATAATAACCATGCAGATATTTATCTGAAAAAGCTTGGACAAACAAACTACAATTATCTCTCATATCATTGCCTGCTTTTCTGGGTAGGAAATCTGCTATTTTTTGGTTAAACAATTCGATATCAGTTCCCTCTTTAAGGATAAGATAAGTACAAGCTGCATCTGTATACCATTCTCTGGATTCGATAGCATTGTCTAAGGCTATTTCATAATTAAAAAGTACCTCAAACTGAATGGTGGAATGGACAGGCGGATCTTTTACTATGCCAGAAATAACAAAAGGACCTTCGAATTTTTCATGTTCCCACATCAGCGTTTTCCCTACTAATTGGTCAGTGGTATGAAAGAGCTTTTGAGCTAAGCTTTCAGTCAGTACAATATTTTTTTTGTCGCCTAACACATAATCTCTATCCCCTTCAATGAGTTCAAAAGAAAAAACGTGAAAGAAATCTTTGGAGGCGAATAATCCTTCCGTCTGAATTTGTAGATCATCATAAGAAAGAATCCCTTCTACTCCATTGTGCCAATAAATAGTATTAGTTGCAGCGGTGTATGCTATTTCGGGCATTTCCTTTTGTAATTCTACCCCCAAATAGGCAGGAGTGTACTCCCAGGTGGCAATCTCTCCAGAATATTCATAATTCTGCATGACCTGATATAACTGATCATTCGTTTCGTGAAATCGATCCATTTTCCATTCATCATTTACCCATAAATAAATGAGCAACACACAGGCTAATCCGGTGGAGAGTCCGAAAAGATTAATTAAAAAAGAACTTTTATTCTTAAGAAATCCTCTATATGATATGATTAAATGATGTCTAAACATGGATGTATATATAAGGGGTTGAGAAGTTTTTATCAAAGGTCTAATAATGCCCGGTCTGAACAATAGGAGAATTTCTTTCAGCATGCGCCATTGGGCATATGAATATCCTCGATGTCTCGATCTTTTGGCAAATAATTCAAGTAAATCTCCCTCGATATCCTCATGATATTCAGGCTTGCAAAACCATTTAAAAAGGTTGAGCAATAAAAGAGGAGGTGTGATTTTTTCCCTATTCATCTTTCAGACTTTCGACAGGATTTAATCTGACTGTTTTAAAGGTTTGTACACTTACCGTCAGCCACGCAATGGCTAAGGTAATCACTGCTGCTACCAGAAATAGCCACACATTGAGATCAAACTTGTAAGCGAATCCTTCCAACCAATGCTGAGCCAAAAAATAGCTGATAGGTATAGCAATGGCGATTCCTACTAATACCATTTTGGTGAATTCAGCAGATAAGAGTCCCAGTAATTGAGATATACTGGCCCCTAACACCTTCCTAATACCAATCTCTTTTTGCCTGCGTTCTACCGTAAAAGCTGCTAAACCGAACAAACCTAAACAGGAGATGATAATGGCTAAGCCGCTGAAAAATTTAGAAAGTGTGGCCATACGTATCTCTGAACGATATAGCGCTTGATAGTCATCATCCATAAAAGACCAATCGAAGGGCACTCCAGCTTGAAACTCCTGATATAATTCTTCTATTGATGTAATCGTCTGCTGTACATCTTCTGTTTTTATTTTGGCTAATACG
The DNA here is from genome assembly GCA_965262565.1 of Bacteroidia bacterium. Taxonomy (GTDB): domain Bacteria; phylum Bacteroidota; class Bacteroidia; order J057; family J057; genus CBDHFQ01. Next base: position 336,558 of record CBDHFQ010000033.1, read on the forward strand.
TTATCTCCATTAATCCGAAACCTGAAGATAATAGGCTCCATTTTATGATGAATAGAACCATATTGAAAATCCTTTACCACACCTATAATTTCTCTTTCTTCAGGACCATACTTAATTTTTGTTCCAACGGGATGTTCCAGGCCCATAAATCTCTGAGCTGATTCGGATATGATGATCTTAGAATAGTCATCCTGAAACTCTCTGGAAAAGGTTCTGCCTTCAATTAATTCCATCCCCAAGGTTTCTATAACCCCATAGCTAATTCTAGGAGCCTGAAAGACGATTTCTCTTTCCGATTCATCTCCACTCCACATATATCCCGATTGATTATCCCCTCGTACCAACAAATTGGAAGGTAAATGGGAGGCGTGTATCACTCCGGGAATTTGTGCTAATTCCGATAAAAAGACATCTGGATTTTTATTGTTACTGGCCATTTTAAAGGAAAGAACATGATCTCTATCATACCCTAGATGTTTGTTTTGAATATAATCCAATTGTTGGTCTATGATAAAGACGCTTACTAATAGAATGACGGATAGAACAAATTGGAAGATAACTAGTCCTTTTCGAGTCCATTCTTCCCCTGATGAAGTAAATAATTTCCCTTTTAGCACTGTTACAGGCTGCAATGCTGACAGATAAATAGCTGGATAACTTCCTGCGACAAATCCTGTGAGTAGTAACAACCCAAGAAGAGATAATACCAAGGGCAGATTTATATCCAAATACAGGGTTTTTGCTGTTAGCACATTAAAATAGGGCAGTAGGTAATATACTATGCCCAAGGCTAATAAAAATGAAATGCCGGTAAGCAGGATAGAAGCATTCAAAAACTGCCATATTAAATTTTGTCTGCTGGCCCCGATCACTTTTTTGACCCCAATTTCTTTCATTTTCTTAGAAGCCTGAGCCGTAGAGAGGTTCATAAAATTGATGCAGGCAATGATTAAAATAATGAGGGCGGTGATAGAGAATAGTCTTACATAGGCAATACGGCCACCTACTAAGGTAGCTCCTTCATATTGATTATATAGGTATTTATCAGCATAGGGGCGAATGGAAAGATGGACAGAAAAGGGAACATCCTTCAGTTTGGTCATTAAATACCCTTCAATTTGTTGATTAAACTGATCTACATTAATCCCTTTTTCTAAAACGAGGAATACCTTAGCATAGCCTCCTGACCATTCTCCAGCCCATCTATCAGCTTTTATTAGCAAGTCAAAGTGTACGACTGCATCAAATTGTTCTGTCGCATTTTTAGGAGGAGGAGTAAATACCCCTGTTACCTCTACAGTTTCATTATAGGTACCCCCATCAAAATAATATTGCCAATCGAGTATTTTTCCTATGGCACTATCTACGGATGAAAATAGCTTAATGGCTAACTCTTTAGAAAGAACAATACTTTGTTGGTTGGCCAGTACATCTTCTGCCTTACCTCTTATTAAAGGATAAGTTAGCACCTGAAAAAAGTTCGTACTACCAAAATTGGTAACTGCTGCTTGGGTGCGATCTCCATAGGTGAAAATCCCTTCAGGCTCTGAAAAGTCAGCACTGGTTACAACCGCATCTTCAATTCCGGGTATTTCAGAGGGCATATATTGAGCGATCATAGCTCTTGTATCTTCATATGTCTCAATTTGATCATTGAAGTTAAAGGTCTCCATCACCTGATAGAGCTGATCATTTTTCTCATGAAAGGTATCTATGTTTAATTCGTCTTGCACCCATAGGAGGATGAAAAGAACGCAGGCTAATCCTGTAGACAATCCTATAAGGTTAATGAGATAAGTACTTTTGTCTCTCAGAAAACTGCGATAGGTGATAAGCATTTGATGTCTAAACATGGCTGGATATATAATAGGTTGAGATATTTTTATTAAAGGTCGGATAATTCCTGGTCTGAACAGGAGGATGATATCAATGAACATGCACCATCGAGCAAAAATGTTCCCTCGATGTCTCAATCTTTTGGCAAATAATTCGAGTAAATCTCCCTCTATATCAAAATGGTATTCCGGCTTGCAAAACCACTTGAAAAGCGTTAACAAAAATGGAGGCGGAGATATTTTTTTCTTGGGCTTCATAGAGAGTAAGGTTAATCTAAAGCTGTTCGGGGAATAGAGTTCCAAAGCATATTTCGCGTTTCTCGGGTATATGCTAATGCAGTTTGCCCTGCTGCGGTAACAGTAAAAAATAATTTGGGTCTTCCCACTCTATCTTGATTACTACCCCCTCGCTGAGAACTCAGATAGCCTTTCTTTTCCATTCTTCTTAACGCCGTTTGTAGAGCTCCTACACTTACCTTGCGATCTAGCTTCTCTTCTATGTATTCCTTGATGGATACACCGTAGGCTTCTCCATGTAGATTAGCTACTGTAAGCAAGATGACTTCTTCAAATTCTCCTAATCGATACTTTCCCATAATTAATTCCTATTTGTAGTAATATAAAGGAAGGTAATTCTGGGATTAATTCCTAATTGTAGTAAAATTATTTCTATTTTTTTGTGAGGGCTTCCAACATATTTTTATCTATTCGCATTAATACAGAGATTAGGCTCAGTCTATGTTATCCTTCCACTAGTAACTGCTCGTAAGGAACTAATTTCCATGCAGCGACTTTTTTCTCTTTAGCACTAAAGCTGATTCCTAAGGCCAGCACCTCTTTCGTTCGTTCGAGGTATTTATTTCCGTATCGCTTTTCTCTAATCTGTTCCAAAGCAGCTTCGGCTGATTGATCTAACTTAAACTCCATCACATAAATAGCATCCAGTGAATGAATAACAGCATCTACACGACCTTTTGCTGTACTTACTTCCGTTTCCACAAACATGCCAGTAGCATTTAGCGCGATATGGAGAATAGCGTGAAAGAAGGCTTCTTGTTTTTCGATGAATATTTGATAGGGAAGAGTGTCAAAAAGAACGTTGACCAATCGGATAAAGCCTTCTGTATCTCTGGCGTCTAAAGCTTTTTTTATCTTTACAATAAGTGGTTGGGTATCAGCAGTAGAAGCATGTCGAAAAGCCCCTAATAAATGTCGGTACATGGAATCGCGAACTTCCTTATTGGGATATGCCAATGTATATAATCCGTATTCATCTACAGATTGAATCGTGAGATAGCCTGTTTGGAATAAGAGAGAGCGATATTCCAGATTATCCAAGGTATAACTTTCAAAAAGATCTTGCCCTCCCTCAATAGATTCCAGTTGAAAATGCATCCCTTTTCTTAATAGGTTGATCAAAAAGCTAGGGGTTCCCGTTTGCCACCAAAAATTAAAGAAATCATTTGCTTTAAAGAGGGATAGAATAGAAAAGGGATTATATAAACGATGATGTCCATCCCAGCTGTACCCATTATACCATTCAGCAATTTTTTCTTTTAGGGTATCTACACTTAAGGGATGTTGTTGTGCCAATGCGCCAATACGGTCTTCGAAATAATAAGTTAATTCCTCCTGGGTATATCCTGTGAGGGTAGAATAAGAACGGACGAGGGTGATATCCTCTAAATTATTTAAATCCGAAAAAAGAGATACCCGACTAAATTTTGAGACACCTGTAATAAAGAAGAAGCGGATAAAAGGATCAGCATTTTTGATAACTGAATAGAAATTTTTGAGAATATCTCTTTGTTGATCCGCTTTTTCTACCTTATCAATATAATCAACAATGGGTTTATCGTATTCGTCGATGAGAATTACGACTTTTTTACCATACGACTTTTGAAGTTTTTGTAATAATTCTGTAAACCTCGGGGCAATTCCTCGCTTCTTCAAATCAATTCCATATTCTATCCCTATATCTGTTAATTTTTGTTCGATGGCTTCCTCTAATCCCAAATCCTTGTACCCAATCGCATTAAACGATATATGAATCACCGGATGCGGCTCCCAATCTATTTTGTCCTCTATCCAAAGCCCTTGAAATAATTCTTTACTTCCCAAAAAGATCTCTTGAATAGTAGAGAGTAACAATGATTTCCCAAAACGGCGGGGTCTGGAAAGAAAATAATAATAACCCGTATCGATCAATTGAAAAATAAGCTCTGTTTTATCTACATAGAGTAAATGGTCTTCTCTTAATTTACGGAAGTCCTGTATGCCCAATGGAAGTTTTTGCATCTCCTATAATTCTGATAATAAAGATACAAAAGTTTCTTCTAAGCTATTTGAATCATAATGAGCTTTATAAAGCCCGATCTAAGGATTTTTATGATTCTAAAAACCAATCCATACTCTCCCAGACAGCATCAAAATTGCAAAAGAAAATCACATGATCGCAGGCCGGAATCATGGAAATAGAGCAATTAGGTATATATTTGTATACCTGAGTAAAGGAATTAATGTCAACATATTGGTCCTTTTCCCCATTCATAATTAATACGGGACATTGTATCTTCTCAAATGTTTCTTTGCTCATATAATCATTATTGTACAAATGATTGGCGAATTGTAAGCTTTCGTCCCAGCGATCTGGTTCTGGCATCAATTGTAAACGAGTGTTGAAAAAACCTCCCGCTTCTGCCAACAACTTTTCAGAACTGTATTCGTCCGGAGGTTTGTTTTCATCTTTGGGTTTATCACCTATTCCCAAAGCAATGACTTTAGTAACTACTTCCGGATGTAGTGCAGCTAATTTAAGCGCCGAATATCCTCCATCACTAAATCCAAAAATCGTGGCTCTTTTAATTTGCAAGCGTGTTAGCAATTGGAAGGCATCATTAGCTCTTTGTGGGTAGGTGTATGGTTCTGTTCCAACTTCCATACGGAATATTCACATTAGAGATAGCTGCTTCTGAAGTGTCGGGAATGGAAGTATCTTCGGGGATATTTGTTTCTTTTTCTTGTTGGGTACAAGAATAAAAAATGAGTCCTGCTAATAACAAATACGATATTTTCATGTGTAGAGCGCTTATATGTATTATTCATCTTTTAATGATTCCACTGGGTTGGAATAAGCTACTTTGAGCGATTGGGAACTGATAGTAAAAAAAGCAATCAGCATAGCTGAAAGGCCTGCAATAGCAAAAATCCACCAGGAGAGTTCAACCCGATAGGCAAATCCCTGTAGCCATTCTTTCAGTAGCATCCAGCTGACAGGAAGCGCAACGACAAATGATATTCCCACTAATAGCATGAATTCTCTGGAAAAGAGAGAAATAATTTGTTGGATAGATGCTCCCAGCACTTTGCGAATAGCGATTTCCTTGGTGCGTTGTTGGGCAGAGAACATGGCGAGGCCAAATAAGCCGAGGCAAGATACAATCACTGCCAGAAAGGCAAATACATTAGACAATCGAGAAATCACTTGTTCACTCTTATACAACGCCTGATATTCCTGATCTACGAATTGGTAGTCAAACGCATGATCTGGATTTATCTTGTGATACACTTTCTCAAGACTAGCTAAGGCTTCTTTAGTCTGGCCCGGAAGTGTTCTGATAAGAATGACACCAAATTCTTCATCCTCCTTAATGTCAATCATGATAGGCTTAATAGGTTCATGAAATGAGTGGGTATGGTAATCCTTGATGATGCCTACGATATGTCCTTTTTTACTCCAAGCAGATACCCACTTCCCAATGGGTTCTTTCATTCCCATTTGTCTTACCGCTTCTTCGTTGACTAAAAAGGCATCAGTGGAATCCGTGCTAAAATCATGTGAAAAGTCTCTTCCCTTCACTATCTCAAGCTTCATTAATTTGACAAAATCAAAGCCTACGGAAGCAGGTTTAAACCCTACTGCTGCATTGGGATCTTTTCCTTCCCAATTGATAGGGCCAGTAACAACGAATCCCATCACATGAGGAGCTTCTGAACTGCGATCCACCATCGCTATTCCAGTGAGGTTTAACAATTGTTCTTTGAAGGTGTAATATTTGGCCTGTTTCATTAATTCACCTTCCACTCTCACATACAATAGATTTTCCTTATCATATCCCAAATGTGAGTGTTGTATGTAGTTTGTTTGAAGGGAAACCACGAGGGTAGCTATTAACAACAAAGTGGAAAGGCTAAACTGGAAAATGGTTAATCCCTTTCTAAACCATTTAGAAGATGGACTAAACTTTAGGGTACCTTTTAAGATTCTCACGGGCTTTAAGGAAGCTAGGAATATAGCAGGATAACTTCCAGCTAATATGCCTGTAACAAGCATCAATCCTAAGAGTGCCAACCAATAATGAGGTTGATGATAAGGAAGCGTGATCTGCTTTCCTGTAAATTGGTTGAAATAGGGAAGGAGGAGTTGAAGTAATAAACCAGCTATCATCAGTGCGATCATCGCCATGAACATTGATTCACCCAAAAATTGAGACAATAAATTTGACCTGGAAGATCCTACTACTTTTCGAACCCCTACTTCTTTCGCCCTTCTAATAGAGTGAGCCGTGGTGAGATTCATAAAGTTGATACAAGCGATGATGAGAATGAAAACAGCAATCCAACTAAAAATTCTAAGGTATTCTATCCTTCCTCCTTGTGGTTTTCCATTGACAAAGTTCGCTATAAGATACTGATCTCTATAGGGTTGTAAACCTAGTTCTACCTTTACCGATGTAAATTCTTTTATTTCCCCTACACGAGTTTGGTAGAAGCGGTTCATTTTTTCGCTTACTTCTTCAACATCTGCTGTGGGACTCAATTGGACATTAGTAAGGATTTTATTTGTGGACCAGTTCAACCGCTTCATATGTGATTCCCAATTAATGAGATATTCGAACATTAAAGAACTTTCCGTGGGCACATCTTCAAATACTGCTGTAATTGTTAAGTCGAACGCATTCTCAAAATGGATTTGTTGGCCAATTGCCTCTTCCGGTGAATCAAAAAATAGAGAAGCCATTTTTCTGGAAATGGCGATACTACTAAAATCGTCTAAAGGGGTTGATTGATCACCTGCGATGATGGGATAATCGAACATCTTAAAAAAATGTTTGTAAGCGCGTGAGCCTTTCAGTTTGTGTACTTTATCTCCTATTTGAAAGGTTTCTGGATGACCCCAGGGAAGTTCATATCCTGCAGCGTAATAGTTGATGTATTCGATTTCCGGGATGACTTCTTCTATCCCTTCTAAACCTACATGTGATATTCCATCAGGGTGCTGTAAAGAAGTGGAATATTCTCCATGTCGTTCTCCGTTCGCTTCTACGGTAGTATATACATTGTATAGATGATCTCCATTCGTATGGAAGTTGTCAATGCTCTTTTCATCCCTGATCCAGAGAAAAATGAACAAGAAACTGAGCATTCCTAAGCTTAAGCCCAGCACATTGATGGAGGAAAAAATAGGATGGTGGATGACGTTCCTAACAGCAACTTTTAGATAATTTTTCAGCATAGAGAAGCTCATTAAAGAGGGGGATAATGGGACATGGCGTATATATTCAGGTCTGAAGTGGAGGATTACGTTCCAATAAATAGATCTATTGGCCTTATTAACAGATTGGTCACATACACATTGGTACAATTCAATCAAATTCCCTTCGATCTCTTCGAGATAGTCTTCCCGGCAAAACCAGCGGAGGAATTTAAGCGCATATTTGGGGGGCGTTTTCATTGGCCGAAGGAGATCTTGGGAATGAGACGATATATCTTATTTCTGAGTTCGTATCTGTTGTCCAATGCTTTTTTTCCCATGGCGGTAATCACATAGAATTTTTTTCTTCTTCCTCCGCGATCTTGCGTAATTCCGCCAAATCTAGAGGTGACGAATCCTTTATCATCCATGCGTTTCAGGGCCACATGGATGGCGCTGATATTCATCTTTTTCCCCAATTCTTCTTCCAGGCTGTCTTTAATGGAGACACCATAAGCCTGATCATGTTGGGCAGCTACAGTGAGCAATACGAGTTCTTCAAATTCCCCTAATGGAGGTAGTTTCATAAGAATACAATTTACTTAACAAAAGTAAATATAATAATTAGTTTCATATTTGTTAAGTAAATAATGATTTTTTTTCAGCTAGGTAGATATGAGGGATTTTTAATGGTAAGTTGGAAGTATTAACTGAACAATAATGGGCGGTGATTGCTATCCTTCCACCAGTAACTGCTCGTAAGGAACTAATTTCCATGCAGCGACTTTTTTCTTCCTGGAGGTGCTCAGCTGCCATATTTTAATTAACTAGCGCTTAACCTTCATTAATACTACCCTCTTATGCGCTTATCCATATTCATTTATGTGCTGATTTTTTGTTGGCCAATGTTACAAGTAATTGATCAAGAACATGTACATTCACTCTCACCGTCTCCTCTTCAGGAAAATCCTATGATACGGATTCAGGGCGGTACATTTAAGATGGGCGATCATCAAGGGGTAGGAGGGAAGGATGAGCGACCTATTCATTCGCTAACAATACAAGATTTCTATGTGAGCAAGTATGAAGTGAGTGTAAGGGAATTCCATGAATTTTCCTTGGATACTAATTATTCTACTGATGCAGATAAGTTAGGCGGATCAACATTCTGGAATGGAGAAGATTGGATAGGGAAAGAGGACGTCAATTGGGCATGTGATGCATTAGGGGAGAAGAGAAGCTCAGATACCTATAACCATCCGGTAGTACATGTAAGCTGGAACGATGCAGTAGCTTATTGCAATTGGCGGAGTAAAAAAGAAGGATTGGCTCAAGTATATAGGATGGAAGGGAATTCCACGACCACTATCCGAAAGGCGAATGGATATAGGCTACCTACAGAAGCCGAATGGGAATATGCAGCACGATCGGGAGGAAATGAACGAATGTATATATGGGGGGAAGAGGTACCAATGGGCAATGTCGCTGATCAGGATTTCCATTCAATTGAAGAAGGCCCCTATTGGGAAACATATAAAGATGGATATATCTATACCGCTCCTGTTGATGCATTTGAGCAAGGAGAATTAGGCTTACATCAACTAATCGGGAATGTGTGGGAGTGGTGTGGAGATTGGTACGGAGCGGATTATTATGCTGTCAGTGCCAATGAGGTTTCACCTGGCGGACCTGAGGTGGGGACTTTTCGAGTGATCAGAGGAGGTGCTTTTAGCAGTGAACCTATTGATTGCCGGATAGCTGGAAGGACTTATGCTTATACGGACAGTCGATTTAATGTGGTGGGCTTTCGATTAGCGAGGAATGGGGAGTGAAGACAGTGTTTTTACTCATTGAAATAGTTATCCCAATCCCATTTCTTGCAATGTTTTTTCCACAAATTCGACGGTTTGTCGAGTAGCTTTCGCAATATCAGAGATAGATTTTCCTTCCTGATGTAATGTCAAAATGCGTATACCTATGTGTATACCTTCGGTAAGTCCTTCCGACCTGCCTTCTTCAAATCCCTCCGACTTACCTTTTTCAAAGCCTTCTTCTAGTCCCTCCTCTCTGGCAGCCCCAATCAAGGTTCGTTCTGTACTCACGCTATCCCAATATTTATCATAAGTTTCCAATTCGCCTTTAGTGAAAGCGCTTTCTTGTACATGTGCTAATGCTTCAGCTATCTCAGGCACAGCCAATAAGTCTTCTGGTGCATGTTCCGTTTTTTCTTCTATTTCTGTTAAATATCGTAGCCAAAGTACTTGAAGTTTTTTATCGCTCCATTTTTGTGCTTTGAATTTGGGCAGTTCCACAAAAATTAATTCCAATCCTTCGATGTGCTTCCCTGTGAGTTCGTGGTGGATCATCGCATAATGATGATAATATAAGTCAGTGTTGGGTTCAAACATGGCATTCACTAAACTCAGCGCATAGACAGGTTGGATACCTTTATATTCACGGCCCGGGGCTAAAGAAAGCAGTGCATTTAGGAAACTCCTCAATAAGTGGGGGTGTTCTCCAAACACTTTTTTAAATGTAAGGTCATTTTTAGGATCGAGATATCGCATACATGTAACACTATTCCCATTGGTATTAGGGACCATTAAAATTAAGCTTTCATTCCATGAGATGAAAATAGCTCTATGGGAAAATGGTGAATGGAGGTAGCATTATATCAGCAGGAAAATCTCAAACATAAAAGCTCAGAGACAGGAAAAAGCTGGTGGGAGGCTGATCCGGGAGGAATTGACTAACATAGTATAGGGTGTTCATGTAATTAGAGAATGATTGATCCTGGCGGGATCGAATATATTAGCAAATGGTGTTCGTGTAAGGGGAAAGTCTCCGAAAAAGGATGGTAGAGGGATAATGCTGGCAAAGTTGGCGAAGGGGGCTGGAGGAGGTAGTCTGGATTGGAGGGAAGGATAGCGCTAAGACCGAGCCGATAGGTGAGTCCGAAAGCACCCGGTCAGCTGATGGAGGTACGACCTTCAGCTGACGCCCCAAATAAACGAAATGATGAATATGGTTGGGGGTGTTATTCAATGCATTGTTCACGGGATTTGACAATTTATAGGAGAAAAAAGATCAGGTGAAATAAAAAAACAGGGTTCTCGCCTAACGAAAACCCTGTGCTGTTTCTTGCTATCTCATATCTTAAGCGGTATAAGTGGGAGACAGATCTTTTACAGGCGGCCTAAGTGATAACTCTCTTAATTGTTCCCTAGAATCAAGGGCAATCCACTATCTCCGCTTCCTATTACAATAACTTTAGAATTATCGGACTTAGCTAAGTCGATGGTCGCCTGAATTCCTTTTTCCTGAAGGATTTTATCTGTCAAACTCGCGCTCAAAATACGGTTAGCTTCTGCTTTTGCTTGCGCTTCGATACGAATACGTTCTGATTCTTTTTTCTGGCGTTCAATCTCGAAGTCAATTTTATCTGCCTGCTCTTTGGCTTTAAGCTTATCTTGTATTGCCAATTTAATCTGCTCGGGTAGATCAATATTTCTCAATAAAGCGGATTCGAGAATGATGTGTTTTTCCGCCAGGCTCTTACTTAAGTCGTCTTGAATATTTTGCTCAATTTCCTCTCGTTTGTTCCTATATAATTCTTCAGGGGTATATCGTCCTATGATCCTTCTGACTGTGGCACGCGAAAGGTCCTCAATAATGGTTCTTTTATATTCTTTTCCGATTTCTTCATGTAGATATCCGATTTTCTCAGGCATAGGTCTGAAACGTACAGATACATCAATTTTGATATTCAATCCATCTGAGGATAACACACTCATCTCTTCTTCTTTCTTCTGTTCCCTCACATCATAGGTAATCATAGAGTTCCAGGGAGCAATAACATGAAATCCCTGGGTAAATGGCTTGCTGGACTTATCTAATCCTCCTCCAAACTTTCGGAAGATCACCCCTCTTTCTCCTGCATCTATGGTTACAAAAGCTCCAGAACTGATGAGAACGAGTAATAAAAAGCCGAAAAAGATCAATCCGGCAGTAGTGATAACTCTTGATTTATTCATGTTGATTTAAAAATAAATTTATTGTATTGATAATCAGCAACTCTAGCTTTATAAAAATGCAAAAAAATACCCACAATTGAAAATGATAAAAGATGGCTAAAGTATACTTTTCATAGTAACACTTTAAAGACTAAAATAGTGATAGCTATGTTACGGATAAGTTGAAATAATTAACAGATAGATATTGATTTCTGGAATTTAAGGTATGAATACTACTCGTCTCAAACTTTCAAACCAAATCTTTCTTCGGCCATATTGGCTATTTCTTCCCCTATAGCTAAACCTGCGGTAGCTGCTGGAGAGGGAGCATTGAGTACGTGTATGGCTTTATCTTTATGGACAATGTGGAAATCCTCTATCATTTCTCCATTGCGTCCTAAGGCCATCGCTCGAACTCCTGATCTTCCTACGGTCAATTCTTTCAAACTCAAATCGGGAATAAGTCTTCTGACCTGTTGCAGGAATAATCGTTTGGAAAAAGCTCTTCTATATTCATCTAATCCGAATCGCCAGTGTTTAGCAAACAATTTCCAGGTACCTATAAATCCCAACGCTTCTCTAGTATCTCTCCAATTGACATCTGTCTTGCCATAGCCTTCCCTTTTGAAAGTAAATACTGCATTGGGGCCGCATTCTATTCCTCCATGAATCATACGTGTAAAATGAACTCCTAAAAAGGGAAAGGCTGGATTAGGAATGGGATAAATGAGGTGTTTTACTTTGTGCTGAGCCGCTTCGGTCAGTTCGTAATAGTCGCCTCTGAATCCTACAATTCTGGCTTCATTATCAGCTCCATCCATGTCTGCCAGGCGATCTGAATGCAAACCGCCACAAAAAATAACCTGTTTGCCCAGATAATCTCCTTGATTAGTGTGAACGATGACTTCTTCAGATGATCTTGAGATTTGTATTACATGATGATTTAAGGCGATGTGGCTTTCTGATTGCATGCCTTGAAGCAATTCAGCCAGTTTACGCACTACTGCCGGGAAGTCGATAATGCCTGTACAGGGAACGTGAATTCCCGCTATGGCTGCACAATAAGGTTCAATTTCTCTGACCTGTTCTCCGGAAATTTTTTCAATCCCTTCTATCCCATTTTGTAGGCCGCGATCGAAAATCTTTTCCATAAACGGCAATTCATCCTCTCTGGTAGCTACTACTACCTTTCCACATACATCGTGAGGAATATTATGTAAACGGGAAAAAGCCACTAACTCTCTTCTACCCTCCACACAATTTTTTGCCTTATAGGAACCGGGTTTGTAATATAAACCACTATGTATTACTCCTGAATTATGACCGGTTTGATGGGCGGCGAGGGTAGCTTCTTTCTCTAATACAATCAACTTCAAAGAAGGATTTCTCAATTGTAATTTGTAGGCGGTACTTAGTCCCACCATTCCACCACCTACAATGATGATATCATATCGCTGTCTTTCCACAATTCTTTTGGGTTAGGGTGATCGTCAAATATACAATCTACTTCCGTAATTGGTACAAAAGTTTTGGGAAAGATTATTGGATTATCCTGAAAAAGCCCTACCTTTGTAATCCGTTTTACTGAGGCTGAGATGGATATAAAACCAAAAACATTTTTAAACGAATACGAAACCACTTTTATCATAGCTCCTGAATTGACGACAGAAGAGCAGCGTGCAAAAGTGGACAAGTTTGTGAATCTCATCAAAGAAGATGGTGGTACGATTCACAATATTGAGCATTGGGGTGTTAGAAAACTTGCTTATCCCATTAAGAAGCGAACTAATGGATACTATGCTTATATAGAATTCAGAGGTAGTACCGAGTTTATCGACCGTTTGGAACAGGCATATAAATACGACGAAGGGATCATTCGTTATTTGACTGTTAAGTTGGATAAATTTGCGCTGGAGTTTAATGAAAAAAGGCGTGCTCAAGGATTTGGAATGAGAAAAGACTTAAAATAGATATTGATATATGGCAAAAAGAGATTCAGTGATAGGGCCTACGGCGGTCAATAAGATTAAATCACAAAGTACTCAAAAGAAATATTGTCGTTTTAAGCGCTACGGCATTAAGTACATAGACTATAAAGATCCTGATTTCTTGGTAAAATTTGTCAATGACCAAGGTAAAATTCTTCCTAGAAGATTGACAGGGACAAGTTTAAAATTCCAGCGTCGTTTATCTACCTCTATCAAGCGTGCCCGCCATCTTGCTTTATTGCCTTTTGTAACTGATAATTTAAAGTAGGATTATGGAAGTAATATTACTAGCTCCCGTTAGGAATCTGGGAGATAAAGACGATGTAGTTAAGGTTAAACCTGGATATGCCAGAAATTATCTGATTCCTCAGAAATTAGCTGTAATGGCTACTTCTTCTTCTAAGAAAGAAATGGAGGAAAAGAAAAGACAAGCTTCCCACAAGAGCGAGTTTATTATGGGACAGGCTCAGGGAGAAGCAGATAAGTTAAATGGACTTAATCTTGTCATTGAAACTTTAGCGGGTGATAATGGAAAGTTGTTTGGATCTATCACTGCTCTCCAGGTTTCAAATAAACTGAAAGATCTGGGATTTGATATAGATAGAAAGACGATAACTTTCGACGATATTAGAGAAACAGGAGATTATGAAGTGACCGTTCACCTTCACAAAAAAGTAAAAGCACTTATTCAGCTAGAAGTAGTTAGGAAAGAAGACAATAATTAATCTCAATAAGGGTTTGTAGCACTGATCCTACTTACTCTTTGAAGGGTGAAAATAAGATATACATTCGTAGGTATACTTTATCGGACTTGAAAGAGTCCGATTTTTTTTTATAAAAAAAGACCGCGAATTTTATTCGCGGCCCAACAGCCATGAAAACGCCCTAAAGCCTACAGAAAAATTACTTTTCTGTTTTCAATATTAAGACTTTAAAAATGATAAGAAGTCACTTTAATTCACGTGGATTTCTTAACATTCTTAATTTTTGCGTAATTATACTGTATTTATTTCATTTTGGCAATTTTTAAAATAGACAACGTACCTTTTATTAACAAAAAAATACACCTGTAAAGGTGTATTTCTATACGATCTTAAAAATTCTTACAGCATCATGAAATCATTTAAGATGAATGATTCAGAAGCAACTGAGCTTGTTTCACCCATTCATCTCTCCTTATTCTTCCCGGAAAAAACTCTATTAAATCATTGATCTTTTCCTCATCTACCTCTGTGAAATTTGCTATTTGTTTAAAGGTATAAATACCTATTCTATTTAATTTTTTTTCTATAAATGCTCCAATTCCTTTAATCTTTTGTAAGTCATCTTTCTCTTCTACTGAAGCTTTGCCTATACGATTAAAATTGATTTCGTTCGCTCTTTCTTTTATCCTGGACAAGATGATTTCCTGATTTGAACTCAACTCTGAAATCTCCATTGTACTCCCTGTCCAGCTTGGATATGCATATTGCTCCTTTACTTGATTCATGTTGGCTCCTGAGGGAATAGGAAAGGTCATTCCTCCACCATTTGACAGTTGAGCTTGCAAGTGTACCAGTTTGTCCTGAGCCTCAAAAAGAGCTGCTTCTTTGGATTTTATCATCTGTTGCTCGTTGGCCAACATAGAATGTAGCTCTTCATTATACAGACGGGTTTGCTCAATATCTTTTTGAAGCAATCGAATCTGGTTTTGAAGTAATTGATAATGACTTAATGAATCTTTTAGTGATTTATTCTCATGAAGAAGAAATTCGTACTCTTCCTTAAAATGATCTATCTCTCCGTTCAACTGCTTATTAGCCACTTCTAGCCGATCCCTTTCTTTAGTCGTTTCGTCGAGCTCCACTAAACCAGATCCCAGTCGCTGAGCCAACATTTGCAATTGCTTTTTCTGTAAACTTTGGGCCTCAGGATGCTGGTCATCTTCTGGCTTGGAAGAAGCTTCTTTTTGAACTTCTTCATACTTTTTCGATAATTCTACAAACTTATGCTCAAGCGCTGAAAGAGAGGATTCATGCTTGTCCCTGGCCAGAGTAAGTGCATTATTAGCATGAAGTAGTTCGTCTCTGGAACTGATGATTTTATTTAATTGTTCGGAATGTCCTGAAACAGTTTCTTTAGCCTGTTCATAGTCGGCAGTCAATTTTTCGAGAGATGCCTGTATCTGTTTCTTTTCCTGGGTCAATTCCTCAATTCTCTGTTTTTGTTCCCCCATCAACCTGCGATCACTCTCATATTGTAATTGTATCTCGTGCAGATTTTTTTGAGCTTGTTCTTTTTGAGTAAGCACTTGGTCATACTCCTTTTTAAGATTGTCTATATTCTCAGACAATCCCATAGAATCTTGCTGAATCTGCTGGTATTTTGGAATCAGTTCTTCAAATTGATCCCTATATGGAGCTAACTCTTTAATGATAGAGATAAGCTTTTGATTGTGATCCTCCTTCTCGGCAATTTGGTGTTTTATGTCTGTAGTATAGATCTGCTGAGATTCGAATCTTGGGACTAAATCTTCATAGCGCTCCTTATACGAAGATAATACCTGGAGTTGTTGAACGAGAGCAGTACGTTGAGCTTTATTCACTTTCAATTTTTCTGCCTGCTCGTCTAATTCACCCTCGGCTCGCTTATAATTAGTCAATAGTCTTTGATATTGACCATCCATATCTCGATGGCGAATTTGCAAATCGTTGTGAAGTGATTCTGTAGATTTGAATCGTTGGAACAAAGCATCGTGTTCTTGAGATTTCTTATGTAATTTAGCCTCTGTTTCCAGGTGGCGTTTTCTAAATCGGGTTCTATGGTATAAATATACGATCCATCCTCCTATCAAAGCAGCACCGATGATGATTACAAGTGCTTGAAGGATTTCAAAAATGGGGTAATCTTGCATAATTTATAGCGATTAATCTGGTCGTCTTATGGCTGTTCTTCAATATTACGTAGTTGAATTTCTACTCTTCTATTTAACGCTTTTCCTTCTTCTGTTTCATTTGTGGCAATAGGTTGATTTTCGCCTTTGGATTCAATGAATGCCTGATTGTCTGTTAACCCTTGTTCAATGAAAAATCTGGCTAGCTTTCTCGCCCTCTCAATCCCTAAATAATAGTTTCGCATTTCCTCTCCATCATTATCTGTATGTCCTATAAAAACCAGCACTTCATCCGAATTTTTCTCTACAAAAGTAATTACCTCCTGAACATATTGTACTAACTCCTCATCCATCATCGGCGTATTGCTATTACTTTCAAAATAAAAATTCCTTGGATCAGATAGCGTCTTTTCAGGCATTTCTTCTATATCTAACGCTATCCCTCCTATAACCGTATCTTGTTCATTTAGAAAATTTTCACTATCGTTTAAGGAAGAAGAAGATACATACTGTAAGGTGGTAAGTCCGTTCTGAATGAGCAATCCTCCAAGATCCTCTGCTCTAGCTACCCCCAGGTTTTCAAATATGGAAGGATTTTCCTCACTTTCATGATACAGTCCGGTAATCCTTACTCTTTTTGAGGGGTTTTCCTTTAAATATAGAACGAGGGAATCGATGGCAGACAGAATAGGGGAAGAAGCGACAATTCTGGGATCCGACTTACCAAAGCGAATATCATCGGAGGATTCTAAAAATAATTCCCCATCATTAAGAATTTTAAGCCGGGAGATACGTGAAATATGCGAACTTTTTGTATCGTCAATGTTAGGTTCTTCTGATGTTGGTATATCAGAAGTTGTTTTTGTACTTAGGTTGAACAAGGAGGTGAGGTCTTCGCATTTTTTGTGGATGTTGCAAACCCATGTGTATGTGCCACCTATGAGCCACAAAACAAACAAGATCCACACAAAAGGCAACCATGTTGATCGTAACATACTAACAGAATATAAACATTTTTTATTCTGAAAATTTAATAAATATTTTTATTTCTACATATTGCAAGCGCAATTAAAGCCGGAATTACGGTGTTTTCTTAGTAAATTCGTTTCAATAAATTCACATCCTTGCTCATGATTAATTATCGTGTATCCTTTCCCTTGTCCCAACCTTACATTATTCGCATTACCATCTCTTCCATATTCAATGAAAATAAGGAGATTTGGGAATTACCTAAATGGAGACCTGGCAGATACGCACTTCAATCCTATTATCGCAATATATCCAGCCTGCATTGTACCCTTGATGATGGTGAAGAAATTGAGGTAGAGAAAGTGGATATGCAAAAATGGGAACTTCACGGAGAAAAGGGAAGAGCCTACACGATCGAGTATACCTATTATGCCAAAGATATGGATGCTGGGGGAGCATACGTAGACGAGGAGATGATCATGCTAAACGGCATTCATTGTTTTTTACATCAGGTTGACGGTGAGGAAGAAGCATGTAAGGTAGACTTAGAACTACCCTCTGGATTCCGACTGAGTAAAAATTGGAAAAGATCCCAGGAAGGCAGTTATTTTTTCGATAGCTTTCACGAATTGGTCGACAGTCCATTTATCGCTGGAAAAAACTTGACTTCTCATTCATTCATGGTGGAAGGTTTATCCATCTCCTTTTGGATGTTAGGCATCGGAAATATCGATTTACGTCAGCTGGAAAGGGATATCACCAAGTTTACCTTAACTCAATTTAATATATTCGGATCATTTCCCATCGAAGAGTTTCATTACCTCTTCGTCTTTCTGCCATATCCTTTTTTTCACGGAGTCGAACATCAACACTGTACTGTCATTACGTTAGGGCCAGGGAATGAACTGAAAATGCCTGCAAAATATAGTGCCCTGCTGGAATTGTCTTCGCATGAATTTTTCCACGTGTGGAACGTTAAAGCTATTCGGCCAAGCGACTTTCTGCCATATCGTTACAATCAAGCTGTTTTTTCCGAAATTCATTATGTAACCGAAGGGGTGACTACTTATTATGGAGATTTGTCTCTTTGGAAAAGTCACATATGGGATATCAAAGATTGGGTAGGAAGTATCAATAAGGAATTAAAGCGCCATTATTTGATGCCGGGAAAAGATCGGATTTCCCTGGAAGAAGCGAGTGTAAATTCTTGGGTGAATGGATATCACAATGAAGGAATCCCTGGTAGAAAGATTTCCTTTTATGTAAAGGGGTACCTCGTAGCGATGCTTCTGGATGTGATGATTATGGAAGCTACGAATTACGCTTATTCCATGGATATTTTGAT
Source organism: Bacteroidia bacterium (assembly GCA_965262565.1). Taxonomy (GTDB): domain Bacteria; phylum Bacteroidota; class Bacteroidia; order J057; family J057; genus CBDHFQ01. The sequence goes on from CBDHFQ010000033.1 coordinate 355,053, forward strand.
GCGCTTAATGTACAGAGAATTTGGTTCTTCGAATAAAGGATATACAGCTAAAGATTATAAAAGAATCGCTGAAGAACTTTCAGGAAGAGATCTCACTCAATTTTTTAGCCTATATATAGAGGGGACGGAAGATTTAAGAACAGGGCTTGAATATCTAGCTGACCAAATGGGCCTGATGTTGACTGAACAGCACCTGATTTCCCATGCATTAGGTTGGTACGGATTGAGGACCGATAAAGAAAAGGGAGCTAAGATCATTAATATTTGGCCGAATAGTCCCGCTGAAGAGGCCGGTCTTTATCCTGAAGATGAGATCATTGCTGTAAATGGGCAGAAGGTGCAAGGAGATCTGGATACCTGGCTTTCCTTCTATCAGCAAGTGGAAGAGATTCAGCTAAGTCTTTTTCGGATGAATCGACTGCAAACATTGAAGCTCAAAAAAAGACCTCATCCCTTTCTCTCTATTCCGCAGTTGAAAATTGACGCTACCCCTTCGAAAAGCCAACTGGAACATAGATTAGCCTGGCAAAATGTATCTTCCTTCAGGGATTACTTATACAGCTTCCCATTACATGTGAACTCATCGGGTCAATAAGTATTGAATTCTGCCGTTACATAAGTTTAAGGCCGAAATCAATATGAAGCTTTTTAAATATTGTATGTATTTCTGCTCCTTGCTCTTTTGGGGATTGCTTGGGAGTAGTTGTGCCAATGAAGAGTCCTTTTCTGCTGTGAAAGATATAGGAGAAGGCTTAATTGTTCCTGATCCATTGGCCAGATCTTCAGTGGAGGGAGAAATCCTTTGGCAGCATGTGGGCCCCAAAGTAACCTTAACAGCAGATTCAGCTCATGTATATGGGTTAGAAGAAGGCAGTTATGGACTTAAAATCTTCTTTGATAGTTTGGATTCCCTCAGTATATATATAGAGCGTGGAGAGTGGGATTATAACTACCATTATCCGCATGATTCATTGACCAACAAATTAACTACCGTCCTATTAAATGAAGATACCTTGGATTTAAAGGAAAGTGCGCTGTCTATTCAGCCTTTCATGGAATACAATGCTTTCTTCACTGTAATTAATATTCATACATTACAGGTAGGAGATTTGAATGGGACGATTCGCTATGTTCCGTTGGTTGAGTAGTAGAGGGAAACAGACAGCTTTACTTTGAAAAGGGTACGCGAAGCAGTATCTTCCTATACAAGATGCCGTTTGATTTTAACATATTTAGTAGTCTCTTACTGCCGTGCGTATTACAGGGAGCTATTTTCGCTTTTTTGCTGTTTGGGCGCTCATTTAGCCAGGGCCGCTTAGCAGATTTATTACTGGCTATTCTCTTAATTCTGTTTAGTATAAGAGTGGCAAATTGGATGTTAGGGTTTGCCGGATGGTATGATAGCCATGATAGCTACACCGTATTTATGTTTTATTTTCCGTGGAGCCACTTTTTTCTCTATGGCCCCCTTCTTTACTTCTATTTCAGAAGTTTAACGAACCATCAGTTCAGGTTTCGTCCTAAACACATATGGCATTTTATTCCCTCCCTTATGATGCTTGGAATTTGTGTCGCCGTATTCGTTCATGATATCGTTATTTCACATTGGATTCGTGGAGAAGAATTACTTTACCATCATCAAACCTATGGAGAATGGCGAAATGCGGATTGGGGAATCATCGGGTATGTGGTAGAAGTGCTAAAGTTGTTGTCGGTCATCATCTATTTTAGCGTTACATTGCTATGGTTCAAAAAATACAAAGCCTACCTTCAAGCTAATTTTTCTGAAACATCTGATATCTCGTTTCCCTGGTTACAAAAATTCCTCGTCGTTTTTTTAATCTCTCAGGTGATCTGGTTTGCCTATCTTATCGTGGACCTACTGAGTCCACAGGAATTGTCCTATATAGAGTATTGGTACGCCTATTTTGCCTGGGGACTCGTTATTTATTACGTAAGCATCGCTGCCTATGGCATCCATCCGCAATTAGTGATTCCATTAGCGTTTGAACCATTTGCAGCGGATAAAGAATCTATTTCTACAGAACAATTATCTTCCAATGGTTCCTCAGGCTTAAGGACTCTTGCCCAGCAATTGATTTCTTATCTGGAACAAGAGAAACCCTATCTACAACCCGATTTAACGCTCAATCAATTGGCACAACAATTAAAGGTTCCTTCTGCAACGCTTTCTAAATGTATTAATGAGTTGTTTGATCAAAACTTTAATGAATTGATTAATCGCTTTAGAGTGAGATGCATGAAAGCAAAGTTGCTGGATGAATCTTTCCAACATTTATCAATTTTAGGGATTGCTTTTGATTGTGGTTTTCGAAGCAAAGCGACCTTCAATCGAGCTTTCCGAAAACATACGGGCACTTCTCCATCAGATTTTCGAAAGCATGGCCTTCACACAGAAGACTCAAATGATTCCATAGGACTCAAATCATAAATTGAGCCTACCTGTAGCTGATATGAAGCGAAATCGATGCTCAGATTTCCTTGTTTTAGCCTGATCATTTTACATTACGTATCATCTAATCATTTCAAAACAATGAAGTCATTTTTCTTTATTTGTATCTTAACCTTATCCCTTCCAGGAGTTTTCGCTCAATCCTCTCCTGCTATTATGGCAAATGAATTATCTTTTTTGAACGGGCTCTATGAAGGAACGCTCACTTATAAAGATTACACGAGCGGGGAGTTAGAAATGCTTCGACTAGTAGCAAATACCTATGTTAAAAAGGAAGCGCTAACAATTGATATATTCATTAATGAAAATGGAAAGCCTTATAATCAAAATTACACCTACGATTTTGAAAACGGAACGATTAATAAAGGAGAATTAATAGACAAGCATATTTCAGGTACTGATCAAGCATTCAATGTAGCATATACTTACAAAGGCAAAGATGGTAATGAACGGAAGTCTTGTACCTTTCGCATTACAATGAAGGGCGATATGAACGATTTTTCCATTACCAAAGAGGTATTATTTGACGGAACAAAGGAGTATTTTGTTAGAAATCAATATCGCTTTGACAGAGTAAAAAATATTCAGGAAAAAGCTTCTTTTCAGTAAAGACATCTAATCCAATATGCAGCTATCACTCAACTACCACATATCTCCTATACGTTTGGTAGTCGGGTGATAGCTGTTAATTAATGTGGAGCGTTCATATTTCTTTAAATGGTTGGCAGGATCAATTTTCCGCTACTATTTCATCTTCGGGAACATTGTACGCCGTTCTTAATGCTGTTAGCTTCTCCATCAACTGCTTTTTGATCTCAGTATAACCGGGATCATCGATCATATTGTGTACTTCTAATGGGTCCTTGTCCAGATCAAACAATTCCCATTGATCAATATCGTGATAAAAATGGATGAGTTTATGTTGATTCGTTCTTATGCCATAATGCCGCTTGACCATATGAACATCTGGATACCCATAATAATGATAATATAGGGCATCTCTCCATTCAGCTTGTTCATTCCCTCGAAGAATGGGTAATAAAGAGCGCCCTTGCATGTCTGAAGGGACGTCCATTCCTGCCAGATCCAGAAAAGTAGGGGCAAAATCGAGATTCTGTACCAATTGATCGTTGGTAGACCCTGCGGGAATGACCCCAGGATATCGGGCGATTAAGGGCATTCTGAAAGATTCTTCGTACATAAAGCGTTTATCAAACCAGCCGTGTTCTCCCAAGTAAAACCCTTGATCAGAGGTATACACGACGATTGTGTTTTCTGCCAATCCTTGTTCATCCAGATAATCTAACACTCTTCCAACTTGTTCATCTACTGAGGCCACACATCGTAAATAATCCATAAGATAGCGTTGCAACTTCCATTCAGCTAATTCTTTGGATACTTCTTCTGCCGGATCAAATTGTGACTTGAATTCTTCTCCATACGGCTGATATTCTTCCTCCCAAGCCGCTCTTTGAGCTTCATTCATTCTCCCTAACTCATTTTTTAATCCTCTAGCGCCAGAAGGATAATTCGTAGGACGTCCTTCAGCAAATTCAGGAGCTAGTTTTAGATCTCCTGAAAGATCCATATGGGTCGCTACAGTCATTTCCTGTTCTTTGGCTGCCTGACGATCAGCGTATTCATCAAAAAATGTTTCTGGTATGTCAAAGGTCTTATCATCGAACAAATCAAACTGGCTGCTGTCCGGGAACCAGCGTCTGTGAGGTGCTTTGTGATGATAAAGCATGCAAAATGGTTTATCCGTATCTCTATTTTCTAGGAAATCCAAGGCAAAGTCTGTGATTAGCTTTGTGACATACCCTTGATGACGAATAGTATCGCCTTCCATATGGATAAAATCCGGATTGTAATAATGCCCCTGACCAGGGAGAATTCGCCAGTAATCGAATCCTCGGGGTTCCGTATACAGATGCCATTTTCCGATCATGGCTGTTTGATAACCAGCTTGTTGCAGCATACCTGGAAAAGTGGGTTGGTCTGGGTTAAAACGGTCTCCATTCCCGTAAAATCCATTTTCGTGGCTGAACTTTCCGGTGAGTAGCGTAGCTCTACTGGGACCACAAATCGAGTTTGTTACAAAACTTTGGGTAAATAGCATGCCTTCTTTTGCCAACCGATCAATGTGAGGTGTTTCTATCAGATCAAAGCCATAGGCACTTATCGCCTGAAAAGCATGATCGTCTGCCATGATATAAATAATATTTGGCTGCTGTGTAGGAAGTTGTTCCTGTTGATTAGCTGGTTCACAGGCTATCAGAAACATCAAGAGGGTAGTGATGGGTAGTCGTAAATTCATAGGGCAATGTATTTCATCATTGGCACACATACATCCTTTTCTATCCTATATTTTTTTGTTCCCTTGATTTTTGTTTCCTTGAGTAATAAAGATGGGGGACGGGATTTATTGAAGGAAGAAGTAGCTAAGGTGACATTCTCCAGGCAGGTAAAATGATATAATTGTTTGATAATGTAGATAGGTCTGCTGAATGAAAATTTTTCTTTAATTTGATGAGCAATGATAAAAGTCAGCGGATGAGGAGGGAGATGAATCTCAAATCGAATTGATCAATACTTCTTATGAAAAAAAAATTACACATCAAGTATTTATTTCTGACGTGTTTAGCGTTATTTAGTCTTCCAATTTCCCTTTTAGCCTATCATCCTGGAGCTCATTATACTTCTAAAGATACCGGAAAAGATGAAGAAGAAGATAAAGCTGGCCGTTTTATCGTGTTACCTATCATTACTTTTTCTCCTGAAACAAGTCTGCGGCTAGGAGCCATAGGGATTTACTTTTTCCGTTTCCAACATTCTGCACCTGGTACCAGATTATCCCGGATAAGTTTTCCGGTCAGTTATACGATAAGAAACCAGATTCGAATCAGGACTTCCTATGAAGTGGCTTTTGATGAGAACAAGCATGTGATGACAGGACAAATTTCCTGGTCCAGTTTTCCTTTGTTTTTCTATGGAATTGGGCCCAATACGGATTTTGTGGATGAAGAATTGATAGAGGAGGAATATACCACTGAAACCGGACTATTTGAATACAACTATTTTTACAACTTTAAAGGCAATTTTTTTATAGGTGGGCGGTATTTCTTTGCCAATAGTAGATTAACCGAAATAGAGGATATTCGAATTGATGAAGATAACCCCAATATTCCTCCTACGTTTCCCCAACTGAGTCCTGATGTGCCGCCCGTGATACCTGGTGAAAATGGTGGGACCACTTCTGGATTTGGATTGACCATGAGATATGATAGAAGAGAAAATATCTTTAATCCTACAAAGGGGCCATTTTTAGAAGGAAGCTTGTCTACCTTTCAGTCATTTTTAGGGAGTGATTTTACTTATACCAAATTACGAGTAGACGCTCGACATTATAAAACGGTAAGTAATCAGCGATTTGTAGTTGCCTTTCAGACTTTGTTAGAGCGAAACTTTAATGTCCCTTCTTATGAGTATACCGCTTTATTAGGTGGAGATGAAATTATGCGAGGTCATTTCGAGGGAAGATTTAGAGATAATGTACTATTAGCTTCTCAAGTAGAGTTGAGGGTTCCCTTAGGTCGTGATACCTGGTTGAATACGACGGGAAAGGATTATAAATTAAAAGAAACGTTCGGATTGGTATTTTTTGTGGGGGCTGGAGATGTATCCAACACTTTAGGAAATTGGAGTTTTAGTAACATTAAGAAATCAGGAGGCATTGGCTTAAGGTGGATGGCGGATGAAGATGAAAGTATAAATATTCGGTTGGATTTAGCCTATGGATCCCAACGTCCAGGTTTTTTATCTAAATATTGGGGAGGCGTTTTAACTTAATCGAAAAGAGAGATGCATATAAGAATATAACATGGAAGGCATCATCTTTACTGGAATTCAGGCAAGCGGTAAGTCTACTTTTTACAAGGAGTACTTTTTTACTACCCATGTGAGAATAAGTTTGGATCTTTTGAATACCAGAAATAAAGAGCAGAAGTTCCTGGGAACATGCTTTGAATTGCATCAAAGAGTAGTGATTGATAACACAAATCCTACGGTTGTGGAGAGAAAAAAGTATATCGATTTATTTCGAAAACATAAGTATAAGATTGTCAGCTATTATTTTCGTACCAATGTGCAAGATGCTCTCCGTAGAAATAAAGGGCGAGTAGGAAAATTACGTATACCAGATAAAGGGATTTGGGCCACTTTTCGAAAACTGGAAACACCTGAATGGGAAGAAGGATTCGACGAAATGTACGAAATTAAGATCACAGCCAACTCCTTTTCTATGATAGAATATCCTCCCAGATCCTCTTGACAGATGAAGTATATATGATAAAAGTCTGGGAGAAATGGCCTCGCCTTAGCGTGTGATATAGGGTGCTATGTAACTATTCGGTCCAGTGTAGGATATGAAAATAGTTTGTAGGCATGTAAATTTTCTCATATTGTTACAATTTTTCGGAAAGAAAGCTCGGTGAAAGAAGGAGTGGGTAATTTTTGATTTTGAGATGGTTGTGAAAAAATATTACATGATACTATATGGTCATTATATTTTTTCAGAATTATATTCCTGTCGTATAATTAAAAATTTTAATTTGTGGGATTTAATTATATCTAATTTTGAATTGATTTTTAGTTGTTATTTGTCAATTAGAGCTTTTATAAATAGCTGCTGAACAGTATATTATTAAGTTCATTGTAGGAATATTCAGCACTAATATAAATGGAGTAAATAAAATACAATATGAGAAGTAACGTTATATAGTAGCATTTGAATGTAAAGTCTTTTGTTAACAAATTTTACTTTAATCTGGATTATCGCTCTGTAATATTACTTTCACATGAACTCCATTGTTATACTCCGACTACGGTTAATACTTGCTCTTTGCTTTTTGGGTAGCTTAACTACTTCCTATGCGCAACAATTGATTCCCGTATTTGAAGGGAAAACTCTGGCGCAAGGTTCCCGAGAACTTATTCAATATGGGAATATTCAAGATGAAGTAAAATCATTCATTGAAGCTCATGCTGACAGGTTAAATTCCTCGTTTCGAGCTTACGATTTATTTGACTTTTCGGCGGATCATCTATACCAATATGTAAATACCCCATCCGATTCCATTATATTTTTCCTCAAACTTGGGGATATTTATGGGATGAGGGTAGTTCTTTTTCCTGATGAACTTAGAGGAGACAACATATCGGAGAGAATTATATCTCTTTCTGGTGAAGAAAAGGTACAGGAACATGAAACAATTACATATAGGGGATACATAGACGAAGAACGAGGAGGCGATGTGCGTTTGACTATTAATGGCCATTTTCTTCAGGGCTATATTACTTTAGATGGAAAAAAAGTATTCATCGAAAATGTAGATCATCTTTTAGGTGAAGCTCCCGCCACTCAATTTATCACTTATAGCGAAGACGAGGTGATAGCTGAAGGGCCATTGGCTTGTGAAATTGTGTCTGAAACTGATGATCATACTAAACAATTCAGTGAGCAGGGAGTAGCAGAAGCTTGTGAAGGGGTATTTGAGGTGGAAATCGCTATTGCAGCCACTTATTCACTTTATCAATCCTTTAATAATGACCAGAATGCGGTGAGAAATCACATTCTGAGTACTATCAATAGCTCTCAGGGAGACTATGATCGTTTCAAGGTAAAATTCAAGATAGTAGAGCTGGTTATTTTCACTTTTCCCAATCAGGGGCCATTTGCCAATACAGACGGAAATGTGGAAGCTTCATTAAATTCGCTTACCTCATGGGGCCCGAGCGGATTTTCCCAACGCCATGATGTAGGCATGTGTTTTCTGGACGGGCCTGGTTCAGGAACGATAGGGATTGCCTATTTAAGTGCTATTTGTACCAGCAATCGATATAATGTAGTGGACAGACTGAGTTCAGCAGGAGCCAATAGAACACTTGTTTCCCACGAGTTAGGGCATAATTTTGCTGCTCAGCATGTAAATGGCACTAATATCATGCGGCCTAGCCTTATAGTTACCCAAAGTTGGGCTCAAAGTTCTATCAATGCCATAGAAAATCACATTGCCAGCAGAACATGTTTATCCTGTGTAGATGAAGACACCCCAGGAGACCCCGATCCGCCTACAGATCCTGAACCACCGGTCGTTTTGCGTACTCCAGATACCCCTGAAAACTGTAACCCAGGCCTTGGATATGCATATTATGAAGGAAATTGGCGCATTATTCCCGATGTTAATTTGTTAACACCTGTAAAAGAGGGAATCACAGAAAATATTGATTTAAATTTAAGAAATCGGAACACAGATTATGGATTTGTATTCGAAGGATTTATAGAGGTTCCTACGGATGGGATTTACCGGTTTTACGCCTCTTCCAGCGATGGCTCTAAAGTGTTTATCGGCGATGAGTTAGTCGTAGATAATGATGGATTGCACTTTATTCAGGAGCGATCAGGTACCATAGGATTGAAAAGAGGCAAACACGCGATAAAAATACCCTTTTTCTTTACAGACTTTTCGGAAGCGGGATTAGAAATATCTATAGAAGGCCCTGGCATTTCTAAAAGACTGCTTCCCGGAGCTTGGCTATGTCAAAACAAAGAAATTGTTGGACCATCCAGCTGTGTTGCAGGAACTGAAACAATTGTGGATAATGAAAGTAGCGATTACGCAGAAGCCGGATCATGGGGGACAGCCTACTATCGAATAGGGAGTTCAAGGTTTAGCTTTAGACATGATTTTGCCAGCGGGAAAGGACAAAAAATTGCACGCTTCTATTCGGATGTACCTCAAGCGGGAAGATATCAAGTTTATATGTATTGGCCCAGATATCAATTCGCTTCTCCTAATGTACCTGTAATTATCAACCATGAAGGAGGAACAGATACGCAATTTATTGATCAACAAAATGAGGGCTGGGAATGGAAATTTCTGGGTACTTACAACTTTGGAACAGGAGAAGAGACTTATGTAGATATTCGGACTACTAATACTAATGATGCATGGGTGTTAGCGGACCAAGTTCGATTTATCTGCGCTAGCAGTGCTAGTACTAATCCATTATCATTTGCTCAAACGGATGCGAGTTTAGATGGACAAGATGCAATCCTTTCACTGTCTAGTATCTACCCTAATCCCGCTAGCGATGTCCTCTTCATAGATCAGGCCGGAAACTGGAAAGGAAACATTTTTTTCAGCTTGTTCGATGCAACAGGAAGAATAGTGAAACAGAAAATAGTGAATAAAGAACAGGAGAAGATGACCATAGAATGGTCCCTATCAGATCTTGGTGCAGGAATTTATCTATTGCAAATTGATCAGGATGGAGATGTCATAAATCATCGAGTTGTGATCAAATAGTCAATAGCATTGGCGGTGTTTAAGTTAAGCATGCAATACACGCGTCAGAAATGATTCTGATGCGTGTTTGTGGTTTATGTTGCTTCTACATAGCGTTTAAAATTATCAAGAATAGCTTGCCATCCATTTTTTTGCATATCTATAGAATGATCCTCGTCAGCGTCAAAGACTTCTATTACCTTTATTACAGTATCTTCCTGAATAAATTCCACTTTGACTTTTCTATGATCTGGCATGGTATAAGTGATCAGCTCATGCTCAATAATTTGATCATAAGTACCTTCAAAATCAAATCCCATGCTACCGTCTTTGGCCTCCATTCTGTAAACGAATGTCCCTCCTTCGCTTAGATCATTTTCTGCTGTAGGTGTGTGCCAGTCTTCGGATGCCTGATTCCATTGGATAATATGTTCTGGTGTAGTCCAACAGGTCCAGACGTGCTCTTTTGAGGCTTTGATATTGGTTTCTACTACGATATGTGAATTTTTCGTTTTTCCCATATGAAAATTTTTTAGTTGATATTAATAATATCCTAATTAGTTTTACCAAATTTCAAGTTACAGTATGATTTATTCGACTTTATCATTGCTCAGAAATAGGTCAATACGACTTTTTTGTCTTAGGTGATGGCGAGCATGCATTTCTGCATACTGTAACCATTCAGTAGCGTTAAAATATCCATGTCCCGGATGTTTCGTTTTCCCACTTTCGCTACTTATCCCGATTCTTTGGCCTATGTTATTAATTACTTTTTTTAACTCCGATATTTTTTCTTTAATATCTTTTCTATCAATAGAATTAGCAGGATCAACCAAATCTGTGGGACCTTTAAACCGTTTATCAGGAAATTTATTATTGCGAAACCATTCTTTCGCTTGTGCTGACATACTTTCTGAAGTGTAATTTTGGCTGGATAAGCACTGTTCTATTTGCTGAATATAAAAATTAGTCTCTTCAATGAGGTGATGATATACTTGAGCTAATGACCAGCTATCAGATTCGGGTTTCAGGAGCAATTGAGCATCTTCATATTGATCTAATTCCCTTATCCAGTAATTAAGGCTTTGATTAAATTGTTGAATAGATTCCTGCATTTTCATCTATTTCGAATAAGCCAAAAGTATTGTAATCTAAGTCTACAAAATAACCTTGCCAGCATCTTCCTGGTACAGCAAATTTGGGAAGTGCAACCTGACCGTTATGGTCGAGGATCAATTTTTCTGTCAGATCAAAATCTTCTACTTGTATAGAACAGGTGAAAGCATTAGTTCCACATTCTGGGGGAGGAACTTTGAACGAACGTTTTAGAAGCCCTCCATGAATACCAGGGGTTGATATTCTGTAGTATTCTATAGGTAATTGATTTTCTTTCGTAAAGGCCCAACCAAAAACATTGTGGTAAAATGCCATATCTCTTTCGGGATTAGAGGATTGAATTTCAAAATAAGCGATGCTATTCATCATCATTTTAAGGGATTAATTATTTGGCATATATGGCTGTATCATACTTAACTGATTTCCTTCAGTATCCCGAAAACCTACATACATACCTATATTCGGTATTTCATGAGGCTTTCCCAAAACAATACCGCCATGAGCAATTACCTTTTCCATAGAATTATCTATGTTTCCCACACCTATAACGATGGTTGGGTGTGAGTTTTCGGGATGTTTGACAAATAGGCCTCCATTGATAGCTCCTTCAGGAGCACCGGCTTTTACTGTAGAATCGGCAGTAGTTACAAGTATGTAATTATTCATTTTGGGACCTAATTCCTGAGTCTTCCATCCAAAAACAGATTGATAAAACTTTTTGGCTCTTTCTGCCTCTTCATAAGGCAATTCGAAATGTACAACTGGATTCATAATGTATTTTATTCATATATATTATGATTGAAAAGCTTTCTCAAATTCACTTACAATCATCTTTTGCATAGGCATCATCACTTCTATTACTTTTTGGGTTTGTTCTGTACTTCCTATCCTCATCATTTCCATAAATCGTTTGGGAACAATTTGCCACGATAAGCCATATTTATCCTTGCACCAACCACAACTGCTTTCCTGTCCTCCATCTTTGGTAAGTTGTTCCCATAAATAATCCACTTCCTCCTGATCTTCACACAGTACAAAAAGAGAAGTAGCTTCTGTGAAATGATATGTTGGGCCACCATTTAACGCTATGAATTGTATTCCTTCTAATTCAAATTCAGTGATTATGTCAGAGCTCGAAATAATCCTGGCGTTCTTAAAAAGCGAACAGTAAAACTCAGCTGCTTCTTTGGCTTGATGATCATACCATAAATAGGGGGTAATTTTTTGAGTGATCATATTTGACATAGTCAATCTCTATTTATGATCAATTTGGAGATATATAAGGATGTTATCATTAGGCAAATGCGGCTTTTTTGTAGGTAGAATCCGACAATAGATAAAAAATGGAGATGATTATTATCATGCTGGTAGATGTTAGAGCGGGTTTTAAATGCTAAAGGGTCACCATATTCAGGTGATAAGGAGAAAAGTATATACATTAAATAGAATGAACTTTAATGAAAAATCATGTAATTTCCGATCAATTACTCTTCAATTTAATAAGGTAGAAAGTTATTAACGGACGAATTACGCTATGATCATGTTATTTCAGCGCTACTTTCCTTATGTGTTATTGGCTATCTTACTTATAAGTAGTCGTATTGAAGTCTTGTCTCAACAAGAAAATGAGTCTGCTGGCTGGAAGCCGCTTTTTAATGGAAAAAATCTTGAGGGATGGGTCGTAAAAATAAATGGGTTTGAATTGGGGGAGAATTATGCCAACACTTTTCGGGTAACAGATGGAATTTTGCAAGTGAATTATGATGACTATGAGCGCTATGATCAAAAATATGGGGCGCTTATTTATGAGGAGCCCTTTTCTAATTATAGACTCAGGGTAGAATATCGTTTTGTGGGAGATACGGCTACTGGGGCTCCTAATTGGGGATTTAAAGATAGTGGTATTCAGTATCACGGACAATCGCCAGCGTCATTGACCAAAAACCAATCTTTTCCCGTATGTCTTGAATTTAATTTACATGGAGGTAATGGGGAAGGAGAACGGCCTACAGGAGAAATTTGTACCATAGGGACGAAAGTCCAATTGAATGGTCTCCCTAATGAATCTTTTTGTACTCCTCCTACACTTTCTCGTACCTTTCATGATGATCAATGGATTATGGCTGAAATTGAAGTAAAAGGAGATAGTGTTGGTCATTGGGTCAATGGGGAAAGGGTCTTAGTCTTTTCGCATCCTCAATATGATCGAGCGCATGAATTGGGGAAAAAGTTTATAGAAAAAGGGAATGCTTCCTTAAGATCAGGGTATATTTCTCTTCAGTCTAATAGTCATCCTATAGAGTTCAGGAAGATTGAGATAAAAGTATATTAGCCTCTCTATTCAGAAAAATGTCCCTTAGAATCGGATAATGTTAATATAAAAAGAAGATAATCCAGATAGAATTATCCTCCCTATATGATTGTCAGTATATGTTTACATTCCGTCTCCTAATACTTTTGCTTTCACCCCGTTTAAGGGGGAAGTTAATCTTAATTGGCATGAAAGGCGGCTATGGTCGGTTAAGTTAGGAAGACTATCCAGCATAAATTCTTCATCTTCATCGGGATCTTCCAGAGAATCAAAGCCCTCCAGCACTGTAATATGACAAGTTCCGCATCCTGCCATTCCTCCACAGATAGCAGGAACATCAAATTTTTCCGCTGTTAATACTTCCATCAAATTTCCGCTGGGATTCTCCTCGATTTCCAGCTCTCTAACATCCCCATTTCTATCTTCAACCGTAATTTTAATCATAATTCATTTACTAAGGTAAATCTTGCTTTATTATTGGAAACCTTCTACGCCACTTACTGTGGTGTATTTGAGTATAGCTTGCTTTTTATCAGGGAAAACGTATTTATATGCGCTGTGGGACATTAAGGCTGCTTCATGAAAACCACAAAGGATTAATTTTAGTTTTCCTGGGTAGGTATTAATATCTCCAATGGCATATAACCCAGGAATGTTAGTCGAATAATCTCTGGTATCTACAGCGACAGCTCTTTTGTCAATATTCAATCCCCAATCAGCAATTGGACCTAATTTAGGACTTAGCCCAAACAGCGGAATTAAATAATCAACATCTATATCTGTCCTTTCCTTAGCCTTATTTACAATCGTTACCTTTTCTAAATGACCATTTCCGTGAGCTGCATTCAACTGAGCATTTAAGTAAAGTTTGATTTTACCAGTCTCAGCAAGTTCCATCATCTTAGATACCGAATCTGGCGCTCCCCTAAATCCTTCTCTTCTGTGGACCAGAGAGATTTCTTTGGCTAAATCACTTAAATAAATCACCCAATCTAAGGCAGAATCTCCTCCACCTGCGATAAGAACACGTTTATCCTTATATTTTTCAGGATTTACCACGTGATAATCAATTCCGTTAGATTCAAATTCTTCCCTTCTGTCCATTTCGGGTTTCCTCGGTTCAAAACTTCCCAGACCCGCTGCAATAACTACTACTTTTGAATGAATTTCTGTACCAAGATGAGTTTTCAACAGGAAAGATCCATCCTCCTGTTTTTGGACTTCCTCTACGCGTTCTCCCAAGGTATACGTAGGATCAAATGGTGCTATTTGATCCTTAAGTTTAACAATTAACTCTTCAGCCATAATTTCCGGATATCCCGGAATATCGTATATGGGTTTCTTAGGGTAGATCTCTGTTAACTGGCCGCCTATTTGGGGAAGCGCATCTACTAAATGACAGCGCATTTTCAATAATCCCGCTTCAAAAACCGCAAATAATCCTACCGGCCCTGCCCCTATAATACAAATATCAGTTTGAATCATTCCTTTTGCTATAATATATTTCCTACTATTATAATAAACCCCTGTTGCTGTATTACACTTTGTAAGAGTTGCAAATTTATAGTAATTAATATTGCAATTACAAGCCCTGACCATTAAATACTTAATATAAAAAAGCCACTTTTAGGGAAAATATGAGAATCAGAAGCTCGTAATTTCCAAGATTCTATAAATAACTGTGTAAAACCAAGTATGTTTTAATGGCTGACCTTAAACAGAGGATGGTCCTCTCCCCAACATTTTATCTAAATTATACGCTGAACTGATCAAGGCCAAATGAGTGAATGCCTGAGGAAAATTACCTAGGGCCTCTCCACAAGGTCCCGTTTGTTCTGCAAATAAACCTAAATGGTTGGAGTAGTTAAGCATATGTTCGAACCACAATCTGGCATGTTCCAACATCTTTTTATCGTTTGCTCCAGCTCTGGTCATAGCTTCTACCAACCAGAACGTACAAATGTTAAAAGTGCCCTCTTCGCCGGAGAGACCATCATCTGTGTGCTGAATATTGTATCTGTACACTAATCCATTAGACACTAATCCGCCTTTGTCAGGACTTTTCATAGTGGCTTTCAAGGTAGCTATCATTCGGGGATCTGAGGGAGATACAAATAACACTAGCGGCATCATAAGATTAGCAGCATCCAGTGCGTTACTTCCATAATACTGGACAAAGGTCTTTTGGTCTTCACTCCAGCCTTTCTTCATAATTTCCTCATAAATGTTGTCCCTGACGATGAGCCAATCATTTCTACGGCTGGGAAATGACCTTTTATCTGCCAATCTAATAGCTCTGTCAAGTGCAACCCAGGACATGAGTTTTGAGTAAACGAAGTGTTGTTGGCCACTTCTCACCTCCCATATCCCTTCATCCTTTTGTTGCCAATTTTTCGATACCCAGTCCGTTAACCTTCTAAGGTGTTCCCAAAATTCATAAGAGATGGGAGTTCCATATTTATTGTGCAAGTAAATGGAATCCATTAATTCTCCATAAATATCTAACTGTAGCTGATTATACGCACCATTTCCTATTCTCACTGGTTTTGATCCTTTATATCCATCTAAATGATCCAGAATTTCTTCGGTCAATTCATGCCTTCCATCGATTCCATACATGATTTGCATAGAACCGTCTGGGTTTAGTTCTCTGCATCTTGCTTCTACCCATTCCATAAAAGCAGCAGCTTCTTCAGTAAACCCTATTCTTAGGAATGCATAAATAGTAAAAGCTGCATCTCGAATCCAGGTATATCTATAGTCCCAATTTCTTTCTCCCCCAATTCCCTCAGGTAAACTACAGGTGGGAGCTGCGATAATGGCGCCTGTAGGTTGAAAGGTTAATAACTTTAGGGTAAGCGCTGAACGATAGACCATTTCTCTCCATCTTCCTGCATATCTACAATTCCCTAACCAATTACGCCAATAGGAAATCGTGTTTTCGAAAACTGCATTAGCCATCTCGTTTGAGCTTTCTTTTTGATCTCTAACCCTATCTGTTACTTCGGTTAACATGAAAGTCACCGTTTGATTTTCTGCTACGGTAAATCGGGATACTACTGCATTGCCTTCCCGCTCCATGATTCTTGTTCCATAAAGCCCCAACTGAAGCTGTGGATGTTCAAAAATGGCTTTTTTGTCTTCTAAAAATATATGGTGCTTGTCTCTGGCGTAGTTAAATGCAGGTTCACAATACATTTCAAAGGGGATAGTACCTCTTACTCCCCGAATCATACGAATAATCTGAGGCTTATGAATACCTGTTTTGGAAGAGGCTATCGGCATAAAATCAATTAATTCTGCAACACCGCCTGCCGAGAAAAACTTAGTCATGAGTACATTGGTATCTGGCCAATAAGCTTGTTTTACCTGAAAAGTATGTTGTGGGGCTATCTGAAAACATCCGCCTATCTTGTCATCGAGAATTTTGGCAAAGATACTTGGAGAGTCAAAATAAGGATAACAGCACCAGTCAATAGAGCCATTGGTTCCTACCAATGCGACAGTGTGCATATCTCCTATCATTCCATAATTTTCGATGGGAAGGTAAGCCATAAGTTAGGTTAGTTACAATTATTATGAGGGATGATGTTGGAATCAGTTTGTAAGTAATATCGCATGTTCATCTGGATCGCGGACCAATATTGCTTCTTGAAAGTCAAAAGCTTCATGAGATAACTTGATAATTTCCTGAGAGACGAAAGATACTTCATGTTGTTTGAGTAAGTTCACTAGCTCAGAAAGATTGGGAATTCTTATGTGCGTATGCCAATGCCAAAGATCTGTTACTGCACTTGTTTCGGGATAGGGTCTTCCTCCCGGAGGAGCTAAGTATTGTAAAAACTCTACTCCATACCCTTCTTTTGCATGAAGCCCAGTAATTAATAGATGGGCACCAAATACCTGGTTGAGACGTTCCTGTTCCGGGCCATAATTTTCACTATTGCCGGCTACTGTTAATCCTATCAATTCGCTGTAAAACTTAGTGCTAAGTACTGTGGAAGAAATCCCTATAGCCGTATGATCAATTCCAAGAAATAAATGGTTGGATTGTTGCCATTTGGGATTTCCTTTTCCAGGTGGATATTGGATAATTTCTAAATTGTGCCCATCGGGATCCCTGAAATAAAAAGCTGAGATTCCTGAGGCTGCCTGGATATATTCAGGAAGCGTCTGTGGTGCTGTAGATACATGTTGTACCTGATTTTTTCTGAGTATTTGGTAAGCACTGTCTATGTCGCTCACCACAATTGCCACATGCTGAAACCATAAATCGTTGCTTTGTGAATCTAACGGGATTTTTTTTCTCGAAGCAGAATGTTCAAACTCCATTAGTTGTATTTGCTCATTTCCCAAGGCTAGGGTTACCATCTTTACAAGTCCAGGTGAGCCAGACAGTCCAAATAAGGGTTGGATAATGGACCCATTTACTTCATGTTTAGATACCACTTTAAACGGAAGAATGTTGGTATAGAAATCTGTGGCTTCCTCTAAATTAGATACGGTAATGCTAACCCTTTCTACTTCTAGCGCTGACTGCCCGGATAATTTAGTAGTCCCGAAGACGCATATTAGGCCTGTAAGACAAATTAAGTGAGTGAAAGTTGTTCGTAAGTTATTCATCAAATATTGGGGATCTGGTAATTACTGACTGATAAATCGGGTATTTTATTCATATATGGTGTCAGTTAGAAGATGAAAACCTGGATTAAAGCTATATTTGTTGCTATTTAGTATTCGATTCAGTGGGTTAGAAGAATATGTACCTACATCGATCACTTCATTACAGCTACAGAATGTTCGATTGCTTTCATTACACAGGATCTTATACTTCTTAATTCTGGAAGATCCTTTAGCTAAAAAATTGGTCTCCTATCGTACATTTTTTACCTTATATGATTGGTATATTTGTACCTCTTTATTAAGAAACTTTATCAGAAGGTGATATTTATGCTTCATGTGGTCTTTTGATGGTATTTTAATAAAGGCCAGAGATGACTAGTACTGTTAGGAGATTCTTTAGTCTTTTGTGAAAGGCTTACATTAAACTAACTAAATGAATAAAATAATGGACATATTAAAGTCTTGGATTTCCCCTGGTAATGAGAGTGGTACAGAAGTGAGTGAATTTTCATGGATTAAACTGGATCATCGAACACAAGTAAAGGATTTACTTGACATATCCCAACAACGTCCCATTATCATTTTTAAGCATTCTACCAGATGTGGGATTAGTGCCGCTGTAAAAGCACATCTTGCTAAAGAGTGGAATTTCTCTCAAAAGGAACTTCCTTTCTATTATTTGGATTTAATTACCTATAGGGCTTTATCAAATGAGATTGCAGAAACGTTGAATATATGGCATCAATCGCCTCAAATTATCTTGATATATAAAGGAGAAGTTGTTTTTCATACATCTCATCATGCGATCGATATACATAAAATTCAGACAGAATTTGATAAAATAGGTTAATTTAAAAGGGTATTATTTTCATGAAAATATGAACGGCTTCCCATTTAGGAGGGAAGCCGTATTTTTGTTTGAAAAGTTCATTTCACTGTTCGATTCGACAGTTTTTTTTAATGATTGGTTACCATTCAGGTATTTATACAATACATATTTAAACAAAGAGCAGAAAAAAAAATTAATAAAACATTATAGGTGGTAAGATTTTTGTGAAGATGTTATGAAAACTAGGACGTGTGGCTCTTTTGATGAATAAAATACATCCATTCGAAAATTTATGTAGGTATTTTAAGGATATGGGAACAGTTTCTTTCGATCTATGTAGTAATTGGATCAAATAAGTATAAAGAAAGATTCTTAAAGTAAAGCGGTAGAGATTTTGGCTAGACAATTTTAGCTTTGCCTACATAAATAGATCGAGTAGTCTTACAATAAAAAAGAAACTTAAAGAATATTAGTCATAAATAGGATTTTAAGGAGCTTTAAGTAATTGGCCCATAAAAGACATGAGATGTTAAAGATGGGTACGATAAATTGAGATAGAATGAAAAATTATTTATTCAGCGCAACTTTGTTAGCTACTGGTACCTGGTTTATGTTGAACGGTCCTGAAAAAGTGGTAGGTCCAGTGGAGCCTATCACCTGGTCTGAAAGCGAAAACAACCTAAAAATTCAGCAAGCACAATTAAGAAGAGTCCATCTTTCAGATTTGTTGGAGAGTCCCAGAATAAGACCTGTTTCTCGTGATGTTCCTATTAGCAGCTATTTTGGATTTAGGTTTCATCCCGTATATAACAAGAAGAAAATGCACCTCGGAGTAGATTTTCCTGCTCCGGTAGGAAGTCCTGTAAGAGCCACCGCTGGTGGTGTAATTATGGAAGCCATAACAAGATCAGATAGTAGTAATTATGGTAAGCATATTATTATAGGCCATGATGATGTACACATTACTTTATATGCACACCTGTCCAAAATTTATGTTGAAAAGGGAGAGGAAGTTCACATTGGTGATACTATCGGTCTGGTAGGTAATACAGGTGTTTCAACGAATCCGCATTTGCACTATGAGGTAATGAAATATGGTGAGTACAAGAACCCCTTAGATTATTTCGAATAGAGGTAATAATATAATTCGAAATTTTTGTCTATTCTATGGTGATGGATGCAAATAGTACCTGTCACCATCTTTTTTTACCAACTGTTCATCTACATTGTCGAAGCTGTATGATCTTATGTATAGATGGTAAATCAATTCATAAGATTTAGCTGAAACTTATGCATTACATTCAGATTCTACCCACTTCATACTGGAAAGGTGAAATATTTACTAAAGTAATTAGTGCTTTACTTACCCTTATCCATGAGTAAATCTCAGAAATAAATGTTTCGAATGACAGGTGTACATCTGTTTGAGAAATACATTTTTTTCACCTAAATATTTATAAATATTATCATAAGAATGGTAAATATATTTTCATATAAAAATATATACTAGCAGATTATTAATCAATTGGTGTATATATGACAAAAATTGTACATCCTGTTCATACCCTATTTCTTACCATTTATACATGCGATTCATACTGATCAGAATAGTCAAGTGGAGGTTCATTCAATTTGTCATCTGATTTGGTTTGAAATTACATATTTTATTCATGAAACTATCATATGATGTGATATAACATGTAAAAATTATTTCATCATATGTTATAAAAGGCAGGCATTTTATATAAGCAATAATTTTAATCACACACCATTGAAAAATGTTATCATGCAAGACCAAGTTATTCAAACCATTGTTAAGCGATTCAAGCAAGTTGGAAATCCTGCGCATATTCCTCTACTGAGGACAAGCCAAAGAGGGAAAAATATTTTTCAGGCTAGAATGATAGAGGATCAGGGAATTATAGTAGATAATTTACCTGAAAGTGAAGCACTTCTTCCTTGGGAAGTATTTACAGAAACCATTCAGTTATTAGAAAGTAAGGGAGGGAAAGCTAGAAAGGGTAGCTCAACAGCGAAGTTGGGAAGCGAAAAACTCCCGTTAGATTCTATAGAAGGACACATCGCTTACAAAGTATTTAATAAACAAGAAGGAGACACCATCCTTAGAAGAATCAGCCCCATCACTGGTATACTGCGTTGGGCTAGAATGGTTGAAAATAAACCAGGGGAATTAGTTCTTACCTTTCAGGTTTCTGCTAGCGCAAGCACAGGTGCAAATGGACACCATTAATAGATAAATTCCACTTGTCTAATAGCTTAACCAGCCATTTTTTTCTTGCGTTTTTATGTATTATCCATTTCCTTTAAAGCGCTAGCATTTTTTTATCTTTTATTATTAAGTATAGGAATTTGAAGTTGTCGATATACTATTTAAGAGTAGGGAGTTATCTATTTACTTTCCTATTGTTTATCCATTGTGCATCAGCTCAGATTCAGTTATCCCAAATAAAACTAAGCTACAACAAAGAAGGTATTCCTAAATTACTCAAGGTCACAGCTTCAGAAGCTAAACACAATCTTCTTATCGTCCCACTAGTAGAAACTACCGATTATCAGTCGGATAGTATTTCCTGGCAAATTGTGGGGACAACGAAACAGGATTTAGAAGGAATTATTCGATTAGTACATTCGTCAACTAGAGATGAAAAAGCTTGTTGGCGATGCGAATTTGAGCAACAAATAGTCATGAGTTGTCCTATGGATACGGCCAATCAAAGTTATACCTCATGGCAAATTACTTATGAAGGAGATACATCAATTTTAAGGCAAATTCCAGATAGATTAACATTTCTTTCTGATTTTGTACTTTTTCATGTTTATGCTCCTTTCTCTATAAATTATGCTCATGGAGAAACGTTAGCTATGTATATCGATGAACCTCTATTGGCGTATAACATCGTTAAAACCAACCTAAGGAAAATTGACATTAACTCAATTTCCTCATCAACGTTACCTCCTTTGCCCGTTCAAATTATGGCCGCCTTTCAAATTATTATTTTTCGGCTAAATTATTTAGGATAACAAGGCTTCTTTAGCTCCTACAACTACTTTTTTGGCACTTCCAATAAAAATATCTTCCCCAACTACAATCACTGGTCTTTTGAGAAATGTGTACTCCTCTAAAATGTAGCGCTTATAATCTTCTTCTGCCAACTCCCGTTCGTTCAAGCCTAGTTGTCTGTACTTCATGGCTCTTCTGCTAAAAAGGGCTTCATAAGAACCTGCTCTTTTATACATTTCTTCCAGCTGAGCTTCCGTAATAGGGTGGGTCTTGATCTCCTGTAGCTCGACCTCTTCACCAGGAGCTAATTCACTGAGAACGCGCTTACAGGTATTACAACTAGCCAGATAATATATTTTTTTCAACTTACTGCTTTATTTGCTGTTCCAATGAGTCGAGCCTTGATTCGATGCTGGTCAATCTTTCACTCAATGCTGTCCATTCAGCTTTAGAAGAAAAATTAAAATTAGCGATCACATTTTCGGCCATAGATTTAAACTTACCTTCTATTTCTTCCTTTCTTGAATCAACACTATCCGCAAAGTCAGTTAGAATTTTCTTCCCTTCTTCTTCTGAAATTTTCCCTTTTCCTACAAGCTCATCAATGGATTCTTGTAGTCTTTCTGCTGTCAAGGCCACCAGCCCCACACCAGTATAAACAAACTTTTTTAGTAGGTCTTCCATGTTAATTACCAATTGATCAGAAATTTAATGTAATTTTTTTTCTCAACCATTTCTTTTTTCCTTTTTTATCTCCATAACAATTAATAAGCATATATGGCAGATACTTATATTGAAAGCCAAAAACCCAAAATGGCCCTATTGATAGATGGGGATAATGCCCGACCCAGTTTGTTAGACAAATATATTTCAGAAGTGGGAAAACATGGAATCATCACAGTAAGGCGAATTTATGGGGATTGGACCACACATCAAATGAATGGCTGGAAGGATAAGCTAAATCACCACGCTGTTCAACCCATCCAACAGTTTAGATATACTGTAGGAAAGAACGCAACAGACAGCGCCCTTATTATAGATGCTATGGATACACTTCACAGTGGCTTAGTGGATGGATTTTGTATCACTTCCAGTGATAGTGATTATACCAGATTGGCTACAAGAATCAGGGAATCGGGTATTTTTGTCATGGGAATAGGCGAAAAAAAGACCCCAAGGCCCTTTGTAAATGCCTGTAATTTATTTATTTACGCTGAAAATTTAATTCCCGACATTTCAGGTGGCAGATCAGGTACTTCGAGTAATACGTCGAAACAGGATAATGATCCGACTTCTATTCTGACTGAGGCCTACGAATTAGCCTCTGGAGATGATGATTGGGTGAGGTTATCAGCTATTGGTACTCAATTAAGGCAACTCGATCCCGGCTTTGATCCAAGAAGTTTTGGCCACAAACTATTATCCAAACTAATTAAAAGCCTTCCACATATTTTTGAGTGGAGGTATGAACGTACTGAAGGGCCTTCAGCTATTTATGTCAGAATGAAGGATTGAAATTGTCACCTTTGGTTAGGGGAAATTGTTAATAAATAGAATATCAGATTGTCTAATCTATTAATCATATCTTAAATGAAGACCCCTCGAATAATTACCCTCTATTTTGACAGAGCTACCTTTGATCAAGGATACGTTCATGTGAATGAAAAACTGTACACTATTATCCCGGAAGAGGAAATAGAAAGTTTGAAATACTTTGTTCAGTCAGCCACGGCAGAAGGAGTGTATATCAGTGTGGCACTTATCTCAAAAAAAGATGCGACTAAAGGAACTGTAGGGTTTAAGTAGTACAGGGAGAGCATTAGCTTGTTTATCAAAAGGGAAAAGTAAGGAGTTATATAACCATTGGACAGATTACCAATTGGAAAATTGATGCATATACTAATAGGGAAGTTATTAAGGTAATTAATACCGTTCCTATATGTTCATGTCAGATTTTCATTGTATTTTGTAGTCTCAGGATAAGAATAGTCTATCAATTATGGTAATTAACTTTTTACTTAAACACTTGCATCATACCCCCCTCATCAAAACGGGAGTATTCCTATTGGCACTTCTCTTTTCTAATCAACTTGCTCACGCTCAATGGGAACTCGTCGCTAATGCAAATCACCCACGTTGGGAAGCCCCAGCCGTTAAAGTAGGAGATAAAATGTTTGTCTTTGCTGGTGTGGAAACGGGTTTTAGCCTCTCCAATCACGTTGAAGTATACGATGTTAACAGCAGGGTTTGGCAGGATTTAGGAGAAATGCCTCAAATCGTGACGCATCAAGGATTTGCCTTAGTAGGAACAGATATTTGGATGGCAGGAGGGAGAAATGGCCAATTCAAAGATACTGATATTGTTCAGATTTATGATACTCAGAATAATCTTTGGCGGGAAGGTCCTGCTCTTCCTGGGATTAGGACTGGCGGAGGGATGGTCTTCTTAAATGGCTTACTCTATTTTGTCAGTGGAATGGCAGTAACTAATGGCTTTCCAGGTAATTGTCCTAATGAAGATTCTTACAATAATCTGTTTGTATATAATCCCTCAAAACCGGAGGATGGATGGGTAGAGAAGTCTCCTACATTAAATTCATTGAATCACTTTGGAATAGCTACTGCGCATAACAGAATTTACATGTTTGGAGGACAAGAAGGGCATGATTGTGTAGGGATAGATAGTGATCAGCAGGGAAATGGGCCGGATGTTAATTCGGTATTCGAATACGATCCGGTGACTGATAGCTGGGAGCAAAAAGCTGATATCCCATTTAATCGTTCTCATATAGAACCGGCAACATTTTCTTACAATGGAAAAATTTATGTGTTGGGAGGAGAGGGGCCTGCAGTACAACAACTCATTTTCGATCCGATTGAAAATAGCTGGGAATTTAGCACAGATTTACCTCTTGGATTGATGGCTGCCGCTGCTAAAGTATTTGATGATGTACTGGTATTAGCCTTTGGAGCTAGTGGAGGAGGAGCAGATCTTTTTGGTGAAAGTGAGACCTATGAATTACCATTGATCAGTGATACGGAAAATGATGCTCCACGAGTAGAAACTATTCCCAATCAGATTAAAGAAAAAGATGATGGTATTTCCTTTCAGGTAGAAGCGAGAGATCCAGATGATGGAGATATCCTCAGCTTTCAGGCAGAAGGATTGCCTGAAGGAGTAAATATTAACAGCAGTACGGGAGAGATCTCTGGTGTAGTTTCTGCAGAACCTGGAAATTACCGAGTGGTAGTTACTGTTTCCGATAATGATGGAGGTTCTCCAGATACTAAACAGGCCTTTACTTTTAGAGTACTTGCTGCAACTACACTGCCTGTAGAATTTGCTTCATTTGAAGTGAATAGAAAAGAAAATGTGGTACACCTACAGTGGATTACCTCTCTAGAGGAAGGATTGTCCCATTTTGATATAGAGAAGAGTGCTTCCGGAAAAGACTTCGTTACCATCGGCCAATTAACACCCTCTGGAAGTCAGTATGAATATCAAGATGAAATTTATACCTATGGTACCTGGTATTACAGAATTAAAGGGGTAGATATTGATGGAAGCGAAACCTATTCGGAGATAAGATCCGTACAGTTCCAGGATATTAATGTTAGTGTCTATCCTAACCCGGGGAGTAAAGACTTTACCATCGCACTGGAAGCTTTCAAAGATAGAATAGTGAAATTAGAGTTGATTGATATGAGAGGGAGAGCTATTTGGACCTATTCTGATGTTGTAGATCGTGGGGCAGAAGCCTTACATCCAGAATGGAATCATCTCACTCCAGGGATTTATTCTCTATTAGTTGAAAGTGCTGGTGAATTGTTGCCTATTAAGGTGGTAGTGAAGTAGCAAATTTATTATTTTTGTAGCATGAACATTGCTACACTAAAAGCTTTTGCACTAATAGGTAGTGCATTGATTTCTATTGCCCGGGCCCAACTATTAGATGAACCCACAGTTGAACCTGAGAGAGGATGGTTTGATAAACCGATAAAAGTTTCACTTACTGCGGATGAAAAAAAAGCAGTAATATATTATACTTTAGACGGATCTATTCCTTCTGACACTAATGGATCGATATATAAAGCCCCCATCTTAATTGAGGGGGCTTCTGTATTACGTTCACGTGCTTATCTGAGCGAAAAAGTTTTTAGCAACGTTAATTCACACACATATCTAATTGAGTCTTCCATTCTTTCTCAGTCAGATAGTATTGATGGATGGCCCAGACCATTACTAGCGACGGGCTATGGCAATAGCTTATTGAAATTTGATTATGAGATGGATCCTGAAATTGTTCAGCATGAAGCCTACAAAGAAGATATTATCAAGGGACTATACAGCATTCCAGCGATTTGTCTATCAATGAAGAAGGAGGATTTTTGGCAAATGACGCTGAGAAATGATGAGTTACCTGTAAGTATTGAGTTGATATATCCTGATGGTAAGACGGAACAAATAGACGGAGGAATCGAAGGGATGAGCCATAAACATATGAAAAGGAACTATAGGCTATCTTTCAAGAAAAAATATGGAAAAGGAAAATTCAAATCAGATATATTTAAAGACTATGCTCCTCTACATGGAAAAAGTGCCGCAAAAGAATTTGATCAAATTGTATTGAGGGCTGGAACTCAACGTTCCTGGGCTCGTGACGATTTACCTGATCGCACAGCTTTTACCAGAGATCAATGGTACAGAGATACCCAATTAGCGATGTCCGATGCAAGTCCGAGAGGGACTTTTATGCATCTGTTTGTAAATGGAGTTTATTTCGGGATGTACAATGTAACTGAAAGGCCAGATGAAAAATTTCTGTCCAGCTACTTTGGAGGAGATGATGAACATTGGTTTTGTATGAATCATAATGGCACGCTGGAAGGGGATGAAATTCGATATAACTATCTGATGGATAGCATACTTATTAAAGACTTAAGCAGACCAGATGCATACGAAGAATTTACTACCTACTTAGATGTTCCTAATTTTTGCGATTACGTTTTATTAGGATGGTTCATCGGAATGTCAGACTGGCCGGAAAATAATTACTATGCAGGAGCGAGAGTTGTAGATCCTACGCCTTTACGCTTTTTGGGATGGGATGCAGAATTATCCTGGGATGATAAAAAGGATAGCCATCCAGGGGCTCATGTACATCCAGCGTTTTTACCCGGAGAGGAAGCATATTCTCCGATTCCTCAGATTTGGCAGGCAGCTATTAAACAGCCAGATTTTTTAATGGCTTTTACTGATCGTGTGTACCTACACGGTTTGAAGAATGGCGCATTGACTGATGAAGCTTGTAAAGAAAGATGGAACATTCTTAATAATTACATTTCTGAAGCAGTGGTGGTAGAATCTGCTAGATGGGGAGATGTGCTGGAAGATAGTATCACTCGAACGAGAGATGACCAATGGGCTTCTGAAATAGTGAGAGTTGAAAACATGATGAATGGGAATATGGACAGATTTCTGCTAGCACTCAGGGAAGTAGGCTATTATCCTGCTATAGATCCTCCTTTTTGGAAAGAACCTATGGATAATATGTGGGAAATTACCCAATTTGATGCTTCCAAAGCTCAAGGGATAAATATTTATTATCGGCTGGATGGAGGCGATCCGAGAGATTCCGGTGGAGACATACATATAGAGGCTAAGCTTTATGAAGGACCGGTTAAGCTTCCCGATTCCTGTATGATTTCAGCCAGAGCCCTCAAAGACTCAGTTTGGAGCGCATTGTACCAGACATCTTACGGGATAAATATAGTAGAAAAGAAATAACTTTATTCCCATTTCCATGTAAGGCTTAGGTTAAAAGTCCTATTTAGAAGATTGGTTTCTGTTCCAATTATTCTACTTAAGGCTGATTCATTTCTCGTTAAATTAGAAGGAACAGAATAAATGTATTGAATGTATCTTACGTTCTGATGGTTGGTAAGATTAAATACCGAGGAGCCGAGCGACAACTTGTGTCTTCCTAAAGGAATGTGATAATTAACACCCAGATCAATTCTTTGATACGCAGGTAAGCGCCTGATTCTATCCTCAACTGTTAACATTCTCCTATCCTGTTCCCTGGTTAATACTGAAAAGTCGCTATAAGGTCTCCCGCTACTGAAGATCCAATTAGCCGAAAAATCAAACCGACCTACACTATATTGATTGATCCATTTGATTTGATGTCTTCGGTCATCTTCTTTGGGAAACGCTTCTCCTCTCAAAATTTCTTCAAAAGATTGCGTGGACTTACTCAAGGTGTAGGCTAGCCATCCACTGTAACTATTTGGGGAGTAACTGATAAGAAGGTCTAATCCATTAGTAGTGCTACTTCCAGAAAAAAGTTGGTAGGCTCCTCTGCTTACAGGAGTTTCTTCTATGGAATTAAATCCGGGTACTAATAAAGCATGTTCCAACACATTGGCTTGATCTTTATGATAAAGCTCCAGATCCACCAGCCAATCTCCTTTGGAAAAGGTCGCCCCCAACATATAATTATCTGATTGACCCAGAGGAATGCTATCTCCATCAGCAAGCGCCATAAAATCAATACTTTGACCCAGACGGTTTTCGTGTATAATCTCCCTCAAAAATTGATTATCTCTACTAAATGATCCCTTAATGCTAAAAGTACCGGAAAGTTGATAGGAAGTATTCCATCTGGGAGAGGCATATAATTGCTCTGTTAATCCAAAATAGCTCAATCTAACTCCAGCCTGAATGAGCCAGTCCTTATTGACTAACCATTGATATTGACCAAAGGTGTTCCATTCCATGACCTGATCATCATTGGCAAAAATGTTATTATTATCAGCAAAAAAAGAAAAGGAATTATCGTGATAGGTGCCTCCACTTCCCACCTCTATTCTTTGGTTATCCTTTACCTTATATTCAAGCTTCACCGTTCCCCCTATATCTTTCAAATTTACAGATTGAACATTCGTAAAAGCCGAACGAACCTCCTCATTCGCTCTTGAACGCCTGATAGAAGAAGTAATTTCAGCACCATCATCATACTGACTGTAAAACATAGTGGCAAATAGGCGCGCATTGTTATTAATTCTATACCGGTAATTTATAGAAGCACCCGTATTTGACCAATCTTCACCTTGTTGAAATAGTTCTATATTTGCAATAGGATTATTTCTACTTCGAGTTCTATAAGCCAATACATAATCATTCGTGAACTGATCCTGACTCCTAAATCCGTTTAGCGTGATAAAGTGTTTTTTTCCAGGTTTTACAATTAATTTTGCATTGAGGTCATAAAATTGCAAAGCAGGAGTGTTATTGACGAGGGATGGCCGACTTGGATCAATGAAATCTCCTAAATCAATCATTTCCCTTTGATTAACCCCATCGAATAAGCTAGATTCAGCAGCATTTGAATAAGAAGTCCTTCCCTGTACCAATAAACTTAGTTGATCATTAATGGGAGCTTCAATCTGTGCAGATGCAGTCAATGTATTGATAGAAACCTGAGATTTCCATCTTCTAATGCTATCAGTAGATTGTAATAAAAGCATCCCACCTGTTTTACCACCATACTCTGCAGGTAGGGCATTTTTGTAAAGTTGAGCTTCCTCGACATAATCACTACTAATGGAACTATAAATACCAAAGAAATGAGCTGCCTTGTAAATGGGGATTCCATCCAGTACAATAAGTGTCTCATTATCTTCACTCCCCCTGATCTTTATGCCTGCGTCCAAATCGTCTGTACCTTGAACTCCCGGTAGCAATTGGACGCTGCGAAATAAATCTGATTGTCCTAAAGTAGATGCATAAGTAGACGCAAAATGTTGAATATTCAGCGATAATTGATCAGGAGAAATGAAAAGGGCAGGAGAGCGATCCTTGATATCTACTGGTTCTATGCTATAGGGATGTAGGACAAGTTCAATATCCGGCTTGAGTCGGCATTCCTCTACTGTTTTTTGAATGGATTGATATCCCAGCATGCGAATATAACATGTTCTGTAGGATAAGTGCGAAGGTATTCGTAAGAGGAAATAGCCGTGTTCATCTGTTAATGTACCAATGCGCATGGTATCCAGCCTGATCATCGCATACATAAGAGGAAGTTGTGTTTCTTTATCTACCACTTTCCCTTTAATAGTGACCACATTATCAGGTGTTTCTCTCCGGTAGTTTTCCACCTTTCTTATTAGCACCTGGTGCTTATCCAAGATTTTATAACTGATGTTTAGCCCCAGAAACAACTGATCCAGAAAATCTGATAAGGTAGCGGCTTGAATATTGATTGGACCGATAGGTTGATCCTGGGCCCATTCCTCTGCATAGGATAAGGATAATTTATAAGATAGGCTGATCTGAGAAAATACCTCGGATAAAGTTGTAGGGGATGATAAAGACAAGTGGTAGCCATGAGAATGAATACCAGATTGACCTATAAGTAGTGAACAGGAAAAATAGGCAAAGAATATAATAATGTATGTGAACATTCTCATAAATCCATCCCGGTATGATGAGTGTTTATTTCACCTTGGTACTATCAGCTGTAATAAGTACTTGTTTCTTATCAATGCTGTAATACAGTCCCAAGGGCCAACAAATGCTGTATAATGCGCCTTCCAGATCATCTCCTCTGAAAAATCCGGTATATAGGGTGTCTCTCAAGGCGGCCTCTAACTGAATTTGAACGTCATATTGCCTTTCCAATTCTTCTATGACTTGTTGATATGGGATTCCTTTAAACCGATAATTTCCCTGGATCCAACTATCTTTTTCCAGATCCTCCAGTAATCTCTTTTCTATTAACGTACCATTTCTCAAATCTATAGTCTCACCAGGATCAAGAATAACACTTTTTTTCTCCGGTTCTACAGTTACCTTGACTTGTCCAGTGAGACAAGCCACCTGAAATGCCCGTTGTCTACTATAAACATTGAAACTGGTACCCAAAACTTCAATGGTTCCTACATCCGTTTTCACAATAAATTTAGCCCCTTTTTCCACTTCAAAGAATGCTTCTCCTTCCAGCTTAAGTTGTCTGTTCGTGGCCCACTTTCTCTTTTGAAAACGAATTTCCGTATCCGAATTAATTCTGATAACAGAAGAGTCAGGAAGCGTATATACTAAATGTTCTCCTCTGGCAGTACTTACATTGACTATTTGGGGACTTAACCAAATCCATAGAAGTACCAGAGAAAGACAGGCCGCTATCGTAGATATAAGATATAATACCTTTATCCTGGAGGTGGTACTTTTTTGATGATCAACTTTTACAGGGGAAAGTTTTTTGAAAGGGATTTCGGGTTTAACGTCTGTAGGAGAAATTTGAGCAATGGAATCATCTATTCTACGCCACAAGGCTTCCGTATTCGTAGGAATGCTTACGGGATTAAATTCCATTTGTTGAACCATCCTGATAGCCTGCTCTACCGTATCTATCACTTCAGGATGTGCTTCTAGCCATGCTGCCCACTTCCGGTTCAACTCAGGATCTGTCGCCTTTACCCACGCTATGAATAAAGCCTCTGTAGCATATTCTTCAGCACTATATGGTAAAAATGTTTCTTTCATAGGCTTAGGTTATTCATTGTCCTGAAAATAATTCATCTAAATAGTCTTCTCTTGTAGTATTACTGTAAAGATTCCTACATCCACTTGTCCCACTATGCATCATGCTTGTACAAATTCCTCGTATATTTTCCGTATCTAAATGAGGTCTCCCCAGAAAACAATGCCCTAATTCATGAAATACGAGAAATTCTCTTGCCAACTCATCTGCCCCATTCCAATACTCGACATCTATACGCACTTCTTTCTCTCCATTGCTTGCCGTAAAACACTGGCCAGTGGCAAGATCATCTATCATCAATAGGTTTCCTGATATTCTGGCAGAATCGTAATCTACTTGAATGCCGCGAATAGCTGCTGCTGCTCTAAAAGACTCAAAATAAGGAATCAATTCTTCATCAATCACAACAGGCACTATCTCATTTTCTTCAATGAAATCCTGTTCACAGGAATTTAAGACAAGGAAGAAGCTAAGCATAACAACTGTTCTCGTAATTAAAGTCATTTTTCCATTCTTTATCAGATAAGTCATCTGCTTCACATTTGTACCCTTTAGAAAAGTATTTTTTTGCTTTTTTCTATTGTCTCGTTATTACATCCAGAAAGAATGAAAACAAGGATCAACCATAACTTTTATTGAATCCCTGATAGGATGATAAAAGTAATTACTGTGATATAATATTTTTTTAGTGCTTTAATTCCATTAAATACCAGATTCCTTGCCGATTGGTACGAAATTCCCATCGCTCTACAAATTCCATCATAATCCATATCTTCGTAGAACTTGAGATATATCGCCTCTTTTTGTCGTTTACTCAATTGATTAAAAGCAAGTTGAATTTTATGATGCTGAAATTCTGAAGTTTCCTGAGCAATCATTTGTTCATCAATGGCCAGTTCCACCTCAAAATCTATCTTTTCTGGTGTTTGATTACTTTGCTTCTGTACTTTTTGAAGCTTTCTAATAATTTTTCTTCTCAAAGCTACCAGAAGATAGGGACGTACCGCATTAGTATGGCTCAATCCTCCCCTGTTTTTCCATAATTCCAGGAAAAGGTCGTGTATACAATCTTCTATTAATACCTGATCAGAGGTGAATCTATATCCATATGCCAGTAAGTGCTGAATATGAGTACGATAGATTTGTTCCAGCGCACCTTTGCTACCAGCTTTGAGTTGTTGCCATACTTCTGATTCCATCATAGCACTGTAAATCTATCTAATTTTTTTTTGATTTTTTTTTCAAATCATGAGTACAAACGAAAGATACCCGGCTTATGGAGGTGTATGAACTAAATAAATTGGATTAAACAAAACTATTTATGATGAAGAACAGCTTTTTTAACACAACCTGGGTATTAGGATTTGTATTACTAACGATCCTTGTTGCATGTGAAGATGAGAATATCACTTCTGAGGTAGATGGGACGGTAGAAAATTATGTGCTCGAATCTGTAGAATCACTGGAAGATAGTGCTCAATGCGGTAGACATGGTTGCTTCGAACTAGTATTTCCAGTATCTATTTCATTTCCTGATGAGACTACGGCTGAGGTGAACGACTTTGAAGAATTAAGGGATGCCATTAGTACATGGAAAACGGAGAATACTGAGGTAGAAGGAAGGCCTGGATTTGTTTATCCGATTGAAGTCGTTTCTTCTGAAGGGGAAGTAATTACAGTGAATGATGCAGAAGAATTATCTGCCTTAAGAATTGAATGTGGAAGAGGATTTCGCTTTGGGAGACATGCAAGAAGAGGTCGTGGCTTCTTTGGAAAAGGAGGCCCTGGAACACCTTGCTTTGAAATTGTATATCCTATTACCATTCAATTTCCCGACAGTACTACAGCTGAAGTAGCTGATCGCGAATCTCTAAAAGGGGCAGTGAGGAATTGGAGAGAAGACAATCCAGGAGTGAGAGCCAGAGGAGCTGTTGTTTTCCCCATAGAAGTACAATTAGATGATGAAAGTATCATTTCGGTAGAGTCTAAAGAAGCATTAAGAGACCTAAAAGGAATTTGTCAGGAATCTTCTGATGACGCTTAAAGCACTCCCGACAACTTAAAATTAACAGCGCAATTTCAATAGTCAATCAATTAAGGGTGTTACATCACGGTAGTGTGAGGAAAACGTCGGTTATGCAGGGCCGACGTTTCTTATTTTTGAGCTAATTTAAATAACTTATTCATTATTTCGCAGTGATGTAATAGGGTTAGCTAGGGCAGCTGTTACACTTTGAAAGCCTACTGACAATAAAGAGATCGCAAGGGTTATCAGGCCTGTCAATATATAAATCCAGCTATGAAGCTCAGTTCGGTAAGCAAAATTTGATAACCATTCACTGGATAAATACCATCCGATAGGAATGGCGATGATAATAGCTATCATTACCAGTGTGAAAAAGTTTTGAACGAGGAGATAGATGATATGTGTTACAGAAGCCCCTAGTACTTTTCTGATACCAATTTCCTTTGTTTTTCTTGCAGCCAGAAAAGAAGCTAACCCAAACATTCCCATACAGCTTAGTAAGATGGCCAATATAGAAAATACACTACTCAACCTTGCTACTCTTTGTTCTTCCTGAAACTTTTTTTCAAATTCCTCATCGGCAAAGGCTATCTCATATTGGCTGTGGGGGATTATCTTCTTTAGCGTTTGTTCCAATAGGGCAATAGCCTCACTGGCATTTACATGCGGACTTAACTTGACATTAAGTACATTACCCACTGTTACATCCAATCGATAAATAGAAGGTCTAGCGCGATAGTAAGGAGATTCGACGACCATATTTTCGACGACTCCTATGATGTGATACATTCGTTCATCCCACCGAAGAATTTTTCCTACAGGATCTGTGAAGTCAATCATTTCCACCATCGCTTTACTGATGATGAAAGCACTGGAATCTGTGCTAAATTGTGGGTCAAAGTCTCGACCAGCAATAATATTCCAACCGATAGCTTTTCCGTATTCATGACTCACTGAAGTATTAGCAATGCCTAAATTTACATTTGGATCTTTTCCCTCCCAGGTGATATCCAATGAATTTTCCGTAAAACTAGTAATAGGACTACTACTCAAAGCTATCTCTTCTACAGCTCTTTGGGTAAGTAATTCGTTTCTTAATATAGGGAAATGTGGACCTATATTTTCTAACGATACATCTATGGTAAGGAGTCGATTTTGCTTATATCCCAACGGACGTTCCTGGGCATAGTGAATTTGTTGATATACTACGATGGTCCCAATAATAAGAATGACCGAAGTAGCAAATTGAATCACCACCAGGAATTCTCTCGCATACATGGAAAATGGATTTATGCTTACTTTTTTCTTTAAGGCATGTATGGGATGGAAAGCGGAAAGGTAAAATGCAGGATACAGACCTGATCCTATGCTAATCATTCCTATAAGTCCCAAGCCCATTCCCCAGAAAAATAGATTATTCCATGGAATAGTTAGTTGTTTATTAGCAACTTCATTGAACCAGGGAAGAAATCCTACAGCTAATATCAGAGAGAGTCCAAAAGAGATTACTGTGAATAAAAAAGCTTCAGTGAAAAATTGACCTATAAGCTGTTTTTTGCTTGCTCCAATCGCTTTTCTGATTCCAATTTCCCTTAGTCGTTCTTCAGATCGAGCTGTACTTAAATTGATATAATTGAAGCACGCCAACATAAGAATAAACAATCCTATGATGCTTAAAAGCCAAATGTATTGAATTCGACCTCCCACACTTTTTCCATTGACGAACTTTGAATATAAATGCCATCTATTCATAGGGAAAAGGTAAGCTTCTGGTTTATCTGAAGCATTGAAGGGATTATGAGGAGTGTTATCGAGAATAATTGACTTAATGTGCTTAGAAACCTGTTCCATCTCTTCGCCTGATTTTATTTGTACCAATAATTGGAAAGAAGTAGCCCACCAAACATTGAGCATATGGTTGGAATAAAGATTTATAGATACACTGGTCTGAAAAGAAGCCAAATATAGTATCTCGTTAAAGGAGGAGTTAGAAGGGAAATCTTCATAAACGCCAGTTACTTTTACAGAAGCTTTGTTATTGATTGAAATGGTTTGATTTATTGGATGTTGATCTCCAAACAGTTCTTTGGCAGTAGATTGAGACAAGAATACGACATTGGGTTCATTGAGATCCGATACATCTCCCTCTAACAGATGTATATCCAGTAGCTTAGGGCCATCTGCTTCTATAAATAATCCCTTGCGTTTCAATTCTTTCTCTCCATAGGAAAAGTAGGAAGTATGTGGGAAACTAGCCAATACCACATATTCAAAATGACTCCCATAGGAATGAGCTAATTCTTTTGCTAAAGGAGCCATAGTAGAGCGCCATACTCTTTTTCGGTTCCCTTTTTGCCTAATTTGAACTACTTTGGCAACTCGATCTATATGTTCATTATCTCTGTTGAAGGTAAGTGCATCCCATATCCATAATCCAATGAGTAGGGTAGTGGCTATGCCTATGCTCAACCCAAAAATGTTCAGGAAGGAATACAATTTTTCCTTTTTTAGTTGTCTTTGGGTAATCTTGAAATGATGTGATAATAGAGTGAATTCAGGGATGTATCTCATATGTTTGATCAAGTTAGGTCGCAATAAAGTGAGTACCTGCCATGCGTACTTTCTCCTGGCTTGCTTTGCTGCGTGTTGGTACAGATCTTCCTCAAATAATTCTTCCAGATCCCCCTCAATTTCTTCCAGATAAGTATCTTTTAAGAATAAACGAAGAAACTGAAGGGGCCATTTAGGGGGACGATGAGATGGAAGTTGGCTCATATGATTTTATTCGTAATTGCAGTCAATATAGAGAAAATATTTCATTCGTAATTGCAGTTATTTATTTTGTGCCAATGAGTAGGACACCAGTTGATATTTTCAATGAAAGTTCTTTAATTTATGTAACTGGTTACGTAAATGATTACATAATGAATTTCTTTGATCAAGTAGGTAGGATGGCTATAGGTAGCCGACTCCGTATGCTAAGTGAAAGATTAGCTGAAGATGCACAAAAGGTGTATGATTTATATGGATTAGCGTTGAAGCCTAAATGGTTCCCAGTCGTTCATGTTTTGTCTCAAGGAAAAGAAAGAACGATCACTCAGATTGCCGAAGAAATAGGACATTCCCATCCATCTGTTAGCAAGATTATAAGGGAAATGAGAGAAGATCAGTGGATTATAGAAAGAACAGATCCATTTGATAAACGGAAAAATGTTATAGCCCTAAATGAGAAAGGAAAAACGGCTGTTGCTATCATGGACTCCATGTGTCTGGATGTTAGCCAGGCTGTGGATGAAATGTCAGCAAGCGCTCCATACGATTTATGGAATGCGATAGCCTCCTGGGAAAAATTACTCTCAGAAGCTTCTTTATTTGATCGAGTAAAATCTGCCCATTATCAAAGGGAAGCTCAGTATATTTCTATTGTTCCGTACCAACCTTCTTATCAGTTAGCTTTCAAACAGCTCAATGAACAATGGATCTCGACCTATTTTACGATGGAAGAGGCGGATTATCAATCGCTCGACCATCCTCAAACTTATATCATAGATAAAGGAGGGTATATTTTTATGGCTTTATACAAAAAAGAGCCTGTGGGAACTTGTGCGCTAATAAAAATGGATCATCCTGAATACGATTTTGAGTTAGCTAAAATGGCAGTTTCTCCTAAAGTACAGGGGAAGCGTATTGGATTTAAGTTGGGACAGGTAGTCATTCAACAAGCAAGATCTATTGGGGCGAATAAACTTTATTTGGAGAGTAATAAAATTCTAACTCCTGCTCTACGTCTATATAAAAAATTAGGCTTTACCGATGTTATTGGTCAGCCATCTCCTTATGCTCGCTGCAATGTTCAAATGGAACTGTCATTGGATTAAGATTTTTATTTATTGTTTAGAAACTGGAAAAAGACTCTTTCCAAAGGTGACATTCTCTTTCTCATACGAATGATAAATAGGTGTGGCTATCTGGTGAGGTGGTTGTGAACAGGTATTGATCCAGGAAGATACTTTGGATTTTTGGTCATATTGTACTATTTGATAAATTGAAGGAATCTTTATCAGCACTTCTAATTAGCCTAATTGATGAAAACTTTTCATACGTTTCTATATAGATTCCTGGTCTTGGGATATATATTCATTCCTTTTTACAGTCTTCATGCACAATCGGAGGTTACTTTGGAGCAAGTGATGAGTGCCCCTTTTCCTACCGATCTTATTACCCACCCTACCAGTGAACAAGTGGCCTGGGTGTTTAACGAACGAGGGGTAAGAAATATTTGGGTGGCAAAAGGACCGGAATTTAGAGGCAAAGCTATTACCGCCTATACAGAAGATGATGGACAAGCTATCAGTTCTCTTGCATTTACTCCCGATGGCTCTCAAATTTTGTATGTCCGTGGGGGAGCCCCTAATCGGCAAGGAGAGGTACCTAATCCTAGAAGCGAAGCCCAGGAAGCTAAGCGGTCGGTTTGGAGAATTTCGATTGATGGGGGAGAGGCTGAGATGATGTTGGAAAGTGGTAACTACGAACTTCATCCCAATGGGCAACAGCTAGCCTATTCTAAGGGGAAATCGGTGTACGTATTGGAACTGACTTCTGAGGCTGAAGCAGAAAAAATATGTACCGTTAGAGGAAATCCGGGATCGTTACGTTGGTCCCCTAATACGTCCCAGTCTAAATTGGCCTTTGTGAGCAATAGAGGTGATCATTCATTTATCGGTGTCTTTGATATGCAGGAAGGGGGCATTACTTATTTTGATCCAAGGGTAGATGAGGACAGTAATCCCGTATGGTCGCCAGATGGGAAATCTATCGCTTTTATCAGAGCTCCTTATGAACGGCCCCAAATATTTGGGCCAAAGCGGAGTGCCATTCCCTGGAGCATATGTATAGCAGATATAGATTCCAACTCAGTTCGAACCATTTGGACCGCTGATGAAGGAATGGGCTCAGCGATTAGATTTATTTCTGCAGCGAACCAATTGCTTTGGGGAGCCGACAACAGATTAGTTTTTCCCTGGGAGAAAAAGGGCTGGACACATTTGTATAGCATTTCTGCTGATGGAGGAGATCCCTTGCTATTAACACCTGGAGCGTTTGAGGTTCAATATGTTTCTCTTTCTGCTAATGCCGAAACAGTACTTTATTCTTCCAATCAGGAAGATATAGATCGACAACATATTTGGGAAGTGTCTGTCAATGGAGGAACGCCTGAACAATTGTCTAAGGGAAATGGAATAGAATGGTCGCCACTTAGCATCAATGAAGCGGGTGTTATTGCATGCCTGAGTTCCGGGCCTACTACTCCAGCTTTTCCTGCACTTATTACAGAATCTGGCGAGTCGCAGTCGTTGGCACCAAATACGATCCCTCATCAATTTCCTTCTGATCTACTCGTCCAACCTCAGCAAGTCATATTTCCTGCAGCTGATGGAATGCCGATTCACGGTCAATTGTTCCTTCCTCCAAATGCTCAGCCTGGAGAGCAGCATCCGGCGGTATTATTTTTTCATGGTGGTTCTAGAAGGCAGATGCTATTAGGATTTCATCACAGAGGGTATTATCACAATGCCTACGCCATGAATCAGTATTTAGCAAATAAAGGATATGTAGTGCTATCTGTCAATTATCGAAGTGGGATTGGATATGGTACTTTGTTTAGGGAGGCACTTAATTATGGTGCTGTAGGAGCGAGTGAATTTAATGATGTCATGGGAGCAGGATTATATTTGAGAAGTCGCGAAGATGTGGACCCAGAGAAGATTGGTTTATGGGGAGGTTCTTATGGGGGATATTTGACAGCATTGGGATTAGCACGAGCTTCCGATTTATTTGCTGCGGGAGTAGATATACATGGAGTACATGATTGGAATCCGGTCATCCAGAATTTTATTCCTTCTTACAATCCCCTGGAAGTTCCCGAAGCTGCCGAACTCGCTTTTAACTCTTCCCCTTTAGCGTGGATGGATGGATGGCGTTCTCCTGTATTATTGATCCATGGGGATGACGATCGAAATGTGCCTTTTAATGAAACGGTTACCTTAGTAAATGAACTTAGGAAGCGAAAGGTGGACTACGAGTTGCTGGTATTTCCTGATGAAGTTCACGGATTCTTGTTGCATGCTAATTGGTTGAAAGCTTATAGAGCTACGGCAGATTTTTTTGATCGCAAGTTGAAACATGTAGAGTAGCGATTTTAACTGCGTATCCTTTTTGGGAAAGAGAAGATATATTAGCTTCTTTTTTATTTGCATCTCAAGCAGTAGATAGAATTCCAAACTCTTCTAACATACTAAGTTAATTGGAAGCTGCTCAATTGTTAGTAGATGTACGCGTTTTGACCCATCACTGCTTTTTCTATTTCACCGAGGCCACCATCATTTTTTATCTGATGTTTCCCAGCATACGAAGCTAACTTACTTCTTGCTAGGTCTATATTATCAATGGATTGAAACGGCGAGATGCTGGTCAATTCAGATTTCCTTTTGTTCAATTCGATTTGAAGCCCGCATCCTTCCCCTCCATTTCCTCGCATATTTGAGAAAACAATAACCAGAAAGTATGAAACGTATTCTTTTTTTCACCCTACTTAGTTTTTCAGTAACATTTGGATGGGCACAAGAACAAAGGAGCGAGATCCTTGGTACCTGGGTCAATGAAGAAGGTAACACTCATATCGAAATTTTTCTGCAAAATGACCACTATTTTGGAAAAATTGTTTGGTTGGAAGCCCCGAACAACAAAAAGGGAGAACCTAAGACAGATCGAAATAATCCTGATAAATCATTAAGAGATCGTCCTATCGAGGGAATGATTATTCTCTCTGATTTGGCCTATCAAAATGGACAATGGGTCGACGGAACCATCTACAGTCCATTAAAAGGAAAAACTGCTGATTGTACCGCTATCTTAAATGGAACGGATGAGTTGCAGTTAAGCATTTCTTTGTCATTTTTTAGCACTACTAAAACATGGAAAAGAATATAATGACGACCAGGTATCTTATGTTGATTTGTTGGATCGGGATGTGGATTATCACCTGGAATGTGTCTGTAGGTCAAGAGATATCTGGAAGTTACTCCCTGTCTTCCTGGGATGAAGCATGGACGTTGGCGATGAAAAATAATCCCGATTTGGATATATACCGGCTTCAACAAGAAAAAGCCGATCTGGCACATAAGAGAGCTAAAAATTATCGATTACCAACCATTTCAGGATCTTTTTCAGGTCAGCGGAATATCAGCTTAGCTACTACTCCTTTACCGGGAGAAATTTTTGGGCAGCCTGGCGAAACAGTGGATGCTCAGTTTGGGCAGGAGTACAACTACAATGCTGGTATTTCCGTGTCTAAGTCCATATTTAATTGGCAGTCAAAGGTTCAGGCTAAGATAGCTGAAATGGATATTGCTATGGTAGGAGCTCAGGCAGATGCATTTGAACAAAGCTTAAAGCAACAAGTAGCGTTTTATTATTACACTGCCCTCGTAGCTAAAGAAGCAATAAATAGCAGTGAAAAAGATCTGATAATAGCGGATAGTATATATCAGTTGAGTCAACAAAGATTCAATGAAGGAGCAGTCACTCAAATAGCAGTCAATCAAGCAGCGATAAATTTAAATCAAGTCAGGCAGAATCATTGGGCGAACATTTCATTACTTGAACAATGTTATGAACAGCTTTCTATTTTATGGGGTATTCCGATAAGTACGGAATTCGAACTAACAGAAAAAATATCTATTGAACCCTCTGATTTTCCGGATTTCCAGGAACTAACTCCTGACTTAAGCTTAAAGGTATCTGAAAAACAGCTCCAACAGGCAGAGTTAATGGTAAAATCCCGAAAAGCAGCTTTTCTCCCTACTCTTTCGGTAAACGGTTATTTTGGTCAACAGCAATTCAGAAATGATTTTGGTTTATCCTTTGGGAATGGAGCATGGACAGATTATAGTTATGTTTCTTTAAGCCTGAATATTCCTCTTTTCTCTGGCTTTTCGAATAAACATAGTCTATCTGAATCCAAAATTGATTTAGAAATTGCCAAACGAGAATACCAGAACAATCAAAGAAATTCCACCTTTCAGGATGAATACATGCTTAGTGAATATGAAAGAAGCCAGGCCGTACTGGAATTGACATTTGATACCTTTCAATTGTTTGACGAAAACAGCCAATTGACATTTCAGACATACTCACAGGGATTGGTCAGTCTAGATAATTACCTGAACACTTTTGAAGAATATTTGAAAGCAGAACAGGCATATCTTCAAGCATTATCTGATTTTTATACTCAATACGCAAACCTGATTACCAGACAGTAAATCATGAAAAAGTTTATTCAATATATAATTATCGTAGGTAGCCTCGGACTGATGGCAGGCTGTCAAACCGAAGAGAAAACCTATCCCCAGCGCAAGGATCTCATAGATGCCGTTTTTGCTTATGGTTATGTGATGACAGAAGATGAGTATGTTGTTACAGCTAAAACGGAAGGATATCTGGATCGGGTATTCGTAGAAGAAGGAGATGTGGTGGAAAAAGGAATGCCGCTCTTTTTACTTTCTAATGAAGTACCATCAGCCCAACTTACTAATGCCCAGGTAAAATATGCTGATGCTCTGGAAAGGGCTACGGACCAATCTCCTGAAATACAACAATTAAAAGCTCAAATAGATCAAGGGAAACTTCAGAGAGATAATGATAAACGTCAATTCGATCGCTATGCTAATCTACTTAATACCGGAGCTGTCTCACAATCCGACTATGACAGGGCTAAATTTCAGTACGAATCCGCTGAAAAAAATATTGAGATGTTGGAACAGTCTTTAGCGGATTTAAAAAAGAGCCGACAGCTAAGTCTTAAAAATGCTGAAACTGAATTAAAAGTCCAACAGAATACCAATCAAGATTATATTCTTTCGAGTATCATACAAGGAACGGTTCTGCAAGTATTCAAAAAGGAAGGGGAGCTAGTCAAAAAGGGAGAATCGGTAGCACAAATTGGTGGAGGTAGCCCTATCGTTAAATTATACATCGCAGAAGAGGATATCTCTTATGTAACAACTGATCAAAAAGTGATCATTACCCTAA
This sequence comes from Bacteroidia bacterium, assembly GCA_965262565.1. Classification (GTDB taxonomy): domain Bacteria; phylum Bacteroidota; class Bacteroidia; order J057; family J057; genus CBDHFQ01. Next base: position 397,437 of record CBDHFQ010000033.1, read on the forward strand.
ATACCGATCAAAGCAAAGCATATTGGGCCAAGATCCATAAAATTTATCCCGCTTTTAATCTGACTGAACAATCCTTTGAAGTAGAAGCGGTATTCGATGAGTTACCTAAGGTCTTGTTTACCAATACACAAGCACAAGCCAATATTATCATTGACAAAAAGAAAAACGTACTGGTGGTTCCCAATACATATCTCACGCCAGAGAATGAAGTTCTGTTAACAGATGGTAGCCTGGTTCCTGTAGAAATAGGCCTTCAGAATGAATATTGGACCGAGATTATCAAAGGAATCGACGAATCTCAATTACTAGTGCTTCCAACAACAGATAAAGATGAAAAATAGAACCAATTATCAAATCGCATTTGCATATCTCACTTCCAGAGTAAAACAAACCCTGGTAGCTATGTTAAGCGTAACCTTTGGGATTTCTATGTATGTATTTATGAATAGCTTTATGGCAGGAGTAAATAACATACAAAATGAGTTGGCTTTCAGTACTATGGCCCATATCCGAATTTACAACGATCTGCCAGATGATCAAACGAACATCCTGGAAAGCCTTCATTCCGAACCCCATCAGATGGTTCATTTACGTCATCCCAGGATCATAAATTATACAGAGGGAATAAAACATTCGCAACACATTCTGTCGTTTTTGGAACAACAAAAGGGAATAGCGGCTGTTACTCCTCAGGTAAATGTTAACGTCTTTTTTCAATCTGGAATAACCGAGGTAAACGGTATACTTTCAGGAGTAGATGCAGATAAAGAGGACCAATTATTTGATATGAAGGAGTATGTTGTTCAGGGCAATTGGGATGAATTGAATCATAGGAACGAAGGCGTGGTGATAGGAATAGATTTAGCAAATAGGTTGGGCTTACATTTACACGATCAGGTTCTGGTGAATACACCAGGTGGCATCTCTAAAAGCTTCGAAATTATTGGAATTATCCAGACGACCATTAGAAGTGTAGATAATGCCAAGGCATTTGTTAAGTTAAGTGCTGCACAGCAAATGATACAAGAAAATCTGGGTTATGCGACGGATATTCAAATAAATGTCCATGATTATGCTGCCTCAAGAGAGGTGGCAAATAGGATTGCCCCCTTTATTCCTTTTGAGGTGGAAGCCTGGCAAGTAGCAAATGGCCAGTTAGAGGCATCCAGCACCTTGAGAGATTATATGGCGCTGGCTACTTCACTGACGATTCTTATTGTTGCTGGATTCGGAATCTACAACATTATGAATATGACGGTCAATGAAAAAATTAGAGAGATCGCCATTCTAAAAGCCATGGGATTCGATGGAGGAGATATTGTACACATATTTCTTACTCAATCGATCGTTATAGGTTTTATGGGAGGATTAGCCGGTTTAGGAATGGGTTATCTGATTTCTATGTTAGTAGGAAGTATTCCTTTTGATTTGGCTAGCCTGGAACATTTACCTATGGCTTATCGAGCGAAAGATTATGCCTTGGGAATCTTCTTTGGCCTGTTGACCACCTTTATCGCGGGATACCTTCCCGCAAAAAAAGCAGCAGCAGTAGATCCGGTAGCCATTCTAAGAGGATAATCCAGTGTCAAGCGATTTTATGAAGAGGCCAGCACCTCGAGAAAGTAAGCCGACACTTCAAATATCAGTCATGTTTATATCTTTTAATGTCAATAAATAAATGAATCAACATATTGCCTTAACGGCCCGACATATCACCAAATACTTTCACGAACCTCAGACCTTCCAGGTGTTAAAAAAACTTAGTTTTGAGGTAAGAAAAGGAGAATTTCTATCTATTATGGGAAAGTCAGGATCTGGGAAGTCTACCTTGCTTTATGTGTTATCCACGATGGATACAGACTATGAAGGAGGCTTAACTATTAACAATGTCGAACTCACTGGAAAAGCGCAGAATCAGTTGGCTGCTTTTCGTAATGAGCATATTGGTTTTGTGTTCCAATTTCACTATTTGTTGCCTGAATTTACGGCTGTTGAAAATGTAATGTTGCCTGCTCAAAAGCTGAGGAAGAAATCCAAAGAAGAGGTGAAGGAACGCGCTTTAGAGTTATTGGATATGTTGGGTATTAAAGATCAGGCGTTTAAAGCTGCAAGTAAATTATCAGGCGGTCAACAACAACGGGTGGCGATTGCAAGAGCGTTGATTAATGATCCTGCCATTATTATGGGAGACGAGCCTACAGGAAACCTAGATTCCAAAAACACCCAGATCGTTTTTGATATATTTCGCCAATTAGCTGAAGAACGTGGACAGACTATTATCGCCGTTACTCATGACGAAGAATTTGCAGAAAATAGCGATCGGATCATTGAATTGGCGGATGGGGAGCTGGTGAGATCAGAACAATGGTTTTAAGGAAATACATTATCTTCATGAGAAAGTTGGTTATTTGGCTTATCGAGAAGGTGAACATATAAATGAGTAAAGGAATAGGACTATGTATCAATTTTATCCTTATTTATTGGCGCTAATGATGTTATGTTGGCCAACGAATAAAATATTATGCCAGGAATCAGTTAGGTCGAATAGCCAATACGTTCCTGCTGTTGCCCTTCGTGTAAAGGCCCAATTCCCGATTCAAAATGCGATCGATTTACGGTTTAATACAAAGGCTCATATATCAGGCTATATTGGAATTGGCCAATTTTCCAGAGCCTATGTTATCACAGCATTAGATTTTTTGCCCGATGATAATCCGTCCCAAATAGCCCGCAAACAATTGCTAAAGGATAAGTTGAAAAACGGTTTTGTCCTTGAGTTGGGAACGGCCTATCATTTTGTTCGGCTTAAAGATTTATATGTAGGTCTATCTTTGCAGTTTCAACGATTTTCCCTTACTGCTACTCCTCAAGAACTTGTGGAAGAATACGATATTGGGGATAATCTAGATTTGCTGGATGATGTCCTTGAATTTGTGGAAACAAATGAATTAGCCCAGGCATTTTATGAAACAGTGGTCGTAAAACCTATTATTAGACCCATACAATTAGGACTTACCATAGGTAAGACTTTTCATTTCAGCAAAGTTCCCCGACTTAGTTTGAATTTAGAATTATCTTATTCCAGAAATGTAACCACTCGCACTGAATTGACATCAGATTCATTCATTGGGCGAATTATCATTGGTAGTTTTGTGAATCCCATTCTGGATGAAGGGACTGAAGATAGCTTTGACGAGTTTAATTTACCAACCCTTAGTTTGGGGGTCAATTATCAATTAGGGAAGAAGGTGTATGGTAAAAATACAAGGCATTAGCTTAGTGGATTGAGAGAGCATGCCCCCAATATACGGCCTACCTCCTTTAAGAATGTGGTAAATGATGCAGGGAACAATTTACTGATCAAAGACTATGGGATAGATAATCAAATCATTGGAGGTTCCTTAATAGATACTTCTGTAGAGGAGTGCGACAAATGATAGTTCCAGTTTTATGATGCCTTAGCTACGATTTCCATAGTATTTCATTAAATGTTAAAGAGACTGTCTCAAAAGTCATTTAGTACGAAAACTCGTTAAAAATGTGTAAATTCAGGGCCATTTCTTGCCGATTATTTGAGAGTTATTCAAAATTTAGCCTACATTCTATCATTTCGATAAATGAAAGAAGAGGAAGTCGACTTTTGAGACTTCCTCTTCTTTTTTGGAATTAACATGAAAGAGATAATGATCCATCAAATATTATATCTCAATAGGGAAATACTGTATTTTCTGAAGTTAGGATGCATAAAAATCTAGTGTGGTGTTAAGTGAAATGACATTTGTTTCAATGAATCATCACTCTCTTATTGATAATTTCGTTTGGTAACTGAATGCTTAAAAGATATATACCTGAAGGAAGTGCTTCTACATGAAAACGATCTATTACATCAAACTCATGCTTTTGATATATTTGTTGTCGCACTTTTCTACCGGCCATATCCCATAGGCCAACAGATACTGGCCCCTTGGTATCGGCGCTTAAGGCAAAATGGAGGTCGCTGATAGCAGGATTTGGGAATACCTTGAGAATAGAAGATGCTTTCGACACTCGGTCAGCTGAAACTCCGACTTTTTCCAGGTGATATGGCATTTTTGTGGTAGACTGTTCATTGCAAAAGAATAATAATTGGGGAGGAAATCCCAAACTCTCTTTGGAATGAAAGACTGCCCTATCGTAATCTTTGTCCGTTTCTAAAGATTGTAAAAGGAAACTGGCTTTACCATTTTTATTTACCTCTGACAGAATTCCTTCCGTAACATCAAACTCGTAATATCTTTCCTGATTACTTATGTTAGCTGATGCAATAAGATCTCCCTGAGGTCCTGGAGCATTGTTGAAGCTTAGCTGTGTTTCTTCCCATGAGTCCAAGGTAGGGAAAATACCTACATGGACTGTCCGGTCGTTGTCGGGGTTTTGGCCAAATAATCGAAGGATGACCCGATCAGGCGTTCCCTGGCTTTCGATATCAAATTGTAGATAGCTTTCATATCCCCAACCATTAGGTTTATTTCTCGCAACAAGAGTCTTTTTGGTTCCAAAGTTGTTATCACTTAAATATGATTTGTTATTGATATAAGCATCTGCTGAAGGAATGAATTCCCTCGCTATGCAGTCTACAGGTTCATCAGATTCGGTACTGAGAAATAGCAGTGGAGGGTTTTGAGTGGCTTCTTTGGTGTTGAATCGAGCATAATCATAATTGTCATCCTGATTGGTAGAAATGAGCAAAAATGACACTTTCTTTGCTTGTTGATTAAATAGAGTTTTGACAAATGAAGTGACGTTCCATTCATAGTATTGGGAAGTACCATCAATTACTACTTCATCTAATTCTGATCCTATTTTTCCTGGAGCATTATTATAAGTGATCTCCAATTCCTGCCAGTCTGATGCTGTTTCGAACACTGCTACTTTAATTTCTCTATTATTGAATTGATTTTCTCCAAAAAGGCGCAGTTTAGCTTGATTGACTTTGTCCAGGGATAGCCCTTCCAGGGAAAATTGTAGATAGGCCTTATAAGCCCAACCATTAGGTTTGTTTCGCGCATACATTTTATTGTTAGTTCCAAAATTTTCATCTGCTTTTGGAACTGCATTATTTACCATAGCATCAGCAGCAGGAGATAGGGTAACCGAAGGTGGCTCATCACTCTGAACTCCAAAAACCACATAGCATTCTCCAGTTCTGGATGATATATTGGGATCAGATGAATTGGCTCCTATAATTATATCATCCACGCCATCTCCATTGATATCCCCCGCACCACTTACTTTACTGCCCACTTGGTTATAAGTAATTTCGCCCTTAAAAGTAAATCCATTTATTCCGTCTAAAGCTGAAAGGTCAAAACGTGTCTCTTGAGGAGAGTTACTTCCCAGAATTACATAGCATTCTCCTGCCGAACTTTTCTCGTCCGGATCTGCATTTGCAGCCCCCAGAATAATATCCGCTAACCCATCTCCGTTGACATCTCCTGCTACTCCTAAAGAGCCACTCAAATTATCTCCTCCTTTTAATCCAGGAATAAAAAAACCATTACTCCCGTTCAGGTTTTTGATATCCAAAAATCCACTATAGCCAGCGCTATTGCCAAATACAACATACCCTTCACCTGCACCTCCATTTGTATTGACAGCTGAGATAATCACATCGCTCAAGCCCCCGCCATTAACATCTCCGATGATTTCCACTAGACGGCTACTGGAACCACCTAATCCTTTCATTTCAAATCCATTCGTCCCATTTAAAGAAGAAACCTCAATACTGGGGGGGAAGGGAGTGCTACTACCGAAAATAGCATAAGTAGCTCCAGCATTTATTACAGATCCTCTGTCTACTCCAGAGGCGCCGACAACGAGATCATCGATCCCATCCCCATTAATATCTCCACCGCTACTCACAGCCCTTCCCAGTAAATTCCGATCCCCAATACCTTTAATAACGAATCCATTATTTCCATCCAAACCAGATAATTCAAAGGTGCTACCAAATCCCTGATCTGTGCCGAAAACTACATAGGCCTCTCCAGCTTCACTTATGCCTTCAGGATCGGCGTATTTGGCACCAATGACAATATCATCTATTCCATCGTTATTTATATCTCCTGCTATATTCAATGAACTCCCTGCTCTATCCTCATTGTCTATTCCATTCAGAACAAATCCGTTACTGCCATCCAAATCGTTAAAACTAATCGTAGTTGGAAAGCTACCATTCTTTCCGAAAATGACGTAGACTCTTCCTGTTCGGCCTCGACTATCCGGGATATCGAAATTATTTGCCAAAATTAAGTCATCCAGCCCGTCTCCATTCACATCTCCACCACTGTTGATCGCATTTGCAAAGGATAATATGGTAAATCCATTGGTTCCGTCGATAGAATTGATGTCAATATTAGCTTTAAAACCAGAAGTTCGGCCGAAAATGACGAATTGTTGTCCCCCTCCACCCACAATGAAATCTGTGATGCCATCCCCATTCACATCTCCTGCACTACCTACATGATCTCCAATCTTTAGATTCTCATTTCGATTACTGATAACAAATCCATTCTCGCCATTTAATGAAGTAGGTTTGAGTATGGCAGGAAATAGTTGCGCTTGAACAGGAACATGTAATAAAGCGAATAGACTACCTAATGTAACACCCATTTTTATCGCCTGGTGCCAATATATGATTCGCCGTTTAAGCATTTTTAACTTTCGTTTTAGTGAGCGTCGAAGGTAATGGTTTGGGTAAAGTTGATACTTGATAAACGCCTTTCTGTATTTTTTCAGATGTTTTTTGAAGGTCGGGTGTAAGTGGTAGTATTTCATGGTAAATAATTTAATTTATATAAAAATATAGATAGTTGTACGATGGAGGAAAATGAGATATCTCATGAGTGAGAAAGATCATCAGCCAACCTGATGTAAGTACATTCTGAGGGATTCATACCTCCTCTGATTCAGTACAAAAACTAATGTATTTCATCTTGGCTGAAGTAAGGATAATAATTTTGTATTTTTAGCTAAAAATGATGAAAATTTTACTGAATAATAATTATTTTTAACAGTTATTACAGTAAAAATTAAATTTATTGATTGGTAAAATTATATTTGCCATCATAAATATCTTACTCTTTTCTAAGGATACTCCGCTTTCTCACCTTTCGTAATCCTGACAGTATTTTTCAGGGATTTTTCCATATGCAAAAATGACTGACAGTCAATTTATTACAAGTAAAATATATCTGTTTAATATCAACTACTATCTATGAGTTTAATCTTTACCTCCCCTAAACCTCTACGGATTATATGGGCAGTGATAGGTGTGTTAATGATAGCTGCCATACCGATGATCATGGTACCTGGCTTAACACAAGCTGAAGCTGTCCAACCTTATCTTAACAATGTGTTTCCCGCCTCTCTTTCGGGATCAGGCACTACAGTATTAGAGATTGGTCCTTACAAATCTGGAATGAGCTTTAATACAGTGATGGATATGGCCCAAGCCCCTGGAAGTAATCGATTATATGTCGTGGAGCGAAGTGGCAATATTTATTCTTTTGACAAGGGAATGGCAAATCCTGAAAAACAACTGTTCAGAAATATGCGAAATATGGTATGGGACGGACAAGATTCAGGAATTCTGGGACTGGCATTTCATCCGGATTTCAACAAAGCCGGATCTCCTAATAGTAATTTTCTCTATCTTTTTTATGTTACAGAAGTAGGGGGAGTGAGGCATATACGAATTTCCCGGTTGACGAGAAACATTGCCGATGAAACCTATGTAGAAGGTTCGGAACTAATCCTCATTGACCAAAAAATCAATTTTACTTCTACCAATCTTCATCGAGGTGGAGCACTTGTATTTGGTGATGATGGATTTCTCTACATTTCAATTGGCGATCTTGGAGTACCTACTCAATCTCAAAATATGACTGATAGATTATGTGGAGGTATTTTAAGAATTGATGTAGACAGAAGAGGGGGGAATATCTCCCATCCCATTCAAAGAAGTTTGCAACAATTTGATCGAGGAACTACAGCCAACTACTACATTCCTAATGATAATCCCTGGGTAAATCCTAATGGAAGTGTATTTGAAGAGTATTATGCTATAGGATGTAGAAATCCCCATAAAATGAGTAAAGACCGTGCCACTGGTACCATGTATATAGGGAATGTGGGATCTAATAGTGGAAATAAAAAAGAGGAGATCAATGTAGTAAGTAAAGGAGCAAATTTTGGCTGGCCTTTTAGGGAGGGAAATGCCGATCGCCCTGACCTTATGGAAAGACCCAATCCAATGCTAGGTACAATAAAAGATCCTCTGGTTTTCTATGAACACGGAGGAGCAGGTAATTGTGTAATTGGAGGATTTGTATATAGGGGAACTACACATCCCGAACTGGTTGGAAAATATATTTTTGGTGATTATGGTAGTAAAAATATTTGGTCGGTTAATTTGGATGGTAGTGGACAGAACCTGATCAGCACTTTGGGGGCAAATTTCCCTACCTTTGGTCAGGATACAGATGGAGAAATTTATATAGGTCAAATGGGAACTAAATCCCTCCTGAAACTATCTGCTAACAAACAATTTGTTGTCCCTGATGGCTTATATTATGTTCGTTCAAAACACAGTGGTAAAGTATTAGACATTGCGAGTAAATCTGCCGCTAATGGGGGCAATATTCATCAGTGGCCAGAAGCTAATACTACTAGTCAACAATGGTATCTAGAGAAACTTACCGCTAATATTTACCGCATCAAATCAAATCATAGTGGAAAATATCTGGAAGCAGCTGCTTTTGGAACTCAAAACGGGACCAATGTTCAACAATGGACCTGGACCGGAACAAATAGTCAGCAATGGGCCCTTGAACAAGGGGATCAGGGACATTTTTTCTTTAGAAATTTGCACAATAATAAATACCTTGATGTGTCAGGAGTATCTTTAGCTGATGGAGCTAATATTCATCTTTGGACCAGGCACGGAGGAAATAATCAACAATGGGAACTTCTAGCCATTGATGGGCCTGCGATCAATCCTCCATTATATTTATCCCAAACAGGTGCTTTTTCGAATTTAGCTAATCTTACACCAGCTTCTGGAGTTATTCCCTACACAGTGAATACCCCTCTCTGGTCTGATGGAGCCGCTAAGAAGCGATGGGTAGTCATTCCGAATGATGGGAACTTCAATACTGCTGCTGAAAAAGTGAACTTTAATACACGTTCGGATTGGAAATTTCCTGAAGGAACGGTGTTTATTAAGCATTTTGAATTAGCATTAGATGAAAGAAATCCAAATAATGCGCATAGACTGGAAACCAGATTTATCATTATTGGGCCACAAGAGAAATATTATGGACTTACCTACAAATGGAATTCAACTGGAACTGATGCTGTGCTGCTTTCAGATGGGGTATTGGAAAATTTTCAGATCACAGATCAAAGAGGACAAAGTCGTTCTTTAACCTGGCAGTATCCCAGTAGGTCGGAGTGTTTAACTTGCCATACCCAAGCTTCTGGCGGAGTTCTTGGACCACAGACCAGCCAACTGAACGGAACCTTAACCTATGGTTCTACAGGAATTACTGCGAATCAGCTAGAAACCTGGCAGCATCTGGGCATATTCGCCTATCCCGAGAAGTTTAGCAAGCCCGTTGATCCTATAGAGATAACCAGATACATTACTTCCAGAAGCCTGGATGATCAGCGAGCATCTCTCGAACAAAGGGCACGATCTTATTTGGATGCGAATTGTTCTGGTTGCCATAGACCTAATGGTGGGCCACGTTCTGAATTTGACGCTCGGATAGGATCAGGTTTGGATTTGCAAAATTTGATCAATGGTCCGGTCATAGAAAATTTGGGAATAGCAGGGGCTAAATTGATTGTTCCTGGTAGCCCAGAAAAATCTATCATTTATCAGCGGATCAATCAGGCTAATACTGGAGATGCCATGCCTCCTTTAGCTAAAAGCAGGGTAGATGAGGTGGCCGCAGACTTAATTTTGGGTTGGATTAATGCTTTACCTGCTTCCGGTGGAGGTTGGAATGCCAAATATTATTCTGATAGAGCATTTAATACTCTTTCCTTTGAAAGAATAGATCGGGCAGTAGATTTTTTCTGGGATGTGGTACCACCGAAAGAAGGATTTAAGCGTACGGAATTCTCTGTATCATGGACCACAACTTTGACCACTCGATTTTCTGAAACATATACCTTTTCTCTTATGGGAGATGATGGGGTAAGAATGTGGGTAGATGGGCAATTAGTGGTGAATGATTGGTCTGTACATCCCCCAAGAGAATCAAGCGGAAATATCTTTCTTGCTGCAGGAAAGCATCAGGTTAAGGTAGAATATTTTCAGGCAGGAGGAAATGCCAGGATAGAACTGTATTGGGAAAGTTCAAGCCAGGCACGAGAATTAATACCAGCGATGTACACAGATCCTGCATTAGAAGTGGTACAGCCAAATGAGGCCCCAACTGCTTCTTTTACGACTAATGTAGAAAGTGGGCCAGCTCCGCTGGCGGTTCAGTTTGACGCGACTGCATCAATTGATCCTGAAGGAAATCCAATGACTTATAACTGGGATTTTGGGGATGGAAATATTGGAACGGGGCTGAAGGTTTCTCATAATTATCAAACTATTGGTAGTTATACAGCTAAATTGACCGTTACAGATGAAGAAGGATTGACAGATGAAGATATGAAGGTGATCACAGTCAATCAGGGAGGAGGAAATGGTGAACCCCAAACACTCAAAGTACTCGCAGATGCTCATACCAATAATGCCTCCATCACCTTGAATCAAAATTATGGAAGTAAGGGCTTTATGGAAGCTCGAAATAAAATCAGCTGGGGATATACTTCGTATTTAAAATTTGACTTGAAAAGCCTGACTAGTGTCAACCAAGCAAAACTCAGGGTGTATGGAGTCAATCCTCGAAGTAATTTACCTGTGAACATCCAGGTGTCAGGAACGACGGATGGATGGACAGAAATGGGAATCACGGCTAATAATGCTCCGGCGAAGGGGGAAGTGGTAGGAACATTTTTAGTGAGTGGTTCAGCAACTTATTACGAGATAGATGTTACAGCTTACATTCAGGCAGAACTATCAAATGATCAGATGGCTTCCTTTGTGATCGCAGCTACAAATGTGGACAATGAGCGAGCTAGATTTAATACCAAAGAAAAAGGCACTTTTATACCAGAGTTAGTGGTTGTAGGAGATGCGCCTAATGCACGTAATCGCATATCAGGTGGCTTCACCACCGAGCTGAACGGAAGCTTGAACGTCTATCCAAATCCATTCTCGGATCAATTGACAGTAAAATATATAGGGGAAATATCTGAAGGTGTAACAATCAGGTTAATGGATATGCTTGGAAAGCTCATCTTTGAGGAAGAGGGTGTATTTGCCGACCGTACATTAGTGATTTCCTTCCCTAATGGAAGTGGTGTGTATTTACTCCAGGTGATCTATCGTGGAAATGTCATCGAATCCAGGAAAGTAGTTCAATCGGATTATTAAAGGGAATGGTATTGCCAATAGTAATTTAGGCAATAATTACAATTATTCACTTTGGCCTTTCTGCTGTTATGATAATCTCATAGGCACTATTGATCTTTCAAAGAGTAGTAGTGCCTAAAGTTTTTTCCATCATGCACCTCAAAGATATACACGCTGAGACAAGTAATCTTCGATTTATACTCATAAAGACAATGAGTTATTAGATATCTACCTGATTTACCTTCAATGTTTTTTGAAAAAAAACGATTACAGTGGTTACTTTTTTGCTTGAAGTATATTCAATAGTAAAATTGAATGTATTGGCCTACACAATATCGAAGGTTAAATAGATATACATGCGATGAATAAAGCTGTATGAGTAGCCAATAAATGCCTGCAATGCTCTTATCCTTGTCTTGTTATTTTAAATATAGAAATTTCTATATTTTTGTTAACCCTATATTATTAATACTTAAAAGTCGATATTATTATGAAAAAATCATGGACCATTTCTTTTACTTTGCTCAGCTTTATGATGCTATTTCAAATACAACAGGCTGAAGCACAGTTTCTTAAAAGATTAAAGGATAGGGTTCAGCGAAGTGCTGAAAATACAGTCATCAGAAAAGCGGAACAGACCACAGCCGAGAAAACAGACCAAGTATTAGATAGTGTATTTACTCCGGGTTCAGAAGGTCAGGGAGGTAAGGAACCTCAAGGTAATGAAGAAGGTACTGTTGATCCATCTAATGAAGGGGCTAATGAAGGGAATTCTAATATTCCTAACAATGAACATAGTGAGCAAGAAGTGGCTACAGATCCGCAAGAAAACGCAACACCTTTGATGGCTTACACAAAATATGATTTTGTTGGAGGGGAACAGTTGATTGGTTTTGAAGACTTTTCCGAAGATGAGATAGGGGATTTACCTGCCAGATGGAATTCCAGTTCCTCTATTGAGGTGGTAAAATTAAATAATGCAGAGGGGAAATGGATAAAAATAGGGATAGATCCTGGAACCTATGTTCCAGAGTTTATTTCTGAGATCCCAGATAATTTCACCTTGGAATTTGACCTCATTTTTGATTTCGATATAAAAGCCTATGGATGGGTAAGATATTTTGGTATTCTTTTTTCAGATTTAGAAAATCCAAATTACGATTTAACGAGAGAAAAAGCTGGTGAAAATTTGTTGACCTTAGAAATAGATCATCATAGAGGAGGAACTTATCGCAAAGTGACACCTGATCGTCAGTTGGACGCCACGAATCAAAAGTCTATTGCACAATTAGAAAAGAATAGTACCCATCGTGGAAAGCCTATGCATGTAGCTATTTGGAGACAAAAAACGAGAATGCGTATGTATGTAGAAGGGGTAAAGATTTTTGATTTACCTCGCGCTTTTGAAAAAGAAACCAAGTTAAATACAATTCGATTTTTCTCTCGTATCTCCAATCCTGATGAATATTACTATGTCAGTAACATTAGATACGCTGTAGGAAAACCTGATATGCGTTCTAAGCTTATTGAAGAAGGTAGGCTTATTACTTATGGAATTACCTTTGATGTGAATTCTGCTAATATAAAGCCCGAGTCCGTAGGTACACTGAAAAGCATTGCACAAATCCTTACCGATAATCCTGAAGTGAAAGTACTTATCGAAGGGCATACAGATTCCGATGGAACTGATGAAGCTAATTTAACCCTTTCAGAAAAACGTGCAAAGGCTGTGAAGGAAGCCTTGGTAAGCCAGTTTAATGTAACTTCGGATCAATTAAGTACAGTGGGAAAAGGAGAAACAGAATTATTAGTGGAAGAAGACTCTCCTGAAAGTAAAGCCAAGAATAGAAGAGTAGAGTTTATTAAACAATAATCAAAAGCTACCATTGACGTAGCAGAACTAATAAGTATATAGGCAGGCCTGGGTGGTGATTTACCTTATCACCCAGGCCTATGTGTAATTTATATGGGTAAACTGGGATGTAGGGGAAGCGGTTTAATTTCACGTCTGATGAGTAGTTAGTTTTTGTCTTTCTTGTCATTTGTTAGCTTATTTTTATTTGTGCCAATGAGTATACACTTCTTTGGACCTATTCACCGCCTATGTATCGCTTAAATGAACCTTGGTAGATAAGTTCATTTCCAAGATAATAAAATGGTTGTTAGATATTAAAGATTGGATGGTTAATAATGGCGTTGCATAATGTTATCCTCATTTTTGGGGAAAACCTAAATAATGCAATAGTATTGTCAATATATAGGCACATAATACAGTAGAATATGCCATTAATTTACTTATGAGGTATTTAATGGCCTGAATAGGTGATTTTATAGAAGAAATATATTGACATATCGTTGTAAATATAAAAAAATAGATTAATTATTTATTTATTAGAAATAATATATAATTGATTAATCAATAATTAGTCATAAATATTAGGATTATTATTAATTCTTTCCTTATTATTGTATCATGATTCGACTAATAGCAGTCGATGAATTAATTGCTATCCTTGCTTTATAAAAAATCTGTGCTCTAAATTTTGATAACTAAGATGTTATGTCGAAATATTGTTGTTTCGATATGGTATAATATGTTCACCCTTATAGGTAATTGGTGCACTTATAGAGATCAAATCATATAGGGCAGTGAGAATATTATGCTATTAGTTCATTGTCGTTGAGGGAGTATTTCAGTAACAGTAAATCAAACATTACCTATTTATATTTTATTAACTAATTCACAATTTTATGAATAATCATTCAACACCTATGTTAACTTATGTACTTATTTCACTATTATTATGTTTCTCGATGGGAGCTCAACTTAGTGCACAAGAAATCATCTTTCAAGATGATTTTGAGAGTGGTGTGCTGGATCAATCGGTTTGGACCTCTTTACCCAGTATAGCAGGTGCAAGCGGAGGTAGAATCGAAGTAGTTGAAAATCCCGATGGAGCGAATTCAGGTTCTTTCTATTTACTTATTGGCAGAAATACAGATGGAGCACTAACGACTAATGCATTGGATTTGAACCTGGATTTATCAGGACAAACTGATATAGAGTTGCGTTTTGCTCTCAGAAGCTATTTTGAGGAAACCCAGGAAGGGGAAGGCTTATATTTCTCTGATGATGGAGGAGCAACTTTCAAGTTTGTCTACCAATTTAATTTAGGAGAAGAAACACAAAACGTGTACAATTTGTCTCCCAATATAGATGTAGATGCTCTCGCAAAGGCAAATGATTTGAATCTCACTTCCACTTTTGTTATAAGAATTCAACAAATTGGATCAGGAAATTTCACTACTTCTGGGGATGAAGATGGATTTATAATAGATGATATAACCGTATTTGATCCTGAAATTCAATTTGTAGGCTTACCATTCGAAGATGGTTTTGAAAGCGGAGTATTAGGGCCTATGTGGCAAGAGGCTAATCCTTCAGAACCAGCTAATGGCCAGCCTACAGCTCCGGGATTTGCTCCAAATCGTTTCGGAAGTGCTGTAAGGATAATTGAAAGCCAGAATTCAAATAATGGTTCCTTTCAACTTAGGATAGGGAGAAGTAGGGATGGAAATCTCACCACATCAGCCTTGGATTTATATCTCAATCTAGAAGGATTGACGGAGGTAGAACTCCGGTTTTTCCTAAGGAGTTTTTTTGACGCTACCGAGGAGGAGGAAGGCTTATATTTTTCTGATGATGGGGGCTTAAATTTTGTGCAAGTGTATAATTTTAATCAAGGAGAAGAAGCCCAAAATGTTTACCTATCATCTCCTAGAATAGATGTAGATGCACTGGCAGAGGCAAATGGATTGAATTTGAGTTCTACTTTCATCATTCGTTTTCAGCAAATCGGTTCAGGAAATTTTAATACTTCAGGCGATGAAGACGGCTTTATTATTGATGATATTTCTGTTTTTGTCCCTGAAATCGAATACACGTCTATTCCCTTCTCCGATGGATTTGAAGATGGAAACATCGGGCCTATGTGGCAAGAAGCAGATGCTTCAGAGCCTTCTTATGGGCAACCTACAGCTCCTGGTTTTGCCCCTACGAGATTAGGAAGTACTCTATTTATTGGTAGCTCAGAAAATTCGAACTCCGGTTCATTCCAGCTATTGAATGGAAGATCTGTGGATGGAGTACAGACGACTTCTGCTTTGGATCTGTTGCTCAATCTGGAAGGTCAAAAAGAGGTGGAGCTTCGCTTCTTTCTTCGAAGCTATTTTGATGAAACACAAGAGCAAGAAGGCTTGTATTTTTCAGATAATGGAGGGGAGAATTTCGTTCAGGTCTATCGATTTAATCAAGGGGAAGAAAGGCAGAATTTTTATCAGCTTTCTCCTAATATTGATGTTGATGCATTGGCAGAAGCAAATGGATTAAGCCTGAGTTCTAATTTTATCATTCGTTTTCAGCAAATAGGTACAGGGAATTTCAATACCAGTGGTGATGAGGATGGTTTTATTTTAGATGATGTAGCAGTTTTTTCTCCTGAGATTGAATATGCTATCCTTCCTTTTGAGGATGATTTTGAAACAGGAACGTTTAGGCCAATGTGGAGTGAAGCGAATCCTTCAGAACCTGCTATGGGGGTTCCTACAGCGCCGAATTTTGCTCCTCATAGGTTTGGAGGACGAGTGAGTATATTTAGTAGTACTTCAGGAGCGAATAATGGATCATTTTATACAGGTATTGGAAGATCTTCAGATGGTAATCAAACTACTTCAGCTCTTGATCTTAGGTTGAACCTTGAAGGAAAAAACAATGTATTGCTTCGCTTTTTTTGGAGAGACGTTTTTGATCAAACTCAAGAGCAAGAAGGTATTTATTTTTCCAGCGACAGTGGAAATTCCTTTGTTCAAGTTGTAGCTCTTGATCCTTCTAATAATTCTAATCAGATGTACTCAGAACAAGTGGTAGATGTTTCGGCTTTAGCTGAGGCAAATAATTTATCGCTCACCTCTACTTTTGTCATTCGCTTCCAGCAAATAGGTACAGGGGATTTTAATACCAGTGGTGACGAAGACGGTTTTTTAATAGATGACGTTTCAGTATCTGCAGATATGTCTACTAGCTTGGAAAATACGTTAGGAGATGGAAATGAACTGGGGCAAAATTACCCTAATCCCTTTCAAGAGGTTACTGTCATTCCTTATCAGTTAAGTCGTAGTACTTCCGTCCGACTTTCTCTCTATAATTTATATGGCCAACAAATGGGCGTGTTGTTTGAAGGGAAACAATCATCAGGGAATCATGAAGTAAAAGTAGATGTGGCACATTTACCAGTTGGGACATATTTCTACGAGTTAACCCTTGATAGGAACAGGAAGGCAAGAAGATTACTTACTGTCGAAGGGCATTAAATTTTTTACTGACCAAATTGGTACTAAGATATCGGGAAGCATTTTGCGAGATCTACTTCGTAAAATGCTTTCAGCTTATTTTAGGACGCGGTTGTCTGAGAAAAGCCGATCTAATAGATATTAAGTTAGTTGATACATGACAAAAAGTGCAAAATCTATACTCAATTCATCTTGATAGGCTATTCGGTCAACAGCACTTATAATAAGCTTCACACATTGATCTTCCTTTTTCTTCCATGAAACGAAATGTGTATGTAAAGGGGCGAGCAAGCTTCATTTGCACAAAAATATATGTCCTACTGATAACCGAGGTAAGAAAACAGCATTTACCTACAGAAACACTGAACCACTGCAACACAGAATCACAGAAGAGCAGAAACTAGAATGAAAGACCCTCTATGTTTTTTATATATCATTAACCATTAATTAATTTTTAACAGTCATGTTTAACATTATTAGTTTGTTGGCCAGTAGATTCTGGGGTAGGAGATCTGTTGCCTTCCATTTAGTTCTTATCATTAGTGCAGTATGTTGTTGGTCTTGTATGAAGGAAGAACCTGTAGACAGTGTCGAATTAACTGCCAGCCCTGAAGCTCCCCAGGTAGATATTGATCGACTGATCGAAGAAGGAATCGCTCAAGAGGTAACCGTACAACCTTCCCTCATTCGCGAAACTGATGGACATGAAGTAGGAGGTTCAGCCGTACGTGCTGCTTATACAGATATTACTTTTAGCGACCCCGATGCACTTGCGCTTATTCCCAATTGGAAATCTACTTTTGTAACTTGGCCCGGATATATACAAAAAGGAGGAAATGGCTTTATGTACATCTGGATGAGCCATGGACCTGGTTCCGGCAATATTCCTTATACAGAGGAAGGGCCTCACTACCATTTATTATGGGATGATTTCTGCATCAATCCTAATACGGGGGAAGGTGGAATTGAAGGGAATGGTACTTGTCTACCCACTTCTACTGATCCTAATCTTGATATTTATCATGGAGCCATGTTTGGAACTGATTGGTTGTATGGTTATGCTCAGAAGAGTGGGGTAGGGAAGGCGAATTTTGATCTTACCCGAATTAGAGTAAAGTCCGAAGTCCCTATCTTATTGACTTTTAAAGATGCAGACGGAAAATGGTGGTATTGGAAAGAATTAAAGAAAGGGTATTGGAACTTGGGAAAGGCAGAAAATATTCAGGAGTTTTACATCCGCGCCACTTCTAATCTTGCAGGTGATCAATACTCAGTAGACGATATTAGAATAGATATCCCTTAAGTCGCCATCGTATTTCTTTAGATACCGTTGCCGCTGCTTCTCAGTTAGAGGAGTAGCGGATGATTTTTATGGCTTTTTGGGGCCTCAGCTTTCCGTCGTTCCTCCTTCAGCTGATCGGTGTCTTTCGGACTCACCTATCGGTTCGGTCTTAGCGCATTTCCTCCCGCATCTCCAGACTATATCCTACAGACACCTTGGCCGTTTTTTATTTGTGTTTCCTTGGAGTTGTTGTTGGACGACTCCGCGTTTTTTTCGTAGGGTTTTCCATTTAACGAACACCCTACGTTATCATATGTCGCCCTTTCAGGGCTTATAGATGTGTGTTGTTTCTTGGCAATTAATGCATTACAAATAACCCTATATAATTACATTATTAGATGAGTGTCCTTCTATCATTCTGAAAGTATTGCATTACTATTCATTTCTTATAAATTTTTGGATTTAAATCCGAAAATTTATATTAATTTTAAGATTACGAATAATGAGATTACAAGTGAAGATGCCTTATGATTCCCAGAATTCAGGAAAAAAATATACAGCAATTTCTGTTTAAAGGAAAAGCGATGGTAATCATCGGTCCCAGGCAGGTGGGGAAAACGACGCTGGTGCATCAACTTGTGTCTCAACTGGAGAAACGTACACTTTGGCTTTCAGGGGATGACCCAGAAATCCGGAGTCTTTTGGAGAATATTACCATCAGTCGGATACAGACCGTGATAGGTGATCATGACATAGTAGTGATCGATGAGGCCCAAAGAATTCATAATGCTGGTTTAGTCCTAAAACTGATTACGGATCATGTCAAGGAGGCTCAGCTTTTTGTCACGGGATCTTCTTCTATCGATATAGCATCAGAAACAAAAGAATCGTTAGTAGGGAGAAAATTTGACTTCCTTTTATATCCGCTTTCCTTCTCAGAAATGGTCAATCACCACGGATATGTTTATGAGAGAACGTTACTGGAAAATAGATTGATTTATGGATATTATCCAGAAGTGGTGTTAAACGACCTCCAGTTGGCCATCAGAATATTAAATGAATTAACTGATGGACTAATGTATAAAGACCTTCTAACCCTCGACCAAATAAAAAAGCCCTCCTTAATAGTGAAATTACTACAGGCGTTGGCATTACAGTTGGGAAATGAGGTAAGTTATCACGAATTGGGACAATTGCTGGGAGCAGATCCAGCTACAATAGAACATTATATTGATTTATTAGAAAAATCCTTTGTCATATTTCGGCTGCCATCTCTGAGTAGAAATGTTCGAAATGAGATTAAGCGAGGTAAAAAGATCTATTTTTATGACAATGGCATCAGAAACGCTATTATCAAGAATTTCCATCCACTGACATTACGCACAGACAAAGGGGCTCTGTGGGAGAACTTTTTGATTGTTGAGCGAATGAAGCGAAATGTCTATTCCGATCGCTTCAA